>CAVVHD010000012.1:0-48675 GCA_963747995.1 uncultured Gammaproteobacteria bacterium | reverse complement strand
GTGTGAGGCCTCTGAATGTTTATGCCCCTACATATCAATGGTTGACCAGGTCATCTTCGTTGAAGGGGTGCATGAAGTAATGAAAAAGCACATAGACGTAGCGGCAGCAATTATCATTCAAGATGGTAAGCTCTTCGCAGCGCGCCGAAGACCAGGAGTACATTTGGCTGGATACTGGGAACTCCCGGGAGGTAAGTTGGAGACAAGTGAAACTGCTGAGCAGTGTCTCGAACGAGAGCTGCAAGAAGAATTAAGTATCGTCGCGCGTATTGGAGAGTTCTTTGGAGAGAGCACCCATGATTACGGAGCAAAAATTGTCAGGCTATTTGTATACTTGGTAGAGCATGTTTCAGGAAATTTTGAATTGGTCGCGCATGACGAGTTTCGTTGGTTGCCACTCAATCAAATTGATTCTGTTAAATGGGCGCCCGCAGATATCGCTATGGTGGAGCAATATCGTGCACGAGCGAGCGTTTTGGCGAGACGGCAACAATAAATGCATAGGGCCTACTACAATAATACGATCTCGCGGTTCTGCGACGAGAGCGCCACTCACATTCTCGGTATGATGGCTGCTGAAAATCAGTTCACGCTATTAGGCACTCAGCGAGATGCTTGGCAGAAACAGGTAAATCTGCTCCAGTCAATGTTGAAGTCATTTGAAGGAAAAATTTATCTGGAGTATTCCATACCACGTATGGGAAAGCGGGTAGATGTATTATTAATTATCCAAAATGTCATTTTCGTAATTGAGTTTAAGGTAGGGGCTTCCTCTTTTCTGGGCGCAGACCTAGATCAAGTTGTCGACTATGCTCTCGATTTGCGTAATTTTCATGAAGGCAGTCATATGGTTCACATAGCCCCTGTGTTAGTAGCTACGGGGTCTGATAACGTAGATCAGGGAAGCATTTTAACGTCAAAGGACAAGATATTCGATCCTATCCTTTGCAATGGAGATTGCTTAGACGACATGATTCTCAGCGTGTTGTCGCAGGTAAATGCAGGCTGGATTGATGCGGCAGCATGGGAAGCAAGTGGATACAAGCCTACACCTACGATTATCGAGGCGACACTCGCGCTCTACAACGGACATTCGGTGGTAGATATATCGCGCAGCGATGCCGGAGCCATCAACCTAACCACAACTTCTACTTGTATTAAGGAAATTATTCAGCAATCCCGGGCCAAATCCGAGAAAGCGATTGTATTTGTGACGGGAGTTCCCGGAGCGGGGAAAACTTTGGTGGGTCTGGATGTTGCGACGTCTCACATCGACCCGGAGGATGAACTCTATAGTGTCTTTTTATCTGGCAATGGGCCGCTAGTCTCTATTCTTCAAGAAGCGTTGGCGCGCGATAAAGTTGCGAGAAAGAAGGAAATGGGAGAGCGTGTTCGTATTGGTGAGGCAAGAAGCGAAGTTAAAGCGTTTATACAAAATGTTCATCACTTTAGAGATGATGGCTTGGCGGACCTCGGAAAAGCTCCGGTTGAGCACGTAGCCCTGTTCGATGAGGCTCAGAGGGCTTGGGATATGGAGCAGACTTCATACTTTATGAGAACCAAGAAGGGACAGCTTGATTTTTCCCAGTCTGAACCAGAATTTTTGATCTCCTGCATGGACAGGCATGACGATTGGGCGGTCGTAGTTTGCTTGGTAGGCGGAGGCCAAGAAATTAATAAGGGAGAGGCCGGCATCTTTGGGTGGTCTCAAGCGGTAAAGCATTCTTTTCCAGCTTGGAAGATTTATGCGTCCGATCAGTTACTTGATAGCGAATATGGGGGCGAGGCTACTATCAATGACCTGCGTTCTATTCGAGATACAACTTTTATCCCCCAGTTACATTTGAAGTCGTCTATGCGCTCTTTTCGTAGCGAACATGTCTCTCTTTTTGTGAAGCAGCTTCTCGATCGTGAGACTTCAAAGGCTAGGGAAACCTTTCGCGAAATATCTGAGAAGTATCCCATCGCCCTAACTCGCGATTTGAACCGAGCGAAAAAATGGTTACTCGAACATGCTAGGGGTTCTGAGCGTTATGGTATCGTTGTTTCCTCACAGGCGGAGCGACTGCGACCCCTAGGGATTAATGTGAATGCCCCCGTCAATCCTGTGAATTGGTTTTTAGATGACAAAGAACACGTTCGTTCCTCGTACTATCTGGAAGACGTAGCAACAGAATTTCATGTCCAAGGGTTAGAGTTGGATTGGACGTGTCTGATTTGGGACGCGGATTTCAGATACGCGCCTGAATCTTGGAGCAATTGGTCTTTTCGCGGCAATACTTGGCAGAGAATTAGTAAGGAAGAGCGAAAGAACTACCAGAAGAACGCCTATCGTGTTCTCTTAACTAGGGCGCGCCAGGGAATGATAGTAGTCGTGCCTGAAGGTAGTGAGGAGGATTTGACCAGACCTAGCGCATACTACGATGCCACATACGAGTATTTGTCAGATGTGGGCCTTCCCATTTTATAAACATAACCAAACAACCGAGTAATGGCTTATGGAGTCAAAGCTAAATTTTAGAAGGCGGGCCCCTTGATTACTCAGTGTCTCCTATCAAGAGCAAATGTAGCTGCTCAATATTATGCAAAAAGAAAAAACCTGTTCCACTGGTACCCTCCCTCTGGATCATGGCCAGCGATTTTTTCTGTAAACTACAACATTCGTTTCTCTAGGCCCCCTGTTTATGGATATTGCTGTAGCATCACCTCCCGACCTGTCCATCGAAATCCCGGTCGATTCAACACCAACCCCACAATGGTTTGAAGAAGCCCTCGCCACGCCGCGCCGGGAAGGCTGGCTGGATTCCGCCGGTTGCCCGATCCATTACTTCAGCTGGGGCGACCCTTCCAGGCCTGGCGTTTTACTCCTGCACGGGTTTCTCGCACACGCGCGCTGTTTTGCCTTTATCGCGCCGTTTCTGGCCAAAGAGTACTACGTGGTGGCCTATGACTTTTCCGGCATGGGGGATTCGGGCGTGCGGGAAGCATATCCTGACGAGGTTCGCCTGCAGGAACTGATGGATGTTGCCCGGGGTACCGGCTTGTTTGATAACGGCCAGAAACCGACCATCGTTGCGCATTCCTATGGCGGCAGTATCGGCCTGCTCGCCATGGAGCGGTGTCACGAACAGTTCTCGCGCCTGGTGATCTGCGATTTGATGACCCTGCGCCCCGAGCGGCTCATGGCGCACAGAAAGGAGAGCGGACCGCCGGGATCCCAGGACCCGCAGCGACCCAATCGAATCTACCCGGACTATGTAACCGCCAAGGGCCGCTTCGTCCTGTCGCCGCCCCAGAAAGTCAACGAGCCGTACTTGTTCGACTACATGGCCTACCATTCCCTGAAAGAAGTGGCCGGCGGCTGGACCTGGAAGTTTCACCCCAGCGTCTTTGAGCGCAGTACCGATTTGCACGAGCGCTTGTTGGCCCAGGCCAGGCGTATCGCCAATGCACCCGGCCCTATCGTGATCGTGTACGGGGAGCAGAGCGCATTATTCGATGCCGATTCTGCTGACTATGTGCGTGAGTGTGGCGGTGGGCATATACCGATGATTGCCATCCCCGATGCCAGGCATCACCTGATGCTGGATCAGCCGGTTGCTTTTGCCAGTGTGCTCAAGACTATTCTGGTGATGTGAAGCAGTCGGGCGATACCGAAACCCGCCTGCGCGGCACTGATTGCAACTGCATCCAGGCTGACCCCTTTTCCCACGCTGCGCTCAATCGTGCTCCCACTCCGCCCTAATCACCAGCCAGTCCCCCGACTGCTTTATCCACGCTAGCTTTACGGTGCGCACACTGCCGTCCGCAGGCAATCCACCTGAAGACCCGGTAACGACTACCGACATAATGGTTTCCGCCCTGTCCGGGAAGGTAGGGTCCATAGTCGTATTGCTGCTAACAATAGTGACGCCTATATTTCTGTGCTGCATGCTATACATGCGTAACAGCTGATTGACTTCCCTGGCATCCAGCCGCTTATTGGCGATAAAGCTGTCATGCAGGTGGTTTTTGATCTCGCTGAAATCTTTCGCCTCCACCGCTTCCTGCATGGTAGCGATATGCTGGGCAATTATCTCTTCATCAGGTGTTTTGCCGCAGGCGACGAGATACAGCATGACAAACAGGCATGCAGCTAAACGGCACAGTTTTATAGTCATGTTTCTCTCCACCAAAAATGACTTCAGGGGTCAAAGCCCATTTTAGACTTTAGGAGTCCGCAAGAATGGGCTTTGACTCCTTTTTACCCTCATCGCGCGACTATATAGGTGTTTGCGAATCTCCTTTAGTCCATTTCAGCCCAATGCGGCCAATTCCTCCCGGCTAAGCGAATCCTGTAATAGGGTCGGACTTAGTTGAAGTATTGGCCTCTTTCAAAATGTATATACAAATAAATTTGCTATTGAATGCTTTCAGGCATACAATGAGATGAAGTTCGAGTGGGACGAAGTGAAGGCAGCCGCAAACCTTGCAAAGCACGGCGTGTCCTTCGAAGCCGTGATTGATTTCGACTGGAATGCATCAGTGGACACTCCTGATCATCGGAAGAACTACAATGAGCAACGGGTAATTGCCACCTCTACCATCAGGGGCCGACCGCATGTTCTGGTGTACGTCCAGCGAAACGATTGCGTGAGGGTAATCAGCCTGCGAAAAGCCAATAAACGGGAATTTAGTAAGTATGAAAAAGCGCAATAAGCCAAAAGTAAAATCTGAACTGATTTATCCCACGCCCGAGGAGGATGAGCGGATCAATGCCGGGATTGCGGCGGATCCTGACACGTGGGAATTGACGGAGGAGGATTTTGCCAGGATGCGCCCGACGTCAGAGACCCACCCTGAAATCGTTGAAGCTTACCGCCGCTCTCGCGGTAAACAAAAGTCACCTACCAAGATAGCAACGTCAATTCGTTTGAGCGAAAACGTGCTTGAAGCGTACAAGCAATTCGGGCCGGGCTGGCAGAGTCGGATTGACCAGGACCTGCAGGACATTGTTGCCAAACGTAAGGTCAAAAAAACGCCGCGTAAACGTCGGGCCGGGTAGGCCTGCTGTATAAAAAGTCAGAATTGATGTTCCAAATGTCGTGAGTAAACCCAACAATGGAGCACTCCGATGGACGCTTGTATGTACATATGAAAGTATCACTTATATGAAAACTGAATTAGTGACAACTCTCAAGACGTCAGGCAACCAAAATCCTGTCGGAGTTACATGAGACGAAAAGCCATCTTATTACGAGCATGGCAAACCCTCTGCATATCTGGTTGATTTTGAAGATTTCGAGCAGCTCCAAAGTGCATGCAGATCTGGAAGGGATAGCTCGGGGTGAGGCGGCCGTTCTGGAGGGCAGAGCGATGAGCCATGCGAAAGCCAGGAACAAAATGAGCAAATGGCTCAGCTAATTTGGACAGACCCGCCCTTTCCGACCTCAACGACATTGAGAGTCATCGCGCTTGAAAACCCGTCGCTGCAGGGAAATTGGTTCGCGGAGTTTTCTCCGTTGTAGAGCGTCTGGAGCAGCATCCTTCGGGTCGAATCCCGATCGAACTAAAAGATGGACGGTATCGGGAATCATTTATGGCCCATGCCGTATATTCTATCGACATACCAAAAATCAGGTGTCGTGCTCTACGTAATGCGCAGTGAAAGGCAACTGCGAATTTTCTACTTGAGAGTCAGCAACCTCCCACCAACCCCCCCGTCACCCCAAAATGAATCCACCGGCTGAGCACCGGCCTGCCGGTCGCCCGCACAACCCCCTCGGCATACGCCGCCAACTGCCCCGCATACCCCAGCGCGATTTCCTCCCAGTCTGAGCGCGCGCGCGGCGAGGCCTTGTGGTCGATCAGCACGAAGCCCTCGGCGGTTTCAATGAGCAGGTCTATCCAGCCGCTGATGAGCTGGCCGCTGTCGTTGGTGTAGTGGATGGGGTATTCGGCGTGCAGCGTGATGGGCTTGAAGCGCTGCGGATGGCGGCCAGTAATCGGCTGGCGCTCTCATCTGCCGCTGCCACCGAAATGGTTTTGTCCATGCCGTGATCCTGCAGCACGCGCGCGGTAGCGTTTTGCCCCAGCAGCGTGGTCGCGATCACCGCGTGCAGGGCAGAGCCCAGCGTCGCCGGGTCGTACTCGCCCGTAATGTCCAGTCGGTCACCCAGCGTGATGATCTCGCCGATACGGGCCGCAGCATCAGGCGCTATCGCGGAAGGGCTTACGCGCAGCGGCAGTGTCGCGATCGCCGGGGCATCGGTGGTGAGCCAGGTGGGCTGGTAGTCGGGCAACACGGTGTCGGGTGCGCTCGCCTGCTGTGCCAGTACACGGCTGGGTATCGTTGTGCCGTCGGGCAGGGTCAGTGTATCGGCTGCGGGCAGCATCCAGTCCGCCTGCAGCGTATCCATCCATTCGCCGCCGGTTTGTTTACTCTCCAGTGTGATGATCAGGCCGTCCCTGGGCCGCGTCAGCGACACATACAGCAGGCGCTTGGATTCCTGTATTTCCTGCTCCATCGCGGCCAGGCCCTCCGCGCTTGTCTTCGATCTCATCCAGCAGCGGGATGTTGGCGCTTTGCAATCCGGTGAAGGCGGGCCAGTAGCGCAGGGTGCGGTTGGCCAGCGGATCGTCGAGGCTGATCGGCGTGGGGGAGGGCAGTACGCTCAGTCCCCACAGTCGCGGCTTGAGGTCGGCGGTCAGGTCCATGGCGACCACGATGGGCCACTCCAGACCCTTGGCGCCGTGGTGGGTGACCAGTTGAATCGCGTTCTCGGCGCCGCCGGTCGCCTGCGTGTCTTCTTCTGCCTCGGCCAGTTGGTACAGCCACAGCACCAGGCCGGCGCTGGTGGCCGGTTGGTTCTGCGCGGTGCACTGGTTGATGTAGTCATCGGCGTGGCCCAGCAGCGCGGCGAGGTTGTTCAGGCGGTGCTGGCTGCGCTGCTCGGTCGGGCCCCAGCGGTAGACGGATTCGCGCACGTTGCCCGCATCCAGCGCGG
This sequence comes from uncultured Gammaproteobacteria bacterium, assembly GCA_963747995.1. Classification (GTDB taxonomy): domain Bacteria; phylum Pseudomonadota; class Gammaproteobacteria; order Pseudomonadales; family Halieaceae; genus Marimicrobium. Next base: position 41,689 of record CAVVHD010000012.1, on the reverse strand, counting down.
TGCGCAGCACTTCCACCGGCGTGAGAAAGTGCAGGCGCTCGCGCTGCGCTTTAAGTCGCCGCGACCGGGCCGTCGTCCTCAGTCTTCCAGCCACTGCCGGGAGTGGTTGTCCGGGTCGTTCAGGTACTCCATGCGCTGCGGCGATCCAGGCCTCGGGGTTTGTACAATTCGTGAGTGTGAGGATTTCTGCGCTGGCCAGCGTGTCCTGCGGGTCGATCAGGCGGCGCAGGCAGGCCATGGCGAGGCAGCCTTCCGGTGTGCTGAGCAGGCCGGGGCGCTTGTAGCGTATGGGCAGTTTGGCCTCGCTCAGCGCGGTGGCGATTTCATTCAGGTTGGCGTGGGTGCGGCACAGTATGGCGATGTCGCTGTAGGTGGCGGTGCGCTGCTGTTTGCTGTCCTTGTCTACGACGGTTCTGCCATTGCTCATCATGCTGGCGATGCCGCTGGCCAGGGCCTGGGCGCGCTCGGATTTTTTGCCGCCGGCCAGACGCCACAGCTCCACGGCGGGTTCGCTGGTGAACGAGTCGCGCGCGGGTGTGAGTGCAATCTGTTCGGGTTTGAGCGAGTCGGCGAAGGCGGGCACGAACAGGTTGTTGATGTAAGCCACCAGCTCCGGCGTGGAGCGCCAGGATTTTTTCAAAATCTCCGGTTCATTGCCGTCTGCCGTTACCCGTTGCACCACCGCCGCCATCAGCGTGGGGTCGGAGCCGCGAAAGCCGTAGATGGATTGCTTGATATCGCCCACCCAGATCACCTGCGCGGCGAGCTGCGACAGCTTCAAAAACAGCGCCAGCTGTATCGGGCTGGTGTCCTGGAATTCATCCACCATCAGCAGCTGCAATTCCTCGCGCAGGGTTTCCTTTACGCTGGGGTGATCCAGCAACTGGTACAGGCGCTGTTCCTGGTCGACAAAATCGATCAGGCCTTTTTGCGTTTTCAGCTGTTGGTAGGCGCTGAGGCTGTCGGCGGCGATGGCGAAGGCCTGCTCGGCGAAGAAGCGGATGTCGCGGTGCAGCACCGGGTGCTTCTCGTAGTCGATGGCGATGTCGGCGATGGGCTCGGCGAACGCTTTGGATTTCTTGCCGGGCATTTTCTTGCTGAGGCTGATCCACTCGGGCCAGGTGGCGCGCTGCTTGTACAGCCCGGCGCGGATGCCGGTGATGAGCGAGACATACTCGCGCGTCACCTTGGTGCCGTCCGCGTCGGTGTCGATACCGGTGATGGCGTGTTCGATCGCGTTCAGCAGCAGCCGGTCCAGGTCGCGGCTGGTGGCCTTGGGGAAATGCGCGAGTAACGCATCGGCGCTGGCCTTGCCGAGGTGGCGAATGTCGTCGGGCGACTGGTTGTTAGCGCGGGCGGCGTCGCTGATGCTCTTGACCTCGGCGCGCCAGTCGAGCTGGTTCTGCCGGTCGAGAATCTGCAGGCGATGGCAGGTGGCGTTCATCTGGCGGATCAGCGGCTTGTTGTCGGCCAGGGCCTGCTCCATGGCCTGGTAGAACAGCACATCGCCCTGCGCTTCCTCCACGACCTGCTGGTCCGGCGGCATGCCGGCCTCGAAGGCGAAGCGGCGCAGGATTTCGCCGCACACGCTGTTCACGGTGCCGATCAGCGCCTGCTCCATCTGGTTGGCCACGCGCAACTGGCCCGCCTCGATCAGTGCGCCGCGCACCCGCTCCTGGAGTTCGCCTGCCGCCAGTTTGGTGAACGTGGTGGCGATCACGCCTGCTGGCGTCACCTGTTTCGATGACAGCAGGGATTCCAGCTTCTGCGTGAGCGAGTACGTTTTGCCGCTGCCGGCCCCGGCGCTGATGAAATGGATCGTGGTACTCATGCGTTCGCTCCCCAGCCGGTGAGCACGCTGTAATCGTTGAAGCTGTCGCTGGCCTCGGGGATGGGCAGGCCGTCCTCCTCCGGCATGGATTCAGCGGTGGGTTCGGTGTCTGCCACGGTGACCTCCACCAGGCCTTTATCGAACTGCGCCTTGCGCCAGCGCCAGCTCTGTTCGAAGCGCTGCCAGTACTGCGCGGCGTTTTCCTCGCCCTCGGGTTTGAGGATTTCCGCGTTGGGGAAAAAGTCGTGGTTGAGGCTGAGCAGGTGTGCGTCCATCACGATGAAGTAGCTGAGCGCCGGTGATAACGCTGCGCCGTTGTTGCGCCGCAGCTGCGCGTACGTGGCCAGCTGCAGGTAGCTGTTCGCCAGCAGCGCTTCGCGGCGGTAGCGCTTGCCGCCCCACTTGATATCGACCACCGCTTCCGTGCCATCCGCCCGCGTGGCCAGCAGGTCGATGGAGCCGTTGAGCTTGCCGCCCGCGTACAGTCCTTCCTGATGCAGCTCCATCTGCACACTGACCACGCTGGCGGACTGCAGGTGCTCCACCAGTGTGGTGAGCGACTCCTGCACCTGCGTGATAAAGCGCTCGCACTCCGCCTGGCGGCCGGATTCCAGCAGCAGCGCGCCTTCCTGTTGCAGCAGCGTGGGGATATAGGCATCGACCCAGGCGTCTATTGTGCGCGGTGTCGATACCGCTGATCGCCGGGATGCGCGTTGAGGAATTCCTCAAACAGGCGGTGCGCCAGGCTGCCCTTGAGCTGGCTGCCGTCGCTCACGCTGCCGAGCGAGCCGGGCCGGATGCGCGCCGCGTAGCGCAGCAGCCATTGGTAGGGGCTGTGGATGTAGGCATCGAGGCTGGAGAACGATTCACTCTCCCGCTTGGGTAGCGTGACGGACGCTGGCAACTGCCACCAGCGCACTTTCGGCGGCAGTGCGCGCGCTTGCAGCGGACCCTGCGCCACGCCGAGTTGCGCGGCAGTATCGCTGCTGGCGATGTGCAGCATCGGCAGGCCCTCGGTGAGGCTGGCGATCTGGTCCCAGATCGGGTGATGGCGCTCGGCATCGTCGTGCAGGATGAAGGTGCAGCGCTCGCGCGCCGCCAGCACCGGGCGCAGCCACGCCTTGCCCAGCCATTCCAGTTGCTCATCTTCCGATTGCAGGTGCACGCCGTTGGCCGCGAGTGCCGCGCGCTCGGTGCGCGACCACGGCCAGCGCTGTACGCGGTCAGTGGCCTGGCAATCCCACCAGATCACGTTGTCCACGGCATGTTCAGCCAGTGAGCCGAAGGCGCCCGCATGGTCGGCGCGCAATACCCTGGGCTGGCCGGGTACGACCTCGGCGCTGCGGTCGGTAATCGGTGCGCCGGTGCCGCGCACGTCCTCGATCAGGCGGCGCACGTTGTCCTGCGTGAGCATCTCCCGCCCGTGTGCTTTCAGGCGGTCGATGGCGCTGCCAAACTCCAGCGCCTGGTTGAGGGCGATGTTGTACAGCGCTTTGCGCGCCGGGTCATCGTTCGCTTCCCTGGAGCTTTGCAACCAGTCGGCGACCTTGCGCACGCGCTCGGACAGGGTCTTGCTGTCCACGCCGCTGTGCGGCGAAAAACGCGGCGACTGCAGCCAGTAGCGAATGCTTTGTTCCAGTTTCTTGCGTTTCGGCTTTGTCCTCGCTCTCCAGGCTCGCGGTGATCGCCTCTTCCCAGGCCGCGCTGCCAATGCCGGGCGTGTTGGCGACGGTCTGCGCCAGCGTGGCCCGGATGCGTCCGGGAATCGGCCCCACCGGGTGCGACAGGAACTGGAACAGCGCGGTGGGATTCAGCGGCTCCCACAGCAGTTCACAGGCCAGCGGCAACACCTGGAATACCGGGCGCCACGGCGACAGCGCGCTGAAGCCCAGGCGCGGGCTGTGCAGGTGTTCCAGCGTGTCATCCAGCAGTTCACCGCGCGCCTCGGCGAGCAGCGCGATGGTTTGCTGCGGCGCCTGCGCCAGCCAGCTCTGGGTGAGCAGTGCCGTGAGCGGCGTGCTCTCCTGCGGCGAGTCGGCGCGCAGCGCGATGACCGTGCCGTCGCCGCGCAGGCGGATTTTCTCGGCCGTGTTCTGCAGCAGGTGCTGTTGCAGGTGTTGCAGGTCCGTCCCCGCGCGGCCCTGTGGCGTGGCTGTTGCGAGTTCCGTCAGCGGCGCGCCGACGGCCTTGATCAGTTGTTGCCACAGGTGCGGGAAATCGGAGAGCGCATCGCGCAGCGTGATGGTCGCCCACCGCGATGGGGTTGTCCGGCAGCAATTGCAGCACACGCTGGATGCGCTGGCCCAGGCCCGGCTCCACCGCTGTGCGCGCGAGCTGTTCAATAGCGGCCATGTCCGCGAGTTTGCCCGGCGCATTCTCCGCGAAGCTGCCCTGCCAGCCCGCGAGGTACCACTGGTCGCGCCACTGCAGCAGGGTTCGCGCCACGGAGAACGGATCGGCCTGGTAGGATTCGTGGTAGAAGGCTTTGGTGTGATTTATCTGGTCGATACAGCCCAGGTACTGGATCAGGCGCGTGGTGAAGGAGATGTCCCGCGCGGGAATGCCCAGTTGTGTTTCCAGCAAGCCGAGAAAACCGTGCGGCCCGACGGTGACCTCGCCCAGTGCGTCCGTGGCGGGTTCCGGCAGGGGCGAGTCGCCCTTGAGCGCCAGCGTGACCGTGATCTGGCCGATACCGTGTTGCTGCTCCCATGGTGTTTGCCCCTCCCTGGATGGTGACCTCCCATAATAGGCCGATAGCGTTGCCCTAGCCATCACCCGCCGCAGCCACCTGCGCGCCTACACGACGTGTATGGATGACCAGCACGCCTGTGACAGCGACGCATTTTCTGGACTACTATGTGCTCGCTAGCCACTGACACAGAGGATCCCCGATGAGCGAAATCGTCCCCACAATCTGCCGCCTGTGTATTGCGCACTGCGGCGTGCTGGCCGAGGTCGAGGATGACAACGGGCGGCGCAAGGTGACGCGGGTCACCGGCGACCCGGATAACCCGATGTTCAAGGGGTACACCTGTCCCAAGGGCCGGGCGCTGCCGGAGTTGCACAATCACGCGGGGCGGCTGCTGCACTCGATGAATCGGCAGCCGGATGGCCGCCACACGCCGATAGACAGTGCGCAGGCCGCTATCGAGGTGGCCGACCGGATCAAGGCGATCGTCGACCAGTACGGGCCGCGCGCGGTGGCGTTTTATGTCGGCACGCCCAATGCCGGGCAGCCGACGGCGGCGAGCATGGGCAACGCGTTCATGCGGGCGATCGGCTCGCGCATGTTCTTTACCTCCAACACCATCGACCAGCCCGGCAAGCAGATCTCCATGGCGCTGCACGGCAAGTGGCTGGGCGGTGAGCCCGATTTCGAGCAGGCCGATGCCTGGCTGCTGATCGGCAATAACCCGATCATCTCCAAGTCGGCGGGATTGCCGGGACAGAATCCGGCGCAGAAACTGAAGGAGGCGCAGGCGCGCGGCTTGCAGCTGATTGTGATTGATCCGCGGGTGTCGGACTGTGCGCGCAAGGCGGCGATCCACCTGCAGTGCCGTCCCGGGTGAAGACCACGCCATTCTTGCCGGGATGATCCATATCATCATCGCCGAGGATCTCTACGACAAAGACTTTGTCGCGGACAATGTCAATGGCTTTGACGAACTGCGACGATGCTGTCGCCGGCTTCACGCCGGAGTATGTTGCCGATCGCGCCGGTATTCCCGCAGAGCAACTCATCGAGGCCGCACGGGTATTCGCCAACGCGCGCATTCGCCACGCCAACAGCGGCACCGGCGCCAGTTTCGCCATGTACTGCAATCTCAAGGATTACCTGGTCGCGTGCCTCAACACCATCTGCGGCGCCTATACCCGCGCAGGGCAGCGCGTCACGCGGCCCAACGCCATGTTGCCCGCCTACACGCCCAGGGCGCAGGCCTTCCCGCCCTTCAAGGCCTGGGGCTTTGGCGAGAAGCTGCGCGTGCGCGGCTTGACGGATACGGCAGCAGGCATGCCCACCGCGGCGCTGGCGGATGAAATCCTGCTGGAAGGCGAGGGGCAGGTGAAGGCCCTGATCTGTATCGGCGGCAACCCGATGGCGGCGTGGCCCGACCAGCGTAAAACGCAGCAGGCCATGGAGACGCTGGACTTGCTGGTGACGCTGGATGTGGAGATGTCGACCACCGCGCGGCTGGCGCACTACGTGATCGCCTGCAAGCAGACGCTGGAAACGCCCGGCATGAGCCAGAGCGGGGAGGTGATCAAATATTTTGGCACGGGCATCGGCTTTCCCAACGCCTATGCGCAGTATTCGCCGGCGGTGGCCGATGTGCCGCACGGCTCGGACCTGGTGGAGGAGTGGGATTTCTTTTATCGCATGGCCGATCATCTCGACCTCGATCTGGTGTTCGTGTCCGGCTTCGGCTTCTCCCGCTACCAGGAAGCGCCGCATGAGATCCTGCCGCTGAGCCGTACGCAGAAGCCTGATATCGAAGAGCTGTACGCGGCTATCTGCGCGCACTCGCGCATTCCGCTGGACGAGGTGAAACGCTACCCGCACGGGCATATCTTTGACAGCGATGTGCTGGTGCAGCCGCGCGACCCCGCCTGTACTGACCGGCTGGATTGCGGCAATGCCGTCATGCTGGCGCAGTTGGAGGAGGTGCTGGCGCAGGACTACCGAGCCCTGCAGGACACCCCGGATTTCCCGTTCCGCTATATTCCGCGCCGCCACAACAACTTCATGAATTCCTCCGGTCGCTCGATTGCCAAACTTAACGGCGACAAGCCGTGGAACCCGGTGTGGATGCATCCGGATGACATGCGTGCGGTCGGTGTCGGTGAGGGCGACAGTGTGCGCATAGCCACGGCTCATGATGGCATCGTGGCCATCGTGGAGGGCGACGACACGCTGCGCCGTGGCGTGGTCGCCATCGCCCATGCCTTTGGCGGACTGGTGGAGGAGGACGACCGCTACGCGGAACTCGGCGCCAACACGGGCCGACTTGTGCGCACCGATGAGGACTATGACCCGATCAGCGGCATGCCGCGCATGGGCAATATTCCGGTGGCGATTTCACCCCGCTGAAGCGGAGCGCGACGAGCACTTGCCTGATTGCTGCTGCTGTGCTAGGCTGGGCACTGGCTTGTTGGCAGAGCCGATAACAATAACAACTGCTAACAGGGGTGTGCGCTTATGTCCCGCGGAATATGTCTGTGTACTGGCTGTGGCGCTTGTCGCCGCTGTTTGCCCGCTGCTCGCTACGGCCCAGCAATCCTCGCTGGTGCTGGAGGAAATCATCGTCACCGCGCAAAAACGAGCGCAGAGCCTGCAGGACGTGCCCATCGCCATCACCGCCTTCACGCAGGAGATGCTGCAGAACCAGAATATCCGCGACGTGCTGGATTTGCAGAAGGCGGTGCCCAGCCTGACCATCATCAAGGGCTATAACAGGGCCAACGGGGTGCCGGTGATCATCCGCGGCATGGGCACGATCGGCGCCCAGCCGGCCTTTGAAGGCAGCGTGGGCACCTATGTGGACGGCGTGTACCGCGCGCGTCCCGGATGGTGCTGTCCAGCATGCTGGATATCGGCCAGGTCGAGGTGTTGCGCGGTCCCCAGGGCACCCTGTTTGGCAAGAACACCACGGCGGGTGCGATCACCATGATGTCCAACGCGCCCGAGGAAGAGTTCGGCTACGGCGGTGAAGTCACCCTCGGCGACTACGATCGCCAGCGCTTCGCTGGACATGTCACCGGGCCGCTCGGTGATGCTGTACTCGGTCGCCTGGCGGTGCTCTCGGACCAGCGGGACGGTTATACCAAGGCGCTCTATGGGCAGGACTACGACGACCTGAATGTCGATGCCATCAAGGGTAGTGTGCTGTGGCAGGCCGCAGACACTCTCGACGTCAAACTGATTGCTGACTACTCCGACAGCAACGAGAACTGCTGCTTCGGCAATCCTGTGCCGCTACAACCGGGCGCAAAGTCTGGTCCGTGATCCCGCTGTGGGGCTCAATGACTATTTCCTGCATGCCGCACAGGCCAACTTTAATACCGATCGGGACCTGCTGGCACTGGATCCGCAGGACCGGGAGAACCAGGTCAATTCGCAGCCGAGCAACGACAATACCGACAAGGGCCTGGTGCTGGATGTCAGTTGGGATCTGGACTTTGCCGAGTTGCACTCGATCAGTGGTTACCGGGACTGGAAATACAATTCCCAGGGCGATTTCGATTTTGGCCCGGTGGATATCGGACAGTTGGAAGAGGATTACAAGGTCGACAACGTCAGCCAGGAGTTCAACCTCACGGGTACCATCGACGAGTTGGGTTTTGTGCAGAGCGTGGACTACGTCGCTGGTCTGTACTACGCACACGAGGATTTTGAACAATACCGCGCGTTCGGTGCCGGCAAGGACCAGAAGGGAATCTGGGAATTGTTCTGGCCGGCGCGGGCGGGAGCGGGCCTGACGGAACCGGCGCTGCGGGCATTACTCGGGGGCGGACAGTGGGCCACAGAAGGACTGCCGATCGGCAAAGTGGACCACAAGCTGGAAACCGAGACCATGGCCGCATTCGGGCATGTCACGGTAGCGCTGACCGAACAGCTTGCGACGATTCTCGGGCTGCGCTACTCCGACGAGGAGAAAACCATGGATCGCCACAACCTGCTATTTTCCGATGTCACAGACTATTCCGAGTACTTGCAGCAATACATGCTGGGCGGATATTTTCTCGGGGCCAACATCGCCGGGCCGGATATCAATGGCCAGACCTACAGCGACGGGGAGTGGACGTACGATGTGAAGCTGCAGTACTTTTTCTTGCCTAACGTGCAGGGTTACGGCGGCTACACGCGCGGCTTCAAGGCGGGTGGGATCGGTATGGACCCGGAGGCAGGCGGCGGGCAGCCCTCCGGCCAGAATTCACAAATTGTCAAGGCGGCCCTGGGTATTGGTAATGGCACCGGCTACGCCGATGTGGATGACGCTACCTACGACCCGGAGTATGTCGATACCTGGGAAGTGGGCATGAAGGGCGAATACCTCGGTGGCCGGGGCAGGACCGCCATTGCCGCCTTCTACAACGATATCAAGGACAACCAGTTCTCCATCTTTACCGGGACTGGCTTCAAGGTGCTCAACGCCTCTACGGCCGAAGTCAGCGGCATCGAACTGGAAAACGTTTTCGCCGTGACGCCCAACCTGCGCATCGGCGCAGCGGTGACCTGGCTCGATACGAGTTATGGCGACGACATTCCGCCACCTGCTCCGGGGGGTAGAGAGCTGACGCTCGCCCCCGAGTGGGCCAGCGCCATCAACCTGGAATACGAACGACCCCTGACTGATCTTCTGTCCGGCTTTATCAACGCGAACTGGGCCTACCGTGGGGAGCAGTACATGGCCTACGATATCCAGGACAAGCAATCGGGTTATGCCTTGCTGGGCGTGCAGGTGGGTGTGCGCAGTGCGGATATGCACTGGGATGTCCGCGTCTGGTGTGACAACTGCTTTGACGAAAACTATGCTGTTGGCTACTTCAATGCCCCGTTCTATTTCGATGACAACCTGGCGCAATACCAGGGCCAGTTTCTGGGCCCACCGCGCACCTACGGTGTGACCTTGCGTGTGAATTTCTGAGCAGCCTGCGCCAGCTCGTCCATGATGTCTTTTGGACGCAACTGATAATATTCCTGCCTTGTCGAAAAAAATTGTTGTCCTAGAATGAGATGAGCCTATAACAGCTTGGGGAATTTCAAGGATGAAATTCAGAATCGGGACACGTCTATTAGCACATATCGTTAGCGTACTGGCTTTGGTTGCTCTGGCTTCAACGCCGGTAACCGTGCATGCCGGATACTTCTATTCAAACAGCTCCCCCATCCAAACAGGTTCCACGAGAGAAGCGGCCTGCACCGCTGCCGTAAACGCCCATCCGACTTCGTGTAAGGGAACAGAATATGTTACCTATGCACAGGGATGGAAATGCTACTTCCAAGCGGAAGGCTACTACGTCAGTTGTAATAATTTGCCCTGTACTGGTTTTAATTGCCCGCTGAATTATTTCAAAATATTTGGGCCTGTATCATGCACTGCTCCTGAGGTGTATGACCCACTCACAGAGCAATGCAAAACCGTAATACCGCAAAAGAATGAGCCTCCGCTTTGCCGCGGTGGTAGTCTGGAAAAAGGCACAAGCAACCCCGTAAACCTGACCACCGGGAACAAGTATTTTCTCGAAACAGATTATGCGTCACCAGGTAATCAGAACCTGCGTTTCGGGCGCGCCTGGAACAGCTACAACCAACACTGGCTCTTTAGTTATCGGCAATACGCCAGCATCAAGTCCCTCGCAAGCGATGGGTTCACTTACGCGATCTGGGTCTATCGGGACAATGGCAGCGTAGTGTCTTTTTACAGGACGGCTAACGGTCCATGGGAATCCGACGCAGATATACGCGATACCATCGCCCCTGATGGCCCTGGCTGGGTGTATACGCACTCCTCCGGCCAGAAGGAGTGGTTCGACAGTACCGGTAAGTTAACGCGCATTGAGTACCTCGATGGCAGCACTATTAATGTTAGTCACACAGCCACAACAGTCACTGTAGCCGATGCCTACGGTAATCATCTGACCCTCACTTTGGACGCCAAGGACCGAGTGACCATGATGGTCGATCCGGACGGCGGGGAATACAAATATTTCTATAGCGCCGCTGGCAATCTTGAGTATGTCTCCTATCCGGATGCATCGCCCGGTCTTGCAGGCTCAAACCCCTTTGGAGAGAACAACCCTTACCGCCAGTATCACTACGAGGATACCAATCCCAGGCTCGTTACAGGTATTACTGATGAGAACGGCAATCGGTACAAAACTATCACCTACGATGTGAATGGCCGGGCCACGTTAAGTGGCCTGTCGGATGGTACGGTGGACCAGAGTACTTTCGACTACGCGTCTATTGACGATGCGACTGATCCAAGAGTTGCTGTCACCAATGCCTTGGGCAAGGAGACCGTCTACCATTTGGTGCGTCAGTTTGGTGTCAGCAATCTTAAAAGTGTGGAGGGTGTTGCATCCACCAATTGCTTGGCCGATGTGCAGGGTAAGGAATATTACCCTGAGAACGGCTGGGTAAGGCGCGTAGTGGATAGGGCGGGAAGTAAAACCTACTACGAGTACTACACTGATGCCGGTCGCAAGGGCCTCCTGAAGAAGCGTGTCGAAGGGGAGGGTTCTGCCGACGCACGCACCTTTGAGTTCGATTGGTATCCTACGATCCGCCTGAAAAAGCAGGAGAAGCTCTCAGGCGTCAAGCAAACCGACTACACCTACTATCCGAATGGTAAGCTGAACACCCAGATAGAGACGGACCTCACTGGGATGGCCGATGCCACTACCCGGACTTGGACGACTACCTATACCTACTATGATCCCGGTGTGGACACCAGGGTCAAAACGAAGATGGAAGAAGGGCCACGCGGCGTCGCGGATACCTCGTTGTATGAGTATTCTACCCAGGGATACCTGACCAAAATGACCAATGCAGTCGGTCATGTGACGCAGTACCTGAATCACAATGGCCGTGGCCAGCCGGGCAAAATCATTGATCCAAACGGCAAAGTAACCACGCTGACCTACACGCCCCGCGGCTGGCTGGCCTCCATTACCCAGGACGTCGGTGGCATCAATGCGCTGACAAAATTTGCGTATGATGCTGTCGGACAGCTAACGCGCATGAGCCTTCCCGACGCCACGTTTTTTGACTACCACTATGATAACGCCCACCGGCTAGATGGCATCCAGAACAGCCTTGGCGAGCGTATCGAGTATACGCTTGACGCAGCGGGAAACCCCGATCTGATTTCATTCAGGGATACATCAAACACTGAAATGCAGAGGGTGGATTACCAGTTTGATGAACTCAGTCGGTTGTTCAGGGTGTACGGCTCGGACGGGCAGAAAACCCAATACAACTATAACGAGAAGGATCACCTCGAATCGATTGACGACGGGGTGAATCCGCCAACCCAGCAAGCCTTTGATGTATTGAATCGCCTTGTGTCTGTGACGGACGCTAACAGCAATTCGATGTCCATTGCCCGCGATAGCGAGGACCGCGTTACAAAAGTCAGCGATCAGCGGGGATTGTCGACGGATTACAGCTACGACGGTTTTGGTAACCTCAAGCAGGTGACGAGCCCCGATACCGGCGTCACCCGATACACTTACGATGAGGCCGGTAACCGTCTAAGTCAAACTGATGCGCGGGGCGTGGTGACCAAGTACAGCTATGATCTGTTGAACCGATTGAAGACGATTGCCTACCCTGCAGAACCCGGCAAAAATGTGACCTATACCTACGACAATGTTGGTTACTGCTTACTGTGCAACGGTCGCCTCAGCGCGGTGAATGACGCCAGTGGTGTGACCGCCTATTTCTATGATGCATTGGGTCGAGTTGATCTCAGAAACCACTCCGTGAAATTGTCTGGCGCAAGCTCTATCGGACTGACCATCGACTTCACCTACAACTCCACCGGTCGCCTAACCCAGGTGCAATACCCCAACGGGCAGACTGTCAAATACGCTCTGGATGCTGCTGGGCAGGTGGTTGCGGTTACACGCCAGGACAGCGCAGCGGCGACGCCTGTGCCTGTGGCCAGCGCAATCAAGCACCAGCCCTTTGGCCCCTTGAAGGCGATTACCTACGGCAATAGTCTGCAGATGACGCGAAACTATGACCCTGATGGCCGCTTGATGATACAGGCGATTGCGGGCAAGCAGAACCTGATCTATGACTATGATGCCGTCAACAACATCACGAATATTGACAACCAGATAGATCCAACCCGCAGCGAGGCGTACACCTACGATCCGTTGAATCGATTGGAAACCGCAACCGGCAAGTACGGTGCGATCGCCTATGCCTACGATGAGATAGGCAACCGCACACAGCTGACCCTTGGCCGGGGCGGGCAGTCCTCCATTGAAACCTACATCTACCCGCAGGCCAGTAACCGGCTCGATCGAATAGATATTCAGACGGGCACGGAGCCCCTCAAGCAACGCAGATTCGTCTATGACAACGCCGGCAATTTAGTGGACGAGACCCGGGCGGACGGCGGCCATATGCGGCCGCACTACGACAATACCAACCGCATGGATAGCGTGACGCCATAACTCCAAGGATCAGGAGTCTCAAACATGAATAAATTAGCGCTACTGACTCTGCTGGCACTATTGCTCAGTGGCTGTCGCATTACAACCACCACTGTGGGAAATGGTAAGGTCACCAGCCAGAGCGGAAACTTCAACTGCACGAACAATGTTGGGGCCTGCACTAAGGACTACACCACAGCTGGTTCAGAAGTATTTACCGCATTCCCCGCAGTGGGATGGACCTTTGCCAAATGGACTAACTGTAGCTACGTCAGCATCACAAGCTGTGGCACCTCATTCGGCAAGAATACAGCCGCTGACAATTGGTCCATAACCGCGACCTTCAAACCCATTAACTCGCCCGTACAGACGGCAAGCTATACTTACAATGCACTAGGCCAGCGTATTACCAAAAAAATAGGTGGAGTTACTACTATTTTCCAGTACGACCTGGAGGGAAATCTAATTGCGGAAATGAATAGTAGTGGTCAGGCTTTGCGTCAGCACATCTACGTTGATAACGAACCTGTTGCGCAATTGACCAGGAAAACCGATGGCACCATCGACGCACAATACGTGCATACCGACCACCTCGGTACCCCGACCCTGCTGACCAATCAAAGCGGGAACGTGGTGGCAGACTTGGAGGCCATGCCTTTTGGGGAAACCTTTGTGGACTACGCCGAAGTCGAGTACAACAAACGCTTTCCCGGGCAGTACAAGGATGTGGAGACGGGCTTACACTACAACTATTTCAGGGATTATGATCCGACGACGGGGAGGTATGTGCAGAGTGATCCGATTGGGTTGGGTGGTGGAAATAATACGTATACATACGTGAGCGGCAATCCAATTTTATTCAAGGACCAAACAGGGTTGATGAAAGTTTACGGGGAATGGTGTGGACCAGATTGGACTGGGGGATTCAATTCCCAATACATACCCGGACTTGAAGGGTTGTACAGCAATCCCAAAGATGCTTTAGATCGTAGCTGCCAAACACACGACATCTGCTACTATAAATGCAGAAAAGACAATCCGTGTGATAAGGGTGATCGTTCATCTTGTTTTAAGCAGTGCGATAGTGTTTTAAGTGGACAGGCACGCGACATTGGTGGTTTCTATGCGAGTACAGTTGGCTCAGCAATCGACAGACCTGGAACGCGTAATCCTGGGAGAAATGAATCTGGATGTGGATGTGATGAACCATAATGTAGTTTTCTGACGTTTTAATATAGTGGTTGAGTAGTCTAGTTTATATTGGGGCATCCGATGAATCCAAAATCAATACCCAAATATATTGTTGCTGCACATCTAATTCTATTTGCATGGGTGGCTATGTATACCCAGCTTTCATCAACAGGTCAGGCAGCCATTGGTCTGGCTTTTTTTCGGAATTTTAGATTTTCCGGTAAGTCTTGCTTATCCACTGACTGTGCTATTTCAGAATCAATTCTCAGACGTTGGCGGAGGCTCTTTGTGTGGGCTGGATTTTCTATCCCCCTTTATTATTCATGGCATTTTGGGAACCGCATGGTGGTACTTGGTTGCTCGCATTATTGTATGGTGGTTGCTCATAACGGAAAAATATTTGACATTTAAGGCCGGAGTATCTGCCTCATCCGTTTCAAATTGAGGTAAATCTAAAACCAAGGCGTTGGAACCCTTTTCAAGTGCCGATGGCGCCGCCTCAGTGTGACTAAAACGAGTACCGCACCGGCATCGACTTCAACCCACCCACAAAAATCGCCTGCACCCACTCTGGCTCCGCTGCAAGCTCGATATGTTTGAGGCGCGGCAGCAATTCCTGAAAGAACAGCTCTACTTCCAGTACTGCCAGATGTTGGCCCAGGCACATATGCCCGCCGAAGCCGAAGGCGAGTTGATTGCGGTTGTCACGCTCAATGTCGAAGGTGTCGGGATTAGAGATGGCATCGCTGTCACGATTGGCGGACGGATACCACAGGCACAGGCTTTCTCCGGCCTTGATGGTTTTTCCGCGCAGTACAATATCTTCCGTCGTGGTGCGCATCATGTGTCTTACGGGGGATACCCAACGAATCATTTCGCGCGCCGCTTGTTTCGCCAGCCCGGGATTGTTACGTAACTTTTTGAGCTGGTCCGGGTGTTCCAGCAGTGCCTTCATGCCGCCGCTGATCGTTGCCGAGGTGGTATCGTGCCCGGCTGTTGCGGTAATAATGAAGTAGCTGATTTGATCCAACTGCTCCATAGGCTCCCCGTCAACCAGGGCATTAGCCAGTAGGGATGCCAGATCGCCGGTGGGGTTTTTCTTGCGGTCCTCGACGACGGCCGTGAAGTATGCAAAGAAGTCCATCAACACGCCAAGCCCGTCGTCCACATTGACGCCCCTTGATTGGGTGGGGTCCTGGCCACCAAATAATTCCTGGGTCAGCTTTAGCATCATGCCCTCCTCTTCAGGGGCGACGCCAATAATCGACATGATCACCCGCAGCGGGTAGAGCAGGGCGATATCCTTCACAAAATCGCATTCACCGCCCAGGGCCTCCATTTTGTCGACATACTGTTTGGCAATGACCTGGATATCAGCCCCCAGTTTGTCGATAGGGCCGGGTTTGAACCAGTTCCGCGTCACATTGCGCAATTTCCTGTGCTTGGGGTTGTCCATATGAATAAGCGTTTCCAGCCCATTGCGTGTCCCGAATTTCTGCAGCAGGGCCTGCTCAAACTCGCGCTGTATCAGCACCGTTCGCGGATTGTTGAGGAACTCTGCATTGTTCTGGCTGATCGCCTTGATATCGTCGTATTTGGTAATGGCCCAGAAGGGTTCAAAATCCGGATGCTCCACGAGGCTGACGGGATCACGTTCACGTAGCTGCCGGAACAGTTCGTGCATGGTGGTTTCGTCCCCCATGACCGCGGGGTTCAGCAGATTTACAGAGACATTCATAAGGCGACCTACCGCAGGCGAAAGGAGCAGTGTATAGAGCACCCCACAAATTATCTACTCACTAAAAATACCGTTTCAGGCGCTGCTGATTTGCACTACTCTGGCAGCGATGACCATCCTCAGGAGCTGTGAATGAAGCCGCACCCCATGCCTTTTGGAGCCCTCCTCGGCATTGCCCCGGGAGGAGTGGCGGCCTATTCCTCGGACTACCATAGCGTTGATCCGCAGCAGTTGCCCGACCGTCATTCCTTCCGCAATTATGTGGAGGGCGTATATACCGGCTACAAATGGCAGTGTGTGGAATTCGCCCGCCGCTGGTTATTGCAGTGCAAGGGTTATGTTTTTGATGACATTGCCATGGCCTACGATATCTTCCGTCTCAAGCACGTGCGCGTGTTGGCCGACCAGCAGTTGCTGCCATTGCATGCGTTTGAAAACGGTTCCAGGCGACCTCCCGAACCGGGGTGCATGCTGATCTGGAGTGAGGGCGGGGAGTATGATCTCACTGGGCACGTCGCTATTGTTACCGAGGTGTTTGCCGACCGGGTACGCGTGGCTGAGCAAAACGTGGACCACCAGGTCTGGCCAACCGATTGCGATTATTCACGCGAGCTGCCGGCCAGTATCGGTGAGGATGGTTCCTACTGGTTACAGTGCTCCTTTCACAATGCATCTATTCTGGGCTGGGTCATCCAAACCTCTGATGCGGCCGAGGCGATGGATTTTGCCGACCCGGATCCGGCGTTGTTTAACCTGCAGTTACGCGAACTGAACGCACAGGGTCCAGCACCGGCAGTGTGGCTGAATCCCGCCAATGCGGATGAGGCAGCTTACATCGCCATGAATGGCCATCGCCTGAGCTCGGTGGATGACGACAAGTACCAATACTTTGTCATATCACGCACGGCACGCAAGGAACTCAAGAGAGCCACCAATGAACTGCACGCACTGTTCATGCATGCTACCGATTACGTGTTGCAGAACCCGGCGGTGCTGGAAAAGTTCAACCTGCCGCCAGTGATCTGGCCCCGTCTGCACCAGTCCTGGGATAACCGGCGTAACCAGATGGTCACCGGGCGTTTTGATTTTTGCATGACTGAACAGGGTTTGAAGGTATACGAGTACAACGCGGATTCAGCGTCCTGCCAGATGGAGTGCGGCAAGATCCAGGGGCTGTGGGCGCAGCGCTTTGGTTGCGAGGACGGAGAAGATGCGGGGGAAGACCTGTTTGAACAATTGGTCACGGCTTGGGAACAGACCGAGGTAGATGGCCTGGTACACATACTGCTGGATAACGATAAAGAGGAGATGTATCACGCTCTGTTTATGAAATCGGCCATGGAACAGGCAGGCATCAAATGCAAGCTGGTGAAGGCGCTGGCCGGTTTGCAATGGCAGGATGCCGATACGGTTCTTGATGCGGACGGTGTGCCGATTCGCTGGATCTGGAAAACCTGGGCATGGGAGACAGCGTTGGACCAGTTGCGACAGGAACTCGATGAAGACATTCAGCGCCAGCTGTTGCACCAACCGGTGGAGCATAATCCACCACGCCTGATGGATGTGCTGTTTCGCCCCTCTACTATGGTATTTGAACCCATCTGGACCCTGATACCCAGTAACAAGGCGATTCTGCCCGTGCTCTGGGAATTGTTCCCCGATCATCCCTATCTGCTCGAAGCGCATTTTCAACTCACCGATAACCTGCGCTCCAATGGCTATGTGTCCAAGCCAATCGCCGGCCGGTGTGGTTATAACATCAGCGTGGTGAACAAGGAGCACGCTGTATTGACTGAAACTGCCGGACAGTTCGACGAACAGCAGCAGGTTTTTCAGGAACTGCGCGCCCTGCCACAAGTAGGCTCGCATCGCGCGCAAGTCTCCACGTTTTCAGCCGGCGGTGTGTATGCCGGTGCCTGCGTGCGCGTCGACAGCTCCCTCATTATTACCACCTATAGCGACCTGATACCTTTGCGTGTGGTCAGTGATCGTGCCTTCCGGGAGACGCCATGAACTATGCATCACTGAAGAAGCGCCAACGGAAGGAGCGGGACAGTTACCCCACCAATTTGGCGCTGCGTGTGCATCGGGCACTCAGCTGGCTGGAACGTGCCGAGAAGTGTGAGGACGTCGACGCTCGTTTTATCTTCCTGTGGATTTCCTTCAATGCCGCCTACGCCAATGAGATCGGTAACCAGGAAAGGCCCTCAGAACAGAAAGTTTTCGCACGGTTTCTCAAGAAGCTGCTGGATATGGACCGTGACGACGTGCTCTACGAACTGATCTGGAAGGAATTTCCCAACTCCATACGGGTGCTGCTTAATAACCAGTATGTTTACCAGCCCTTTTGGGATTACCAGAATGGGCAGCTGGAAGAAGATCAGTGGAAATCCAAATTTGAGCATGCGAAGGTATTCGCCCACAAAGCGCTGGGCAACCATAATTCAGCCGTTGTGCTCTCCACCGTCCTTTCACGCATGTACACATTGCGCAACCAACTGCTGCACGGCGGGGCAACCTGGAACAGCAGCGTCAACCGCGACCAGTTGCGCGATTGTGCCACTTTTTTAGGCAAGATGGTGCCATTTATTATAAAGCTGATGATGGATAACCCGGATACTCTGTGGGGCGACCCCTGCTATCCCGTGGTGGATGTTTAAATTGATTAATTTCGGACTGCGGGCAGCGGCTGTTACCGTATCAGTCGTGCTGCTGTTCATTGCGTGGACCGTTGCTGCGCAACCACATGAATTGCTTGGTCGCGTCGTCGCTGTTACGGACGGAGATACGATAAAAGTGCTTGATGCCAATAGCACGCTCCATAAAGTCCGCCTCACTGGGATCGATGCGCCTGAAAGATCACAACCCTATGGCAATGCGTCGCGTAAGAACCTGGAATCAATGGTGGCCGGGCGGCAGGTACTCGTCCGGTTTACCAAAAATGACAAATATGGACGTATTCTTGGCAGCGTGTGGGTACAGCCGCGCGATTGTCTCCCGTGTGGAAAAACCCTCTATGTAAATCACGCACAGATTCTGGCAGGGATGGCCTGGTGGTATCGATACTATGCCCACGAGCAGAGCGAAGAGGACAGGGGTCGGTTTGAATCGGCGGAGCGCGAGGCCGTAGCCAGAAAGTGGGGGTTATGGGCAGACCCTGATCCGGTGCCGCCCTGGGTTTGGCGCAGGCGGTAAATGCCGCGTGCCGTCATGTGCCTGAAAATACGACCTGTTCATGTATCCACTCTAAACATCTCGGAAAAAGCATCTACTATAGACATCCTGCGCTATGTACCCGCGCCCATCCGCGACACACTGCAAAAAGGAAATAGTATGACTGCGATCAACAGTGCATTGAGCAATATCAGTCTCGGGAAAGTACAGAGCTATGCAAACCTGCAAATCACACCGCTACTGGCGAAGGCCGCGGGGACTGCCGATTACCTGACTCTGTCCGAGGCACAGGCGCTGGGCCTGGCCGTGGTAACCGAGGTATCTGAAATCTGCGGGAGGCAGGTGTTCGACGTTCCGACCAGGGTGAGGTCTGGAACGACATTGCCGACAAAATGTGCAGCATGAAAGTGGAATCGGGTACGCATGCGATCGCCGATGCCTACGCGCATTTTTCCGTGTCCGTGGAGGAATACGTGCAGGCCTTCAAGACCAGCGCAACGCAGGTCGGGGCCTGCTTTGCCATCAACGGCAGGATTCGAGGCATTGAGCTGTTTGACGTGAGTGACACCTGCACCAAGCTTATGCCCAAGCTGATTAGCAGCTACGCCCTGGACGCTATTGAGGAGGGACAGGAAAGCGCAGTAGACGGATCACAAAGCATCAATGACTTTGTGCAATCGGTTGCCGCGGCACCGGCCGACAGCTTCGACGCATAGGGGGAGGGCGAAGACTTGCGCATTCGGTCCACTACTATCGCCGGTGGTGCGTTGGCGGCACGTGATCGCGTGGTCCACCTGTGTGCGTTCAGGCAGGATTTCGACATTTCAAGGAGACAGTTATGAAAGGATTCACCACCTTGGCAACTCTTACCGTGCTGCTAACGACCAGGGCGGACAGAATGACCGCTATGACCTGGAGCACGGTTGCCGTGCTTCGGCTATAGCGGAAAGTGTCGCAGGTGATTTGATTGCCGTCACCGGGCATGAACTGGATTTGCTGCCGCCCGGGGATTTCACTCACGCACAAAGTAGGGCAGCGCCAACAATCCCGCACCAATGCCGACCAGCCAATAGGCATTGGGGACGAAGTACGGAAAAACCATCAACGCTATCCCGCAGTACCTGGGAATCATTTTTTCCTGCTTGCGTCCGTAGACAAAATAGCCCATGCCGATTGATCCAAACAGCAACCCCCATAGAAGCATGGATTGAGTTTCCATTTAATCTGCACACTCCTTTGGTTCTTCGGACTTAACGGGCAGTGTAGACACCAAGTAGCAACATAATAAATGGGGAATTGCGCGTAATTTTCGCCTTTTCCCTGTGCATTTTCCCCATCTGGTGCCGGCGTGGGTTGTGTTTTCCCCTACCACTGCATTATGGTTGCGCCTTGAAAACCTTAGCTAACCTGTTGAATTATTGTCCTATGAAAAATGTAGCTATCTTGCTGGCCCTGTTGCTTTCTCCCACCGTCCTGGCGGTGACTTACGACCTGCCGTCGGAGCATTTTGACATTATTGGCGCTCCCAGGACGGTGGTGGCCACTTATGAAGATACGCTGGTGGAAATCGCCCGACGCTCGGGGATTGGGCTGGAACAGATCGAACGCGTCAATCCTGATGTCGATAGTTGGTTGCCTGGAGCGGGCACCCAGGTCGTGATTCCCTCGCACTTCATATTGCCGCGTGCGCCGCGCAAGGGGATTGTGTTGAACCTGCCCGAAATGCGCCTCTACTATTACCCCCCCCAACAGCCTGGTCGACCGCTGCAGGTGCAGACTTTTCCCATCGGCATCGGGCGCATGGACTGGGCGACGCCACTAGGCCAAACCAAGGTCGTATCCAAGACCAAAGATCCGTCCTGGCGACCGCCGGAGTCCATTCGCCGTGAACACGCGGCAAAGGGCGATCCGCTGCCGCTATTGGTGCCCGCTGGTCCCGATAACCCCCTGGGGGCCTACGCCATGGCCCTGGGTATTCCAGGCTATCTGATACATGGCACCAATAAGCCGATAGGCGTTGGCATGCGGGTATCTCACGGTTGTATACGCATGCTGCCTGAGGACATTGCCAGACTCTTTCCGCAAATACCGGTGGGCACCCCGGTAAACATTGTTAACCAGCCGGTCAAGGTTGGCTGGTACGGCGGCAAGCTGTACATGGAAGTACATCCAGGATTGGAGGAGTACCACAGTAGTAGGGGTGCAATGGTACAACAAGCGCAGATGGCGGTGAATGAAGCCATGTTCGGGCGAACGGCTAAACTCGATAGCGCGGCAATTGAAGCAGAACTCAGTCGGCAGACTGGGTTGCCACTGGTAATCTCGACGGGACGTTCTGAAGCTTGAACTTGAAGTAACCGGAGTAACCTCCACCCTGCTATTGCTAGAGGGTGAAGTTGCCCCGGCTAAAGAGGTGCCCTTTAAACTATTTGTGCATGGACTGCTTGAACATACGGTCCATTTTTTCGCTGTTGGCGGTGCAACATGCTTGTGCGGCATCAGCTTTTGCCTTTGCAGCTGCAGCGTCAGCAGCGGCCTGGGTGGCAGATGCTTGGGCTTTTTCTACTTCCAGCTTAAGTGCATCCAGATCCCTGGTGGTGGCACAGCCGGCCAATCCTGTTACAGCTACCAACATGAATGCTGCTGCCGTGGTCTTGAGCGAATTACGCATAATAATGTCCTCTAAGTGTAGTCAGCCGTTACCCGGCCTATAAGATATTTCCGTTTTGAACCGAGCGTCCCCTTTTTAACAACGGGCTGTGCGGTTCGTTTTAGGGCAATGTCGCCAAACCGTGTCGGCGAGCACCTCCGACAGGTATTTTCGGGGATACTGAGCCTAATCGCAAGAGATTGTTTACCTGACTTTTTGCCAGTTAGTGGACAACCACCCGGGTGCCCACCGCAACCCACCCGGCCAATTCAAGCAATTGGTCGTTGGTCAGGGCTATGCATCCATTCGTCCAATTGACGGATTCATGGATTTTCATGTCGCCGGTGCCGACGCCGTGAATACCGAGCTGGCCACCGAGACTGGTGTTCTGTGAGGGTATTCGCCCGTGTTTCAGGTCATAGGTCAGTGTCTTGTATTCCTTGGCGTCGATGCGCTGGTCCAGAAATGCCCGTTCTGTGTGGTCAAGATTGGGGTAACTGAGGGCCATAAACAGCTTGAAACGCGAGCTACGCTTAACCTCGGTGATGGTAAATTCCCCCAGCGGGGTCTTCTCATCGCCGCGGTGTTTGATCATGGTTGGGCCATTACTGCCAATGGCGATGTTCTCGAAGACCTTCAGCGGGGCATCGCCCTGCATGACTGCCAGGGAGAGTTTTTCAGTGTCAACGGATAGCCAGACATCATTGGCGGGGGCTGCCATAACCTCGTGGAGGGGGAAAACTACAGGCAGTGCCAGACAGGTGGTGACTACCAGGGTCAGGAATAGACGAATGCGGCGCTTTGGATAAGGTTGTGCGGGAGTGCGAAAAAATACCACTTTCAATATCCGGCCTGTAGTGAATGGTAGTGATCATAGCTGGCACCATCCTGTGATACAAAGGCTTAACTCTGGTAATCTGCCACTGATTCCATGGCTAAATTTTGTGCGTTTGAGACGATGAAACAGGCAGTAAAAATAGTCGCGGCGCTACTTGGCCTCAGCTGTCCTGCCTGCCAACTTTTATGGTCCCGGATAGGGTGCGGTTTTCATCAGTAGTTCAATTATTCGACTATGGGACAACCTGGCGGACGCTATGTACCCCGATTCCCGGCTGAGCAAGCGCGGCTATGGGATTTAGCGCGAAATTATCCGCAAGCACTTATAGGAGAACTCGGTGACTTCTGATCCCAATCTTCATTCGTCCACCCTTGAGCGTATGGTCAGGCGGGCTATTGCGACAAACGAGTAGCTTCAGTCTGGATACCACGTTTCCAGTGAAGCATGTGCCGAGTATTTTTTTCCGCGACGGGGCGAGCTGCGCTTGCGGCTGAGAGGGTCGTGAATTATTGAAGGCCTTGTGGGCTTAGACTGCTAGAGTGTAGTCTGTGCTCGCGCAATGGACATCATCCAATGGAAGACTTATGACCGGCTGCCCGCATTTCGATCTTACTGCACCTGAGACGTACAAGGGCGGCGTGCCGCGCGACGTGTTCAAGTACCTGCGCAATGAACAACCGGTTTACTGGCACGAGGACCCCGAGCAGGGTGTCGGTTTCTGGGCGGTGACCCGGCATAAGGACCTTGATTTCATCTCCAAGAACCCGCTTATTTTTTCATCCGCAGAAAAGACCTGCCTGCTGCACGAATCCGAGCCGGACCGGGTGGCCCTTATGCGCCAGCAGTTGATCAACATGGACCCGCCCCAGCATCTGAAGTACCGGCGCCTGGTGCGCAATGCCTTCACGCCCAAAAAGGTCGACAGCTATGAGCCGCGCTTTCGTGAGATCGCACAGGACATATTGACCAGGGCTGTAGTAGGTGGCGAGTGTGAATTTGTCGAGGACATCGCGGCCGAGTTGCCACTGATCGCGATCTGCGAATTGATGGGGGTGCCACTGGATAAGCGCCAGCGCCTGTTTGAGCTGACGAATATTATGCTGGGCATGTCTGACCCGGAACTCTCTACCTCCCAGCAAGACGGCGAGACGGCCATGGCCGAGATGTTTTTCCTCGCCCACGATCTGGCGGCAAACAATCGGGTTAACCCGCAGGACGATATCGTCCATGTACTGCTTAACGGCACAGTGGAAGATGAACCCCTCACCGACGAGGAGTTCTGTCATTTTTTCCTGCTCCTTATGGTGGCCGGTAATGAAACGACTCGTACGGTGACTTCGCAGGGCATGCGCCTGTTGATGGAGCATCCCGAGCAATACCAGCAACTGGTGGATTACCCGGAGTTACTGGAGGGCGCTATTGAGGAGTTTCTCCGTTACGACCCCGCGGTTATCGCGTTTCGCCGCACGGCCATGAAGGATGTAGAGGTGGGTGGTCAGTTGATCAAAAAAGGCGATAAGGTCCAGATGTACTATGCGGCTGCCAACGCGGATGAGGCCGTGTTCAGCGACGGCGATACCTTCGATATCACCCGGGCGCAGCGCGAGGACGTGAAAAATAACCACCGCGCTTTTGGCGTGGGGGAACACTTTTGTATGGGCTCCCACCTGGCGCGACTGGAACTGAAGGTAATATTCGAGGAAATCCTCAAGCGCATTCGCAATCCTCGCCTGAAGGGAGATATCAACTGGCTTCGGTCCAACTTTATTCACGGCATCAAAAAGATGCCGATTGAATTTGATGTGGTGTGAGCAGACATAAAATTGAGCGTGGGACTGAATTGACGAAGGACTGCGCAGTCAATATCGTGTGAGCAGAAATGTAATCGCTTCACTCAGCGCGTCACATTCTAGTTTGATGGACTTCTTCGTTTTAACATTCTTTGGATTGATTTCGTCCACCATGCCACGCAGTGTGGCAAATAGCAGGTGGCGGGCGATCTCGCTACGCTGCGGTTCCTGGATTTTTCCGGCAAACAACTCGTCCCAGAGTTGCGACGTTTTTCTCGCCCAGCGGGACAATTGTTTCTGGCCGTTGATGCTGGAGGAGTTGTCCTTGCCGGCATTGCGCAGTATTGCAATGCTCACGCGGTATTCCTTCTTGCTAACGAGTTTCCAGACCACATCAATCAGTTGTCTTACGCGTTGTTGCAGGTCCTCGCCCTGTAGTGATGTTGACTCCAGCGTTGCGGCGAAATCGTCAAAAATATGATCGATGACGGCCTGCAGCAGGCTGTCCTTGTCGCCAAAATGGTACTGTAGTACACCCCAGCTGACGCCTGCTTCTTCGGCGATGCGATTGGTATGCGCGGCGTGAAAGCCATCCCGGTAGATGCAGTCGATGGCAGCCTGTATTACCTTTTCCCGCGTTACTTCGCGCTTGGTCGATTTCTTGCTTTGTTATCATGGCCGAATCCGGGAGATTGAAATGTGCAATACCATGGTGGACTATAAAATAGTTGTAACTATAAAACAATACTTATATATTCATCGCTACGACGTTCGATTTTTGGCGAATCAAAGTTGGTGCAGAGCATTGAGTAGTAATCCACTTCTGAAGTTCAACCGGTTACAGCTGGCCCAGCTGGGCCGCGAGTACATGCTGTGCTCCCAGTTCAACAGTCGCACGGGGTACGCCGCCCTGCGTATCAACCACGGCGATGAAGCCTATAAGGATATCGCCATTGCCAACTGGATGGGCGCAAGTCCGGTTTATACGCGGCGCATGCAGAAAGCGATGGGCTTTGCCGGTGGTACAGATGTGGCGACTATTTTCAAAGGGCTGCAACTGGAGTGCGGTTTTACCCATCAGTACTTCGATGTGCACTTTGAAGTGTTGGCGCCCGACAGGGGCCGTTTCTGGCTCAATAGTTGCGGCGCGCTGCTGGAGACTGAGCCGCGTGGTGCGGACGCGGTGAAAGTGATGTGCCACGATATCGAGGACCCCACCTTCAACGCCACGGCGATTGCCACGAACGCCCGCGCTCGCATGGTGCCGGTACATCGTCCGCCGCGAGTGCCTACCGACCGCGTCCCGCACTGTGAATGGACGGTATTTATCGACCCGGATGCCGATGAAGTGACAGAGCCTGATATCACCCGGGTACTGAGCAGCACCCGGCTCGCGGACGTCTCACTCGACGCCCGGTGGGTAGCGAACCTGGTGGCATGGACGAACTATTCAGGCCCGGTTTTTGAACAGCTGCAACTGGAACAGCTATCCCATGCCGCGCTGGTTGTTGTGTGCAGCGAACTGGCCGTGCAGGTGCATCTGCTGATAGCGGGTCTTATGCTGTCCAGTCGCGCAGCGCTATGGCGAGGCAGCGGCCCTCGCCATTGGCGAGTTCCAGATGACGGGTAGTTGCCAGGTAGTGAGCAATCGACTGAGTGAGTGGCTGGACTGCAAGGATTCCGGCATCGATGGCATTATCGCTGTGCTGCAAATCCATCCTGCATTCCAGCCTCGCGAGTATAGTGCTATCAGGCTCACCAGGCTGGATGAGAACCGCGCCCTGTTTGAATTGCTCGACTGCCCGGCTGGCGAGGAGCACATGCCCTATAGTTGGTATGCCCTGCTGGCGCGCGGCATGTGTGGTGGACTGGATGGTCTCGTCAGGGGCGTGGATCCCCGTGCGCGCGTTGTGCACAGCGCTGAAAGTCCAATGGCCTGGGAGATTATTATTGACGAGGTCGCCCACACCGAAGCGGAGCCGCTATCAGTACAGATCGCCAAGGGCACGGTGCTGTATCAAACGCACCTGAAGGATTATATTCAGTTACTGCAGGTGTGACTTAACGTCCTACGCCGAATTGCCTGGCAAATGCCTCAATGCGTTTTTTCTTGTCGTCGATGCTGGACAGGGCAGTGCGCCCGTCTTCGTTCAGGAAGTTGCAGCCATTGACCATGGTCACCCCTGCTGCAGCCAGGCGCTCATGCGTACCGTCACCGGGATTTTTTACGCCGGTCCAGATATCGAAGGGCTTTTCAGCGCAGCCCTCTTCTTCCCGAATACCCTTGAGCGTCTCCAGCAGTGGATATACTTCTTGCTCCTCGTGGGAGGTGGCCATCCAGCCATCGAAGCGGCAGGCGCGGCGCATCGCTGCCGGCGCGTAGCCACCAATCATGATCGGCAGCGGGCTTTCTGGTGCCGGGCGACATTTTGACCGGGGGAATATTGTAGTAAGTGCCGTGGTACTCGGTCATTTCGCCCGACAGTAACCGGGGAATAATCTCCAGCATTTCATCAGTCCGCTTGCCGCGCGTATGGAAATCCTGTCCCATCATGTCAAATTCCGCCTTCTGCCAACCCACGCCTGCCCCGAGCGTTACCCTGTCGTGCGACAGGAACGCCGCGGTAGACAGCGCTTTGGCCGCGCTCAGGGGGTCGCGCAGCGGCAGTATGTAAATGGTGGACAGGAATTGCAGGTGCGTCGTGGCCTGCGCCAGCGCCGCCGTGACCACCCATGGGTCTGGCCAGTGCGTATCCGGGTTCCAGAAAATATTACCGCTGGCGCGATAGAGGTATTCGTCAACCTGGTCCTTGGTGGTTACCAGGTGATCGCCGTAGGAGACGCCATGGAATCCTATGTCCTCACAGAACCTCGCAAGTTCGACCATCTGGTCCATTTCCACGAAGGCGAGTGACTGCCAGAATTTCATGTGCTGCTCCATTTATAGTTGCAACTATATAATAACTCGGCTATCTTGCCTTTCCTAGTGTGTTTCCTGCAATTATGAGATTGAATCCAGCGAGGGTTTTGCAATGTCCGTGTACAGCCGTGAAGAAATGGAAGAAATGATGCGCCGCTGGCTGGCAGTGAATGACAAGGCCGAGAAGGAGGGCAACTGGCGCCATCTGGCAGACCTGTACTCGGAAGATTGCCTGTACGGTTGGGATACGCCCAATGGCAAGTATGAGTTCAGGGGGCGCGAAACCATCCGCGAGACCTGTGTCGGCGCCGCCATGGACCCGTACAAGGGCTGGACCTATCCCTATGACAAGATTGTGATCGATGAGACCCGCGGCGCCGTGATGGCAACCTGGTGGCAGACCCCGCCCGGCGCGCCGTTGCGCGAGGATGGCACGCCGATGAAGGTCATTGGTGCCTCTTACTTCAAGTACGGCGGCAATTACCAGTGGTGTGAGCAGTTGGACCTGTACGATTACACCAACATCACCAACCTGATCAAGGAGTGTGTCGAGAAAGGCATTTTGAAACAAATGCCCGTGATGTCCAGCCAACAGGTAGCCGGCGGAGACAGCAAAATGAGCGAGCGCGCTGCAGTGGCGTTAAAGTTGCCGCCGAAAGTCAGTGGCGAAAAACCCGGGGTCGGGCATATGGAGGAGTTTGGCGTCAACTTCGCCCGCTTCCTGATGCGCTGCAATGCCGAGTGTGGCGAGTTGGCAGAATTCAATATGGGCGGCCAGCAGACCGTGCTGATGAGCGGTCCCGAGGCACAGGAAGCGTTCCTCAAGACTCTGGATCTCAAACTCAGCCGCGCTGCCGCATACCAGGCCACTGTTCCTGTGTTTGGCAAAGGCGTCATCTTCGACGCGCCGCCCGACAAAATGAAAGCCCAGTTGAAGATCCAGGTGGACGCACTGCGTTACCAGAATATGAAGAACTATTCGGCAGTCATTTCCCAGGAAGTCGAGGACTGGGTGGCCGGCTGGGGCGATGAGGGTGTACTGGATTTCCTCGATGAATTCCTGCGCCTGACCCTGCACACCGCGACCCACTGCCTGCTGGGCGCGGACTTTCGCTACAAGATGACGGAAGAGTTCAGGCGAGCTGTATCACGCGCTGGAAAAAGGCCTGCAGGCGATTGCCTTTGTCGATCCCTACCTGCAGCAACCGGTATTCGCGGCGCGCGACAAGGCCCTGCTGCGACTGCAGGAACTGATCGGCGGCATTATCGCCGAGCGACGTGCCAACAGTGGCGTTGAATATGGCGACGCGCTGGAAACCTTCATGGCAGGCACCTATGCCGATGGCAGTCACCTGACGGACAACGAGATCACCGGTCTGGTGATTGCGACGATGTTTGCCGGACACCATACCAGTTCCGGCACCGCTACCTGGACGCTGACCGAGCTGGCCCGCCAGAAATCCTACAGCGCCGAGGTGTTGCAGGAACTGCAGGAGTTGTTTGGGGACGGCGCGCCGATCACGTTTGAATCGCTGCGGGAAATACCCCGACTTGAGCGCTTCATCGAAGAGGTGCTGCGCATCCATCCGCCGTTGATCCTGCTGATGCGCCGCGTGATCGAGGATATTGATTACAAGGGCACGCTGATCGCGGCGGGCAAGACGGTGGCGATTTCCACCTATGGCTCGCACCGCAATACGGATTATTTTCCGGACCCGGAGCGCTTCGACCCGCACCGTCCCAAGCCCGACACCCTGTTTGCGTACATCCCCTTCGGTGGCGGCCCGCATAAGTGCGCGGGCAATGCGTTTGCCATGATGCAGCTGAAGGCCATATTTGCCGCGCTGTTGCCGCGCTACGAATTTGAGCTGGTCGATCCTGATGAAACGTACCAGGATGATTTCTCGGCGATGGTGCTGAAGCCCAGCGGTCCCTGCCGTCTGCGTTACAAGAAGCGCCAGTAGGGCCACAACGCATGTCCATGAAAATAAAAATCGATTTGGCGCTGTGCCAGGGCATAGTGTCTGCCTGGGTGAGGCACCCGAGGTGTTCGATGTGATCGAGCAGGCTGATGGCTACCCGCAGGTCAAAGTACTGCTGGAAAATCCACCGGAGGAACTGCGCGAGAAGGTGATGAAGGCCGCGAGGTTCTGCCCCAACAATGTCATTACGGTGCTGGAAGAGTAGTCGGCATCGTGATGAGGATTCTTTCACCGGCGGCACCGGCTTCGTGGGTTCCCATGTCTGCAGGCAACTGATGGCGGCAGGTCATCGCGTGCGGTTGCTGGTGCGCGATCCCTATAAGGCGCAGGCGTATTACCGCAGTTGGGTGAAGGTATGCCGGAACTGGTGGTGGGCGATGTGACCGATATCGTTTCGGTCAAGGCGGCGCTGGCGGGCTGCGAGGCTGTCGTGCATGCGGCTGCGGGCACGCCGATACAGATGGGTTCGGTGGAGCAGATGTTCGCGGTCAACGTCGGCGGGGTGAAGCATGTCGTTGGCAGCGCTCTTGCGCTGGGTATCGATCGCATCGTGTGTATTTCCAGCATCACTGCGATCTTCAATACCGATGCAGCAAAGGTGACCGCCGATGCAGCACCGGCGAAATCAAAATTGCCCTATGGCCAGAGTAAGGTGGAGGCCGAAATCTACCTGCGCGAATTGCAGGCACAGGGTGCCCCGATTGCGATTGTCTATCCCGGGGGAATTATTGGTCCTGATGATCCCGGCTTTTTCCGATTCTTCAAAGCGTTGAAACACCGGATGGAGAATGGCTTCAGGATTTTTGGTGATGGCGGTATGCAGTTCGTTGATGTGCGCGATCTCGCTGCGCTGATTTGTTCCCTCGTTTTCAGCGGTGATTCGGGACGGTTTCTGCTGCCCGGGGTTTACAGCAAGTGGACGGAGCAGGCCGATATCATCGAGGCTGTCTCGGGTTGCCAGTTGCAGCGCATTCCCGCCCAGGGTTGGAAGCTGCGCCTGATCGGCCGAATCACGGATGTGGTCAGGCTCTTTAAGGCTGTGGATTCACCGATCTCCGCCGAGACCATGCGCTATGCGACGCTGTGGCCCAATATAGAGAATACGGATGAACTGGCGCGGCGCGGATTGGGCTTGCGCAGCACGCGGGAAACCTTTTCTGACGCTATCGCCTGGATGGTGAAAGCCGGCCATCTGAAGGCAGGGCTCTGTCCAAGGGTTGTGGCGGGTGACTAATCTGCCCCTGGGCTGCGCGAGGTTATAGATGTCGCAAAACCTGCAGGGCAAGCCCTTCTATTTTGATGACTACGTCGTGGGCGCCGAGCATGCAGCCGCGTCCCACACAGTCACGGCGCAGGAGATTATCGAGTTTGCCACAACGTGGGACCCGCAGCCCTGGCACATCGATGAAGAGATCGCCCGGGCCTCCCACTTTGGTGGTCTCACCGCCTGCTCGGCGCATATTTTTTCCATTTTCTGCATTACCAGCCAGCGCTGGCAGAGTGGCGTGGTGCAGCAGGCGATTGCCGGACTTGGCTTCGATGAAATGCGCATGCACAAGCCCGTCTATGCAGGCGATACCTTGCGCTGTGTATCGGTTGTCGACGCGGCCAGGGCATCGCGAGCAAACCTGATCGCGGCATCGTCATCTACCACACACAACTGATAAACCAGAATAACGAGGTGGTGTTCAGTATCAAGGCATCCACCATGATGGCCAGGGATCCGGCAAAACGATGAGGTCTTTCACCATGAATGCATTACATAATAAAAGTACACAACGGAAAGTAGTCCTTGCCTCCCTGCTTGCCACGGCACTGATCGAGACAGGCTTCCCTGTGGCGGTTTTGGCCGCGGACGTATTGGAAGAGGTTATCGTGACCGCGCGTAAACGCGAGGAGAACTTGCAGGAATCGCCGGTTGCTGTATCCGTTCTCAGTGGCGCAGACCTGGAAGAGTCGGGTATGCGCGACATCATCAAACTGGCGGAAGTCGTGCCCAATCTCGCCTTTAATACTGGCGGTGCCGGTGGTGCGGCGGCCCCGACTATCCGCGGTGTCGGGCGCGCAATAACGGCGCCAATTTCGACAGCGGCGTCGCCATCTATCTCGACGGCGTGTATGTCTCGCGCGCGGATGGCGCCATTCTCGACAACGTGGATATCCAGAGCGTGCAGGTGGTGCGCGGGCCCCAGGGTACCCTGTTTGGAAAAAACGCCACCGGCGGCGCCATCATCTACGCCACCAATAAACCCACCGAAGTGTTCGAGGGGCATGCGGAGGTCGATGTCGGTAATTATGACCGCCAGGACGGCCAGGTTACGGTTAACGTTCCGTTGGTTGACGAAACCCTGTATTCGCGGGCCTCTATCTACAGCACGCAACGCGATGGCTACGTCCAGGATGTTGTGAGCGGCGATGATTTTGGCAATGTGGACCGCTGGGGTGGGCAGGCGCAACTGCGTTGTCTCGCCGGCGAGCGTCTGTTGGTGGATCTCAATGGCCTGTACGGCAAGGTGGACCAGACCACGATGGGCTGGCAGTGTCAGCCGGCGCTGGGTGTGCCCGGTTCCGGCTGGTTGAGTGGCCTGCTAGGACGACACTATTGTTATTCCCTCCACGGGCAAATCCTTTCTGGAGCACTGCGAGGACTCCAATAGCCTGGATAAGGATAAGATCTACACGCCGTTCTCCGACGAGCTGCCGCCCAAGTACGAAGCCGAGACCAAATCGGTGGCCGCCACGGCGGACTGGGAAATCAACGATATCCTGAGCCTGAAGAGTATTACTGCCTGGCGCAATATCGAAGCCGGCGAGGCGAATGACGTGTTGGGAGTCGAAATTCCCTTCCAGACCCGCACCAACTATGGACGCACTATTGCCGAACCCAGGAATACTGACTGGTACAGCGAGGAACTGCAGTTGAACGGTTCCGCGTTCGACGAAAAAGTCGATTATGTCTGGGTCTGTTTGCTTCCCAGGAAAAAACCGACGCGGGTAACGCTGTGGGCGTTGGCGGGCCCTTCTTCAACGCACTTGAATCCTCCCAACTTTGGTTCCTACCTCGGCCAAGGCGACCGAACTGAAGACGGACAACATATCCTACGCCGCATTCAGCCAGGCGGATTGGAGCATCACCGATATATGGCGACTGAGCCTTGGGCTGCGTTATACCTGGGAGCAGCGCGAATTGCAGAGAACCACGTATGACCCCGATCTGTCCGACCTGTCGACGGGCGCTCCCGCTGTTAACATCTACGGCCCCATCTACAATTTTCCGGACGGTCCGGACAGTTTCAATCCCGCCCATGGCTATGTCCTCAGGGATGACCAGACGCAAAAGATTGATAACGATAACTGGAATCCGATGGCCAGCATCCAGTACCTGTTCGACGGCGGTGAATACCTCGATAACGGCAACGCCTACTTCACGGTCGCCACCGGCTTTCTGTCAGGGGGGCTGTCCGAAAGCCTGGATTTTGTGACGGGCGAGATTCCCGAGTACGACCCGGAAGAGGCCACCAACTATGAAATCGGCGTCAAGGCGGATGCGTTGGACAGCACACTGCGCCTGAATACCGCCGCTGTTTTACACCCAGTATGATGATCGCCAGCTGACCGGTATCGGGGTCAATCCCACTAACGGAACGATTTCATCGGTAACCAACAACGCGGAAAAATCCAGTATTGCCGGGCTGGAAGTGGAGGCCCTGTGGCTCCCGGTGACGAATCTCGAAATCACGTTCAATCTCACGCTCAATCACGGCAATATCGAGAAGTTCGATGATATCACGGTCGCTGTGGCCGGAGCGCTCCCGGCAGAGGATTGCACCATTGCCGAAGTTGGTCCTGGCACGTTTGTCGATGGTTGTAAGGTTGACCGCAGCGACGAGGATTTGCCGGGCTTGCCGACCCAGACGTACTACGCTGGCGGCGCAGTACCTGTGGGAGACGGGCTATGGTTCCTTCACACCCAGAGTGGATGCGACCTATAAAAAAGATACCAACGCCTGTTTCGACTGGGCAAGCTGCCAGTGGCAGGACGGCAAGGGCATGGAGTATGATTTTTATGCACTTAATGCCCGCCTCACCTGGCAGTCCCGGGATGAAAAATTTCGTGTGACCGCTTATGGCAACAACCTGACGGATAACCAGTCCGCTCGGCCAGTCTCCCGCTCATTGGTTCTACCCAATCGCGGGCAGTGTCCTGGAGTGATCCACTGACGTACGGAGTCGAGCTGGCCTACACATGGTAGTGCCAATCGTTACATAGACCGAATGGAGTTATGCAGTACCTGATGGAGATGGCAATGGATCCGGCAAGGCTATGACGGCATTCCCCAGGCTGAGCTCGCCCTTTAGCATCGGTACGATGCACTTGAAAAATCGCATGGTCATGTCCCCCATGACGACTGCCTATTGCAATGATGACCAGACGCCCAGCGAGCGGCTGATCCGCTACTTTGAGGAGCGTGCCAAAGGCGGGGTAGGGCTCATTACCATGGAGCTGATTACGGTGGATGAAGTGCACCGGTATATGCACCGCTCCATGACACTGGCCCACGACAAATACATTGACGCCCACCGCAGGATTACTGACCGCATTCACCAGCACGGTGCCAAGGTGCAGCCCCAGCTCAGTCACACCGGGCCGGAGAGTGTTGCGCCCATGTTTGGCGGCCCGCAACCTGTTGGCCCCTCGGTCAGTGTCGCCCCGGTATGGGGTTGGGCGAGCAGGCCACTGGATATCAGTGAACTGCCGGAAATCGCACGGCAGTATGGAGAGGGTGCAAGGCGGGCGCGGGAGGCCGGTTATGACGGTATCGAATTGCACGCCGCCCATTGCTATAACCTGCTCGGTTCCTTTCTCTCGCCCCTGCGCAACAAGCGCACCGACGAATACTCGGCCTTCAAGGTGGAAACGCGGACACGGCTGATCAATGAAGTGCTGGGCGAGATCAAGTCGCGCGCCGGGAAAGATTTTCCGGTAACACTGAGCATTTCCGGCTATGAGCGCATGCCGGGAGGGCGTGCCATTGACGATACCCAGCGCCTGGCGCCGGAACTGGTCGCCGCCGGAGTGGATTGCTTCAGGGTGAGCGGCGGTATATCGGATGCGTTGGTGACCATGATGGTGGGCCGCTCCGAGTACGGCTATGCCCACAATATCGCGCAGGCTGCAGCGCTTAAACATGTGGTGGATGTGCCGGTCATGCTGGTGGGGCGTATCCACGACCCGGAACTGGCAGAGCAGATTCTGGCGGATGGCCAGGCGGACCTGATTGCCATGGCCAGGCCACTGTTGGCCGACCCCTACCTGCCACAGAAAGTGATCGAGGGCAGGCCAGCGCGTATTCGCCGTTGTATTTCCTGTGAGAACTGTATCGATTCCATGCAGACCAGCGACAACCTCGGCTGTGCGGTTAACCCTTTTTCTGGGCGCGAATCCGAGCTGGTGATTCAACCGGGTAACAAGAAGGTCGTGATCGTCGGGGGTGGTACTGCAGGCCTTGAGGCTGCGCGCATTGCCGCTGAGGCGGGACATAAGGTCGTGCTGTTTGAACGCCAGCGTCGGCTGGGTGGCTCGCTGGTGCTGGCCTCTACCGTGCATGCCGACAACGAGCGGTTCCTGAACTGGCTGCTGGCGGAAGTGAAACGACTGCGAGTGGATGTGCGCACCGGCAGTCCGGCGACCGTTGAGCTGGTAAAGGCCGAGCGCCCGGATGCGGTGATTGTGGCAACGGGAGCGGTGGTTACCACCCCGGCCATTGCGGGCATCGAGCGGGCCAGCGTCATAACCGGCGCGTTGCTGCGCCAGATCATCGCCGGTGAATTGCAGCCCAATGAGTCCTGGCGCCTGCCGGGGTGGCAGCAGGTCCTGGTCCGCAGGTGTATGCCATTTGTGCAGCGGGTCATGACGCCCGCGCTGTTGCGCCGCGCCAGCCGCTGCTGGATGCCAGTCGGCAGGACGGTGGTCATCATTGGTTCCGACCTGGTGGCGATCGAGTTGGCAGAATTCCTGGCGGAGCGGGGCCGCAAAGTGCACGTGGTGGACGCGGCGACGAAAATGATCCCGGAGGTGGGAAAAAACGCCGCCATGAGCACATGGACCGGCTGGATCACTTGCGCATCACTGTGAATACGGCGGTGAGTATCCAGCGTATCGAAGCGGCCGCCGTGATCATTGCGGTGCGCGGCCGTGAACATGCGATTCGCCTGTGACAGCGTTATTGTGACCGGCGAACCAATAGCGGATACCACTTTTGCGGATGCGCTGCAGGCAGCGGGACTCGCTGTTCAGTCCATTGGCGATTGCACCGGTCTTGGACTGATCGTAAAGGCAACCACTGGCGCTGCCGAGGCGGTTGCCAGGATTTAGGCTGCGATCTTTTAACCGATGTAATACGGCCAACGCGCAGTTGCTTGCGGATGATGCAGTTAACGCCGGTTCGTATTTGTCTAATAATTTGAACGCGCTACAATTACGAATGGAACTTTGCACCAGGCATAACTGGTAGAGTGCGGTCAGGCTGACCATGTAGCAGGCAGTACGTGATGGATGAACGTGTAGCGCGTGCAGTTGAGCAGAGTATCCGGCAGTACTGCGACGTGCCAGGCGGGCTGTTGCCACTGCTGCACGCCGTGCATGATGCCCTGGGCTTCATTCCTGCTGACGCCGTGCCGGCTATCGCCAGGTCGTTGCGCCTGTCCCGGGCGGAAGTGCACGGTGTCATCAGTTTTTACCACGATTTTCGCAGCGCGCCCGCCGCTCGCCATGTCCTGCAAATCTGTCGGGCGGAGGCCTGCCAGGCGATGGGCGCCCGCGCGCTGGAAGCGCATGCCAGAAAGCGCCTGGGCATCGACTACGGCGGCACCACCGCAGACGGCGCTATCACCCTTGAGCCAGTGTACTGCCTCGGCAACTGTGCTTGTTCCCCCTCGGTGCGACTCGATGATGAGATTCATGCGCGCGTAGATGCGGCGCGCCTGGACGCACTATTGGCCAGGCTTGGCGAGGGAGCGGGCCCGTGAGCGTGCGCCTGTTTTTACCGCAGGATACTACCGCTGTGGCGCTGGGTGCGAACCGGGTAGCGCGCGCGCTGGTGCAGGAGGCACAGCGCCGCGGCCTCACCATCGACCTGGTACGCAATGGCTCCCGCGGGCTGTTCTGGCTGGAACCGCTGTTGGAAATCGAACACAACGGTGTGCGCATCGCCTTCGGCCCGGTGGACGCAGCGGCGGTGCCCGCGCTCTATGACGCACTGGCGACGAATCCCGCGAATCACGCGCTGTGCCTGGGACCTGTCACAGACATTCCCTACCTGAAGTCGCAGCAGCGCCTGACTTTTGCCCGCGCCGGGCAGGGCGACCCGTTGTGCCTTGATACTTATCGCGCACTCGCCGGCTTTGCTGGCCTGGAGCGCGCAATGCACATGGAGTCCCAGGCCATCGTCAATGCGGTAGCCGAATCCGGCCTTCGCGGGCTGGGCGGCGCGGCATTTCCTGTCGGCATCAAGTGGCAGACCGTGCTGGATACCCCGGGCGCGCAAAAATACATTGTCTGCAATGCCGATGAGGGAGATTCCGGCACCTTTGCTGACCGCCTGTTGATGGAGGCCGACCCCTACCAGCTCATCGAGGGCATGATCATCGCCGGGCTCGCGGTCGGCGCTACCAAAGGCTATATCTACCTGCGCTCGGAATATCCCCGGGCGCGGGAGATACTCACGGTTGCCATTGCTAATGCGCGAGCGGAACAGTATCTGGGGGACACTATCCGCGGCAGCGGCAAATCCTTCGATGTGGAACTGCGGGTGGGCGGTGGAGCCTATATCTGCGGTGAAGAGACCGCCCTGCTGGACAGCCTGGAGGGCAAGCGCGGCATGGTGCGCGCCAAACCGCCCGTGCCGGCCATCGCCGGCCTGTTTGGTCAGCCCACGGTAGTGAACAACGTGCTGACCCTGGCCGCGGTGACCACAGTGCTGGAAAAAGGGAATGAATTCTATCGCGACTTTGGCGTAGGCCGCTCCCGCGGTACCCTGGCCGTGCAACTGGCGGGCAATATCCGCCGCGGCGGACTGGTGGAACTTGCCTACGGTGCAACCCTGCGCCAACTGGTCGACGAATTCGGTGGCGGCACCTACAGTGGGCGACCCATGCGCGCCATCCAGGTCGGCGGCCCGCTGGGCGCCTACCTGCCGGAGTCCCACTGGGATACGCCGCTGGATTACGAGGCGTTCGCCGGTATCAAGGCCATGCTGGGCCACGGCGGTGTGGTGGTCTTCGATGACAGTGTCGACATGGCGGCCCAGGCGCGCTTTGCGCTGGAGTTCTGCGCGGTAGAATCCTGCGGCAAATGCACGCCCTGCCGGCTGGGCTCAGTGCGCGGGGTGGAAGTCATGGACCGCATCATCGCGCGCGAGTCTCCTGCGCAGAATATCGCGCTGTTGCAGGATTTGTGCGACACCATGGAAGCGGCTTCCCTGTGCGCACTGGGCGGCATGACACCGCAACCGGTGCGCAGTGCGCTGGCCTGGTTCCCCGGGGATTTTTCATGAGGCGGCAGAACGCGCGGACGCTCGCCGGGAGGGTGGTGTGATGTTGCAGTTTTACGAACCGGAAGAGGATTACGGCACCCCAGTGCGCGCCGGTGGCGCGCCGGTCAGTCTGTCCATCGATGGCAGGGCGGTGACCGTACCCGCAGGCACCTCGGTAATGCGCGCCGCTGCAGAGGCGGGCGTCAAGGTGCCGCGGCTGTGCGCCACCGACTCGCTCGAACCCTTTGGTTCCTGCCGTGTCTGCCTGGTGGAAATCGACGGCGTGAAGGGCTACCCGGCGTCCTGTACTACGCCGGTGCAGCCTGACATGGTCGTGCGCACCCAGACCGACAGGCTCGCCACCCTGCGCCGCAATGTGATGGAGTTGTATATCTCCGACCATCCGCTGGATTGTCTGACCTGTCCCGCCAACGGCGATTGCGAGTTGCAGGACATTGCCGGCGATGTGGGCCTGCGCGAGGTGCGCTACGGTTTTGCCGGCGCCAACCATCTCGGCGCGGCCAGGGATACTTCCAATCCGTACTTCACCTTCGATGCGTCCAGGTGCATCGTCTGCTCACGCTGTGTGCGGGCCTGCGAGGAGACCCAGGGCACCTTCGCGCTGACCATCCAGGGCCGGGGTTTTGCATCCAGTGTCAGCGCCAGCCAGGGTGAAGCGTTTATGGACAGCGAATGCGTGTCCTGCGGTGCCTGTGTCAAGGCCTGCCCCACGGCGAGCCTGACGGAGAACAGCATTATCGAGCACGGCAAGCCGGAACATTCTGTCATCACCACCTGTGCCTACTGCGGCGTGGGTTGCGCTTTCCGGGCCGAACTGCAAGGCAACGCCGTGGTGCGGATGACTCCCCACAAGGATGGCGCGGCCAATGAGGGCCACGCCTGCGTGAAAGGTCGTTTTGCCTTCGGCTACGCCACCCACAGGGACCGCATCAAAGCGCCGATGATCCGCGACAGTATCGACCAGCCCTGGCGCACCGTGTCCTGGGAAGAGGCTATCGCCTAC
Source organism: uncultured Gammaproteobacteria bacterium (assembly GCA_963747995.1). Classification (GTDB taxonomy): domain Bacteria; phylum Pseudomonadota; class Gammaproteobacteria; order Pseudomonadales; family Halieaceae; genus Marimicrobium. The sequence continues at coordinate 2,848 of CAVVHD010000012.1, read as the reverse complement.
ACCGCGCGGCGCTTTCGCGCCATCCAGCAGCAGCACGGGCGCAACAGCATCGGCGCGATCAGCTCCTCCCGCTGCACCAACGAGGAAGTCTACCTGGTGCAGAAGCTGGTGCGCGCGGGCTTCGGCAACAACAACATCGACACCTGCGCCCGGGTCTGCCACTCGCCCACCGGCTACGGCCTGAAAACCACCCTGGGTGCATCAGCGGGCACCCAGGCGTTCGCCTCGGTGGCGCATACGGATGTGGTGCTGGTAATAGGCGCCAATCTTACCGAGGCACATCCGGTGTTCGCTTCCCGCCTGAAACGGCGGTTGCGACAAGGCGCAAAACTGATCGTGATCGATCCGCGCAGTATCGAACTGGTGGACGCGCCCCATATCCGCGCAGACTACCATCTGCCGGTGAACCCGGGCACCAACGTGGCGGTGCTGAATGCCATGGCGCATGTGATTGTCACGGAGGATTTGCAGGACAAGGCATTCATCGCGCAGCGTTGTGACAACACCCAGTTCGCCCGCTGGCTGGCCTTCATTCGCGATCCGCGCCACGCTCCTGAATCACAGGAGGCCGCTTGTGGCGTGCCGCCGCAACTGTTGCGCGAGGCCGCGCGCCTCTATGCCACCGGCGGCAATGCCGCTATCTATTATGGTCTGGGCGTGACCGAGCACAGCCAGGGCTCCACTGCCGTGATGGCCATCGCCAATCTCGCGATGCTGACCGGGAATATCGGTCGCGAGGGAGTGGGGGTCAATCCCATGCGCGGCCAGAACAACGTGCAGGGCGCCTGCGACATGGGTTCATTCCCCCACGAGTTTCCGGGCTACCGCCATCTCGGGGACGACACCACACGCACCCTGTTTGAGCGCGAGTGGCACGTCACACTGGACCCGGAACCCGGCATGCGCATCCCCAATATGTTTGACGCCGCCATCGACGGGGAATTCCGGGGGCTCTACTGCCAGGGCGAGGACGTCGCCCAGTCCGACCCCAACACCCAGCATATACAGTCGGCCCTCGCGGCGCTGGATTGCCTGGTGGTGCAGGATATCTTCCTCAACGAGACCGCCAAATTCGCCCACGTATTCCTGCCCGGCGCTTCTTTCCTGGAGAAGAACGGCACGTTCACCAATGCGGAGCGGCGCATATCGCCAGTGCGCAGGGTAATGCCGCCACTCGCAGGCAAGGAAGACTGGGAGGTCACCCGGGACCTGGCCAATGCCATGGGCTGCCCCATGCACTACCGCCATCCGTCGGAGATCATGGACGAGATCGCGCGCCTCACACCCACCTTTGCCGGTGTGAGCTACGCCCGGCTCGACGAACTCGGCAGCATCCAATGGCCCTGTAATGAGCAGGCGCCGGACGGCACGCCCACCCTGCATATGGACGAGTTCGCGCGGGGCAAGGGCTTTTTCGCCCTCACCGAATTCGTGGCCACGGACGAGCGCGCCAGTCGCCGCTACCCCCTGCTGCTGACCACGGGCCGCATTCTCAGCCAGTACAACGTCGGCGCACAGACCAGGCGCACCGCCAACAACGTCTGGCATCCGGAAGACGTACTGGAGATACATCCACACGACGCTGAAGAACGCGGCATCAGGGCAGGCGACTGGCTGGGCATCCAGAGCCGGGTCGGCGCAACGGTATTGCGCGCCTGTATTTCAGAGCGGGTAAAACCCGGTGTGGTCTACACCACCTTCCACCATCCGCTGTCGGGCGCCAATGTGGTCACCACGGACAACTCCGACTGGGCCACCAACTGCCCCGAGTACAAGGTTACCGCGGTGCAGGTCTCCCGGGTGACCGAACCCTCCGCCTGGCAGGCACGGCAACAACAGTTCGACCGGGTCCAGCAGCGCTGCTGCATCCGGCAAACCCGGCGTGAAAGAGGTAACCCAAACGGTTGCGCGGCAGACCTGGAACAAGGGCGAGCTGCAGCCAGACCAGGATACGATCGTGACCGAGGTGCCGGTAGCGCTGGTCTACAACGGCATATCCCACGCGGTCATGATGGCCACCCCCGCCGACCTGGAGGATTTTGCGCTGGGCTTCAGCCTGACGGAGGGTATCCTCAAGCGCCGCGAAGAACTGCTGGACCTGGAGATATTCGAACGGGAGCCCGGCGTCGAAATTGCGCTGACGATCGGCGCCGAATCCTTTGCGGCGCTGAAGGGGCGACGCCGCGCCCTGGTCGGGCGCAGCGGTTGCGGCATCTGTGGTCTGGAGTCGCTGCAGCAGGCCATGCCAGGCGCCGCGCAGGTGAACAGCGATGTCCGCCTGTCGCATCTGGCGCTGCAAGCGGCAGTTGTCGCACTCGACCAACGCCAGTCGCTGAAGCGCCTTACCGGTGGCGTGCACGGCGCCGCCTGGTGTAATGCGCAGGGCGCCATTGAATTGGTACGAGAAGATGTGGGCCGCCACAATGCGCTGGATAAATTACTGGGAGCGCTGCAGCTCGGCGGCCATTCCACCGAGGGTTTTGCGCTGGTGACCAGTCGGGCCAGCTATGAAATGGTCGCCAAAGCCGCCGCGTGTAATATTGCAGTACTGGCCGCAGTGTCGGCGCCCACCTCCCTGGCGGTGCAGCAGGCACAGCTCAGCGGTCTTACCCTGGCGGGCTTTGTCCAGCCCGGCCGCCATGTGATCTACACGCACGCCCAGCGCATTGCGCAGGAGATATGAGTATGGCGGCGAGGCAAATCGAGCACCTGGTGAAGATGGCCAACCAGATCGCGCTCAACCTGGGGGCGGGGTACGGTGACACCGAAGCGGCGCAGCGGACCAGCGAGCACATCAGTCGCTTCTGGACGCCCCAAATGCGCCGCCAACTGACCGATTTCTGGCGGG
>CAVVHD010000011.1:0-424119 GCA_963747995.1 uncultured Gammaproteobacteria bacterium | reverse complement strand
CCGACCCGTCCGGACCACGCCAATCTCGGCCCTGCCGCACGCGATGCCATGCCGTTTATCGAGCAGGTCATTGTCGGTGGCGGCCCCCCCGGCGATCACCACTTCGATCACGCGCTGTATGTGGCACGGAAGCGGTTTACGCGCGCCGCCAAACAGCGCTACCCGGACGATCTGGTGTATGTGTGCAGCCTCAACTCGAGAATCCTCGTCTATAAAGGCATGCTGACACCGCTGCAGCTGTTTCCGTTCTACCCGGACCTGGAGGACCAGGACTTCGAAAGCCACCTGGCCATGGTGCACTCGCGGTTCTCGACTAATACATTTCCGTCGTGGGACCGGGCGCAGCCCAATCGCTTCATGAGCCATAACGGGGAAATCAACACCCTGCGCGGCAACAAGAACTGGATGACCGCCCGCCAGGGCGACGCCAGGAGCGAGCGCTTTGGTGACAAGATCACCGACCTGTTCCCCATCGTGGAGCCGAATTTCTCCGACTCCGGCTCCTTCGACAACGTGCTGGAATTTCTGATGATGAGCGGGCGCACGCTGCAGGAGTCCATCATGATGATGATTCCCGAGGCCTGGCAGTCCGACAAAAACATGCCGCAGGAAAAGCGCGATTTCTACGAGTACCACTCGGCGCTGATGGAACCGTGGGACGGCCCTGCCTCCATCGTGTTCACCGACGGCCATTACATCGGCGCGGTGCTGGATCGCAACGGCCTGCGGCCCTCGCGCTATTACCTGACGCATGACGACAAGGTCATCATGGCCTCCGAGGTCGGGGTACTGCCGATCAAGCCGGAAAACGTGAAAGAAAAAGGCCGGCTGCAGCCGGGCAAGATGTTCCTGGTGGACTTCTTCGCCGGGCGCCTGATCCCGGACGAAGAATTAAAAATGGATTTCGCCAGGCAGCGCCCGTACGGCGAGTGGCTCAAGGCGCAGAAGCTGGAACTGTCTGATCTGCCCAAGGAACACGCGGAGCTGCATTACGATCCGGAAACGCTGCTGCACCGCATGCAGGCGTTTGGCTACACCGTCGAAACCATGCAGTTCATGTTGCTACCGCTGGTCAGTGAAGCCCGCGACCCGCTCGGCTCCATGGGCAACGACAGCGCGCTGGCCTGCCTGTCTGACAAGTCGCGCATGATCTACGACTACTTCAAGCAGTTGTTCGCGCAGGTCACCAACCCACCGATCGACTCGATTCGCGAAGAAGTCGTGATGTCGCTCACCTGTTTTATCGGGCCAGAGAAAAACCTGCTGGAGACGACACCGGAGCATGTGCACCGGCTGGAACTCGAACACCCGATCATCTCCAACGATGAACTGACCAACATCAAGAACATCGAACTCGATGGCTGGCGCTCAAAAACCATCGACATCACCTTTGAGAAGGCGACCGGTGCCGACGGCATGCTGGCGGCCCTCGACCGCATCTGCGCCGAAGCGTCGCAGGCCATCAAGGATGGCTTCTCCTTCGTCATCCTGTCGGATCGCAATATCAGCGCAGAGCGCATGGCGCTGAGCTCCCTGATCGCCTGCGGCGCGGTACACCACCATCTGGTGGCACGGCTCGAACGCACCCGCATCGGCATCATTCTCGAAACCGGTGAAGCCCGCGAAGTGCATCACCACTGCCTGCTCGTGGGTTACGGGGCGGACGCGATCAACCCCTACCTCGCCCTTGAAGCTGTGTGGCAGGCCGTGCAGGACGGCCTGCTGGACAAGAAGGCCTTTCCCAACACTGGCTCGATTGTCTATGCCTACAAGAAGGCCGTCGCCAAGAGCATGCTGAAGGTGATGGCCAAGATGGGCATCTCCACGCTGCAATCCTATAAAGGCGCGCAGATCTTCGAAGCCGTGGGTATTGCCGATGACATTATCAATCGCTGCTTTGTGGGTACCACCAGCCGGGTGCAGGGCGTCAATTTCCCCGTGCTGTTTGAAGAGATGAAACAGCGCCACGAGATCGGGTATCCGGTGCGCGACCAGCACGTGATCCCGCTGCTGCCCAATCCCGGCGACTTCCATTGGCGGCGCGGCGGCAACGGCCACATGTGGGACCCTGAAACGATCGCCAACCTGCAGGTCGCAACCCGCACCAACAGTGAAGAGGCCTACTGGAAGTTCGCCGAGCATGCGAATACGCAGTCCACCCGCAGTGCCACACTGCGCGGATTGATGGAGTTCAAGCAGGGCGTTGAACCCTGTGATATCAGCGAGGTCGAACCGGCTGCAGACATTGTGAAGCGCTTCTGTACCGGCGCGATGAGCTTCGGCTCCATCTCCGCCGAGGCCCATGAAACACTGGCCATTGCCATGAATCGCCTGGGCGGCAAGTCGAACACCGGTGAAGGTGGTGAGGACGCCGCACGTTTCAAACCGATGGCTAATGGCGATTCCAAGCGCTCCGCCATCAAGCAGGTCGCCTCGGCCCGCTTCGGCGTGACCATCTGGTATCTGGCGAACGCGGACGAACTGCAGATCAAGATCGTGCAGGGCGCAAAGCCCGGTGAAGGTGGCGAACTGCCCGGGAATAAAGTTGACCAGACCATTGCCACACTCAGGCACTCGACGCCGGGTGTGGGCCTGATCAGCCCGCCGCCGCACCACGACATTTATTCGATCGAGGATATTGCCCAGCTCATTCACGATTTGAAGAATGCCAACCCGAAAGCGCGCATAAGCGTCAAACTCGGCTCCGAAATCGGCGTGGGCACGATCGCTGCCGGCGTGACCAAGGCGAAAGCCGATCACCTGGTAATCGCCGGGCATGATGGCGGCACCGGTGCGTCGCCCCTGACCTCGATCAAGCATGCCGGGCTGCCCTGGGAACTGGGTATTGCCGAAGCCCACCAGACGCTGGTGAAAAACAACCTGCGCTCGCGTGTGGTGCTGCAGACAGACGGGCAGATCAAGACAGGCCGCGATGTCGCCATGGCGCTGCTGCTGGGCGCCGAGGAAATTGGCTTTGCCACGGCGCCACTGGTGACGCTGGGCTGCATCATGATGCGCAAGTGTCACCTGAACACCTGCCCGGTCGGCATCGCCACGCAGGACCCGGAACTGCGCAAGAAATTCTCGGGCAGCCCGGAATACGTGGTGAACTACTTCTTCATGGTCGCCCAGGAACTGCGCCTGATCATGGCCAGCCTGGGTTTGCGCACCATCAATGAAATGGTCGGCCGCGCCGACCTGCTGGAAACGCGCAAGGCGATCGACCACTGGAAAGCGCGCGGTCTGGATTTCAGCAAGATCCTGACGCCGGCAGAAATCGTGTACGAGGGCACGCAGGTGTACCGCACGATCAGCCAGGATCACGGGCTGGAAAAAGCGCTCGACAATGTCCTGATCGAACTGGCGCAACCGGCGCTGCTGCGCGGCGAGAAGGTGCATATCGAACATCCGATCATTAACATCAACCGTGTAGTCGGCACCACGCTCTCCCACGAAGTGGCCAAGGCGACGGGGGGCAAGCTGCTGCCCGATGACACCATCCACATCAAGCTCACCGGCACTGCCGGGCAAAGCCTTGGCGCCTGGTTGGCCAAGGGCATTACCCTGGAGGTCGAGGGCGATTGCAACGACTACGTGGGCAAGGGCCTGTCGGGGGGCAAGATCATCGTCTACCCGCCAAAATCCAGCACCTTCAAGGCCGAGGACAACATCCTGATTGGTAACGTCGTGATGTACGGTGCCACTTCCGGTGAATCCTATTTCCGCGGCATCGGCGCCGAGCGTTTCTGTGTGCGCAACAGTGGCGCTACCGCGGTCGTGGAAGGCATTGGCGATCACGGCTGCGAATACATGACCGGCGGGCGCGTGGTGGTGCTGGGCCGGACAGGCCGCAACTTTGGCGCGGGCATGAGCGGTGGCATCGCCTATGTGTGGAACAAGGATGGCAACTTCGAGCGCATGTGCAACACCGAGACGTTTGAACTGGAGCGCATGGAAGTTGCAGAGGACATCAAGGAGCTACGTACCCTGATCGAGAATCACCAGAAATACACCGGGTCTGCAGTGGCCGGGTATATTCTGGACAACTGGAAAACCGAGCTCGCCCGATTCGTGAAGGTCATGCCGACTGAATACAAGCGCTCCCTGGCAGAAATGGCAGGAGCAACAGTAGTAACCGCAGCAGTCGGTTCCTAGGAAGATTATTGATTATGGGAAAACCTACCGGATTTAAAGATTACGAGCGCAAGACCGAGCCCTATCGCGATCCTGCGGTGCGGCTCTTCGATTTCAAGGAAATCTATACGCCGCACAACCAGGCACACTTGCAGACGCAGGGTGCGCGCTGCATGGACTGCGGAGTACCGTTCTGCCAGTCCAACAACGGCTGCCCCATCTACAATCTGATCCCCGAGTGGAATGACCTGGTGTACAACGGCCGCTGGCGCGACGCGCTGGACCGTTTGCACACCACCAATAATTTCCCGGAGTTTACCGGTCGTGTCTGCCCGGCACCCTGCGAGGGTGCCTGCGTGCTCGGCATCACCAGCCCGGCGGTGACGATCAAGAATATCGAATGCGCGATCATTGATCGCGGCTTCGACGAGGGCTGGGTCACACCGAAATCGACGGCAGACAGCACCGGCAAGAAGGTCGCCGTCATCGGCTCCGGGCCCTGCGGCCTTGCTGCCGCAGAGCAGTTAAACACCGCAGGCATAGTGTCACCGTCTATGAACGCGCTGACCGCCTCGGCGGATTGCTGATGTACGGCATCCCCAACATGAAACTGGAAAAGAATGTAGTGGAGCGCCGCGTGCAGTTGATGCGTGATGCAGGCATTGAATTCGTCGTCAATGCCGATGTCGGCAGGAACGTCGATCCGGCAACTCTCGTAGAACAGCATGACGCCGTGCTGCTCGCCACGGGTGCGACACTCGCACGCGACCTCCCTATTCCGGGACGCGATGCCAAAGGCGTGTATATGGCGATGGAGTTCCTCACAGCCAATACGAAAAGCCTGCTGGATTCGGGACTGGAAGACGGCAGTTATATTTCTGCCAAGGACAAGAATGTCATCGTGATTGGTGGTGGCGATACCGGCACCGACTGTATTGGCACTTCCCTGCGCCACGGCTGCAAATCGCTGGTGAATTTTGAATTGCTGCCCAAGCCCCCGCTGGAGCGCGCCGCCAACAATCCCTGGCCCCTGTGGCCACGCATCTACCGCGTCGATTACGGCCATGCCGAGGCGGCACAGAAATTCGGTGACGACCCCCGCGTCTACTCCATCATGAGCAAGGAGTTCCTAAAAGATGAGAAGGGCAACCTGACCGGCGTCATCACGGTGAATGTTGATGACAAGCTCAAGGAAATACCCGGCAGTGAAAAGACCTGGGAGGCCGACCTGATCATGCTCTCCATGGGTTTCCTGCAGCCCGAGCACTATATCAACGAGGCGCTCGGCCTGGACATTGATGAACGCGGCAACTTCAGGGCGACCAAGCAGGATTATCGCACCAGCGTGCCGAAGGTTTACGCGGCGGCTGATTGCCGACGCGGTCAGGACCTGGTGGTGCGGGCGATCAATGAAGGCCGCGAAGCAGCGCGTGAAATCGACCGGGACCTGATGGGCAATACCCAGCTACCCTGATGCACAACCTGCAGGTTCCGGCAGTCACACTGACATTGGGCGCGGTGCTCGATGTGGCGTTCGAAAAGTCCGGCCTGCAGAATTTTGGTGACGAGGATTTTTTCGAGCCCCTGCAGGTGCTGCTGCGCGCACTGGACGAGGAAGCCAACCTTTCCGCCATCGGTCGCTACGGCCAGTTCACCCGTATCGTCGATCTGCTGGTCAACCGGCTGCGGATAGAGGACTGGCTGCGGCGCTATCCCGAGATACTCGATGAACGCATTGCGCCGCCGGTGGTCATCGCCGGCCTGATGCGCACCGGTACCACGATGCTGCACCGCCTCATGGCCTGTGACCGCCGTTTCTACGCGCCGATCTGGTACGAAGTGCGCTACCCTGCGCCCCTGCCCGGCTATACATTCGAGGGCGAGGATACGCGTATTCCCCTCGCCAAAGAGGAAGTGCGGCAGATGATAGAAACCAGTCCGGACCTGGCCGCCATCCACCCGCTCGACGCCTGCGCCGCGGACGAGGAAGTCATGCTGCTGGAGCACAGCTTTTACAGCACCGTGCCGGAATCCTTCGCGCACATCCCCGGTTACGCGCGCTGGCTGGAAGCGCACGACAATACTCCCGGTTATGTCTATCTGCGCCGGTTGCTGCAGTTCCTGCAGTGGCAGAAAAAGCGCCAGGGACACAAGGCCGAGAGGTGGTTGCTCAAAACACCGCACCACCTGCACCATCTGGACATCCTGCTGGAGGTTTTTCCCGGCACCACCGTGATCCAGACCCACCGCGATCCGCTGCAGACCATCCCCTCCCTGTGCAGTATGAATTACACGCTGGCCTGCATGGGCAGCGACGCGGTCGATGCACGGGTGCTCGGGCGCCACTGGTGCGACAAGTTTGCGCGCAGTCTCGCGCGCGCGCTCACGGTGCGTGCGCAGCACCCGAACCAGTTCATCGACGTGCTGTATGCGGATTCCGCAAGCGACCCGATCGGCACCCTCGAGCGCATCTATGACCGTCTCGGCATTGCGCTGGACGAGCACACTCGCACGGTGATGACAGCAGTGGCTGCAGGACAACCGGCGCGAAGACCGCAACCCGCACCTCTATACCCTGGAGCAGTTCGGCTTCACCCGGCAGGGGCTGGAGCGCGACTTTGCCGATTACCGCAGTACCTTTCTGGCCTGATTTGGGAGACTACCCGTGACCCACTGCCACAATCCCATCGATACGCCAGAGCAGCGCGAGCACGAGTTGTTGGCGCTGTCGTACTACCGCCACCCCGAGATCCAGGCGGCCAGGGAGGAAATACGCGCCTACTGGCTGGCCCTGGCTCAACCGAGCGCGGTGATGCTGCGCTGCTTTGAGGCGAGTTTTGACGAGGTCATGTTCGGCGCGGTGATCTGGGCACTGAACCAGGACCCACTGTATCCCAAGGTGATCACGATCAGTCGCCTGCCGCACACGCTGGCAGGTGAAGCAATTCCCGGCAGCCGCTGGGGTATCGACAATCCCGACAGCATCTACCGGGTCATCCCGATCAGTGGCACTGAGGCCTACCGTATCCACGGCCGCGTCGCCGTCCGGCGGCTGGTGGAAAACTACTTCACGCTGTGGAGCCCGACCATGCAGACAGTCGGCCTGTTGTCCGGCAAGGATCTGCAGGTCGACGACGAGGGCAGGTTCACCATCACCGTGGACAGTTCCCCGTCCAACGGGCGCGCCAACCACATCCAGAGCTGCCCCGAGGCCCACGAGTTCTACATCCGCGATGTCATTCTCGACTGGGACGCTGGATCGTGCCAACGCACTTAGTATTGAGCGACTGGGCGCAACACCGTCGCGCCCGCCCTTCACCGCGCGGGAGCAACTGGACCGTATCAAGGCCTATATGCACAAGTGGGCGACCAATACCACGCGCTGGAACCAGCAGGCGCTGGGTCGGCCCGTGAACGAATTTGACTTCGTCATCGACCGCGACAGCGACGGCGCGCTGCGCGACCAGATCTACATCATGGGCCACTTCGCACTGCCCGACGCCAACAGTGCACTCGTGCTGGACGTGGATATGGGGGGCGCGGACTACTTTATCGCGCCGATCACCAATATCTGGGGCACTACGAATGAAATCGTGACCCGCAACGGTTGCCTGAACAAGCACCAGGCCCTGCCCAACGACGATGGCAGTTACACGTTTGTGTTGGCGCTGTGTGATCCGCTCGTGCACAACTGGCTGGACCCCACCGATATGCCCGAGGGAATTCTCACCCTGCGCTGGGCGGAGTTTTCCGGTGGCAAACCCGGTGCCAGTTTTGGTGTCAAATCCCGGCTCACAACACTGGCTGACCTCGCACGTGTACTGCCTCCCGGTTGCAACAGAATAGCGGCGCAGGATAGGCAGCGACAATTAACAGCGCGCGCCGGCCAGTTATGCCTGGCGCCTGGCGCAGGAGGACAAGGCATGACGGCGATAGCAGAGACGGTCTGGTTGATCACCGGCTGCTCCACCGGCTTCGGGCGGGAGATCGCCAACTGCGCCCTGCAACACGGTGCACGGGTCGCAGTGACCGCGCGTCGCAAGGATGCTGTCGCTGATATTTGTGAACGCTTCCCTGACCGCGCGCTGGCAATTGCACTGGATATCACGGATCAGCGGCAACGCGAAAGCGCAGTGCAAACTACCCTCGACCACTTTGGCCAGCTGGATGTGCTGGTGAACAACGCCGGCTACGGCTATGTGGCCGCTATTGAGGAAGGGGACGAGGCGGATTTCCGCGCGATGTTTGAAACCAATTTTTTCGCAACACTGGCCATGACGCGGTTGGTGCTGCCCTACTTCCGTGAGCGACGCCGCGGACGCATCCTCAACAACTCCTCCCAGGCGGGCCTGATGGCGAATCCGGGCACCGGTTTTTACAGTGCCTCCAAGCACGCCCTGGAGGGTGTGATGGAAGCGCTGACCAAGGAGGTGGCGCCGCTGGGTATTGAGGTGGTGACCGTGCAGCCGGGAGCCTTTCGCACCGATTGGTCCGGCCGTTCCATGCAGCGCAGCGGGCAGCGCATCGCCGACTATGCGGACATCGTGGGCAGCCGCCTGGACATGATTGCCGCTATCGACGGCCGACAACCTGGCGATCCGGTGCGCGCCGCGCAAATTTTTGTGCAACTGGGCACCATGGACAACCCGCCCGCGCAGCTGGTACTTGGCACGGGGCTGCTGCAATCCTATCGGGACAAACTCACGGCCATACAGGAGCGTCTGCAGGCCTGGGAGTCGGTGTCAGTGTCTGCAGAATTCCCGGATACGCCAGGCTGATACTGTCGGCGGGGATACGTTAGCGCTTGTATTAGTTGGCCCGCACGTGCTGTAGCGCGATCACCACGGGTTCGGGGCCGGGTATAGACGGGGGCAGGTCGATAACTAGTCCGTGCCCGATATCTCGCCACGACAGTGCCTCACCGCCAATTGTCTTCACCCGGGTCGTTGCCGTTGCGTCGCACTTCGCCCAGGGTTGCTGATCCTGATACGTTGGCCAGAATCGCGAAAACCGTTTCCCCATGCGCGGTGTAACGCACCGCGTACCTCTCGGCAGTCGTGCTGCCCGGATGGATCCATGGCCGCGTGCCGAAGAACGCATCGCGGTTGGGACCAAGCCACTGTGCGAGCCAGTCCAGCCGGGTGAGCTGCTCCTCGGGAATGGTGGCATCAACGCCGCGCGGTCCGACATTGAGCAGCAGGTTGCCACCCTTGGCCACGATATCACTCACCAGCCATAACAACTCTTCATGGACGATAAAGTGCTCGGCACGCGAACAGGCATTGTAACCAAAGCTCTTGTCCATGCCGCGCACACACTCCCACGGATGCTGCGGCACGTCCTGAAAGGTCACGTACTCTGGCGTGCGGTAGTCAAAATGCGGTGGCAGTGGCGGCACCAGGCCGCCGTCCCGTTTTGCCTGACGTCGGGACAGGGCATCGATGGCGCGACGCACCAGTGCGAACCTTGTGGTTGCAATAAGCGGATGCCACGGCACCCAGCGGTCGTTGACGATGCCGTCCGGCACCTGTTGGTAATACCACTCAAGCAGCGGCCAGAGCTGCCGAGCCGGTGCTGGCCAAGCCACGTCATTCCACAGCACACTGGGCTGGTAGCGGCTGATGAGCTCGCGCACCTGCGCCTCGGCATACGCCGGGTAACTGCCACGGGGGATCGCCGCGAGCACGTCGGCCATGCCCCCGATTGGCCAGGTGTTGAAGGTCCAGTCGAAACCGCCGCAGTAGTACAAACCAAAACGCATGCCCGCGGCGCGCACCGCTTCAGCCATCTCGCCAACCACGTCGCGCCGAGAGTGCCAGCCCGATCTATGCGGATTGGCGACATCTGTTGGCCACAGGCAGTAGCCGTCGGAATGCTTGGCCACAAATACGACGTAGCGAGCACCTGTGGCCGCAAAGCGCGCGGTCCACGCGTGCGGGTCCCACTGCTCCAGCGCCGCCTCCCAATCGGTGGCGAACTGCGCATAGGGGCGCGTGCCGTAGATGTCCCGGTGGTGGATAGCCGCGGGGCTGTCGGGAAAGCGCAAGGAATTTTCATACCACTCGGCATACGGCGACGAGGCAAGCGCGTCAGGGCGACTGGACTGCAGCAGCTCCCCGATATCGGCATCGACCGGCGCGAATGCCGGGACGGAAGCGGGCGTCCAGTGCACAAATATTCCCAGCTTGGCGTCGCTCCACCAACCCGGGACCCGGTGCCGGCGCAGCGCCTGGAGCTGCGTGTTTCTCAGTTGCATGTTCCGCCCTCGCTCTGAGCCGCTTTTATTGTTGTGCCGCGGCTGATAGTGCCATTGCGCCGCACCAAAATGCCAGAATTACCGTAATTTTTGCCTATTTTGACCTGACAGGCACGGGTTTTTTCTGGACGACGTAGCGCGCAGTGCTATACCCACTCACTTCGGACTTTTTGCATAAAGTTGAACGTCCTTTTTGAGTTAGAATAGGGTCCGTGGTGCACTGTGACAGCACCGTATTAACGTCCTGACTGACTTCTAATTGGAATTCCTATGCCGAGTAAACATTTTTTGAATGTATGCGCAGGTCTGTTGCTTTTTTTGCATGGCGCGGCCTTTGCTGCAACAACATTGATAACACCTGAAGAGGCAGCCCTGCCAGCGGTGACGGGTGAAGCGTTGACGCGGGGCATCTCGCGTGGGCCGGGCGTAGAACTGGTCTCGCCCAGTGCTGATTTTGGACCGGTAAAAGCGCCATTCGAGTTAAAGATTGCATTTGCGCCACGCGGCGGCAGTAAAATTGATCCGACCAGCGTTAAAGTGGTGTACCTGAAATCGCCTTTCATTGACCTGACGCCCAGGCTGCAAAACGCTATTACAGAGACTGGCATTGTGCTTCCTGAGGCAGGCGTTCCGGCGGGCGAACATGATCTAAAAATTACCGTATTGGATACCGACGGCCGAGAAACCAACTCGATAGTGCATCTGGTCGTTGCGCAGTGATAGTGTGCCCGTACTGTTTAAGTGAGGTCGATGAGGCTGCAGTTGTGTGTAAAACCTGCACCCGCGACCTGTACTTATTCAAACCGATGATGGCTCGTATCGCGGAGTTGGAGGCGCAGGTGCGAGAATTGTCCTCGCGCCAGACTCTCGGTGAACAGGCGGATGAACTGGTTGAACGCGGCGCTGAGGCCGTCAATCGTGCCACGGCAAACCTGGCCGACTCTGCGGGCGATATTGCCCGCTTTATTCTGGCGCCGCTCATTCTGCTGTTGATCGCACACGCATTGATTACGGTTGTATACGATTTGAATGTAGTTTATCTGCGCCTGATTTCAATGCTATTGCCACTGCCATTTGGCTTCTGGTTATTCAGGGACGAACCGAGGACATTACTGCCGTGGTTTGTCGGCACCGCTTTTCTGGCAGTGGCATCGGTAATTGGCATGAGCGCTATTGTTGGGATGGTGGATCAAACACCACTGCTACCGCGCAATGCTTTCGAATGGCGTGAGGTGCTTGAATATTCTGCCAGTATCGCATTCAGTTTTTTAACCGGTATGTTGATCAGCCGGGTGACTGGTGGCAGCGTAAATCCAGACCACCTGCACACGCTTTCCTCCAATTTCAAAACCATTGGCGGTTCTATCGCGGCCATTTTAACCACGATTGTCTCCATTTATACCGGTTTGAAAGGCGTGTACGGTTGAACCATGATGCGACGTAAGCTGTCCAAGCTCCCCACACCTTATTTGGGTTCGACTAAATGTATGTTTAGACACCTGCGCAATCTGTGCATTCTGATTTCTATTGGTATGCTCTCTCTGGCGCATGCCGAAAGCGCCCATGCGTCACGCTATGCCCTATTGATCGGCAATGACAGTTATCAGGAAGTACCCACGTTGCGCAATGCGCGAGCTGACGCAGAGGCTATGGGGACGGCGCTACAAAAGGCAGGTTATGCAGTTACGGTAGTCAAAGACCGCAATCTCAAAGAAATGAAAGATGACGTGCGTGAGTTCAAGTCGCACATCAAGGGCGGCGATGAGGTCTTTTTCTTTTACTCCGGCCATGGCGTGCAGATTGAGGCGATGAATTATCTGCTCCCGGTAGACGTGCGTGCGGAGAGTGAAGATCAGGTGCGCGATGATGCGCTGGCACTGTCGACCGTGTTGAGCGATTTACGGGCACAAAAGCCGGCTCTCACCCTGGCCGTCGTCGATGCCTGCAGGGATAACCCCTTCAAAGGCACCGGTCGGGCAATCGGCGGCAGGGGTCTAACCGGCGTGGGCGGTGCCAACGGCCAGATGGTGATTTACTCGGCGGGTGAAGGGCAACAGGCCCTGGACCGTTTGAGTGAGGGTGATCCGGTCAAAAACGGCTTATTTACCCGCGTATTTATGAAAGAAATGGAGCGCCCCGGCGTGCCCATTGACCAGGTAGCTCGGCAGGTCAGGGCTGAAGTCAATCGCCAGGCACTTACCGTCAAGCATGAACAGGTACCTGCTATTTACGACCAGGTGATTGGCCAATACTATTTTTATGCACAGAATGAGGCCGACGTGGATGAAGTAGAACTGGTGTTCTGGACAAGCATAAAAGACAGCACCGACCCGGCTGAACTCAAGGCCTATCTGGAGAAATATCCTGATGGACAGTTTTCCGGACTGGCCGCGGCACGCATTAAACGTCTGGAGCAAAGCCAGGGTGCCCCGGAAAATGTGCCAGTAGCGAAAACCACCCAGCCATTAATCAAGGAAGAAGCGCCTGTGGTAGAAACTGCTGCGGTGCCTGAAGTGGCGCCGGCTACCGTGGAAGAGGTAAAAGCACCGATCGCAGACGCTGCGGCAAAACCGGAAGTGGAAAAAGTTCCGCCACCAGTGGAACCTGTCGTAGAACGACCCGCTGTCGCGCCTGAGCCTGTGCCCGAGCCGGCCCCTGCCGCAGTGGTGCCAGCACCAGCCCCCGCTCCCAATGAAAAAATGACTGAACAGTCTCCAGTGCAAGCTTCACAACCAGAAGCAGAGCCCGTCCCGGCAGAGCAGTCCTCACCAAGTTCATCGGTTCCGGAAAATAGCCAAGCACCAACAACGACAGCTCAATAACATCAATCGGCCCCGAGCCCGGTAGCCCGATCAGGGCGCGCGTAATTCGCGGTCGCGCTAACGTTCTCCCTTTAATTTCGATTTTACTGCCGCTCTGCCTTGCGGCAGCTGGCCCGGGCTGGACACAGTCCAATTCTTGTCCTGCAGACCCAGCGTTACAATATGATTCAAGTGTGGATAGGCGTCTGTTCGCTATCACACACAGGCATACGCAAGGAGACCACCCTGCACCAGCCAAATACGCGGGATATCCGCCCTGCCCTGCTGGCACGCCTGCGGCGTTTCCGCAAACGCCTGATATGGTTGTGTGCCACTACAGCCTACTCACGGAATTGTTACTGGCCCCTGGAAGCTGCGCAGCGCAGCGCCAAACCAGAAAAAGGCGCGAGTCGGGTTGGGCAGATCCACTACCCAGGGCTGCTCGAGAAAAACGCGTCGCAACGAGCCCCCGGGAGGCAGGACAAGTGCATCGTCTCCTTCGGGCTCACCGACAAGCTCTACAAAATCGCCTTCTGGCAGGTGCATTACGGTAACCGCACGTCCCGCATCAAAGCCGATTAAATGTGTCTTGTTCACCAGAAGTTCTGTCGGACCACCGGGTAGCGCCGGCGCGGTCCACTCCCGAGGCGAAGGTGGAGCCGCCACGTTAATATACAAACGCCCGTTGATAACTCGCTCCAGTACCGGCTCGCCGGGCGCACCAGGCGAACTGTGAAACGCCGCCTGATCCATCGACGATGCCGCAATTCCCACCTTGACCAGAGACTCATCCAGCTCAAGCGTCTCGAAGTCGGTCAACGTCACAGGCGCTGCGCTCATCCACACGAGCCCTGTCGTTGTGTCGATCACTTCCATGAACAGGTCGCGTCCGCCCGATACCACATAGCCGCCGTCACGCAGTTTCTCACGCATCACTGCATCCAGCAGTTTTTTGGTAGACTTCATAGGTAAGTGCTCCTGATCAATTTGTTAGCACGCGCCGCTGCGCCTGTAACTACCATAATTCTCATTCTGAATTTTCCGGGAGTTCGTCGCGACTCATTTAACCATTAACTGTACTCGTCGCCGGGTTCGACGTAGTGGGATGAAGTTTTAGCAACAGCAACGTTGTATAATATTAATATGGCATATATGGTGTCATAATTTTTTTAACGAGTAAACTTTAATCGATGTGAGTTCTTCGACTGATCTGTACCAGTCAAATCTGCGGAATCGAAAAACCATTGAATCTAAATAGAGCAAGCCCTATCAATGAGGGACCAACGCGCTGCGGGACCTGCCGCAACCAAGCCTCGCCGCACCCAACCACACCATCGTGACGAGCGCACTCGGCGAGGAGATCCGAATCACATGATATCGGATGATTCGGAACGTCCAGTATGGCCGGGGAAGACTATTCGCCAGAGAGTCTTGAGGCCTTCCAGTGCGACCAGAACGAGAATCCCGGCAGTCGGCGGGATCACAAGGGCTGAAACATCGAGCGCTCCGAAGCCGAACATGCCGCGTGCGTAGGGCCAGAAGAGCGTCAAGGCAAGCAATGTGCCGACGATCGGGAGCACGATAGCCAGTGCCCGGTTTGGTCGCCGTATGGCCGTCATGATCGATGCGCCCGTTGACCGATTGACCAGGATCAGCGCGATGATTGACGTGACCAGGGATGCAAACGTCACGGCCCGCACCTGATCATCGGCAAGTCCGTATCGCATTGACAGGACAAAGATAGCGGCAGCCAAGGCGAATACCAGGGCGCCCTGCAGTAGGCTCCAGTTGATCGTGAGCAAGGAGAACAGCGGCTCCGTTGCGGCGCGCGGCGGGCGGCGCATCTGCCCCTCCTCCTCGGTTTCAGCCTCGAACACCAGGGAGCAGGCCGGGTCGATCACCATCTAGAGAAATGCAATGTGCATCGGACCGAACAAAATCGGTAAACCAAAGATCAAGGGCATCAACGCCAGGCCCGCAATTGGAATGTGGACAGCCAGGATAAAGCTCATTGCCTTGCGAAGATTGGTGTAAATTCGGCGGCCCAGCCGGATCGTGTTGACGATCGAGCCGAAATCGTCGTCGAGCAGGACGATTGACGATGCCTCGCGTGCCACGTCTGTACCACGACCACCCATCGCCACACCGATATGCGCGGCCTTGAGGGACGGCGCGTCGTTTACCCCGTCTCCAGTCATCGCGACGATCTCCCCGTTGGCCTTGAGAGCATTGACGATACGCAGCTTCTGCTCGGGCATGATGCGGGCAAAGATGGTGACCGTCCGCACGCGGGAGGCAAGGTCGTCATCGGTAAGGTTTTCGAGCTCATCGCCGCACATCAGGTCTTCTCCGCTCAGACCCGCCGCAGCCGCGACCGCGCGCGCAGTGGCCGGGTAGTCGCCGGTAATCATGATCACCCGGATGCCAGCGTTGCGGCATTCTGTGATGGCCGTTGGCACGCTTTCGCGCAATGGATCGGCAAGACCCACAAGGCCCGCAAAGCGAAAATCGAAACCCCGCTGGGAACCCGGCAGGTCGGCACCGGTGAAAGAGGCCTGCGCTACGCCAAGCACGCGCAGGCCTGTTTGTGCCATAGCATCGACGGCCAGCGTCACCGCAGCGCGAGCCGCAGCATCGAGGCGGCACAATTCGGCAATGGCCTCGGGCGCGCCTTTCGCGGCCACCAGAAGCTCGTGCTCGGGGCCTTCCCACACCTGGGTCATGGCCAGTAGATCGGGGCTCAGGGCGTAGGTCTGGACCAGGGTCTGTCCGGCCCCGGGGGCCACTGTCAGTTCACTTTCAGAGAGCGCGTGGAAGGCCTTCTCCATAGGGTCGAAGGGCTCCGGCGCACTGGCCAGAACGCCCAGTGACGCGAGGTCCCGGAACGGCTGCGGCATCCGCGTATCCGCGGCACCGACCCTGAATGTACTCCCCTCGGGCAGACGTAGTTCGCCAATGGTCATTCGGTTCTCGGTCAACGTACCGGTCTTGTCGGTACAGAGCACAGTCGCCGCGCCGAGCGTCTCGATCGCCGAGGCGCGGCGGGTGAGCACCCGCACCTGCGAGATCCGCCAGGCCCCCATCGCCATGAAAACAGTCAGCACCACCGGAAATTCTTCCGGCAGCATTGACATGCCCACGGCGATGCCGGCCAGCAGTGCCTCGAGCCAACCGCCGCGAAATATACCGTAAAGCAGCACGACAATTGCGCTGACCACCGCACCCACCAGTGCGAAAACGAATACGATTCTTCGAGTCTGGCGCTGCAGATGCGGAGCCTCGACCTCAAGCAGACTCAACGATTTTCCGATCTTGCCAATTTCGCTTTTGGCGCCGGTGGCGACGACCTCGGCGACACCGGCGCCGCGCACGATCAGCGCCCCGGAAAATACAAATGCAAGATCGTCGCCACCCGGACGAGGCGGCGGATGTGGTCCATCAGTACCTGCCGTCTTGCGCACAGGCATGGATTCGCCTGTAAGCAGGGATTCGTCAGCCTGCAGATCTTCTGAGCTGAGCACCCGCGCATCGGCGGGCACCCGATCACCCTCGGCCAGCACGACCAGGTCGCCCCGCACTACCTCACGTCCGGCAATGCGCAGACGTTCCCCATCCCGAATCACCAGCGCCCGTGGACTCGTCAGGTCGCGCAGCGCTTCCATGACCCGCTCCGTGCGGGTCTCCTGCACGACGGTAATCACCACAGAGAGACACGCGAAGGCGAGCAGGACGGCCGCTTCCCGGGCACTGCCAAGCGCCAGATATACCACGCCGCCGCCAATCAACAGCGCCAGCATGGGTTCACGAATGACCTCCAGGATGATGCGCAGCGGCGTACGCCGGTGCGCCTGGGGAAGCTCATTGAACCCTTCGCTTTGGAGTCGGGCAGCAGCATCTGCGGCGCTCAGACCGCGCAATTCTGGTGCTCCGTATAGCGCAGTGCGCATGGTGTTTCTCGCATGACGGTGGTCGCCATTAGCTTAGCCAATTTGCACCAGATGCGCTCGGTAACGACTCGATTCAGACCGGGGTATTGCGATCCGCATCGCCGGGCCCGGGATCTGCCGTATCGACCGGCGTTCCCTGCAGCACTTTGCGTCCGCTGATCATGGCCGAGGTAAGGCCGCCGCCCTCGCGCAGTTCCGTGATCACCACCCCGCAGATATGGATCACGATGCCGAAGGCAAGCAGATAAAAACCGTAGAGATGGACCAAAGCGAAGGGTTCGCGCAGTGCCCTCATATCCGCGTACGATGCCTTGTCGTACATCTCAGGCGAGTATGGCACCAGCGTGGCGGGGTCGACGCCAGTTGCGGCGATCCATTGTGCAATCCAGGCACCGAAAGGCGGAAAGTATATGTCGGTGCCAGCCAGCAGCAGTCCGGTCGACGCCTGCACGATCATGACCAGCAATAACCCGGCAATCGCTATACGTCCTAGCGGATTGTGACCGAGATAAGGCTGGGGATTACCCGCGGCAAACGACGCGCCGTAGCTACGTAAGCGTCGGAAGTAGCCCTTGCCGCCCGGCAACATCTGGCGCCACCGTGCGTGGTGGTTACCCAGGAAGCCCCAGACAAGCCGCACGGCCACATTCAATGCGAACACATAGCCCACCCAGACGTGTAATGTCTTGAGTAGAATCTTGCCGGCATTGGAAATCTCCAATGCACCGTCGTTGAGGATCACCAGACCGAACCCGGCGAGCGAGAACACACAGAGCACGTTGATCCAGTGAAAGCATCGCGTTGGCAGATCCCATACATGGTAGGACTTCAGCTCGGTCATGATAGATTCGTTGTTCATCAAAGATTTCCTTGCCAGGGTCGATGCTCTGGTCGGTGCTGCAGTCGCAGCCGACCTGCACCGATTTTAATTTTTTCATAATAGCTGGCCGGCCATTGCTGTGTCTGTTCGGTTCCACACACAGGCAGATCTCTGATCGAGCCACGGCCAAGCATCCTACGTGCGCTAACGTGCAGATGCCGATGAGCGATTAAAGCTATTCTTCGACAGAACTGCATTACAACTCAAACTGTAAGCAATGTACCCATCAGCATTAACGCACTAAGCCGGTGCGCGTTTTATTAGCTACGCTCGGGAGGGCTGTTCCAATGCTAAAAATTTCAATACTTGTATTAACCACTCTTGCAGTAACCCTTTGCGCAGAGGCGCCGTGGTAACACGGCGCCTGTTTTGTTGGAAGTGAAGCGTTACAGATGTGATTGAGCGGGCTATAGCCCGCAACAAGACAATCCCGTCAGTCCAATTTCACTCGCCACGATAACGGTATATTTGCATTGGCTCCGGCTCGAACCATGGCGTTTATAACGCGTTTGGTTACAATTGCGTCCAGAAATATCCCTGCCTTGAGGCAAAGCAACCGATGACCAAGTTACTGAAGTCGCAGAAATTGCATGGCGTCCTCTACGATATTCGCGGCCCCGTGCTGGATTATGCCAACCGACTGGAGGACGAGGGCCACAAAATCATCAAGCTGAATATCGGCAACCCCGGCGCCTTCGGCTTCGACGCGCCGGACGAGATTATTCGCGATGTGATCCACAACATCCGGGATGGCCAGGGTTACTGCCATTCCAAAGGTCTGTTTGCGGCGCGCAAGGCCATCATGCAGCGCTACCAGGTCGAGGGCGTCATGGATGTCGACGTAGAGGACATCATCCTGGGCAACGGCGTCAGTGAGCTGATCGTGATGGCCATGCAGGGACTGCTGAACGCCGGCGATGAAATGCTTATTCCCTCCCCCGATTACCCGCTGTGGACGGCGGCTGTTTCGCTGAGCGGCGGCAAGCCCGTGCATTACCTGTGTGATGAAGCCAATGACTGGCAACCAGACCTCGACGATATACGAAGCAAAATTACTCCCAACACCCGCGGCATCGTGGTGATCAACCCCAACAATCCCACCGGCGCGGTGTACAGTGAAGACACCCTGGTGAAAATTGTCGAGATTGCCAGGCAGCACAATCTGGTGATCTTTGCCGATGAAATTTACGACCGCATTCTCTACGACGGCGCGCAGCATACGCCCCTGGCCAGGCTGGCTAGCGACGTGCTGTGTGTCACCTTCAATGGCCTGTCCAAAACGTATCGCATGTCCGGTTTCCGTTCGGGCTGGATGATGCTCAGCGGCGCCAAGGAGCGGGCCAGGAGTTATATCGAAGGGCTGGAGATGCTCGCCTCCATGCGCCTTTGTGCGAATGTGCCGGCAATGCTTGCGGTGCAGACCGCGCTCGGTGGCTACCAGAGCATCAACGACCTGATCCTGCCCGGGGGCAGGCTCAAGGAGCAGCGCGACCTCGCCTACGAGCTGATCACCGCGATTCCTGGCGTGAGCTGCGTCAAGCCCAGGGCGGCGATGTACCTGTTTCCCAAACTTGATCCCGCTATTTACCCGATTGAGGACGACCAGAAGCTGGTGCTGCAGCTGCTCAAGGAAGAACATATGCTGCTGGTGCAGGGTACGGCCTTCAACTGGGCCGACAAGCAGCACTTCCGGATTGTATTTCTTCCCGACCGCGACCAGCTGATCGAGGCCATCGGCAGGTTCAGCCGGTTCCTGGAGCGGTTGCGGGGGTAGAACCCTGTTACGGGCTCTGTCGGATGGACTCGTGGCTGACTGTGATGCCGCGTTCGGCCAGGAGATCTTCTGCGGAAACAAATCAAGCAGGCTGTAACAATAGCCCGGCTTTAGCGTCTATTTATTACGATCATCAATATACAACAGTTGATACGACTACTTTTCCCTGAGGAGAGCCCTATGAAAGCCGTCACAACCGACACACTGGACCGTCGACGTGTTCTTCAACATCTGGCCGCATGGATCGCAGGCGTCACCCTGTTTTCCTTCAGCAAAATCAGTCTAGCCGCCGCCACCTTACAAAAATCCAAGGCCGAATGGAAGCAGCTATTGCCCAAGGAAAGCTATCAAGTGTTGTTTGAAGAAGCCACGGAAGCGCCTGGCAGCAGCGCCTTGAATAATGAAAAACGTAAAGGCACTTTTATTTGTGCGGCTTGTTTTCTTCCCTTGTTTGATAGCACATTCAAATTTGACAGCGGCACTGGATGGCCCAGTTTTTTCGATGTGTTACCAGGGGCCATTGGTAAACGCAAGGACAAAAAGCTATTTATGACACGCACTGAATATCATTGCGCGCGTTGCGGCGGGCATCAAGGTCACGTCTTTGACGACGGCCCGCAGCCGACGGGTTTGCGTTACTGCAACAACGGCGTCGCTTTGCAATTTGTTTCTGCTGAAATGGAGTTACCAGAGTTAAGATGACGACCGCTTTTGTCCTGGCAGGTGGCGGAAGCCTCGGGGCCATCGAGGTCGGCATGCTGTGCGAACGGTAAAGACAAGTTAGCTTATCAGTACCATCGCTGGATATGTTCCGGCGAACCTAACGCTGGAACATCTGAAACTAGACTTTCCGCTCGACTGGCGCGCGCAACGCGAGCACTTCGGCCTCACCCAACACCCCCACTAGTGACTGGCGAAATCGCGGTTGGAGAAAAACCGGATTATCGCCTTCAAATCGCGTCTCCACGGTCCACTAAACAGAAACCCTGAAATGCAAAAAGCCCGCGATATTGCGGGCTTTGCGGCGTTTCTGCGGGTAGTCTGGCTGGAGAATCTCCAACCCGCAGACTGTGTGGCGGAGAGCGAGGGATTCGAACCCTCGATAGGGTATTAACCTATACACCCTTAGCAGGGGTGCGCCTTCAGCCACTCGGCCAGCTCTCCGTGGGAGTCATGTGGCCTACAATCAGGCCGTATCCACAGGCGCGGCATAATACCACAATCGCTGCGGAATCAAAGTCATACGGGGGGGATGGGCGGATTTATTCCTTGTCTTGCGCGGGCGGCTGGTCGCCGTCGTGAATGCGGCTGTAAATTTCCTCGCGGTGTACTTCCACGTCCTTTGGGGCATTGATACCGATACGAACCTGGTTGCCCTTGACCCCTAACACTGTCACGGTGACCTCGTTGCCTATCATCAGTGACTCACCAACCCTGCGGGTTAAAATCAACATACTTCCTGCTCCCCGGTCCAGTGCGTGCAGCATATACACAGCAGCACAGGACAGTTCCTTCAAAGCCCCTGTTGGGGCCCAACCAATCCAATCATACACCCGTAATTACTAGCCGAAATCAGCGTAAAGGCAATGTTATGAAACGCTACTTCATTACACGGAGCGGTGATACCTGCCTTGCTTAGTCCGCGTTCTCGTCTTTCGGTTCCTTTTCCAGACCAAACGAGGAATGCAGGGCGCGCACCGCAAGCTCCAGGAATTTTTCCTCAATGATGACGGATATCTTGATCTCGGAGGTGGTGATCATCTGGATATTGATCCCCAACTCAGCCAGGCAGGCAAACATCTGGCTGGCGACGCCCGCGTGCGAGCGCATGCCCACGCCAACCACGGACACCTTGGCGATCCTGTTGTCGCTGGTGACACGTTCGGCCTTGATTTCCTTTGCCACCTTGTTGAGCACTTCTTCCGCCCGCGGTAGGTCATTGCGCCCGACAGTGAAGGTAAAGTCAGCGGTTTTGTCGTGACTGACGTTTTGCACGATGACATCTACTTCGATATTGGCTTCACCAATCGGGCCAAGAATCCGGTAGGCCACACCCGGTATGTCGGGCACGCCCTCTATGGTGAGCTTGGCCTCGTCGCGATTGAACGCAATGCCCGCAATTGTCGGCGCTTCCATCTCGCTATCATCCTCCATTGTAATCAGGGTACCGGGGCCGTCCTTGAAGCTGTGCAACACCCGCAGTGGCACATTGTATTTTCCCGCGAACTCCACCGAGCGAATCTGCAGTACTTTGGAGCCCATACTGGCCATTTCAAGCATTTCTTCAAAGGTAATTTTGGACAGACGACGAGCACCGTCCACTACACGGGGGTCGGTGGTGTAAACCCCGTCCACATCGGTATAAATCTGGCATTCATCGGCTTTCAGCGCAGCCGCCAGCGCAACGGCGGTGGTATCGGAGCCACCACGGCCCAGTGTCGTGATATTACCGTTCTCATCCACGCCCTGGAAACCGGCCACCACAATCACATAGCCCTCTTTCAGGTCGCGGTGCAGGCGCTCGTCATCAATTTCCCGGATGCGGGCCTTGGTATGCGCATTGTCCGTAAGGATGCGGACCTGGGTACCGGTGTAGGACTTGGCCTTCAGCCCGCGCTCGTTCAAAGCCATGCTCAGCAGCGCGGTCGTCACCTGCTCCCCAGTGGAAAGCAGCACGTCCAGTTCGCGTGGTAGAGGGCGTTCCTGCATCTCATTGGCCATGGCAAGCAGGCGGTTAGTCTCGCCGCTCATAGCCGAGACGACCACCACCAGGTCGTGGCCTTTGGCGCGAAAGCTGGCCACCTTGTCCGCCACCTGCCCGATACGCTCAAGGTCGCCAACCGAGGTGCCACCAAATTTTTGAACGAGGAGACTCATGAGTTATTGCGCAGCCTGCAGAAGCACGTTGCGGACACCTCCAGGAGATGTCCTCGAAAGGGCGCTATTAAACAACAAAGTGGCCAATTTTTAAACAGCGCGCGAACAGAATCCATACTGACTGGATCAACCGAGCTGCGATGCTACCCAGGCGGGCACGGCCTTGAGCACCTCTGGTAAGGCCTGCACATCAGTGCCACCGCCCTGGGCCATATCTGGCTTGCCGCCGCCCTTACCACCGAGGCGCTCGGCGAATTCCCGCATCAGGTCGCCAGCCTTCACGCGGTCGGTCAGGTCTTTGGTGACACCTGCGGTCAGGGTGATTCTATCCCCGCTCACAGCGGTCAACAGGATCACGGCACTGCCCAGCTTGTTCTTGCACTGGTCGAGAGTGTCGCGCAGCGTTTTGGCATCGGCACCCTCCACATTGGCAGCCAGTACCTTGATGCCCTGCACTTCCACCACCGCCGCGGTGAGGTCGCTACCGGTCGATGAAGCGAGTTTTTGCTTGAGGCGGGCGATCTCCTTCTCCAGTTCGCGATTTTCACTGCGCAACGCCGCGACCTTGGCCGCGACCGTGTCCGCAGAGCCCTTGACCACGTCACACACTGCTGCCAGCTGCTGTTCATGCTGGTTGACCAGCGCCAACGCGCCGCTGCCCGTCACGCCTTCAATACGGCGCACACCGGAGGCCACACCGGACTCAGACACAATACGCAACAAACCGATATCACCGGTGCGCGCGGCGTGGGTACCGCCGCACAGTTCCACCGAGAAGTTGTCCTCGCCCATGGACAGCACCCGCACCTCGTCGCCGTATTTTTCACCGAACAATGCCATTGCGCCGGAGGCAACTGCGTCATCCATGGTCATCAGGCGGGTATGCACTGCAGTGTTGGCGCGAATCTGCTCGTTTACGAGGTTTTCAATCGTCTTTAACTGCTGTGCGCTTACGCCTTCCGGGTGGGAGAAATCAAAACGCAGGCGCTGCGAATCCACCAGAGAGCCTTTCTGTTGCACATGCTCGCCTAACACCCGGCGCAGGGCCGCATGCAACAAATGGGTAGCGCTGTGATTGAGACGGGTACGCTGGCGCACCACTGGATTCACCTCTGCGTCGAGTCGGTCACCGCGTTTTACGCTGCCGTGCAACACCTTCACGTGATGCAGGTGCTGATCCGAGGCCTTGCTGGTGTTCGATACCTCCAGGCGCACGGCACCGCCGCTGAGAAAACCTGTATCTCCCACCTGCCCACCGGACTCGCCATAAAATGGCGTGCGATCGAGTACCAGCACACCGGATTCATCGGTGTTGAGCACGGCAACTTCTGCCCCGTCGCGCAACAAGGCGGTTACCACGCCTTCGCTGGCCAGACTGTCGTAGCCAGTGAACTCGGTGCTGCCTTCCAGTTTCAACACGTTGCTGTAATCCACCTTGAAACTGCCGCTCTCCTGCGAGCGCAAGCGCTGCTCGGCCATGGCGGCCTCGTAGCCTACAATATCCAGGGTGAGATTGCGTTCGCGCGCGATGTCGTTGGTCAGGTCGGTAGGAAAGCCGTAGGTATCGTACAGCTTGAACACCACATCGCCAGGGATTTCAGTGCCCTTGATACCCGCCAATGCTTCCTCCAGTATTTGCATACCGTTGTCCAGCGTGCGGGCGAATTGCTCTTCCTCAGTCAACAGCGCTTTTTCCACGTGGGCGAGCTGCTTCACGAGTTCGGGATACGCATCGCCCATCTGCGCAGCCAGCGTCGCCGCCAGTTTGTGGAAGAAGGGTTTATCCGCGCCGAGCTTGTTACCGTGGCGAATGGCGCGGCGCATGATGCGGCGCAATACATAGCCCCGCCCCTCATTCCCTGGCAGTACACCGTCGACAATGAGGAAGGAGCAGGAGCGGATGTGGTCAGCAATCACACGCAACGAGCTGCACTGCATATCCTGCACCTGCAATACCTTTGCGGCGGACTTGATCAACGCCTGAAACAAGTCAATCTCGTAGTTGCTGTGCACCTTCTGCATCACCGCAGCGATGCGCTCCAGACCCATGCCGGTGTCCACCGAAGGCTTGGGCAGTGCATGCAGCTCGCCGCTCTGGTCGCGATTGAATTGCATGAACACCAGGTTCCAGATTTCGATGTAGCGGTCCAGGTGATCGTCCTTGCTCCCCGGGGGACCTCCCGGCACATCTGCGCCATGATCGAAGAATATCTCGCTGCACGGACCGCAAGGGCCGGTATCGCCCATCTGCCAGAAGTTGTCCTCGTCGAGGCGCGATATTCGCGCCCTGGGAAAACCGATATCCTCGATCCAGATCTGCTCCGCCTCATCGTCGGACACATGCACGGTCACCCACAGTTTTTCCGGAGGCAGGCCGAGCGTCCCGGTGAGAAACTCCCAGGCATAACGAATAGCCTCGCGCTTGAAGTAGTCACCAAAACTGAAGTTACCCAGCATTTCGAAGAAGGTGTGGTGACGAGCGGTATAGCCGACATTTTCCAGATCGTTGTGCTTGCCGCCGGCGCGCACACAGCGCTGGCTGCTGGTGGCGCGGACATAAGCGCGCGGGTCAGTACCCAGGAAGGTATCCTTGAACTGGTTCATGCCCGCATTGGTGAATAGCAGGGTCGGGTCATTGACCGGCACCAGTGAACTGCTCGCCACCCGGGTGTGCCCGTGCTGTTCAAAATAGGCCAGGAAGGCCTCGCGTATTTCTACGGTCTTCATATGTGATCCCGGTTATGCGATGCAAAATACGGGCTCTAATCAGCCCGCCATATGGCCTTCGGCGAACTCCCTGCCGCCAATGATATGCAGGTGCAGGTGAAAAACGGTCTGGCCGGCGTTGGCGCCATTGTTGACTACCAGGCGAAATGCCTCACCCACACCCAGTTGCTCTGCCAGCTTGCCGGCGACCAGCATCAGGTGCCCCAGCAGGGCCTGGTCACTCGCCTGCGCATCCACCAGTCGCGGAATACCACGCTTGGGAATGACCAGCACATGGACGGGTGCCTGCGGGTGTATGTCGTTGATGGCGATGCAGTGCTCGTCCTCGTAGAGGAACTCACTGGGAATATCGCCCCTGATGATTTTGCCGAATATGGTGTCTGACATGCCAAGCCTTACTGCTCCTTACCCAAGTTTCTCGTCTGCAGTGAGGTGTCGCGCCTCGCTTTCCAGCATGACCGGAATGCCGTCACGCACCGGATAGGCCAGGCCTGATGCCCTGCAGATGAGTTCGTCCTTGTCCTTGTCGTACTCCACCGGCGCTTTGCTTACCGGACAGACCAGGATACTCAGAAGTCTCTTGTCGATCATTGCCGTGTCACCATGCTAAAGAGGGCCTGCATTATACGAGCTTTTTCAGGGCTTTGGCATGGGTGGAGCGAGCAATTGTGGGTCGATGCGCTGGTCGCGCCAGTTCATCCGCCAGTCCAGGTGCGCGCCGCTGGCGCGACCCGTGGCGCCAACCTCTCCTATCACATCCCCGGTCTTTACTTCCTGCCCCACTGTCGCCAACACCTTGCTCATGTGCAGGAACGCAGAGGAAAGGCGAAACCCGTGGTCCAGGATAATCGTACCACCGGAAAAAAACAGGTCCGGTTCCGCCAGTGTGACAACCCCCGCCGCAGGAGCCCGCACCGGGGTGCCGGTCGGCACCGCCATATCCACACCGTAGTGGGGATTGCCGGCCGTACCATTATAATAACGCTGGCTGCCGTAAACGCCCGAAACAGGGCCCGGCGCAGGCCACTGAAAACCGGCCAGTGCGCCCTCCAGCAGGTCGGGACGCGCCAGTCGCCTGGCCTTTGCGGCATCGACGAGCGCCTGTTCCCGGCGAATACGCTCCAGCTGCTCAGGCGGCGGGGTCACGGTTTGCTGCGGCACACCCGTGACCCGCTGAACGTTGTAATCCCTGCGCGTAATGTGCAGCGTCTGCCGACACGACTCGCCACCTTCAACCAGTAACTCCGCAGTGGCGGGGGCATCGCGACCAAAGCCGGCAATGGTCGTCCCGTCCTCAAGCACATCAAGGGTCACACCATCCAGGCTGACGCGACTGCCCGGCGGCACCTTGCCCCAGATCAGGCCTCCCTGTGTCAGACTGCCCACCAGTTCCATGCAATTGGCCATGGCACTGTTTGGCAGCAAGGCTGTCACACCCAAACTAAAAAGAGTTACTGCCAGGGTCAAACCGATGCGCCATTGTCTCGCCATGCACTATCCCTTCTCGATTTCCGTTATGCTGATCTTTCTAACAGTCAGGACAGAGGGAGTCCAGCGGCATTTTGTTACGCAGCAGCAGCCGCTAAACTACTGATATGGGACGTTACCGACCACCGCGCCCGCGCGGCTCCAGCTACATTACACCCGAGGGCGAACAGGCGTTGCGGGATGAATTGCATCAACTGTGGAAAGTCGAACGGCCAATCGTCACCGATGCAGTACACGAGGCCGCCAAAAACGGCGACCGCTCCGAGAACGGCGATTACATCTACGGCAAACGCCGGCTGCGCGAAATCGACTCCCGCGTGCGCTTTCTGAACAAGCGCCTCGATGAAGTGGAAGTTGTGCAGCGTATTCCGGATGACACTGCGAAAATTTTCTTCGGCGCCTGGGTGACACTGGAGGATGCGAGCGGCGAGGAGAATCATTGGCGCGTCGTCGGCCCCGATGAGTTTGATCTGTCTCTGCGCAAACTCAGCATGGATTCACCCCTGGCCCGCGCATTATTAGGCAAGCGACTGGACGATGAAATCAGAGTGCACAGCCCCTCGGGTGAACAGGTTTACTACGTCACCCATATCCGTTATGGTCCTCCGGAAAACTGAACACCTTTCTGTGATTCGCAGGTCGTCAATTTCGCTGTGGCCATGTACAATCGCACTTTAGCGCAGATGGTGGTTTCGCATTTTGGATACAAGCAGTAAATTTTCTCCACCAAAATTGAATTGGTCTTTGCTCGTCTGGGCGTGCTTTGTCCTTCTCTCCCTTAACGCCCTGGCATTTATCTTTTTTACCGCTGCACCTTACATTCAGGCCGATGTGTTCCGTCATCTGGAGCAAATTGTTCTGCCATTCCTGACTGGGCGGGAGGGGATATCGATCCTATGGAGTAATCACCATCCCGCTCCTCTGCTGCACCTGATTCAAATTGCTAATTTAAAATTTCTGGGTTTTCGGTTGGATTATGAGGCCTATCTTGGATTTTTCTTCCAGATACTCACTACGTGTTATACTTCTGAAGAAGCATCCTTTCGACTACCGACTTCGGAAAATCAAAATATCAGCTTTCTCGCTGCACTGGTTCGCTATACTGATTGCTTGCCATTTCTCTTAGGTTTCAATTCCCGCTCTGCAATACACGTTTCCCTTGTTGACTACCGTATCAGTATCTATATCTCTTTGGCATTATTGTCTTCATAACAGTGTAGATAGATGTATACGGGACGAATCAGACGATTCGCTATCTCATTGTTGCCCTTGCGTCCTTAGGCGTTCATGTTCGCCAATGCCGACTTCGGCACGATCTTCCTGGCATCGATAATCACCGCCATGCAACATGCTTGTCTATTTGATTGATCGGCAGCCACGTTTATCTGCGCACGACCGCTGGTCTTGGCTTCCACCTGGATTGCCTATCGGTTGTTCTTGCATGGCCATTCTGCCGGACACCCCTACGCGTCCTCTCGATCAAATCTGCAATGGCGCATTATGCTACCTTTAGTGCGGAGATCCGTTAGGCAAACTTTATCACGGTTTTCAGTAGGCGCTTAAGCTCAGGTCTTGGTTAGACATAGTATTCCTGAAAGCAACCTTCCCCGGCGCAGCGTCTTTTCTTGGTTGTCTTACTTCAGTGATATGGACCACTACTTTTTATCGCCACCTTCATAACTTACATCAAGACTCAAGCTTTTTCGTTTATCACTGATTCCCTTAGCGCTCATGCTACTTGCAATTTTTTTCTCGGCCCCTATTATTGTCTATCCGTTTTTTTCTTCTCGACAGTGATAGCCTCTTGGGATTGGCAGCACCCAGATATATTCCGAACTTCAAACTCGCCATTATAGGCATGCTATGGGCACTGTGGCTGATAATAAGAGAAAGGACTGTATCCTTACGCGGAGAGCCTTTGAGCTGGCCCTCCAGGGCGACAGGCATGATATCCATTGCGACGATACTATTACATTCAGGTAGTACAAATTCATGCCGGATGGAGAAACTGTACGACTATCTACGTTCGACGGAAGACAACAACGCACTGGCACTTTTTCTGGCAGGGAAAACACTCGAAAACGACATTGAACTCCCGCGCGAAATCATCAGAGGTAACAAGAACTACCACACGTGCTGGCTTACCTGGAAAAAAATGGTCTCAATGTTTTCTCAGACAATTTCCCCAGGAACGTCTACTTGATGAGCACGTGGCAGTCGCAGAAATCTGTTCTACGCTTCAGATGGCCACCAGTATGCGCGGGCTAGGAAAAACGGCGGGTCCGGAGAGATTCATTGGCCAAACAGGAGACTATCGGACGCTACCTGGGAAATACTCCCCCAGCGGTTAGTCGTTGACAATAGCAAAGCGAATAACATTCTCTCCATCCGTGTACAGGTCAGCGCTGACTCCTTTAGCACACCTGGCAGTTCACTTATTGCCGAAACCGGAAACAGTGCTATTAGCAGAATTATTTTGTACAAGGGCAAGCAAAGTCTTTTCTTCTCGCTTGATAAAGGAGCACAACTGCACGTAAACGTGCCGCCAACTGGCATGATTGAAGAGATTGAATTGCGATCCTCAAATTAGTTTCGTTTGTTACCAGCGCCGCCGATGCAACCACCACATCGCGATACCGCTTAATGCAAGACTGGCCAGCAGAACACCCACGCCGTCCACCCACAACACACCCACGCGGCCAAAAACACGGCCACTGTGCACATCCAGCAGCAGTCGTTCCCAGCTGAGCCATTGGTCAGGCACAGGAATTTTCGCGCGCAAGGCATCCGGTAGTCGGTCGGGAACAAGCTGGCGAATGACAGCGCCCGCTGCGGGTGCGTGATGACTGAAATCCATAAGGTCCAGGTCAGCCAACCACCAGATCCCGCCGGCCTGCAGCACAATCTGGTTCTCTATGAGTCCTACTGCCTGCAATGGCACCGGCAGCCCGATGCTGGCATTGATCGACTCGACCAACTCACCCCGAGCGCTGATCAACAGCAGTTCCTCGGCGCAGCCGGCATACAGCAACTCGCCCACGGCCACGGCGCCGACCAGTTGACCACTGCAGGGAGCGACGTCCAGCGCATCGAAATAAATGTGGCCATTCGCCGCTCGCGACAGCCAGTGTCGGCCCAACTGGAATGCGCTCAGGTCACCCGAGTTATCGCCGTAGGCCTGGCTCAGCCAGGGCCAGTCAACGAAGCGGCGGTCGAGTCCCAACTCCGCAGAGTGGTTCAGCACGATACCGGTGACCGCCAGTACCAGCGCGAAGCACGCGGCCAGTACACCCAGACGCCGGTGCCAGCGCCACAGCAGACCCACCAGTCGCGGACGACGGCGCATCAACTGTGCACCTGTGTATCCAGCCACAAGGCCAGCCGCGCCACACGATCCACCGCGCGCACCGATAGCGTCGCACCGGTAATGCCATCGACAGAGTGCGACAAATGGCCGTCAGGGGCCAGTGTCAGGCCACTGAACTGGCTGGTAAAAAATGGGTAACGAATCTCCCAGCCGCGGCTTTCGCGAAAGGCCAGCACTTCCACACGCTCGATCCGCGCAGCAACAACGACTATCCCGAGAGTAATGGGCTTATCCTTGCCTATGTCCTCAAGTATCCAGGCGGTACGTTCCCCCGCCTGCCAGTAGCGCAGTCGCAGGGCAGCTGGAGCCCAGCCGATGGCGGCTTTGGCGGCTGTACGCGTCTCTTCGGTGAGCCACAAAGTATGCATTTGGGGTTGTTGGTCGCCGAACGCCAGACCCAAGAATGCCTCGCGACCAAGGTACTCCTCGCCATAAGCAGAAAAGGCCACCATGATCACGATGCTAGCCAGTGCTATGCCACGGACGCGCAAGGGATCGCGGATAGTCGTCATTAAAAACTCCAGCCAACCCCCAGATTCAGGCCTTCCAATTCTTGCTGGTCGGATGGTGCGTCCTGGAACTGGTAGTCAAGTTTGAATACCACGTGCTCCTCCAGCCAGTAGTTCACGCCCATGTCCCATTCGCTAAACTCGCCATCTCCCCCACTACCAGCCTGGTTATCCCACTCGCTGTAGCGGGCAAAGATGCCCAGGTCACGCAGCAGCAGCCAGGACGGTTCAACATACCATCCCTCCTGGGTATCAGCACCGACCTGGATGTTGTCAATGGCATTGTTGATATCCCAGCTCGCGGCCACGGCACGCAGGCCGAAGGGACCTTCGCGCCAAGCCACATGCGCCGAATACAGTACAGCGTTGATGTCATCTATGTATTTACCCTGATACAGGTCCTGCTGGTATTGCAATGTGGCACCTAATTCCAGGCCTGCGATACCCGTGTACTTTATGTTGGCAGTGTAGGCCGGATCAGAGGCGTCCGCTTCAGACACTTCCTGACGACCATCGCGAATCATGTACTGCCCCTCGTCCGCGTCGAGCTTCAGGCCGGACGTAAAGGCCGTTTCGTAACTCCAGCCCGGCGCGATTTCGCCGTTCAATGCCAGACCGCCTTCCCACCAGGTGGTAGGCAAGATGTACCGTTCGACATTATTGCGTTCAACGCCATAAAACGTATCCGGTTCGTGGGTCAGGTTGAGAATACCGACGGGGATCAGGAACAGGCCCGCCTTCATATGCATAGTGCTGTTCAGGTCATGTTCAACATAGGCCTGCTCAAGTTCGACCTCGCCGTTCTCGCCATCACCGGCCACCGCATGTTCGAGTTCCACTTCCGAAAACATTCGCGTGGTGTCGCTGAACTCATGGCCGAGGTAGAACACGAAACGGTGGAAATCCAGTTCGTCCTTGTCCCCGCCAGTGTCATTTTTGTCAGTCAGGTTGTTGTAGTGCATCTCCCCATAGCTGCCGATCTGCGTGCGCTCAGTCCAGCTCGAAGCCAGCGATTGCCCACCTGCTGCGATACCCTCTTCCACCCTGCTGGCCGTGGCCTCAACCTTGACCCCGGTCTCCTTGATCTCCTCATCTGCAGAGGCAAGCTGCGCCTTGAGCTGGGCTATCTCGGTTTGTTGCTGCTGAATGATGGCCCACATTTCTTCCAGTGTGGGCGTGGATGCTGCCGCCGCTTGCATTGTAAACAGGCCAAACACGAGGCCCGCCATCCCTTTTTTCATTGGTGCTACTCCCTTCAATGGCTATGTGCCTGTTAGTGAAGGGAATATTAATAGGAATTATTCTTATATACAATATTTAATGATAATTATTCTTATTTAAATCAGGATGCAATTCCGCTCTACTGCCTGGCGAGCAACTACTGCAGCGCGCCGTAGATAATATTCTCCAGTTGCCCCCTGAAATTAAAGGTTCTGGAGGGAATCAGCTGGGTCATAAAAATGACCACCAGTTCCTCCGCCGGGTCCACCCAGAACAAGGTGCTGGCCAGGCCGCCCCAGAAGAAGCTGCCGGTTGAACCTGGAAAGCCATTGCGCACCGCGTCCAGTTTCGTGGCAAAACCCAGGCCAAAACCCACGCCTTCATAGGACGATTCACTGAAGCCGCCGGTGGCGAGTTGCGACAGATCCGCACCACCGGCCAGATGGTTGCGGGTCATGAATGCCAGGGTGCGCGAACCGATGATACGTGTACCGTCCAGGGTGCCGCCGCCCAGCAGCATCTGGCAGAAGCGATAATAGTCACCCACGGTAGAAATGAGACCGCCGCCGCCGGAACAAAAGCTCCGATTGGTATATTCGCTAGCCTGGCCATCGTCACTGAGTTCCATTTCCTTTTTCATGTTGCGCGTGTAGCAGGAGGCGAAGCGGCCCACCGTATCGGGCTGAATGTCAAAGCGGGTGTCATCCATACCCAGTGGAGCAAAGATAACCGTGCGCAGGTAGTCCGCCAGACTCTGCCCACTGATCACTTCCACCAGATAACCCAACACATCCGTGGCCACCGAATAATTCCAGCGCTCACCGGGGGAAAATTCCAGTGGCAGCTGCGCCAGTTGGTCGATCATCTCCTGCAATGTGTAACCCGGCCGGACCAGGCCCACCTGCAGTTTGCGATAGGCGTAATCGATATTGGAAGCGCGCAGGAAATCGTAAGTAAGGCCCGAAGTGTGCATCAGCAGGTCGCGAATGGTCATGGGACGTTTCGGCGGTTCGGTCGCAAACTGTGGGTAGGAGCCGGCAGTCCACACCCCCAGGTTGCGCCAGGCCGGAATAAAACGGTGCACTGGATCATCCAGCGAGAACAGTCCCCGCTCGAGCAGGGTCATCATGGCCAGGGAAGTGATTGGCTTGGACATGGAGTAAATGCGCACGATGGTGTCCTCGGTCATGGGAGTGCCGCGCTCCACATCGCGGTAACCCTGTATATCCAGATAGCAAACCTGTCCGCGACGGGCGACCAGCGTAATGCTGCCGGGTATCTTGCCGGGCCGGACATAACGCTTGCCCAGATGCTCGCTGACGCGGGCCAGTTGCCCACTGTCGAGTCCAACAGATTCCGGCGTGACGATTTCCAACACAATTACTCTCCTTGCAACATAAAAAGATATCCAGTGATACCCGCCCTATCAGCCAAAGGCAAGCGGTGCGGTGACATTCGACGAGCCCCGTCAAGGGTCGCAAACGGTATAAATTATTGCCCGTCAGTGACCTATCTTGCTACCATCGCCGTATCAAAGTACGTCCGCAGTATCACCATTTTTTTCGACAACCCACGGAGCACCCATGAGCCGTCCGTCCCTGTTTGATCTGGAAAACCATGCTGACTTTATCCAACGGCACATTGGGCCCACGGCGCAACAACAAACAGACATGGCCCGCGCGATTGGCTACGACTCGCTGGACGCCCTGATCGACGACACCGTGCCCAGTGCCATCCGCCGCAAACACCCCATGCAACTGCCCGGCGCACAGACCGAACAGCGGGTCATCGCACGCCTGCGCGAACTGGCGAATCGCAATACCATCAACCGATCGTTCATTGGCACAGGCTACCACGACACCATCACGCCTGGGGTAATCCAGCGCAACGTGCTGGAAAACCCGGGCTGGTATACCGCCTATACGCCGTATCAACCGGAGATATCGCAGGGCCGACTCGAAGCACTGCTGACCTTCCAGCAGATGATCCTGGACCTGACCGAAATGGATCTGGCCAACGCCTCCATGCTGGATGAAGGTACCGCCGCCGCTGAGGCCATGACCCTGCTACAGCGGGTGAACAAGAAAAACCACAGCACGCGATTCCTGATCGCAGACGATTGCCATCCCCAGACTATCGCCGTGGTAAAAACCCGCGCCGAGGCGCTGGATATCGAGGTGGTAGTCGGCAACCCGATGGAACTGCTCGACAATGCCGACGCCTTTGGCCTGCTGCTGCAATACCCGGGCACCTACGGCCATCTGGAGGATATTTCACCCCTGGTGAAAAAGGCCCACGCAGCCAACACACTGGTCGCGGTGGCGGCCGACATCATGGCCCTGCTGCTGGTGCAATCACCCGGCGCCATGGGAGCGGATGTGGTGGTGGGCAACACCCAGCGTTTCGGCGTTCCCATGGGCTTTGGTGGTCCGCATGCGGCGTATTTCGCCACGCGGGACGCCTACAAACGCTCCACTCCCGGGCGTATCATCGGGGTATCCATAGACCGCCGTGGCAACCAGGCCCTGCGGATGGCCATGCAAACCCGGGAGCAACACATTCGCCGGGAGAAAGCGACCAGTAACATCTGCACCGCACAGGCGCTGCTGGCGATCATGGCCACGTTTTACGCCATGTATCATGGGCCGCAGGGCCTGCGACGCATCGCCACCCGCATCCAGCGTCTCGCCTGTATTTTAGCCAAGGGCCTGGAAGATGCAGGCTTCAAATCCGATAACGCCACTTTTTTTGACACCCTCAGCTACACCGTGGGCGCGCAGCAACAGGCCATCGTCCAGCGTGCCCTGGCCAGCGGTTTGAACCTGCGCATCATCGGCACTGACCGCATCGGCATCGCCCTGGATGAAACCACCTCTGCGCAGGATATCGCGGCACTGTGGGGTGCGTTTACCGGTGACAGTACCCTGCCCAATGTAGAAAACCTCGATCCAAAAGTACGGGAGAATGCCGGGATTCCCGACGCGTTGCTGCGCCCGCTGAATTACCTGCAACACCCGCTGTTCAATAACTACCATTCAGAAACGGAGATGCTGCGCTACATGCGCTATCTTGAAGACAAGGACATCGCGCTCAATCGCTCGATGATACCGCTGGGCAGCTGCACCATGAAGCTCAACGCCACCACCGAGATGCTCCCCGTGACCTGGCCGGAATTTGCCGGCTTGCACCCCTTCGCGCCTGCCGCGCAGACTGCCGGTTACCAGGCACTGCTGGCAGAACTGGAACGGATGCTGGTGGAATGCACTGGCTACGACGCTATCTCCTTGCAACCCAATGCCGGCTCGCAGGGTGAATACGCCGGCTTGCTGGTCATCCGGCGCTACCACGAAAGCCGCGGGGACATGCAGCGTGATGTGTGCCTGATCCCCTCCTCCGCACATGGCACCAACCCCGCCAGCGCCGCACTGGCCGGTATGCGTGTGGTCATCGTTGACTGCGATGCGTTGGGCAATATCGACATGGCGGACCTGCGCGCCAAGGCCGAGCGACACACGGATGACCTGGCCTGCATCATGGTCACCTACCCCTCCACCCACGGGGTGTTCGAGGAATCCATTATCGAGGTATGTAAGATCGTTCATCAGCACGGGGGCCAGGTGTATGTGGACGGCGCCAACCTGAACGCCCTCGTGGGTATCGCGGCACCAGGCAAATTCGGCGCCGATGTCTCGCACCTCAACCTGCACAAGACCTTCTGTATCCCCCATGGTGGCGGTGGCCCGGGCATGGGCCCGATCGGTGTGGGCGCCCATTTGCAGCCGTTCCTGCCCAGCCATCCGGTGGTACCGATCATAGGATTGGATGCCAACAATGACGTGGTGTCCTCTGCCCCTTTCGGCAGCGCTTCCATCCTGCCGATTTCCTGGGCGTATATCGCCCTGATGGGTGGCGAGGGACTGGCACAGGCGACCAAAGTAGCCATTCTCAACGCTAACTACATCGCACATCGACTGCGAGAGCACTACCCGATCCTCTACACTGGAAAAAGTGGCAACGTGGCCCACGAATGTATCCTGGATATACGCCCCATCAAGGAGCAGAGCGGCGTGTCGGAGGAGGATATCGCCAAGCGCATGATCGACTATGGCTTTCACGCCCCGACCATGTCATTCCCGGTAGCCGGGACCCTCATGGTCGAACCCACAGAATCGGAATCACTGGCGGAACTGGATCGCTTCTGCGACGCGCTGATTGCAATCCGCGCGGAGATTCACTCGGTGCAAAACGGCGTGCTGGACGCGACAGACAATCCTTTGACGAACGCTCCGCACACACTGGCCGATGTTGCCGGAAGCCACTGGGATCATCCCTATGACCGCGAGCTCGCCGCCTATCCGGTGCCATCGCTGCGGCGCTACAAATACTGGGCGCCGGTGAACCGGGTCGACAACGTCTACGGCGATCGCAACCTGTTCTGCGCCTGCCCGGCGATTGACAGTTACCGTGAGGAAAGTCAGGCCGTCGACTCGTGAGCACCGGCATCCTCGCGGGGCCCGTTACACTCCCGTGCGGTGCAATCATCTCCAACCGCATCGCCAAAGCCGCCATGACGGAAGGACTGGCCAGCCCGGCCGGTGTGCCGACTCCGCAATTGGAGAGGCTTTATGGCCTGTGGAGTGATGGCGGTGCCGGCCTGCTACTGTCCGGCAATATCATGATCGATGGCGCGCACCTGGAACGCCCCGGCAACGTGGTGATCGAACAGGAACCCGATGCGGCGATGCACACGGCGCTGACACTCTGGGCACAAGCAGCCACCCGCAACGGCAATCACTTTTGGGCACAGATCAGCCACGCTGGCAGACAGACGCAGAAAAATGTTAATCCCCATCCCAAAGCGCCTTCATCGGTAAAAATCGGCCTGCCCGGTGGACAGTTTGGCCAGCCAGTTGCACTCACGGTGCCCGAGATTGAGGACCTTGTGCACCGCTTTGGCGTTTGTGCTGCTGCCGTCAAAGCCGCCGGCTTCACCGGTGTGCAGGTACACGCCGCGCATGGCTACCTGCTGTCCCAGTTTCTCAGCCCGCGCAGCAATCTGCGCACGGATCAGTACGGTGGCGAACTGGCCAATCGCGCCCGCGCGTTGCTGGATGTTGTAAAGACGGTGCGCACAGCGGTAGGCCCGGACTTTCCCGTGGCGGTCAAACTCAACAGCGCCGATTTCCAGAAAGGCGGCTTCGCCTTTGCCGAGAGTTTGCAAGTGGCGCAGTGGCTGGAAACGGCAGGCATCGACCTGTTGGAAATCTCCGGCGGTACCTACGAGCAACCGAAACTGCTCGGTGTGGAGGGCATCGACGAAGAAGAGCAACAACTGCTTGCGCCCTCCACCCTGATACGCGAAGCCTATTTCGTTGATTTTGCGTTGGCGATGCAGGACAAAGTGTCGATTCCGCTCATGGTGACAGGGGGGTTCCGACGTCGCGCTGCTATGGAGCAGGCGATTACTGCGGGCGGTGCTGACCTGATCGGTCTGGGGCGACCGATGTGCGTGGTCACCGATGCCCCAGCCCGCCTGCTCGCAGGCCAGACCGAACTGCCGCGCTATGAAGCACAGCTGGCACTGTTTCCACCGTGGCTCACGTTTCTCAATCGCTCCAAAACCCTGCGTACGTTGGCCAGTTTTGCTGTGCAGTATTGGTACTACGCACAGCTCGACACGTTGGGAAACACCGGCGCAGCTGACCCGGCCAGAACTGTGTTCGCGGCCACGCGCCACGTGATGTCGCAGCAAAAGCAGTGGCTCGCGGCGCGCCGGCAATTGTAATTATAAGGCGCGCTGGCTTCTAACATCGGCATAGGCTGCCAGCGCCGCGCTCCTGGCGTCTTGGTGATCCACGATCGGAAACGGATACGATTCTCCCAACATCACACCGGCGTCTCGCAGTACCTCTGCTGACGCTGTCCAGGGTTGATGCAGGCAGTGATCCGGCAGTGCCGCAAGCTCGGGCAGCCAATGCCGAATATAGTCGCCCTCCTTGTCAAATTTCCGCCCCTGTGTTGTCGGGTTGAAGATGCGAAAGTACGGGGAGGCATCGGCTCCACTGCCGGCCACCCACTGCCAGCCGCTCGCATTGTTGGCCAGGTCCGCATCCACCAGCGTATCCCAGAACCAGCGCTGCCCGGCTCGCCAGTCCACCAGCAGGTGCTTGCACAGGAATGACGCCGCTACCATCCGCACCCGGTTGTGCATATAGCCCGTCTGCCACAGTTCCCGCATGCCTGCATCGACTATCGGGTAGCCCGTTTTTCCCTGTTGCCAGGCACGCAGCTCCCGCGCACCACCCACCCAGGGAAACGCGGAGAAGTCTGCTTTAAAGGGTTGCTCTGGCAGTGTCGGAAAGTGGTACAGCAAGTGATAGGAAAACTCGCGCCAGCCGAGCTCACTGAGAAATTTCTCCGTCTCATTCTCCAGCGCAGCATTGCCCACGCCCGCCTGTCGCGCCGCGTGCAATACCCTGGCCGGCGCAATCTCACCAAAATGCAGGTGTGCAGACAAGCGCGATGTGGTGCTGCGCGCAGGATAGTTGCGGCCCACGTCGTAATCCGCAATGGCACCGTGCAGGAACTCATCGAGCCTGAGCTGTGCACCCCGCTCACCAGGCTGCCACAGTTGCTCCCAGCCCTGCGTCCAGTTGGGGCTGCTGGGTATGAGGTCCCAGCTGTCTAACTCATCAGCAGGGTCGACATGAGCCGGCCAGGGGCCGAAGCTGATAGCGGGAGTCGTTGCGGTCGCAGTGGCGACCGGCAAACTACGACATTTACGCCAGAAGGGTGTGAACACCTTGAATGGCTGGCCCGCCAAGTTCTTCACCGTCTCAGGTTCCCACAGCAGTGCACCGCCATAGCGTTTTAGCTCGACTGCCCTGCTGCCCAGGGTTGCATGGAGATCCACCTCCAACTGCCGTGCCCAAGGTTCATACTGCCGTGAGCAGCAAATAAGATCAGCACCGGAGCGTACCGCCAGGTTTGCAAGGATACGGTCGGGACGACCGCGTGCCAGGTAGAGTTGGCCGCCGAGTCCTTCGATCTCCCTGGCGAGAGCTGCCAGACTGTGGTGCAACCACCAGCGACTGGCACTACCCATTTGCCACAGGCCGGGGCTCTCGTCATCAAGGATATAGCAGGCCAGCACCGGTCTGCCCGTGGCGAACGCAGCATTTAGGCCGGGCAGGTCGCGCAGCCTGAGGTCCTGGCGAAACCAGTAAATGAGCGGGTTATTCATCGGCTGTTAACCAGCGTCAATCAAATGCTCGCCGCTCCGCCGGCATCCATGCCTGAAGTGGATCGTCAGGGCTACTGAATCTGGCGGACAGCATCAGTAACAAGGGGAAAACAACAGCCCACAGTGCCCCGAGGATTACAGGCCCCCATAGCGGCGAACCAAAATCGACGGCCGTAAGACGTGTACCGGCAGTATATGACAGGGCTCCACCCAAAGCCCCGAAAATGACAGCGAAAAGGATGCGGTGCTGGAACCCCGCAAACGCGTGCATCAGTGTGGTCGCGAAAACGGGCCAAAGACAAGTCAGCCAGAGTGGCGCCAAGGCGGGTTGTCCGCCGAGGTTAAAGACACCGCTGCGAAACAGCACCTGATCGATACATGCACCAAATACCGTTACTGCAGCAATCAGGTACAGCTCGCCCCTACCTCTACCCATGAAACGAAAGTGTGCCAACAGGTGCACCACTACAATAGCCACGGCAACGAGCGACGATTGGGTCAGCACAATAGCAAACCAACTGAGATTGAACAGCACAGCGTTGACGAATTTAGCCGGCACCGGTGCCGGCCAAAGGCGTGAGTTGTGTGAGGTCATGCGCCTCTCCTGTGAACCGCCCGATAAGGGCATCGACTCTTGTGTCCTGCCACCAGCAGGCAGGGCAAGGCCCCCTGCATCAAGACAAAAACTCACCGCGCGTACGCGCATCTACCTTGAACTGACCGCCCAGTGCGGTGGTGCGCGTTCTCGAGTTGGCATCCATTACGCCCCTGGCCTTCACGCAGTAGTGTACGGCGTTAATGGTGACGGCCACGTCGTCTGTCTCCAGCAGGGTTTGCAGGGCCACCAGCACCTGCTGGGTCAAGCGCTCCTGTACCTGGGGTCGCTGGGCAAAGAAGCGGACGATACGATTTATTTTGGACAGGCCGATAATCCTGCCTGCCGGGATATAGGCCACGCTGGCGACACCATCAATGGTAATAAAGTGGTGCTCACAAGTACTCACCACCGAGATATCATCAATCCGCACCATTTCCTCCACACCCATCTTGTTGGCTATGGCAGTGGCTTTGGGAAAGCGCGCGTAGTCCAGGCCCGAAAATATTTCGTCTACATACATTTTCGCAATTCGCTTGGGAGTATCGCACAGGCTGTCATCGGCCAAGTCCAGGCCCAGGGTGCGGGCGATATCGGCAAAAGACTCGCTGATACGCTCATACTTCTGGTCGCGGCTGAGGCCATTGTCGATAAGTGGTGTCTCGAGTCCGCGCTCTATCAGTACATCGCGCACTTTCCTGGCGTCCTCTGAGATGAGGGGCTGGGAGACCACAACGGTTTTCATCAGGGCTGGTTCCATCACTCTGCTCTCGTATTGTTAGCACTGGACAAATTACGCAAAGGCCTGTCCTTCAGATCTGTTCGACTGGCATTTTCTATTCACCCGCCCCGGCGGCGCCCGGAAAGCGATAGCCAGGCTTGGCAAAGGCCAGCTGGACAGTGCTGATGATGCGCTCGCGAAAACCGCCCTCGCAATAACACAGGTAAAACTCCCACATCCGCACAAACTCCTCGCTGAACCCCATGGATCGCACCGCGTCCAGATTGGCCAGGAAGCGCTGCCGCCAATGCGCCAGCGTAGTGGCGTAGTCGTGCGTGATATCGCGCAGATGAACGATCTGCATATCGGTATCTGTTGCAATGTGGTCTGCTATCACGGCCACGGAGGGCAGGCAGCCGCCAGGGAAAATGTAGCGCTGGATAAAATCCACCGAGTCGCGCGCCGTCTGGTAGCGCTGGTCAGCCACTGTGATCGCCTGGATCACCATCTTGCCATCATGCTTGAGCAGACCGGCACAGGTCTGGAAGTAGTGCTGGTAGAACTCGTGACCGACCGCCTCAATCATCTCAATGGACACCAGCTTGTCGTAGTGCCCGGTGATATTGCGATAATCTTCACACAACAGGGTGATCCTATGCTCCAGTCCTTCCTCCCTGACCCTGGTGCAGGCGTAAGCATATTGCTCCCGTGAAATTGTCGTGGTGGTGACCCGGCAACCGAAATACTTCGCCGCATGGATGGCCATCCCGCCCCAGCCGGTCCCTATTTCCAGCAAATGATCGTCAGGGTGCAGTTCGAGCTGCCGGCACAGTTCATCGAGCTTGGTCTCGGACGCCGCCTCCAGGCTGGAAAGATGATCGGGGAATATCGCCGACGAATACATCATGGTTGGATCGAGGAAAAGTTGAAAAAACTCGTTGCCCAGATCGTAGTGCGCGGCAATATTATCCTGCGAGCCCTTGCGCGTATTGCGGTTGAAGCGGTGGGCGAGCTTCAGCGCGAGTTTTACCAGCCAGGACTGCCCTGCTTCAAACTTATCCAGTACCGCGAGATTGGCACTGAACAGACGGGTCACCTCCACGGGTGCAGGCGAGGACCAAAGCCCTTTGATGTAAGCCTCTCC
Source organism: uncultured Gammaproteobacteria bacterium (assembly GCA_963747995.1). Taxonomy (GTDB): domain Bacteria; phylum Pseudomonadota; class Gammaproteobacteria; order Pseudomonadales; family Halieaceae; genus Marimicrobium. The sequence continues at coordinate 382,435 of CAVVHD010000011.1, read as the reverse complement.
GGAGGCAATAGAGCCACCGGTCAGCATCTGCCCGTACAAGGCAGGATCGTGAATATGCACTTCGGCCTGGGGCTCCCGTGGGTTGCCAGGGCTGCCAAAGTGGTGGCTCTGTGGCCCCTCGTGCAGGGTTAGCGAGCCGATCTGTAGCTTACCCAGCAACGTGAACACCGCCTCCCTGGCGACGCTTTCACCTATCCTCGCGCTGCGCGCCTGGGGTATACGCAGAGCGCCTATACTGAGGTCATTCATGTCTTGCTCCTATTGCATGGTTTCCTGGATGTTTATAGACCGGTACCCCCTTCAAAAACAGCCGCAGGGCCTGCCAGTAAATAGCAAGGCCTACTTTGGCCGTCATAAATGGGTAACGCAGCAGCAATTTATTGAGATTGGCGCCGGTCATGGGTCGGGCTGACAGCGACAGCGTGGCATCAAAAACCTTTTCACCGTCCGCGCTATTTTCCATATGCAGCACCAGGCGGCGGTCTGGCGTGTTGCTGCGCCAGTGATAACGCATCACCATGGGATTGAACGGTGAGACATGAAACTGCTTGTCAAAGGCGGTTTTCAGCCAGTGCCCCTCATCGGGGCCGACCAGCACATAACTATGACGCTCATTCCAGGGGGTGTTATTGACCTCAGCCACGACATATTCCAGCCGCGTCTCGTCATCATTAAAGCAGTAATAGCAGGCTATCGGGTTCATCACATACCCGAAGTAGCGCAGGTTGGCCAGGAGGTAGATCGGGCCGGTTTGGGCAGCGCCGGTCTCTTCGTGTATGCGTCGCCGTACTTCGTCCTGCAGTGGCAGTGCGGGGTCGCCCAAAAAATCACTGCGCCGGAACCGGGCAAGGGCCACTCTACTGGCGGACCAGAAACGCGTCGTGGAAAAAACGTCGGGTAATTCATCCAGGCACAGATAGGGCATGGCGACCTTGTACTGGAACTCGTGGTGACGCGGAGACACCCGGCGGTGCCGCAGCACACCCTCGTAAATACGCGATCTCACGCGGCAGCTCTCGCCCTGTGACACAGCGCGTTGGCAACGCGCAGTGCACTGACCACGCCGTCCTCATGAAAACCGTTATGCCAATAGGCACCGCAGTACCAGGTATTGGCCGTGCCATTGATCTCCTCCCAGCGCTGTTGGGCGGCCATGCCGGCCAGAGAGAATACCGGGTGATCATACTGGAACTGGCCAAGGATTTTATGCGGGTTGATCGCGGCAGTATTATTCAGAGTGACGCAGAACGTTTCCGGAGCTTCAATACCCTGCAGGATATTCATGTTGTAGGTCACCACCGCGCGCTGCTCGTTCTGACCCAGGGTGTAATTCCAGCTGGACCAGGTTTTCGTATTGCGCGGCAGCATGCGTGTGTCGGTATGCAATACCACGTCGTTGGTCTGGTAGGGAATAGCTCCCAGAATACTACGCTCTGCCGGGGAGGGCTGATACAGGAGCGCGAGCGCCTGGTCCGAGTGCGTCGCCAATACCACCTGGTCGAACTGCAATCGCTGGCCATCCGCCATGCGCAGCGTGACGCCCCGTCCCGCATGCCGAATGACACTGTCCACCGCGTTGCCGGTGGCTATGCGCTGCGCAAAGCGCGCACACAGGGGTTTCAGGTACTCTCTGGAGCCGCCCTCGATCACACGCCACTGCGGCCTTTCTTTCACCGACAACAAACCATGATTTTTGAAAAATCGCAGGAAGAAGCTGACCGGAAAATCCAGAATAGTAGCGCAGTCAGCGGACCAGATGGCCGAGCCCATGGCGGCGAGGTATTGCCGGATAAACTTTTCACCGTAGGCATTGCGTGCGAGATAGGCGCCCAGTGTTTCGCTGTCGTCGATCTTACCGGCATCGAGATCGTCAACCGCCGCGCGGTTAAACCGCAGGATATCGCGGATCATGCCAATGAACGGCAAGGACAACAGGTTGCTGCGCTGGGCAAACAGGGTATCGAGGTTAGTGCCAGAATATTCCAGGCCCGATTGCGGATCACGCACACTGAAACCCATGGCGGTCGGTTTACTGGCGACGCCCAGTTCGTCCAGCAGGGCGATGAAGTTGGGGTAGGTCCAGTCGTTGAAGACAATAAAACCGGTGTCGATAGCGTAGCGCCGGGTGCCGAGTTGCACATCCACCGTCGCGGTGTGGCCGCCAATCTTTTTGCTCGCCTCGTAGACCCACACCTCGTGCTCGCTACTGAGGTAATGTGCGCAGGACAGGCCCGCTATGCCGGAGCCGATAACCGCAACCTTCATCTTTGTGATCCTCTCCCTGCACGGCACTAAGGGCCGCGCTGCCTGATAACTGCAAAATACGCCGCGTGGCCCTTTCTGGATCAGTTCTGGACAAAATCGGGGCAGTCGCCTTGCCACAATGCAACGCTCAGGGAGCTTCTATCGAATTTCCTGCTAAATCAAGTGATCCGTCTCCAATATACTGCGTATACTCTCCAAACCACCAGGAACCAGAGTATGTTTATCGTGGCAGACAAGTTTGATGGGGAGTCCGGCTCGCCAGCTGAGCCCGGCGGCAACCGCACCGATGAATGGAGCGAATGCATCTCCCTGATAGCGCAACACCAGGACCGGGCAGCATTTACCCGCCTGTTCCGGCATTTTGCCCCACTCATGAAGGCCTTTGCCCTGTCCGGCTCCACCCTGTCCGCCAACCACGCCGATGAGTTGGTGCAGGAAGTCATGCTCAAGGTCTGGCAGAAAGCAGGGGCCTTCAACGCGGAAAAAGCGGGGGCCAGTACCTGGATTTATACGATAGCCCGCAACTGTCGGACCGATTTGTACAGGCGGCTGCAGAAGTTCGATACTCCCCTCTCTGCCGATGACGTATCCGGTGCGGAAGAGAGTGAAGAAGCGTTTATGGTATTGCATCAAAAACGCAGCAGGGATCGAATTCGCGCGCTGATCAAGGAACTACCCAACGATCAGGCACAAATCCTGGCGAAAGTGTATATGGAAGGCAAGTCGCATACAGAAGTGGCGGGGGAACTGGACCTCCCCTTGGGCACCGTGAAATCACGTGTGCGCCTGGCTTTGCAGAAACTACAAATTCAACTTGAAAGATAATGCTATGACGAATTTTCATCCAGACCTCGACCTCATCACTGAATACGCTGCAGGCTCCCTGCCCCTGGCGCAGTCAGCCTGTGTCTCGCTGCATGTCACCCACTGCGGACGCTGCCAACGCATTGCCGGGGAGCTTTGCAACCTCGGCGCAAGCCTCTTCGAGGCGCTGGCGCCTGTACCCGTCGGCGACACCCAGTTGCATGCCGTGCTGGCCAGGTTGGACGAGGAGATACCCCTGGCTTACGTCAACAGGAAAAGTAGCGCCAGCGCTACACCAGCGATATTACAGCGCCTGATGCGCGGCGATTTCAGCGACCTGACGTGGAAAAATATTGGTTCCACGCTGCGTATCAGCTACCTGAACACCGGCGACCCGCACAGTGAAGTAGCCCTGTACCACATCCGGGCCGGTGGTCGCATCCCCGAACACACACATCGCGGCAGTGAAATGACCCTCATTCTGGAGGGCGGTTTCTCCGACGCGAACGGCAGTTATCACAAGGGCGATTTTCTGATTCGTCGGCCGGGCGACGTGCACGCACCCACAGCCCTGCAGTCGGAAGATTGTATCTGCCTGGCGGTGCTGGATGCCCCCCTGAAATTTACCGACTGGAAGTTCCGCTGGATGAACCCCTTCCTGAAGCTGCGTACTGCCTGAAACGGCTGTGCTCAGTTACCGTAGGCCGCGCCGCCATCCACCTTGATGATCGCGCCATTGGTGTAGCGTGAAGCATCCGACGCCAGGTAGAGCGCCGCGCCGACGATTTCCTCCGGTTGTCCCGCTCGCCCCAGCGGTACAAGGGCGCCGACGGCGCTCTTCACCTCATCGCTCCAGGCGTTAGAAATATCGGTCAGGAAAGGTCCCGGCATAATGCAGTTGCAGCGCACGTTCGGCCCAAAGGTATGGGCTAGTCCCTGGGTCAGATTGTTCAGCCCCGCTTTGGCAGCGGCGTAGGGTAGCTCCGATGCACTGGGCGCTACGGCAGCGATACTACTGACATTGATGATTGAACCACCAGCCCCGCGCGACATCTGTTCCCCGACGATGGCAGCCAACCTGAAGGGCCCCGCCAGATTGACCCCGATGACCTTGTCGAACAACTCGCGCGTGACCGTTGCTGGCGATGTATAGAGGGGCGACATGCCGGCATTATTCACCAGCACATCAATACGGTTGTATTTTTCATACACCGTTTCCACCAGCGCATCACAGGCCTTCCAGTCTCCCACATGGCAGGCGACGGGCAGACACACCCTACCGGTGTCCCGCTCGATCAACTCAGCTGCACGCGCACAGCTGTCGGCCTTGCGCGAACTGATCACCACCGTGGCACCCGCCTCAGCGAAAGCCCGGCACATGGCAAAGCCCAGACCCCGGCTGCCACCGGTTACCAGGATCACCTTTTCCGTCAGATCAAAATAGCGTGCAATTTTATCGGCTTGCATAATACTCTCCCCGCCTAGGCGTACAGGCAGCGGCTAACTGGACTGGAGGCATAAGCGTACTATAAGCTGGAGTGCAACCGTAATATATAAGACACGCCAGCCTGACTCGTCATGCAGGTGCACCTTACAACCGGTCGGAATATTCATGGGCACAAAATTTGTTATTGTCGGCGCCCCGCGCACCGGCAGCACCCTGCTGGTCAAGACGCTCAACAATCTCGATGGTGTGTGCTGCCATGGCGAGCTGCTGGGTCCGGAACACGTGCGCGGCTATGAAGATGGCTTCGATCTAGTAAGGGCAAGCAAAAGTGAGCGGGAGGCCAGAACCCAGCGGCTCCTGCTGGAAAGAAATACGGATCCGGTAAGCTTCATCAATAGCATCCTGACTGCCAACTATACGGCAACAGGATTCAAGGCACTCTACAGCGCATTTTTCAATCCCCGCTGGCACGAGGTCATCGCGTTTTTGCAAACCACTGCAGACATCAAGTTCATTCACCTCAAGCGGAAGAATAGTCTCAGGCGTTTCATTTCTGAGCAGATCTTACTTGAAGGCGGTCCCAATCACTCGGGAGCCGGAGGCAGAAGCGAGATACCGATAAGCGTGCGCGTCGATATCGACGCTTTCCTGCGCAGATCTTCGCAGCTTGAAGCAGAGGGTATCGAGATCGGCGCGCTGCTATCAAAGCAGGCGGTGCTGGATATCACTTATGAAGAGCTTTCTGCAGATACAGCAGCAACGGTGACACGTGTATGCCAGTTTCTCACGTTGGCGAACATCCCGTCAGACGCCAAACCCGCACTAAAAAAAGTGGGTACCGCGAACCTGAGCGACTCGGTAAGTAATTACCAGGAACTGCTCGATCACCCTGCCACCCGCACTCTGGCATTAATGGATTAGGCCGAGCCTTACCCCTGCCATGTCTGTCCGGTTGTCGCCGCCTCAGGCATTGCGAATGGTCAAGCCGCCGTCTACGACCAGGGTGGTGCCGGTTATAAACCCCGCTGCAGGCAATACCAGGCTGAGCGTGGCATGGGCGACTTCCTCTGGCTCACCATAACGACGCAACACCGTGCGGCGCTTGGCAAAGGTGGCCTTGTCCTCTTCCGGGATCTGCTGCGTAATGGCCGTGCGTATCGGCCCGGGGCAAACACAATTGACCGTGATGCCTTCCTTGCCAAGGTCCACCGCCATGGCGCGGGTCAGTCCCACACTGGCGTGTTTGGCTACCGTATAAGCGCTGCCAAAACGCGTCGCTCCCAGCGCCTCAGTAGACGCAATATTGACGATACGCGGATGCGCGGAGCGACGCAGGCTGGGCAGCGCAGCGCGAATCGCCCACGCCTGCGCGCTGGCCATCACTGCCAGTGAAGTATCCCAGGCCACAGCGAAGTTGTCCGCATCCACAGTCGTAGGAATCACCAGGCCGGCGTTGTTGACCAGGATATCAATCGCACCAAAGTGTGCAGCGATTGCCACCACGGCTTGTTCCACCGCTGCGCGGGAAGACAGATCCACGGTCAGTGCCAGCACTTCACCACCGACCGCACGGATTTCGTTCGCTACCGCCTGCAGTCCTTCCCCGTTGATGTCCAGAATTCCCAGACGTGCACCTTCGTCGGCAAACAGGTGGGCTGTCGCGCGACCCATACCACTGGCAGCACCAGTGATAATCGCGACACTGCCGGCAATAGAGCGGCTTAGCTGACTTAATTTTTTCATCGTCCCTCCGGGATTTCAGTCGGTGAAATTAACCGCGAGAGGCATCCTAGCACAGGCTCTGGCGGGCTAAGTTATTGTACTTTTGTTGGATATTGGGTGGCGTTCCCTGCAGTACCAGATGCACTGCCCTATCATGTCCGGCATGTAAAACTGCTCCATGACACGATTCGGAGGATCTGCCTTGAACGGCACCCGCGAGGAAAAACTGGTCCACTGGCTGCAAGCGCAACGCCCCGGTGCCAGCGGCATGTCCATCTCCGAGTTCAGTGCGCCGGCCGCCGGCGCCTCCAATGAGACCCTGCTGTTCGACGTGAGCTGGCAGCAGGATGGCAGGCGACACGAACAATCACTCGTGGCACGGCTACAGCCCAGTGGGCCGGGCGTTTTTCCTGAATACGATCTGGACCAACAGTACCGGGCCATGTCATTGCTGGCGCATACCGATATACCGGTGCCAGTGCTGGGTGGGTTCGAAGCAGACCCAGCTGTACTTGGCACACCCTTTTACCTCATGGAGCGTATCAAGGGAAAGGTCATAACAGAAAACCCCCCTTATCATATGGAGGGCTGGTTCTTCGACCTTTCGCCTGTGCAGCGCGACACCGTGTGGCGCAACGGTATCCGCGCCGCAGCATGTGTCAACCGGCAGGACTGGCGAGCGCTGGGCTTTGGCTATCTCGATCGGCCCGAGTTGGGCGCTACGCCACTACAACAACAGTTAGCCTACTATCGCCGCTTTCTCACTTACGCTGAAGCGCGCGGCAGGCCATACCCGAAACTGCGCACGGTGCAGGCATGGCTGGAGGCTAATCAGCCGCAGAATGAACCTGTTGCCCTGTGTTGGGGCGACGCCAAGGCTGCGAATCTTTTGCTGGAGGGTACCGAGGTGGTAGGCGTGCTGGACTGGGAGATGGTGCACCTGGGCAACCCGGTGGATGATCTGGCCTGGTGGATGACGCTGGATGACAGCATGAGCGAAGGCCTGGAAATAATGGTAGGCATGGAGATTCCCAAAGTGGCGGGCCTGCCCGATCGCGCTGCAATGGTAGCGCTGTGGGAACACGAGAGCGGCTACAGTGCAGCACAGCTGGACTATTACCTGCTGTTCGGGGCATACAAGTTCGGCATCATCATGGCCAGTATCGGCAACAAATATACGAGTGAAGGCCTGGTGCCGGCGAGCATGGAGATGGACATCAACAATACCTGCACCGCCGTACTGGACCGCCACATGGCGGCGCATGGCATTACCGTTTAACAACAGCCGTTTAAAGACAGTCGTCAAACACGCGCAGAAAAAAGGAGTGCAACATGCCCAATCCTGTTGGTCCGCTGATTCCTTCCGATGAAAATTTCACGCACCAGGTGGTGGAAACTTTCGCGTCGGTGGGAACCTCGGATCCGGCCTGGACGGAAAAAGTCTGTGCCATGGCCATGGCCAATGACGGCAGCCTGCAGATCGGTTTCGGCCTGGGCAAATACACCAATCGCAATATTATGGACGGCTACGCGGCGCTGTCCCGCGGCGTTGAACAAGTCACGGTGCGGGCCAGCAGAAAGTTGTCTCCGCGACCGGACGTCACCGTGGTGGGGCCCATCCACTACGAGGTAGTCAAACCGCTGCAGGCCGTGCGCTTTCGCCTGGAAGCGAATGAATCACAGCCACTGGCCTTCGACTGGCTGTTTGAAGGTATCGTTCCGCCGTTTACCGAGGAACGCACCCATCTCATGCGCGACTACCGGGTGATGTCAGAACTGGTGCGCTATCACCAGATCGGCACTGCTAGCGGTTGGATCGAACTCGACGGCCAGCGCTACATCATGACACCCGACACATGGACGTCCACCCGCGATCATTCCTGGGGTGTGCGTTATGACGTTGGCATTCCTCCCGTCGATGTCGAACCCAGCGAGGGTATTCCCGCCGGGGCCGGGTTCATGATGATCTGGTGCCCGCTGCGCATGACCCGCAGTGATGGCAGCCAGTACGGGATGCACCTGCATTTCACCTGGTTCAACATGCCGGGCTTTGAGCAGAAGATGGTCAGCTCGCGCATTGAGTATGATAACGGCGCGCAGCAGGCCATCACCGAGTTGGTACCGCGCCTGCAGTTCCATCCGCGCAACCGTCGCCTGCTCGGCGGTGAGCTGGATTGTACGCTGGCCGACGCCAGCAAGCGTACCCTGACGCTGGAAGTGCTTGGAGATACAGGTATACAACTGGGTGCCGGATTGTACTTCGGTTTCGACGGTAACCATCACGGGCAGTGGCGCGGCGACCTGCATGTGGAAGGAGAACGTATTGTAGACTGCAGTACGCCGGAGCAGGCACGGCGCCTGCACCAGATCAGGGATACCGTGGTGCGGGTCACTGACCCCACCGCCGGTGCGGTGGGTACGGGCAACTGCCAGCCTATAGCGTATGGACCGTGGCCGGAGCTGGGCCTGGATAATGATCCCTGGATGTAAATGTAAGTGGAAATCCAACCATGACGAAATCGAACAGCAAACTTTCCGCCGCTGTCATTTATGAGAAACTGTCTGCACTGGCGCACTGGAGCCTGCACAGCGATAAACTCTATCGCCGCTTTGTCTTTGCGGATTTTGTCGAGGCCTTTGGCTTTATGAGTCGGGTGGCACTGCTGGCCGAAGCGGCCAACCACCACCCGGAGTGGTCAAATGTGTACAACCGTGTCGAAATCTACCTCACTACACACGATGCGGGCGGCATTACCGAGCGGGATTTCGATCTCGCGCAGCGTATAGATCGCCTGCTCGCAGACAAAATCACCGCGCTGTAACTGCACACGGCCAATCGGCTTCTCTGCTTCCGCTCGGCGCTATGGCGCGCGCCTACTCCTGAGGTAGCTGGCCTGGCCCCTTGTACTGGCTGCGCAGCGCGTCAAATTTGGCCTGTTGCTGCGGGGTCAGCACCGCGCGCATTTCCTCGCGCGAACCGCCCGCCTTGCGAATCTCCTCCATTTTTGTCATCTGTTCATTGCTCAGGCCTAACTCCGTTTGCATCCGGGCCTTACGCTCGCCACGCTCACCCATATGCTCTTTGCGCAATGCTGCGGCCTTGACGCGCTGCTCTGGGGTGAGCACCGCTTGCATTTCTGCCCTGCTGCCGCCCTGATCGCGGATTTCACGCATTTTTTTTACCTGCTCATCGGTCAGGCCAAGATCATTTTGCATACGCGCTATGGGCGGGCCCTTGCCATCACCCTGGAGCGCGTCAGCAGGCGCAGCTGCCGGTTGTGCCAATGCGACGCTGGTAAGCAGCGCCAAACTGAGTGCCATAAGTAGTTTTTTCACTTCGATTCTCCTCTGGTGTGTCCATAACCTGTTTCTGTTAAAGCAGCCACTGCTCATGGCTCCAGCACCACCTTGATAGCGCCGGCCTGGCGATTGGTGGCAATGGCAAAGGCCTCTGGCGCGGCCTCCAATGGTAGCCGATGGGTAATCATTATCCCTGGCAGCTCCGGACGCTGTGCCATCAACTGCGCGGCCATCTCGACATCGCGCATCAGCCCGTGGCGACCGTACAGAAAGGAAGCATAAATCTTCAGGCCCTTCATGGAAACCTCAAACGCCGGCAGATTTACGCCATCCCAGTAGGTGGCCAGCAGCAAAATGGTGGCGCCGGGTTTGCACAAGCGAGCAGCCTGTGCCAACGCTGCGGAAGTGCCCGCACACTCCACCACGGCATCGTACTCTCCCTTTGGATCCAGCGTTGCACCAAGGCGCTCTGCAGCCTCTTTCTGCGCGTTGTGGCGCGCCGCGATGTCTACTGTGGCGACAAAGGGCGTCAGTATCGCGGCAGCGGCAAGCCCCACGGCACCGGCGCCGATGATGGCGACCCGACTGCTGGGCTTCAGGTCCAGCATGCGAATGCCATGTGCCGCCACCGCCAGCGGCTCGACCAGGCAGGCGTCCGCCGCACTGACATTGTTGGGCAGCGGCACGATGCAGCGCGCCGGCACAATGATGTACTCGGCCATACCGCCGTCCCGCCCAATACCGTGCACCATGGCAGCGCTCAGTCTGCACAGGCCGTAGTCACCCTGCACACACATGTCGCAGTGTCCGCAGGGTGCGATCGGCTCCAGCGCCACGGCGCGACCATCACTGAGGGTTCCCGCCACCTCATGGCCCAGCGTCGAGGGAATGTCATAGCCCGCGTTGATCATGTGCAGGTCCGAGCCGCAGATACCCGCCGAGCGCACCTTCACCCTGACCCCCTCACCACTGGGCGCCGGTACCTCCACTACGTGCACCTGCTTGTCACAACAACGAACAGCTTTCATCGACAAAACTCCCGTAACCAGCCGGCATAATCCACGCGTTGTACCGCCGCCACCGCCCGCCGCAGAATCTCTCCCATCAGGACATCCTGCTCCTCATTGAGGGCACCAAAACCGATGGCAACGACGATAGTCATCAAGGTATGGAAAGTGAAACTGCGGTACTCCTGCCACGTTTTTTGCGGATCTATCGCTGCGCCATAATGCGCCCTGCGCTGTACATAATATTCCACCAGTTCCCGCTCGTGGGCCGCCAGCACATCCACCGGCAGCGAATCAATCAGAAAATACTGCACATCGCGAATACCCTTGCCCCAGTGGGTGGCTTGCCAGTCCAGCATGCCCATCTCATCGCCAGCGACAAAAAAATTGCCCAGATGACTGTCGCCGTGCAGCAGGGACAGCGGTTCGGAAAACCAGTAACCCAGCAACGCATCCCAATTCTTCATCGTGCTCCGGTAAGCCTGCTCCACTTGCGGGGGTATAGCGCCGGGATGCTTTTTCATACAAGGGCTTAATGCGAGACGGTTCAACGTGCGCGACACCAATCCCATGGTAGGGGACAAAAAGACATGGTATTGCAAGGGCAGTATCTGCTCGCGTTGCTGCGCGTTCAGGCCGCAGTAACAGGCGTGCAGTCGAGCGAACGTGTCCAGGCAGCGATACACCAGTGCCAGCGAGGGGCCGGCCATCATATCGGGGTTGGTAAACAGTTCGACACCAGGATCTTCATGCAGGTTTTCCTGCACCAGGTAGAAGCGTGTGCCCTGGCAACGGGTGGCGTAGGTGATGGGCGTGCGCAACGGTAGCTGGCGCGCCACGTGGCGAAAAAAATACGACTCCAGCCGCCACACGTTGATGATGCTGAAAAACCAACGAGTCACCCGCGACTCCAGCGGCAACTTGACGAACACGCTGTGCGGCAATGTCGACTCGCCCGCCTGCTCGATGGTTAGCACCAGGTTGTGACAGTTGCTGCTGACGGAAGGAATCTGCTGGCGCTGCACTGAGCTGATCACCACGGGTGTCCTGTCGGGCTGCAGTGTTCCAGCATTGATAAGTCGGGACAACGCCTGTGGAGTCGCGACGTACTGCGCCTTGAAGGGCATACTGCTGCCTGTCAGGTCGCCGAGGGCATCAGCGGCCAGCCTCCCCCCCTCCCGGGCCGCTACCCAGGCCATCTTTGCTGTCTCCACTACGCTTACCCCAAATTCTCTGTGCACCGGCTGATTATGCGAACTTCACCCGCTTGCCGCAATCGGACATTTTAAATAATATGTCCTATACTAACGCATACGGGCTTCCGCCTTACCTGTGGAGCGCATGGCATGACCAACCAGACTGAACATCCTAGCAATGCCAGTCAGAAATACAGCAAGTACGATTGCATCATCGTGGGCGCCGGCCACAACGGGTTGGCCACGGCCCTGGTACTGGCGCGCAACGGGCGCCGCGTACTGGTATTGGAAAAAAACAACTATGTCGGCGGCATGGGTGGTACCCGGGAAATCCTCAAGGGCTGCCGCAATGAGGTAGGGGCCAGCTGCCTGTTTCCGCTGTCCGCGGAGGTCAAGCGCTATTTCGATTTCGAATCCCATGGGGTGGAACTGATTCCGCTGCCGGTGATGGCAGTCAATCTGACCGGCGCTGACGGCCGCCCGCTCATCATATTCAAGAACTCGCTAAGGCTGTCGTTCAACATCCTGCGCAGCTTCGGTCCCGGTGCCATGCTGGGCTTCATCCGCCTGATGAAATTTTGCCAATACCCCGCGCGGGTGCTGGACCGTTTTACCGCCCGCAAGGCGCCACGCAAACTGGAAGACCTGATCGCTGAGGCGGCCACGCCACAGCAGCGCGAACATCTCGAGCTGGCATTCAAGGGCTCGGCCATGGATATCATCGACCGGTTCTTCCCGGACCCGGTCAAGCACCGGGAATTGCGCGCCAGTATGGCCTTTGCTGCAGTGCAGGCGACCTACAAGGGGCCCTATACACCGGGCTCCGGCCTGTGCCTGATTTACACCATGGCCCAGGAGGGTTCCGAGGGCCTGATGCAACGCGTCAAGGGTGGGATAGGTCGTCTCTCTGACTGCCTGGCTGAGCAAATCAAGGCGCTGGGTGGTGAAGTGCAACTGCAGAAGAACGTCTCACACATCCTCGTACGGGATAACTGCGCCGTGGGCGTGGAACTCAAAAACGGCGAACGCATTCACGCCGACATCGTTATTTCCAACCTGGACAAGCAGGCTACGTTCAACCACCTGCTTGTCGGCCATACCCTCGCCCAGGAGGACCAACAGAAAATCGACGCATTCACCCACCGCGGCGCCTTTGTGCATATGTTGTTCAAGCTGAAGGGGCTGCCCACCTATTCGCCGCACCTAAACAAACTCAACAGTATCCCAGGAGCGCACTTCGGCGGCGCCATGGTGCTTGAACCGCGGGAGTTGCAAAGAAGCTACGAAACCTGTTTGCGTGGCGAACTTCCGGAGCAGATACCGCTGGCCTTTCAGGTGCCGACGGTAATGGACAGTAGCCTGGCCCCACCGGGTTACCATATCGCCTCTGCCTACGGCTTTTACTTTCCCTGCGAAGCAGAAAAAAGCAAACGCGGGAAACTCCGCGACCAGATGGCGGAAAAAATCATTGCTCATATCTGTGTGCATCTGCCCAACTTCAGGGAACTGATCGTCGACCAGGCCATCTTTTCCTCCGATCACTTTGCCAGCATGCAGGGCGTCACCAATGGCGACTGGACCCATGGCCTGCTGCATCCTGACCAGATGATCGGCGAGCGTTGCCTGGTCGAGGGCACCGGGCACACCACGCCGGTGGCCAACCTGTACCTCTGTGGCTCGTCCTGCCACCCCGGTCCCGGCGTGACTTTTCTGCCTGGCTATAACTGCGCGCACGAAATCATGGCGGCCAGCGTGGTGCGCGGTACTGTTACTTCAACAGTACCGGCACCAACAGCGCATGCAGCGTAGCGCGCAACACCGCGTCGCTTTTGATCCAGTTGCTGGGCAGAGTCAGAAATGACAACAGCAGGCGGTACACCCACTCCACCAGTATTTCCGGGCGCACCGCATCCTGTAACAGGCCAGCGTCCCGGGCGGGGCGAATGAAATGATCCATCAGTTCCTCGCCGAAATGGACGATAACATCGGAACTCCAGATGGCATGGCGGGCACGGCTGTCCTCCTCGGAAGCAAATACGGCCCGCAGCAATGGCCGTCGCGGTATTTCCTTGATGGCCACGATAAGCCCCTCCACCAACTGGTCGGCGGGGTCCGGATACTTTGCCAGGCGCTTGCGCAAGCGGGTATTCAATTGCTCCATTTCGCCCTTGATGGTGGCCACCAGCAGGTCGTCCCGGCCGGGGAAATAGCGGTAAACGGTGGAGCGCGCGACACCAGCGCGGGCTGCCACTTCCTGCATCCCCGTGGCGGAAATGCCGTTGGTCAGGTAACAATGTCTGGCGGCGTCGAGAATGGTGGCGACAGGATCGGGCCTTGTTTCAGTCATTGGCTAACAACGCCCCTGTTAGTGCAGAATGCAAGTGAGACATTTTCGACCAAATGACCGACAGCGTAAAGAGTCCGTGCAACCAGGACGGATGGCGCTCCTCCCCTCATAGCAAGGACAGGACATCGTGAGCAAGGCGGAACAACTAACAGCAACCAGTTATCATCGCGCGCCGATCCGTGCACTCAACACGGTGCTGCGTGGCGCGAGCGCCCTGGGCATGGCGAAGTTCTCGCTGCAGCCTCAAGACCTTCTGGCCACAGCACGCAAGGCTACAGGACTGCAGGATATCGGCGATGAGCATTTTTTTGAGCCCATGCAACGACTGATCGAAGCGCTGGAGGAAGAAGCCGACCTGAACCCTTTAGGCCGCTTCATGAACCGCACCAACATACTGCGCCTGCTCAAACATCGCCTGTATGCGCAGGATCTGCTCCGGAGGCATCCCGAGATTTTGCAGCGCGCCATACCCGATCCGGTGGTGGTGGTCGGACTGGGGCGCTCCGGCACTACCCGCCTGCACCGGCTGCTGGCTTCCGACTCGCGGTTTTTGCATCTGAAATCCTGGGAATCCGTATTTCCGGTGCCCTACCCTGCGTGCTTTATCGCCCGGGACGAGGGCCGCACCGACCCGCGTATCACCGCGCTGGATCAGGGGCTCAAGGCGGTCCTGTACATGAGCCCCCAGGTCGCCGCGGTACACCCGCTGGGCACCTTCGAGGTGGAAGAAGAAATTGGCCTGCTGCAGCACGGCTTTTCCAGCCAGATTTTCGAGATCCAGGCGAAGATACCGTCCTTTGCCGAGTGGTTGATGACGCACGACCAACTCGCCGCCTATGAATACATGGTGGTGTTGATGAAAATCATTTCCTGGTTCCGCAACGACCCACAGGACAAACCCTGGGTGCTCAAGACACCCCAGCATATGCAGGACCTGGACGCGCTGCTGCATGTATTTCCCAATGCAAAGCTGGTGTGCTCACACCGCGATCCGATCAAGGCAGTGGGCTCCGTCTGCTCTACTGCGTGGAATGCCATGGTGCGCGACAGCGACAGCATCACCCCCGACTGGGTAGGCCAGGAGTGGCTGGCCAAAACCGAGCGCATGCTGCGCAAGACCCTGCGCATCCGAGACGACCTGGTGCTGCCGCGCAACCAGTACGACATCCAGTACGCTGACATCACCGCCGACTGGAAAAGCGCGCTGCAGGGCGTCTACGACTTCCTCGACCTGCCATTTACCGATGACGCGCAACGAAATATGCAGGCCTGGCTGGACAGGAACAAGCAACACAAGCATGGCGCACACAAGTACAGCCTGGCGGACTTCGGTCTGAGTCGCCGCAGGAGGTAGACCGGCGATTGCTGTTTTATCGCGAACGCTTCAATATCCCCTACGAAACCAAAAATCCGCACAGCGCAGTCAGCCGCAAACTGAAACACACACGGAGTCGATCATGAGTATCGAAACACAAAGTCGCAAGGCGCTGGGCGAATGATCGCCTTACTGCAGGAGATTGACGCGCGCTGGTCCGGGCCTGAATGGAACCTGCATTCAACCGAGGATATCGTCGGTTCGCACCGCGCGCTGATGCATATTCTGGAAACCTGCCCTGATCGGCTATTTTGAGCAGGATGCGACCCGACCCGATTTCCGGCGCATCGTCACGCCCAGCCGCAAGCTCACTGGCGATAACTCGGATGCCATTTATTTCGACGCCCCGGTCAGCGCCGATCACGCCTATGTCATCCACGGCAGCATGCACGGCGCGGCCTATTTTTCCCTGACCATTGAGGAGGGCGCCAGGACGGGCAAGATGGCGACCAACACTGCCGGCGTGATCAACGACGAACAACTGGAGATCGATAGCAATGGCCATTTCACGCTGTACCTCGGCGGCAAGGCCAGGGACAAAGACTGGTTGCCACTGACACCCGGCGCATCGCGAGTGACGACCCGGCACTATTTCGAGCACGCCACCTGTGCCGCGAATGACCCGGAACTGGAACCGCGCATCCGTATCGAATGCCTGACGGCGAAGGACATTCCCGCGCCCCCCAATGACGCGAGCGTCGCCGCCGGTATCCGCCGCGTGTGCAACGCGGTACGCAGCCGCACGCTAGGCATGCCGCCTATGGCCAATGGCCCATTGCCCTCTTTCGTGGCGCTGACGCCCAATGCCTTCCCACCACCGCATCCGCCGGGCGACTTCGGCCTGGCAGCCTTTGACGCCCACTATTCCATGGCGCCCTTTTTTATCGGCCCGGATGAGGCTCTGGTCATTACCGGCCGCTGGCCCGACTGTCGCTTCGCCAATGTGTGCCTGTGGAACCGTTTCCAGCAAACCCTCGATTACCGCAGCCGCAGCGTGTCCCTCAACCGCGCCCAGACCGTACTGGAAAGCGACGGCAGCTTTAAAATGATTCTCGCCCATACCGATCCCGGTCGTACCCAACTGGCTGGACACTGAAGGCATCCGTTTGGCATGGTGTTCTGGCGCTTCTTCCTGGTCACCGGCGAGGTTGAGACACCGCAGGCCAGCGTGGTGAAGCTGGCCGACCTGGGACCTGACATGAGCAACGCCTGCCCCTACCCATCCGCCTGTTGAACATTGCCGGTCGTGGCGCCAACGCAGTGGGCCTGCAACCCGTGAACCTCAGCTTCGATTCACTGCTGCAAAACGCCAGGAAAAATACCGGCCTGAGCGATTTTGGAGAAGATGATTTCCGCGATCCGCTATTGCTGTTGCTGCGGGGTTTGGAGGAGGAAGCGCAGCTCAGCCTGATGGGCCGCATAATTGCCAGGTCGGATTTGCTGCGCACCCTGGAGAATCGTCTGGGGCTGGTGGACCTGCTGAAGAAACATCCCGAAATCACCGAACAGCCAATTGAGCGACCGTTTTTTGTGGTCGGCCCGCCGCGCTCGGGCACCACTATCTTTCACGACCTGCTGGCGATGGACCCTGACAATCGGGTGCCCCTGTCCTGGGAGAGCGTCCTATCCGCTGCCGCCGCCGGAGACCGCCACTTACCGTACCGACCCGCGCATCGCCCAGGTTCAGGCGGACCTGGACAGAGTCGACCAGTTACTCCCCGAATTCAAGAAGATGCATCCCATGGGCGCGCAGCGGGCGCAGGAATGTGTGTCCATTACGTCCCACGACTTCACCTCCATGATTTACTTTGTGCAGTTCTTCGTACCCACCTACGACCACTGGGTGATGGATTGTGACATGCACTCAGCTCTGAAATGGCACCGGCGCTTTTTGCAGGTTCTGCAGTGGAAGAACCCCGGCAAGCGCTGGGCCCTGAAATCGCCGCAACATATGTGGCATCTGGAGTATATCCACCGCGAGTACCCGGACGCCCTGTTCGTACAAACGCATCGCGACCCGGTGAATACCGTAATCTCGATGAGCAACCTGGCGGCGACCTTACAAACGCTTGCCAGTGACCATGCCGACCTGCGCAAGGTTGCCGCCTACTATGCAAAGGGGCTGGCGCAGGGGTACAACAACACAGTGGCCTATCGCAAATCCGGAAGACTTCCTGACAGCCAGGTTGTGGATCTGTATTTCCGCGACTTCATGGCCGACCAGGTTGGCACCGTGCGCCGCGCCTATGCACATTTCGATCTGGAGTTGTCGGACAGGCGCCGCAACCGCCATGCAAGCTTTCTCTACTGAAAACCCGGCAGACAAGTTCGGCAAGCATCTCTACCAATCTGGCTGATACCGGCCTGGACCTGGGTCGAACTGCGGGAAATGTTTGCGGACTATGAGACCTACTTCAACATTCCGCGCGAATCGCTCTGAGCAATACGACCCGATCACCTGACAACTTCGGGAGCACGCATGAAATTCTGGCAAGCCATCACCTGGGCCGAAACCGATCAACTCCTTGAGATCGCCCGCTTTGCCGAGGAGATCGGCTTGCACGGCCTGATGAGCGGCGATCACGCGGTCTATCCTGAATCCATCGCACCCGAATACCCCTACTCCGATACGGGCATGCCCCCGATGCAACCCAGCGATGAGTATCCTGACCAGACTGCCATTTTCGCCGCCATGGCGGCAGTGACCAGCAAGTTACACTTCACCTGCGGCGTCTATGTGTTGCCACTGCGTAATCCGCATGAGGTGGCAAGGGCCTGCGCCACGCTGGCCATACTCAGCGACAATCGCTTTATCCTTGGTGTCGGCGTGGGCTGGATGAAGGAAGAGTTCGATATCTACGGTGTGGATTTTCACCAGCGCGGCAAAATCACCGATGAGGCCATCGAGGTGCTGCATAAATTGTGGAGTGGTGAGATGGTCGAGCACCATGGCGCACATTTCGATTTCCCCCGCGTGCAGTTGAGTCCCGCACCGGGCATCCGTCCACCCATCTACGTGGGCGGGACCAGTGAGGTCGCGCTGAGTCGCGCGGCGCGTGTGGGCAGCGGCTACATCGGCGCCGGCACTGCGCCGGAAGGCGTTAGGCCCCTGCTGCAACGACTGCATGAGCTGCGCCAGGAATACGGCCGCGAGCACCTGCCCTTCGAGGCGATGCTGGGCATCACCGCAGCACCCAGCCTGGACCTGTACCGACGCCTCGCCGACGACGGACTGCAGAGCACCGTGGCGCCGCCGTTCCAGTATGCGCTGGGCAAGAAACGCTCTACTATTGCCGAGAAGAAACGTGTTATGGAAGCCTATGCCGAGCGCATCGTACGCCACTTCTGATCCGGACCCACGCCACCGCCAGCGGAGTACGCTATGAGTAATTCCTTCACTCCCATCGCCGAATACCGTAAAGCGCCCTTCAGCGCTACCTGCACCAACGGTCAGCGTATCAGCCATGACGTCTATCAGCGCGGCAGCGGTGCGCCGGTGGTGCTCATCCAGGAACTGCCTGGCATTGGGCCGGAAACCCTGCGCCTGGCCGATGAGTTTGTCGATCGGGGTTTCGAAATCATTCTGCCCCACCTGTTCGGTCCGTTGGAAAAAATCAGTATGGGTGGCAACCTGCTGCGTGTGTTCTGCATGCGCAGGGAGTTCAGCCTGTTTGCAGCCAACCGTTCCAGTCCCATTGTCGACTGGCTCAAAGCCTTGTGCCGCGCGCTAAAGGCACAGGGCAAGCACAAGGGCGTTGGCGTTATCGGCATGTGCCTGACCGGCAACTTCGCCATCTCGTTGATGGGCGACGACAGCGTACTGGCTGCCGTGAGTTCGCAGCCGTCCATGCCACTGATGAAGGCGTCGCAACTGCATATGTCCGCCACTGACGTTACCGCCATCCGGCAGCGCATTGATGCCACCGCGCCGATGCACGCCTACCGGTTCGACGGTGACCCGATGTGCAGTGCTGCCAAGTTTCGGGCCATTGATGAAACTTTCAACGACAAGGGCGTCACACGCGTGGCCACCCACACCCTGCCCGGTAAGGGGCATTCAGTGCTCACGCTCGATTTCGTCGACCAGCAAGGCCACCCAACGCGCGCAGCACTGGACGATATCCTGACGTACTTCGCAGCGCAGTTACAGTGAGTGAGCGCGCCAGCTGCAGCCACTCGCCCTGCCCAGCTTACCTGTCCCAATGACCTTTCTTTACAGCGACCTGTTGTGTTGCCCGCTGGATAAACTGGCACTGCAGCAGGAGGACACACAGCTGCGCTGCACCAACGGACACAGTTTTGATATCGCCAGGCAGGGCTATGTGAACCTGCTGGGGTCGGGCGACAAACGCAGCCGTAATCCCGGTGACAGCAAGGAAATGGTGGTAGCGCGGCGCGCATTTCTCAACAGTGGTCATTATGAGCCGATAGCGCACAGGCTTGCCGAGCTGGTCAGGCCACTCACCAGCGTGGACTCAGTCATCGTTGATGCGGGCTGTGGCGAGGGGTACTACCTGGAACAATTGCGGGCGCAACTTCCGGCAAGCAGGCTTTGCACCCCGACGATGATTGGCTTTGATATTTCCAGATCGGCTGTCCAGGCGGCCACGCGCAGGTTTGCCGCGACCTGGCTGGTGGCGAGTAACCGCAATATCCCGCTTGCCTCCGGCCGTGCCGACTGCCTGCTCAGCCTGTTTGGATTTCCGGTGTACGAGTCGTTTCGCGAGGTATTGAAGGAAGACGGTACCCTGCTGGTCGTGACGGCAGGGCCGCAACACCTGATCGAATTGCGCGAGGTCCTCTACCCGAGCGTCAGGTACTCTGAATCAACGGTTGTGCAACAGGCGCAAGCTGCGGGCTTTGCGCTCGGTGCAACCTCCACACTGCAATTTAACACCGCACCACTGGGCCAGTTACAGATCCATCAACTGCTCAGCATGACGCCGCACCTGTTTCGGACCAACCTGGCGGGTAAAGAACGCGCGGCGCAACTGGACAATTTTCCCGTCACGGTGGATGTGGTTTTCCACCTGCTATTCAAGCGCAATACAACCTGACTGCGCGCGAGCTCGGCGCAAATCGCAACACCGGTCACTATCAGGACCAGGTATTCCACTTCAGAATCTCGTGCACGTCCTTGCGCCGGGTCGGTCCAAAGTTGGCATCAGGATAGCCGATGGGAATCAGCGCCACCGGGTAAGCGTCTGCCGGCAGCGACAGAATCCTCCTTAATGCTGGCTCGATCATGACATGCGCGGTTGACATTACCGTACCCAGCCCCAGCGCGCGAGCCGACAACAGCGCATTTTGCACGGCCAGGTAGATCGAACTCCCGGCCAGCAGACTGGCCGGGTCAGGCGTGGGCGAGTTGAGGCGATACAGGCAGGGAATAATCAAAGCCGGCGCTTTCTCGAGACTGGTAAAGAATGCTCTCGCCCCTGTCAGCATCAGTCGCTGTGATAGGTCGTCCGATTTCGCCCCCTCTTCAAACAGCGTCTGCAATTGCGCCGTCCGGTCGTACAGCTCCCGCAGCGCGTTGCCTATTTCCGCACGTTTGTGCGCCTCATCAACAACGACGAAAATCCAGGGCTGGGAATTTTCGCCACTGGGCGCCTGCGATGCAGCGCTGATAACCTGTTCGAGCAATGCACGCGGAACCGGCTTGTCCTGCCAGTAGCGGATGGCACGCTGCGTGAACAGTACCTCCCATATATCATCGGTGGGTGCCTGATTATGCGGTAGTACTGCTTTATCAATCACGTCGTGTCACTCCTGCACGGTTTATCCGATCCCCGCCAGCAAGGCCGCTACCGGACTCAGGATTCACTGGGTACGTCGTACAGCTGCTGGTAGCGCCTGAACATTGGCCTGTCCCTGCTGCGCGTCGCATCCACCGCGTAACTGTGCTGACCAAACTTGCCCTTGGGCTTGGCGGCAAGGTACGCCAGCATCCGCGCCTGCGCCGCCTCGGACAGTGCCATGCCGAAATGCGGGTAGATCTTTGCGATACAGCACATGGGATCGTCCATCAGGTCCTGGTAACGCGAGTCGGTGATATTGGCCGCCGGCACAATACCTTTTTCACGCTGCTCGATCACATGCTCCAGTCGCTGCGCGGTCGCCTCGCCCATGATGATGTTGTCAAACAACTGCGCGTTGAACGGCTGGTCGCTGCGCATGTAGTACAGCGTACCCATCAGGCTGGTGGTGGACGCCATGCACTTGATCGGGTCCCGGTGCGTCTGCACGATGCGCGCATCCGGGTAGACCTGCAATAGCGTATCCAGGTGCACCTGGTGCTCGGGCGCCTTCAGTAACCAGCGCTGGCGCGGGTTCTGCCACTGCAGTATCTGCAGGATGGTCTTGTGGTACTGGTAGACTGGCAGCAAATCGGCCTCGATACACAAGGCGCTGTAACTGTGGGTCTGGTGCAGTGAGGCGATGTGGTCGCTGATAAATGTTCCCGCCATCAGCAGGCCGCACTCGGCGGGAATAGTCGCCGCGCATTTCATGCATGCTGGCGAACTCGGGCGCCACACGGTTCCACTGCGTAAAGAGTTTGTCGGCCTGCTCGATGCGCGGATCGGTGGTGTAGGTCGCCGCCTCCGGCGGCGGACACGGCTGCAGTGCCTCCCACATCAGCGGCACGCCCACATCGGGATCCTGCGACAACAGCTCGAACAGGATCGAGGTACCGGAGCGCGGCAGGCCGACGATCACCATGGGCGCGATGATTTCCTCCTCCAGTATCTGCGGATAGCGCTTTCAGCGTGGCTGTCACCCTGCAGGCGCGTACTGAGCCACAGGATGATATCGCTCCTGGCCATCAGGCGGCCCATCAGCGTCAGCTGCGCCTCCTCCTCCAGCGACCTGACCAGCACGCGAAAGGGCTCGCGCCACAGCTCGTCACCGAAATCGTCGAGGCCCGTTGCGCGGCACGCATGCTGCAGCAGTGACTCCTCATCCAGCGGCACCACGGCCGGGAGATTGAAGTAGCTGCCCTCGCGGTTCATGGCGGCGAGCCACTCGGGGTGTGGCGGCGGCGTCCACAGCGGGCTGTCAGATCTGCTCATCGCGTCGTTCCTTGCTAATAGCCAAAGCGTTTTATGGCGCCGCGTCGACGGGCGGCCAACTGCTCCTGGCGCGCAGCACCGTGCATCTTTTTTACGCCAGCGGGCAAATAGGCGTGCACCGCGTCGCACGGCATTTGTACGCATTGCGGCACCGGATAGTGCGCGGCGCCGATCCAGCGCACGGTGATATAACCTTCCTCGTGGCCGGAGGGATCCAGCCAGTTCGGCACACCGGGATCTCGATGCGCCACCACCAGGATCAGTTCACCATTGTCTTCCAGCACCGCGTGGTGGCAATTGGTGCTGCACAGCCGGTAGCGGTAGTCCATGGTTTCCCACCAGTAGTTGCCGAACTCCACCGCCCAGTAGTTGGCCTGCGGCGGCGTCACGCGCACCACCAGCGCCTCGCCTGTGGGCACCCGCCAGTAACAGATCAGCGGCTCG
Organism: uncultured Gammaproteobacteria bacterium; assembly: GCA_963747995.1. GTDB lineage: Bacteria > Pseudomonadota > Gammaproteobacteria > Pseudomonadales > Halieaceae > Marimicrobium. The sequence goes on along the minus strand of CAVVHD010000011.1, from coordinate 359,455 downwards.
CCGCCCGGCGTGGCATCGATGGCATTGTCATCCAGCTGGCGGTAGGACAGAAAGCGATTGGGTTGTGCCTGCCACTTGTCCAGCATGGTCGGCCCAATAGCGCGTGGAGTCGCGCACCCAGGCGGCGGCAGCGGCGAGGCCCTGTTCCAGTTGCGCCGGCGTGAACGCCGGATCGTGTTCGAGCTCTCCGAGCCGATCGATACGCGCGACCATGGGCTGCTCGTTTTCCCAGTCGGCGAAAAACTGGCGCACCGTCACCCGCCAGCTGCCCGGCGTGGTCCTGATCCAGTTGCCCGGGTGTTCCTGTGGGCTGAGCATAATGTCAAAACTGCCGTCATCCGCCACGGTGATGTCGCTGTCGATCAGGCTGCCTACCACGGCCCCGCCCCAGGGCGTGGCGCCATCTTCCAGCACGGTGACGGCGAAGTAGCGGGCGTGCCGCGCGTGACCGGTTATTTTGTAGGTGTGCTCGCCGTTGATCGGCGCGCCGACATACAGGGCGTCGGTATTGTCACCGCCCTGCTTGCGTAGCGGATCGAAGTAGTGCAGCAGCTCGGGAAAATCCGGGTCGTTGTTCTCCAGATGGAACTGCAGGGCCAGCGCGATATTGCGCGCCAACAGGCGAAAGCCCTTGGCGCGATCGATATCCGTGCGCCGGCGTGGTGTCGCGAAACACCAGGTCGCCGGCACTCTTGAGCTGCTCGCAAAAATTGTCCCAACTGGCCTTCAGCCGGGCATCGTTGGGGTTGTCGCCGTACATGATAGAAACCTCCTGGATAACGCTGGCCAGAGTATGACAATCAGCCTGAGTAAATCAAACAGGAGGGCCTCTTCAGTGCAGTAGTGGTAACATACCGCCTTTCCTTCCTCATCGGGACGCAGCATGGACGACCCACTGAACAAAGCCCTCTCCCCCGCGCACCTCGGCAAGCTGCCACTGAAGAATCGCATCCTCAAGGCGGCTACCTACGAGGGTAAAACGCCCGACGGTGTGCCCGGCGAGCTGTTGCTGAATTTTCACAAGGGCATTGTGCAGGGCGGTACCGCGATGACCACCATCGGCTACTGCACCACCGAGGCCGACGGGCGTATCAACGACCAGATGATGTGGATGCACGAGGGTATCCGCGACCGGTTGATCCATATGAACAGCGAGCTCAAAAGAGTTGCACCCGAGGTTAAAATCTCCGGCCAGATGACCCACTGCGGCAACTTTTCCAAGAACCGCAAATTGCAACGCCTGCAGCGACCGCTGGGGCCCTCGCGCCAATTCAGTATGCTGGGGCTGTCCGCCGGGATGCCCTTCTCCGGTGCCATGTCGCTAGCTGACATCGACTACCTGGTGCAAACCTATTTTCATGCGGCACTGCTGATGAAGGACACCGGCTTTGACGCACTGGAAATTCACTTCAGCCACGGCTACGGGCTCAGCCAGTTCATCAGCCCCAAAACCAACCACCGTACCGACGACTACGGCGGCACGCTCCTCAACCGCATGCGCCTGCCACTGCGGGTACTGGAAGCTGTACGCAAGGCCGTGGGCGAAGACTTCCCTATCCTCGGCAAAATCGGGCTGACCGATGGTATCAAGGACGGCCTGCACCTTGAGGAGGCCATTGAAGTCGCCGCCATGCTGGACGCCGGCGGCATCGATGCCCTGATTTGCTCCGGCGGGACCAGCAGTTTCAATCCCATGGTGTACTTTCGCGGCGACACGCTGGAGAAGGGGCTGATCGAAGTCGAAAAGAATCCCATCACCAGGTTGGGCCTACGACTCATTGGGCCGAAAATGTTCCGCTACTATCCCTACGAGGAACTGTACTTTCTCGAGGACGCCAAGCGCGTGCGCGACCGCGTCAACTGCCAGATGGTGTATATCGGCGGCTGTACTGATGTCGTGAGCATCGAGACAGTGATGCGCGAGGGCTTCGATTTCATCCAGCTGGGCCGACCCCTGATCAAGGATCCGAATTTCGTGAAAAACGCCATGGCGGACCGCAACTACAAAAACGGCTGTATTCACTGCAACCGCTGCGCCAGCCTGATCGAAGCGCCCGGCGGCATCTACTGCCCGCTGAATCTGGAAACAAAGACCGCATAGGCTGCATCGCCTGCCAGTGCCCGGGCGTGTAGAATCACCGGACTATAACGCGAGGCTATTCGCCATGGATGTAAAACTGTCAGGCTCACCCGAAGGCCCGCTCAAGGGTATCCGCGTGATCGATATCACCTCCATGATCACCGGCCCCCTGTGCGCCCAGCAGCTGGGCGACCTGGGCGCCGATGTGATCAAGATCGAGCCCACCCACGGCGAGATTTCGCGCTGGATGGCGCCGCCGCAGAAAGCGGGCCTGACCGGCTTATTACACGCAGATGAACCGCAACAAGCGCAGCCTGGCGCTGGACCTGAAAAATCCCGAGGGCATTGCCATCATCAAGAAACTGGCAGAGAGCGCGGACATCCTGGTGGAAAACTTCCGCGGCGGCGTGTTCGACCGCCTGGGTATCGGCTACGACGCGCTGCGCGCGCTCAATGACCGGTTGATCTACGTATCCATTACCGGCTTTGGCCCCACCGGGCCGTATGCCGACCGTCCCGCCTATGATCCCATCGCCCAGGGACTGGTCGGCATGATGCACATCCAGGGCAAACCGTTTGGTGGCAAACCGCAACTCATCCAGTCGGCCATCGTCGATAAAACCACGGCGACCACGGCTGCCGGTGTCGCGCTGGCAGCACTCTACGCGCGCGACCGTCCCGGCGGCACCGGCAAGGGACAGCGCGTGGATGTGCCGATGATCGACGCCTGGGCCGCCAACTCCCTGGCCGACATGATGCCGGTAGACAGTTTCATGCCCAACGATATGCAGGACCCGGCACCGCTGGCGGTTTTGCGCACCTTTGAAACCACCGATGGCTTTGTGGTGGGCATGGCGCTGCAGGACAACCATTTCCAGGGCCTGTGCCAAGCGCTGGAATGTACCGAGCTACTGGAACGGCCGGGCATGCGCAACATGGGCGAACGCGTCAACGACTTCGGTCCCTGGCTGGACGCTATCGGCGAGGTCATGAAGCGCTTCTCTACCACGGGAATTGCTGGCGCGACTCGATGCCGCCGGTGTCCCCTTCGGCCCGGTCAAAACCATTCGCGAATTCGCCGAAGACCCGCAGGCGAAGCACAACCGCACCATCTTCGATGCGGAGCATCCCGGAAGCCGGCACCATGCGTTACGTGCGCTATCCGGGGCACCTGTCCGAAACACCCGCCTGCCTGCATCGCCATCCGCCCCGCCTCGGCGAACACAGCGCGGAAGTGCTGCGCGAGGCCGGGTACAGTGATGACGCGATTGAACGCCTTATAGAGGATAAAGTCGTCGGCACGTATTAGGCAGCTGCGACAATTTGTCACTGGCTATGCTGTAACCTTCATTGTTAGACTGCGCCGCGAATTCATCCCGGACCCGTCAGCAATGCGTACGAACATCATTTTGGCAAACACCCTCCTTTTAGTCCCACTCGAAGCTCTGGCGGATCACGCGGCATTGCAGATCGATGGTGGTGCCGGATCGGCCATTACCACCATGGGCGCAGAGACTCTGCTCCGTGGACAACAGATCGTCGCACTGCAGTACCAGTACCTGAATCTGGATGAGTTGTCAGATAACGAGCTGCTGAGCTCCGACGAAGCGCTGCACTCCGTCAACGCCTTCTCGCAGGCCTCCTTGGGTTACAGCATGGGGGTTACCGACCACGTCACACTGAGTGTGGCATTGCCCTATGTCAGCCGCGAAGGTTTCCGGGAAGTTGCACATGAGCATCACGATGAGACCGGGGAAACTGAGCAACACCATGAAGAACCGGAACCCGAGGGAGAGGTGTTCAGCAGCGATATTTCCGGTTGGGGCGATGTATCAATGCTGGGGCGCTTTGCGCTGAACAAGGATGCACCCGGCAAGCAATACTACGCGCTGCTCGCGGGCCTTAAGGCGCCCACTGGCAACACCAATGAAAAACTCAGCGATGGCGAGAAAGCCGAAGTCGACCACCAACCGGGTTCGGGCTCCTGGGACCCACTACTGGGCGTAGCCTACAGCACTCAAATCAGCGTGCAATGGAGTATCAGCAGTAATCTTCTTTATCACCTGAGCACGGAGGGCACGCGGGAGACAACCGTTGGGGACAGACTGATGTATAACGCGGCCATAATATGGTCGCCCACCAGCCACAGCCATAATCACCATAGCGATGATGCTGGCACCCACCATACAGACCATGCCTGGCAATATGTGCTGGAGCTAAACGGCGAGTGGCACGACAGGACTGAGGTCGACGGCAGCAAGGATGACAACACGGGCGGCGATGTGATTTTTGCGTCGACCGGATTACGCTGGAGTTACGGCAGCTGGGGCACACATATCGCTGTCGGCACACCCCTGTACAAGAATCTTAACGGCATACAGAGTGAGCCCGACTGGCAACTGAGTACCGGCGTCTCAATGGGGTTCTAGGGGTAGAACAGCGTCTACCCCGGCGACGTTAGCGCCTTTTTACTCGCAGGCACATTTAGCAGACTGTCCACACGGGGGCGCAGCGGCGGCGATACAGCTACCACTGGGCGCACCCTTGCCAATACACCACGCATTGCAGTCGAACTTGTCCGGGTGGCCCGTATCATCGCTGTGGCTGTGGACCACGTCGACGCCAGGATTGGACTCCACCAATTTGCCATCGGGCAGACAGGCTTCTGCAAACATTCGACCGTTAGGAGCACCTTTGCTGTCCGTACCGATGTGACAACCCGGTGTTCCAGGATCGACCCCGTCGGTGTCCGTCCACCACGTAGTCTCCCCCGCCTGCCAGTCAGCTGGTTTGAAATCAAATGTTCCCTCAGCGCCTGCCATGCCCCGCGCCTCGGGAGAGGGTTCGTGAGACGGTGTGGCAACGCATGCCTGCAGCAGCAGGGACACGCCGCACAGAAGTAGAACTCTGCATGATTTGAACATAAAAGTACGCTCTATAATTGATCGACGACTAGTCATTCTAGCTACGCCTTCAGCGACTGCAACAGTTTTTCAGCCTCCGCTCGCTCAGGAAATTCGCCTGCCTCTTTAGCAAGTAGTTCCTGCAGCGCAGCGAGCGCTTTGTCCTTCTCACCCAGCGCGGCATCGATCATTGCCTGATGATAACGCATGGATACATTATCGGGCGCGCCGGCCAGCGCCTTCTGTATGTGCAGCCGCGCATTCTGGTAGTCGCCATTGTGGTACTCAACGACGGCCAGTGTGTCCAGGACAGCTGGCACCTCCGGCGCGAGGTTTGACGCCCGGCGAATATACTGGAGCGCCTTTTTGGGATTTTCGAGCCTGAGGCCCCACGCCATATTGTTGAGGGCGTTGATATTGTCCGGTTGCAGTTCCAGCACTGCAAGGTATTGTGCCTGCGCTCCCGGCAGATTCATCCCACGCTCCAGGTCACTGGCCAGGGCAAGACGTACTGCAACGTCATTCGGATGCTCCGTAATCCACTTCTGCAACGAGACGCGCGCATCACCACTATTTCCTGCTGCCATCTGGTAGGCGGTCAACTCCAGAATGGAGGGGGTGGAAGGTACCAGTGAAAACACACGCTGCGCCAACGCCAACGCCTCAGCTGCATTCCCGTTCTGCGCTTCAGACAGTGCCTGCAGACGCAATACATCGGGGGCTTCCGGCGCCAGCTTGACGAGTGTCGTCAGGTACTGCGCGAACTGCTCTTTTTCACCATCACTGATCGCGACTCTAGCCAGGGCAAGCAACGCAGGCACATGATTCGCATCAAGCTTGATCGCTTCGGCCAATTCCTCCCTCGCTTTCTTTTCATCGCCTGTTTTGCCGACTGCCATCGCCAGCAAAAAATGGTTATGGGCTGATGCGGGTTTGGTATTGACTAATTGTTGAAAAGTCGCAAGGGCACTGGCGTTTTCCTGCTGCGCTAGTTGCGCCAGGCCGGTCAATTCAAGCACCGAGGGTGACCGTCGCTGTAATTCATCCAGCGTCGCAAACAAGGATGTGACCTTATCCGGACTCCCGGTTCCAATGTAATAGCCCGCCAGTCTCAAACGCGGCTCCAGTGCGGTGGGGTGCGCTTCGATCGCCCGCTTTAGTCGTGCAACCATGGCCTCGGCATTTTTTTCCCTGGCCTCGAGGGCGGCCAGTTGCAACAGTGTGGCCAGGTCATCCGGATGCTGGGCCAAAATAGTCTTGTAATATCTGCGCGCAGTTCTGCGGTTCTTCGCTTCCAACGCCAATTGGGCCAGGCTCAGACTGGCAGAGGGGTCTCCCGGCTTGCGCTTCAGTATCTGCTCAAACACCTTTTTGGCTTCTTCGGGCTGACCAGCCGCAAGGTAAACCCTGCCCAGCACGTAGTAGGGCGCGAGACTCTCAATGTCACGAAACTGGTAGGATTTAGCTGCTTCGATCGCGGCAGGGAAATCCTTTTTCGCCAGACTGTTCAATATCAGCAAAATATCGGTCTGTGGAAAGTTTGCATCCTTATCCGCCGCAGTTTCACGAGGCTGGAGTGCCTCGTCATCCGGTGTTGGGGCCAGGAGTTCCGCCTCCAGCCGCAGCGGGACAATGTGCCACTCAGGGTTCAGCTGCGATATCCGTGCATACAGAACCAGTCCCCTGTCCGCCTGGTCATCGAGCAGCAAGGCGTTGGCCATGATGTTCAGCGCGCCGACATCATCCGGATTGTTATCCAGTACAGTCCGCAGCACCTCCTGGGCCTCCTTGGCCTTGTTCTGCAGCACCAGGGTCGAGGCGTACAACTTCCTGCCACTGGCATTCTCCGGACTCAGCGCAACGAACTGACTCGCAAACTTGGCGGCCAAATCCACATCCTTCTCGAACAGATAGGCCACACCCAGGTAAGTACAGAGTCAACGGATACTGCCTGGCAACCGGTACAGCCAGGGTCAGAGCTCGTGATCGCATCGCGATACTTTTTATTCTGAAAGTAGAGCAAGCCCTGTATGTAGTTCGCAGTGGGGTCTGAGGGGGATAACACTAACAGTTCCGTGACCTCGGCCTGGGCGGCTGCATAATCCTGCAACTGCATGTTGATGAGCGCCCGTGCGGCGCGATCTGCAAACACATACGCCACTGCCGAGTGCGCAATGGCTTGATCAAATGCGCTGCGCGCGTCCTCGAACTTCTGCAGGCGCAACAGGGCTTGCCCCTTGAGCCGCCATGCCCGTCCATTCTCGGGCGCCGCTTCCAATACTGTTTCGATCACAGGCAACGCAGCGGTCGCGTCATCCTGTTGTATGAAAATTGTGGCCTGCGCCAGTTTTGCATCCGCTGATTGCGGCTCTTTGCTCAGTGCCAGAGCCGCCAATTCACTAGCCCTGTCTGATTGTCCTTCGGCCAGCTGGGCAAGCGCCTGGCTGGCAAGCAGCGCGGAGGCCGCAGAGGAGTTCAGGTCCTGGTAATCCAGCTTGAGTACATCAGCGTTCTTACCCTGGATTAACAATGTTATCGCCAGGGCCGGGCGCACATCATCAGCCTTCCAGCCAAGCTCCTGTGCTCGCTGCAACTCCTTCTCTGCGGTGAGAAGATCACCGGTATCGAGGTAAATTTTGCCCAGCAGCCAGCGCGCCTCTGCTGAAGCGCCATCCAGCTTCAGTGCATTTTGCAACTCGATCGTTGCCGATGGGTTATCTGACTCCGCAATATAGCCCTTCGCGCTGGCGAGATACTCTTCACTGGTTTTTCCACCGCAGGCTGCCAGAGTCAGCAGAACCAGGGCAAAGAAGATATTCCGCATAAAAACTCCATCAGTCAGGGGCTGGAGCCGTTCGCTCGCTAACCGCTGGTTATTCTGATCACACGTTACATACGAGCATAGTGTAAATCATGGGTGTGAAATACAGCAGCCATTACCGACTATTTGTGCATTACTCCTTGCCTTCCATTTTCGACTTTAAGTCTGCGAATGGATTATAGGTAGCTGCGTGCCGGTCCTTTATCAGCTCGTACTGCCATAACGCACGAGATTTTCAAACTTGGTATGTTCTTCATCGTGACAATAGATACAAAGCAACTCCCAGTTGCTGCCGTCGCCCGGGTTGTTGTCGTGATTATGATCCCGGTGGTGCACAGTCAGCTCGGACAGATTTTTGCGCTCAAATTCGCGCGCACAACGGCCGCAAATCCATGGGTAAAGTTTGAGGGCGCGTTCCCGGTAGCCGCTTTCACGCTTGGCGTTGTATTCAAGCTGCTCGGCACGTACCTGCTTGAAACTCTTGATGGGTGGCTTTTGCGTGGTCATTAGTCGCCGCTTCTCATCGTTATTTTGCCAGACAGGCTCCGGCCCGATTGCTGCTTGCCGCGCACAGTTGGGCAGAGCGCAGCGGGTTTGCATCGAGCCCGTTGGTCAGCAGACAAAATGAAATGCCGCTGACCGGGTCGCCCCAGGCCACCTGTCCACCGACGCCCTGGTGCCCGAACGCTTGCGCGGATACATTCGCGCCCATACCCCTGTAGGGCAGGTATTTGCCGCTGCCGGCGATGACCACTCCCAGACCACGGTTGGCCGGTGCACCGGTGATGGGATCGGGGAAATCGACACGCACCCTGCCAATCGCATCCCTTAGCACTTGTGGCGACCAGAGCTCACCCGGATTGCGCATCAGGCCCTGATAAAACAACGCCAGATCCGCCGCCGTGGACACCGCACCACCGCCGGGCACTCCGAGGGCGCGCACCTCAGGCTCATTGAACTGCAGCAGGGAGTCATCCACGGTATTCGGCCATTCAATGGCGGCACCAAAAAGCGCCTTGAGTTCCTGTGCAGCAGGCGGTTCACCCACCTGTTGTAGCGTGGCGATATCGCACTGCTCAGCGTGTGGCACACCGAGGCGCAGGCGGGCCAGACCCAGAGGCTCGATGATGCTCGACTGGATATACTCCCGATAATCCCTGCCAGTGACGCATTCGATCAGCTGTGCCAGCACCCAGTGAGCAGAGAGCGCGTGGTACTCCATCCGGCTTCCAGGCGCCCAGTTCAGGCGCCACTGACACATTCGCTCCAGCCGCCCCGCAGTCGTCCACCAGTCAGGTGCCGCCATGGGCGCCCGGGGCAGTCCCGCCGTGTGGCACAGCACCTGCTCTACCGTCACCGCCTGTTTGCCGTTTGCAGCAAAGGACTCAATATAGTCGGCCACGGGTCGGTCGATCTCAATCAAACCCTCCCCCATCAGGCGCCAGATGGCAGACGCCACCACCGGCTTGGTGCAGGAAAAAATGTTGTAGCGCGTGTTATTATCCGCCGCGCCAAAGGTTTCAAACAGCGCAAGTTTGCCGTCTTTGGCAAGCGCAATCTGGATGGACGGTAGTGGGCCTTTGTCGATGGCGTGCCGCACACGATTGCGCAGGTCCGCAAGGCGCTCGTGATCCAGGCCCACATCATCATTCGCGGTGGCGCTGTACTCAGGGAACGCCATGACAGCTCCAGATAAGCGCCAATTTTAAAGCCAACTATAAACCAGCATAGCGCCAGACGGGTGTTTATTTCTGCTTCGGGAAAATAAGGTTGCCTGTATCAAAACCAAGACTCCCGGCCTGCTTGATAAACCGGGCGAGCAGAGCCGGATCAACCTCTGGCGTTCTCGATAGCAACCACAGGTAGGACGTATCAGGGCCAGCCACAAAGGCATATTGGTAGTGCTCCTTATCCAGTTCAAAGATCACATAGGAGCCATAGAAAGGACCGAAGAACGAGACCTTCAGGTAGCCTTCATCCGGTTGTTCTACAAAGTAGGCCTTACCCTGTGCTTCTTTCCAACGGTTTTCGCCCGTCAGGAAGCCCCGATTCGTGACGCTGACACCACCGTCCTCACGCAGTGCGTACTCGGCGGTTACCTGGTCCAGCCCTCGCTCGAAGGAGTGATCCAGGCGCGCGATTTCGTACCAGGTTCCAAGATACCTGGAAATATCAAAGGCCTGCACAGGTGTAACCGACTCGGGATGACCGAGACAGGCCGTTAGCAGGACAGCGATCAGAGCCAAAATTAGTTTTCTGACGGTAAATTCTCCTTGAACTGACGCAGCCTGCGCGTTCTACCCGAGCCTACCACAAGGCGTTCACACACCGCCAGCGGCGCGGCACGCAGGCGCCCTGTTGCGCTGCAGTGCTTGCAGTTCAACTAATTGACTCTCTGTACGCTTCTTTGCACTGCGCTAGTCCAAACAGCAGCAAAGTGCGTACAGTCTCGAACTAGTACTGTGTCATTGTGTTACGCGCGCTGGAGAATTTAATGAACATTGCCCTGACCCCGGAACAGTTGGCCTTGCGCGATGAAATTCGCCATTACATGACCAGCCTGATGAGCCCTGCATTGTGCGAGGAACTGCGCGGTGAGCAGCGCGAGGGCGGCGGACCATTGCACCGCAAGGCCCTGCGACAGATGGGTGCCGATGGCTGGATCGTACGCAGTTGGCCTAAAGAGTATGGAGGACAGGACGCCGGACCGATAGAGCAGTACATTTTCTGTGACGAGGTGATTCGCGCAGGCTTTCCCTATCCCTTCCTGACCACCGATGGTGTGGGCCCGGTACTGGCCAATGTGGCCAGTGATGAGATACGCAACGCGGTAGTGGACCCCATACTGCGTGGTGAGTGCATTATCGCTATCGGCTACTCAGAACCGGCTGCAGGCACCGATCTGGCGTCCCTGACCACACGTGCCGAGCGCAAGGGCGACAAATGGGTGATCAACGGGCAGAAAATCTGGACCAGTTACGGCAATGTTGCCGACTACGTGTGGCTGGCCGCGCGTACCGACCCGCACGCGGCCAAGAAACACCATGGCATTTCCATGTTTCTCGTACCAACGTCAGCGGCAGGATTCAGCTTTACCCCCATCCATACGCTGGGCGTACGAACCAATGCTACCTACTACGAAAACATCGAACTGGAAGACAAGTGGCAGGTAGGACCCCTCAACCAGGGCTGGCAAATGATCACAGCGCAACTGAACCGCGAGCGTCTCAGCCTGGTAAATCACGGCCCCTGCGAGTTGCTGTATGAACGCGTGGCGACCTGGGCGGCACTGACCGACGCAGGTGGCGCGGACGGAAAGGTGATTGACCTGCCCTGGGTGCGCAACAACCTGGCGCGCGTCAAAGCGGGACTGGAAATCCTGCGCCTGGTTTGCTTTAAGCAGGCCTGGAGCATGAGCCACGCCAGCCTTGGCATGGCCCAGGCTTCGGCCGCGAAGATTTACGGCTCGGAATTTTTTGTGGAGGCATGGCGTCTGTTGCTGGAGATTGTCGGGCAGGCCGGAACACTGTGCAGCGATTCCGAGGGCGCTGTATTGCAGGGGACCCTGGAGCATCGCTATCGCTCCGGTTCCGTGTTGACATTTGGTGGCGGCACCAACGAGGTGCAGCGCGATATCGTGGCCGCTGCCGGCCTATTAATGCCACGTTACCGTTAAGGGGGACAACACATGGATTTTTCACTATCGGAAGAACAGCAGGACGTACAGAAACTGGCCGCTCAAATCCTGGTACAGGAGGTTACGGTTGATCGACTCAAGAATATTGAGTCCGGCGAGGAACGCTTTGACGAAAAACTGTGGCAGCAACTGGCGGAAGCGGGACTATTGGGCACTGCCATCGCCGAGACCCACGGTGGCATGGGTTTCGACTTCGAGACATTGTGCCTGCTGCTCGAGGAGGTCGGTAAGACGGTCGCGGCCGTTCCCGTGGTCCCCGTGCTGGCCAGCGCTGCCCTGACCTTACAGCAATTCGGCAGTCCAGCGCAGCGTGAGCAATGGTTGCCCGGCGTGGCCAGTGGCAAGTTGCTCATCACCGCTGCCCTGACCGAAGCCGGTGGCGATGACCCCTTACACCCCGCGACCCGGTTAGAGGAGACAGATGGCGCGTGGGCGCTCCATGGTGGCAAGAACATGGTGGTCTGCGCTGACCGCTCCAGCGCAATACTGCTGTCGGCGCAGCTCGACGGGGAACTGGTGCTGCTGGCGATCAACCCCACGGTAGCCGGGGTAAGCCTGGTGCCGCAGCACGTCACCACTGGTGAGCCGCAGTACAGCCTGCATTTTGATGGGGCCTCTGTAACACCGGGTGATATTATTGCGCGCGGCCCCAACGCCCGCCGCGCGGTGCAGTCAATGTTGCACCATACCCTCGTGGCAAACAGCGTGCTGACGCTGGGTGTCACTGAGACCATGCTCAAGATGACCGCCGCTTACACCTCTGAGCGAGTGCAGTTCGGCCGCGCCATCGCGACCTTCCAGGCCGTTTCACACCGCGCCGCAGACGCCTACATCGATGTGGAAAACCTGCGCCTCGCCTGTCAACAGGCGGCCTCTGTGCTGAGCGCGCAGCTTGACGCCGGTGAAGCGGTGCTGATCGCCAAAATCTGGGCCACGGATGTCGCCCATCGGGTCAGCCAGTCCGCACAGCACCTGCATGGAGGTATTGGGGTTGATCGCGATTATCCGCTGTTTCGCTATTGCCTGTGGGCCAAGCAACTGGAACTGACGCTGGGCGGCGGCGGCGCCTATCTTACCCGGCTGGGCGACCATATTGCCGAGGATTTTAAAAACAGGTTGGCTCCCAAAGTGGTGGCAATTCACGCGGCATGAACAGGTAGTCGTTAGCGCCAAGGTACGGCTATACTCTCCTTACAACCGAGAAAGTAATCCCGCGCTGCGCTGTCTCCAGGACTGCAGCGCTCTGGTTACACCCTCACCGCGTTCTGTAGCTGGAGCAATAACGTATGTCGTCAGCCTTCAATTATGGCTTTGTCTCCGCCGACTCGCACGTCACCGAGCCGCCAAACTGTTACACGGATTACATTGATCCGGCCTATCGCGACCGTGCACCGCATATCCAGCACGACGACAAACGCGGTGATCTCTATATCATTCCCGGTCTCAGCAATATGTCCGTGCCCATGGGGCTGGTCGCGGCGGCGGGCGAGGAATCCCACCAGATGACCTTTGCCGGCCGCGATTTCAAGGACTGGCACCGCTCCGGTTGGGATCCCAGCCGCCGACTGGCGGACCAGGCCCGGGACGGGGTGGCGGCGGAAATGTTATTCGCCACAGTCGGTATGCCGATCTGCGGTCATGAAGACCTGGACTATCGGCACGCCTGCATGGTCGCCTACAACCGCTGGCTGCGCGACTATTGCAGCCATTCACCGAACCGCCTGTACGGCGCTGGACTGGCCGCCGTTAAGAATGCCGATACGGGCGCGGCGGAATTGGTGGAAATCAGTAACATGGGTTTCAAGGCCGTGATGATGTCGGGCATGCCCGGCACCGCAGACTACGACGACCCCGCCTACGACAGGCTCTGGGCCACGGCAGTAGAACTGGGCCTGCCCCTGTGTTTTCACATACTCACCAACACGTCCTACAGTGGCCATCGCGGACCCAAAATCAACGCCCTGCTCAATGTGATTCGCAGTTGCCAGGACATCATCGGGATGCTGATCTATTCCGGCGTATTTGACCGCTTCCCGGCGCTCAGGGTGGTCTGCGTGGAAGCGGATGCTGGCTGGGCGCCCCACTACGCCTACCGCATGGACCATATTTATAATCGGCACCGCTTCTGGAACAAGGCACCGGCCCTGACGCAACTGCCTTCAGAGTATTTTTTCGAGAATGTCTACATGACATTCCAGGATGACTGGACGGCGCTGCACATGACTGACCAACTGAACGTCGAGCGCCTGCTGTGGGCCAACGATTTTCCCCACTCCGACTCCACCTGGCCCTTGTCGCAGGAATTGGTGAATAAGCACATGGCGCACCTGACTGCACAACAATGCCGCCGTATTCTGCGCGACAACTGTGTCGAACTGTTTGGCATGACGGTGCCCGAGCAGGTCGCTGACATCGCCCTGGCCAGTTAGCTGCAGAGAATCGCGCATGAGCTACGACCTGAAGATCGTCAATGGCACTGTCATCGACGGCAGTGGCGCGCAGGGCGTTCGGGGCGACGTTGGCATTGTCGACGGCCGCATCGTGGCACTGGGTGCGGCACCCGATTCTGCCACACAAACCATTGATGCAACTGGATGCATCGTCTGCCCCGGCTTTATCGACATCCACACTCACTACGACGCCCAGATCATCTGGGATCGCAGCCTCAGCATCTCGCCCTGGCATGGCGTTACTACCGCCGTGGTCGGTAACTGCGGTTTCGGTATCTCGCCCATGCGCCCTGAGCACCGCAACACCGCCATGCGGACGCTGGAGAAAGTGGAGGGTATGTCCTTCGACGCGCTCCATGCTGGCCTCGGCGATGACTGGCCCTTTACTACATTCCCGGATTATCTGGCGCTGCTGGAGGACAAAGGCAGCGCGATCAATGTCGCCGCCCTCGTGGGCCATACGCCCATCCGCCTGTGGGTGATGGGCGAAGAGGCGACCGAGCGCGCAGCGACGACGGCAGAAATAGAGGCTATGGCCGACCTGGTGCGCGAGGCAATGGCTGCCGGCGCCATCGGTTTTTCCAGTTCGCAGGCGGCAACGCATCACGGCGACGGGGGCAAACCGGTGCCCAGTCGCCTCGCGTCCTTCACGGAAATCGACACGCTGGTCGGCGCCATGGCCGAGAGTGGCCGCGGAATTTTCCAGGCCGCCATGGGCAGGAGCCTGACCGACAAGCACTTTACCGAACTGGCGACCCGCCACGGTGTTGCCATCACCTGGACCGCCCTGCTGGCCGACATGGTGGGGCCCGGCTCCCACCGGCGCTATCTGGACAGTGCCGCGCAACAACAGGCCGCCGGACTGAACATCGTGCCGCAGGTCGCCTGTCGTCCTATTATGTTCGATTTCAATTTCAATGAGCCCTACCCCTTCGAATTGCTCGGCCCCTTTAAAACGATCATGCAGGCACAGGCTGATGGAAAACTCGCCGCCTATGCAGACCCGAACTTTCGCGCCAGCTTCAAGGGTGAATCCGCCGCGGACGCCAAAAACGTGAATGCCGGCTGGGCGCAACGCGCCGAAATTTCCCGCTACGATCCCGACCCTGCGCTGGAGAACCAGTCGCTGGCCACCGTCGCTGCTGCGCGCGGTGTGGACCCGATCGACCTGGCCCTGGATATGGCCATAGAAACGCAACTGCAAAGCCGCATCCGCTTTGGCTTCCTCAACCACAATGAGGCGGGTGTAGAGGAACTCATCACCGACGAACACACGGTTATCACGCTGTCCGATGCGGGGGCGCATGCCGACCAGCTCTGCGATGCCTGTTATGGCACCCACCTGTTGGGCTACTGGGTGCGCGACAAGGGTGTGATGAGCCTGCCGCGCGCCATTCACGCGCTCACCCAACGTCCGGCGCAACTGGTCGGCCTGACCGACCGTGGCTTGCTGGCAGTGGGCCGTCCGGCCGATGTGCTGGTGTTCGATCCGGCCACAGTGGGGGCAGGCCCACTGCGCCGCGTACAGGATCTTCCCGGCGGTGGCGAGCGCCTGATCTGTGAGGCCATAGGTATTGATGCCGTGATCGTCAACGGCGTGGTGCTGCGTCGCCATGGCAGGGATCAGGTGGGCGTTCGCGAACTGCCAGGCAAACTGTTGCGCGGCGGCCGCGCGGCGCTCTGAGACAGGACTACGCACGCAATGCAGCAAGGTATATTGTGAGCGCACCGGCACTGCCGAGTGCAGAGGAGCGCGCGCTGGCGGCAGCGACCGGCATGTCGATCGCCCTGTGGGCGCGCTACACACCAAACGCACCTGCTATTATTTCACCCGGCGGCAAGCGCAGTTTTTTCGAGTTGAACGCCAACGCCAATCGACTGGCCCGCGCGCTGCACAAGGGCGGGCTCCGCGCGGGTGACTCGGTCGCGGTGGTCGCCAGCAATCGGCCCGAGTTCGCCGAAATCGTTTTCGCCTGCACCCGCAGCGGCCTGCGCTATACCCCTGTCAATCGCTACCTGAGCGCTGACGAAATAGCCTATATCGTCAATGACTGCCAGGCCAGGGCCCTGATCGGCGACGTGCGCTTCGCGCCGCTGATGGAGCAGACCGCCGCCCGCTGTCCCGGGGTTGAGATCAGCTTGTCACTCGGCGGTGCTGTCCCTGGTTTCGAGGCTTACGATGCAGTGCTCGCACTGCACGACAATAGCGATATCGATGCGCCACAACTGGGTGCGCGCATGCTGTACACCTCCGGCACCACCGGCCGGCCGCGGGGCGTGGTGCGCCAGCCCAACTATTCGACACAACTGGAAGCGATCAACTTGGCGCCCCGCTATCAGGCGGGCACCGGCCAGCTCAACCTGTGCACCGGTCCTTTCTATCATGGCGGCCCCTTGAGTTTTTCACTGAGCATGCCGCTCAGCCAGGGGGTTGGCATTGTCATCATGGAAAAGTGGGACGCACAGGAAGCGCTGCAGCTGATTGCACAACATCGCATCACCCACACCCATATGGTACCCACCATGTTTCATCGCCTGCTGCGCCTGCCCGAAGAAGTGCGCCGCAACGCGGATGTCTCCTCCATGCAGTACATCCTGCACGGTGCAGCACCCTGCCCGGTGGCGACGAAACAGGACATGATGGACTGGTTCGGGCCGATACTGTGGGAGTATTTTGCTGCCACCGAAGGCTCCGGCGCCTCCTGCAGTCCACAGCAATGGTTGCAGAAACCAGGCACCGTCGGCAAACCGCCATCGCCCGACCACGTGCGCATCCTCGATGACGCTGGCCATGCCTGCGCACCCGGCCAAGTGGGCAATATCTACCTCAAGGGCGCAGGCGAACTGGATTTTGAATACCTCAATGATCCAGACAAAACCGCCAGCGCACGCCGCGATACACATTTCACCGTGGGCGATATCGGCTACCTGGATGAGGACGGCTTTTTGTTTGTCACTGACCGCAGCGCCAACGTCATCATCAGTGGCGGCGTCAACATCTACCCGGCAGAAGTGGAAGCCGTGCTGTTGCAGCATCCGGCAGTAAAGGACGTGGCCGTCATTGGCATCCCGAACGAGGAATGGGGTGAGGAAGTGAAAGCGGTGGTGCAGGTGGAACAATTGCCAGATGAGGCAGAAGCATTTGCGCAGACGCTGATCAACTACTGTCGCGACCGCATTGCCCACTTCAAATGCCCGCGCAGTATCGATCTTGTCACCAGCCTGCCCCGCGATGATAACGGTAAACTGTACCGCAGGCGGTTGCATTCATCCCATCAAACCCGCAAAATTTCGCCATGAAAATACTCCCCGGAATTACCCTCGTATTCGCAGCGTTGATGCTCTCTCTTTCGGCATTTGCCGACAGCGATTACCCGCCCAAGGTTAAGGCCATCGTGGAACAGCGCTGCATGGTCTGCCATGGCTGCTACGATGCGCCCTGCCAATTGAAACTGGACGCCTGGGCCGGCGTGCAGCGGGGCGCCAGCAAGGAGATGGTCTACGATGGGGGGCGCTTGACCGCCGCCAGCCCGACGCGTCTGTTCGTGGATGCGCAGACGGTCGAGGAATGGCGCGCCAAGGGCTTTTACCCGGTACTGAATGAGCAGACACCCGACCAGGGTGTGCTGGCCCGCATGCTGGCATTGAAACAGCAGCACCCCCTGCCCGCTGGTGAACTACTGCCGGACTCCATCACCCTGGGCCTGGACCGCGAACAGCAGTGCACCAAGCCCGAGGACTTCGACAAATTTGCCGCCGACCATCCGCTGTGGGGCATGCCCTACGGCTTGCCGGGCCTGAGCAAGGATGAACATGCCACGCTAACCAACTGGGTGAGCCAAGGCACCCCCGGCGTACCGATCGCACCGCCCCCTACTGCAGAGGCTAAGCAAGTGCAGCGCTGGGAGGCTTTTTTCAACGGCGACAGCCTGAAGCAGCGGCTGATGGCGCGCTACATGTACGAGCACCTGTTTATCGGCAACCTGTATTTCTCCGAGCTGGGCGAGAACAGTCGCTACTACAATCTGGTACGTTCGCGCACACCACCGGGACAGCCCATCGACATCATTGCTACCCGGCGTCCCTACGATGATCCGGGGCAGTCTGCATTCTACTATCGCCTGCAACCCCTGCGCACTGCGGTACTGGACAAGCGGCACATGCCCTATGCGCTGAATGCGGCGCGCATGCAGCGCTGGCAATCACTTTTTCTCGATGCCGACTACAACGTCACTGCCCTGCCCGCCTACCAGACGGACGATGCCACCAATCCCTTTATCGCATTTCGCGAATTACCCGAGACTGCGCGCTATAAATTCATGCTGGATGAAGCCCAATTCACCGTGATGGGATTCATCAAGGGTCCGGTGTGCCGTGGCCAGGTGGCGCTGAACGTGATCGACGACCACTTCTGGGTGGTCTTCCTCAACCCCGACCGGGAGAGCGCTGTAGAAAGCGCCGAATTTCTGGCGCGGGAGAGCAAGAACCTGCGCCTGCCCAACGACAAGCCCGATGATGCGCTGCTCTCCCTGATCGAGTGGCGCGGCTATTCACGCGAACAGCTGAAATTCCTCAAGGCCAAGCTGGAGTATATCCAGCAGGCCACCGGCCCGGATGGGACCAAAGTAAATCTGGATCTGATCTGGGATGGCGACGGCCGCAACGACAACGCCGCCCTCACCGTATTCCGGCACGAGGACAGCGCCTCGGTGGTCAAAGGGTTTGTCGGCCAGACGCCCAAAACCGCGTGGGTAATTGATTATTCGCTGCTGGAGCGTATTCACTACCTGCTGGTGGCGGGCTTCGATGTCTTCGGTACTGTGACGCACCAGCTTGAATCCCGCATGTATATGGATTTCCTGCGCATGGAGGGCGAGCAGAACTTTCTGTTTTTCCTGCCCCCGGAGGAGCGCACCGTGCTGCGCGATTTCTGGTACCGGGATGCAGAAGATGAAGCCAAAAAATTCATGATGACGGATTCCGCGGCCTTTGATCGCCCCTCGGATATTCAATATAAGACAGCAGATCCCAAGCAGGAACTGCTGGGCATGTTGCAACAACGCCTTCCGGGCGCTGCGGCCCATCGTTACCTGACACATGAACCACGCTTTGACAAACTGCAGACGCTAGAGGGCACGCCGTTCAGCCTGATGCCCGAGGTATCCTTTGTGGAGGTGCTGGGCGCAGGCCCTGCGGAGCACATCTACACCATCGTGCACAATGACGGCTATTCCAACAACGCACAGATTTTCAAGCAAGCAAAGCGACGCATCCCGGAAGAAGACTACCTGACCGTGGTCAAGGGTTTCATCGGTGCCTATCCCAACGCATTTTTCCAGGTGCAGGACCAGGATCTGGATGATTTCGTGCAGGACATGCAGTCGATGCGCAGCGCGGCGGATTACGCAAACCTCGTATCACGTTACGGTGTACGTCGCACTGACAGCAGGTTCTGGCCGTTGTCCGACACGTTGCACACCCACTACCAGAAGTACTACCCGCGCGAAGCGGGTATCTTTGACCTGAACCGCTATGAAAATCGTTGATGGCTTAACTTGAGGTAGAAGACCAATGTTCGCCTACACCACTCCACTCATTGGCGGGGTGCTAATCGGCGCCTCGGCCGTCGCCCTGCTGTTATTTTTGGGGCGTATTGCCGGCATCAGCGGAATTGTCTGGGGCGCGGTATCCGCGCAACCCGACAACAGCTGGCGCTGGCTGTTTATCGTCGGCCTCCTGGTTGGACCTGTGCTGTATCACACTGTAACCGGCACGCCCTACCCCGCGCCAAGCCCTTTGCAATGGTGGCACGCAGTTATCGGCGGGCTGCTGGTGGGTTTCGGCGTGAAGCTGGGCTCAGGCTGTACCAGCGGTCACGGAGTATGCGGCATCGGCCGACTCTCACCACGCTCCATTATCGCCACCCTCACCTTCATGGCCAGCGGTATCGCCACCGTCTATGTCTTGCGCCATGTGCTGGGGGGGCTGTAAATGAAAAACGTGATCGCCCTGCTGTGTGGCCTGGTGTTTGGTGTCGGTCTGGCCGTCTCTGGTATGACGGATACGGCGAAGGTGCTCGGTTTCCTGGATGTGTCCGGCAGCTGGGTGCCAGACCTGGCCTTTGTGATGGGTGGCGCCGTCTGCGTCACCCTGTTGGCGTTCCCCTTGGTATTGCGGCGCGGCAAGCCTTTGCTGTCGGCAAGTTTCTCGCTGCCGTTGAACAAGAGCATCGATGGCCGCTTGCTGGGCGGCGCCGCGATCTTTGGCATCGGCTGGGGAATCTATGGCTACTGCCCCGGCCCTGCAATCTCTGCACTGCTGTACCTGGACTGGAAAACTGCTGTCTTTGTGACTGCCATGCTCTTAGGCATGGCACTGGCCAACAGGGTTGGCGGGTTATGAACTTGTTCTTGGGCACCTTATCTTAACGTTTGTTGTTCTGTGTCATGGCCAGATGACGTGGGAACGTAGTATCAAGAACCTGCGGGGTAGGCCTGCGCACGGAGAAGGAGTGAACATCATGAGCAAAGCAGCAGCGAGCAAACCAAAAGTGAGCAAACGAAAAGCCAGCGATGAGCCGAGATTGGCGCGATTGGTAGAAGACATTATAGATAAGGGCGCGAATACAGCAGAGGAAATCAATCGCGCTATTCTGGATCTTCCTGTCACCATGCTTGAGAGTCTGGGGCTCGGTGATACTGCAGAACATGTGAAGAAGGTACAGGACAGTTCCATCGGCGCAATCTACAAGCTCATCCGTGACATTAACCACAAGGTTGCTGATTTGGCTGAAGATTTGCTCGATCAAAAGAAGGCTAAAAAGAAGTAATTTTAGCCCGCACCGGATAGTTCACGCCAATCAAATCCGCTTCTGAGGTATCTGCGCCATAGACAGGATGGGATTGCGGGAGAGTATTATGCGCATCCAAAAATGAATCTCCAACCGGCCCTGCAACAACGCCTGAAGCGCTTTCGCAAACGACTGCATAGGTTGCAGACCACTATCACGGCAGAAAACATTCACGATTTTCGCATCGCTTGCCGGGAAATGCTGGCATGCGATGCTTTATTAGAAACCATTAGTCCGGCGAAACGCTGGAAGCCCTTTCTAAAAGATGCCCTTGACGCACTGGACCGCCTGCGGGATTTGGAGCAGCTGCAGGAACACCTCCTGCAACAGCAATTGATGCAGCCTTCTTTGGTGATTACTACCCTCGAAAAGCCGCTCGCAAAGGCGACTCAACGTTGGCTGGACTATGCTCCCACCCTGCAGACTCCGCGATTTTTGCAAGCCATTGCCGCCACCGAAATATCCCTTATGACGCACCCAAGTGTGTCGGAAAAATTGCAAGACGTTTTTGAAATGCGCTGGAAAACGTGTCTGTATCACACGCAGGAATGCCTGCTGAGAGCAGACGCCACTGACTTAAAAAGCCTGCATGGTTTGCGCATCAGTTACAAAAAGCTCCGTTACCTGCTGGAGCTACTGAAAAATGATATGTCGCTGTCACCACAACAGGAAACACTCAAACAATGGCAGGACATGCTGGGTGACGTGCAGGATTTTCGCGTAATGGCGTCTCTTGCCAAAAAACTGGATCTGCCCGCGACCTTGCAACAGGAGTTTCTCACCCGGGCGTATGAACTGGCACAACACTGTATCGCGCAGCGTGCTACGCTGGCACAATTCCTGATCCACGTAGATGATCAAGTGAGGGCCCTGCTATGAGTGCACGCACGCTGACTCTGCTGCGCCACGCCAAATCCTCATGGCAGGACCCGACCCTCACGGATATAGAACGCCCCCTCAACAAACGGGGCCGCCGCGATGCCGCGGCCATGGCCCTGCCGCTGAGGGCACGCGGCACTACTTTCACAACGATTTTCGCGAGCCCCGCCCGCCGCACGCGGGAAACGATTACAAGGATGTTGCTTACCTTACCGGCACAGGATGCGAAACTCGTCTTCGACCAGGCCTTCTATACCTTCGAACGCGACGGACTGTTGCAAGCCATCCGGCAACTGGATAGCAATCTGACCGATGTGATGGTCGTGGGCCATAATCCGGCCATGCACGAGACCCTGTGCTGGCTGACAGGGGAGCCGATAGCCGCGTTTCCCACCTGCGCCGCAGCGCACCTCACCCTCGACCTGCAACGATGGGCAAAAATCCAGAAGGCTTGTGCACAAATCAGCTGGATTTTATGGCCGGAACGGTAGAGCGGAACGGCTTTTTTCCGCTCGATACTGTCCTTAACTAGGGGCAGGCGATACGTCTTGGCCTGACAACCAGACGCTTGAATCGCCGCTCATCCGCGACACAGGCCCTGGCGGCACCTAACTCGGATACAGTGGTGCGCACAATCGTGTTGACCCAGTCGGGTAGGTCACTCCTGAGACTGTAATAGATCCAGTTAGCCTCGCGGCGATCACTCACAAGCCCTGCCATCTTCAGGCTAATCAGCGACTTCGATGCAGACGGCTGCGTGATACGCAGGGCATCGACTACTTCACATACACACACCTCGCCATTTACCGCGAGCAGGTAAAGGCAGCGCAGTCGAATCTGGTTGCTAAGAACAGAAAAAAGTTGCGCTTGCTCTATATGCATTAATTGGAATATCCTGCAAAAGGAATGTTACAGCGATCGTAGCTGAAGCCGCATGACTTGCAAAGGGGGAGGTTGTTACTGAAGCCATGAAACTGCTCTATCTGTGTACCCATAATGCCTGCCGCAGTATTCTGAGCGAAGCCGTCACGCGCCGCCTCGCAGCCGGGCGCATTGATGTGGCAAGCGCCGGCACCAGCCCTGCGGCCAAGGTTCATCCCCTGACTCTGCAGTTTCTCCATCAACACGGCTATAACACCACGGGCTTACACAGTAAGAGTATTGAGGCAGTCAGACCATTCGATCCTGATGTGGTCATCACGGTCTGCGATAGCGCAGCTAGGGAAAGTTGTCCGGTTTGGCTCGGACAGGCGCTCAAGGCCCATTGGGGATTGACAGATCCCTCTCACTTCACTAGCTCCGTCACGGACATAGACGACGCATTTGCAAAGGTGATGGCGAAGATAGAGCAGCGCATCGGTCGATTGCTGGAACTACCCTTCGAAAGCATGACGGGCGGGCAGTTGACGCTGCTTTTAAACGACATTGGGGAACAAGGCTGATGGGCATATTTGAACGCTATCTCACTCTCTGGGTGGGTCTTTGCATACTACTGGGCGTTGCGCTGGGCAATTTTTTTCCCGATTCGTTTCAATTGATCGCCGGTCTCGAATACGCGCATGTCAATCTCGTCGTGGCCCTGCTCATCTGGATCATGATCTATCCGATGATGGTGCAGATCGATTTCTCCGCCGTCAGGGATGTGGGCAAGAAACCTAGAGGCATCATCCTGACCCTGGTGGTGAACTGGTTGATCAAGCCATTCACCATGGCCGCATTGGGCTGGCTCTTCTTCAGAATCCTCTTTGTAGATTGGGTTGACCCCCAGTCCGCCACCGAGTACATCGCGGGCATGATCCTGCTGGGCGTTGCGCCCTGCACCGCCATGGTATTTGTGTGGAGCCAACTCACCAGGGGCGACCCCAATTACACACTGGTGCAGGTGGCGGCGAATGATATCGTGATGATCTTTGCATTCGCTCCGATTGCGGCGTTCCTGCTCGGGGTCAGCGACATTGAGGTGCCCTGGGAAACGCTGCTATTCTCCGTCGTCCTGTATGTTCTGCTGCCGCTGATCGCGGGAGCTTTCACCCGGCATCGATTAGAGAGTGGCAGCGATGGGCACCGCGTTGAGTCTTTCGTGCACGCACTGAAGCCCTGGTCTGTGATCGGCTTGTTAGGCACTGTTGTACTGTTGTTTGGCTTTCAGGCCGAGAAAATCATCGGCCAACCGCAAACCATCCTGCTCATTGCAATACCACTGCTGATCCAGACCTATGGGATTTTTGCCATAGGCTATGTGGGTGCCAGGGCGCTGCGCTTGCCGCACACTATTGCCGCACCTGCGTGCCTGATCGGCGCGTCCAACTTCTTTGAACTGGCGGTTGCGGTGGCGATCTCGCTGTTTGGACTCAATTCGGGCGCCGCATTGGCGACGGTTGTCGGCGTTCTGGTAGAGGTTCCCGTGATGTTATCGCTGGTCGCGATGATTAATCGGACCCGTCACTGGTTCTCAGGTGGCGGCCTTGATTAACGCCATTACACCCGTGAACGCCATCTGGATGCCGATGCAGAACACCAGAAAGGACATCATGCGGTTCACCACCTGGCTGCCGTTGGCGCCCAGCCTTCGCACTAGCCTGGTCGCATTGAAAAAACAGAAATAGGCGATCACCAGAACAACGAGCAAGGACAAGGTGATTGCCGTCATTTTGGGAGAAAGCCAATTACCCGTTTGGCTGTGTACGTGGGCACTCAAAGCGATCAGGGTGGATATGCCGCCCGGACCGAGGGTGAGCGGGAAGGACAATGGGTAAAAGATGCTGTCATCGATTTTGGTCCCGGCAACCACGTCCGTACTAGCTGGTCGCCGCGCTGTTCAGCAGATTGAAACCGAGTATCGCAATAACGATGCCGCCCGCCGTCTGGGTTGCCGGAATGGACACACCCATTAATTTCAGCACGAAACTGCCCAGGTGCAGCGCAACCACGCCCATCACGAAGCAGATCAGCACTATACGCAGCACATAACGCCTTCTTGCGGCATCATCGAGATCGGAAAAATAGGGCTGGATAATAAAAGCCGTGCCAATCGGGTTGATCAGGGGGAACAGCGAACTGAAGCCCAGCAGAAACGTGGGCAACAAATCTGACAGCTGTGTACTCATCGGTAAACTCCGGTCCTAAGCGCCTGGCTCAACCGTATGCCTATTCCACGCCGGCGTAGCGCGCATCCCATTTTTTGATAATGGCTTCCAGCGAGCCATCTTTTTTTGCTGCAGCCAGTGACGCGGTTGAACTCGGCAATCATTTTCTCATGGCCCGGCCAGGCGCGACTGGCGGCGACATAGCGTTCCACCGGCGGCAGATCCATGTCTACAACTTCAAATTGGGTGATCTTGTCGGCGAAATACTGATGCAATTCCATTGCGGCACTACGCTGGTCAGCGATCACAAAGTCCACCTTGCCAGTGAGCAAGTTTTGCAGATTCGGAGCGAGTTCATCCTGCTGCACCAGTTGCAGATTGGGTATCGCAGAAAAATCCACCCCATAGGCGTAATCCGTCCTCACCCCCAGGCGACTCCCGGCGAGGTCTTGCACACTGCGGTAAACGCCCTGCTTGGTACGCAGTTTGAGCATCAGCAATTCACTGCGCAGATAGGGCTCGCTGTACAGCAGATCTTTTTCGCGGTCCTTGGTATACCAAACGGAAGCCAAAGCATCGTAAACACCCACCCGCGTTCCCTCAAGTGCCTGGGACCAGTCTTCAATGGTGATCTGCGGAGCGTAGTCCGTGCCCGCGTAAATATGTTTGACCAGTTCCAGCGCAAGGCCCTGATCGGGCAAGCTCGCGTCCGCATATGGCGGCGATGTGTTGGCCATGAGGCGCAAGGGCTGCTCTGCCTGGACACTAGCGGAAAAGACCGCAGCGACAACCAACAATAGGACACATCTCAACATACTGAACCTCTAATCAGGAAGGCAGGACACAACACGGGGACAGGTATCCGGCAAGAATAAACTGCCTGCTTTGCAAACTCCACGCATTTTTGGCTACCACATCAAATCATCGGGAATCTGGTAGTCGGCATAGGGGTCATCCTCATCCATGGCCGCCCGCTCATCGCGATTGAGCAGCACAATGACGCTCGCATCGCGCTGCATTATTTTTTCCGCCGCCGCTGCGGGCAGTAATTCATACTCGTTGGCCAATTTTGCGATGGCCAGGCGGCCGTTGATCAAATCCTTTTGCAGCTGCTGTGTGACATATATCTTCTTTATGGTGGTGCCATCCTTGAACTGGTAAGCAAGCTCACCGCGCTCGCGCGCAATTCGGTTCATCTGGATCAGTTGGATAATCTGCGCCTTTATCGCCCTCCTGTCGGCCTCTGCCTGCTGTTGTTTGTTGAGCAGACGATCTCGATCCGCCTTTTCCAGCAGGGCGCGTTTGGCCTGTTCCTTATTTTCATCGGGCCGTGACTGGCCCTTGTGGCGCACCTTGGCCTCCTTGCGCTGTTCCTTGCCGACCTTCTTCGCCTTCTTTTTATCGACCAGTCCGGCCTGGAGGAGTTGATCTTGCAGGGATGCCATGGCGTGGACCTGTTGGGTGCCGGTTAGGCTGGTAATTATCGTTAATCATGGCCTTGCTGGCAAACTGGATGTTTGCATCCGGCCCTGTGGCGCTTGCCCCACGCACGTTCGGTGCTATGCTTCCCGCTAATTTTCCAACGCCCCATGGAATCAATGTCGAGTATGAAAAAACTGTTCTGGAGTGTGTGCACGGTGGCGCTGCTGGGCATTGCGGCCATCCAGTTCGTCCCCGCCCCTGCGCTGATCATTCCGGCCGCATTACCGGTAGAGCAGCGCGAGGCCCACCGCCTGCTCAACTTTGAGGGCATCACCAATTTTCGCGACCTCGGGGGTTATCCCACGGTTGACGGTCGGCAGGTCAAATGGGGAGTGCTATACCGCGCCGCCAGTCTGGCGGAGTCATCAAAAGCCGATTTGCGAAGTATTGAACAACTCAAGCTCACTACGCTGATCGACTTCCGCTCTGCTGCGGAGAAAGCAGAGGAACCCGATCAACTCCCCAACCCGAACGGGTTCAAGGTGGTGGAGATTCCGACGCTCGATGAGGGCAACAAGGCCATGGTGGGCGAAATTATGGCGCGCATCGAGTCCGGGAATTTCGACGGTTTTGATCCCGACGCACTGATGCTGGAGGCCAACCGCCAGTTCGCCAGCACCTTTACGCCGCAATTTCGCCAGTTTATGCAGACGGTACTGGAAGCCGATGGCGCGCCCATCGCCTGGCACTGCAGCGCCGGCAAGGATCGCACCGGCTTTGCCGCTGCTATCCTGCTGCGCATTCTCGGCGTCCCCCAGGATGTGGTCATGCAGGATTACATGGCCAGCAGGCAGCACGCCCTTGAATCGCGCAAGTCCCAGCTATTGCTGCTGCGCGTGTTCAAGGGTGAGGAGGCCGCTGACAAACTGGCCGTACTGCTGGGCGTGGAGGAAGCCTGGCTGGAGGCGGCCTTCGCGGAAATTGATACTAAATGGGGCAGTTTTGACAACTATGTACGCGAGGGGCTTGGGCTTACCGTGGCGGACATTGCGCAATTAAAGGCCACGCTGCTCAGCTCGCCCGCCACCGAGGGAGTTTAGTGCGCTGGTCCAATTAGTTGAGCCACGATTTCAGCGCGTTTCCCTATAATTGGCATCCCGTTTGGGGCCAGAGTAAAAATTACAGAGTTTTTCTGTAACCCCAAATCACCAAATCATCGCAACACAGGTAACCCAACATGAATTTCGAGTTCTCCGAAGAACAGCTGTTCATTCGCGACCAGTCGCGCAATTTTCTACGCCAGGAGTGCACGACCAGCGTCGTGCGCGGCGTGCTGGACTCTGCGACTACCCCATTCGACCGGGATCTGTGGCGGAAAATTGTCGAACTGGGCTGGACCGCCATGACCATACCGGAAAATTATGGCGGACTGGGACTGGGCTACCTGGAGCTGTGCGTCATTGCCGAGGAACTGGGCCGTGCGCTGGCCCCTGTCCCGTTCTCCTCCAGCGTGTACCTGGCCACCGAGGCGGTAAAAAGCTGGGGCAGCGAAGCACAGAAGGAGCACTACCTGCCCAAACTGGCGGCGGGTGAATTGATCGGCACACTGGCCATGCATGAGGGCCTCGGAGCGCCGACAGTTGCAGCCTCGGTCCGCGCAGGCAAGCTCACTGGCGATAAACTGCCGGTACCCGATGGCGACAGCGCCGATTTCGCTGTGCTGACGGCCCGCGATGACAACGGTGCGGTTCGCCTGTACCTGGTCACACTCGGAGACCCTGGAGTGCAGCGCGAAACGCTGAACAGCATGGACCCCAGTCGCGCTCTGGCCCGACTGGCGTTTGACGGAGTACCGGTACAGCCCCTGGGTGACCAACCCGTCGGGGACACGGAACTGGCGGAGTTGCTGGACCGGGCAGCGGTACTGCTGGCCTTCGAGCAGATCGGTGGCTGCCAGGCGGCACTGGACATGGGCATCGCCTACACTAAACAGCGCTACGCCTTCGGCCGTGCCATCGCGTCTTTCCAGTCCATCAAACACAAATTCGCCGACATGTACGTGGCACTGGAGCTGGCCCGCGCCAACGCCTATTACGGCGCGTGTGCCCTGTCCAGCGATGCGCCCGACCTGCCACTGGCCGCCGCTACCGCCAGAGTCAGCGCCACTGACGCCTACTACCTGATCAGTAAGGAAAATATCCAGGTCCACGGTGGCATGGGATTTACCTGGGAGTTTGACTGCCACTTGTACTATCGCCGCGCGCAACTGCTGTCGGGACTGATCGGCACGCAGCCACTGTGGAAAGAACACCTCACCCAACGCCTGCTACAGACCGCTTGAGGAGAACGCCATGGATTTTCAAGATACCCCGGAATTGGCTGCCTTTCGCAACGAGGTAAAAACATGGCTGGCGGCAAATGCGCAGCGGCGCACCGATAACCTTCACTTGGGTATGGAAGGCGACGCGGCATTTCTGGAGGCCAAGGAGTGGTACCGCAAAAAGGCCGAGGCCGGCCTCGCCTGCCTGACCTGGCCCAAGGAATATGGTGGCGCGGGACTGACCTCGCTACACGATGTGGTGTGGGCGCAGGAAGTACAGAATTACAAAACCCGCGACGCCCAGTTTGTGATCGGCATTGGCAATTGCGGCCCTGCCATCATGCATTTTGCCAAGGAAGAGGCGCGGCGCGAACTGCTACCACGCATGGCCAGTGCGGAAGATGTGTGGTGCCAGTTGTTCAGCGAACCGGGCGCCGGCTCTGATGTGGCCGGCCTGCGCACGCGCGCCGAGCAAGACGGCGACCACTGGAAAATCAACGGCCAGAAGATCTGGACCTCCGGCGCGCAGTATTCCGATTACGGTGTGGTACTGACCCGCACCGATCCCACGGTCTCCAAGTATCGGGGGCTCACTATGTTCATGATCGACATGCGCCAGAGCGGTGTCGAGGTGCGTCCGATCAAGCAGATGGACGGCGGCACACACTTCAACGAGGTCTTTTTCCACGATGCCATCGCGCCGGACAGCTACCGACTGGGTGATGTCGGGGGCGGCTGGACCGGCGCCCTTACCGTGTTGATGAGTGAGCGCCTCGCGATCAGCGGCATCCAGCCCACAGGCTTTCCGCAATTTCTGGACCTGGTGAAATCACTGGAACTGAATGGTCGGCCGATTGCCGAGGATCCGCTGGTGCGCGACCGGCTGGCGACCTGGTACAGCCAGTACGCGGGACTGCAGGCCGCCAACAAACGCATGATCACCGCCGTGGCGAAAGGCGGCATTGCCGGCGCGGAGGCATCGCTGGGCAAGCTGGTTGGCGCCGTGATGAACCAGGAGATCGCCAACTTCGTCTGCCAGCTGCTCGGCCCCGCCGGCATCATCGAGGATGACACGCTGAGTCCGCAGCGGGCCCACTTCCAGCAGTCGGTATTATTTTCTCCCGGCGTGCGGCTGGCGGGCGGTACCGACGAGATCATGCGCAATATCCTGGCGGAACAGGTGCTGGGCCTGCCACAAGCGCCGCGCGCGGACAAGGGCATGGCGTTCCAGGATATTCCCAGCGGGGCGAACTGAATGAAGCGCTTTTTATTGCTGTTGATGGTACTCGGGCTTATTGCCACGGCACGGGCCGAAGTCAAGGCAGTGATGGATCAGCTTTTGCAGCAGGTATTCATACTCAAGCCCTTCATTGCTTCGGAAGCCAGCTTTAGCGATCCTGCAAACTCCGCCCAGATATCCGATGCCCTGAAGAAAATGGTGGCACTCAGCAAAGAGGTGAATCACGAGGATAGGATAACTAAGACCGGTTTCCAGGTTCCAGCCAATGTATTGACCCAACAACTGGAACAGGTTGAAAACGTCTTCAGCAACGGCAGCAAGGACTATGCACTCGGGAATTTGCGATCGACACTGGGCGTGTGCATGTCCTGTCATACGCAGTTGCCGTCAGTGTCTACACGGTTCACGACCCTGAATAAAACGCAGACGCTTCACAATCCATTTGAGGAGGCCGAGTTTCTGTTTCTGATTCGTAATTTCGATGATGCAATGAAATTGTATGGGGAACTGATCGCGGGGTACCCGCTCAACAAGGCGGAGATTGGCGATCTGGAGAAGACTGTCTACCGGCAAATTTTCTATTATGTACGGGTCGCCCGGGATTTGAAGGGTCTCTCGGTCGCCTTGCAACGCGACAGCGACAACCAGCAACTGCCAACGCAATTGCAGAAACAGATCAAAGGTTTTATCGCCGCAGTGGCTGAAATCCAGGACAAAACATACCCTCAATTTACGGATAAACAGAGCGAAGACTTACGAAAATATGCCGAACAAGTACTGAATGCAGAAGCTTACGGTGACTTCAGCCTCGATTCACCACAAGATGTGCTCGCGGCGCTGAAACTTTCCAGTGCCCTGTACGAATACCTGAATGCCTATCCGAAAACACCCTTGAAGCCGGATATTCTCTATTGGCTGTCGCTCGGCGAGCGCCGCTATCATTACCAGTCAATGTACTCATTACCGGATCTTTATCTCAAACAATGTGTTCTTGAATATCCGAAAAATCCGGTGGCGAAACTATGCTTTGCCGCATACGAGGAATCTATTACCGTGGCCTTCTCGGGCTCGGGCGGCACCCATATCCCGGCCGATATCTCGAAAGAGTTGAACATGATGCGGAATCTCGTAAAAGCAGACTGAGTGATGCTTGGCGTTCAGCGCAAAAAAAATCCTGTCGTCCCTTGCGCTGAAAACATGAAATCGCAACGAAATCGATCGTTTTTTTACTCTGACCCCAGATTTCTCTAAATACCCTTTTCACGGCGCTCACACAGCAACTCACGCCACAAGTCCGCGTTCTTGATACCCAGCTTATCGGGATCAAACACCGGATCGAGCCCCTGCTTTTTCTGCGCCTCGTAGTCGAGCAATGCCTTCAATGCAGGACCTTGCAAGATCAGAATGGCGATGATGTTGAGCCATGCCATCAGGCCAACACCCATATCGCCCAGGTCCCAGGCGGTGGTGGCACTGCGCATCGCGCCGTAGCCGACCGAGACCATGATCATGCAGCGGAGCAGGAACGTGACCCAGGGTCGATGTACGTAACGATTGATGTACTGCACATTGGTTTCCGCCATGTAGTAATACGCGACGATCGTGGTAAAGGCGAAGAACATCAGCGCCAGCGCCACAAAAGTGCCACCGAAACCGGGCAGCACTGTTTCCACGGCCGCTTGCGTGTAAGCAGGCCCGGCCGCCACACCCGGCAGGTTGTTGACGATCATCGAGCCATCGGGATGTGCCACGTTATACTTGCCGGTGCATAGAACCATGAAGGCCGTCGCCGAGCACACCAGCAGGGTGTCGACATAGATCGAAAACGCCTGCACATAGCCCTGCTTGGCCGGATGGGAGACTTCCGCGGCCGCCGCGGCATGCGGACCGGTGCCCTGCCCGGCTTCGTTCGAATACACGCCGCGCTTGACGCCCCATTGCACCGCCAGACCAATCACGGCGCCAAACCCCGCATCCAGCCCGAATGCACTTTTCAGGATCAACGCCAACACACCGGGAAGTTGCTGATAGTTCAGCACCATAATGACCACGGCCATGATGATGTACGCCAGCGCCATAAACGGCACCACGATCTCCGCGAACAGCGCGATGCGCTTGACGCCGCCAAAGATAATCAGGCCCAGCGCGATGACGATGCACCCGCCACTCACGACGGTGGAAATGCCCCACGCATTATTGAAGCCCGCGGCAATACTGTTGGCCTGCACACCGGGCAGCAAAAAGCCTGTGGCGATGATGGTGACCACGGCAAAAATCATCGCATACCATTTTTGCCCCATCGCTTTTTCGATGTAGAACGCGGGGCCGCCACGGTACTGGCCCTTGTCGTCTTTTTCCTTGTAGATCTGCCCCAGCGTGGACTCCACATAGGCAGTGGACGCGCCGAGAAAAGCCACCAGCCACATCCAGAACACCGCGCCAGGTCCGCCGATGGAAATGGCCGTGGCCACGCCGGCAATGTTGCCGGTGCCCACGCGCCCCGATAGCGACATGGTCAAGGCCTGGAACGAAGACACCCCGGCGAACGATTTCTCCCCGACAAACATCAGGCGAATCATCTCGCCAAATCCGCGCACCTGCACAAAGCGCGTGCGGATCGAGAAATAGAGGCCAACGCCCAGGCACAGGTAAATTAACGCCGGACTCCAGATAATGCTGTTCAGGTAGCTGACAATCTCGCTCACGTTATTTTCCTTATTGTATTTTCAATTGCTGCGTTGCCTGGTTCAGCCAGTCGCGCTCTGCACCCTGCAACAGAGGGCCAATGGTTGCGGCAACCCGATGGTGGTAAGCGTTAAGCCATGCGATCTCCGCCGCATCCATCAGCCCCAGGTCCAGCATACGAATGTCGAACGGCACCAGTGTAAGGGTTTCAAATTCCAGCATTGGTGTTTCACCAAGTCCCGCGGCGGCGGGGCGCACCACCTGCAGGTTTTCACAACGCATGCCGAAGGCTCCATCCCGATAATAGCCCGGCTCGTTGCTGACAATCATGCCAGGAAGCAGTGCCACACCGTTGTGCGCCTTAGAGATACGTTGAGGTCCCTCGTGCACACTGAGAAATACACCTACACCGTGACCGGTACCGTGGTCGTAGTCAAAGCCCTCGCGCCACAAAAACTGTCGCGCGAGCGCGTCAAGCTGGGTGCCGGTGGTGCCACGCGGAAAGCGCGCCTGGGCCAGGGCGATATGGCCCTTTAACACCAGCGTAAACAGGCGGCGCGCTTCCAGTCCGGGATTCCCGATCGCCACGGTGCGCGTAATGTCAGTGGTGCCATCGGTGTACTGGCCGCCGCTGTCGAGCAGGTAGACACTGTCCATTGTGAGCCGCGCGGCAACACCGTTTACGTGGTTGTAATGGCACATGGCAGCATTGGCGCCAGCGGCGGAAATGGTATTGAACGACACAGCGTGAAAATGCTCGCCCTGTTGTCGCAGGCTGAGCAGTTTATCCGACAGCACCGCTTCATCGTGCAGTCGCCCGCCCGCCAGCTCGGCATCGAGCCAGGCGAGAAACCGGATTTCCGCCACGGCATCGCGCTGATGGGCACTGCGGGTACCCGCCAGCTCCACCGCATTCTTGCACGCCTTGGGAATGACTGCGGGATCCTCTCCCGCAACAAGGATTGCCCCGGCGCGTTCGAGTTCCAACTGAATCCAGGCGCTGGCGTTTTTCGGGTCGGCCAGCACCCTGCGGTTGGCGTAGTCCGTCAATGCACTACTGGCATCCGACTCTGCCAGCACGCGCACACCCTCACCCACATGGGCATGAAATCCGTCCGGCAAGCGGCGCGAGTCGACAAACAGGGTCAGCTCTGCAGAAGCGTCCAGTAGCGCAAAGCTCTGCAACACCGGTAGTTGCGGCATGTCGGTACCACGAATGTTCAGCAGCCAGCTGACCGAGTCCGGCGCAAAGATCAGCGCCGCATCACAACCGCGCGCCTGTACATCAGCGGCGATGCGCCGGCGCTTGGCGATGCTGGACTCGCCGGTGAAGGTCTCGTCCAGTAGCAGGGCACGACTGCACACCGGCGCGGGCCGATCCTGCCAGCAGAGGTCAATCAGGTTGTCCGTATCGGCAACCAGTTCTACTCCGGCAGCGGCCAGCGAGGTTTGCGTATCGCGATACCACTGCAGGCTGTGCAGTCGCGGATCACAGGCCACACGCGCGTTTCGCGGCAGTGCTTGCGCCAGCCACTGTGCCTGTGGCTCATCGACCAGGTGATGGTATTCAAACAACTCGGGGGCAACTTCCGTGCGCACCTGCACGGTATAGCGGCCATCGACAAACATCGCCGCCCGGTCCGCCAGTACCAGCGCCACACCCGCCGAGCCGGTGAACCCGCTGATCCAGTGCAACCGCTCCTTGTGCAGGGGAATGTACTCGCCCAGGTATTCATCGGCCCGGGGCACCACCAGCGCGTCGTACCGTGCACGCGCCATCAGCTCGCGCACCGCCGCCAGGCGCGAACTCAAATGCTACTCCGAGTACAGATCAAAATCAGACTTGGATATTCCGCAATCAGGACACTCCCAATCCTCGGGTATATCCTTCCACAGTGTGCCCGGGGGAATACCGTCCTCGGGTATGCCCTCTGCCTCATCATAGATGTAGCCGCAGATCACGCACTCGTATTTCTTGTAACCGGAATCACTCATTGTTGCCAATCTCTCACATTGAATTAAACGAATGTAACTAACATCACTAAATATCACTACGGCTGAAAATTATACGTCACTCTGGCGGATGAGGGTGCCACCGCGGTCAGCAGATCTATACCAATTCCTAGAAGTCTCCCTTCACGCTGATGCGATAGCCCGCATCTTCCGCAACGGCGATCAGTGACAGCATTTGCTGCAGCTGTGCGTCCATGCTGCCTTCACTACCCAGTAGAATATCCACCAAGTAATGCCTCTGCTGCAATTGCACAGTACCGTTGGCTTGCAGCGGCCCCGACAAGGTAATGACCTGTCCCTGTAAGGCTTCTCCCTTCGGTTGCTGCACGTCCACAGCATACGAGCCCAGCGGCACCAGACCACGGGGCGAGCGCCAGCCACCGTCCTGCCATACGAGGCGCCCGGCAGCGCTGTACGGCAGGCCATCGCGCAATTGCAGCCTTTCCAATTGCAGGGTAAACATGCCGTCCAGGGCCACGGGCGCAAAGTGGCCCAGTAAATCTGCGGCCACCTGCCCCTCCAGATTGAACACATCCAGATCGCGCTGGCCCCGCAACACCAGTTCACCCGCCAGGGCCTGGTTGCCCCATTCGCTGCTCAGCGTCAGGTGCGGAGCCAGCAGCAATAGTGAGAGCGGCCGCAGCGACCAGTGCACCGTGCCCAGCTGCAAATACCCCTGGGGCAGGCGCAACAGCGCACTGCTGGCGCTGCCGTGCCACACGGTGCCAGCCAAACCTTGCATTAACAGCTGCTCCCCCGGAAGCGCCAGGCGCAGCAAGCGCGCGGGTGCGGATACCACCAGATTGACAAAGAGTAGCAGGACCAGGACCGCAGCCCAGACAACGTGGGACTTTTTCACGTCACCCCGCCTCTGCGATGCGCACTGTGACGTTGACGCGACCGGAAGCACTGGCTGGGGTCACGGAGACCTCGCGCAACAGCAGGCCCTCCGTGTATTCCATCTCGTGCAGCCACTTCAAGACGTCGTCAAATGACGCATTTTCCACACGTACCTGGATTTCGCCACGGCTGTTGGGCTGCAGGCGGATGACAGGTAATTGAAAACGACCGGTGGACTCGTTAATCACCGAGGTGAGATTGCGTTTGGTACCCGCCTTGGCGCCACCCTCACGCAGCTCTAGCAGCTGCGACACCATGGCATCGACACGAACCTGGGATTCAGCGATAGCCGTGTTCTGCACCGCCAGTTGCTCGCGTCGCGTGTCCAGAGGTGACCAGACGAACATATACAGCAAGTACAGGGCCGCCGCCAAACCCAGCACCAGCAGGCTCATCTGCTCGCGTTGGTTGAGCTGGGAGAACCACTCTTTCATGATCGCTCCGTGACCCGCAGGCGGGCGCTGACACGCGTGCCCTGTGCGCTGCTGCTTTCCATGATCGCTTCCAGACCGGCTTCATTAATGCGGCTACGTAACTTCTCGACACCTTCAAAGTCTGCCGCGACAACATTCAGGCGCATTTCGTTGCCCTTGTCATTGTAGTTGATACTGGCGATCGTGGTGCCGGGCATGCCCGCGATTGCGCCGCCCACGCGATCCATCAAGCCGACAAAACCACTGCCCTGCCCGGTACCTCCAAGGGTATCGAGCTGGCGGCGCAACTGCTTCTCGGCATCCACCACCGCGCCCTGTGGAAATGCTCTGCGATAGCTCCCTTCCACAGCGCCACGCAGGGCCAGATTCTGCGCCGACAGGCTGCGATATTCAGCATAGTCAGCGGCCAATTGCAGGAAGAACGCCGCAGCAAACACAGCA
The DNA here is from genome assembly GCA_963747995.1 of uncultured Gammaproteobacteria bacterium. Classification (GTDB taxonomy): domain Bacteria; phylum Pseudomonadota; class Gammaproteobacteria; order Pseudomonadales; family Halieaceae; genus Marimicrobium. Next base: position 323,234 of record CAVVHD010000011.1, on the reverse strand, counting down.
GCGACTGCGCGCCACTGACGCCACCACAAAGCCAGCGGCAAGCGTGGGGCAAATTCGCCTTGTAACAAGTTGAGATTCAGCTCCCCAGTGTCACTCAGCAGCAGTGCGGCGCACAGATTGCCGCGCCGCCACTGCACACGATCACGCAACTGTGCAGGCAGCAGTTCCGTGTCGGCCACCTGGTCACTGCCGTACACGATCACTGCGTGCGGGGCTTCGGACTCGCGCAACACCCCCTCCAACAGCACATCCACCAGGTTGCGCTCGACAGTGAAACCGTCACACCGCCCGACGCGAATGATGGCACCGTCGCCCTCCAGCACCAGACACCATTCACCCGCCTGCCAGGGCAACAGCAGGGGTTCGGGCAACCACTGCGCAATTCCCGGGTAATCTGCGAGAAGTAACTGCCACTCCTGCATCTTTGCCTGCGCTGTGCAGGCGACGGCAAATGTGTCACCTTCCAGTGGGCAAAAGGCGAAGTGCAATTTGTCTACATCCGCCGCGAACTGTTCTTCCAGCATGAAGGCCAGCGACTTACTGATATGCTTTTTTTCCTCTGGTGCGACCACCAGGGTCAGCATGCGCGCATCTGCACCGGGCACGGCAAAACACACTTTTACGCGCCGCTGGGCCAGCGTTGCGCGCAGCTTTTCACGGGCACTATCATCCTCCAGCCACTGCGGCTCAACTCCGGCACCCGGCGGATACCAGCCCAGACGACCTTCGACCAGACGTACTACGGCAGTGTCGCGCAAAACTGTCTCTTCCCCACTGTGTTTCTCCCGCTGTATGGTGCGTGTCGAGCCACTGCCCGGCTACAGGCTGCCACTGGCCCTGGCAATGGCGCTTATCTTGCGATTATTACGCTCCAGCACACTGTACAAGCGCATGTTCCTGTCGGCAACCTCCACCTCCGCCTGCAACAGAAAGTAAGAGGATTTCTCCCCCAGCAACTCCACAATGCCGGTCATTTTATCGCGCCTCCCTTCAAACACCGGGTTAGCAAGAAAATCGTTCTTGTCCTTGAAACCCGTGTCTTTGCGATACTCTGCCAGGGACTCGCCCTCCGCTTCACTCAGGGGACTAAGCTCCTTGTCGGCATTGATGCTGCGCAGCACCATCGCCGGCGCCGTGTGGATATTCAGTGGCTCGGGCTCCTGCGGCCAGACTGTCACCCAGGGTAATAGCGCCTGGTATATTTCCGGTGTCATGTTGGCCACGGCGCGCAGTTCACTGACACTGGACATCTTACGGTTAGCCGCACGATAGGCGGGTGTCTGTGCGGAATAGAAATCGTCCTCCGCGCCCTCCGGGGAGGGATTGGAATCCGCGTCCAGCCAATCGCTCACGGATTCGGTAATCAAAATGGCGTCCTGCTCACTCACCTGCGGTTCCCCCAGGGCCTGTAACAATCGAATAAACTGTTCCTGCGCCGGCGTAAAACGGGCCGCTACGGCTCCTGCTCCGCCTTTCGCGCGCTCGGCCAATGCGTTGAGATTAAAGCGCCCCTGCAGGTCCTCCAGTGCACCGCGCATCCAGCCCATATCGTCCAGTGCGTAAGGCGGCGGCGGCGTGGCCCAAAATTCCTGCAGATCATCCCGCGCCAATGCTTTGGTTTTATCCTGGTCGTAGTCGGCCAGCAGCGCCAAACCGGCGAGCTCCTCCGCACCGCGCAGATAGGCCTGCGCCTGCTCCTCCAACAGGATATTGGCGCTGCGCTGATAGAAGCGATCGAAATCACTCGTCATGGCCACCACCAGTGCAGTGGCCAGCGCGAACACCAACATGGCCACGATCAGCGCGGCGCCATGCTGGCGGCGCATAGCGCGGTAACTGCCGCGACGGCTAGAGCGGTGGCAATGCATACAAGCGCCTTATCTCTCCCCACTCCTGCAACTGCAAGCGGATTTCAACGGCGACCGGGGGTACCAGCGCAGTGCCGGGAGCATTGCCATCGCTTACCCAGTTCTCCGTCCAGTTGCGGGTGTCCAGTGCAGTACTACCGGTCTGCGTCTGTAGCTCTTCCAGCTTCCCGAGAAACGCCACCTGCAAAGTTTCCACCCCCTGCAACAACAGCACGCTGTCCGGCTCGGTATCTGCCGTCCGGTCCAATACCGGATAAGTGTCCCGCCACAGGCCATTATCTTCCAGACGATAATTGACACGCTGCAAATTGCTGCGCGGATGGCCGTTCGGATTGTGCCATCCCGTCCGGGTAAAACTCAGCGCAAAGCGCGCTAGTTCTCCCCCGGTGAAAGCGGGATCAATTTCACCGAACTCGTCGCGCACGGGCCTGACTGTGAACTGGCGCAGGTCCCGCGAAATAATCATAAAGGCGCGGTTGACCGCATAGATGCGATCAGTATTTTCACGCAGGCGCTCAACGCCCGTCATCACCGTGGACAGGCTGGTGTAGGCGATCATGGAAACAAACGCGGTAATTGCCAATGCGATTAACACTTCCACCAACGTGAAACCCGCGGGTTTACGATTAACCATCGGGCGTAACTTCCGACGGCACATCAGAGGGAATCTCCACCTCCGGACTGGTGTCGCCACCTGATCCGGCATCTGCACCCGCATCTGCGCCGTTGTCTGTAGCGGGGGACTCCGGAGTTTTCTCGCCCCCATCCTGCCCCCCCGGGACCTCGGCGTCGGTCTGCAGGTCACTGGACATGAAGGCCGTCAGCATATACAGCGGCTGTGCCTGCTGATCCTCCGCCAGCGCCACCCGGATTTCGATGCGCAAGAACTTCTCGACCTCAGTCGGTTTGGTTTCCACCCACCAGTACCACTCGCGATCTGCCATCGGGGCGACGCCGCTGTCCTTGCCGGGGGTAAGGACCCGTGTCGAGGCAATCACGAGGCGCATTTCCGCCAGCTTATTGGCCGCCACCATCTGGGCCATCGTTTTATCGCGCAGATACCCGGTGTCGTCAATCTGCTGGTACAGCGACATCAACACCGCAGGCAGGGCAATCGCGACGATCGCCAGCGCGACCATCACCTCCACCAGTGTAAAGCCCCTGGCACGCACTAGTTTTTCTGTTCCTCCTGCTCATCCGCCACGCCCCGACGCAGTACGTCGAAGCGGCCCAATAAGTCCCACTGAATGCGCCACAGCAACTCTCCATTATCCAGCTGGCGCACATTGATCGCCCCCACCGTCGCCTCTCCGCTGGCATAGAAAACTACCTGGGGCGTAATCTTTTCTTCCTCGTCCGACTTATCGTCCGACTTATGGTCCATTTTCTCATCTGGTGACAGCTTGACCACTGGCACGTCCTCCAGCTCCAGCTCCAGTGTGATACCCGGCGGCAGCTGCTGCCGCGCAAATACTTCCTTACCACTGGTGGGTTCTCCCCAGCCGTCAATCTGACGCTCCAGCCAGCGATAACTGTACCTTGTCTCCCCCTCCGCCTGTTCCTCCTCTATCAGGAAGCCGTAGTCCACCCCGGTCATCTGTGCTTCATCCAGAGCGTAGCTGCCCGCATCTGCCAGATTGCGAACCACCGACTCCAGTTGTATGTCCTGTCCGCCGGAACTGACGGTAAGGTTCACCATGGTGGTGACCAACACGATGACCATCAGGGCAACGAGCAGCTCCAGCAGACTGAAACCGCGCTGGTGCGGTGATGCCGTGGCGCGCACCGGCTTGCCGGTTAACACCACGGAGGAGTCACACATCCGTTATTCGTCCTTTTCCTTCCAGTTGCCGAGGTCGAGACTCTGCTCCTCACCGCCGGTCAGTCCATCTGCACCCAGCGAATAGATATCCACTTCCCCATGCTCGCCTGGACTCACGTAGAGATAGGGTCGGCCCCACGGATCAAGCGGCACATCCTCGAGATATCCACCTTTTTTGAAGTTGCGCGGTTCAGGATCCAGAGTGCTGGCTTCAACCAACGCTTGCAACCCCTGCTCAGTAGTGGGATAGACGTAGTTATCCAGCCGATACATCTTCAGGGCGGTTTCGATATTTTTGAAATCCGCCTGCACTTTCGCCACCCTGGCCTCGTCAGCCCGGTTGAGCACCGTAGGCGCCACCACACTGATGAGCAGACCCATAATCACCAGCACTACCAGGATTTCCACCAGGGAGAATCCCGCATTTCTTTTCGCTTTCATCGTTTACTTCACCATTGTATTAAGATCGAATATGGGTAGCAGGATAGCGAGGACAATGGTCAGGACCATGCCCCCCATGAACACCACCATCAGCGGTTCAAATAAGCTCATCATGGTACCCAGCGTCATTTCCAGCTCGCGCTCCTGATTGGTTGCTGAACGTTCGAGCATCGTTTCCAACTCGCCACTGGCCTCCCCGCTGGCCACCATGTGTACCATCATGGGCGGGAAACGGCCACTTTGGCGCAACGCGCGATTCAGGCTGCTGCCCTCCTGCACGCGTTCTGCCACCGCTTCACTATCCTCGCGCAGGATCAGGTTGGTCAACACCTGACCGGCAATGTGCAAGGACTGCAGCAACGGCACACCACTGGCCATCAGAATACTCAGTGTGGATGCAAACCGTGCAGTATCCATGGCAATCAGCACACGCGATATGCCAGGCACACGCAGCAGCGTGCGATGCCAGCGCTTCCTGCGGCGGGGATTGCGCAGCAGGCGCTGAAAAATGAAAAATACTACCGCCACTCCCAGCCCCAGAGCGAGTCCGTAGTGCTGGAAAAAGTCACTGGTGGCTATCAGGCCACGCGTCAGCGCAGGCAACTCACGATGGCTGTGGGTAAAGATACCCACCAGCTTCGGTACCACGAAGATCAACAACAGCAAGACCACGGCAATCGCCACGCCGACCAGGATAAACGGATAGATCATGGCCATTTTCAGTTTCTGGCCGGTGTACTGGCGCTGCTCCGTGTAATCCGCCAGTTGCTGCAATACCGGACCCAGAAAACCTGCGTGTTCACCAGCATTGACCATGGCGCGATACATTTCATTAAACACCCGGGGAAACTCTCCCATGGCATAGGACAGGGTATGGCCCTCTGCCACCCGCGAACGCACCTGTAACAGCATGCCCTTGATACCAGTGCTGCGACTCTGCTCGGCGGCCGCCTGCAATGCCTCATCCAGCGGCAGATTAGCCTCCACCAGAGTGGCCAGCTGGCGGGTGATCAACGCCAGGTCACCGACACTGACACGGGACAAAATCAGGGAGGGGCGCCAACTGGATTTGCCGGATTCCGCCTTGTTGGCTACCGCGACTTCCACGGGGCGCAAATCCTGGCCGCGCAACTGGGAGCGTATCTGCCGCTCGGAGTCACCTTCGAGCACACCCTTGACGAGTTTCCCGTTGGAGTTAAGCGCCTGGTAGCGATACGCAGTCACACGTCAACCATCCACAATCAGGCGATGGAAGTCACGCGCATGACTTCCTCAATACTGGTCTCGCCCGCCAGGATACGGCGCCGCCCGTCGCTCTCTATCCCGGGATAGTGCAGGCGCGCCACCTTCAGGATATCCTGCTCATTGGCGTTCTCGTAGATCATATGACGCATGGCGTCATCGATCTCTATGATTTCATAGATACCGGTACGGCCGCGATAGCCGGTGTATTTGCAGCGCTCGCAACCCTTGGCGTGATGTATACTCGCGTCATGCGCCGCAGCATCCAGGCGCAACAACTCGCGCTCGGCGGGATTGGGCGCCACCTGTTCCTTGCAGTCATTGCACAGCAGGCGCACCAGACGCTGGGACATCACGGCCACCAGGCTGGAGGATAACAAAAAGGGTTCGATGCCCATGTCCTTCAAGCGGGTGATCGCACCGATCGCCGTATTGGTGTGCAGCGTGGACAACACCAGGTGTCCGGTGAGCGATGCCTGCACTGCAATTTCCGCCGTCTCCAGATCGCGAATCTCGCCCACCATCACCACGTCCGGATCCTGGCGCAATATGGCCCGCAAGCCGCGGGCAAACGTCATGTCGACCTTGGGATTCACCTGGGTCTGGCCGATGCCCGGCAACATGTACTCGACCGGATCCTCAATGGTGAGAATATTGCGCGTTGCCTCATTGATTTCCGCCAGTCCGGCATACAGCGTCGTGGTTTTACCCGAACCAGTGGGACCGGTTACCAGGATGATGCCATGCGGGCTGTGCAGGTGTTTTTTATAAGCGGCCAACACCTGCTCGTTCATAGCCAATTGCGTCAGGTGCAACTGACCCGCCGCCGTGTCCAGCAAGCGCAGCACCACCCGCTCGCCGTGCGCGGAGGGAATGGTCGACATGCGGATGTCGACTGCATGCCCGGCAATTTTCACTGAAATCCTGCCGTCCTGCGGCACGCGCTTCTCGGCAATATCCAGCCTGGCCATCACCTTTAAACGCGACACCAGCAGCGGTGCCAGCATGCGCTTGGGCGACAGCACTTCCGCCAACACACCATCGATGCGATAGCGCACGCTGAGGCGATCCTCGAACGTCTCGATATGAATATCCGAAGCCTGCTCGCGCACGGCCTGTGACAATATGGCGTTGATCAGGCGGATGATGGGCGCATCGTCTTCGGTGTCCATCAGGTCACCCGACTCCGGAATTTCATCGGCCAGGCGGCTGAGATCGACATCGGCACCGATGTCCTCGGCCATCTGCACGGCCTCATTGTTATTGCGCTGGTAAGCCAGCGTCAGGCGCCGCTTGAAATCAGTCTCCGCCACGCCCTGCAGGGTAAAGGCTGCTCCCAGGAAACGGCGCAACTCGGCCAGCACCTGGACCCGCGGCTGCCCTGTATGCACCACGACAGGCGCGCCATGCTCGTCAGCATCCAACAGCACGCCATGCTGCTGGGCAAAGGTAAAGGGCAGGCTGGGCCTTGTTGCTGCAGCGCTGGTGATGACTGCATCCACTGGCTCAGCGTGCACGCTCATCGACCATCCACCGGAGGGGCCGGCGCGCCGGTGTCGTCGAAGCTCGATGCAGCGCCAGACGCCTTGATGGTATCCAACTTCTTTAATTCCTCTTCCCACTCAGGCAACAGGGGCAGGTTCGCATTGTCCAGGAACGTCAATCCCCTTTCCTGTTGCAGTGCCTGCTGGTCGCGAATGTAGCCATACTTCTGCGCGGTGGCACCGGCCAGTTGCTGGTTGTCCCGGATAATCGTAGTGCGGATGAACACCATCAAATTGGATTTTGTCACTTTCTCCGCGTTGGAGCGGAACAGTCTGCCCAGATAGGGAATATCCCCCAGCAGCGGAACTTTTTGCTCGGCATCCTGCACATCGTCCTTGATCAGGCCGCCCAGTACCACCACGCGACCGTCCACCGCCAGCACCTTGGTCTGGATCTTGCGCTCGTTGGTGATGATGTCCGATGCCGTTTGGGTAACGGACAAGCCACTGAGGCTGGAGACCTCCTGCTCGATATCCAGCACGATCGCATCGCCTTCATTGATATGCGGGGTCACGGTCAGGGTAATACCCACATTTTCGCGTTCAATGGTCTGGAACGGGTTTTGCGCGCCGTCCCCACCGCCGCCGGTATTGGTGAAGGAACCCGTGACAAAGGGCACATTCTGGCCGACGGTGATGTAAGCCTCCTGGTTGTCCAGCGTCAACAGGCTGGGTGTGGACAGGATATTGGCGTTTTTCGTTTCCTTGAGTGCACTGAGAATCACCGCCATGTTTAAACTATCGTCCAACTGGCCCCAGCCCAGCGACAGGCCCCCGGTGGACGCCAGCGCGCCCGCCAGGGCTCCAAGGCTGGCATCAACTGGGTTCCCATTAGCATCATTAGGCGGCAGCACTGCCTCGGCAATCTTGCGCGCCCGCGTGTCCGCAGCATTGATATTGCTGCCAAAGGCGCCACTGCTATCAGCGAACAGCCACTGTAATCCCAGATCCTGACCATCAGTGACTTCCATTTCCACGATAATGGCTTCCACCAATACCTGTGCCCGGCGAATGTCCAGGCGAGCAATCACTGCCTCCAGGGCGGCCATCTCATCCGTATCGGCGGTAATGATCAGCGCGTTGGTGCCCTCGTCGGCCTCGATGGTGGACGATTTGCCGCTCCCCCCCCGGGCTTTGCACCATCGGCGGGGGCCATCTCAGTGATATTCTTCATCACCTTGGTCAGCACCTCGGCGACGTCCTTGGCATTGGCGTATCTCAGGTAAATAACTTTGACGTTACCGCTCTGTTCCAGGGGTGTATCCAGGTGCTCGACCAGTCTGCGCATCCTGGCCCGCTCCAGTTCATCGCCGCTGACCAGCACGCTGTTGGTGCGCACATCTGCCACCAGCAGTGTCTCCTGTTCTCCACCGGCCGCTTTGGCTTCCGACTTGTTGAGTTGGTCCAGCATCTTCACCACGTCCTCGGCCACGGCGTAGCGCAGTTTGATAACATCCGTCTGCTGCACCGCGGTTTTATCCATGCGCTGGATAATGTCCCTGATCTTGTCAATATTGGCGGAGACATCGGAAATAATGATTGCGTTACTGGGTGCATAAGCGGCCATATGCGCTTGCTGCGGCACCAGCGGCCGCAGGACGGGAATCAATTTGGCAGCCGATATATTGTCCAGCCGGATGACCTCGGTGACATACTCATCGGTGGTCATACCGGAGTTGCCGTCCGTGACACCAACCGGCGCCGAGCGGGCATCTTTGTTCTGTATCACGCGCACGACCCCGCCGGAGCGCACAGCGGTATAGCCGTGTACTTCCAGTATCGACAGGAACAGCTGGTACAGTTCAGCGGCCGACACGGGTTTGGAAGAGACCACCCTGACCTTGCCCTTGACCGTGGGGTCAACCACGATGGTTGTGCCCGTGGCGTCCGACACAAACTTGATCAACTCCTGGATATCGGTGTCTTTCAGATTGACCGTGTAATCCTGCGCCGAAAGCGGAACGCTACCCAGCAACAGAGCCAGAAGTAACCCCAGCACAGAGACGGGATGGAACCGGTGGGCGGCTTTCACTGACACTTTATCCTTATCCTTTTGCATTGTTCACTGGGCAGCCCCGCTGTCGAGGTTCACGCTGAGAGTCAATTGCTGCCCCTCGCGCTGTAACTCAAATACAGCCTCTCCTGCTTCGCGCATACTATTGTACAGCACCATGGTGTTGGCGGGGTTATCGAGACGGACACCATTGACCGAGGTTACCATGTCGCCTGCTTTGAACCCCAATTGCTCAAATTGTTCCTGATCTTTGCCCGGGCTCACCCGGTAGCCCAGCAATGTTGCGCCCTCACGCACGGCGCTCACGTTAACCACTTCCGCCAGCGACTGCGGGTTCTGGTAAAGCCGCTCCCGATAACTCTGGGCCAGGCTGGTTGTCTCGCTATCGCTGCGCTTGTCGATCTGCGCGCTTGCTGCCGGAGACGTGGCGGACAGGGCGTCCGGCGCGGGAGTGGCTGGCATCGAGCTGCCCAGGCTGGATTCTTCAAATAACACCAGCAACTCATAGGTCCCGCCATTGTCCAGTACTACCTGCTGCGGCATTACCTTGGCCAGTTTCACCTGGCCCGGTACCGGCAACTTGTCATCCACCGCGTAAACCGCCTGCTGATTCTGATATTCGATAATGGCATGCCCGAGCCCGTCCCCGGTAGAGGCCACAATACCGGTCAACTTGAGTTGCAGCCGGGTTTGCTGGGCACCGTTTTCTATACCAGCTCGGGCATTGGCCTGTGCTGTAGTCTCCGGTTCGGTAACTACCGGCGGTGCCGCACCCACTTCGCCGAATAGATGCCAGGCCACCATGCGATCTATATCTACAGGCGCTGCGGCTGCTTTGGAGCGGGCGATAGACAGTGGATTGATGACTTTAGGAGGAGTAGCAGCAGCGGGTTCGGCGATAGGCACCAAAGCCCACAGGAGCCTGGTCAGTGCCAACACCACCCACACTGCCAACAGGCACAGCAGGGCCAGGCGCAACCGACGTAAATGGGCAGGCTGGGCCATCGTGTGCAGCGCACCAGTCAAGGCAGCGCCTACGCGCCCGGACCACACACTGGATTGACTTAGCCACTGGGCTGGCACGACCTACTCCCCTGAATTCCGGGTAGCAACAACCACGCCGGGCTTTATGATATGCATGATTATAGGGTGCGCAGTTGAAAGTTGAAACCGCTGTCTGTGTCCGTATGGCCGCCGAGCGGACCCATACGGGGCAGCTCTTACCCCTGAGCATCCTTGACTACACCGCAGAGTGTGTACTACTTTGGATCCTCTCTGGAAAAGTACCCGCGCCAGCAGAACGATAACAATAAGGATTTTTTCTGGAAGAGCTGCGCACGCTGCTTATGCCCTGGTACCTGCAGGTAAAGTTTATTCACCTCTTCACGGTTGCCATGTGGTCCTTCAGCACCGCGGTAGCATATCGTAATTTCATCATACCCGCCTTCCGCGCCTGGCAACAGGAGCCGGACAATGGTGCCGCAATTGCCCGGCGCAACGAGTTCATGGAACGTTTTGACAAGGGCGCGATTCTGGAGCACATCGCGTTCCCCCTCGTACTGCTAAGCGGCTTGCTCATGGTGTGGCTGGCCGGGTGGTCCTGGCAGGGCCTCAACTGGCTCAGCCTGAAGCTGGGCATAGTGCTGCTCATGTTCGTCCCGATGGAGATCATTGATTACTATATTTCGCACCTGGGTGGTAATAAAAAGAAAATTCGCGCCACGGGCGACACAGCGCGTTACGAGGCCATGACTCGGTTCCACTGGCAATTTTTCCGGGTAACTACCCCTCTGATCATTGTGTTTGTGCCCCTGCTCTTTTATCTGGCTGTCACCAAACCGTTGTGAGTGTTATGCGCACGCTGCGAAACAACACCAAAGGATATTAATTATGGACTGCCTCTCCCACCTTGTAAGGCCACGCTTTTCTGTCGCAATTCTCCTCGCCGCATCAGCAGTGGGCGCACACGCCCAGCAACCGGCGCTGGAGGAGGTGATAGTCACCGCCCAGAAACGGGTTGAGAACATTCAGAATGTTCCGATCACCATTAATGTGGTAACTGGAGAAATGCTCGACAATTTCAGTATTCGCGATACCAATGACCTGGCAGACGCGGTCCCGGGCCTGGTCATACAGGAAACACCCCAGAACCTGTCGCAGATTACCGTACGTGGCCTTGGTACCGGCTCCGGTGGTGAAAGCCTGGATCAGTCCATAGGCCTGTTCATCGATGGCATCTGGGCCGGGCGTATCCGCGAGTTCCAGGCGGCGCTGTTCGACGTGGAGCGCATCGAAGTCATCAAGGGGAGCCAGACCACGCTGCTCGGCAAAAATACCAGCCTCGGCGCCATCAGTATTATTTCCCGCCGTCCAGGCGACGAGTTGGGCGGCTATGTGCAGGGCGACTACGAGTTTGAGTATGGCAGCACCTATCTTAACGGTGCCGTGGATATTCCAACCGAATTCGGCAACTATCGCATCGCCGTCAACGACGTGACCGAGGAGGGCTACGTCGATAATCACGCCACCGGCAACGAGGTGCCCAAGCGTGAACAGTCCACCGTGCGCACCAGCGCGCTGTATGACGTGACTGAGAACAGCAACCTGCTGCTCAGTTACCAGTACGATGACCTCAGTATCCTTGGCGATACCTTCCAGCCTGACAATGATGCCACGGGCTTTCTGGACAGGATGGACCCCGGCACGGATATCGGCCTTGACCAGGACAAAAACAGCTGGACATCCTATACCGCCTCCGGGGACGCCGAGGACAATCAGGATTCCCAGCGCGCTATCGTGCAATACCAGTATGATCTGGGCGAGTACCAGCTCACATCTCTCACCGGTTGGACGTGGTACGACAACAAACGCTTCGTCGATTCCGACTTCATGGCAGTAGACTACCTCAATACGGCGTATGACAGTGGTAATGAACAGTACAGTCAGGAGTTTCGGATCGCCTCACCGACCGATCAGCGCATTGAATATATCGCCGGCCTCTTTTTTCTGGACGCCAGCCTGAACTACTCCGCGATCACCGATCTGCGCTTTCCACAAATACCGGATTACAGTTTCTCGGGCCTCCCCCTGGACGGTGCCAACCAGCTCAACTATGACCAGGATACCGATGTAGGGTCGGCGTTTGGCCAGGGTACCCTGCACATAAACGGGCGCTGGCGCACCACCCTGGGCCTGCGCTATACCGATGAACAGAAAAAAGCACACTGGGAACGACTGCAGACCCGCTCCGGTGGCCCACTGGCCGATATCGTGGCAGACCTGCTGGCACCAGCGACGCCCGATACACCGCTCAATCGCTCCGAGGACAACCTCGATGGCTCTATCAACGTCCAATACGATATCCAGGACGACGTAATGGGCTATGTGTCCTGGGCACGCGGTAGCAAGAGCGGCGGCTTTACTACTGAGGTGGCGCTACCCGAGGATGCCGAGTTTGATACTGAACAGGCAGAAACCGCAGAACTGGGGGCTAAAATGAATCTGGCGGACGACGCCGTGCAACTGAACCTCTCCGCGTTCCATACCAAGATCGACAATTTCCAGATTGTGTCCTTTGTCGGCCTGGGCTTTCTGACGGAGACGGTACCTGCCAAGACGCAAGGTCTGGAATTTGAAGGCCGCTGGGCGGCAACCGACCGGCTCACCCTCGGCAGCAGTGCCACCTACAGCGATGCCACGGAAGACGACAGCGGCGAGCGCCTGCCCTATGCACCGAAATTATCGGCCGCGCTGGATGCCCACTACGAACACCCCTGGACTGCCACCAATCTGCAGTGGCGCGTCGATGGCATGCTGAATTACCGTGACGAGCAGTACATGCAACGCGGCGAACGCAGCCTGGATGGACCACTGACCCTGTTCGACCTGCGCATTGCGCTGGCCTCCGCCGCTGACAATTGGGAGTTGGCGCTGCTGGGGAGCAACCTGCTCGATCAAACAACGTCCTTCGGTTTTGACTTTCCCATCTTCGGCGGACGCACGGTGCCGGAGGGCGAGGCAACCATCGGCAGCCTGAATCGACCGCGCACCATCGCCCTGCAGGCGCGATATACTTTCTGAATCACGACCAAGCAGAGATCCCAACCATGATGAACTTTGATATCCCGGAACACCTGGCAAAGTATCTGCAGGAACTCGATGATTTTATCGAGACACAGATCCTGCCGCTGCAGATGCAGGACGACAACAACCGTTTCTTCGATTACCGCAGGGAAGACGCGCGCACCGACTGGGAGCGCGACGGACTGCCCAACGAGCAATGGGAAGAGCTGTTGCTGGAAGCCAAACGCCGTGCCGATGTTGCCGGTCATTTCCGCTTTTCCTCGCCCAAAGAATTCGGTGGCAGGGACGGCAGCAACCTGGATATGGCGATCATCCGCGAACACCTCGCCGCCAGGGGACTCGGCCTGCACAACGACCTGCAAAACGAACACTCCATCGTCGGCAATAACGTCGGCCTGTTGCTGATGATTCACTACGGCACCGAGCAGCAGAAAGCCGAGTGGATAGACGACCTGTCGGAATGTCGTCGCTATTTTACGGTGGGCATTACTGAAAGCGCGCACGGCTCGGACGCGACGCACATGGAAACTGCCGCCACGCGCAAGGGCGACACCTGGACCATCAACGGCGAAAAGTCCTGGAATACCGGCATCCACCGCGCCAGCCATATCCTGGTCATTGCGCGCACCAGCGGCAAGGCGGGCGATGCGGCCGGGCTGACCGCCTTTCTCGTGCCGACGAGCACACCCGGTTTCAAACTCGAGGAAATGCTGTGGACCTTCAACATGCCCACCGATCACGGCCGCGTGTCGTTCACCAATATGCAAGTTCCCGACAGTTGCATCCTTGGCGGCGAGGGCAAGGCCTTGCAGGTGGTGCAGCACTTCTTCAATGAGAACCGCATCCGCCAAGCGGCGTCTTCACTGGGCGCGGCGCAGTACTGCATCAATGAATCAGTGAAATACGCGTTGCAGCGAGCGCCCTTCGGCAAACCGCTGTCCAGCAACCAGGGCATCCAGTTTCCGCTGGTCGAATTGCAGACGCAGGCGGAGATGTTGCGCGCACTGATTCACAAGACGGCGTGGCAGATGGACACCTACGGCGCGTTTACCGTGTCGGACAAAATTTCCATGTGCAATTTCGTCGCCAACAAACTGTGCTGCGACGCCGCCGACCAGGCCATGCAGGTGCACGGCGGCCTCGGCTACTCGCGTCATGCCCCCTTTGAGCACATCTACCGCCACCACCGCCGCTACCGCATCACCGAGGGTACGGAGGAGATACAGAAGCGGCGGATAGCCGGTTACATGTTTGGCTTTATGGATCGCAAAGCGCCGAAGGGTGTCGGCAGCTAACACGAAGTTGAGTCGCGAACTACACGCGCACTACAACAGAATCTCGCTCTGTGCCAGGCGCTGTCGCGGGTTCTGGTCGCGCGCCGCATAAGCCTCGGGAATATGCTCAGGCTTGCCCTGATAGCCGATCGCCAGCGCCGTCAGCGGCTTGGTGTCGGGACCCGGCGCAAAGGTCGCGATCACCTTGTCCGGATCGATGCCGATCATCTGGTGCACACATAATCCGCGCGACACCGCTTCGATAGTGAGGAAGGCTGACGCCGCGCCGAGGTCGTGTTCGGCGGCGCTGTTGGGTTTGCCGTTGTGGGCGAAGGTCGTCTTGACCAGACCGAGCACCAGTACCGGCGCGTTTTTTGCCCACGGCTGGTTACCCTCCATCAGACAGTCGTAGCACCTTTTGCCAGGTTGTGCTGCCATCGCCCCTGATGCCGACGATGTAGCGCCAGGGCTGCGCGTTATAGGAGGACATGGTCCAGCGCGCCGCCTCGATCAGGGCGTGCACGGTGGCAGCGTCCACCGGTCGCGCCGGGTCGAACGCGTAGGGGCTGTGCCGCTTGATAAGCAACTCATGGATAGGTTGGTCAGGCTTGGCATCGCGGTTCATGCGCATCTCCATTCAATTGGGTAGAGGAATAAATTCAGGGTCTCCGGGTACGCCCGGAAAGTTGCCATCGCGCCAGTCCTGTTTAGCCTGTTCAATACGTTCGAGCGAAGTGGACACGAAGTTCCAGTAGAGGTGCCGGGGCCCGATATTGGCACCGCCGATCACTATGACGTGGCTGTCGGACACTGCGCGTAGGGTCAGCGGGGTGCCGGGACACGCCACCGCCATCACACCGGTCCCGATGGCGTTGTCATCCACCGCGACGGACCCCACAGCCACGTAGAATGCCAGCTCCTCTACAGCATCGGGTAGTGTCAGCTCTGCGCCAGCCTTGATCTTGCAAGCGAGGTACAGCGTCTCTGAGAAGGTCTGCACGGGCGAGCGCTCACCATAGGCCGAGCCCATGATGATGCGGATGCATGCGCCACCCCGCACCAGCTCAGGCAGTTCCGCCGCGCTGTAGTGCGTGAATGCCGGCGCACATTCCTGCTCCGGTGCGGGCAGCGCGATCCAGCTCTGGATGCCGTGCAGGCGGGACAGCTGGTCCAGATCCGCACCCGCGCGTTCCGAGTGCACGATGCCGCGACCCGCCACCATCAGGTTCACCGCGCCGGCCTGGATCGGCTGCACCACACCAAGACTGTCCCGGTGCATAATCTCGCCCTCAAACAGGTAGGTAATGGTTGCGATACCGATATGCGGATGCGGACGCACCGCAATACCCTTACCTGGCGAAAACTCGGCCGGGCCCATGTGATCAAAGAACACGAACGGGCCGACCATGCGGCGCTCTCGGGATGGTAATGCCCGCCGCACTGAAAACTCGCCGAGGTCAGTCGCCCGCGGCTCGATGATTAGTGCTATAGCCCCCGCATGTTTTGCGCAGGGTGTTTCCTCTGCGGTGAAGTAACTCATGTAATGTTCCTCACACCATATCAAACAATAGCACTTCGGATTCCGAAGTAGCCTGTAATACCAGTGTGGGCTGTGTCGCGCAGGGACATGCCATCGCCCGAGCGCAGGGACAGGCCATTGGCAGTGAGCGCACCGCGCACCACCTGCAGCCAGCCGAGCCGGCCCGCTGTGAATATCATGAGTGACGGTCACGCCGGATGCCAGCACACCGGCATAAATATTTGCATCCCGGTGGATGCTGACCGAACCATCGCGCCCGTCGCGCGACACCACCAGGCGCAGGCGGTTGGCTTTTTCGGCCGCGCTGAACGCCTTCTGTTCATAGCCGGGCGGCAGGTTCAGCGCCTCGGGCTCGATCCAGATTTGCAGGAAGTGCGCATCCTCTTCGTCGGAGGCGTTGTACTCGCTGTGCCTGACCCCGGTGCCCGCCGTCATGCGCTGCACGTCGCCCGGACGAATGATGGAGACGTTAGCCCATGCTGTCTTCATGGCGCAGGGCGCCGCTGATCACATAGGAAATGATTTCCATATCGCGGTGGCCGTGGGTATCGAAACCCCGCGCCGGTTGCACGTGGTCTTCATTGATCACGCGCAAGGGGCCAAACCCCATAAAGCGCGGGTCGTGGTAATGGCCGAAGGAAAACGTGTGGCGGCTGTCCAGCCAGCCAAAATTGGCGGCGCCGCGCTCATTGCTGTGTCGTACTGTTTGCATCGCTGGCCTCCTGTGCCTGCTAATTGCCGTCAGCTCAGTATCCATTGTTGCCATTATGGAAACAATTAGTCATATTAATTACATTATGTAAGCAATTTGGAGACAATCTGATGAATCTCCTTGACGGCATGCGGGCTTTCACCCGGGTCGTGGAGGCCGGCGGTTTTGCGGCGGCGGCCCGGGACATGGGCGTGGCCCGCTCGGTGGTGCACAAGCACGTGCTCAAGCTGGAAGATACGCTCGGCACCCAGTTGCTGCGGCGCAGCACGCGGCAGGTATCGACCACGGAGACCGGTCATGCCTTCTACTTGCGCTGTGTGCAGATACTGGAGGAAACAGATGCCGCCATCGCGCAGGTGACAGAAATGCACGACGAACCCCGCGGCGCCCTGCGCATCAACGCCCCGATGTCCTTCGGCACCCTGCAACTGGCGCCGCTCATGGGCGAGTTCATGGCGCGCTACCCTGATGTACATGTGGAACTGGCCCTCAACGACCGTTTCGTGGACCCGATTGAAGAGGGCTTCGATATCTCCATCCGCATCAGTGCCCCGCGCACGTTTACCAGCCTGGTCACACGGGTGGTCTGCCCGGCGCGCCTGGTGCTCTGCGCCTCCAGCGCCTACCTTGCGGCCAACGCAGAACCCAACGCGCCGGAAGACCTGCTGCAGCACCGCTGCCTGCACTACGGTTATCAGGAATCGGGATTGCGCTGGCTGCTGACGCGCGCGGGACAGGACATCTCGGTACCCATCAACTGCGCCATGTGGTCGAACAACGGTGAAGTGCTGGCGCAGGCGGCATTGCGCCATCAGGGCATCGCCCTGTTACCCACGTTTATCGTCGGTGCCTGGTTGCAGAGCGGACAACTGCGCACCGTGCTCACAGAGTATGCCCCGGTGCCATTACAGGTGACCGCGCTGTACCCGCGCCACCGCCACCTGTCGTCCAAGGTCGTCCTGTTTCTTGATTTACTGGAGAGCCATCTGGGGCGGAACCCGCACTGGGATCTGGTGGGCTAGCGGAGGAGCTAACAAACTGAAGTGGTGCCGACACGGCGAGTCGAACGCCGGACCTACGCATTACGAATGCGTTGCTCTACCAACTGAGCTATGTCGGCTAAATGTCGTAACAGATTACCGGGCGATAGTGTATCCAAGGCTCGCTTCATTTCAAGTGGTGTCTAGCGGAATACAAGCGGGCGGGCTTCGGTCTCATCACCCTCAAAGAGTGTAAGCCGGTGCC
This sequence comes from uncultured Gammaproteobacteria bacterium, assembly GCA_963747995.1. GTDB lineage: Bacteria > Pseudomonadota > Gammaproteobacteria > Pseudomonadales > Halieaceae > Marimicrobium. Next base: position 305,449 of record CAVVHD010000011.1, on the reverse strand, counting down.
GGTGCAGCAAAGAGGCAGCGCGATCTCCTTCAGCCTTCCTTGACCCCTTCGTCTTTCAGCGCTTCGAGGCCGACGAGATCGATTTCCTCGAGTGCCGCCTTGAGCACCTCGATCGATTCCACGTTGCCGGAGACTTTGACAGTAAAGCGCTGACCGATCACTTTCGAATACTCGCCGTGACCGCCGTTGTCCCATTCCTCGTGCACCATGCGGCCGTCGGCCTGGTAAGTCTTGCTGAACCCGTGATCGGTCTTCTGATCTTCCTCAAGCGACGCCATGCCAGCCAGGGCAAGCATCCCCTTGGCCGAACCGGCATCGGTAATCTGTAGATCGATGACACGGCCCGCATCGTTGCCAAAGCTCGCTTTCGCTTCCGCAATCTGCAAGCCTACGGCACCATTGCGCTCCACTGATATCGTGGTACGCGGCAGGCCCGCAAGGGCTTCGGGTACAAATGTCTGTAGCTTTTCCGGTGCCAACGCCTCGACCGATCCGCCACCCATGGCGGCACCCATCATGGCACCCAGAGCTTCACTCTGCGCCGTCGCATCGCCTGACTGCTGTGCCGTTTCGACCTTTTTGGATACCGCTTCGAGTTTAGCGGCATAACCCTCAAGCTTCGCACCAGGACTGTTTTTGTCAAACTGCACCGTATCGGAGCCAATGGACAGCCCCGGCGACCCGACAGGTCCCGTCACGGCACTGACCACAGCGCCGATCACGAGACTGAGTATGATTGCGGCAACAATGCTGACTGCGGTGTAGGCAGCCGCCCTTTGGGGCGGGCAGCCCATCGTCCGGGGCAGACCCAGGTACAGCAAATAGATGCTGTACGCCCCACCTGCGAGCGCAATCAGTGTGCCGAGCCACGGCACGATCTGGCCCATGCTCGCGACCCAGGATGCCGTGAATGCGTAGGCGACTGTCTTTAGCGCCTGCAACTGATTTTTTTGGGCTCCGAAGGTCGGCGCCAATGTATCGACCACGAACGCCACCACATAGATCTGGATAAGACTCATGACGTAGGTGATTACCATACCGGAGAGTCCAGCGCCGATGCCGATACGGTAGGAGCCGAGCAACGGCACATGGAACCCGATGACACTGCCTTTGAGAAAACCAAACACTGCGGGCACTGTAGCGAGCAGAAGTATGTAGTTTTTGTACAACTCAGAAACGGTGGTGGTTTCTCCCGCGATGACGCCCCACTCGGTGTCGGGGGTCAGGAGTATACCCCTGACGCGGTTCAGCAATTTCGTGGTGTCCATGGGAGTCTCTCCGCTGCCATTGATACACGGCCGTGTCATGCACCACTACACAGTGCATTCCTGACTGCTATCTAGGTATAGACCAAGATGCATGATACGCAAGCGTCCTATAGAGATATTCACTGCATCGAATGCCGACAGAAACCGATCTCATACGGCTAACATTTGCCTATCCCCCACTGCTCCCTTGCCTGCTGCAAACCCGAATACTTCGGATTATCAATGGCAATGGCAAGTAAAGTGCGCTGTTTCAGGTAGGACAAGACCCAACCGTCTGCGGCCAGCGTGCCATCGCGCAGTGCGAGCGCAATTTGTCGAGGGACAGTCCCTGTCGGTGCGTCAAGTCCGAGGTCCGCAGCGATCTGCTCATCCAGTTGCGCCAGTCCCGCACCCAACTGCATTTCCCTGGCGACAATGCCCAGCGCATTGGCCGCCACCCGCGTGTTGTAGGCTTTGAAGCCATCCAGCTCGGGCAGCACTTCCTGGCGCAAAAACTGCCGCACGGCTTCGAGAAGTTCCACGCCCTGCGTCGCGTCTCATTAGCATGTCTCCTTCCAGTAATACCAGCAAATCGATTTCAGCCTCTGATAAACGCCGTCCCACCGCAGCCCGTTCCAGGCTGGCATCGCGGCCGCTGCGGTACATGTCCAGCATAAGCAGGCACACCATGCCCCAGGACAGGGCCGCATGCACCTGCCAGTAGTGGATATCCTGCATTGTCGGTGTATCGCCGGTAACCGAAGCATAGCCCGCCAGCAGGTCGGCGTACTCGCCAAAACCGCCCACCGGTTGCGCCGCGCCGAAACGCCACACGTTGGCAGTAATATAGCCAAGGTCCTGTACCGGATCGCCGAGGTGCGCGAGTTCCCAGTCCAGCACGGCGACCAGGCCGCTCTCATCAATGAGTAAATTACCGTTGCGAAAATCCCCGTGCACCAGCGTTCGGCGCGATGCACTTCTAGGATTGTCGCGCAACCAGTTGAGGCCCAGCTGCAACACCGGCGAGCCATTGCCGTGCGTATCCAGGAATAATTGGGCGCGCTGAAACAGGAGCGCGCCGCTGTGATCCACCAGGCGTTCCGGTAATGCGGCGAGAGGAATCTGGTGGATGCGGCCCAGCGTCTGGCCGCACTGGAACGCCAGTTTTTCGCGCGCGCTGCGATAGCGCTCATCCGCCAGCAGCCGAAACGGCAGGGCCTCGCCCGCTTCGCGACTCATGATATAGCCCTGGCCCAGTGCATGGTCGCCGCGCAGAACCGTGCGCACGGCGGGAACGGGTACACCATGATTTCCCGCAATGGTGATTAGCGCCGCTTCATCGGCCAGGCTGAGTTCGTGTTCTGCATTTTCTGATGCACTTTCCACAGCGCTAGCCGCCCCTGGCAGGCGGCGCAATATCAGCGCTTCGGCTGCACGCTCCGTTACCAGATCGAACGACCAGGTTTCCATATTGGCGCCGCCGGAGAGGCGCTGCAAGCCGACAATGCTGGCATGCTTGCCGACTGCATCGCGTGTGGTATCCGTAAGCGCGGCGCGCAGGCGCTCTGCCATCTCGATGAGCCCGCTGTGTTGCGACATCAGCCTATGACCCCCTGCGTTTTCAACGCCTGGATTTCCATCGCGCTCAGACCCAGCAGTTCGGACAACACGCGCTCGGTGTCGTGGCCCAGCAGTGGCGCCGGGCTGAAACTCTCCTCGCTGGTGCGCGACAACTTGATCGGGTTACCCGGCCCTTTCGTACTGCGCCCATCGGGATGGCGCAGTTCCACCACCATATTGCGGTGCAACACCTGCGGGTCCGACAGCGCCTGGCTGAAACTGTTGACCGTCGAACAGGGAATGCGCTGCTCTTCCAGCTTGCCCAGCCAATACGCGCAACTGTTGGTGCCGAGAATTTCATTCAGTCGCCGATTGATATGGTCGCGCCCCGCCCAGCGCCCCGGCTGTCCGTCGTAGCGAGGATCGTCGAACTCCGGGCAAGCGACCACCTGCTTCAGGTTCTGCCAGAAATTATCCGTGATCACGGCGATGACAATAAATCCGTCGCTGCAGCGAAAGGTATCGTAGGGCACATGCACGAAATGCGAATTGCCGATGGGGTAGGGATCCTGGCCTGACAGAAAGTGCATGGTGGCCATATAGTTGAGCATGGATATCTGGCAATCGACCATGGCGATGTCCACATGTTGGCCCAGGCCGCTGCGCTCGCGCTCATACAGCGCGGCGAGAATGCCCATGACGCCAAACATGCCGCCACCGAGGTCGCCGATGGGAATCCCCGCCCGCACCGGATGTTCCCGGTCCGGCCCGGTGATCGACATGCCGCCACCGGCAGCCTGGGCAACCTGGTCGAAGGCGGGGCGATTGGCTCCAGGCCCCGCGGAGCCATAGCCCGTCACCGTGCAGGTGATGATGCGCGGATTGACGCGACTCAACGCGGCAAAATCCAGGCCCAGGCGCTCCGGCACCCCGGCGGCAAAATTGCTCAGTACGATGTCGGCTTTTTCAACCAGACGTTGGAACACCTGCATACCCGCCACTGATTTCAGATTAATCGCCATACTTTTTTTGTTGCGATTCAGGGTGAGGAAGTAGGCGCCCATGCCACCCAGGGAGTTGTCCGGATCATTGGCCAGCAGCCGGCGGGTGCCCTCGCCCTGCAGCGGCTCGACTTTTATCGTCTCGGCACCCAGATCGGCCAGGATCATCGCGGCGTAAGGCCCCGACAACATATGTGTCAGGTCCAGCACGCGCAGGCCGGCAAGTGGTTTGTTCATCGAGACGTCCCAGGGCTTATCGAATATCGAGCAGCATACCTTATGCCATTTTTATTGCACCGCAAATGAACATACGCTTGCACTGGCGATTTTAATGGCATAATCTATGCCACAATAAGACAATAACGAACCAATGGTTAGCCCGCATGAAACAATCCATTCCGTTTGCGCTTGCCATCACCCTGATGGCTACCGCCACCGGGGCCGTTGCCCAGCTCGAAGAAGTCATTGTCACCGCCACCAAGCGGGCCGAGAACCTTCAGGATATTCCTGTCTCGGTGGTCGCCTTGTCTTCGACGACATTGCAGGAGGCCGGCGTCGAGAACATAGAAGACGTTGCGCAGTTAGTCCCCTCGCTGACCGTGAATACCAATATCAACCCGTTTGCCGCAGGGGTGCGCATCCGCGGTTTTGGCACGCAGCAGAATGATCCCTCGCTGGAAGCCTCGGTGGCCTTCATCCTCGACGGTGTATACATGGGCCGTTCAGGCATGGGCATGACTGATCTTACGGATGTGGAGCGCATTGAAGTACTGCAGGGGCCGCAGGGTACGCTGTATGGCAAGAACAGCAATGCGGGCGTGGTCAGCGTGATTACCAAGGACCCCAACACCGAAGAGAACGAGGGTTTTGTCGAGGCCACCCTGGGCGACTATGACAATCAACGCTATGTGGCATCGAGCAGCGGACCCATCAACGACTCCCTGGCCTACCGGCTGGCGGGTAGCTGGCATGACCAGAACGGCTGGATGGAAAATCCCGGCGGCGATGACCTGAACGGCGGTACTGACTGGAACGCCCGCGGCAAACTCCTGTGGCAAGCCAGCGATGCTCTGAGCCTGTTGCTGACCGGCAGTCATGTCGACCGCAATACCAGTTGCTGCGCCGCGGATGCCACCCAGACTGCAGCCATCACCAATCAACTGGTCGCAAAGGGCTTGCCGGTGCCGAAAAATGACGCCTTCGACTGGAAAAACAGCGTCAACGTGGACTCCAAATTTGACCTCACCGCGGACATGATCACCGCCAAACTCGACTACGACCTCGATTGGGGAGTCATCACCTCGCTCAGCGCCTGGAACCAGTATGACTACACCACTGATACCGACGGCGATCGCTCCCAGCTGGATGTGCTGGCCGTTGTTGATGACAAATACGCCGGTGACGCCTGGTCCGAGGAACTGCGCCTGACCAGTGAACTCGATGGCCCGCTACAGTACCTGGTGGGCCTTTATGCTGCGCATGAGAAAAATACGCGCGGCGATGGCAGCGCGTTTACCGTGCTGGGCAAGGATGTTCTCACCGTGGGTACGGTCGCACTCAGTCCCGCCGTGGCCCTTGCTGCCCAACCAGGTGACTACATTACTATAGACAATACCTGGAAGACAGACACATTGGCGCTGTTCGGACAGACCACCTACAACTTCACCGATGAGTTGGCACTGACGCTGGGTGGGCGCTACTCGAATGAAAACAAGGATGCGGATTTCCTGGTCACGACCTTTTCCAATTCAATTGCCGCCAAAAATCCCGGTTCCGGAATCCCGGTATTGGTAGATGCGGCCTATGGCCCGGTTGATGAAGACTTCAATCGCGGCGATGACGGGTTTACCGGCCTGGCCAACCTGAGTTATTTCATCGCACCGGAGATTATGATTTTCACCTCGGTGACCAGCGGCACCAAGTCGGGCGGTTTTAACGGCGTTGCCGGAGAAGGTGCGCCGCGGGAATTCGAACCGGAAGACAGCACCAACTACGAGTTGGGCGTCAAGTCACGTGTGCTGGATGATCAATTGCAAATCAATGCCACGGCGTTTTATACCGAGTTTTCGGACCTGCAGTTTATCGCACAGAATCCGGTGGGCACCGGCTTCTTTGTGAGCAATGCCGCTGAGGGCACCAGCCAGGGTGTCGACCTGAATGTTTCCGCAACGCCACTGGAAAACCTGATACTCGATGGCGGCCTGCAGTACCTGGATGCGCAGTACACCAAGGGCTTACTCGAGGATTTTGATGTGCCCTTTGCGCCCACATGGACCGGCAACCTGGCATCAACACTTCTGCTCCCGCTGGCGGATGGCATGACGTACTTGCGCGTCGACTACAGTTTCATGGGCGACCACTTCGCCAATGCCACCTACCAACCGCCCGAAACCGAGCAGGACAAGTCACTATGGAATGCACGCCTCGGGTGGCGCAACGACAACTGGGACGCCGCCCTGTGGGTGAAGAACATCACTGATGAAGCCTACTCCGCCCAAACCGCAGCACCAATTGTTTTCACTGGTACGCAGGCAGAGTTTCTGGAAGCACCGCGCACCTACGGCGTGACTGTCCGCTACACCTTCTAGGGACTGCTCATATAGTGATTCACCAGCGACAACACCAGCATCAGTCCGACCAGGGGCAGCAGCCAGCGCTGCAGTTGGTGCAGGCGCTGCGGGTCTGCGGGTTGGGCAAAGCGTTTACCCAACACCACCATCAACCCGACACCGCCAAAAATCAGCAACAGCACCAGCAATAAAACATCCATCCCCTACTCCCTTCGCAGACGCTGTGGCGACACTGCGTTGACTACAGTGCCCGCCCGACGGCGTGTGCGCTGTGTATGGCGCCCTCGATATAGGACACCCCGGCGCAGTCGCCCGCCACGTGGGTTTCAAAACCCAGCTCGCGGCTCAGGTCAGCCAGGGATAAGTCGCCTGTGGCGCCGCTGGCCAGAATAACGGTGTCGGCGTCTATTGCCACCTCGTCTGCACCGCAATGCAACAGCAGCGATTGGGTCTTGATGCTGGCGACGCGGGTCTTGTTAATCATCACCACACCCAATTGCTGCAAATCCTCCAGCACCCGCCAACGTCGCACGATCGCCAGTTCTGTACCAAATTTCTCGCCCTCTTCGATCACTGTGACCTTACGACCGCGTTCGGCCAGGAACTCGGCCAACTCCAGGCCGACGAGTCCGCCGCCGATGACACTCACCCGTTTGCCCACCGGCATCCACGCGTAACTGAGACGACGCAGCCAGTGCGCATTGCGTGTGATTCCCAGCAGCCCGGCGAGGCGCAGCAGCACACCCTGCCACCAGCGCAGTTTACCGCTCACTGCAGCGGGGTCGCTGCCCGTCATCAGGGCACGCAACTCATCGCCGCTGAACACATGGGCCTGAGAAGCGCCGGGGATAGGCGGCGCATCGCGTCGCGCACCGGTTGCTACCACCACTGCTGCGGGAGCCAGCGCCAACAGGAAATCCCTGGTAACGGGTGTACGCAATCGCACCTCAACGCCCAGTTGCCGCAGCTGCCCTGCGAGATACGTGATGAGCTTGCCATTTGCCGGATACACGATAGAGGAAAAAAATACCGTACCCCCGAGGTCTGCGCCCTGCTCTGCCAGCGTCACCCGATGCCCGCGCAGGGCCGCCACCCGGGCCGCCTCCATACCGGCAGGACCGCCGCCCACCACCAGCACATGACGGGGTTGCACCGCAGGCAGAATCACCACGTTGTGTTCATGGCCGGTGCGGGCATTGACGGCACAACGCACGTGATCGTTGACAAAGATGCGGCTGACGCAGGTATAGCAGTAAATGCAAGGGCGGATGGCCTGACGCTGGCCGCGCAGCAATTTATTGGGCAGTTCCGGGTCGGCCAGCAATTTGCGACCCATGGCGATGAAATCGGCATCACCGCGTCGCAACACTTGCTCGGCGACCTCCGGTTCGATCCGCCCGACAGCAATCACGGGGATACGCAGCCCGGCCTTGATGGTGGCGGCAAAAGACAGGTAACCGCCGGGACGGTGCACCAACGGGGCCTCGGTGAAAGCCGCACCGGAGGACGGGTTGGCGTAGGCACTGACGTGGATGGCATCGGCACCGGCGGCTTCAGCCAACACCGCTGTGGCCACCGCATCAGCGAGGCAAATGCCGCCCTCAGTTCTGTACTCGATGGAGTCGATGCGACACCACACGGGAAAGTCGCTGCCGGCCCTGGCCTTAACTGCCCGAATCACCTCGACCAGCAAGCGTGCACGGTTCTCAAGGCAACCACCGTATTCATCCTCGCGATGATTGACGTGCGGCGACAGAAACTCGGACAGGATGTAGCCGTGGCCTGCATGCAGTTCGACGCCGTCAAAGCCAGCGCGCCGGGCGCGCTCGGCAGCCTCGGCAAAACGGTCTATGAGTTTGTGTATATCATCCCGATCAGCGACTTTGTACTCGACCCTCGCCCCTTGTTTGGTATAGGACTTGACGAAGGCGGCCATTTCTTCGGGTGTCAGCGCAGCGCTCATTTCATCGCGCGAATTGTGCGGAACGGATGGCACCAGCATGGGGCGGCCCGCGGCGATATCACACACGGCCACCTTACCGGCGTGCTGCAATTGAATTGCCGCCCGCGCACCGTGCTGTTTGATACGCGCTGCAAGTGCTTGCAAGCCGGGCAGGAAGTCATCAGAGGAAATCGCCACCTGGTTGGGATTGCACGCACCGGACGGCCAGGCAATCGATGCTACACCGACGATCAGCATACCAGCGCCGCCTTTGGCACGAGCCTCGTAGTAGGCCTGGATGCGCTCACCACAATGACCGTCTGCCTCGGACAGATTAGTGCCCATGGGCGTCATGATGATGCGATTGCGCAACTCCAGGGCGCCGATGTGTCCGCTGGACAGAAGATGTTCAAAATTCAAAGGCGCCACCTCTGGTAATGATTGCAGGCCTGCTGCTCAACCCGCCTGCTGGTTCGGATCGTCCAGTGCCACTGGTGCCGCTGCACCCGCGAAGACGACCCGTGCCAAACCTTCCGAGAGGTCGAATATCTGGGTGGACGTCACCTCGTAGTACGACCGTGTGATACACCACTGGCCGTCGCGACGCGCGTAGGCATCGTCGTAGAAACCGCCCAACTGTGTCACTGTCTGCCGCCGGGTGTCGATCAGGTAATAGTATAGGCCCCAGATGCCCGAGGCGTGGTCTGCATCGTGCACCTCGATGCGGGGATTCTGCCCGTGGTGCATCTCGACGATATGCGGTTGGCAAGCGAGTTGAGTAAAGACCGCCAGCATTTGCTCGCGGTCGCTGAAATTACCAATGCGCCCATAGCGCAAATCAATCTGCCCGGCAGCGAAACACTCCCGCACTAGATCCGGTTGTTTGTTGTCACAGGCATGGAAGTAACGCGCCTTCAACTGCCTGATAGCCTCGATGGCTTCCAGTCGGGCAATGCGTTGTTCCAGGGTCACCCTACAGCACTCAGGTTTTCAGGGCATGACGCGGTAGGCGTCGGCAATTTGATCGGCCCGATCCACAGTGCAGTCGAGATCTTTCAGCAGACCGTCCTTGAGGCTGTACACCCAGCCGTGCACCGCCAGTTGCTGGCCGCGCTGCCAGGCATTCTGCACGATGGTGGTGTGACAGACATTGGACACCTGGGTCATGACGTTGAAATCACACAACAGATCCAGGCGCGTTTCCTTATCCGCTAGCGCCTCGATCCGCGTCCGGTAGCGGTGTTGCACATCCTTGATATTGCGCAGCCAGTTATCGATCAGTCCGTTATCGGCGTTTTCATAGGCCGCGACAATCCCGCCGCAGCCATAGTGACCCACCACCATAACGTGCTTCACCTGCAACACATCGACCGCGTACTGCAACACGGTCAGACAGTTAAAGTCCGTGTGCACCACCATGTTGGCCACGTTGCGATGCACAAATACTTCACCCGGCATCAGTCCGACAATCTGGTTGGCCGGCACGCGGCTATCGGAGCAACCTATCCATAGGTATTCGGGATTTTGCTGGGCAGCGAGTTTTTCGAAAAACAGGGGATCGCTGGTTTTAACACTGTGGGCCCATTCCCGGTTACTTTTAAACAGCGCATCAAGCTTATTCACCGCGCTTCCTCAGATAACCAGGGTGCTGAGACGGGATTGCGCCACGCAATTACCGCCGCGGGACCTGGCATCGTCCAGCGCCTTGTTACCCACGGCTTCCAACTGCCGGGCGAGTTGCGGCATATCCACAGCGGGGAACTGCTGCGGCTCCCAGGTTCCCACGCCGACACTGATGCAGACCTGCAATACGGCACCGCGCCCGTCGTCAATGGAAAAGTCCTCTATATCCTTGCGCATTCGCTCGGCGATCCCCTGACCCACCATCTCGCCACTACCGGGAAGGATCACCGCAAACTTCGGCCTACCCAAACGCGCCAAAGAATCAGTCGCACGCAGATCAGAGGAAAGTCTTTCGGCGACCTTGCGGATCACAAACTGGCCACGCCGTTCCCCATAGTTCTGGTAGAGATCGTCAAACTCGTCAATTTCAATCAGCAACACGGTAACCGGTTTGGTCGCACGCCTGGCCCGGGCAATCTCCCGGGCTATGTCTCTCCCAAAACCGCGCAGATTGCTGATCTGGGTGAGCGGATCCAGCAGCGTCAACTGCGAGATTTGCTGGTGACTCACTGCTGCCCTGAAGCAGGTGGAGATGATCGTCGCCAGGTGGGCCAGCAAGTGCTCTTCAGCCTCGCCCAACTGCAGGGAGTCGTCCTGTAACCCCATGTGCAGGCTGCCTATCATACGACCGGAGTCCAGCAACGGCATCAGCAGGGCGTAGTCGATACCGTGCTCCGACTTAAGTACCTGGAACATACGGGAATCAGTGGCATTAATGAGTGCAATATCAGGCTCCAGTTCATACAACTCCTGCATGGGCAACGCGTCATTCAGTAATTGCAGACTCTGGCCATAGCGCTCTGCGCCCACCAGAGTGCCAGCGAGGATGTCCTCGGGGTCGTACAACCACAATTCGGAAACCCGAAAACCGAAATGCCGGGGCAGGCTAACCAGGAGGATTTCGAACAGTGCCTGCAGGTCCGGAGCTTCCAGCAGCATGAGTTCCATTTGCTGCGTTTGCTGGTACACGTAGCGGTTGAGCGTGAGAGTTTCAGTCAGTCTGGCTTTTCTGAGCTCGGCACGTGAGATTACCGGCGGAGCACCCTGTATCTCCTCCCCCTGCCCTTCACTTGGACTAGGATCATCCGCCATTCGATATACCCACATTGCACCCGGCCACAGCACAGACCGGAGCCTGTTCTTATTTGATAACGAGTGTAAGCGTCCTATACTCGGGATGCAATCCTGAGGGGCAATGCCCATGACTTTCGCACTGCCGCGCAACATCCAGCTGAAACTGGAGCAAACCCTCGCACAGTGGACGCAGTGGCGCTGCACCCCTGCCCTGACCAGCACCCCCGAGGTGGTAAGAGTCCTGACGCCCGGTGTCAGTAATTTCAGCGTGCTGGTGCAGGCGGGACAGCATTTCGTGGTACGCATAGACGGGCTTAACCCGTCGGCCCACGGGCTCAGCCGCCAGACTGAATGGCGCACCCTGGAAGCGGCCCACAGGGCAGGCCTCGCACCCACTCCGCGCTACTGCAACCCCGAACTGGGCAGCCTCGTCTGCGACTATCTCGCACCCGACGACGCAAAGGTTGTGCCTGTTGCCGACGTGGCGCGATTGCTACGCGCCATACACCAGCTGCCCGCCAGGCATCACCGCCTGGATCTGGCAGAGCGCATATTGCGCTATGAAAAGCAGATCGAACACCGGGGCCGTGCGCTGGGCGACGAATTGCGCGGCTGCCGTCGAAAGGTGGAAGCGCTGTTGCAGGCGATGAGTCGGCAACCAGGAGTTACGGTGTTATGCCACAATGACCTGTTGCGTGCTAACCGAATCTACAGCGCTGGCCGGCTCTGGGCCCTCGATTGGGAATACGCTGCCATGGCAAGTCCCTGGTATGACATCGCCGTGGTGATAAACGGCGACTCACTGCCGACGCCAGACATTGAGGCCTTCCTTAACGCCTACCTGGGCCGGGCGCCACACGAGAAAGAGCGGGATACGCTGTACCAATACGGCTGCATCTACCGTTACCTGGAACTGCTGTGGTACCTGGCACTGGACAAGCCAGTGCTGGGGCCAAACGCAATCGAGGCAAAATCCACCGCGTTGGTGCACATGCTGGCACAGCGTTCACGCTAGTCGCGAAAGTTGGTGAACTGCAGAGGCGGGCCCAACTCTGCCTGGCGCAACAGTGCCATGACCTGTTGCAGATCGTCGCGTTTCTTGCCCGTCACCCGCACCTGATCACCCTGGATCTGAGCCTGGACTTTCATTTTGGCGTCCTTGATCTGTTTGACGATGGACTTACACTGGGCGCTGTCCAGCCCATGGCGCAACACGACCGTCTGGCGCACCATCTTGCCCGAGGTCTGTACTTCACCGCAGTCCATGGCGCCGGGGTCGATGTCACACTTGATCAGCGCGCTGCGCAACATGTCTTCCATCTGGGCCACCTGGAATTCCGCTTCAGCAGTGAGCACCACGCTGCGCTCTTCCCGCTCAAAGGATGCGTCCACACCCTTGAAATCGAACCGGTTGCCGACAATCCTGGCGGCCTGGTCCACCGCATTGGTCAACTGGTGTATATCCACTTCCGAAACAACATCAAACGATGGCATAGTGTGGTACCCCCTAAGCGCCCAAAACAGGAGTGACATAGTAATGCGCTGCGACCAGTTTTCAATACCACAGCGCGCATTTTGATCGTGGCAGAGCCACACTGGCACGTACTGGGCGCAGGTGCGATGGGCTGCCTGTACGCCCATGCGCTGCAGCGCAGCGGCTGCCAAACCACCCTGGTGATGCGCAGAGGCGTACACCAGAAATCCTTGCCACTGGTAGCGGAGCACGGCGGGGTACGCAGTGAACAGCAACTGCGCGTTATCACACCGGATGATCCTGAGGTTATCTCCCATCTGCTGGTCACTACCAAAGCCTACGATGTGTACGCGGCCGTGGCGGGCATTGCCCACCTGCTGCCGCAAGACGGCGTGCTGCTGCTGCTGGTCAACGGCATGGGCCTGGCGGAGCAATTGGGTGCACACTGGCCGCAGCTGGATATCTATTGCGGCACCAGCACCGAGGGCGCCTTCACCGTCGCCCCACAACATATACACCACGCGGGTCGCGGGGAGACCCGCGTCGGGCGACAGGGGCAACAAGAGCCGGCCTCCTGGTTTGGCCAGTGGGGCGGCGCCATCGACCCCTGCGTCTGGGACTCGAATATTGCTGCGGCACTCTGGTCGAAACTGGCGGTCAACTGCATCATCAATCCCCTCACTGCCTTACACGGTTGCGCCAACGGTGCACTGGCCCAGCGCCGTGAGCTTGCAGCTCAGGTTGCCACGCTGTGTGAGGAGGTCGCGCACATTAGCCGTGCAGCGGGCTACGCCGACGTCGCTGCGACACTACAGCAAACTGTGGCCGCGGTGATTCAGGGAACTGCGGAGAATCGCTCTTCCATGCTGCAGGATGTACAGCGTGGACAGCGCACAGAAATTGACTATATCACTGGCTACCTGCTACAAGTGGCTGAGCAGCATGGCATCGATGCCCCGCATAACAGGGCGCTATTAGAGAGTATAAAAGACCATGTTCACTGAGTCCCTGCCGCTGGCGAGCGTACTGCCCCCCGTGGTGCTGTCGGGCATCGCTGTACTCGCCCTGGTGTTCTGTGATTTTCGCGCGCTACGTACCGGGCGCTATATTTTCAAGCCACTCGCTGCGGCCGCTTTCGTCTGGCTGGCCCTTTCGCTCGGCGCGCTGAATACAACCTATGGTAATTGGTTGCTGGCCGCCTTAATTTTCTGCATGGTGGGCGACCTGTTGTTGATGCCCGACAGCGAACGCAGTTTTTTGGCAGGGCTAACTGCCTTTCTCTGCGGCCACCTGCTGTTCGCGGTGGCGTTTCTGCAACTGCCAGCGAATCCCGCGGGCCTCGCCATAAGCAGCGTGCCCGCTCTGGGGTTATTGGTTGCGGTATGGCGCTGGCTGATGCCTCACGTCAATAACGAAATGAAAATTCCCGTGACGCTGTACATCCTGGTGATCTCCGCCATGCTGCTGTGCGCCGGACTCACCGCAGGTCAACCGGCCGCGTTGTTGATCATCGGTGGCGCCTGGGGTTTTGCCTGCTCTGACCTGGCGGTGGCGCGGCGCCAATTTATACAACCTTCCTCCCGACTGCATGGCGTGTGGGGGACGTCGCTGTATTTTCTGTCCCAGATGGTATTGGCCTGCTCGGTGGCCCTGGTGTGACTCAGGGGTAAAGCGCCAGCGTGGTACTGCGCACAATATCCCGCCATTGTTGCAACGACATATCGGCAAACAACACGCCCTGTTGGTGGTAGCGGTTGCCCGCCTGCTCCCGGCTGATCGCGAATACACACAGGCCTTCGACACAGCGCAGCGCCATCTGGAATACCTGCTCCGGGGACTCGCGCCAGGGCTTTGGTTCTCCGCCGGAATACCATGTGGTTCTGGGGGCTGCCCCCACCGGACCGACGACCTGAAGATTGACAAAGCGCCCGCTGAGGGCCTGTTTCACCTCCTCGACCAGCCAGGTGCGGGAAACTTCCAGCGGAAGTTCGATATCCGGGCCGACGGCGGTCAACGGCTCGGTGAATCGCACCGGCGTCACGGTGCTGTGCAGGGCAAGCGCCAGCGCCCCCCGGCCATGGCCAGCAGTATCGACGCCGCAGCAGCGCGGGCGGGCCAACGCAGGGCTTTGACGCGATGCCAGAACCGGGAAGTGCGTGTACCAGAGGGTACCAGCGCAGATCGTCCCTGCTGGCCGAGGTCCCTGGGTATCGGTAGTGGTATATCCTCTGGTGACTCGCGCCGAAAGCAGGACCTGGCTTCACGCGCCAGGCTATTGCCTGATGACATGGGAAGCCCACGCAGGACTGTGTGCAACACCTGCCGCACAGGGCGCGTGCTGGCGGGCCTGTGCTGCGGATTTTTTTCCAGCAGCGCGGCGATGACCTCAATCAACGAATCGGGCAACTCCACCTCGGCACCCACGATATCCCGCAGCGGTCGAGGGGAGCGTTTTAGCAGCAATTCAGGATCAAGCCCACCATCGCGAAAAAACGGCTGCTCACCGCTCAACATGCGGTACAACAAACTGCCCAGGGCAAAGAGGTCCGCGCGTTCGTCCAGGGGCTGACCGAGAAACTGCTCCGGCGACAGCGCAGAAAAACTCCCCGCTGCCCACTGCAGTGGCTCGCCAGCACCGGAAATTCTGGAAATCCCAAAGTCGGTGAGCTTGGCCCGCCCCGACTCGGTAATCAAAACATTACCGGCTTTCACATCACCGTGAACGATATGTTGCTGACTGGCCAGCGCCAATGCACCGGCGATATCAGCGCCTATTGTCACCACACTGGCCAGAGAGGGACGCACCGCCGTCAGGAATTCCTCCAGATTACATCCTGGCACGTACTCCATGACCAGAGCGAGGTGTGAGCTGGATTCGATCACATCGTAGATCTGTACGACCTTGGTGCTCTGGATACTGGCCACCAGTTGCGCTTCGCGCAGCAGGTGCTTGCGCGCGCGGCGTGTGGCGGGTAGGGAGTAAATCTTGATCGCCACCCTGCGCTGCAACCTCTTGTCATGACCCAGATAGACACTGCCCTGCCCACCCCGATTGATCAAGCGGACGATACGATAGGGTCCCACGTGGTTGTCCACAACGTGCGCTCAGTGCCGACCAGGAGGCAATTTGCCCAGCTGAACGCGCAAACTATTGATAGACACACGCAGGTGTCGGGCGATCGCCACGCTATCGCCCCGGTGCTCCGTTAACACGCGCTGCAACTCATCTGATGGTATCTCGCTGGCCAGGCGAAAGGAGGGAGACTCGTCGATGCGGCGATAGACGGCGGCCCGGGAGACGCCCAGTTGCTGGGCCACCCGCCGGGGTTCGCACCCGTTGCCCACCATGGCCTGGTCGAAGAGCTCATCGCTGATATCCTGCATTTTGCGGCGCGGAAGTGGTCCGGGAGCGGCAGCCGCACTACCACGCGGCGTTGCCAGAGCCACCTGAAGATTTTCATTCAGCGCAGGTGCCTGCTCACTGGCCAGCACAACCTGTTGCGCAAAGTTGGCCAGTTCGCGCACATTGCCAGGCCAGCGGTAACACAGGAAGCTGTAAAACAGCACAGCCCAGGCGGCAATGTCGGTTGCACGGCTCTGCGCATGCGGCAACAATTCAGTCCGCCCAATCTCTGCTGCACTCTCTTGCAGGAAATACAGCAACAGCTCGCCGATATCTTCCGGATGTTCACGCAGCGGCGGCAGCAGGATCTCGCATGCCCCAAGGCGGTGGCGCAATGCCACGTTAAAATCGCAACTCTCACCGTCCAGCACTGCATCAGTGGCGGAAATGACGCGTACATCCACTCGCCGTATGACCCCCCCCACTGCCTGAATTTCGCGCTGTTGCAGTGCGCGCAACAACTGCGGCTGTACGTCCGCTGATGTATCTCCGATCTCGTCCAGAAACAGCGTACCTCCCTGCGCCTGCTCAAAGTAACCCGGGAGGGCCCGGTCAGCGCCGGTAAAGGCTCCGCGGGCGCTGCCAAACAGGGCTGCTGCGGCCAGCTCGCTGGGAATGGCAGCCATATTGACACTGACCATGGGAGCCCCCGCCCGACGACTGGCACTGTGGATGGCAGCGGCAACCAACTCCTTACCGGTGCCCGTTTCGCCGCGCACAAGAACATCCAGGTCGCGCTCAGCAACCCGGACAACCTGCTCCCTGATACCCGCCATGCAAGCACTGCTGCCGCGCAACAGCTTGTCACATCCGGACCCGGTGGCGGCAGGAGCGCGACTGTGGCTCAGCCGTAGCAGCAGCACGATGCTGTGGCCCAACAACAGAGGAACGCCCGTGCGCAACTTCTCCCACTCCAGTTCCACACTGTCGTACAACTCGTCGGTGCCTACACGGCAGCGACTGGACGCTGCGAAACGGCTAATGGTCAGGCGCTTGCCCCGAACGACAAATTGCAGCGCGCTGCGGCTGATGTGAGGGTCTTCAAGCGGGAGCGGGTTTTGTCCGTCGGCACTACTGAAAGCAGGACCGCGGCGCCCCAGGATACACGGGGCGTTGACTGTTTGGCGGGGCAACACCACCCGGTGCCCGATGCGCGACGTGTCTGGATGAAAGACAATGGTCAACACAAGTTCCTGCGCAGCGTATTTACCCGCCAGGGAGGCGATGATCGAGGGCAATGTCAGATCAGAGTCAGCGGTTGTCAGCATGGAGTTCTTGGTCCGGTGTGCGGCTTCAAAAATATCTGATACTTACCGGAAAGCTTAGCAGCTCTGGGAAAAAGTGCTGTCACTCAAGAACAAAAATACATCGCGCACAATCATGCCTGTAGTAGCCGTCGATACCGCGCCCAGTCAAAAGCAGGCCCGGGATCTGTTTTGCGCCCCGGTGCGATATCACTGTGGCCCACGATTTGATGCGCACCAATGGCGGGATAGTGCTTTATCAACAGCGTCGTGACCGCTGCGAGGACTGTGTATTGTGGATCGGTATAGGATTCATCATCCGAACCTTCAAGCTCAATGCCGATACTGAAATCATTGCAGTTGTCGCGCCCCTGGTAGCAGGACTGGCCCGCGTGCCAAGCGCGCTCACCAAAGTTGACGAATTGCAGCAACTGACCGGTGCGCTGTATCAGCAGGTGCGCGGACACTTCGACGCCGCGAATCTCCTCGAAGTAGGGGTGCTCGTCCCAATCCAGTCGATTAGTGAAAAATCGCTCGATCCAATCACCACCATAACAGCGCGGCGGCAGCGAAATATTGTGAATAACCAGTAATTCCGCATCACAGGACGTTGGCCGCGGCCCGCAATTCGGCGAGGGCACCCTGCGCGCCTGCTGCAACCAACCATCTTCCAGTGTGTAGTGCATGCCTGCGATTATTCCTGCCGATCCCGGGTACGACATTAACCGACCCACAGTCTAACCTGATTTGATCCCAGGCTGGAGCCTCGAATCTCCGCCGACACCGGGATTAACAGTGGCTGTGGCTAGCTGCTACAATCGCGATATCTTTGTTGCGATAAATTCCCGCACTATGCATCAGTCAAAGCCCGACATAATTGCCCCCGACCCCGCTGTAGTGCAGCGCAATGTCCGCGCTGCCCTGGCTGAGGATGTGGGCAGCGGTGATATCACTGCCGCGCTCATCGCCCCACAGTCACACGCAGCCGGACGTGTTATTACCCGCGAGGACGGGGTGCTCTGTGGTCAGGCCTGGGTGGATGCAGTGTTTGCACAACTCGATTCAACGGTGCGCATTGAATGGCAGTGTCAGGATGGACAGGGCATCAACGCGGGGGATGTACTGTTTACCGTCCGGGGTCCCGCACGCAGCTTGCTGACCGGCGAGCGCAGCGCCCTCAACTTTCTGCAGTTGTTATCAGGCACGGCAACAATCTGCCGCCGCTACGCTGATCTGGTGTCCGGTACCACCGTGCGGTTGCTGGATACGCGCAAGACCATCCCGGGATTGCGCGATGCGCAGAAATATGCAGTGCGCTGTGGCGGTTGCCACAATCACCGCATAGGACTGTATGACGCTTTCCTGATCAAGGAAAACCACATCGCCGCCTGCGGCACAATAGCAGATGCCGTGAAGGCTGCCAGGCAATACGCACCCGGGAAACCCGTCGAAGTGGAAGTGGAAAACCTCGCCGAACTGGAGCAGGCCCTGGCCACAGCCTGCGACCGGATCATGCTGGATAATTTTTCCCCGGAACAGATCACAGCCGCCGTCACAGTGGCAAAAGGACGCGTCGAGTTGGAAGTATCCGGCAATGTCACCGAGGGCACCCTGCTGGCCATTGCGCAAACCGGTGTGGATTTTATTTCCATCGGCGCGCTGACCAAGGACTGCAAGGCACTGGATCTGTCCATGCGTCTACTGTAGGCGATGGCGTTAGAGAAAAAAAGCCTCCTAAAGCAACGGCCTTTTGCTAACAATGATGCCGTTATTGTCAGCATAGACATAATCACCTGGAGCGATCACGACACCACCAATAAGCAGGTCTACGTCGCGCTGCCCCACACCCAGTTTTTCAGACTTGACGGGATGGCTGCCCAGCGCCTGCACACCAAGTGCGATACGGCCGACTTCATCCACATCGCGTATGACACCATTGATAACTACCCCGGCCCAGCCATTGGCCGCCGCCTTCGCCGCCAACATATCGCCCAGCAGGGCACGGTGCCTGGAGCCGCCGCCATCCGCTACGATCACGCGACCGTGCCCCGGCTCCTCCACACATTGTTTTAGCAGCGAGTTGTCCTCGTGGCACCTGATGGTGACGGCCTGGCCGCCAAACTGCGCGATTTGCCCAAAGTTGCGAAAGGGCAGTTCGATCACACCCACCTCGGGTGCTGCATCAGACAGGTCAGGGGTAGAAATCGTCGTCATAGGAACTCCAGAAGGTCAGTGATATTGCCCAGTATACTGTAGTGCCTGCACCAACCCGACAGGCACGCCACCCTGGTGCGTTCACACCAGGGTGCCTCGGGACGGGATTGGCAATCGCGACATTGCGCGTATAATTCTCTCGACCAATGCTTATGAAAATTACCATTCACATAGTGAATTTGGGGTAGCGTGTGAAAGTGAATCGGATTGATCTCAATTTGCTGGTCTATCTGGACGCGCTGCTGCGCGAACGCAACGTGACCCGGGCCGCCCACCAGCTCAACCTGTCACAGCCCGCCATGAGTAATGGCCTGCGTCGTTTACGCGAACTGTTCAATGACCCGCTATTGGTCAGGACCAGTGAGGGCATGACACCCACTGAACGTGCCCTGGAGCTGGAACCCGTAGTGCGCGAAGTGCTGAGCAAAATCGATCAGGCGGTACAACCGCGCGGAAACTTTGAGCCCGCCAGTGCGCAGCACGTTTTTCGCATCATGGCCAGCGACTATGCTGAGTCCACACTGCTGCCCAGCGTGCTGGGAAAACTGCGTACCCTGGCGCCGGGCCTGACCCTGGATATCATGACGCCTTCAGATGTTAGTTTTCTGGATGTGGAGCGGGGCAAGGTGGATATGGTCATCAACCGTTTCGACTCCATGCCACAGTCCTTCCATCAAATACACCTGTGGAACGATAGTTTTACCTGTGTGCTCAGCCCCCACAATCCGGTACTCAAGGATTTCACCCTGGAGAATTACCTCAAGGCCAACCACGTGTGGGTCTCCAAAACCGGCATGGGCGTCGGTGTGGGTGTAGACCCGGGCGACGTGCAGCGACTGGGCTGGGTCGACGTCGCTCTCAATAAGCTGGGCAAGAAGCGCCAGATACGGGTGTTCACCCGCCACTACCAGGCGGCCATGACGCTGGCCGAACAGAATGACCTCATCGTCACCCTGCCGACCCGGGCAGCACAACTCAATGTGAACAACCCGCGAGTGGTATTGCGCGAGCCACCATTAGCTATTCCGCCACTGGAGTTGAAGATGGCCTGGAGTCCACTACTCCAGCATAACGCCGGCAATAAATGGCTGCGCAAATTGATTGCCGACACCGCCAGGGAACTCGATGGGCAGCCGGCAACCCCGTAATAGCATTCACGGTTACAATCCCAATGATTGAAGTGATTAATTAGCTAAATTTGCGCCTGCCAATTAAAATCACCCACGTTGCGTCACGGGCTTGGGCTTGGCCGTGGTTGTCGTTAAACAAGAGGTCTCACCATGACTGATCGTGTCCAGCAGGGCGGATTGCAGATTGCACCGGTTCTCCACCGACTTCTGGAGCAGGACATCGCCCCCGGTACGGGCGTTACGCCTGCCCGGTTCTGGCAAGGATTGGAGTCTATCGTAAACACCCTGGGTTCGCGCAACCGGGCGTTGCTGCACACGCGCGAGGACTTGCAGGCCAGGATCGATGACTGGCATCTGGCCAACCCCGGACCTGACTACGATCGTCGTGCCTATAAGGCTTTTCTGGAGAAGATCCGCTACCTGCTGCCCGAAGGGCCAGACTTCCAGATCAGCACCACAGGGGTGGACGAGGAAGTTGCAATACTCGCCGGGCCGCAACTGGTAGTGCCGGTGATGAACGCGCGTTACGCGCTCAATGCGGCCAACGCACGCTGGGGCAGCCTTTACGATGCTCTGTACGGCACCGATGTCATCCCCGAGCACGATGGGGCGCAACGCGCCGGCGCCTATAACGCGGTGCGTGGCGACAGAGTGATCGCCTACGCCAGAAAGTTCCTCGACCGCCACTGCCCTCTCACCGAGGGCAGTCATGCCGAGGCTAAAGCCTATTCAATAATCAATGGCTCTATGCAGGTAAAGCTAGTCAACGGCGCTGTGAGCACGCTGCGAGATCCTGAACAACTGCGCGGCTATTGCGGTAGCGCTGCGGCACCTGCCAGTGTCCTGCTGCGCCATAACGGCCTGCATATTGAAATCCAGATCGACCCGGCAAGTCCCATCGGCGCGACCGATGCGGCCGGGGTGAAGGATGTGGTGCTGGAGGCGGCCCTGACGACCATTCAGGATTGTGAGGACTCCGTCGCTGCGGTGGACGCTGAGGATAAAGCTGTCGCTTATCGCAACTGGCTGGGCCTCATGCGCGGCGATCTTGTGGACCGCTTTGACAAGGCTGGAAAAACCATGACCCGCCGCCTCAACGCAGACCGCAGCTTCATCACACCCGACGGCGGCACCCTGCTCCTGCCCGGGACGCAGCCTGATGTTCGTACGCAACGTGGGCCACCTGATGACCACTCCGGCCATACTTGACGCGGGCGGCGCCGAAATTCCCGAAGGCATCATGGACGGCATGTTCACCGCCATGATCGCCCTGCATGACCTGAAAAAGGCGCCTGGTGCCGAGCGCAACTCACGCCAGGGCAGCGTCTATATAGTGAAACCCAAAATGCACGGCCCGGATGAAGTCGCCTTTACCTGTGAGTTGTTTGACCGTATCGAAGACGTACTGGGCATGGCGCGTAACACCCTGAAAATGGGCATCATGGATGAGGAGCGACGCACCACTGTTAATCTCAAGGAGTGCATTCGCGCGGCCCGCGAGCGCCTGGTATTCATCAACACCGGTTTTCTGGATCGTACCGGCGATGAGATACACACCAGTATGAAAGCGGGAGCCATGACACCCAAGGGCGCCATGAAGCAGGAGCCGTGGATCAATGCCTATGAGGACTGGAACGTCGACACCGGCCTACGCTGTGGCCTTGTGGGTAAGGCCCAGATCGGCAAGGGCATGTGGGCCATGCCGGACCTGATGGCCGACATGATGCACAACAAGATCGCGCATCCGCAGGCCGGTGCCAGCACTGCATGGGTTCCCTCTCCCACTGCCGCGACCCTGCACGCCATGCACTATCATGAGGTAAATGTAGCCGAGCGCCAGGCAGCGTTGCGGGGACAACGCCGCGCTACACTGGATGACATCCTCAGTATTCCACTCAAGGGCGCTGCCGGTCTCAGTGCGCACGACATACAGCGGGAACTGGACAACAATGCCCAGGGCATACTCGGCTACGTGGTGCGCTGGATTGACCAGGGCGTAGGATGCTCCAAGGTTCCCGACATCAACCACGTGGGCCTGATGGAAGACCGCGCCACCCTGCGCATCTCCAGTCAGCACATCGCCAACTGGCTGCACCACGGCGTATGCAGCAAAGAGCAGGTCCGCGCTACGCTCAAACGCATGGCAGCAGTGGTGGATAAGCAGAACGCCGACGATCCCATTTATCGCAATATGGCTCCTAATTTCGATGACAGTATCGCCTTTCAGGCAGCCTGCGATCTGGTTTTTCTCGGCGAGCAACAACCCAGTGGTTATACCGAACCTGTGCTACATGCGCGGCGCAGGGAGGCGAAGGCGAGGTCGGCGATCAGCAGCGTCTTAGAAAAAGGACGACACAGTAACCGACCTGAATGATCACCCCGCGCGTCGATCACCCGCAGATGTGTCCTTGAACTGCAGATTGGTCAACTGCTCCGAGAGCAAGCCGATCAAGAACATGATTGCCCCGGTGAGAACCAACAGTGAGGTACCGTTGGTGAATCGATAACCGCTGTTCATTATCGTCAGCACGTAATTGAGAATGCCCGAGGCCGGTAGTGATTACCGCAGCCGGGAAATACACTTTCAGGGGCGAGTACAGCGTTCCCACTTTGAAAATAATCAGCAAAAACCGCACTCCGTCCTTCAGCAGACTGATATGGCTTTTGCCCAGTCGCCTGGATACGGTGATCGGCACAAATCCAACCGAATAACCGACTCGGAAAAACGCCATAGTCGACGTCGTGGGATAACTGAACCCATTGGGCAACAAGATACAGGAAACTCAGGAACTTCCTGCGATTGACGCAGCGAAAACCCGACGTCAGGTCGTCAATCCTTTGATTTACCATCCAACTGGCAAAGCCATTATAAATGGCATTGGCGCTCCAGCGGGCGACACTGGCCTGTGCATCCCTGCCACTGCGGGCTCCCACCACGAGGTCATACCCTTCCTCGACCTTTGCCAACAGCCTGCCGACATCAGCAGCGCAGTGCTGGCCATCCCCGTCCATGAATACCAGATAATCGCCCTTAGCAGCGCGGGCCCCGGATTTCACAGCAGCGCCATTGCCTTTGGCATAAGGGTGCGTAACCACTATTACCCCCGCGTCCTTGCACACCTGCTCTGTCTTGTCCGTGGATCCGTCATTCACTACGATGATTTCAGCGTCAGGGTAATCCCGCATCAGTTCCGGCAACAGGGCGGCCAGACCCAGCTCTTCGTTCTTGGCCGGTATGATTATGGACACTTTCAAGCGTTATTTCTCCAGGTACAAAGCCAGGGTCTGTTGTTCGCCCACCGTCAACTTACCCTGCTCATCCATCCGTTGCAAAGTGGCGATAACTTCCTGCGCCGCCTCTGTTTTACCCAACGCGGTGGCAAAATGCAGTTTCATCAGCAATCCGCGTTTGTCATTCGGCGACAGCGCAAGAAACTGCTCCACATAAGCGTAGGCATTATCATACCTTTCCAGCGCGTTCTCCAGTACCGCCAGATTGGAATATATTTTGGCCGACGCTTTATCCTGGAAATCCGCTACCAGAAAAATTTCTGCCATACGGTCGGCAAAGCGAATGCGGTCAAATTGCGGGCAGCTGTTGTCCTGTAGCAGGCGCACCATGGTCAACAAAGTGGTGACAGAGCTCAAGGGTCTGTTCGGGTCATCCTTGCCCAGATTATCGATCAGTTCCGGCGACGAGGGCTTGTTGGCAATACAGCTGAGGGCAAGGTTTCGTATTTCATAATCACCACTGCGCTCCCGCGCGTTGGCCTCGTTGGCGCTGGATTCAAAAGCCATTCTCGAGTAGTGGTGCGCCGCCTCGACCTCGCCCAAACGCGCTAATTCCGTGGCCATATCGATATTGGCCCGTGCGGAGTTGGGGTGGGCATTGAGGTGGTTGAGTATCAGCAGGGAACGATTGGACCAAATCTGCACCTGTGAACTGGTCTGGGCTGACAATACCAGCACACACAGGCCGAGACACACTAACAGCGGTGCCTTGGGCTCCGGCCATTTCTTCACAATAATGGCAAACAGGCCACCCAGAGCCAACACCAGTCCGATCGACGGAAAGTAGTTGCGGTGTTCAAAGTACAATTCCAGCGGCAGTACCGTCGACTCGACGCTGTGCCCCACCACGAACCAGGCGATTCCAAAAACCAGCCAGCGCCCCCCCTGCCAGCGCAACTAACGCGCCACAGACCACTACCAGCAGCGCCCATGCCAGTACGGCGTAAAGGGTGGATGGTGGGATCAAGCAAGCTGCGTGACAGATCAATATCATCGTGATACAAACCCATTCGCGCGACCTGGGGGTGAACCAACTGACCGACATAGTCCCAGACTATGCGGCTTTCGGTGAGCAACGCTCCACCATCGAAAAGGGTCGCCGATGAAAACTGCCGCCAGAGAATCCCACTCGAACAGCAGTATCGACAACAGGACAACCGAGCCAGCCACAATGAGTCCGTAGGACACTCCCTGCAGCCATTTGTATGGTTTTTCCATCACGCCCCGCGCACTGCAAGCAGAGCACTTCCAGCAACAGCAGCGTGGGCACCAGAACGATTGCGTTTTCCTTGGCAAGCAAGGCGACAACGAAGAACACGGGCACCGGCAGAAAGCGCAGCATGGTTGCGCCCTTGCCCGCAATCAAGCCGAGTCGCCAGTAGACATAACTGATGCTGGCCAGCAACATGAAAAACGTGGACAGCATCGCCATCCGCTGCACCACATAGAGCACGGTACTAACCAACAGTGGATGAAGCAGCCAGATGGCGCCAAGAATCACCGCCAGCCAGCGATAACCAGTGACATCCAGAAAGCGAAACAACAGCCAGAACAGCCAGATAACCAGACTGCCATTGAGCAGGTGCAGGACGATATTGACCTTTTTGCTACCGGATATGCCCTCATCGAGATAGAGCTTTTCGAGCACAAAGCTCGTCATGGACACCGACCGCCCGAAAAGCCCCGATCTGTCCCCGAATACATAATCGAATGCCAGCTCGGGTCGACTCTGCAGGTCATCTATCACCAGCACACTGGAACGGTCATCAAGCAATTCCGGGCCAGTGATTCCCGGCCAGTAGATCCAGGCAGTGGCCGCTACCAATACGAGCGCCAGCAACAGGGCGCCAATCGTGTCTAGCCGGGAGGGACTCTGTGCATGTTTTCAGGTGGCCACTTCAATGTTCAAATATGCGGCGTATGACGGATAGCTCGCGCCTGTTGGTGTCCAGTTGCATCCAGCGTTCTTATCCATTCATACGTCTGGGCAGTATCCTCGTTACCATGATACTGCACGAGATACGCATAAAGCATCCTGCTTATCCGGGCTCCGCTGTGCCGCGTGCTGCAGTAGTTGCCGCAACTGTTCTCTGTCAGGCGCATCTTGTGCGGCCAGCAGCTTATATTGCATGCGCCACCAAATCTATCCGCTTGCGGATAGCGCGCAATGAGTTGATCCAGTATCAGCACTCACGCGAGCGCGATCCACCTTGCCAGCATCCGTTTGGGCAAATTTACCAGCGCGCCCATGGCGGTACGATCTGATGCATGCAGGCGCTTTGCTGTTACCAGTTCCTCCAGCCTGGCCAGCCAATCGTTTTCGTGCGCCAACCCTGGGAAATACAGGGTATCAAGTTGGTAGAGCATCACCAGCGCTGCAAAACTCCTCTCATCCAGTGCCTGCATGCGCGCAAAGTAGGTACGGGAACTGACTGCCAGTGATTTCCTGTTCTTCGTCATCCAGCCCCAGTTCCTCGGCACGGGAAAATCGTTCGAATAGAGCATTGCCGTAAAAAAAATTCGCCCGCGGCGAGGCCGGGTGATTTACGACATTAAACCGGGCCAGGGTCATTTCATCTTTCCAGGCATTCGTCTGTATTAATAACAACGCCGACAGTACACCCAGCACAATCCCCAGTACAACACGTAATCTCAGTCCCTTGATTCTCGCCGAAACCTGAAACAGGACAGCTGCCACCAGCAGGCAGACAGCCACACTGGGCAGGTAATTGCGATGCTCGAAGACCAATTCCAGCGGCAAAATCGTAGACTCCATACTGTGCGCCACGAGATAGAAGAGCAAGGCAAACAGCAGCAGCGGGTACTTGTTGCGCAGCAACACGGCTATTGCGATAACAGCCACCCAGGCCAGTAGCGATAGGGCCGTGGTATAGGGTGACCATAAATCCCGCGATAGTGCGATGTCATCGTGAAAAAAGCCCATCGCCGTAATATCGGGCAACAGTATCCAGCCCAGGTAATGCCAGAGCACCCGCCCCTCGGTGAGCAGGCGCTCCTGTAACGAAAACTCCCGGCTCGAAAAGCGGCCCGCAATGGTCTCGGGCGAGATCAGCAATACCAGTGCAATCAACAACACCGGCAGTACCAGAATACCCCAGCCGAGCCTGCGCAGCGATGCACACTGCTGGCCGCGCCACACACCGCGAAACAGCGTCACCTCAATCACCACTACCAACCAGGGCAGCAGTGCGCCATTTTCCTTGGACAGAACGGCCAGGACGGTGATCAACAGCAACCACAAAGCTGCCGCGATGAGTTCTCCCGTCGATGCGCCTGTCTGCGCCCAGCGCAAGCGATAACGACAAAATACGAGCAGGCCCATGAGGGTAAAAAGCGTCGACAGCTGCGCCATGCGCTGGATGGCATAGAGTACCGTTGACACGTGTAAGCGGGTGCAACAGCCACAGTGCTGCTGCGGTCAATGCGACAATGCGATAATGTACAAGTCCGTAGGCAGACAGCGCCGGCGCCTGCAGCAATGCCCGGCAGAGGAAATAGATCAGCAGGCCGGTGAGCAGATGGATCGCGACATTGGTCGCTTTCAAAGCCACTGGAGAGAAGCCACCTGATATCACGTAATTCGCGGCGAAGGTGAACATGGCAACCGGGCGATGGAGCACCCCGGCATCGTTACTCATCGACGCTACTTGCCAGTCATCATAGTCATGCCCGTCAATGTGCAGCAGCACATTGTCAGTGAGATTGGGAATATCATCGAAGAAGAGCGGCCCGTTGAGTGCCAACCCGTAGGCAAACAGACACACCAGCACTGTGGCAATGACGAAAACACTGTGCCGCTTATCGACCGGTGCAGCCCCTTGCAGCCAGCGACTCATCGGATTCGTCATGCATCACCCCAGGCAGATTTTATAACAAAAAAACCCGGCCGTAGCCGGGTTCTCATACTTGCGGTCAAACGTCACGCGCGTGATTATCCGCGGCAGTTGGCGGGCAGGTACTTCGCCTCAATTGCGGTTCCTCCTGCACCATCCCCTGGAATACATTTCCAAGTCATGGTGCCATCGCTATTGGTCTCGCCAGACAGGGCAAAATAGGCGATAGCGGATGCGCTCTTTGTACCACCTGCCCAAACACTTTCATAGATTGCCGCAGAGAGATAGAACGTGAGGCCGGCGCCACTAGCAGGATCAGGGCTGATACCCAATTGGTACATAATGTCGGAATTGCGAACCCCTGTATTGAGACCGAAACTGGATGCGGCTGCGGGGCCCTTGCCGTTTGCCGCGACATATTCTGCGACAGTCGTTTTGGCTTCAGCCATATGCGCCCATCGCCTCAGACATCTTGGAGCGGACGATGTAGTCCTGGTAAGCCGGCAGCGCAATTGCCGCCAGAATACCGACGATCGCGATCACGATCATCAGTTCGATCAGGGTAAAACCCTTTTGAGCTTTCTTTTGCATATTCATGATGTTTCTCCACATTAAGTTAAAACATGTACCAGTGAATCGATTCGTTCGCCAGCACAAGCCATTTGCAAGTAGTGGTAAAGCAGGTTGCGTGCCAAAAATGAAAATATCTCAACATAGGAAAAATAATATATTTATAATATCAATGTGTTATATGTTTTTTTGTTTCAGGGCATCCCATAACTCGTTTGCGCACGGGCACGCAAAACCGGCACAAAATGCACGATTGTGACAATTTCTGTCAGCAGTGGCGCCGCGCACTAAACGCCCGTGAACGCAGCCCGCAACGGGGCGAACCTCAGTCCAGACCGCTGCAGCGTAACCGGAGCCCAACCCTCACAAATTCACAAAACCTCGGGATTTCCCCGCCAAAACTCCAAGCTACCTTGCCACCATCGGGAGTGTGGTTTAGTCTCAGCCTTAGAATAATTTTATCGTGGGCCGTGGCATGGATAATCGTCGTACAACCATCGTGATCAACAAGCCGTTCCAATACCAGCACTCCCTGTTGATTGCTGCGCTAGCGGTGTTACTGGTCAACGTGGTCATCATCCTGCATATTCTGTTCCCGGGCGACCAGGCACTGGAATTATCCACGCAGATGACAGTGGGCCTGGCGGCGGTTGAATTCTTCCTGATTGCCGCTATCTGGTATGGCAGCCTCAAAGCCAGCCACCGTATCGCCGGGCCGGTTTATGTCTTCGCTCGCGAGATAGGCCGCCTCGGCGAGGGCGACCTCAACGCCAGGATTGTGCTGCGCGACAAGGACATGTTTCAGCCCGAGGCGGAACAGATGAACAAGAGCATCGCCGCGCTGCGTACCCGAATTGCAGCAGTCAAGAACTTGTCGGATCAATTGCTGAAAACTCACTCCACTGGCACTGACGTCGGCCCATTAGTAGAAAAATTGGCCGCAGAGTTGTCTGTTTTTACCCTTGAAAGCAACGGCTGAAGAATGATGGCTTGCTCTGAGTTACCCGTAACCAGTTGGATAACGCAATGAAACAGAATAAAGGCTTTACCCTTATTGAACTTATGGCCGTGATTGCCATTGTGAGTATACTGGCGGTCATCGCGCTGGGGGCGTATCAGGATTACATAGTGCGATCCAAGGTTGGCGAGGGCATGGTATTTGCCGCTGAAGCCAAGACCTCGGTCAGTGAATACTATGTCACCAACAACAAGAAGATGCCAAAGAACAACGCTGATGCGGGCCTGTCTCTTGCGAGCCAGTACAACAAACAAACTTATATCAGCAGCCTGGAGGTCACTAGCACTCCTAAAGAAGGCACCATTTATGTCACGTTCAAGATTCCTGGCTCCACGGCCGACGGCAAGCAGTTGCTGCTCAAGCCCACTATTGACGATCAGGGTATGTGACCTGGACCTGCATCCCGCCGACTGTCAACGGTATTGAGCTCAAACACGTTCCGGCTAATTGTCGCGGGTAGCACACCGTCGCGGCGCCTGCGGTCGCGAGCTACGCAAACCCACCGCCGGCAAATCCGCAGCGTGAACTTTGCTCGCATATGCGAGAAAATATTGCATATATGTAAAATTTAACCTTAATCATAGGCTGCTCGGGAGTCGAGAGGTGGCTATAATCAATGTCTCAAATAAATCAAGACGTTAACGCTAACTTCTTACCTGCGACAGGGGCCTGCAGTAGATGAACGATAAAGCAATTGGGCAACTCAGCGGTTTGGCTGGACGCCTTGTGGCCGAGTCGTTGATCACCACTCAACAGGCCATAGAGGCGCAGAAGGAAGCCGCCCTGGAGCGCATGCACTTCGTGCAGTACCTGGTGGAGAAGAAAAATGTAAATGGCCGACTTGTGGCAGAGGTGGCCTCCCATGAGTTCGGCGTGCCCCTGTTCGATATCAATGCTCTCAATGCTGGTACCCTTCCGGTCGGACTGGTAGAACCAGAACTGATCACGAAGCACCATGCACTACCCCTGTTCCGCCGCGGCAATCGTCTCTTTATCGCCGTCTCGGACCCCACCAACCTCGCAGCGCTGGATGAGATCAAATTTCACACGGGGATCAATACCGATGCCATACTCGTGGAAGAGCGTGCGCTCGGCAAAGCACTCACCAAGTGGGTCGAGGCCCAGGATTCCCTTTCCGATGGACTGGGTGACCTGGGCGCGTCGGATCTTGATGACATTAACATCATCGACAGCGATAGTCGCGAAGGCGATGACGGCAGTGACGCGATTGACGAAACGCCCATTGTTCGTTTTATCAACAAGGTCTTGATAGACGCCATTAAGCAGGGCGCGTCAGACATCCATTTCGAGCCCTACGAAAAAACCTACCGCGTGCGCTTTCGCACCGACGGCATATTGCAGGTAGTGGTCCGGCCGCCGCGCAATCTCGCTCCGCGCCTTGCAGCGCGACTGAAGGTCATGTCCCAGATGGATATTTCGGAGCGTCGCCTGCCTCAGGATGGCCGCATCCAGATGAAGCTCTCACGCAACCGGGCCATTGATTTTCGGGTCAACACACTCCCGACCCTGTACGGAGAAAAAGTCGTTCTGCGGATTCTGGATCCTGGCAGCGCACAGATGGGCATCGACGCCCTGGGCTATGAACCGGCGCAAAAAGAGATGTACCTGAAAGTTCTCAACCAGCCTCAAGGTATGATTCTGGTCACCGGCCCAACCGGCTCGGGTAAAACCGTTTCGCTCTACACTGGCCTCAATATTCTCAACACCGCCGAACGTAACATTTCCACCGCCGAAGACCCGGTGGAAATTAACCTCGAAGGGGTCAACCAGGTTCACGTTAATGCCAAGGTGGGGCTCAATTTTGCCGAGGCCCTACGCTCGTTCCTGCGTCAGGACCCGGACGTCATCATGGTAGGTGAGATTCGCGATCTTGAAACAGCCGAAATCGCTATCAAGGCGGCCCAGACCGGCCACCTGGTGCTGTCCACCCTGCACACCAACAGCGCTTCGGAAACCATTACACGCTTGCTCAACATGGGTGTCCCGGCCTTCAACGTGGCATCTTCCGTGAACCTGATTATCGCCCAGCGACTGGCCCGGCGACTGTGCAAACACTGCACATTGCCGGCGGATGATATCCCCCATGCCACGCTGCTCGAGCAAGGCTTCACCGAAGAAATGCTGGGAAGTGCATCCATCATGCGCGCGGTGGGTTGCGAACTCTGTAACAACGGCTACAAGGGGCGCGTTGGCATTTACGAGGTGGTCAAGATAACACCCTCCATCGCCAGGATAATCATGGAAGAGGGGAATTCACTCCAAATCAGCGCGCAGGCCAGGGCCGAAGGGTTCCACGATTTGCGGATGGCGGCTCTGAAAAAAGTCGCCGAAGGCATGACCAGCCTGGAAGAGGCTAATAGAATCACCGTAGACTAGGCAAATGTCGGTATAACCAAGAGACAGGGGCGGACACCACCATGGCAACGAGTGCAATCAGGAGAGACATATTCACCTGGAACGGGACGGACAAAGCCGGCCGCCCGAGTGCGGGGGAAATTGAGGCTGTCAGCCAGGCCATGGCCAAAGCGCAATTGCGGCAGCAGGGTATCAAGCCCCAAAGCGTGCGCAAAAAAGCCAAACCACTGTTCGGTGGTCAGGGCAAGCCCATCAAGGCGGCTGATATTGCCATTTTCACCCGGCAGCTAGCCACCATGCTGAAGGCCGGTGTGCCGCTGGTACAGAGTTTCGAGATTGTCGAAGATGGACTGGAAAAACCACGCATGAGGGAATTGGTCAAATCCATCAAGAATGATGTGGCCTCCGGCAGTGGACTGGCTCCCTCCCTGGCCAAATACCCGCGTCACTTCGACGACCTGTTCTGCAGCTTGGTCGGTTCCGGGGAGGATTCCGGTACTCTGGAACTCATGCTGGACCGCGTGGCAACCTACAAGGAAAAAACGGAACAGTTAAAGGCCAAGATCAGAAAGGCCATGACCTATCCGACTGCGGTAGTCGTTGTCGCGTTAATTGTGTGCGCCATCCTGTTGATCAAAGTGGTACCGGTTTTCGCGGAGACCTTCAAGAATTTCGGTTCTGAACTTCCGGCATTCACCCAGTTTGTGATGAGCATATCGGACTTTGTTATCGCGTGGTGGTACATCATCTTCTTTGCCCTTATCGGAACAGTCTTCGCCTTCCGGGAAATCAAGTTGCGCTCGGTCAAATTTTCCGAGTGGCTGGATCAACTGGCACTGCGCGTCCCTGTTGTAGGCGGCATCGTGCACGATGCTGTGATCGCACGTTTCTCCCGCACGCTGGCCACCACGTTTGCCGCTGGGGTACCCCTCGTGGACGCCTTGAATTCGACCGCAGGAGCGGCGGGCAACTCGGTGTATGCCAAAGCTATACGCCGTATCCGCGACGATGTCACCACCGGAACCACCCTCTACAACTCCATCAAAGCAACCGGCCTGTTCCCCAACATGCTGTTGCAAATGGTTTCCATCGGGGAGGAGTCAGGCGCCCTCGATGACATGCTGGATAAGGTCGCAACCCATTACGAAGAAGCTGTAGACAACGCGGTGGACAGCCTCAGTTCGCTGATGGAACCGTTTATCATGTCTATCCTGGGCGTGCTGGTGGGCGGCTTGATGATCGCCATGTACCTGCCCATCTTCATGCTGGGATCGGTCATATAGTCGCAGCGTTTACCGCAGCGGCGATTGCTCTATGCCAGAACTCGTCGTCCCGCTGAGCCTGCTCTATCTGGGCCTGTTGTGCCTGGGTCTGGTGGTGGGCAGCTTCCTCAATGTAGTCATCTACCGCCTGCCGCTGATGATGGAAACCCACTGGCGGAGGGATTGTTGCGAGCTACTTGAAATCGAGCGGGAGAAACCGGAGGCGCCCCTTAATCTCGCCACGCCCAATTCCCACTGCCCGCTGTGTAAAATGGCCATTAAACCCTGGCAGAATATTCCGGTACTCAGTTACATTCTACTGGGTGGAAAATGCAGCAACTGCTCTGCGCCAATCTCGCTGCGTTATCCCGTTATAGAGTTGGTCACGGGCCTGATGACACTGGCTCTGGCCTGGTTTTTCGACCTCTCTCCGGCCCTGTTTGGTGCCGCACTGCTTACCTGGTCATTGATCGCCCTGACCATGATTGACATAGACCATCAGTTGTTGCCAGACGACATCACCCTGCCTCTGATGTGGTTGGGCTTATTGTTTAACCTTACCGCAACGTACACTACCCTACCCGACGCAGTTATCGGTGCCATGGCGGGTTACCTCATCCTGTGGGGCATTTACTGGGCATTCAAGTTGCTCACGGGTAAGGAAGGTATGGGTTACGGCGATTTCAAACTGCTCGCGGCGCTGGGTGCGTGGCTGGGCTGGCAGGCACTGCCCCTGATTATATTGCTGTCCTCTCTGGTGGGCGCCGTGTGTGGTATCGCGCTAATGATCATCAAGCGCCGCGGCAAAGAGATCCCAATTCCCTTCGGTCCGTATCTGGCCATGTCCGGGTGGATCGCTTTGCTTTGGGGTGACGTTATTATGTCTGGCTATCTGGACACCCTGGGAACCAATTGAGATGCCGCTGGTCGTGGGCATCACCGGCGGCATCGGCAGCGGCAAGTCCGCGGTCACCCGGTGCTTCGAACAACGCGGCATT
The DNA here is from genome assembly GCA_963747995.1 of uncultured Gammaproteobacteria bacterium. Classification (GTDB taxonomy): domain Bacteria; phylum Pseudomonadota; class Gammaproteobacteria; order Pseudomonadales; family Halieaceae; genus Marimicrobium. The sequence continues at coordinate 271,538 of CAVVHD010000011.1, read as the reverse complement.
ACCGTGGTGGATGCAGATGTGGTCGCCAGAATCATCGTCGAGCCCGGCACGCCTGCCCTGACGGCCATCGCGGCACACTTTGGTGCCGCTATCCTACAGTCGGATGGTTGTCTGGACAGGGCGGCGCTGCGCAGCCGGGTCTTCTCCGATGACGGTGAAAGGCGCTGGCTAGAGCGCCTGACTCACCCCCTGATCGGGCAGGAAATACTGGACCGGATCAGAATGTCGCGCAGTCCCTATACGATCCTCAGTTCGCCGTTGTTGCTGGACACCAGCCAGAAGGAATTGGTCGATTGCGTGGTCGTCGTGGATGTGCCTGAAGCGTTGCAGTTGCAGCGAACAATGCAGCGCGACCGCAACGATGAGACGCTGGTCAGGCGCATCATGGCAGCGCAGATGAGTCGTGCGGACCGTCTGGAGCGCGCAGACATTGTGCTTGATAACAGCGGCTCCCTGGAGGAACTGGACAGTCAGGTGGAGGAGTTAAACAAGGAGTTTCTGCTCCGGGCGGAGACTGCTCACTAGCACAGAAAGGTCACGATGCAAGCAATTTCCCGACCGCAGTGACAATGGGCATATTGGCCGCCGGAAACGCGTACTGTGCCAGATCCTTCAGCGCCACCCATGCCAGAGGTTGATCCTCCAGGCCACTTGCCTCACCGCTGAACTCCCACACTACATGCACATCCAGCAACACTGTCTTGTCACCGTAATCGTGGTGAACTTCCAACAATGCACTGGTGCGACCGATGACAATGCCAAGTTCCTCGCGCAATTCCCGGGTCAGCGCGCCCAGAGGCAACTCACCCATCTCCACCTTGCCGCCGGGAAACTCCCACAACCCACCCTGGTGAGCACGCGCTGCACGCCGCGTAATCAGGACGTTACGATCTGCATCGAGAATGACACCCACCGCTACATGAACGAGCGCCATTCAGGAGCGGTATTCGGCATTGATGCGCACATAGTCATAGGAAAAGTCGGTAGTCCACACCGCAGCTGAAGCCTCACCTCGGCCAAGTTCGACCCGGATGATAATATCCTGTGGCGCCATGGCGGCAACACCCTGCTCTTCCGTGTAGCTCGCGGCGCGGCAACCTCCTTCGGCGATCAGCACGTCATTGAGATAAAGTCCCACCCGTTCGACCTGCAGTTCAGGTAAACCGGCCCGACCGATGGCAGCCAGCAATCGCCCCCAATTGGGGTCACTGGCGAACAGCGCCGTTTTCACCAGAGGCGAATGAGCGATGGTGAAGGCGACGTCCAGGCACTCGCCTTCACTGCGCCCGCCATTGACTTGTACCGTCACGAATTTGCTGGCGCCCTCGCCGTCGCGCACAATGCTCTGGGCGAGGCTGATACACACTTCTTCTACCGCCCCGCGCAAGGCTTTGTACAGCGCCGACGCCTTGTCACTCACAGGGGCATTACCCGCTTTTCCAGTTGCGAGTAACACGCAGGCATCATTGGTGGACGTATCGCCGTCCACGGTAATACGATTAAAGGAAATATCTACCAGTTCAGCCAACATCTGCTGCAACAGCGTTTGCTCTACTGCTGTATCCGTCGCGATATAGGCCAGCATGGTCGCCATATTGGGGCGGATCATACCTGAACCTTTGGCGATACCCGTTACCACGTAGTTGCGGCCGTCACAGCTGAAAGAGACAGAAAGTGCCTTGGGACGTGTGTCGGTGGTGAGTATGCCCTGGGCGGCGGCGGCCCAACCATCGGCAGATAAGGCTGCAAAAGCAGCGGGAATCGCCTGCTCCAGTCGCTGCACCGGCAGTGGTTCTCCGATCACACCGGTAGAAAAGGGCAGCACACTATGAGCGTCTACGCCGGCCACCAAAGCCACAGCGCCTACACAGGATTGGGCTGCTGCAATACCGGCAATCCCCGTTCCTGCGTTGGCATTGCCGGTATTGATCAGCAGATAACGCGGCTGGTAAACACAGGAGCGTAGGTTTTCCCTGGCCACGGTTACCGGCGCAGCGCAAAATGCATTGCGGGTAAACACGGCGGCACAGCGTGTGTTGTTGGCGACTTCAATCAGTACCAGGTCCTTGCGACCCGGCGTCTTCATTCCCGCTGAAACTGTACCCAGCCGCACACCGGGCACGACTTGCAATTGACCGGTATTGTCCTCGCCGACTGCCATCTCAATGACACACTCGATCCACTGGCATCGTACGCAGGCTCACAATTTTCCGTGGCACTGCTTGTACTTCTTACCACTGCCACAGTGGCATGGCTCGTTGCGTCCCACCTTGGGCTGCTCACGGGTATAGGTCTGCGGTATCGCAGGTTCAGCCGACTCGGACTCATTCGCCTCTGCGTCCATAGAGGGGGCCTGCGCGTGCTGAAATGCCAGATGCTCGCGGGCGGCCGCTTCCCGCCGCTGCTGCTCTATCGCCGCCGCCTCGTCGCGGCGCTGTATCTGCACGTGACTGAGAAACTTCACCACCTCGTACTTGAGACTGACCAGCAACTGCTCGAACAACTGGAAGGATTCCCGTTTGTATTCCTGCTTGGGGTTCTTCTGTGCATAGGCCCGCAGGTGAATACCCTGGCGCAGGTGGTCCATTGTGGCGAGGTGTTCTTTCCACAGCGTGTCCAGTACCTGCAACATAATCTGCTTCTCGATCCTGCGCATGTCTGGGCCGACTTCGGCACACTTCTGATCATAGGCTGCCTGGGCCGCCTCGAAAATTCTCTCGCGCAGGACTTGCTCGTGCAGTTTGTCGTCCTCATCCAGCCATTGCTGCAAGGGCAGCGAGATGGCGAACTCGCCTTCCAGTTGTTTTTCCAGCCCCGGAACATTCCACTGTTCCTCCACGCTCATCGGGGGAATGTAGCTGTCGATAGCGTCCGCCACCACGTCGCGACGAATGGCGGTGATAGTGTCGGAGATATCTGCCTCAGTGAGCAGATCATCGCGCTGCTGGTAGATGATCTGTCGCTGATCATTGGCGACATCATCATATTCCAGCAACTGCTTGCGGATATCAAAGTTGCGGCCCTCAACCTTGCGCTGCGCTTTTTCGATGGCGTTGGTCACCATGCGGTGCTCTATGGCCTCGCCTTTCTCCATACCGAGTGCCTGCATGAAACCCTTGACCCGGTCGGAGGCAAAAATTCGCATCAGGTTGTCTTCCATGGAGAGATAGAAGCGGGATACACCCGGATCTCCCTGGCGTCCCGAACGGCCGCGCAACTGATTGTCAATTCGCCGGGATTCGTGGCGCTCCGAGCCCGAGGATGTGCAGACCGCCTGCCGCCAGCACTTGGTCATGTCGCTGCTGCCAGGCCTCGCGCACCTGCTTTTTAACAGCCGGGTCTACATCCCCCAGCGCGTGCAGTTCCGCTTCCAGGTTTCCACCCAACACGATGTCGGTACCGCGTCCGGCCATATTGGTGGCAATGGTAACCACTCCCGGACGACCAGCCTGCGCAATAATCTCCGCCTCCTGCTCATGGTACTTGGCATTGAGTACTTTGTGCTCAATTTTGGCCTTGCGAAAACGCGCTGACATGGCTTCAGAGGTTTCCACGGAAGCGGTGCCCACCAGCACCGGAGCGCCCTTCTCCATACACTGCTTGACATCAGCCAGGATCGCATCGAATTTCTCATCCACACTGAGATAAACAAGATCGTTCAGGTCGTTGCGCTGTTGCGGCACGTTAGTCGGAATAACAAGCACTTCCAGGCCGTAGATCTGTCGGAACTCAAACGCTTCGGTATCGGCGGTACCCGTCATACCGGCGAGCTTGCCATACAGGCGGAAGTAGTTCTGGAAGGTCGTGGATGCCAACGTCTGGCTTTCGCTCTGGATTGAGACACCCTCTTTGGCCTCAATGGCCTGATGGAGTCCTTCAGACAAACGACGACCGGGCATCGTGCGGCCGGTGTGCTCATCGATCAGTACCACCTGCGAGTTTTGCACGATGTACTCCACATCCCGATGGTACAGGGCATGCGCGCGCATACCGGAATAGACGTGGTGCAACAAATTCAGATTGGTAGCGCCGTACAGATTGTCACCTTCCTCCAGCAAGCCCGAGCTTATCATCAGTTCCTCGATATACTCGTGCCCGGATTCCGTCAGTTCCACCTGGCGTTGTTTCTCGTCAATGGTGTAGTGCCCAGGCTCACCCTCGGTGTCCAGCCGCAAGGTGGGTATCATACGGTTAATCCGCCGATAGAGTTCCGAGCTGTCTTCAGATGCACCGGAAATAATCAGCGGGGTGCGGGCCTCATCGATCAAAATGGAGTCCACTTCGTCGACGATGGCGAAGTTCAAGCCGCGTTGCATACGATCATCAAGGGAAAAAGCCATGTTGTCGCGTAGATAGTCGAAGCCGAATTCATTATTGGTGCCGTAGACGATGTCAGCATTGTAGGCAGCGATTTTCTCCGGGGTTGTCTGGCCTGACCGGATCACTCCAAATGAAACGCCGAGGAAGTTGTACAGGGGTCCCATCCAGTGGGCATCCCGATTAGCCAGATAATCGTTCACCGTAATCAGGTGTACGCTATTACCGGTGAGCGCGTTCAGATATGCCGGCAGGGTGGCAACCAGGGTCTTGCCTTCGCCAGTGCGCATTTCGGCGATTTTGCCTTCGTGCAGGGCCATACCGCCAATAAGTTGCACGTCGAAATGACGCAAGCCGAGCACTCTGTCACCTGCCTCACGCACCACGGCAAACGCCTCGGGAAGAATACTGTCCAGACTGTCCCCATTTGCCAGACGCCCCTTGAACTCACCAGTTTTGGCCGCCAGTTGCACATCGTCCAGGGCCTTCATCTCACCTGCCAGGGCATTGATTTGTTTGACCACCTTACCCATGCGCTTTAGCTCGCGACTATTGCGCGTGCCGAAAACATTTTTAAGAGTTTTGCTTATCATTGCTTTTCATCGTATTCATAACAGAGAAGCCCTTCCGGAACGAACCGGAGGGGAGCGCAGGACGTAAACAGGGTTTGCTCAGGGCTGGGTGCGGGCCACGTAACTGGAAGGGTCAACGGAGCGGCCGTTTTTGTAAACTTCAAAATGCACGTGGGAGCCGGTGCTGCGACCAGTGGAACCCATCAGCGCAATGGTATCGCCCTTGCGCACGACGTCGCCAGGATGAACAAGGTTTTCCTTATTGTGCGCATAACGCGTGACTAGATTGTCACCGTGGGACACTTCCACCATATTGCCGTAACCTGAGTCTCTACCAGTCCAGGTAACGACGCCGGAGGCTGCAGCCAGGACCTCAGAGCCTGCTTTTCCGGAAAAATCGAGACCTTCATGCAGGGCCCGTTTGCCGTTGATGGGATCTGTACGCCAACCATAGCGCGATGAAACATAGCCCTGTTTCACAGGGAGGCCCGACAATGAACCCTGCTCCTCCAGCTTACGGTTGGTCAGCATGGACTCCAGAATTTCCAACTGCTGTTCACGGTCGTTGAGGCGCTCTTTGAAGGTATCCAGTTCCCCGCCCAGGCCCTTGGCAGTAAAATCGATGTCTGAAGTGCCAGTCATGGGTCCGCCAACAGCCGGTGGCTCGCTAAAATCGAACTCCCCCCCTTCCAGATCAGCCATCTCCGTGAGGTGCTGCCCAAGCGCATCCAGCCGGGTCATCCTGGCTTCCAGCTCTGCCAGATTAATTGTCATGGCCTGCAACTGACTCTGGGTCGTTCCCTCCAGATCTCCCAATTCTCCGGCCTGCTGCTGCAACTCATCCTGCAGCGCATCCAGTGTCTCACCGCGCAGGACTCGCGCCCCGCTTTCCTGTCCAGCGAGGTAACCCGAGGCCGCCAGGCCGAGCGGCAACCCCAGACAGCAAAGCGACAGAAGCGCGCGCGACCAACGGCTCAATTCGATAGAGCGCGAACCACTATGTTTTCGACTAATAAGAATTACTTTCATTTATTGGCTGACAGGCAACTGCAAATGTGAATTATGCACGGAACTATGCCACAAAACACACCTAAATGCCAAGGCCAATGATGTGCCGATACCGGCGAGCACCCTGTGATTAGCGCACCAGGCACTGGCCAGTATTGCAATCGCCGGATCATAGGAACCCGGCGTGAATGAACACTCTAATCGGCTGGCCCTGGGCCAGAACCGGTAGCGATCAGCTAGTCAGCCTGGCGACGTAAAAACGCCGGAATATCAAAATACTCCTCGCTCGCATTCCCGGGGGCCGCAGCAACCTGCCCACCTGCCGAGCGGCGCGAATTACGCATCGCGGGCGGACGTTCAAAATCCTTGTAATTGATCTCTCCCTCAAGATCTGCGACCACTGTTTTAATGACGCCTTCCACGATCTGCAATGGCACCCGTACCGCCCCGCCACCGAGGCCCGTAGCCACTACAGTCACTTTGATTTCTTCCTTCATATTCGGATCGATTACGGTACCCACCACTACCGTCGCGTCTTCAGAAGCGAACTCCTCAATGGTCTCACCGACTTCGGAGAATTCGCCCAGAGAGAGGTCAAAACCAGCGGTAATGTTGACCAGAATACCCCTGGCGCCAGCCAGATTGATATCGTCCAGCAGCGGACTGCTGATCGCTTTCTCTGCCGCCTTACGGGCGCGATTTTCGCCCTTGGCATAACCAGTCCCCATCATTGCCATACCCATTTCCGACATTACGGTGCGCACGTCCGCAAAATCCACGTTGATCATGCCAGGGCGAATGATCAGGTCCGCTATACCCTGTACCGCACCCAACAGAACATCATTGGCCTCGCGGAACGCTTCCAGCAGACTGCAATTCTTGCCCAGCACTTCAAGCAACTTTTCGTTGGGAATTGTAATCAGTGAATCGACATGCTGCGCCAATTCAGCAAGCCCTTCCAGGGCGATGTTCAAACGCTTTTTACCCTCGAACGCGAATGGTCTGGTGACTACAGCAACCGTGAGTATACCCAGCTCCCGAGCCACTTCAGCCACCACGGGAGCACCACCGGTACCAGTACCACCACCCATACCCGCTGTAATAAACACCATATCGGCGCCCCGCAGGGCATCGGCAATACGTTCGCGATCTTCCATCGCAGCCGCACGACCAATCTCCGGATTGGCACCTGCGCCCAATCCCTTGGTGATATCCCCACCCATTTGCAGCACTGTCTTGGATGAGATATCCGAGAGTGCCTGCGCATCGGTATTCGCGCAGATAAAATCCACGCCCTCGACATTGTTTTCGATCATGTGCTTGACGGCATTGCCGCCACCACCCCCAACCCCGATTACCTTGATTACTGCATTTGATGGAACAGCATCGATTAGTTCAAACATGGTCTCACTCCCCGTTATATTAATCTGCCGCGCTCTCACGCGACGCTCTACAACAACACGACTACTACCAAACTCCTAAAAATTACTTTGCAGCCAGGTCTTGGCCCGACTCCAGAAATCTGCAGCGGAACTGCCCGACTTCCCCGATGACGCCGATCCGCTATCCGGCCTGTGCAGCATTCCGTAGTGCAGCAAACCCACACTGGTGGCATAGATCGGGTTACGCACGATATCGTTGAGGCCCCGCACCGACTGCGGATAGCCCACACGCACCGGCATGTGAAAGATCTCCTCGGCCAACTCTACGACTCCCTCCATTTTGGAAGTGCCACCGGTCAGTACGATGCCCGCCGGCACCATGTCCTCAAATCCACTGCGCCTAAGCTCAGCCTGCACCAGGGTGAACAATTCGTCGTAGCGCGGCTCCACAACCTCTGCCAGCGACTGCCTGGACAGGTCTCTGGGAGGACGATCACCCACACTGGGTACCTTGATGGTGTCATCCGCGCTAGTCAGCTGCGTCAGCGCACAGGCATACTTGATTTTGATTTCCTCGGCATGCTGTGTGGGGGTGCGCAGTGCCATGGCGATATCGTTGGTAACCTGGTCGCCGGCAATGGGTATGACCCCGGTATGGCGAATGGAGCCTTCGGTAAAAATTGCGATGTCCGTCGTGCCGCCGCCAATATCGACGAGACAAACACCCAGTTCACGCTCGTCGTCAGTGAGCACCGAATAACTGGAAGCTAACTGCTCGAGAATAATTTCCTCAACTTCCAGACCACAGCGGCGTATACATTTTTCGATATTCTGAGCGGCGTTCACCGCGCAGGTGACAAGATGCACCTTCGCTTCCAGACGCACGCCAGACATGCCCAACGGCTCCTTGATGCCCTCCTGGTTATCAATGATGTACTCCTGCGGCAAGATGTGCAGAATCTTCTGGTCGGCGGGAATAGCCACAGCCTGGGCAGCGTCTATGACCCGCTCCAGATCCGCGCGATACACCTCCTTGTCCTTGATCGCTACGATGCCGTGTGAGTTGAGGCTGCGAATATGACTCCCTGCAATACCAACGTAGACCGAGTGTATCTGGCAACCCGCCATCAGTTCGGCTTCTTCCACCGCGCGCTGGATGGATTGCACGGTGGACTCGATATTAACCACCACTCCCTTCTTCATGCCCCTGGAAGGATTGGAACCGATACCCACGATTTCTATGCTGCCATCCAGACCGATCTCACCGACTATTGCCACCACCTTCGAAGTGCCAATATCAAGTCCGACGATTAATTTTTTATCCTGCACGCTGCCCATGGCAGTGTCTCCCCTTGAAATCCAAATTCATTCTTATAATCCCGCGACTCGTGACGGTTCGTCCTGCGACGGCGCACTGAACGCCACCGCGATACCGTTCTCGTAACGTAAATCCACCCGTTTAACCTCTGACCGCCGCGCGGCCAGCTCGCTGCGATAAATCCCCACAAAGCGGTGCATACGGCCCAAAAAATCCTCACCACCCAAATTCAATTGCATACCTCCGGCCAGCACCGCCTCCATTTGCCCCCGCTCATCCATGGCAAGTTGTTCCACCGAGAGATTCAAGGGTGCCAGGAGCTCCACTAGTCGCTGATATTTCGCCATCAGCGACTGGGCAGAGCCCTCCGGACCAATCAAAAGTGGCAGGGCGTCCCAGTCGCCGCTCTTGCCAGAGTGAAATACCCCGCCTTCGTGATTGAGAAAACCATCATGGCCCCAGCGGGCAATGGGCAGCTCTTCCACCACGTGTATTTCCAGTGCGTTGGGCCATTTGCGCCGCACGGTGGCCTCGTATATCCAGGGCAAACCCTCCAGTTGGTTGCGGATCTGTTGCAAGTCAGCATTGAGGAAGCCGCCAGCGAGGCAAGGCTGCACCATGTCCTGCACCGCCTGCGCCTGCGTATGTTCCAAGTTACCGGTGACACTGATGCGCTGTACCGGCAAGCTCTCTACAGTTATGAAGGCCTTGGTAGCGGCAGCCAGCACTACCGCAGCACCGAGCAGGATCAATAACCGGTTGAGCCAAGCGGACGACCAACTGGAGCGTTCGACTTGTACGACTGTATTACGGGTCGCGCCCTGCGCCGGGCGACGACCAGGGCGCTTCATAGACGGTTTTTTCTGCACACGCTCCTTGTCAGCTCGATTCCCTCTGCGCTGCGCGTCCGCGCCCGGCCTGTCAATTGCTCCAGCCATACTACGCGCCCTCCTGCAGGCTCAAGTCCACGATCCGCAGTACCAGCTCAGTTATTTTCAAGCCGGATGCTGCCGCAGCCATGGGTACCAGGCTGTGGGACGTCATACCGGGCACAGTGTTAACCTCCAACACAAAGAACCGACCAGCCGCATCGCGCATCACATCAACCCGACCCCACACGGAACACCCCAGTGAGCGGAAAGCGCGCAGCGACAGCGCGGCAATTTCCGCCTCTTCACGAGCACTAAGCCCACTGGGACAGTGGTAACGGGTGTCCTCGGAGATATACTTCGCCTCGTAATCATAGAATTCGTTTGCGGTCTCCAGCCGTATCGACGGCAGGGCATCATCGCCTAGCACTGCCACGGTGTATTCGGGCCCATCAACAAATTGCTCTGCCAGTACCTCGCCCGCATATTGACTGGCTAACTCGAATGACTGTCGCAGTGCGTTCGCACTGTCCGCACTACTCATGCCGATACTGGAACCCTGGCAGGCTGGCTTGACGAACACTTTGCCAAAGCGATCAATAATCCCCTGCCAGTCAGTGTCCCTGGCGAGGGTAACAAAACCTGCAGTGGCCAGGCCTATGCCCTGCCACAACTGTTTGCTGCGCTTTTTGTCCATCGCCAGCGCAGAGCCCAGCACGCCCGATCCAGTGTAGCGAATCCCCATGGCCTGCAGCGCGCCCTGCATACTGCCGTCCTCACCACCGGGGCCGTGCAAGGCAATAAATGCAAGTGTCACCCCATGTAATTGCGCAGCCCAGTCGGGCTGCGCCGGATCCACTGTAAGCACATTCAATCCCAGAGACTGCAAAGCGTTGACTACGGTCTGGCCGCTCTGCAGTGAGACATCACGCTCTGCCGAGTTGCCCCCCAGCAATACCGCAATCCTGCCCTGGCGCAACTGCTCCAGATTCATAGGAGCGCCCCCTGCTTGACATACATCGAACTCAAATCCTGTGCCAGGCGAGATACATTTCCGGCGCCTTGCGTGACAACCACGTCGCCATCGACGACTAACGCGCTCAACAGCTCGGGGACGTCTTCAATGCGCTCCGCGAATATCGGCTCCACCTGACCGCGCTGACGTATGCTGCGCGTCAGACTGCGACTGTCAGCACCAGGAATAGCGGCCTCTCCCGCGGGGTACACATCCAGCAGCACCAGCACATCGCAACCGGACAACACCGCGACAAAGTCCTCATACAAATCCCGCGTACGGGTATACCGATGTGGCTGGTACACCATGACCACCCGGCGCTCCGGCCAGGCCTGGCGCACGGATTCCAGCGTAGCCCGCACCTCCGTGGGGTGGTGCCCGTAATCATCAACTAACTGTGCGGTGCCACCGGGAAAGGCGATTTCACCGAGGCGGGTAAAACGTCGGCCGACACCAGCAAAGCCTGCCAGTCCCTGTTGCATGGCGGCGTCCTGCAACCCTTCGTCGCAGGCCACTACCACCGCCGCAGTGGCATTCAGTACGTTGTGTGCTCCCGGCATATTCAGGCTAATAGCCAGCGGCGGCATTGGCCCGGTCTTTGCACCACAAACGCCGTGGTCAGCCCTTGGCGGCGCATATCACAAATTCGATAATCCGCGTCATCCGCAAACCCGTAGGTAATGACCTGTCGCGAAATTTCCGGCAACAGGCTGCGCACCACAGGATCGTCAATGCACAGCACAGCGACACCGTAGAATGGCAGGTTGTGCAGGAACTCCAGGAAGGTGCGCCGCAGTACAGCAAAGTCGCCGCCGTAGGTTTCCATGTGATCCGCTTCGATGTTGGTCACCACCGTGACCATCGGCTGCAGATGCAAAAATGAAGCGTCACTCTCATCGGCCTCGGCGATCAGAATACGACCTGCGCCCAACTGCGCGTTGCTACCGACGCTGTTTACCAGTCCACCGATGATAAAAGTGGGATCCAGACCCGCCTCGCCAAAAATCGCGGCAATCAGACTGGTAGTAGTAGTCTTACCGTGTGTACCAGCCACCGCGATACCGTGGCGATAGCGCATTAGCTCTGCCAGCATCTCCGCCCGGGGTACCACTGGAATTCTCGCGTTGCGGGCAGCGATCACTTCCGGATTTTCCTCATTGACAGCACTGGAACTGACCACTACATCAGCGCGGCCAATATTTTGCGCCGCGTGCCCGATATGTACCTCGACACCGCGCTGCACGAGACGCTCGGTGACAGCGCTGGCACGTAGGTCAGATCCAGCCACCTCATAACCCAGGTTCACCAGCACCTCAGCAATACCGCTCATGCCAGAGCCACCAATACCTATCATGTGAATACGTCGAATGCGACGCATCTCGGGAAGACTGTAGGAACTTCTGTTGTCAGGCATACAGCAGTTCCTCACAGCAGTCACTAACGCGCTCTGCTGCGTTGGGCGTCGCTGCAGCGAAAGCCGCAGCAGCCATGGCAGACAAGCGCTGTGGATTTACCAGAAAATCCTGCAACAAGTCCTGCACTGACTGCTCATTCATGTCGCTCTGGCGTAGCAGCGTAGCGCCACCACAGTTCGTTAGCGCATGGGCGTTTGCCGTTTGATGATCGTCGATCGCATGTGGCAACGGCACCAGAATTGACGGCCGACCCATAATGGCCAACTCGGCGATGGTCAGGGCACCACAGCGACACAGCACCAGGTCCGCCCAGGCATAGGCTCCCGCCATATCTTCTATAAAGGGTGTGACCCGCACACCCTGATCCAACAATTTCCCATAGCGACGGCGCACATCTTCGTCGTGTCCATCGCCGGTCTGGTGCCAGACCTCAATAGCACGGCTTTGTGTCTGCACCAGACGCTGCAGCGCACCCGGCAGCACTTCGTTAATAGGACGCGCACCGAGGCTGCCGCCCAGGACCAGCAGGCGCAGTGGTCTCTGGCCGGCGTAGTCGTATGCGTTGACTGCTCCTGCCATCAGCAATTGCCGACGCACCGGATTGCCCGTAACGGTGTATGCAATATCCGCAGTGAACGCGCCGGGAAAGCCGGCTACAATCTTTGTTGCCAGCGGTGCCAGCATACGATTGGTGGTACCAGCCACAGCATTCTGCTCATGGATCAAGAGTGGTTTACGCAATAGCCAAGCCGCCACTCCAGCCGGTCCGGCGACATAACCGCCCATACCGATCACACAGCCCGGAGCGCGGCGAAACACCAGCCACAGTGCTTGCAGCGAAGCGAACAGCAGGAATAACAGGGCGAGCAGTTTATGCAGGATATTTTTCCCGCGCACACCGCGCACAGGCAGGCAATGCAATACAATGCCGGCGGCAGGGACAACGCGATGCTCGAGACCGCGTGCAGTCCCCACCCACTCCACCGAATAGCCGCGGGACAACAACTCGGTGGCAACCGCGAGCGCCGGATAGACGTGACCACCGGTGCCACCTGCCATCATCAGGATCAGCGGTTTTTGCACAGCCATCATGTGGGCCTCCTGCGCGGGATTGACGCACGCGTGTCGCTCTCGATGCGCAACACCAAACCCAACATGGCACAGCAGACAATCAGGCTGGTACCGCCGTAGCTAACAAAAGGCAGCGTCAACCCCTTGGTGGGTAGCAGGCCGGAGCTAACACCCATGTTGACAAATGCCTGGCCAGCAAACACGAGGGCAACGCCGTAGCAGATGTACGCACCGAAGGCGTTGTTAACCAACAGCGCCTTGCGCCCGGTCCACAAAATTCGACCAATCAGGGCCGCGAACAATCCGATCACAGCGACCGCCCCGACGAAACCGGTTTCCTCCGCCCAGATGGAAAAGACGAAGTCAGTGTGCGCCTCAGGCAAATAGAACAGCTTCTGCACACTGTTCCCCAGGCCGACACCCAGCCACTCCCCGCGTCCGAAGGCGATCAGCGATTGGGTCAGCTGGAAACCGGTGTCATAAGGGTCAGCCCAGGGGTCGGTATAGGCTGTCAATCTTTTCACCCGATAGGGCTCGGAAATCACTAGCACCAGTCCGGCGCCCAGTGCTCCCAACACCACCACCATAAAATGGCCTACCTTGACGCCGGCCAGAAACAACATGCCAAACGCAGTCGCTGCTACTATCACTGTGGCGCCAAAATCCGGCTCTATCAACAACAACAGGGTCGTGGCGAACAACACGGCCATTGGCTTGAGAAAACCCTGCCACTGGTGCCGCATTTCATGTTCACGGCGGACCATATAACCCGCCAGATAAACCACCACGGCAAACTTGACAAACTCCGAGGGCTGCAGTGTGAAAGGCCCCAGGGGCAGCCAGCGCTGACTGCCGTTAACCTCACGGCCGATACCAGGGATGAGCACCACTATCAGCAGCACCAACGCTCCAAACAACCACCACCATCCGGTAGACTGCCAAAATTCCAGCTTCACAAGGTAGCTGGCAACCGCTGCCACTACGCCAGCCACAAGGTAAACAAGGTGTCGCTCGCTGTGATACCAGGGATTCTGGTAGTGCCACTCGGCGTACTCGATCGACGCGGAACTGATAGCAACGAGTCCTATCAACAACAGTGCTAGCGCCAACAGAACCAGCGTCATATCGGGCGCGTCAAGCGCCGAGGCCTGTTTGGCGAAGAGTTTCATCGACGAACCTCCGACAACCGATTGACCAGCACACAAAACGCTTCACCACGCTCTACGTAACCACTGAACATGTCGAAGCTGGCGCAGGCTGGCGACAGCAACACGACATCACCGCTCTGTGCCTGCAGCGCCGCCACCTTGACCGCCTCCTCCAGAGAGGGCACCCTAATCACGGGAGCACTGGATGACAGTGCCTGTTGCAGTAGCGGCGCATCATCTCCCATGAGTATCAGCACCTTACAATGACGGGCCACCGCCTGTTGCAGTTGGGAAAAATCGGCGCCCTTGCCCTGGCCACCGGCGATCAGCAGGACATCGCGCTCCCCACCCAGTCCACGCAGTGCGGCTTCGGTAGCGCCGATATTGGTCCCCTTGGAGTCGTTGATGTAACGCACACCGTTTATCTGGGCCACCAGTTCACAGCGATGGGGCAGCGCGTTGAAGGTCCGCAGCGTGGTCTTCATGGTGGCCATTGGCAGGCCTGAACTGAACCCCAGGGCGAGCGCCGCGAGAGCATTGGCCACATTATGCCGCCCTGCAAGACTCAGTTCTGCCACCGGCAGCAAAGTCTCCGCACCGCGACACAGGTATTCCACACCGGCTTGCTGACGAACACCGAAGCCGTGCAGCTCCGGTTCCGCCATACACCAACTTATAACTTCCACTTCAGGACTCACTAGCGGAATGGTCATTGGATCATCGCGATTGACCACGACCTTTTTACAACCTCGGAAAATGCGGTGCTTCGCAAGGCGATAGCCCTGCATGCTGCCATGCCGATCCAGGTGGTCCGCGCTGATGTTCAACACGGTGGCCACTGCCAGACCCAATCGACTGGCGCGCTCCAACTGAAAACTGGACAGCTCCAGCACGTAGAAGTCACGCTCCGCTGCCAGCAAGTCCAGCGCGGGCGTACCGAGGTTGCCACCCACGCCGACGTTCAAGTGCGCGTCCCGCGCCATCTGCCCCAGCAACTCGGTCACCGTGGATTTGGCATTGGAACCCGTTATTCCCACCACTGGCGCTGCGGCCTCGCGCATAAAGAGGTCGATGTCGCCGACGACTTCAATGCCAGCGGCCAGCGCACGGGTAACGATAGGTGCATCCATCGCGATACCCGGGCTAACCACCAGTTCCGAGGCACTGGTAACAAGCTCCTCCGGATACTCACCGGCAAAAACAGTCACATCCGGCATCTCGCGACGCAATGCTGCCAGTCCGGGCGGCTGCGTACGGGTATCCACGACGGCAAAGGACAGGCCCCGCTTGTACAAATAGCGAGCGCAGGACAAACCGGTGGCACCCAAGCCCAGAACTACCCGGTTATCACTCCTCGTTACCATTTCTGCAGCCAATTTCATTCTCGCCTAGCGCAACTTCAACGTCGCCAGCCCGAACAGGACCAGCATTACCGTGATGATCCAGAAGCGCACGATGACGCGCGGCTCTGGCCAACCTTTCAATTCAAAATGGTGGTGAATGGGGGCCATGCGGAAAATCCGCTTGCCCGTCAATTTGAAGGAAGCTACCTGGAGAATCACCGATACGGTCTCCAGCACAAAGATGCCCCCCATAATAAAAAATACAATTTCGTGACGGGTGATCACTGCCACCGTTCCCATTGCCGCACCCAGCGCGAGTGCGCCAACGTCACCCATGAACACCTGGGCCGGGTAAGTGTTGAACCAGAGGAAGCCAAGTCCGGCACCAGCGATACTGCCGCAGAACACCGCCAACTCGCCGCTCCCGGGGATGTACGGAATATGCAGGTATTCGGCGAAATCCACGCGGCCCGTGAGGTAGGCAATGATGCCCAGTGCTGTTCCCACCAGCACGGTAGGCAGAATCGCCAGGCCATCCAGGCCGTCGGTCAGGTTCACTGCGTTGCTGGAGCCGACAATCACAAAGTAGGCCAGCAGGAGGAAAAACGGACCCATGGGCCAGGCGAAATCCTTGAAGAACGGGACGTACAACTGCGTGGTAGCCGGTGTATCAAAGGCTAGATAGAGATATAGCGCGGCGACCAGCCCTGCCAGCGACTGCCAGAAGTATTTCCAGCGAGCTGGCAGACCGCGGGAGTTGCGCTCCACTACTTTGCGATAGTCATCCACCCAGCCGACAGCACCGAAAGCCACGGTGACCAACAAGGCAAGCCAGAGGTACGGGTTACGCAGGTCTCCCCACAATAAACAGGAAGTGGTGATTCCCACCAGCAGCAGCGCGCCGCCCATGGTCGGCGTACCTGCTTTACTCAGGTGGCTCTGCGGGCCATCACTGCGTATCGACTGTCCCATCTGGTAAAACGTCAGCCGTCGAATCATCACAGGCCCCACCAGCAGCGAGATGGCAAGCGCCGTACCGGCTGCGAGAATCCCGCGCAGCGTCAGGTACTGAAATACGCGAAAAACGCTTTCAAATTGGGTGAGGTATTCCGCCAACAGCAATAACATGGCTCAGCCCTCCTGTGCCTTCGTATCCGGCAACAAGGCCTTTAAAACCTGTTCCATGCCAGCGCTGCGCGAACCCTTGACCAGCACCGTGTCCCCCACGCCAAACTGCCCCTCCAGAGTGGACAGGACGGCGGCACGATCCTCAAAATACCGACCGTTTGTGCCGAAAGCATTGACACAAACCTCAAGCTCCGGGCCCACTCCCCACAGCTGGTCAATACCGGCGCTGCGTGCGTACTCGCCCACTTCCCGATGCAGGGCGCTGCTGTTAGCGCCCAACTCCAGCATCGCCCCGAGTACCAGCGTCCGCTGTCCCGGGCAGGCGGCCAGCATATCTATCGCCGCACGTACCGATCCGGGATTGGCGTTGTAGCAGTCGTCAATAACCACGACGCCCTGCGGCGAGCGCATTGAGCGCAGCCGACCCTCCACAGGCTGCAATGATTCCAGGCCATCGCGAATATCTGTCAGGGAGAGTTCACAGGCCAAGCCCACCGCTACAGCTGCCAGCGCATTAGCCACGTTGTGCACGCCCGGCAGAGCCAGGCGCATGGCCATATCACCTATCGGAGTAGACGCGGTGAAGCTGATGCCCTCCGCGCCCCTGCTGTGGAGGTCCCTGGCACTGATGGCCGCCGGTTGCTGCAGACCGAAATCCAGCACACTGGCGGGGGCGGCACGTTTGCGCCACTGCTTGGCCCAGGGCTGGTCTGCATTGATGACAGCGACATCAGTCGCGCCCAAGCGATCAAATATTTCACCCTTGGCGGCCGCCACACCCTCCACACTGCCAAATCCATCCAGATGTGCCGGCATGGCATTGAGCAACAGGGCGACGGTGGGGCGCGCCAATGTGCATAGATAGTCGATATGACCCGCTCCGGCTGCGCCCATCTCGACCACAGCAAACTCAATACCCGGTCGCAAGCGCAGCAGAGTTAGTGGTACGCCAATTTCGTTGTTGAAGTTACCCTCGGTGGCCAGAGTTTCACCGCGCCGGGAGAGTACGGCTGCCACCATATTCTTGACCGTAGTTTTACCACTACTACCGGTAATGGCGACCAGTGGCCCGTTGTACAGCTGACGGTTGTAAGCACCGAGCAAACCCAGAGCTCGCTGAGTATCAAATACCTGTAGCTGGGGCAGCGAACCCGCAACGGGCACGCTGACCAATGCTGCGGCGGCGCCTTCGATCCCGACCTGCGACACATAGTCATGGCCGTCATAGGTCGCCCCGCGCAGCGCCACAAACAGATCACCGTGGCGCAAAGTGCGACTGTCCGTGGATACGCCCAGAATGTCGCAATCAGCACCGTGCAATTGCGCTGCCAATGGCATCTGTAACTCTGATAGCCGCATAGCCCGCATCACGATGCCGCCCTCCGCGCCAGGGCGTCGCGCGCCTGGGCTTCGTCGCTGAAATGCAAACGCGCACCATCCACCAGTTGGTAGTCCTCATGACCCTTGCCCGCAATCACCACGCAATCACCGGCACTGGCACCGGCCACTGCAGCCTGGATGGCCGCGGCACGGTCCGCCACCAGGGTATATTTGCCGCTGCAACCCGATTCAATATCACGCATGATCTGCAGGGGTTCTTCACTGCGCGGGTTATCACTGGTAACCACCACTAGGTCAGACAGGGCGCAGGCGATACGCCCCATCACTTGCCGCTTTTCCCTGTCGCGATCGCCACCACAACCAAACACCGTGATCAGGGAGCCGCTGACATGGGGCCTTATCGCCTTCAGTACCTGCTCCAGCGCGTGTGGAGTGTGTGCGTAATCCACGATCACCTGCAAATTGAGCGTGTTGGGGATGGCCTGCATGCGACCGGGGACGGGGCGCAAATGGGCTACGGCCGCCAGTACTGCCAGTAAATCCTCTCCGGCCAACACCAGAGCAGCCACCGCCGCCGCCACATTCGCCAGATTGAAGTCTCCGGGAAGCGGGCTGAAAAACTCCGTCACACCCCACGGAGTGTGCAACTCGCCGTGTACTCCGTCGGTATTGAACCGGGCGTTCTCCACCCGCACATCAGCCGCTGCGCCGCTGGCGGAATACGTCAGAACCTGAACACCCATGGCCACTGCGGCACGCACCTGGCTGGCGAATAGGTCATCCGTATTAATCACCGCGTGACGCAAACCTTCATGGGCAAACAGACGCAGTTTGGCGCGACCATAGGCATCCATACTGCCGTGATAATCAAGGTGATCGTGGGACAGATTGGTATAGACCGCTGTTGCAAACTCCACACCGTTTACCCGGCCCTGCACCAGCGCATGGGAGGAGACCTCCATGCTGACGTCAAGAACGCCCTGCGCTAGCCACTGTGCGAGTTGTCGCTGCAGCGCCAGCGCGTCCGGGGTGGTGTTATCCGCTGTACTTATATCATCTTCGAGCGAGGCGCCAAGAGTACCAATCACACCACAGGGCTTACCCAGGGCGCGGGTCAGTTGCGCGATAATGCGGCTGGTCGTGGTCTTGCCGTTGGTACCGGTAATTCCCACCACATGCATCGCGTGACTGGGGTTGTGGTAGAACCGAGCGGCTAGCAAGCCGGCCTCAAAACGCAGCTCGGGCAGCTCTACCAGCGGCACCGGAATCGCTTCGACAAAGCCCGCAACCGGTGCCTCTGCCACCACCGCGGCAGCTCCATTGGCCACTGCCTGCTCGATGAATTGGCGACCGTCATGTTGCTCCCCCGGCAACGCCAGAAACAGGTCTCCTGGCCGCACTCTGCGACTGTCCAACTGCATACCACTGATCATGGTGTCGGCAAATGCCGCATTATTGCTGCCCAGCAGTTCTTTCAGTGACATCGTCGCCAGCATCAAGCTGCACCACCCGGCGCGGTTTTAGCTGCCTCGCCTGCAGTACTAATTGCGGAAGGAGGCACATTGAGTATGCGCAAGGTATCGCGAGTCATTTCCGAAAAAGCCGGAGCTGCTGCGGTACCGCCGTGATTCAGCGTGCCTTTCGGCTCATCGATCACCACGATGGTAACAATGCGCGGATCATCAATCGGTGCGATCCCGATGAACAGTGCCACATATTTATTGGCGTCGTACCCCGCACGGCCCGACCTTGTGTACCGTGCCTGTTTTTCCGCCCACCTCGTACCCCGGAACACGCGCTCTTTTTCGCGGTGCCCTCATCGACAGTGACCGCGTGCAGCATAGCCGAGAAGCTGGTCGGCGACATGCGAGAAATTATCTGCTTACCCGCTGGCGGCGCGCCTTCGAGTGCCAGCAAAGAGACAGGCAGCTGCACGCCGTGATTGGCAAATACCGAGTAGGCACTGGCCAGTTGCAACGGCGTGGCGCTGATGCCATAGCCAAACGCCAACGTCACTTTTTCCGTCGCGTACCAGCGCGGTCGATTCGGCAGACTCCCAGCGCTCTCGCCGGGAAAGCCGGTACCGGGCGCTTTGCCGATACCGAACCGATTGAATACCTCCCAAATCGGTTCATGTCCCAGGTTCAGCGCAATCTTGGTGACACCGACCTGACTCGATTTCTGCAACACGCGCGTCAGGCTGCATCAGCCCATAATTGACCGGATCGGGATACACCTTTGGCCCCACCCGGATGCGGCCCGGGTTCGTGTCAATCACGGTCTCTGGTGTAAAGCGACCACTTTCCAGCGCCGCCACCATGGTGAGCGCTTTCATGGTAGAGCCGGGCTCATACATATCGGTTATGGCGCGATTGCGCATGCTGTCAGGACTACCCGCCTTATCGCCATTGGGGTTATAGACCGGGTAGTTGACCATCGCCAGCACTTCGCCAGTATGACTGTCCAGCGTCACTACCGTACCCGAGGCAGCACCCAGTGCAGTTACCGCACGCTGCAGCTCGCGGTGCTGCAGATACTGCAGGCGCAGGTCGATACTCAACCTCAGATCCTTTCCAGGTTGCGCCGGTTGCAGCACGCCGATATCGCGCACCACATCGCCGTGTAAATCCTTAATGTACTGCTTCTTGCCCGGAGTGCCCTTTAACCAGTCGTTGTAGGACAACTCCAGACCGGCGATGCCCTGGCCATCCAGGTTGGTAAATCCCACCAGTTGCGCGGCTACTTCACCCGCAGGATAGAAGCGCCGGTATTCCCGCTCGCCGAACACTCCTGGAATATGTTTATCCAGAATAGTGCGCGCATCCGCCGGCACTTGGTGGCGCAGCAGATACATAAACTGCTTGCCCTCGTGCTGGGCCAGTTTTTTCTGAAGCGCGGGCAAACCCATACCCAGTGCCTGCGCCAATTCACCAAGCTGTGGTGAATCCTTGAGCAAAGCAGGATTTCCCCATATCGATACAACCGGTGTACTCACCGCAAGCGGTTCTCCGCGACGATCAGAAATTACCCCACGATACGCCGGTATCTCGGCCGTGCGCACTGCGCGAATATCACCCTGGTGCTGCAGGAATTCATAGCCATGCTCCTGGTTGAAAATCTGCAGGGACAACACCCGCCACACCAGCAAGGCCAACAAACAGCACAACACGCCTACAACCAGGTAAAATCGCCCGAGGGACAATGGCTGCGTGTCCACCCGCTTCATTGCGGTACTACCTTGTACTGTGCGAGGTTCGGCGCTCCCATGCCGAGGTCACTGCGCGCGACTTTTTCCACACGATAATGCGATGCCCAAGTACTCTGCTCCAGCAGCAGGCGCCCGTAATCCTCCTGTAAATACCACTGCGAGGATTCCAGAACCTGTAGTTGCGTATACAAGGCGCGGCAGGCGTGAGTGGAATAAATCGTGGCTAACGCAGACACCAGAACAAGCAACAGCAGCGCGGCATTGAAAGTGAGCAGTTCCCTTCCGGCCGACTGCTTAGCGCTTGCGCTTTTTATTATGCTTTTGACCACCCTTAGCTATCCAACCTCCGGTTTTAACTGATTTTTTCCGCGACGCGCATCACAGCGCTGCGCGCACGCACATTGCCCTCCACCTCCTCCGCGCTGGCCCTCACCGCTCTGCCGAGCAGTCGCATGCGCCGGTTTAGCGCACTCTCGGTTACCGGCACCCCGCGGGGCAAGGAATCTCCCCGCGCCATATCGCGCATATAGCGCTTTACCATGCGATCCTCCAGCGAGTGAAAGCTGATCACCACCAGACGGCCTCCAATTCGCAGTATGTCGAGCGCAACGGACAAGAATTCCTGCAGGTCGTCCAGCTCGCGATTCACCTTGATACGAATCGCCTGAAACGAACGGGTGGCTGGATGCTTATGTTTTTCCCAGCGCGGATGAGCCGCACTGACCACCCGCGCCAGCTGACTCGTGGTCTCAATCGGGGCTTCCTCTCGTGCAGCGATGATCGCGGAGGCGATACGACGGGCGAAACGTTCTTCCCCGTACTCTTTCAACACCCCTGCGATATCGTGTAGATCGGCATATGACAACCATTGGGCCGCGGTTTCCCCACGACTGGTGTCCATGCGCATATCCAAGGGGCCATCATGCATAAAGCTGAACCCGCGATCCCCGTTTTCCAACTGCGGACTGGAAACGCCAAGGTCCAACAAGATGCCATCAACTGCGTCGATCCCCATCCTACGCAGTTGATGAGGAAGCTGAGCGAACGACCCATGAAAAAATTCAAACCGGGGCTCGCTCTCGGCCAACTCATGCGCCGCCGTCTGGGCGACCAGATCCTTGTCAACGCCCAACACTCGGCCATTGTCGTCAAGGCACTGCAGCAGATAGCGACTGTGACCGCCACGGCCGAAGGTGCCGTCCACGTAAAAACCGTCGGGCAGAGTCACCAGAGCATCAACAGCCTCACGTAACAACACTGTTTGATGCATAGCGGGCACCTAGAGCGTCAACGACATCAGTTCGTCGGGTAATTCGGCCTCAGGGCCGGAATCCCGCAGCGCCTGGTCTCGCTCCGCCAGCCACAGCGTCTCCGACCACAATTCCAATTTATTGCCCTGGCCGACCAGTACGAGTTTTTTCTCAAGCTGCGCATAGTCGCGCAAGGGCTGAGGCAACAACATGCGTCCATTGCCATCCAACTCAAGGTCGGTGGCATAACCCAACATCAATCGCTGGAAGCGTTTTACTGCGGGCTTGAGGGCAGGCAGGTTTTGTATGTCTTTTGCGATTCGCTCCCACTCAGGCAAGGGGTAGATCACCAGGCAGGCTGACTGGGTATCGATGGTGACGACGACCTGACCTGCAGATTCAGCAAGCAATGGCTCGCGCTGGCGGGCTGGCATGGCCAGCCGCCCCTTGGCGTCCATATTGATGTGCTGTACTCCGCGAAACACGGCAGTTTCCCCACGCAAATCTGGCTCTTAAACCCACAAAAAGCCAAAAAATCCCACTTATTTCCACTTCTCGACACTATAGGTCCGCAATCGAGACAGTGTCAAGCAAGCCAGGTCGAAAAAACGTTGTGATTTCAGTTAATTAGCGTGACTTCGGGGAGATTTGGTACTAGTTTCGCGGGCGCTCTTGTACAGAATAATCGTATAAAACAGTCTTATAACTTGATTTCCTAATAATTTACATTAAGTTAAAGTTTTTTTAGTCATTAAAATAAGTAAATATATGATATAAAAATATAAGAAGGGTGGGTTTTCTGGAATTGACTGCCCGCCGCCTGGGGCGGTGGCGAAGAAGCTGATGAATTATGCAGCCAACAGATGGGAGATCGCCCGTGCCGCTGACGCGAACATGGGCGTTTTTCAAAAAGTTGAGTCGGTCGATAAGCCGGGTTCTGTCGTGGACAATCATTCATCTGGGACAAGTGTCACCACTTGCCTCAAGCGACCTACCCGAATCCACTGCGGGCCGCAGCTGATGGATTCCTATTTGGTCTTGCTCCGAGTGGGGTTTACCCTGCCACGTCTGTTACCAGACGCGCGGTGCGCTCTTACCGCACCATTTCACCCTTACCTGGCGAACCAGGCGGTATACTTTCTGTTGCACTTGCCGTAGGCTCGCGCCCCCCAGGCGTTACCTGGCACTCTGCCCTATGGAGCCCGGACTTTCCTCCCCCCAACCGCAAAAAATGCGGGCGGGAAGCGATCGCCTGACCGACTCGGTGACAAGACTACGCGGTAGGGCTACCAAGAGCAAGTGAGCTGCGACCCACTGCCCCGCCCTATTCACCCCGCGTCTGCTTCATCGCGAGCAGATGCTCGTACAACTGCTTCTTGCGCAGGCCCGACCAGTCCGCTACTACCGCCGCGGCCTGTTTGGCCGGTAGCTCCTGCGACAAGCGCAACAGGAGCGCGGCAACATCGGCGCCAACTTCCTGTGCGACCTTGTCCCTGCCCGCGACGATCAACACAATTTCTCCCTTCTGTTGATTACTGTCGCCATTAACAAACTGCGCCAGCTCTGCCAGAGTACCGCGCTTGATCGTCTCGAAGAGCTTGGTGATTTCCCGGGCCAGGACCGCCTCCCGCGAACCTCCGAACACCTGGATCATCGACTGCAATGAAGCTTCAATCCGGTGCGGTGCCTCATAGAAAATCAGCGTCACCGGCTCTGCGGCCAGCGCACTCAGGCGGTTAACCCTTGCACCCTCCCGGGGGGGTAGAAAACCCTCAAACAGGAACCGGTCCGTGGGTAGACCTGACACACTCAGGGCGGCGACGGCGGCACAGGCGCCAGGTACAGGATGCACTGCGAAACCCATGTCCTGCACATAACGCACCAGACGATACCCGGGATCAGAAATCAGCGGTGTACCCGCATCGGACACCAGCGCAACGCTGCCGCCACCCTCCAGGCATCTGCCGATTCGATACAGGGCGCGCTCATCGCTGTGGTCATGGTAAGCCATGGTGGGCGTATCTATTGCGAAGAACTGCAGCAACCGCTGGCTATGCCGCGTGTCCTCTGCCGCGATAAGGTCCACATTCTGCAGAACCTCTACGGCGCGCTGTGACATATCACCGAAGTTACCTATAGGCGTTGCCACAACATAGAGCCCGGAATCCACAATTTCCCCTTATACTGTCTGCACCTCGTAAATCCCGGACATTCGAGACCTACTAACTCGTCGGTGAAGCATAGCATGAGAGCTACAAATTCCAGGCTACCGAGCCAAGCCAGATCCATCTCACTGATTCTGCTGACACTTGTCCTGTGGGGGTGCGCCGACAAGCCACAGAAAAAAGCGCCTGAGCCGGTGGCACCACCGCCAGAGAAATACCAGCCGGCTCAGGAACAAGGTACTTCGCTGGCACTGCCACCCAGCCCATACCGCTCCGTATTCAACAACGCCGAACTGGCGCTCGCAAAGTTTGACTGGATGCAGGCAAGCGTCATCCTGCAGGAGGTTCCCACCAACGAACTGCACAAAACGACGCCAACTATCTCGATTATCTTCAGGCGCGCATCAGTTATGTCCGCGGTGATCAAGTGGAAGCTCTGGCGCAACTCGAGCGGATAAATAATACAGGCATCAACCCCGGTCTGCGCTACCGCACCCTCAGCTTCAAGCACTACATCTTGGAAATGCAGGGCGACTCGCTTGCCAGCGCACAACTGGCGGATCAAATTCTCCGTGGAGCCCCGGGCGATACTGCCGCTGCCTGGAAGCGCAGTGTGTGGCGCAATCTGGAAAGGACGGACAAGGAGCAATTGGTTGCGGCCCTGCCCCGTGCCACCGATCCGCAATGGCGGGGCTGGCTGGAGCTTGCACTAATCGATCGCGAGGACAACTCTAACCCCTCGAATAAATTATCACGTTGGCGCAACGGCAACCCCGCTCATCCCGCTGCTAACCCGCTCCCAGGGGGATTGGATTACCTGCTTAAGTCTGGCACGAGCAGCGGAAAAGTGGCGTTCCTGTTACCGCTGAGCGGGGAACTGGCACCAGCAGGGAAAGCAATCCTGAACGGTTTTCTGGCGGCATACTATGCAGACCGTGCCGCAGGTGGTGCCACCAATGAACTGCTCGTGCTGGACCTGGATAAATATCCCTCCGCCAATAGCGCTTATGACGAGGCGGTGCAACGGCAAGTCAGCATTGTCATTGGGCCGCTTAGCAAGGAAGCATTGGCCGATCTGGCAAGGCGACCGCAACGACCGGTTCCCATACTGGCCCTCAATCGCATTGATCAGGTGTTGCCAGCTTCAGGTAGCGCTCTGGTGCAGCTGTCGTTGTCACCTGAAGACGAGGCTGTAAGTGTTGCGGAGCTCGCATTTGGCACGGGAGCTCGCAGGGCTCTGATCATAAGTCCGTCAGAGGACTGGGGAAGCAAGATGGAAAGCGTACTGCGGGAGCGCTGGACTGCTTTGGGCGGCACCGTAACCAGTAGCCGTACCTACAACAACGACGATTACTCCAGTAGTGTAAAGTCTGCTCTGTCACTGGACACCAGCGAACAGCGGGCGCGCGACCTTCGCTCCATGCTGGGCACTGATATCGAATTTACACCCCGCCGTCGCCAGGACCCCGATGTCGTCTTCCTGTTGAGCCGCAACGGAGCAGAGGCACGTTCGATCAAACCGCTGCTGGCCTTTCACTATGCCGGAGATATCCCTGTCTACGCTCTTTCCGCCATCTACAGCGGCGCTCCCGACGAACGCAATCAGGACCTGAATGGTATCCATCTGGTCGAGACACCCTGGTTATTGGGTGCCAGTCCAGGGCTGCGGGTAGCCCTCGCTGCTGGTGATGCCGACGGCGGCAACTACTCTCAGCTCAATGCGCTGGGGGCGGATGCCTTTCTGTTGCAATCTAATTTTATCCGCCTACAGAGCGGAGCAGATTTTCTGTTCCGCGGAAACACGGGGCTGCTTAGCATGGACCCAAACCTACGTATTCAACGGGAACTGTCTGCGGCCACATTTGATGGGGGCGCGCTGAGAGCACAGTAGATAGACTGCGCTCTCCAAAGCAAGGCACATAAGCACGCTGCAACAATGAAATCTCTGGGGGATAACTACGAAGACAGAGCAGTAAGCCTGCTGGAGGACCAGGGGCTACGTTTGCTGGAACGCAACTTCAGCGGCAAGGTGGGCGAGATAGACCTCATCGCGCAGGACGGCGACCAACTCGTCTTTGTAGAGGTCAGGGCGCGCAGCAACCGCTTCTTTGAGAGTGCTGCGGGCTCGGTAAACATACGCAAGCAACAACGCGTTGTGCGGACAGCGCAGCTGTTCCTGCAGCGTCGACCACAATGGGCGAATATGCCCTGTCGATTTGACGTGATCGCCTTCGAGCCCCCACAATCCGGTACCCGCCCCCGGATTCGCTGGATCCGCAGCGCGTTCACCGCCTGACCTACAAGATCTGGAATAACCCACATGGACCATTACCAAATCATTGCCGATAACTTCCAGAGCACCATCGAGACCATAGCCATGTCCGTGGACAGCCTGGCAGAAGCTATAGAGCATGGCAGCGAACTGATGGCAAGGGCCCTGTTGGCAGATCGTAAAATCATCGCGTGTGGTAACGGCGTTGACGCCGCCCTGGCCCAGTTGTTTGCCTGCATTCTGCTCAACCGCTTTGAAGCGGATCGACCAGCCCTTCCCGCCCTTACCCTTGGCGCGGAGAATGCTTGTGTTACCGCGATAGCTCAATCCAGCAGCATCAACGATATCTTCTCACGTCAGTTACGCGCATTAGGCCAGGCCGGGGACATTTTACTGTGCATAAACAGCTCCAGAGGTGCGGGTAACCTGTTGCGGGCAGTGCAAACTGCCCAGGATCGGAATATGGGTGTCATCCTGCTGTCAAACTCGCGGGATGGCGAACTCGGCGTTCTTATCCGACCGGAGGATGTACAACTGCAAGTCCCTGCCAAACGCCAGGCGCGCATTGTGGAAATGCACACCATGGTGATTCACAGCTTTTGTGAACTGATTGATCACAGCCTGTTTGGAAACTATCACGGGGAGTAAAACATGCGGTTGATTTTCACGTCCCTGCTTATTTTTTACATGCTCGTGCTCCTTGGTTGTGGGAGCATCCTGGCCAGCATGCAAATGGACACCATAAACGACCGACCGAACGAACGAACAATGGCTCAGATGCTTGAAGACGAAAATATCGAAACCAAGGCAACAGTGAACATTCACGCCGAGAACGAAGCCTACCACGACTCGCATCTAGTGGTGGTCAGCTATAACGGTTATGTGCTGCTGGCAGGGCAAGTCAACGATCAGGTGCTGAAGGATGAGGCCACGAAGATAGTGAGTAAAGTCGGCGGAGTGCGCAGGCTATACAATGAGCTGGAAATTGGTCCACCCAGTTCCGCTATCAGGAGCACCAGCGACACCTGGATTACAACCAGGATAAAGTCCGCTCTGTTGAGCAGCAGCGATGAGCAGGGCATGCGAATCAAGGTGGTCACGGAAAACGGTGTGGTCTATCTCATGGGGCTTGTCACCCAGGAAGAAGCTGACCGTATCTCCAAAAAGGCAGCGAGTGTATCCGGTGTGCGCCGGGTGGTGCGATTGTTCGAGCCAGTAGACTAGTCCAGCTACGTGAACTGCCCCAGACTTCTTCCTCGATAAACGTCCTACTTTACGATCTTGAGGGAGGGTCTCTTCTCGGGCTTGCCAGGCTCCGGCGGAGAATCGTCGGGTGGACTGACTGCCTCTTCAGGATCAAACACCATGCCCTGGCCATTTTCTCTGGCGTATATCCCCACGACCGCGGATATAGGCACGAAGACGTCAGTTGCAACACCGCCGAATCGCCCATTAAAAGCGACAGCCTGATTGGATATACTCAAATCAACCACGGCATCGGGGGAAATATTTAACACTATCTGGTTCTCCTTCACAAATTGCTGGGGAACCATAACATCCACCATCGACGCATCTACCAAAATATAGGGTGTGAAATCGTTGTCCACAATCCACTCGTAGAGCGCGCGCATGATATAGGGGCGACTGGAATTCATGTTCGACTCGGCCACTATGCAAGCGGGGAACTAATGCCCTACAAGCGCATTTCCCGTTCCTGCTCAGTCAGACTCTCCTGAAATGACTCCCGGTTGAATAGCGTATCCATATACGCGAGCAGTGGCTTGGTCTGCTTGCTGGAACGAACTTCGACGCCCAGATAGGGCAGTCGCCACAAAATAGGGGCAATGCAACAGTCCACCAAGGTGAATTCATCGCTCATGAAGAAAGGCTTTTCAGCAAAAATGGGCGCGATGCCCACAATACTCTCGCGCAATTCCTTGATTGATTTCTTGATAACGTTGTCACTGCGCGTATGCTGGATAGCGTCCACCAATACACTCCAGTCCTTCTCTATGCGGTGAATGAAGAGGCGGCTTTCTGCGCGAGCCACCGGATATACAGGCAACAGAGGCGGGTGCGGAAAACGCTCGTCCAGATACTCCATCATGACCTTGGACTCGTAAAGCACCAGGTCGCGGTCCACCAGGGTCGGCAGACTGTTGTAGGGGTTCAGATCAGCCAGCTCCGCCGGAGGGTGGGCCGCGTCGGATTCGACCAGGTCGACCGTAACACCCTTCTCAGCCAGAACAATGCGCACCCGGTGACTGTAGTGACTGGTACTATCAGAAAAAAAAGTCATTGAAGACCGCTTTGCCACAACACCCATCAGGGATTCCTCAGTTGTTTCCTATAGAAAACAATGCGGCGCAGAGACCCAGTCCCAGCGCCGCCACCATCAATAATTGCGCACACTCAGTGTACGTCTTTCCAGTATTCGCGATTGAGCAACCACGCGAAAACAGTAAATAAAGCAATAAAGAGCAGCGTAAACATGCCTATGCGGTGACGGTCAGCGAGCATTGGCTCCGCCGCATAGGCGAGAAAGTTTACCAGATCATACACCGCCCCATCGAACTCCTGCGGCGTCATTACTCCGGCGACAGGAATTGAAAACTTACCGCAGGGATCCTCGAGTATGTCCTCACCGGTCAGCGGGTCGCGCTTGACGCCGCCATTGTGGGCTTTAACAGGCCCCGGAGCGCATTCCTGCATACCTTGCAATTCCAGCAACACATGTGGCATGCCCACATCTTTGAACACTTTGTTGTTAACGCCATAGGGACGGCTGTCATCCCTATAGAACGTGCGTAAATAGGTATACAGCCACTCTGGCTGGCGCGCACGTGAAACCAGCGTCAGGTCGGGGGGCACCACACCAAACCACTTTTTAGCGTTACCTTTGTTCATGGCGTTATGCATCAACGCGCCGATTTTGACGTCCGGATCGAACATCAAATTGGCCTGAAAAAGGTCTTCCGGGATACCGAGATCCTCGGCAACCCGGTTGTAGCGCGAGTATTGTAAAGAATGACAGCCCATGCAGTAATTCATATACAATTGGGCACCACGCTGCAGCGAGGCTTTGTCATGGATGTTGGCGACAAACTCATCGCACGGCATGGTTCCACACTCGTACTCGGAGCCGGATGCCACTGCCTTAAGTGGCAGAACAGTCAGAGCCAAAATCAGCAGCAGGGCACCAATACTCCCCCAGAAGCCGATACCACCATCCATCGTGACACGATCCGGCACCGGTTTGGTCTTGTCCAGCGCCGACCAGATTGGCATCAACAGGAAGAACGCAAAGTAGATCACGGCACAAATCCGTGCCAGCATTGTGCGCTCATCTGTGGGTGACCAGACACCCAACACACCTAGGATCAGGAAGGACGCCACAAATACCACCAGCATGACCTTGTTGATCATGCCACGATAGCGCCAGGACTTCACGGGACTGCGGTCCAGCCAAGGCAGAACAAAGGGTATGGCTACCGATCCTGCAAAAGCGATAAAGCCCCAAAATTTGTCGGGCACCGCGCGCAGCACAGAGTAGAACGGGGTGAAATACCACACAGGTGCGATATGCGCCGGTGTCTTCAGGTTGTTCGCCTCCTCAAAATTGGCATGCTCCAGAAAGTAACCACCCATTTCCGGCAGGAAGAAAATGACACCGCAGAAAATAAATAGAAATACACCAATTGCCTGCAGGTCATGCACCGTGTAGTAAGGATGGAAAGCCACGCCGTCCAGCGGCACACCCGCTTTGTCCTTGTGCTTCTTGATATCAACCCCATCCGGGTTATTGGATCCAACCTCATGCAGCGCCAGCAGGTGCAGCACTACCAGCGCCAGCAACACAATAGGCAGCGCCACCACATGCAGGGCGAAGAACCTGTTCAGCGTAATACCTGATAGAAGATAGTCACCGCGGATCCAGGTAACGATATCCTGGCCCACAACAGGAATGGCACCGAACAGTGAGATAATCACCTGGGCACCCCAGTAGGACATCTGGCCCCAAGGCAGTACGTAGCCGACGAAGGCCTCGGCCATCAATGCCACGAAGATCAGCATGCCGAAAATCCAGATCAGCTCCCGGGGTTTCTGGTAGGAGCCGTACAACAGGGCACGAAACATGTGAAGGTATACTACGATGAAAAACGCGGAGGCACCGGTGGAGTGCATGTAACGCAATATCCAGCCGAAGTCGACATCCCGCATGATGTATTCCACCGATGCGAAGGCGCCCTCCTGGCTGGGCGTATAGCTCATGGTGAGCCAGATACCCGTCAACAACTGGTTCACCAGCACCACCAGGGACAACACCCCGAATATATACCAGAGGTTAAAGTTCTTGGGCGCGTAGTACTTGCCCATATGGGTGTTCCACGCCTTCATGATGGGGAGACGCGCATCGACCCAATCGCGTAATCCAATCAGCATATTACTCATCAGACACCCTCCGGATTCACGCCGATTACCATGACCTTGTCACTCTCAAACGAATAGGGAGGCACCAGGAGATTGGCAGAAGCCGGCACCCCTGCGAAAACGCGGCCGGACAAATCAAACTTTGAGCCATGGCAGGGACAGAAAAAGCCGCCTACCCAATTATCGCCACCGAGATCGGCCACACCCACTTCCGGCACAAATTTGGGAGCACAGCCCAGATGCGTACAAAGCCCTACGATAACCAAGAGATTCGGCTTGATTGATCGGTCGATACCGGTGATATAGGACGGCTGCTGATCCTTATTCGTGGATTCCGGATCTTTCAGTCGCCCATTAAGACCGGGCAGCGCCTCAAGCTGAGCGTCAGTGCGATTTACTATGTAGACCGGTTGCCCGCGCCATTCCGCAACGGTCATCTGCCCAGGTTCCACTTTGCTGAAGTCAAACTTTACCGGCGCGCCCGCCGCCTTGGCCTTGGCCGACGGGTTCCATGACCCCACGAAGGGCACCGCCACACCCACTACGCCAGCAACCCCTACTGCGCTCGTGGCAATCGTCAGGAATTTCCTCCTTCCGGAGTTAACACTGTCGCTACTCATGCTTATCTCCCCAGATTACGAATCAATTTGCCATCAGTCGGCATTGGCTCGGATCGCAGATCTTCAAAAGGTCCAAATGGTAATGATTTTGCCACTTTCTTACAAGGAAAACGCCTTGATTTTACTGCATTTTCGGCAAAACCCTGAACCAACCTAAGTCACCAAACACTCGCTTTTAACAAGCTCAAAAAAAAGCCCGGTATGCGCAGCAGCCGGGCGTTTTTGATTGTGTCCGTATCCCCGCCAACATTGGGAATACATCCCACCAGCTTAACGCTTGGAAAACTGGGGACGCTTGCGTGCCTTGCGCAGACCAACTTTCTTGCGCTCCACCTCACGCGCATCACGGGTGACATACCCGGCACTGCGCAAAGTGCCGCGCAGTGACTCATCATATTCCATCAGGGCGCGCGTAATTCCGTGGCGAATCGCCCCCGCCTGGCCGAAGCTTCCGCCACCAGCAACAGTAACATTTACATCAAATTTGCCTGTTAATTCAACAAGCTCCAGCGGCTGACGTACAATCATGCGGGCCACTTCGCGACCAAAATATTGGTCCAGCGGCCGCTTGTTGACGGTAATACTGCCGGCGCCATTTTGCAAAAATACGCGGGCGGTAGATGTCTTGCGACGGCCGGTTCCATAATATTGAGTAGCTGCCATAATAGAATTGTCCGTTAGATGTTCAGTGCTTGGGGCTGTTGCGCCGCGTGTGGATGCTCAGTCCCAGCATACACCTTCAATTTCCTGAACATGGCTCGACCCAGCGTATTCTTGGGCAACATACCCTTCACCGCAGTCTGGATTGCCCGCTCTGGAGCTTTATCAATTAATTTCTCAAAAGAAATGGATTTCAAACCGCCGGGGTAACCCGTGTGGTGATGATACATTTTGTCCTTTGACTTGGCGCCTGTGACACGTATTTTCTCGGCATTCACTACCACAATGTAATCGCCGGTATCGACATGAGGGGTGAATTCTGCCTTGTGCTTACCGCGCAAACGGTGCGCTATCTGGCTGGCAAGGCGTCCCAGTGTCTTGCCAGAGGCATCCACTACGAACCAGTCGCGAGCGACATCTTCCGCTTTCGCACTAAAAGTTTTCATGAATAACCGCCTCTTGGAGGAGTCCAATTTCGAGAGGGCGCATACTACTCAATGGACCCCCCTATTTCAAGCGGATAATACAACAAATTTCGCAAGCCGTTTGGTTCCGGGAAGACTGAAGCCCAAAGTTGGCTAACTGCTGCACCGCCATGCCGAGCGCCAGACTGCATAAGTGTGAAACATCTCCACGGCCTACGCCTATGGCCGATGCTCCCGGGCAAGGTACTCATAAGACTGCATCTCCTGCAAGCGGGAAACGGTCCGCTGGAACTCGAACTCCAGTCGCCCCCCGGCATACAACTCCAGCAGCGGCCTAGCCGCCGCCAACACCAGCTTAACATTGCGGTCGTAGAACTCATCCACCAGGGTGATAAAACGGCGCGCCTGGTCGTCCTTGTCCGGTAGAAACTCTGGCACGCCGGAGACTAGTACCGCATGAAAAATACGCGCCAGCTCAATGTAATCATTCTGGGAGCGAGGTCCGGCACACAATTCAGCGAAGTCAAACCAGACCACATCATCTGCCACACAGCGACAGGTCAGGTAGCGATTGTTGATTTCCAGCCGCTCCCAGTGCTTGCCTGGCCCCGGCGCCAGACGCGAGAAACTGTTCTGCAGACTGCTGTCAGCCCCTTCATCGAGTGGAAAATGATACAACTCGGCCTGCTGCAGCGTACGCAAGCGATAATCCACACCACTATCCACGTTAACGACCCTGGTGTATTTCTCCAGTAATGCAATAACAGGCAAAAAGCGCTGTCGCTGCAGACCATTCTCATAAAGCTTCCCCGGTTCAATATTGGAGGTCGCCACCAGCGTCACCCCGCGGGCGAACAGCGCCTTCATCAACCCTCCCAGGATCATGGCATCTCCGATATCCGTCACAAAAAACTCATCGAAGCAAAGCACACGGGCCTCTCTGGAGAACCGATCCGCCACGATTTCCAATGGGTTCTTTTCTCCTTCAAGACTGGTCAGTTCTGCATGCACCCGCTGCATAAACCGGTGGAAATGTACGCGCAATTTGTCACTAAATGGTAGACATTCAAAAAAAGTATCCACCAGATAGGTTTTGCCTCTTCCCACGCCCCCCCAGAAATAGAGGCCAACCTGGGGCTCAAGCTCTATCCGGCGCAGTTTGCGCACCCATGCCTTCAAACGACTGTCATGTTCCCCAGCACTCGCCACCAAACGCTCGTACAGGTCCTGCAGCAAGAGCACAGCCTGCTCTTGGGCGGAGTCGTGGGAAAAGTCCTCACGCTGCAGGTCAGCTTGATAGCGTTGCCAGGGTGTAATCATGTCAGGTGCTATCCCGTCCTGCGTTGTTTGCAAGCGGCACACTTTAGCTACCACATGAGCGCTTGGCAACGTCACCATCAGCAAGCGCCCGACGCTACTGCCTGTGCATTATTCGAGGTATACTCCCCTCCCTTTTATAGGCATGAGGAATCTTCCGTGGAATCACCTGAATACAGCTTGGGAATGCTGCTAGCTGTTGGAGCCACACTGGCTATCCTTGGCTTGTTGCTGGGCTGGGCGGCTGGCCGTCGCACCTCTGCATCTGCAAAAAAATATCGGGACATTGCGCTCAAGCTGGATCAGGTAATGCAGGACAAAAAGGCGTATGAGGACGAGGTGGTTGAACACTTCACGGAAACCGCAATACTTCTCAATAATCTGACCGAGAGCTACAGGGATGTCCACAATCATCTGGCGCAGGGCGCTGCCAACCTGTGTCAGGGAGAAGGCCCGGTTTCCCTTGAGCGCCTGGAGAGCAGGCGCGACCCATCGGAAATCCCAGCCAACCTGGCCCACATTCAACCCCCGCTGGACTACGCTCCGAAGCATTCGCCAGACGAAAAGGGCATGCTCAATGAGGAGTTTGGCCTGGAACGCGAACTGCAGACAACTGCCTCTAAAAAAATGGAGTGAGGCCTGATCGCCTGCAGTTCTAGACCGGGTTGTCTATGTCAATAAAGCGGTGTTCCAGAGAGAAGTGCGCGGCTACATGGTTGCCCAGGGCTTGCACACCGTAGCGCTCCGTGGCGTGATGGCCCGCTGCGATAAAATGAATACCCTCCTCCCTGGCCACGTGCACGGTCTGCTCTGAAGCCTCGCCGCTCACAAACACGTCTGCGCCAGCCGCCACCGCCGCATCGATGTAGCCTTGGGCAGCGCCCGTGCACCACGCGATGCGGCGGACCAGAGCCCCGGGGTCACCCACATGTAAAGGTCTTCGTCCCGTTATCCCCTCCAGTCTGGCGGCTATTTCTGCGGCAGGAATGGCCTCAGGAAAACTGCAAATATTGCCCAAACCGCTGACGATCCCGGGCTGCAGTGGCTCCTGCCACTCCGGGTCGAAGCCCATCAACCGACCCAGGCAGGCGTTGTTCCCGAACGTGGGGTGGGCGTCCAGTGGTAAGTGATAGGCCAGCAGGCTGACGTCGTTGCCCAGCAGTGCAGCGAGCCGCCGCCGTTTCCTTCCCACCACCTGAGGTGCCTCGCCGCGCCAGAAATAGCCGTGATGCACCAGCAATGCGTCAGCCCCCCACTCTATCGCCTCATCCAGAAAACGCTGGCAGGCTGTGACGCCCGTGGCGAGTCGGAGGACCCGAGGTCGGCCTTCTACCTGCAAGCCGTTGGGGCAATAGTCCTGAAACAGGTCAGGCCGCAGACACTGATCCAGATATTGGCTGAGTTCGATAAGGGCTACGCTCATATCAGTGTTACCTATAACTTGCCGACTTGGCATGACTAGGCACGCATCATATACAATGCAGCCGTAAACAACACACGCGGTCCAGTATGAAACAAAACCTGACATTCATCATCTGGCCGGCAATAGCAGGGCTGCTGGCCGCCCTGCTGATCCTCGACCGCTGGGTACTACCCGCGAGTCCAACTGCAGGAGTGGCTCAGCAGGAGCCTGTCAGTTATGCCACGGCAGTGCACGCTGCCACCCCATCTGTGGTCAATATCTATACCGCTAAACTGGTGACACAGGGACCCAATCCACTGCTGGATAATTCGTATTTCAGACGACTCATCCAGGCACCTTCCCAGCGTAAGCGCATCGAACGTTCACTTGGCTCCGGTGTCATCATGACCAAGCAGGGCCACATACTGACTAATAATCACGTTATTGCTGGAGCGGATGCTATTCAGGTGATGCTGTACGACGGTCGTTCTGCTAATGCTGTGGTGATCGGCACCGACTCAGCCACCGATCTTGCGGTACTGCAGGTCCAGTTGCCCGACCTGCAGCCCATAACACTTGGCGATTCCGATGCAGCCAGAGTAGGCGATGTGGTACTTGCGATAGGTAATCCCCTGGGCTTCGGACACTCGGTATCGCAGGGCATCGTTTCCGCTCTGGGACGCTATGGACTGCAATTAAGTCCCTATGAAGATTACATTCAGACCGACGCCATTATTCACCTAGGCAATTCAGGCGGTGCCTTAATCGATACCAGAGGGCGCCTTTTGGGTATCAACACCCTGATCTACACAGGCAATAACCAGACACAGAACGCGACCACTGGCATAGGCATCGGTTTGGCAATTCCGGTAAATCTAGCTGTATTTGTCATGCATGACCTGATTGATTTTGGCGAGGTTATCCGCGGCTGGCTGGGCGTGAGTGTAGAGCCGATTGGTGCGATCGCAACATCGGACGGCAAACACCAGACCCTGGCTGTGGTCGAAGTCGCCGCGGACAGCCCGGCACAAAAAGCCGGGATACAAGTGGGAGATGTCATCACCCATATAGACGGCGAGCCGGTACAGGATGGTAGATTGACGATGCAACGAATCGCCATGCTCAAACCCGGAGAGGCGGTGGCCATTTCTGTGCAGCGCAATCGACAGAGCCTTGAATTGAGCGCCGTGATAGGTGTCCTGATCCAGTCGAGCGGTCCTGAAACAAGCCGTTAGGGTAGCCGCTTCTTTTCCACGCGCATCTCGACACTACGTGCGTGAGCCGTCAGCGACTCACCTCGTGCCAATACCGATGCCACTGCACCCAACTCCTGTACTCCGAGCTCACTGCACATGATGACCGAACTGCGCTTTTGAAAATCGTAGACGCCCAGCGGCGAGGAAAAACGCGCACTGCGAGAGGTGGGCAACACGTGGTTGGGGCCCGCGCAATAGTCCCCAAGGGCTTCGGAAGTAAACGGCCCCATAAAAATAGCACCGGCATGCCGCACCAGCGGCAGCAGACCTGCGGGATCCGCCACCGATAACTCGAGATGCTCCGGAGCGAGGCGGTTACTTACAGCTACCGCTTCGGCGAGATCGCGAGTGACTATCATGGCCCCGCGCGTAGAGAGGGATCCACGGATAATGTCCGCTCTTTCCATTGTCGGCAACAGGCGTTCAATACTGGCTTGTACAGCATCCAGGTAGCGACTGTCGGGGCATAACAAGAGTGACTGTGCATTCTCGTCATGCTCCGCCTGGGAGAACATATCCATCGCCACCCAATCCGGATCGGTACCCCCGTCACAAATAATGAGGATTTCCGATGGGCCAGCCACCATATCGATGCCCACGCGTCCAAACACCTGACGCTTGGCGGCCGCCACATAAATATTGCCGGGGCCAACGATCTTATCCACTGCAGGCACGGTGGCAGTGCCGCTGGCCAGAGCCGCAATGGCCTGGGCACCACCAATGGTAAAAATTCGATCCACACCACAGATATAGGCCGCCGCTAGAACCAGGTCATTGATTTCGCCCCCTGGCGCCGGCACCACCATAATAACTTCCTCCACACCAGCGACCTTGGCGGGCAGCGCGTTCATCAGAACAGAAGAGGGATAACTGGCTTTGCCACCGGGAACATAAATTCCCACCCGTTCCAACGGGGTGATTTTCTGACCGAGAAGGTTGCCAGCATCGTCATAATACTGCCAGCTCTGCTGTAACTGGTGTTGGTGAAAACTGCGCACCCGCTGCGCAGCGTATTCCAGCGCCTCGCGCTGTATTGGGTCAGTCCTGTTGAGGGCGGTAACTTGACGCTGCCGGGATACTTCCAACTGCGCCACCGAGTCCGCTTCCAATCGATCAAAACGCGCTGTGTATTCCAGCAGCGCCGCATCTCCGCGCGCACCAACATCAGCAATGATCGCCGCAACCGTCCTGTTCACGGCAGAGTCGAGATCCTCCTCCCGGACGGTTAACAACGCCAGTAAACTGTCGAAATCCGCGCTAGTGGTGTCAAGCCGTCGCATCCCCGGCCTCCTCCACTACTGCTGTCAGGTCCTGAATAATCCGCGTGATAGCAGTGTATCGAGAGCGTAGGACCGCCTTATTCACCACCAGACGCGAACTGATAGCGGCGATCTCCTGCAGCGGCTCCATGCCATTCGCGCGCAGGGTGTTACCGGTGTCGACGATATCGACAATCAGGTCAGCCAGATTCATGATCGGCGCAAGCTCAAGTGCACCATAAAGCTTGATCAGGTCCGCATGCACCCCTTGGCGGGCAAAATACTCCCGGGTTATATTCACGAACTTGGTCGCCACCCTGATGC
Source organism: uncultured Gammaproteobacteria bacterium (assembly GCA_963747995.1). Classification (GTDB taxonomy): domain Bacteria; phylum Pseudomonadota; class Gammaproteobacteria; order Pseudomonadales; family Halieaceae; genus Marimicrobium. The sequence continues at coordinate 233,022 of CAVVHD010000011.1, read as the reverse complement.
GGGCACCATTGCTTTGCCAACCCACGCGCCCCGCAGTCATGAGCCGACAGCGGGCAATACCCAGATCCAGTGGCTCATAAAGGCCCTCAGCCCCCTGTTCCATCAATATGTCTTTACCAACCACGCCCAGGTGCGCAGCACCGTGACGCACATACGTGGGGACATCAGTGCCGCGCAGCACCACCAACTGCACACCGCGACGGTTGGTTTCGAACACCAGTTTGCGACTAGTGCTGATATCCTCCAGCGACTCAATGCCGGCACGGGCAAGGAGCGGAAGTGTTTCCTTCAGGATGCGCCCCTTGGTAAGGGCTATGGTCAGTATTTCGCTCATAATAACTACCGCACTGCTCTCTCGGGGACCGAAGTCAGCCGCGACAGCCGGCGAATTTCCTCAAAAAATTTCCAATCCGCAGTCGCACCGCAGTCCTTAGGTCTACACTCGCGCCTGCCACTCCGCTGGAGTATATGTGCGAATGTTCACAGCATGGATGCTGCCGTCTGCAATCTGATCTTTCAGGGCCGCATAGACCAACTGCTGCTTTTTCACCGGTCGCAAGCCCTCAAACACGGTGCCAATCGCCGTAATGTCATAGTGACTGCCATCTCCCTGCACATGAAACTCACAATCGTGCATGTAATTCTGTAACAGTACCTTGATTGCGGCTGCGTCCATTTGAAACTCCCAGAATACTCTTACCGGCCTGCATGTTGGGATACATGCCCGAGGATTTACCAGCCTCTCTTACATGACCCCCGAACACTTGCGAAAAACACGGCATTTTATGAGAAAAGCAGGCGAATAGCGACTGCTACCGACCGGCGAAACTCACTTTCTACAACTACAACCACGGTAGATATACGAAATGGCGTTCTTGTCCTTCATTACCAGGTTTTTTACCACACAGACTGGCAATGCCCTATATAATAGTCCCCCGCGATCAGAGTTAGTCTTGTACTAGGCCCTGTATTATTATTCGCAATAGCAGACCGCATAGGCCAAGGAACCTTTCTATGTCGGAGGAGAGCTCGATCAGCTACACCACCTCAGCGCAGCGCACCATCCGCATGGAAGCAGCTGCCGTTGCCGCGCTGGAGGAGCGTATCGGAGCTGATTTTACCAGCGCCTGCGAACTGCTGTTGCAGGTTCGGGGCCGGATCATTGTCACCGGTATGGGTAAATCGGGCCATATCGCCCGTAAGATAGCAGCCACACTGGCCAGCACCGGATCTCCCGCTTTTTTTGTCCACCCTGGCGAAGCCAGCCACGGGGACATGGGGATGATCACTGCAGAGGATGCAGTTATCGCCCTGTCCAACAGCGGTGCCGTACCGGAAATCCTGACCCTGCTGCCCCTGCTGAAGCGGCTGGGCATTCCTCTGGTGAGCATGACCGGTAATGCAGAATCTCCGCTGGGTCAATCCTCTGACGTACATCTCAATACAGGCGTGGAAACCGAAGCCTGCCCTCTGGACCTCGCACCTACCTCCAGCACTACCACGGCTCTGGTAATGGGTGACGCACTGGCTATAGCGCTTTTGGAAGCTCGCGGTTTTACAGCAGATGATTTCGCATTCTCTCACCCGGGTGGAACCCTGGGCAGGCAACTCCTGCTCAAAGTGCGCGACGTTATGAAATCCGGCTCAGAGATACCCATTGTTACCGAGGACATCAAGCTATCCGAGGCGCTGCTCGAGATCAGCAATAAGGGCATGGGCATGACGACGGTGGTCGACAAAACAGGTAGACTGACGGGGGTTTTTACCGACGGGGATTTACGTCGAGCCCTGGATGCACGCTTGGACATCAATGAGACCTCAATTGGGCAGTTGATGAGCACCGGAGCGAAGACGATAGACCCTGACATGCTGGCGGCTGCAGCCTTGCGAATCATGGAGGAAAACGAGATAAGTTCACTGGTTGTACTTGACGACAATAGCGCCCTTACCGGTGTCCTCCACCTGAAAGACCTGCTGCATGCAGGCATCGCCTGATACGGGACTGTTATGGCCTCTACTGAAAATCGCGCCGCCCTCGTTCGCCTATTGGCCCTTGACGTAGACGGCATCCTGACTGACGGCAAAATTTATTACAGTAGCAGTGGCGACGAGCTAAAGGCCTTCAACATCAAGGATGGTCTGGGTATCAAACTGTTACAGCAGGCGGGAGTCAGAGTAGCTCTCATCACCGGCCGCCAATCGGAAATCGTTGCCCGTCGCGCGCGAGAGCTGGGAATCGAAAACGTTGTGCAGGGGCGGGAAGATAAACACCAAGCCTTGTTTGAATTGTGCCAGCGCCACAGTATCGGCATACATGAATGCGCCTATATGGGGGATGACTTGCCGGACCTCCGCGCTATTATAGCGGCGGGCTTAGGTATGACCGTGGCGGACGCCAGTTCCACAGTACGTGAAGCGGCTGACTGGTGCAGTCGTTATAACGGCGGCTGCGGTGCCGTTCGCGAGGCTTGTGAATTCATTCTGTCCGCCAAAGGAAAGTGGTCAGCGCTGGCAGCAGACTTCGCTTGATGCCACGTCAGTTCACCCAACTTTTGCCAACACCCACTGTGGAGTTCCTCTATGTCCAGCTGCGACCCTGACCAGTTCGCCAAATTGCCGAAATCCTGCGCCATGATGTTGTTGCTCCTGAGTCTCCCCGCACTCTTGACCCAGGCCCTGCCCGATGATCGCAACCAACCCATCCACATCACTGCGGATAAAGCCCTGCGCGATGAAAAAAAGGGGGTCACTATCTACAGCGGGCATGTGCAATTGGTGCAAGGCAGTCTGGAGTTGGAGGCAGACACACTCACCATTTACCACACTTCCGAGGATGCCGAGGAAATCATTGCCGAGGGAAATCCCGCCAAAATGCGCCAGCAGCCGGAGGTGGACAAGGCCATTGTCAATGCGCACGCCAATGTCATCCATTACTTTAGAACCGAAGACCGGGTACTCCTGCAAACCGACGCCAGTATCGACCAGGACGGCGCGGTCGTGACAGGGAATTCCATTGAATACTTAATCGCCAAGCAATTGATCACGGCGGAATCTGACCAAACACAGGAAGGTAACAAGGTGATCGTCGTGATCCCGCCCAATGTGCAACAGAAAGAGAGCAGCAGTGGCGCAACTAAGAGCAAATAATTTGGCCAAGACGTATCGCGGCCGGGAGGTCGTGCAGGATGTTTCACTGGCAATCGACAGTGGCCAGATCGTCGGCCTGCTGGGACCCAATGGCGCGGGTAAGACCACCTGCTTTTACATGATCATCGGCATCATCGCGGCGGACTGCGGAGTTATCACTGTCAACGATGAAGATATTACCGCACTGACCATGCACGAGCGGGCACGCCGTGGCATTGGCTATCTGCCGCAGGAGGCCTCGATATTTCGTAAACTAACCGTCGGCGACAACATTCTCGCCATACTGCAAACCCGTTCCGATCTCGACAAAAAACAGCGCCACGCCCGGCGGGATGAACTGCTGGAAGAATTTCACGTCCAGCATCTGCGTGACAGTCTGGGACAGTCGCTATCTGGAGGTGAACGGCGGCGCGTAGAGATCGCCCGTGCACTCGCTACGGAACCGGATTTTATTATGCTGGACGAACCCTTCGCAGGAGTGGATCCAATCTCGGTCACTGACATCAAGCAGATCATTACTCACCTGCGCGACCGGGGCATCGGCGTACTCATCACCGACCACAATGTGCGTGACACGCTGGATATCTGCGAAAAAGCCTACATTGTCGGTGAGGGCCGCATCATCGCCTCCGGAACTACGGAGGACGTACTCAGCAATGCACAGGTGCGCCAGGTTTACCTTGGAGAACAGTTTCGTATGTAAGCGACCCTGCCGCGCTCCATATTTCAGAATCCTGCCTACCCCACCTTGCCCGCTCAGACCCTCGCCACCATTGACCTTTTCAGTCACATGAAAAAACAAGCAATTATCACGCCATGCTGTTGCCATGCACGGGGAGCGAGGACTACACTCCCATCTTCAAACCTGATTACATGACTCGCTGCGGACGCAAGCTATAGGATGATCCAGGCTTTCTAATGAAGCAATCACTCCAGCTCAAACTGGGTCACCAGCTGACGATGACACCACAGCTGCAGCAGGCTATCCGGCTATTGCAGTTGTCCACACTGGATCTCCAACAGGAGATACAGCAAGCCCTGGACAGTAACCCGCTATTAGAATTATCAGAAGAAGATACTTTCGAACCCAGGGATGATCGATCTGACGAATTGGACGCCGTTTCCAGTCCCGGGTCGATGCTGAACCTTGAGCAGGCCGCCTCGGGGAGCCTGGATGATGGCTCTGAATGGACTTCGAGTGAATCTAATGAACCGACGACAATGCCTGATGATCTCCCTGTTGACATACAGTGGGAGGATCTTTTGCCTTCAGCGTCCGCACCAGCCCCGCAGGGCGATGAGTACTTCGATGGCGATATAGCAGCGCGCAATTCAGCCAGTGAATCGCTGCGCGAGAAACTCCTGTGGCAACTGGGCCTCACACGACTATCCGATACCGACCGCCTCATCGCCCTGTCCATTATTGACGCGACAGATACCAACGGGCGTCTCATGTCGAGCCTGGAAGACATTCATGAGTCCTTGATGAACGACCTGGACATTGATCTTGACGAGGTAGTTGCTGTACTTCACCGCTTGCAGCAGTTTGAGCCATCAGGAGTTTGCGCGCGCGACCTGCAGGAATGCCTGCAGGTGCAGCTTAACCAGTTGCCACCCTCCATACCCTGGCTGGACCAGGCCAAGTTGGTTATCGGCCGCTACATGAACCAACTGGCAAGCAGCGACTACGACCAGATTCTTCGGCGCACTCGATTACAAGAGCACGAACTCAAGGAGGTTCTCGCCCTGATTCAATCGCTGGATCCCAATCCCGGCCACACGGCAGTACCCGAGGAAATTGAGTACATCGTGCCAGATGTCTTCGTCAGCAAAAAAAATGGTCGCTGGCTGGTGGAGCTAAACCCGGACATCGCCCCCAAGCTACGCATCAATAGCGACTACGCAAGCTTGATCAAGCGGGCCGATAACAGCGCGGACAACACCTATTTGCGGGATAACCTGCAGGAAGCACGCTGGTTCCTGAAAAGCCTGCATAGCCGCAATGAGACCCTGATGAAGGTTGCCAGCAGAATCGTCGAGCATCAGCGGAATTTTCTCGAGTATGGCGCGGAGGCCATGAAACCTTTGGTGCTGCACGATATTGCCGAGGCGGTCGAGATGCACGAGTCCACCATCTCCAGGGCTACCACAAACAAGTACATGCACACGCCCAGGGGTATTTTTGAGCTCAAATATTTCTTCTCCAGTCATGTGGCAACCACTGCAGGTGGCGAGTGTTCATCGACGGCCATCCGGGCTCTGATTAAAAAGCTGGTCGCTGCGGAGAACCCGCGCCGACCGCTGAGCGACAACAAGATCACCGGGCTGCTGAAAGAGCAGGGCATTGAAGTCGCCAGGCGCACCATCGCCAAATACCGTGACACACTTTTTATACCGCCGTCCAACGAGCGCAAACGGTTGGTCTAGAATCACTATATGACTACCCGGCCCTGCCGGCGTCAGGCGCCATCCATCTCAAACTAGTAAAGGGAGCTATCCATGCAACTCACGATCACTGGTCACCACCTTGAAATCACCAAGCCCTTGAAGGAATATGTTGAAAACAAGTTAGAGCGCCTGCAACGCCATTTCGACCAGATCACCAATATTCATGTCATCCTCACTGTAGAGAAAATGGCGCAAAGAGCTGAGGCGACTATCCACATTTCGGGGGGGGACCTATTTGCACACGCGGAGGATGAGGATATGTACGCCGCTATCGACGCTCTCGCCGACAAACTGGACCGCCAGCTGATCAAACACAAGCAAAAGCACAGGGGGCATTAAAAAGGCCGCCATGCACTCCCTCCCTGTGCGATTGATCATCATCAGTGGACGCTCCGGCTCCGGCAAGAGTACCGCCCTGCACCAGTTGGAGGACGAGGGATTTTACTGCATCGACAACCTTCCCGTTTCGCTGCTGCCCGCGCTCATGGAGAAAACCAGCGGCGACGAGTTTCACTTTTTTCAGGGCACAGCGGTATGTATTGATGCCCGTAATGCCTGGAAAGACCTTGAGAACTTCCAGTCAATTCTCGACTCGCTGCCGTCGTCGGTTGACACTCAGGTCCTGTTTCTTGACGCACAGGATACCGCGCTGCTGCAGCGTTTCGGTGAAACGCGACGCCGTCACCCACTGAGTAGCGAATCCATCCCGTTGGCAGAGGCCATCGATAGGGAACGCGAATTGCTGGAACCGATCTCCAGCAGCGCGTCGCTGGTACTGGACACCAGCCAGATGACTGTTTACGAATTGCGTGATGCTATCAAACAACGACTGCTGGGAACCAGCGCCGGAAGCATGTCGATTCTGGTGCAGTCGTTTGGTTTCAAGCGCGGAGTGCCCGCCGATGCGGACCTCGTATTCGATGTGAGGATGCTGCCCAACCCGCACTGGGTAAAAGAGTTGCGGCTAAAGAGCGGTCTTGATGCCGAGGTACGGGATTTCCTCGAAAACCAGCCCATGACTATGGAACTTTATCGCGATATCTGCCACTACCTTGATAACTGGCTGCCGCGCTATCGCGAAGGCAATCGCAGCTATATGAACATTGCGCTGGGTTGTACCGGAGGCCAACATCGGTCAGTATATTTGGCCAACCGACTGTTCCAGCACTACAAAGAACAGTATCCGACCATCCATGTGAGACACAGAGAACTATTGTAGACAGGTCAGCATGTGATTCGTACCCAGCTAACCATCATCAACAAACTCGGTTTGCACGCGCGAGCGGCGGCAAAATTCGTAGCCTGTACTACCTCTTTTTCCAGCCGCATACAAATTGGGAAGAATAATCAACTCATTGACGGCAAAAGTATCATGTCGGTCATGATGTTGGCAGCAGGCAAGGGTACTGTACTCGATTTTCAAATCGAGGGTAATGATGAACAGGAAGCCCTGGTCGCGTTGCAGACCCTTCTTGAAAATCGCTTCGATGAGCCAGAATAAGCTGTAAATCTGTAACTAATCACGTTGTTGCACTCATAACTTTTCCGGATAATTCATCAGGCAGCGGGCCTGGCCTGAGGGTTTTGTCCGGGAGATAAAATGGTTCAGCATCAAGCAGCATCCCAACAAACTCTCGACAGACTGTCCACAGCACTCGACAGCGGCACCTTCGTCGACGTGCGCCGGATGCTCAATGGCCTGTCACCGGCCGATGTCGCCCACCTTCTCGAATCCTCACCACCCAAATTCAGACACATCCTGTGGCAAATGGTGGAAGTTGACCGCGAGGGCGAAATCCTTGGCGAACTGGGCGATGACCTGCAAGCACAATTCCTCGGTGATATGGATGCCAAGGAAGTTGCTCTGCTCACTGAAGGTTTGGAAGACGATGACATTGCGGACATCCTGCAACAACTGCCCAACCACGTCACGCAGGAAGTTCTCACCGCCATGGATCATCAGGACCGGGCGCGCCTTGAACGGGTGATGCATTATCCGGATGACGTCGCCGGCGGCCTGATGAACACCGACACCATTACCATCCGGGCCAGGTTAACCCTGGATGTGGTGCTGCGCTACCTGCGACGTCACGACGAAATTCCCGAGATGACGGACAACCTGATCGTGGTCAACCGTTCCGATCAGTTCATCGGCCTGCTGCCCCTGCGTACCTTGCTGGTGTCGGACCCGAATGCCTCCGTGCGGGAGATGATGATCACGGATGTGGAACCCATTCCCGTCAATACACCTGACACTGACGTGGCGCGCCTGTTCGAGCGCAACAACTGGGTATCGGCGCCCGTGGTGGATGACAATGGAAAACTGCTGGGGCGTATCACCATTGATGACGTTGTGGATGTCATCCGCGAGGATGCCGATCGATCTCTGATGTCCATGGCAGGCCTGGACGAGGACGCAGACACCTTCGCCCCGTTTACGCGTGCCGCGCCGCGCCGCGCCATCTGGCTGGGCATCAACCTGATTACCGCTTTCATCGCTGCCTCGGTCATCAACCTCTTCCAGGACACCATTGAGAAGGTTGTCGCCCTGGCGGTGCTGATGCCGATAGTAGCGTCCATGGGTGGCGTCGCCGGTACGCAAACACTGACGCTGGTGGTACGAGGTATTGCCATGGGACAAGTCGTCAGAAATAACCAGGCCTGGCTGATAAACCGGGAATTGATGATCGGAGTGATGAACGGCGTCCTGTGGGCAGCTGTAGTGGCCGTCGCTGCGTCCCTCTGGTTTCACGATTGGAACATAGGTCTGCTCATCGCCGCAGCCATGGTCATCAACCTGGTAACGGCTGCCCTGATGGGCGCAGTGCTACCGCTACTTATGACACGGGTAAATATCGATCCGGCACTGGCCGGGGGGGTCGTGCTGACCACCGTGACTGATGTGGTGGGCTTCGTCTCCTTTCTCGGACTGGCGACACTGTTCTATGCCTGAGTACCGCGAAGACGAGGCCAGTGGAGCGGAGGAGCCACCCAGCAAAAGCGCGCGCAAACGACACATGCTCGCCCTGCAGGCGATGGGAGAATCGCTGGTAGAATTGAATGACAAACAACTGGCAAAAATTCCTATCGACAATGATCAACTCTTGTCGGCAATTCGTGAGTGCAGGCAAATGCGCAGTAATAGCGCCCGCAAACGCCACCTGCAATTTATTGGCAAACTCATGCGCAGCATCGACCCCGCCCCGATAGAGCAGGCGCTACTCACCCTGCACAAAACGCGGCAACAAAGCGCAGTGGCCTTCCACCAACTGGAGCAATTGCGTGAGGATATCCTCGCCGCTGGCGTGGCTGGAGTGGAGCTGGCGATGACGCGCTTTCCCGATGCCGACAGGCAGCAGTTGCGGCAACTGGTTTTACAGCATCAACGGGAAATAGAACGCCATAAACCGCCGACGGCAAGTCGCAAGCTGTTCCGGTATCTCAAGGAATTGCGGGAAAGCTATGGCGAGCCTGACTGAGCAGGAGTAGGTAATGGGGCTGCCGGTTTTGTTGCATTTTCAAAGATGTGGTCGAAACTCACCTGGGGATCATTCCAGGACCCGCCGATAGTGTAGACGGCGCTGGACAGGAGTTTCATTTGACTATCTAAAACCTTGCTGACCACGTACACCCCCGCTGCTATAGGCAAACTGGCGGCCAAAGCGGCAATCCAGGGCAAATTGCTGGCGAGCGGCAGGGTCGCCACTAATTTACCCTCGAGGCTTTTTTTCTGGACATCCGAGACTCCGCTGAACTGAAAGCTTGAGCTGCCCTTCACCTCCATCTGCGCAACTTCCAGCATGCCGTCATGTAAATCGACTTCGCCATTGACACTGTCAAAAGGGATGCCCGATTTGAACATCTGGGACAGACTCAGACGCCGCACAATGTCCGCCAGGTTCAAAATACTGACGACGCGCAACGCACCGCTGGCGCCGGGCGTCGCTTCCAGGAAACTGCCCTGACCGATCTTGACTTGCATGGTGCCCTGCCCGTCGCGCAGGGAAAAGTCTTGCGGCGCACCGGGCCACCGCAACTGGACCTCCAGATTGCCGCCCACGGTTTCCACTATGCGCTGGTAGTCAAAATATTCCAGGGTCTGACCCAGATCATCGAAATCAAGACTGGCCTGCAATTGGGTATAACCCGGCTCACCCCGGCGCCAAACTAGTCGTCCAGGCCGTTCGGCAGGCAAGCGCAGGTTGGCAAGCTCCCCAGTTATTTTTTCTGCGGTAAATTCACCCGCCTGACCGTGAAGAACAAAGCTGAGCTCTCCCAGGCGTTGCTCGGCCTGGAACAGGTTCCGCAAGGTAACATCCACCACAGGTAGATCCTGCGCGGACTTACTGCCATCGCCGGGTAGCTTGAAATCGGGCAGACGGTCCAGATCCAGGTGTTCAATCTGCAGACGTGACGGACCAGCATCCCGGGTTACAGACAGCGTTCCGCGCAACCAATCTGATGTCAGGGACAGGTTCCATGCGGCTCGTTCAAGCGCCAGACTCAACACGACATCCCGCAGTTCCTGCTGCAGAATTACCAGCGCGTCTGCCTTCAACTCGTCGATCACTACTTCAAGCGGTGCGGCTGCCAGATCTGCAGTGTGACCGCCGACACCTGTCGTGGGTATCTCTTCAGGCACAATGTTTACAGGAGGAGGTGCTGCATCATCCGGTTGCGCGGGAGCTTGCGGCTCACCCTTGCTAAAATACCTGTTAGAAAACTCAAGCCACTCGTCACCCTGAATCAAGGGTGTATGGCCAGTGACCAGCAGCACGCCCTCCTGCGCCGGCGGTGGCTCTGCATCGATCCCCAGGACGCCGCCGCGCACCACACCGTTGGCAACATTCAGCCTGAATTTGAGTTGCTCCCCAAGATCCAGCGCCAGGAGCGCACTACCGTGCGTCAGGGGCATTTCCAGATGCAAGTGTTGCGGCTCATCAGCAGTCTTTTTCCAAGGCTGGGGAAGATCGAGTCTGACACCCTGCAGTTCGCTATTTACGGTCAGTACGGGAGAAGCGCCGGGCGTGAGCCGGATGCCCACATCAGCCGTGGTTTCTCCACTGACAAATGCGAGGGGCTCCAGTCGCAGCCAGCGCCGCACATCGGTCATATCAACCTGGCTGGACAGTTTTACATCCACCACCGATGTCGCAGGATCATAGCTCTCCCCTCCCGCGCGTTGACTTTGTTCCAAACTGGCACTGACCGTTTTACCCCAGAGCTTTCCCACCAACGCTGTGGATCTGAATCCCCGGGAGGTGCTGTATTCAAAATCCCCATTCACTGCTTGCACAGTTAGATTTCCCGGCATGACGAGCAGGTCCACATCACGCCAACGGGTTGCGACATCCACCTGTGGCGCAACGGACTTGTCGCTCAGGTTCATCCGCAGCGTAACGTCAGTTTCCAAACCACCGGTCACTGTCCAATCGACAAAGGCCGGCCCCACTACTCCGACCAGAGCCGACTCATTCAGCACCTTCAGACCGTCGGCGGCAGGTCCGCGCACCGTACCTTCGAGCGCCAGTATTATCTGGTCGTGCGCGTTCAGGCGGGTTTCAACTGACAGGCGCTCTACCGTGGATTCGAACAGTCGGGCGCTGTCAGCCCAGACACTGACCGCACTGTCATCGATGAGCACGATACCCTGCTGTACCAGGACGGGTGGCCACTGAGGATGATAGCGCAGGTCTGTGTCCGCGATATTGAATGCTAGTTGGACCGTGCGCAGAGGTGCCGCACCGTGCCTGAGACTGCCACGCCAGAGAAAAGCGCCCTGCTCAATACGCCCCTCACCAATGCTGTCGGACAACCAGGTCCGCAGCGAGGAATCCAGTACGTACGGAATGTACTTGACCCGATGAATGGGCTGCGAATCCTGCAGCCCTACCAGCAAGTCCATTTCGATACCGATATCGTTGGGTACCAGCGGAATATTCAGGCTAAACAGCACCTTGGCTGTACCCTCCTCGCCCTGAGTGGTAAGCAGGTCGCTAGCGAGCCTGAAAGTGTCGGTATCCCATTTCAGATTTAATGTGCCGTACAGGTCCTCAAAGTGCAGTGCCTCGTGATAAATAGCTGGAAAGGCCAGGGTCAACAACTGGCTGTCGAGTACGACAAAACCACTTCCCGGTGTGATCTGCGTATAACCGGTGGCTGAGGTTACCCCCGGGGCACCATTGAATGAATCCACGGCGACCGCTTCAAAATTCGCCTCTACCTTCCAATCATTTGTCGGTTGATCAATATCGCCGATACTCACACGCAGGGAGGACAGCTGACCCCGCGGATGCAGTGCGGAAAACACCTCCCGCAGTGCTTCCGGAACAGCTTCATGTCCAGAGACTATGGCATTGAGCGGTGCCAGCGGAACATCGGACGCACGAACGTCCAGAGCATTATCCACTTTGTCCAGTTGCAGTCTCGGCACTATCAACTCGATATTGCCCTGTTTTAGCCCCAGATCCGCGACGAAGAGAGACCAGCGATCCTCACTCTTTAGCAGGCGCGCCTCCAGCACCACACGATCTAGCGGCATCCGCCAGGCAGCGTCTCGTCCCGTGACAAGCAGATCGCGACCTTCAAGACGGGCCTCCACTGACGGATGTCCCTTGTCCCAGGCTAACCACAGCTGCAGGTCCACAGCACCGTCGGCCCACACAGGTAGCGAGCCGTCGGACCACAGGTCCTTTACCGCGGCCAGGTCTGTGGTCTGAATATTAAGGTAGGCCTGACCCGAGAAAAGTTCAGGCCGAAAGGGGTCGCCGACGCCCTGTGCAAGAACGGAAATGTGCGCGCCTCGGGTAGAAGACAATTTCGCTTCCACACGCCGCAGACTCCCCTCACGTGATAACCGCAAATCCAGTCCCAGATCGCGTACTTCGCCACTGGGCATGGTTAGAATCAACCGATTATTGTGCAGGGTGATCAACTCGACATTCAACAAAAATGCCCGCAGCTGCCCTGCAGCATCCTGTGCACCGCTACCGAAGCCTGTCAGTCGCAGCCCTCCTTCGCGCGATAGCTCGCCACGCAGGCTCAGGTCGTTGAGCGTAAGGCGGGTCATTTGTAGTGACCATGTACGTAGACTATTCAGTACATCCAGGCCAATGCGCCCCTCGGACAGTTCCAGAGGCGGATTCGAACTGCCGGGAATACTAATGCGCAAGCCCGTCAAAACCAGAACAGGAGTGAATGACTGCCACTCACCACTCACCTGTCGCGCCTCGACAATTAACGGCACGCGCGCGTTCAGTGCTTGCAAAATCTCGGTGCGAAAGCCCGCCACGTTCGCGGTTAGCATGCGCCCCATGCTGACATAAATTGCCAGCATCACCAGGAGGATGACAATCCCAGCCCAGAGTGCGCTGGCAAGTCGACTGAAAAAAGGCTTCTTCAAAAATCAGTTCCGCGAGCATTAATGGTCCGGGAGTTAGCGCCAGTCGAGGCGGCCTACACCCACTACTTCAATCCAGTCTAGAGCAGGATGATGTCGAAGTGCTCCTGGCTGTAGCTTGGCTCCGCGCGCAGACTGATCGTCTTGCCGATAAATTCCTCCAAATCAGCAAGATGCGCTGATTCTTCATCCAGCAGGCGATCCACCACCCCCTGTGCGGCGAGCACCATCAGCGTATCATTTTCGCAGGTTCTGGCATCGCGCATGATTTCACGAAAAATTTCGTAGCAAACAGTCTCCGCCGTCTTCACCACACCACGTCCCTGGCAAACAGGACAGCCCTCACACAACATGCGCTCCAGACTTTCCCGGGTGCGCTTGCGGGTCATTTCCACTAATCCCAGTTCCGAGACCCCCGTAATCTGGTTGCGCGCTGGATCGCGTTGCATTAGTTTTTCAAGGGTTCGGTGGATTTGCCGACGGTGCTCGGCGTCTTCCATGTCAATAAAATCAATAATTATAATGCCCCCCAGATTGCGCACCCGCAATTGTCGGGCAAGGGCAGCAGCGGCTTCCAGGTTGGTCTTAAGTATAGTCTCGGCTTGAGTGCGCTTGCCAACGAATGATCCGGTGTTTACATCGATGGTCGTCATGGCCTCAGTCTGATCGATAACCAGGTAGCCTCCTGACTTGAGTTGCACCCTGCGCTCCAATGCCCGTTGGATTTCATCCTCCACCCCGTACAAATCGAACAGTGGTCGATCGCCACTGTAATACTCCAGCAATCCGGCCACTTCTGGCACATAGATGCCGCAAAACTCCTGTAGCGCCGCAAAGCACTCCAGGCTATCGATGAAGATACGTCTTACCGACGAGCGGGCCAGATCACGTACGATACGAAGATGCAGTGGCAGATCTTCATACAGCAATTCGGCCCTGGTGGCGACCTTGGCGCGTTGTGATACTACCGTCCACAGGCGCTTTAGATAGCGCAAATCTGCTGCAATTTCTTCAGGTCCAATACCTTGCGCCGCAGTGCGCAGGATAAAGCCCCCGGCATCGCGCATCTGCTCGTCTGCCAGCGCTTGATTAAGCACCTGCTGCAGCCGGGTCCGTTCGATGGGATCCTCGATCAATTGCGAAATGCCAATGTGGTCTGTTTGCGGCAGTAGCACCAGGTAGCGCGTTGATACCGATAACTGGGTGGTCAAGCGCGCACCCTTGGAGCCCAGTGGTTCCTTCGTTACCTGCACAATGATTTTTTTGCCGTCGTGCAGGTGGTCAGCAATATTCTCGGTGGTACGACGCTTGTCTTCCCGACCGTTGTCGTCGACGATAACAATATCCGAGACGTGGATGAAGCTGGTGCGCTCTACTCCTATGTCGACGAAGGCCGCCTGCATACCCGGCAAAACGCGCACGACCTTGCCAGCATATATGTTACCCACTATGCCCCGGTTGCCCGAACGTTCAATGTGAACATCCTGGGTGGAACCATCTTCCACCAGGGCCACCCGTGTTTCCATCGGAGTGAAATTGACCAGAATTTCTTCACTCACGGATCCACCTCGTAACTCAGCCTGGCGCTACCGTAGTCAGCGCGGATGCGATGTTGTTGGCGCTCAGTAGCTGCCAGGTTTCACACAGGGGCAGACCGACCACGTTAGTGTAGCTACCCTTTATGGAGCGCACGAAAGCACCAGCCAATCCCTGAATCCCATAAGCCCCGGCCTTGTCCCAAGGCTCTGTTGTATCAAGATAAGCCTCACAGATCTCATGACTCAAACTCATGAACTCCACCTCTGTTTCCACCAGCACAGACTGCATACCCGTGCCACTGCAGAGGCATACTGCCGTCAGTACGCTATGCCGGCGCCCGCTGAGACGCGTCAATATGCTCAGCGCGTCAATTCGATCCCGCGGCTTGCCCAGCACCATGCCGTCGATCACCACCGTGGTATCAGCTGCCAGCACAGCATAAGCGAGGGTCGGATAGCGTGCGGCAACCGCCCGCGCCTTTTCCTGCGCCATACGTTGCACGTAGTCTGACGGTCCTTCACCGACACCTTGCGATTCATCGATATGGGCCGGATCACAGGTATAACTTACGCCCAGCTGATCCAGTAACTCCATACGACGCGGTGACGTCGAGGCCAGGATCAAGCGAGTGTCACGCATATCAGCTAACACGGTAATGGCGACGCAAGCCGCGCAGAGTGTGCAAAACAACCGGCCACAGCAAGGCGCTGGAGAATGCGGGCAGCAAAAACAATCGAGGCAGGGCACTGCCCCCCTCAATATTTTGCAGCCATTGACAAATCAGCTGGTTGATCCCCACCAGAATGAAGACTACCCCCGCCTGCTGCCACAAACTGTAGACCCTCAGGCGTTGGTAAAGGATCAAGGACAGCAGTGCCACCACTATCAGCGCGAAAGCATTTTGCCCCAGTACCGAGCCCTCGAGGACATCAATCCCCAGTCCAAGTACCAGACCGGTGGCGATGCCAACCCGCTGGGGCAGGGCAATGCACCAGTAAATCAGCGTCAGTGCTATCCAATCGGGCCGCCCCCACTGCAACCAGGGAGGGAGCGGTAAGACCGCCAAAACGTAAGCCGCCAGAAAGGTTAAGAGGATGACACCGTAGGCATGCCCTTGCCGATTCACGACGGGTCAATTTTCCTGGTTTGGGGGGGAAGTGAATACCAGCAATACATGCCGCGTACGATCCAGCGCTGCACTGGGAGCGGCCCGTACACGCGCAAAAGCTTCACCCGTATCCCGCGCGACCTCTGTCACCACCGCCACTGGGTATCCCTCGGGAAATCGTCCCCCGAGACCAGACGTTACCAACAGATCGCCGGGTTGAATGTCTGCAGTCGATGATACATAGCGAATTTCCAGGGATCCGAGCTCACCGGTTCCCTCAGCAATTGCACGTACCCCATTGCGATTGACCTGCACAGGAACAGAGTGTGTCACATCGGTTATCAGCAACGCGCGCGAACTGTCGCTACCAACCTCCACAATCTGTCCCATCAGCCCGTTGGCATCAATGAGAGGTTGTCCGACAAATACACCATCTGCTTCACCTTTGTTCAATACCAGCTGGAGCCGCTCTGGGTCCGGTGACACGCCGACCAGCTCTGCCACCAGCACATCGTCGCGCAGCAACGCGCTGGAGTTCAGCAGGGCCCGCAGCCGCACATTTTCGGCCTGCAGCGATGCCATCTGCTGTGAGCGCCCCTGCAGTAACAGGTTTTCCTGTCGCAGGCGTTCATTGTCCTCCAGCAAGTGGGTTCTCGATTGGATGTGCGTTTGCGTCCATTCACCGAAACGCATGGGCAGGTTAGCCGCCCAGAATATGGGGGACGCCAGAGTGTTGAGCAAGACTCGCGCAGTTTGCAGTTTATGGTAATGTAAATCGGCCGTCATGAGGCCGGCAACGACCAGGACCGCAAGCAACACCCGCAGCACAAGAGAGGATTCTTTGACGAATAGTGGTTTGATGTCGGCTCCTCAGTGGGCCCGATCGGCACACATCACCGCAGAACGCGCGCTACCTAATACAGCGTGGAATATACTCCGCAGACGCTCGCACAGCAAAACTTCCACCAGCGCGCGTTACTCGGTAGACAACAAATCTATGGTGCGCCGGTCCATTCTCTCCATGGCGATGCCACCGCCACGGGCCACGCAGGTCAGGGGGTCATCCGCGACGATGACCGGCAGACCGGTTTCCTCGGATATGAGGCGATCAAGGTCACGCAACAGGGCTCCGCCGCCCGTCAACACGATACCGCTCTCTGCAATATCGGCCGCCAGTTCCGGCGGCGACTGCTCCAACGCGGATTTCACGGCCTGTACAATTGCCGCCAGTGGGTCCTGCAGCGATTCCAGTATCTCATCGCTGTTCAGAGTGAAGCTGCGCGGGACGCCTTCTGCCAGATTGCGGCCGCGCACATCAATCTCGCGCAACTCACTGCCAGCGAAGGCACACCCTACCTCCAACTTGATACGTTCAGCGGTCGCATCACCGATCAGGCTGCCGTAACGACGGCGCACATGCGAAACGATGGCCTCATCGAAGCGATCACCACCAACGCGCACGGAATCACGGTACACCACGCCATTGAGCGAAATAATGGCTACCTCGGTCGTACCACCACCGACATCCACCACCATACAGCCGGTGGCCTCGTCCACACTGAGCCCCGCGCCTATCGCAGCCGCCATGGGCTCCTCAATCAGGCGGACATCCCGGGCACCCGCACTAAGCGCCGATTCGCGGATGGCACGACGCTCTACCTGCGTTGACATACAAGGAACACACACCAACACCCGCGGGCTGGGACGGATAAACTTGCTCTCATGCACCTTGGCAATGAAATGCTGCAACATCTTCTCGGTGACCAGGAAGTCGGCGATCACGCCGTCCTTCAAAGGGCGAATGGCAGTGATGTTACCGGGAGTGCGGCCCAGCATACGCTTGGCCTCAGTACCAACCGCTTCGATAGTTTTCTGGCCGTTGTGAATGCGAATGGCGACCACGGAAGGCTCATTCAACACGATGCCTTTATCGCGCACATAGATCAGCGTATTGGCCGTACCGAGGTCTATGGAGAGGTCACTGGAGAACACTCCGCGGAGCTTTTTAAACATGGATTCTTGCTACCCTGTGAATACAACGGGGAACCCCGTGTTAGAGTGCTTTTTACATCTCTAATCACCGACATTCGCGGCTAAAAAAAGCATCGCAGAGCCGGATTTATTGGGAGTTGGCTTAATTGTGCAACTGTACCAACCACGGGGATTTTGGGCAAGGCGCAAATGTGATAAGTTTACGCCCCCTGCTGCCCCGAGGGTGGCTTCCTGCGATTCTATCATCATGGCAATTCAGCAAGACGACATTGAAAAGATTGCGGAACTGGCCCGTATTCGCATATCTGACGAAGAAATCGGCCAGGTCACCGGGCGCATCACGGAAATACTGCAAATGGTGGACAGGTTGCAGGCAGTGGATACCCGCAATGTGGAGCCCATGGCCAATCCGCTGGACGCCATCCAACGCCTGCGCCCGGATGAAGTGACCCAGAGCAACCGCCGCGACGCCTTCCAGGCCATTGCCCCTGCCGTCGAAAACGGCCTCTATCTGGTTCCCAGGGTTGTCGAATAGTCGGCTAGCGCCACATCAGGACTTCTGCAATGCACAATAAATCTGTCGCCCAGCTGGTAAAAGGGCTACGCGAAGGTCAGTTTTCCAGTGTCGAGGTGACCCGTACTTACCTCGACCGGATCGCCGCGCTGGATGGCCAGTACAATAGCTTTATCAGTGTCGATGCGGCGGCGGCCCTGGCCGCCGCGGAGCCAGCTGACAAGCGCCTGGCGGCCGGTGATGGCGTCGCCCTGACGGGCGTTCCCATCGCGCACAAGGATATTTTTTGCACGGACGGCGTGCGCACCAGTTGCGGTTCACGCATGCTGGACAATTTCGTGCCGCCCTACGATGCCACGGTAATCCAGCGCTTTAAATCGGTGGGGGCGGTGTTGCTGGGTAAGACCAATATGGACGAGTTTGCCATGGGTTCCTCCACTGAGAGCAGCTTTTACGGCCCTACCCGCAACCCATGGAATACAGAACTGGTGCCCGGCGGCTCCTCTGGCGGCTCCGCTGCGGCCGTGGCAGGCCTGCTGGCGCCCGCAGCCACTGGCACCGACACCGGGGGCTCTATTCGCCAACCCGCCGCCTTTTGCGGTATCACCGGCCTGAAGCCGACCTATGGCCGCGTGTCCCGCCTCGGCATGGTGGCTTTCGCCTCCAGCCTGGACCAGGCAGGCCCGATGGCACATAGCGCCGAAGACTGCGCGTTACTGCTCAACACCATGGCCGGGCACGACCCACTGGATTCCACGTCGTCAACCACCGCCACCGTGGACTACTGCGCCACACTCGGCGACAGCCTGGCAGGTCTGCGTATCGGACTGCCGCGTGAATATTTCGGTGAGGGGCTGGATGGCGCCACCCTCAAGTGCATCAATAACGCGTTGCTGGAGCTTGAAACACAGGGCGCCACGCTGGTCGAAGTGTCGCTGCCTCACAGCGCCCTGACCATTCCCACCTACTACATCATTGCCCCGGCGGAGGCCTCCACGAACCTGTCCCGCTTTGACGGTGTGCGCTACGGTTACCGCTGCGACAATCCCGTCGACCTGCACGACCTGTATACCCGCACCCGTCAGGAGGGTTTTGGGGACGAAGTCAAACGGCGCATCCTGGTGGGCACCTATGCCCTGTCCGCCGGCTATTACGATGCCTATTACAAGAAGGCCCAGCAGATCCGTCGCCTGATCAAACAGGATTTCATGGACTGTTTTAAACAGGTTGATATCATTGCCGGCCCCACCACCCCGGGTCCCGCTTTTGCCCTCGGCGCCAAGTCCAACGACCCCATCGCCATGTATCTGGAAGATGTGTATACGCTCGCCGTTAACCTCGCCGGCCTGCCGGGTATGTCCGTGCCCGCTGGCTTTGTGGACAACAAACCGGTGGGGCTACAGTTGATCGGACGTCACTTTGACGAGGCGCGCCTGCTCAACGTGGCCCATCGCTTCCAGCAGGCCACGGATTGGCACCTGCGCACGCCTGACTCCGCACAAGGAGGGCAACAGTAATGCGGTGGGAAAGTGTGATCGGCCTGGAAGTCCATCTGCAACTGGCGACCCAGTCCAAAATATTCTCCGGATCGCCCACTGCCTTTGGCGCGGAGCCCAACACGCAGGCCAGCGCGGTCGATCTTGCCATGCCAGGTATGCTGCCTGTCCTGAACGAGAAGGCCTTGTGCCATGCGGTCAAATTCGGCTTGGGCATCGGCGCCCGGATCAATAAGCGCTCTGTTTTCGACCGCAAAAATTACTTTTATCCGGATCTGCCCAAGGGTTACCAGATCAGCCAGTTCGAGTCTCCCATCGTCGGCAAGGGCAGCTTCGAGATTCTACTGGAAGACGGCAACACCCGTGCTATCGGCATTACCCGGGCCCATCTGGAGGAAGATGCGGGCAAATCGCTGCACGAGGACTTCCATGGCCAAACCGGCATAGACCTCAACCGCGCGGGCACGCCACTGCTGGAAATTGTGTCTGAACCGGATATACGCAACGCTGCGGAAGCGGTGGCTTATCTGAAGGCCCTGCACAGCCTGGTGACGTATCTGGGCATTTCGGACGGCAATATGGCGGAGGGATCCATGCGCTGTGATGTCAACATCTCCCTGCGCCCCGTTGGCTCCGCAATCCTCGGCACACGTGCAGAAATCAAGAACGTCAACTCCTTCCGCTTCGTAGAGAAGGCCATTCGCTATGAAATCGAACGGCAGGCGGCCATTCTGGAGGACGGCGGGAAGGTCGTGCAGGAAACCCGCCTGTACGATGCCGAGCGAGACGAAACGCGCCCCATGCGCAGCAAGGAAATTGCCAATGACTATCGCTACTTCCCGGAGCCGGACCTGCTGCCTGTTGTCATAGACGACGCCTACATCGAGGCCATTCGCAGTACCCTGCCCGAATTGCCTGCGGACAAACGTCACCGTTTCCTTACGCAATACGGGCTGAGCACGTACGACGCCAATGTCCTGTCCGACAGCCGTTTGCTGGCCGACTACTTCGAGACGGTTGCAGCAGACTGCGGCGACGCCAAGATCGCCGCCAACTGGGTCCAGGTGGAACTGCTGGGCCAGCTCAATCGCGATGAAAGAAGCATCGAAAACTGTCCGGTATCCGCCGCCAGCCTGGGTGGCCTAATCCAGCGCATCCTCGACCACAGTATTTCTGGGAAAATCGCCAAGCAGGTGTTTGAGGCGATGTGGCAGGGCGAAGGCAACGCCGATGCGATTATCGAGGCGAGAGGTTTAAAACAAGTCAGCGACAGCGATGCGCTGGAGACCATTGTGGATGAAGTGATCTGCAGCAACGCGGCACAGGTGCAGCAGTACCTGGCCGCCGACGAAGCCAAGCGCAAAAAACTGGTAGGGTTTTTTGTGGGTCAGGTAATGAAACTATCCAAAGGCCAGGCGAACCCGCAAATGGTCAACGACCTACTGGCGAAAAAGTTGGCATAGAGGAATCAGCATAATGCGCAAAGACAAAAAAACGGTTCTCGATGAGGTGTGGACAGAGGATCATGTGAAGAGCTTCCTGAATGTTAAATCGCACGATGGCTCGGCGGAGGATTTTCACATGCTGCTCAAAGCCTACCAGAGCATGCGTGCCGAGGATTTCGAACTCTTCGTCTCATTTTTCTGCGAGGATGGCCGGGACGTGAATGTCACCGGCAAGGATGGACGTACCGTGTTGGAGATTATCTCTACGCACCGGCATGGAGTGGAGTACGCCGATATCTTAAAGGCTGCGGGGGCGGGTTAGTGTAGCCTCGTCGCGTGTCCGTCAGCAATATAAGCAAACGCATCAGCTAAACAGCATCATAAGGCACCCGCCCTTTCGAGAACCTCTCGCGATTCTCGCGCTTTTTCTCATCACTTTTGCGCAACAGTACATACGCCGCGCCAGTGCCACCGTGTTGCGGTTGGGCACTGTGAAACGCCTGCACGATTTCCAGTTCACGCAACCAGTGGTCAACACAACCCTTGAGAATCGAGCTCCGTTCTTCTTCCGCGCGGCTCGTCCCTTTGCCGTGAATCACCAGCACGCTGCGCAGACCCAACTGCTGGCACTCTACAATGAACTCGAAAACCTCCCGACGGGCGACCTCGACTGTCATGCGGTGCAGGTCAAGTCTTGACTGGGTCTCGTAGCGGCCCTGTTTGAGTTTGCGGAATACACCATTTTGCACGCCGGGGCGCTTGAAGGCGAGCACGAACCAGGCATCCAGCGGCGCGATTTCCTTATCAGTAAGCTGGTTGCGGTCCGGCTCCGATGACTCTGCTGCCGCCCGTCGGCGATGTTCGAGGGAGGGGTCCTTGACGGGCTGTGCTTTGCGGGTGAGGTCGACTCTGGGCTCACGTTTCAGGCGCACCACATCGGACATTTCCTGCGAAAAAACCTTGTCGTTATCACTGCTCATAATTACACACCCCCCCTGCAGTTAGGTATTATAGCGTCAGGCATAACTGGAAGTGGCAGACAAATGACTGAATCGAAGCAAGCGGCAGCGATATGCCCGCTCTGCGGCCGCGACAACCAATGCGCGATAGCTGCGGGAAAGCCTGCGGCAAGCTGCTGGTGCCAAAGCGTGACCATCAGTGCCGCTGCCCGGGCCAAGGCTGCGGATTCCGCCAACGAACGCTGCCTGTGCCCTACCTGCGGCCAACCCACGGAAGATTCTCAGAATGAAGGGTAATATCACACGCGGTGCAGGCTATCTGACGCGCGGCGCCCGACTGCTGAACCATCCCTCGCTACGCCTGTTTGTGCTCATACCCCTGGTGATCAACATACTGATCTTCGGTTCCCTGATCGGCGTTAGCTTAAGCTACATGAGCGATCTAATGGACTCGATGCTCTCGCGTATTCCCAGCTGGCTGGAGTTTATTAAATGGATTTTATGGCCGCTCATCGGCATCACCGTGAGCCTGATAACCGGCTACCTGTTCACCTCGGTCGCGCTGATTATCGCTTCGCCCTTCAATGCGTTGCTGGCTGAGAAGGCTGAGGAGCTAATTACGGGGCGGCCAGTCGGCTCACTGGAAGGATCAGGTGCGGCGCTGCTGGCAGTACCAAGAAGCATTTTACGGGAAATAATTAAGCTGCTGTACTATATACCTATGGCGCTTTTCGCTCTGCTGCTCTCTTTCATTCCTGGGGTAGGCGCTGTGGCATGGCTGTTACTGGGCGCCTGGATGATGAGCATACAGTTCGTGGACTATCCCATGGACAACCACCAGCTGAGCTTTGCCGAGGTCAAAGCAGCCGTGCGTTCCCGTCGTCTGAGCAGCATGGGCTTCGGCGGCATGGTAGCCCTGTGCACCGGCATACCACTGGTCAATTTCTTTGTGGTACCTGCCGCCGTAGTTGGCGCGACTCTGCTGTGGTGTGAAGAACTAAACCAGTAGTTCCTCAGGCGGGTGTGTACACTCCAGCTTCGACCCCAGCAGCTTTTCCAGATCCGGCAGCAGAAACGCATCATCTTCGCTGGCGAAGCTGATAGAGATGCCCGTCGCTCCCGCGCGCCCGGTACGGCCGATACGGTGCACATAATCCTCCGGATCCTCCGGTAGGTTGTAGTTCACCACATGGCTCACACCTTCGACATGAATGCCGCGCCCGGCCACATCGGTGGCCACCAGCACTTTTATTTCGCCCTTTTTGAACTGCTCCAGAGTGCGGGTCCGTTTCGCCTGCGGAATTTCCCCGGACAATATACCGGCGGAGATTCCAGACTTGCACAGGCGCTCGTGCAGGCGACGCACCTGGTCACGCCTGTTAGCGAAGACAATCACACAGGTGCAACTGTCACTGACAAGCAGGTTCTTGAGCACCTTGTAACGCTGCTGACTGCTGACCAGATAGACCTTCTGGTCAACCGCACTGGTGGCAACGCTCTGGGGCTCAATATCCACCTTGACCGGCTGATAGGTCCATTGCTGGGACAGGTTAATAATGTCCTGCGTAAACGTGGCGGAGAACAACAACGTCTGCCGATTTTCTTTCGGCGGTGTCGCGCGCACAATTTGTTTGACCTGCGGAATAAAACCCATGTCCAGCATGCGGTCAGCTTCATCCAGCACCAGGATTTCCACATGATCCAGGTATAAATCGCGGCGCCCCATAAAATCCAGCAAACGGCCTGGCGTAGCCACTACAAGATCCACCACACTATTGGTGAGGCGATTGAGTTGCTTCTGGTAGTCCATGCCACCGATCAGGGTTACAACTTGCAACCCCGTGTATTTGCCCAGTTCCTCAGCGTCAGCGGCAATCTGCATCACCAGTTCCCGGGTGGGCGCAATGACCAATGCGCGAGGTTCACCCACGAAACGTTCGCCCTGCAGCGGATGGCACAGCTGATCGTTGAAAATAGTGATAAGAAAAGCTGCTGTTTTACCGGTACCCGTCTGGGCCTTGCCAATCGCATCGTGGCCCTGCAGGGTATGAGGCAGTATTGATCCCTGAATGGGCGAACAATAGTGAAAGCCCAGATCGGCGATGCCGTGCATCAGTTCATCGCGCAAATCCAGATCGTGGAAACGGATATCACCCTCCCTGGGCGCGACAGCAAAGTCATCCAAAGACCAGGAGACGGCAGCGGAATCTGCCTTGCGCGCGCGGCGGCGCTTGCGTCTCTTGTCCGTGGATTCCTGGGGATCATCCTCGCGTTTTTTATCGGACACAGTAGATCTGTGGGAGGGCTCCTGGCGGGGCGGCTGGCCGTGGCCGGATGAGGCTGTACCCGGGTTCCGGGGGACTTCATTCTTATTCGTCATACGATGGACTAAACTCTTGATCAACTATGCTAACCCTTTGGGAACTCAAAAAAAGCGCTAGTCTACCACTTCAGACGTTGAATAGGTGGGGCCGATCGACATTACATTGGAGCGGCATACATCACGATTTATCGGGCCACAGCCTGGAGAGAAAGTAATCGACGCTAGTGAAGCGCCCACCGCCAGTGAACAACAGGCTGAACAGCATCAACAAGTAGGTCACGCCGAATTCAATTCCGCTATTGAAGATCATAAATTGGCCTTTTTCTGTCAGCCATGAATAATTGCCGTACTCCTGCAGAATATCCCTTGCCGCGCCCAGACGTTGCGCTATCTCGGGCGCATTGGAGTTTGCAATCGCAGCCCAACCATTTGGCCAGTGCACGGCAAAAATTGCCACTAGCATGGTGATCATGAGCGGCACTGATATCCAGCGAGTGGCCAATCCCAGCAATAACAGCATCGCCCCAATCGCCTCGGTATAGGCTGCCAGATGTGCCAACAGTGCAGGAAAAGGTAGACCCAGTGTGGTTCCAAACCACTCGATAGTGTGTTCCATTGTGGCTATTTTCTGCGTTCCCGCCAACCAGAACACTGGAACAAGAAAGAGGCGCAGGCCCAGAGGCGCCAATCCATCGAGATACTGCAGGCGTGAGAAAATGGCGTTGTGTATGATGTAATACCGCTGCGCTAGTGCCTGCATAAGAAATTTCCCATGATGATCGATCCCTTGTGACAACAGAAAGAGTGAAAAGGTTTCGCCGACCAGACACCTGCCGATTTTCAGCTGTGTCGAACTGACTGGCCCGTATGAATAGCGCAAGAATACCTGGCTATATTGGCGAATGCCGTGCGTTGCTGGCTATCGCCTGGCCGATGGTTATCGCCCAACTCGCACAAGTTGGAACCGGGGTCGTCGATACGATCATGGCAGGACGCTACAACGCGGATGATCTGGCGGCCATCGCAATCGGGTACAACATCTGGCTACCGATCTATCTGGTGTTTACCGGGGTCATGCTGGGGGCGACTACAATCATCGCCCAGGATTTTGGTGCCGGGCGCCTGCAACATATACGCGATTCGCTACCCCAGGCACTGTGGTTGGCGCTGTTGCTGGGACTGGTGGCCGGCCCCCTGTGCTACTTTACAAATCCGCTGCTCAATCTGCTGAATCTGGACTCCGATACACAGCGCAAGAGCCATGACTACCTACAGGCGATCGCCTTTGGCATGCCGGCAGCAGCGCTGTTCCAGGCTCTACGCTGCCACACCCAGGGCATTGGCATTATGCGCCCCTTCGCAGTGGCCAGTATCATCGGGTTTATCGCTAATATCCCGCTGAATTACGCCTTTATCTACGGCAAATGGGGCGCGCCGGAACTGGGCGCCGCCGGCTGCGGCTGGGCGACCGCGATCGCCATGTGGCTGAGTCCGATTCTCATCATCCTGTACATGGTCAGGGCCAATACGCTAAAACCCTTCCTGCCGCCGCTCAGGATTGTCGCACCCAATATTCAGGCGCTGTGGGAGATATGCCGCCTGGGCCTGCCCATGGGCCTCTCCTTTTTCCTGGAGATGGCTGCGTTTTCCACCATTGCCCTCTTTATTGCCACCCTGGGAAACATCGCCATGGCCTCTCACCAGATTGCATTCAATGTGTGGGATGCGACCTACATGCTGCTGGTCAGCATCGGCGCGTCCCTCGCCACACGGGTGGGCCACGCCGTTGGAGCGGGCGACCGAGCTCAAGTGAGACTGGCCATTAGCTGCGGGGCGTCCATTACACTGCTGGTCGGCCTGGCCTGCATGATACTCCTGCTGTCCGCCCCCGGCCTGATCATTGATGCCTACACCGATAATGAGGCCATCCACAGTATGGCCACAACTCTGATCCGAATGGCCGCCCTGTTTATTGTCCTCGATGCCGTGCAAATCACCGCGACGTTCTCGCTGCGGGCGTTCAAGGACACACGCTTTCCCTTTGTCGTGCTGTGCTGCGCCTACTGGCTGATCACACTCCCGCTGGGTTACTGGCTGGGCATAGTTGTGGCGCAAAATCCCCTGCAGGGCACGACTGGCTTCTGGAAAAGCATGATTACCGGTATCGCCCTGAGCGGCATCGTGCTCAGTTGGCGACTGATGAAGACACTAAAGACTTTTTCCGCACCCGGGTAGTTCTCGCAGCAAGTGTTACAGTTTTCGCTTCGCTGGCACACAGTCAACCACCTACAGGAGCTATCCTGTTCACGCGATCAACGGCCCACTATGGTCGAAACTACGCGCCAGCCAAATCAACTGGAGGTTGAATTGCAAATAGACCACACATAAGTTAGACTCTACACAGCCGGGTTGGAACTCACGCAGCAGCTATATATTTAGGTGTCAGGAAATAATTGTCTACCAACGGGGGAAGTGCAATGAAAGGAGTTTATTTTCTAATTCTAATATCCGTATTATCTAGTGTTGATGCGGTAGGAGATTGGGACCCCGAGTTTGAGGCGCAAGAGCAGGCCAAGTACGAAGCTCAGCAGCGTGCAGAGGCTCAAAAAAAGCAGGAAACGCAAAAGCAACTTGATGCCGCGCACGCACAATTTAACCAGGAAATAATGACCAGCAAGAGAAAGACGCTGGGCGCTGCAGCAAATGGAAAGTCCGATGCTGAAGTAAATCATTTATATGATGCCAAGATAAAAGCGACTACCGAAGAAGCTAATCAGGCGGCGCAACACTGCTCGAGAGCAACTTTCCACAGGCCAGGGCGCAGCCGCTGTAAAGCAGGTAACTGGGAAGTCTATGGCGGAGTTGGAAAACATGTCAGATGAAGAAGCTGATGCATTAGCGAAGGAAATGGAGGAAAAATACGGCAACTAAACAGAGCCAGATGGGTTGCCTAACAAAATCCATGCGAGCAACTTAGCCAGGCGCACAATAGTGCACCGGCCCCGCTTCAGGTATGCAGGTGTGAGCAGGCCGGACAATCCGTACGCACACGTGAGCTCCAACTGGCGAAACTCCATGCTGCGCAAATCGAGCAGCAGCAGCTTGCCGCGCAGTGGCTCGCCGTAGCCTGTGAGAATCTTTAGCGCCTCCATGGCCTGCAGGGAACCGATCACGCCGACCACCGGCGCGAGTACGCCGCTCTCGCTGCAACTGAGCGCGGTATTCGCATCCCCTTCTACATACAAGCAGCGATAACAGGGCCCGCCGCGCAGCGGGTCAAAGATCGCCAGTTGCCCCTCACTGCGCACGGCAGCTGCGGACACCAGTGGCACGCCGGCGGCGATGCAGGCGCGATTCAGGGCAAAGCGCACCGGATAGTTGTCCGTGGCGTCCAGCACCAGGTCGACACGCGCGAGCAGCGCCGGCATGGCGCTCTCGGTCAGTTGCTGCTCGATTACCTCCAGCTTTACATCCGGATTGAGAGCAGTGATTGCGGCGGCCGCCGAGCGTGCCTTGTTGCTGCCGATATCATTATCCGTGTGCGCGATCTGGCGCTGCAGGTTACTCAACTCCACCTCGTCCCCGTCGACCAGCACCAGTGTGCCGATACCGGCCGCCGCCAGGTACAGCGCCGCGGGACAACCCAGTCCGCCCAGGCCAACAACCAGCACCCGGGACTGTTGCAGCCGCTCCTGCCCTGCAATATCAAAATCATCCAGCAGAATCTGTCGGTTATAGCGCATGAGCTGCGCGTCAGTCAGCATGCCAGCAACCTCCGGTAATCCGTTCCTGTCCCGCCATATCCCGGCGCGTACTCACCTGGCGAAAACCGGCGTGAAGCAACATCCCGCGCACGGCTTCCGCCTGCTCAAAACCGTGTTCCAGCAACAGCCAGCCACCGTCGAGTAATTGTGCCGGCGCTCCCGTTACCAGCAGGTCAAGGTCCGCAAGACCGCCATGGGCAGAGACCAGTGCCGAACGCGGCTCAAAGCGCACATCGCCGCGCGCCAGATGCGGATCATCCCCATCGATATAGGGCGGGTTGGCCAGCAACAGGTCGAAGCGCTGTGCGCCGACAGCCTCGTACCAGTTTGATTGCAGGAAGGACACCCGCTGCAGATCTGCTCGGACTGCATTGGCACGGGCGACCAGCAGGGCTTGTGCGCTAACATCCAGCGCAGTCACGTGCCAGTGCGGCCGTTCGCTCGCCACCGCCAGCGCGATAGCGCCGCAGCCCGTACCCAGATCCAGCACGCTTGCTGTTTCTGGTAAAGGCAACTCCAGCGCCCAGGCCACCAGGGTTTCGGTTTCAGGGCGGGGGATAAGAGTGGCGCTGTTCACTGCCAGCTGCAGTGACCAGAACTCCCGCTCGCCGGTTAGATAGGCAACTGGCAGGCCTGTTCCGCGCCGGGCCAACAACTGCTTGAAGTGTTCTGCACACTCCGGGGACACCTCTTTCTCCGGCCAGGTATACAACCAGGCGCGGGGCTTGCCCAGGCAGTAGCACAGTAGAATTTCGGTATCGCGGCGGGCGCTATCGGTCGGCAGACCGTCTCCCGAGCGCAGCAGTTCCTGCACGGTCACCATCAGTTGTCCGACAGCGCCGCCAGTTGGTCTGCCTGATATTCCTGGCGCAGGGGACCGATGATCGCGTCCAGCGCACCTTCCATGACTTCATCCAGTTTGTAGAGCGTCAGGTTGATGCGGTGGTCGGTCATGCGTCCCTGCGGGAAATTGTAGGTGCGGATGCGATCGGAGCGATCCCCCGTACCCACCAGATTGCGCCGCGTCTCAGCCTGTTCGCTGGCCTGTTTGTCCTGGGCGTTGCGCAGCAGTTTGGCCTGCAGCAGGGACATGGCCCTGGCCCGGTTCTTGTGCTGGGAGCGCTCATCCTGGCACTCCACCACGACACCGGTGGGTATATGCGTAATGCGTATCGCAGAATCGGTCTTGTTTACGTGCTGCCCCCCCGCACCGGAGGCTCGGAACGTGTCGACGCGCAGATCGGCCTTGTTGATGTCTATTTCCTCTACATCATCCACCTCCGGCATTACCGCCACCGTGCAGGCCGAGGTGTGAATGCGTCCCTGGGATTCGGTGTCAGGCACCCGCTGCACACGGTGGGCTCCGGATTCAAACTTGAGCTGGGCGTAGACGTCGCGACCTTCAACGCGGGTGATGATTTCCTTATAGCCGCCATGCTCCCCGGGGCGCTCCGACAAAACTTCTACTTTCCAGCCCTGGTTTTCCGCATAGCGGGAGTACATACGGAACAGGTCACCGGAAAAAATCGCCGCCTCGTCACCACCGGTACCGGCGCGAATCTCCAGAAAGACGTTGTGTGAGTCGCGCGGATCACGCGGCAGCAGCAGGGTTTGCAGCTCTGCCTCCAGACCGGACAGGCGCTCGCCGCCGCTTGCCAGTTCCTCACGAGCCATGTCCCGCACCTCAGGATCGGCGTCATCCAACATTTGTCGCGCCTCATCCAGATCGGCCTTCACCTGGCTGTACTGGGCGTAGCAGGCGACCACCGGCTCCAGTTCGGAGTACTCCCGTGGACAGATCGCGGAACTTGTTCTGGTTGGCAATGGTCTGGCTATCGCTGAGCAGCGCCGATACCTCCTCGTGCCGGTCAGTCAGCGTTTCCAGCTTGGTGAGCAGTGAGGCTTTCATTGCAACGTGCGTCGAGTGGTATCCACCGCTGGCGAGGCCAACTCAGCATCCGCCTGCTCAACCTCTTCGTCGGGTGCGGGCGGCGTTACCAGGCCCTCGAGCCCTAATAGTTTGCGGGCGCTGTTGATCAGGTCCTGGCGACCGTCCACGCTGGCTTGCTTGAGCCCGGCAGTCGGTGCATGAATCAATTTGTTGGTTATGGCGCGGGACAACTGAGCCAGTATTTGTCGTGGATCATCGCCCCTGGCCAATGCGCGCTGGGCGCGCAGCAATTCGCGTTCTCGCAACTGCTCCGCCATGGTGCGGTACTCCTTGACCGTATCCACCGCAGCGAGACTGCGCACCTCTTCCATATAAAGTCGAACTCCCTCATCAATAAGGAGGTCGGCCTTGCGCGCTTCGCTACTGCGACTGCGCAGGTTCTGGTCAACGATCTCACGCAAATCATCGACGCTATACAGATAAACGTCGGGCAACTCACCGACCTGGGATTCAATATCCCGCGGCACGGCTATATCTATCATCAAGTAAGGACGATGCTTGCGCGCTTTGAGGGCGTATTCCACTGCGCCCTTACCCAGAATAGGCAACTGGCTGGCAGTGGACGTAATAACAATATCCGCCGCCGCCAACTGCTGCGGTATCTCGGCAAGCAATACCGCTTCAGCACCGAACTTCTGCGCCAGCTCCCGGGCCCTGCCCAGAGTGCGATTGGCAATCACAATCCTGGTTACACCGGCTCCTATAAGGTGACGGGCTACCAGTTCGATCGTTTCCCCCGCACCCACCAACAAAGCATTACACTGGCTTAAATCGGAAAATATATGACCCGCCAGATTCACTGCGGCATACGCCACTGAAACGGGATTTTCGCCAATAGCGGTATCCGTGCGCACCCGCTTGGCAATAGAGAATATGCGCGGGAACAGGCGACCCAACTCACTGCCCACGGTACCCGCTTCCATCGCCACCACATACGCGGACTTGAGCTGCCCGAATATTTGCGGCTCCCCCAGAACCATGGAATCCAGGCCACTGGCGACCTGCACCAGATGCCGCAGGGCTTGGCCCCCTTCGTAGTGGTAAGCGCAGTGACGCAACTCCCGCGCCGACAGGTGGTGGTAATTGGCAATCCAGTCGATCAACTCCAGGGCTTTGTCACCCAGGCTGCTGCCCTCGGGCACAATGGCATAGAGCTCGGTGCGATTACAGGTTGACAGGATGACAACCTCATCCACCCCGGCCGACTCGCAGGCGTCCACCAGCGCTTCAGCAACCTGCTCAGGCGCAAAGGCGACCCGCTCGCGCACTTCCACGGCGGCAGAGTTATGACTGATTCCCAAAGTGATCAAATTCATGGCAACTG
Source organism: uncultured Gammaproteobacteria bacterium (assembly GCA_963747995.1). GTDB lineage: Bacteria > Pseudomonadota > Gammaproteobacteria > Pseudomonadales > Halieaceae > Marimicrobium. Next base: position 201,613 of record CAVVHD010000011.1, on the reverse strand, counting down.
CAACTGGCTCCACAGCATTGTGTACCAAGGCTTATCCGACTGAACGGCCGCCCTCTCGAAATCCGGCGCACCTTAGCACAATTCGCAAAAAACTCTTCCGATTTTAACAAGTTAGGTGCCAAATGACAGCGCCCTGAAAATGCCACCCCGGTGACCGTGCGATAAGTGGTTGAGCCGTACAGTGGGTTTCACGCGCCGTCTGTGTCATCATAGCACTTGTCTTATCGCTGGATTACCTCGCTTTAAACCACCATGTCGCGACTTTTTGCCCTCGCTATAGTCTTTGCGCTGCTCACTGCCTGTGCCACTCAAACACCTGTCCAGGAGCGGGATGCCGTGACCAAACCGGAGCCTGCAGCAAAAGGCCCGGAGAGACCATTCCCGAATGACAGCCTGTACGCACTGCTCGTCGCAGAATTTGCCCTGCGCAGGCAGGCCTATGACGTAACACTGGACCAGTACATGGAGCAGTCGGCCGTGTTGCGCGACCCCGGCCTCAGTGCACACACCACTCACCTCGCGCAATTCCTGCAACGGGAGGATGAAGCGCTGCAGTCAGCGCAACTGTGGGTGGAGCTTGACCCGGAAAATGCTGAAGCCAACAACACACTGGCGGGACTTCTGAGCCAGAAGGGTCGGACACTGGAAGCCCTGCCCTACCTGGTTGTAGTAGAACGACAGACGGGTTCTGCCAATTTCCCCATGCTGCTGAACGGCTTTGGGCAATTGAGCGCTGAACAGCGTGCGGAACTGGTGCAGGGCATCAATAAGCTGTCCATCGAATTTCCGCAAAATACCCGCCTCCTGTTAACCCAGGCCCTGATTCACGCGGAATTTCAACAATATGACCTGGCACTGGAAGATCTTGATAATCTGTTCAAGCTGGAACCTGAACAACCCCAGGCCGTCCTGCTGGAAGCGAAGATCCTGCTGGAGCAACAAGCGGAGAGTCCCTATGCACGACTGCAGCGGGTGCTGGAGGAACATCCGGACGCCAAACAGCTGCGACTGCAGTACGCCCGTCTGCTGACTGTCGCCGATATGGCCGCAGCGCGGGAGCAATTTGAGATCCTCTCGGAACAATCGCCGCAGGATGGCGATCTGTTATTTTCGCTCGCCCTCATCAACAGCGAGATTGGCGACCCAGTGGCAGCCAGAGCGTACCTGCGCCGGGTCATCGCGCAGGGCCAGCGGGTGGATGAAGCGTATTACTACCTCGGACGCTTGGCCGAGGACGACCACGATCCAGAAGAAGCCATTGCCAATTACATGCAGGTCGGGGGTGGGCAGGAATACCTTGTGGCGAATAGCCGCATAGGGCAATTGTTGGTCCAAGGCGGACAGCTGGCTCGCAGTCATGCCTGGTTCGATGAACAGCGAGAAGAAAACCCCCAACTGCGTGATCAGCTCTATGGCCTGGAAGCCGACATCCTGGCTCACGCTGGCGAAACAAAGGATGCAATGCAGTTACTCAACGAGGCGGTGGCACAAGCGCCAGACAGTACATCCCTGCGCTATGCGCGAGCGATGCTCAGTGAACAGCAGGACGACCTGGTGTTCATGGAAAAGGAATTACGCATCATTCTCGCAGCCGAGCCCAACAACATTACCGCCCTCAATGCCCTGGGTTATACCCTGGCTGATCGCACCACACGCTATACGGAAGCGCTGGAGCTGGTCTCCCGCGCGCTGGAACTGCAACCCAATGAACCCGCCATTCTGGACAGCATGGGCTGGGTGCTGTTTCGCACGGGGCGCTATGATGAGTCTGTGCAGTACCTGAGCCGAGCCTATGCCAATTTTCCCGATCCTGAGGTGGCTTCTCATTTGGGCGAGGTGCTGTGGGTTAAGGGGGATAAAGATGCCGCGATGGCGGTTTGGCAAGGCGCATTATTGCGCGACCCGAATCACCCCAAACTACTCGGCACCCTGAATCGGCTGGGGATAGCTCCGCCGGGCGCCGCACCACCCAAGGATTCTCCAGCTACGAGCCAACCGTAATATGCGCAACGGCCAGCACCTTTCGCTGTTTCTACTGCTATTACTGCTGGCGGGCTGCGCGGGTCTGGGTCAGCGCGAACCCACGTCCGCCGGTTGGCAAGCGCATAGCCAGCAGCTGGCACTGCTGCAGCAGTGGACGGCAAACGGCAAACTGGCTGTGCGCACCGCCGATGCATCAGAATCCGCCAGCCTGGTATGGCAGCAGCATGATCAGGATACCCACCTACAATTGAGCGGCCCCCTGGGAGTGGGTGCCACCACGATTTACAGCGACGGTCGGCGATTGGATATTGACCAGGGCGATGAGCACAATACGCTGGATATCTCCACGCCTGACGCCATTGTACTGAATACCGGCTGGGATCTGCCTCTCCACGCCCTGGCGCATTGGCTCAAGGGTCTCCCCTCGCCTGACTCCAAAGTGCAAAAGCTTGAACTCAACCCGCAGACAGAGCTACTGCAAAGCCTGCAGCAGGACGGCTGGGAGGTTCGCTACGGAAAGTATGAACAGTTTCAGGGGCTCCTCCTGCCCACTCGGTTGCAGATCCAACGCGGCACAACGCTAATTAAGGTTGTAATTTCACACTGGCAGACTTCACCGAGCTGATGTCCACCTCCCTCTCCGTCCTGTCACCAGCCAAACTTAATCTGTTCCTGCACATCACAGGCCGCCGCCCCGACGGCTACCATGAGCTGCAAACTCTGTTCCAGTTGCTGGACTGGGGTGACCAGCTGCTGTTTACCCCCAACCATAGCGGCAGCATCACACTTGAAAGTAACACACCAGGAATCCCGCTGGAGGACAACCTCATTGTGCGTGCTGCGCAACTGCTGCAACAACAGCGCTCACTTGGGGCGCATATTGTGCTGCAAAAACGCATACCCACTGGTGCCGGACTGGGCGGCGGCAGTTCGAATGCAGCCACCACATTGTTGGCCCTCAATCACCTGTGGGGCCTGCGGTTGTCTCGGGCAACGCTACAATCACTGGGCACCCGGTTGGGTGCCGACGTACCGGTTTTCGTGGGCGCACGAACCGCCTGGGCTGAAGGTGTTGGGGATATTCTCACACCGATCGAGCTGCCCGAGCGCTGGTACCTGATTCTCGTGCCGAACTGCCATGTGTCTACCGCCGAAATATTTTGCCACCAGCAATTGACACGCAACAGCATCCCCATCAAAATGGCGACCTTTTTTGAGGAAGACTCCCGAAACGACTGCCAGCAACTTGTCAGGAACCTCTATCCTGAGGTCGATAAGGCATTGAAAGTTTTGGATAATTTCGGAGAGGCCAGATTGACCGGCACAGGGGCCTGTGCATTCATCAGCTTCGATACTGCAACTCAGGCCGCGAAGGCCCGAAAAGAGTTGGCAGACGAGTGGACGAGCATCCTCGCCCGAGGCGTAAACGCATCGCCTTTACCAATAGAATTGGTGTAATCCAACAGATAGTTTGGGGTGTCGCCAAGCGGCAAGGCACCAGGTTTTGATCCTGGCATTCGGAGGTTCGAATCCTCCCACCCCAGCCATACAGGCGGCGCCATATGCCAACAGGATATGGCTCTGTTTTTACTTGCCGAAGTTTTTCGTGAGAAACCTGAAGGTAGAGCGCAGTGTCCTCAAAAATGATGGTCTTCACCGGTAACGCCAACCCGGAGCTGGCCCAGAAGGTGGCCAGTAGGTTGTACCTGGCTTTGGGTAAGGCAGATGTCGGCAAGTTCAGTGACGGTGAAACGGCCGTCGAGCTGAACGAAAATGTGCGGGGCAAGGATGTTTTCGTCCTGCAGTCTACCTGTGCACCGACCAATGACAACCTGATGGAGTTAGTCGTCATGATTGATGCCCTGCGCAGGGCATCAGCTTCGCGTATTACTGCTGTAGTACCCTACTTCGGCTACGCCCGCCAGGACAGGCGAGTGCGCTCAGCCCGGGTACCGATCTCCGCCAAGGTCGTGGCGGACATGATGGTTACCGTAGGGGTCGACAGGGTGTTAACCGTCGATCTGCATGCAGAGCAAATACAGGGCTTTTTCAAGTGCCCGGTGGATAACATCTACGGCTCTCCGGTGCTCATCGAAGACATTGAGGCCTGCAACTACGACAACCTGATTGTCGTTTCGCCGGACATTGGCGGTGTGGTCCGGGCCCGGGCAATTGCCAAGCAGTTGAATGAAGCAGACCTGGCCATAATTGATAAACGGCGCCCAAAGGCGAATGAAGCGCAGGTAATGAACCTGATCGGGGAGGTGGATGGTCGCACCTGCCTGCTGGTAGATGATATGGTCGATACAGCCGGCACGCTGTGCAAGGCCGCCGACGCCCTGAAAGAACGAGGCGCAGCCAAAGTCGTCTCCTATTGTACCCACGCAGTACTGTCGGGCAATGCCCTACAAAATATTGAAAACTCCCAGCTCGATGAGTTGGTGGTAACAGACACGATTCCGTTAAGTGCTGAGGCGAGGACCATCAAAAAGATTCGCCAACTCACGATTGCCGACCTGCTGGCCGAGTCCATGCGCAGGGTCGCCAATGAGGAATCAATCAGCGCGCTGTTTCAGTAGAGACAGCGTATACACCCACTCATTACCGCACTGGTCGCAGGTGCAGTAATGACTCATCAAAGGAGTCACGACTATGTCTGACCAATTTGAATTAAATGCAGAAGTACGAACTGACCTGGGGAAAGGTGCGAGCCGCCGCCTGCGTCACTTCGACGGACGGGTCCCCGCCATCATCTATGGTGGCGATAAGGCCCCCCAGCCGCTAAGCCTCATCCGCAAGGATCTGGAAAAAGCGCTGGAAAATGAAGCATTCTTTTCCCACGTCCTGATCGTCAACGTCGGCAAGGAAAGGGAAAAGGCGATCCTCAAGGACCTCCAGCGTCACCCCGCCAAAAATCGCGTAACGCATGTAGATTTCATGCGCATCGACGATAATGTAGCCATCAGGGTTCACGTGCCCATTCACTTCATCAACGAAACCACCTGCTATGGCGTAAAAACGCAGGGTGGTATGATCCAGCACCAGGCTACCGATATCGAAGTGCAGTGTCTGCCCGTCAATATTCCCTCGTTCATCGAAGTGGATATGCTCAAGGTGGAAACCGGCCAGATTATCCACCTCTCCGACGTTACCCTGCCTGCAGGCGTGACCTCCGTAGCGCTGGCCCTGGGCGAGGATCACGATCTGGCAATCGCCTCCGTCATCGCACCCAAAGGCGGTGATGATGGACTGGATGTCGATGCTGCTGCGTCCGCTAAAGACAGCGGGTCTGAAGCAGGCAGCAGCGAGAACTAATCTCCTCGCTGCGGCGCTCACCACAGCCGTATTCGCATTGACTGCTGCTATAAAACTCATTGCGGGACTGGGTAACCCCGGCAGCGAATACCGGGGCACTCGCCATAATGCAGGTGCCGATTTCGTTGCTGCCCTAGCAAAGCAGTGCGGGTGTTCGCTTCAGGTGGAATCCAGGTTTTACGGTCTGACCGGACGGCTTACCCTGTCCGGCCACGACGTGCGCCTGCTCATTCCTACCACCTTCATGAATCGTAGCGGCATGGCGGTCGCGGCAATGGCGGGTTTTTTCAAAATCGAGCCAGAGCACATTCTGATCGCCCACGATGAACTGGATATCCCTCCTGGCTGCGCTCGCTTTAAACAGGGCGGCGGGCACGGGGGCCACAACGGATTGCGAGATATCATCCCGGCGCTCGGCAACAATCAGAATTTTCACCGTCTGCGTATCGGTATCGGTCACCCTGGCCACGCCTCCCGCGTGACCAGCTACGTTCTGGGCGCGCCGTCACAGGCCGATAGAGAGAGAATCGATGCGTGCATCGATGAGGCCATCGCTGCCCTGCCCTTACTGCTGGATGGGGACAGCACCAAAGCGATGACCCGATTACACAGTTTTAGTGCAGCGTGAGCTGCCTACAAAGACAGGAATAAGCTATGGGCTTCAATTGCGGAATCGTCGGCTTACCGAATGTTGGTAAGTCCACCCTGTTCAACGCCCTGACCAATGCCGGTATCGGTGCGGAAAACTTTCCCTTCTGCACCATCGAGCCCAACGCCGGGATTGTACCCGTACCCGATCCGCGCCAGCGCAGGATCGCAGAGATCATCAAACCGCAAAAAGAAATATCGACTACCATGGAATTCGTCGATATCGCCGGCCTCGTGGCGGGGGCCTCCAAAGGTGAAGGCCTTGGCAACCAGTTTCTGGCCAATATTCGCGAGACCGATGCAATCGCCCATGTGGTGCGCTGCTTTGCAGACGACAATGTTATTCATGTGTCGAATAAAATCGACCCGCGGGCCGACATCGAAACCATTAATACGGAGTTGGCACTGGCGGATCTGGAGAGCTGCGAAAAACAGCTGCAGAGGGTTATCCGCAACGCCAAAGGCGGCGACAAGGACGCCATTGCCATGAAGGCCTTGCTGGAAAACAAGCTCCTGCCGCACCTCAATGAAGCTCGACCGGTTCGCTCACTCAATCTCAATGGAGATGAGCGGGCGCTCGCCAGGCAACTGTTTCTGCTAACCGGCAAGCCCACCATGTATATCGCTAACGTCGATGAAAACGGTTTTGAGGGCAATCCGTACCTGGACGTGGTAAGGGAAATCGCGGCACAGGAAAATGCCATGGTCGTTGCCATCTGCAACAAGCTGGAAGCAGAAATCGCTGAACTTGCTGACGAGGAGCGCCTGGAGTTTCTGCGGGAACTGGGAATGGATGAGCCAGGACTGGACCGCGTGATTCGCGCCGGTTATGAACTGCTGCAGTTACAAACCTACTTCACCGCCGGTGTTAAGGAAGTGCGCGCATGGACGGTGAAGGTCGGTGCCACCGCCCCTGAAGCCGCAGGCGTCATCCACACTGACTTCCAGAAGGGCTTCATCCGCGCCGAAGTTATCAGCTATGATGACTTCATCAAGCACAATGGCGAACAGGGCGCCAAAGACGCCGGTCGTTGGCGCTTGGAGGGCAAGGATTACGTGATACAGGACGGCGATGTCATACATTTCCGCTTCAACGTTTAGTGCGGCACATGGCTGCCTGAAATCTTGACTTGCCCCGACAAAATGCGGAAAATGCCCGGCACTTCGGGACCGCTGGTCCCCGCAATTCATTGTGGCTACGTAGCTCAGCTGGTTAGAGCACAGCATTCATAATGCTGGGGTCGGTGGTTCAAGTCCACCCGTAGCTACCATTTATGCCCTATATATCAGTGTCTTACCAATACCAGTCATCACTGGAAAAAAATCTGAACTGTCGAAATTCGCCTTGGGCAACCCATGGGCAACCGCAGACAAAAATTGCCTCCCTTGGAAAAGCTCCGCATTAACGCCCCACGCTATACTCAACCGATGGACGACTACACACACAGCTATCTCAACCTCCAGTCGCGCTGCCACGAATACTCCCTACTGCAAATGCAACTCAGGAAGGATCGCCGAATCATCCTGCTCTGTGCTTGCGTTCTTTGCCTGTTCATTGGGTTCATAGCCGGGATGATTTTGTTTTACCCCAAGGAGCATGTTGTGGTGAGCGTCCAAGTGCCAGTCCCAATCTGAAGTGAAGAAGGAACTGCTCAGCCTCTAATGCGTACTGCTGAATTCACGACCAGTCCTAACCGCTGCTTCCTAAGGATAGAGTGTTGATTTATTTGGGGGAGAGTTATGCAGCCTGAGCTTCTTCCTGAGCCTCTACTTCTTCAGCCACAGCAGGCTCCAACTCCGCTACCTTCTTCAGCAACTCTGCATTCCTGACTGTGGCGTGATTCCGGCTGCTGGTTTTTCCGGATCCGGAGAAGTTAATTTGGTTCCCGCGAATTAGCAATTCGCCATGCACAGCTTGGCTGACTTTGTGTCAGTACACTTCAATATCGAACTTCCCTTTCTGGCCGTCCCAATCCAATAATACCCGTTGAGTCGTGACATCTCGCTCATAACTGACGGTGTTTCCGTTTACCACAATCGTGGGTAAATCGCCGAACCATGACTCAGGAAGATAAAGCAACGGTCCTCCCATTTCTCCGCCTTTTGCTTCAAAAGAGAACGAAAGCACTTTGGTCTCGGGGTCGAAATTATGTGTGAGAAGCGTGCCTGGCACGGCCAGAGCATAAGGCTTTCCAACTAGTTGGACAGCACTGTCGCGGACTACCCAGCTTCCGGCGACATCGTCAAAATCGTAAAAACCCCAGGACCCCTGGCTGTCTTCTTTCCACAACCACAACATTTGACCAGAGCTCAACTCCTCGGCCGCTTCTTGTTGCGCCCGTATATACCCCTCGGCCTCTGGAGAGTTCGGATGGATGCCCCACTCCCCGACCACAAGGGCCGCCCCCCAGGAATGGGCTTCCCTTTGCATATTGCCGTAATTAGCGACTAGCCAGGCTTTCCACTCTTCGTAGGTGGAGGCATTCACGCCGCTAGGATAAATATGTGGGCAATAAACAATATTGTTATCAGGAAACGGCTCGTCCAAAAGGGGCGCGCTGTTCCCGAAATTCCGGATTACATCAGGCTCCATCCAAAGCAAGTGCTTGCCGTCTACTTCACGCATGGGTGGCAGGAGCTTCGCGTAAAAGTCATATAACTTCTGCTGTGATTGGTCAAAATGAAAAGTAAGAGGCTCGTTCATTGGCTCAAAGCCAATGACCTCCGAGCGATCAGCATAGCGATCAATAGTACGTTTCCACACTGGTAGAAACCTGTCCTGAATCCCTTCCAGGTTGCCAAAGAAACCTTGGAATGCGTTTAAGACTTGCGCGGAAAAGCGACGCGCGCCCAGATCGTCAAGAGGGCCTTCAAGCAGTTTTTCTGGTGGTGGAATAATTGCCCAAAGCGGGGCACCGTCTTCGCCGATTTCCTTGGACCAAGCGTCCTGGTGAAAATCGAGGAGCACGTACAAACCAGCATCCCTGGAAAGGTTGATGACCTGGTCAAGCTTCTCGAGGTAAGTCTCCGAAAATTGACCTTCATGCGGTTCTATTCCGCTCCAATTGATTGGTAACCGCAACACATTAAAGCCATAGCGGACCATAGCTTCCGCATCTTCCCGAGTGAAGGCCGGGATCGGTTCCAGTGGTGTTCGACCATCGTCAAACTCTACATCAAACAAGCCTTCGATGCGGGCATTGATGCCACGAAGAGACACCTCTCTACCCAAGGAGTCCACCAAACGAAAGTTCTCAGCACTGATCCAGGGTAGGGAGCGAACAGTAATTTCCCCGTGGAGACTGTCGTCGTTTCCATCGCTATCGCACCCTTGTAGCGTCCATCCAAGAAGTGCCACCAAAAACAACGTGCACAGACTGGTTCTACGCGAGCCCGTCAGCCGGAAAAATGAGAGCAACGATTTATTATTCATAGGGACTCTTTGTCAGTGTAATTGAATCTTCTTCCAACCATGAACTAGTGCCGCGCATTCCGTTTCGACGTATTTGGTTATAATAGGCGATTCCAATGCTTTGGTCTCTTACTTCAAGGATGATATGAGAACTTAACTTTCGAAAATGGATAACACTGGAAAGAATGCCTGCACTGTCAGCTAGCCTCGTCTAGTATCATCAGCAGAGTGAATGTTTTTCATCCCCAAGGATACAATTATGGACGAAGCCAAGCCCAATGAGTCGAATGGACCCTGTGCAGGTTTTCGCGTACTGGAGTTCGGTACCATGGTTTCAGGACCACTGGCAGGACAGTATCTGGGGGATCTTGGAGCCGATGTCATTAAGGTCGAGTCCTTGGTGGGTGATACCGCTCGCTGGACCGGGCCGCCGGAGCGCGACGGCATCAATGGATTTTTCTCTCAGTTTAACCGCAATAAGCGCGCCATCTCCGTGGACATGAAGACAGCGCAGGGGATTGAGATCGTACGTAAGCTCGCACTTTCAGTGGACGTTATCATCTGCAACTACCGGCCAGGCGTAGCTGAGCGACTAGGCTTTGGGTACGACAGTCTGAGCAAGGAAAACCCGGGATTGATATTTGTCTCTGTAACCGGTTTCGGGCCTGATGGTCCTTATTCCGAGCAGCCGGTTTATGACCTGGTGGTGCAGGGAATGTCAGGCACTATGCCCGCTCAAGGCAAACCTGGGCCACCGCAAATGATACGTAGTGTAATTGCGGACAAGAACGCCGCTATCAATGCCGCTTCGGCGGCGCTTGCCGCTCTTCTGGCACGTGAGCGCAACGGTGGACAAGGTCAGCATGTGCACGTGCCCATGATAAATGCCTATGCCCAGCTCACACTGCCTGACTTGATGGCGATGGAGACTTTCCGACCAAAGCAAAAGGTAGACCCCATTCTTCCCAATATATTTCATGTCTGGAGCTGCGTAGACGGCTATCTGGTGGGAATGCCCATCGAAGATAAGCAGTATACCAATCTTTGCAAGGCGCTCGGCCGAGAAGACTTGGCTAAGGACGAACGCTTCAGGAGTCTCCGTGCACGCCTGTCCAATACGGACACGATGATCGAGTTAATCGATGCCGAGTTTAGTAAGTGGCCCTGGCGCGAAGCCCTGGCTAAACTGCACGAAAATGATGTGCCCTTCGCTCCCGTCTACAATCTCGATGATTTCATGGAAGATCCGCAAGTAAAGCATAATCGTACCGTGTTTGACGCTGAGGATCCGCGCGGGGGCACCACGCGCTTCATTAGTCACCCTGCAGTTTATGAAAATACCCCAGCAACTCTCAGGCGACACCCACCTCGTTACGGTGAGCACACTGAGGAAATTCTGGCTGAGGTGGGATATACCGGGGAGGAGATCGCCGCACTTCGCTCAGTGCACGCTATCGCATAAGTGGGCATGTTCATGCTGGTTTTCATAATTCCAGGACGATGCTTCTGCCCTAGGGTGTTATAGTTTGTTGCTGGTCCCTCTTCAGCTCTTCTGCTTTAGCCAATATTGGTCCCCACTCAATTTTTTGCAGGCCTGTAAAGCAACCTGCAATTGATGCGTGATAGTACTGGTTAATATGTATCACTTTATCTCTGAAGATAAAGATTTCTCGGTAGTCGCAGTACCGCAAACCCACTTTTGAGGCATATCGCCATGCAATGACGCCATCTTTAGAGTCCGGATACGGAGAAGTACCCATGATGCTTAAGACATCTGCCTTCGAAGAACCAACCTCCACCAGAAACGATTTAGTTTCCAGTCCACTGCACGCGCTTAGCACGCCGAGTAACAGTAAAATGATAAACGTTTTCACAGCAGGATACCCTCTCTGCAGTTGATGGCTTTATCCTATCTCCCTATGCCGCCTCGGCTTCTTCCTGAACTTCAATGGATCTGCAGCGCAGGTATCGAGAACGAGGCCGCGCAGCCATCGATGTGCCGGATCGGCCTGCAACCTCGGATGCCAGAGTAATGAAACCGTGATCTCCGGTGTCGGGACGGGAAGCGGAAAGCTATGCATTCCAGCACGCAGATTACCAGTATGGCGTTCGGGAACGCTAGCGATGAGGTCGGAGGGTCCTGACAAGTTAACTTAATTGTCGTTGAAAAGTGGAAATCTAGAGCGTATAGAACCGATAAAAATGAGCTAAAGTGGCAATTGATGAATTGATTTCTTGCGTGGGAGGCAGATTTGTATAGCTCCAGCTCATAGCCTCGAGTTAACTTGTCAGTACCCTGGGGACGCACCGGGCCGCACTGGAAATGGTATGGTATGCAGGACTTAAAGTTGGAGAATAGCTGAATGTGGACGACAGCAGTCGAAGTAGGAGTGGTACTGCTTCACCTGGCGTTCATGGGGCGGGCGATCCTGCGACCGCACCGTGACCCGGAGTCGCGCATCGCCTGGGTGGTCGCCATCGCAGTGCTGCCGATAGTAGGTATCGGGGCTTACATTTTATTTGGCGAGACCAATATTGGCCGCAGACGCGCGGAACGAGCTGCGATAGCACTGGCTACAATGCCGCCGGCGATTCCCGCGACGTCTTTGCACGACAGCTGGATGCTTCCGCACATACCGGAGCGCTGTGAACCCTTGTTTCGACAGGGTGAAACTATCAACGGTTTTGCGCCGGTGGGAGGCAACTCGGCGCAGTTGATGGCGGACTCTAACAGCGCTATCGATACCTTGGTGAAAGATATGGATTCCGCCACGGACCATATCCACCTCATTTTCTATATCTGGCTCGAAGACAACAACGGACGCAAGGTGGTTGAGGCGCTCATGCGCGCCGCCGCGCGCGGCGTAAGCTGCCGCGCCATGGCGGACGGCCTGGGATCACGCGCCATGATTCGCTCGAAAAGCTGGAAGGAAATGCGCGATGCGGGCGTGCAGGTGGCCGAGGCATTACGCATCGGCCATCTGCTAATGCGCGTGGTGCGTGGCCGCATCGACCTGCGCAATCATCGCAAAATAGTCGTTATCGACAACCGGATCACCTACTGCGGCAGCCAGAACTGCGCTGACCCGGAGTTCCGGGTAAAACCGAAATTTGCGCCCTGGGTTGACGTACTTATGCGCTTTGAGGGACCGATCGCCAGGCAGAACCAGCACATTTTCATCGGTGACTGGATGAGCAGTGTAGACGAGGATATCAGCGCCATTCTTCAGCAGGCCATTCACGTCAGTAAGCCGGGATTCGCCGCACAGGTGATCGCCACGGGGCCGACGGTGCGTGACTCCGCCATGCCGGAGACATTTGAGACCCTGATGCATGCAGCGCGCCGTACACTGACCATTACCACGCCCTATTTTGTGCCCAAAGAATCCATGCAGGCTGCGCTGTGTGCTGCCGCACACCGCGGCGTCGCCACCACACTCATCCTCCCGGCACACAACGATTCCTGGCAAGTAGCAGCTACCAGCCGCAGCTATTACCAGGATCTGCTGGAAGCCGGTGTAAAGCTGTATGAGTTCGCAGGCGGCTTGCTGCACACCAAGTCAGTGACTGTGGACGACGACATCACGCTGATCGGATCTGCGAATATGGACAGGCGCAGTTTCGATCTGAACTATGAGAACAATATCCTGTTTTTCGACAAGGAGTTGACCGGCGAAATGCAAAACCGCCAGCAGACCTATCTTGCCGCATCACGGCAAGTCAGCATCGCAGATGTAACTGCCTGGTCGCTGGGACGTCGCCTGTGGAATAACACAGTGGGCATGATGAGCCCGCTGCTGTGACGCAGCCCGTTGCCATGCCGTCCTACCTTTTTGTGCTCTGCCCACCCTATTCCGGCTCCACGCTGCTGTGGAAATTGCTGTCAACGTCGCAGAATGTGTCGTCACTGCCCGACGAGGGACAGTTCTTGCCCGAGCTTGCTGATCTCATGCGCGATAAACCCTGGGATCCCGATCACGTATTGCCCTGGCCTGAGATCAAGGCGGTTTGGGAGACGTACTGGGACCTGGACAAACCCGTGCTGCTGGAAAAGAGTCCGCCGAACCTTGTTCGCACACGGGACATTCTGGCGCACTTCCATCCGGTGAAATTTGTCGTAATGGTCAGAAACCCCTACGCGCAGAGCGAGGGACTGGTGCGACGTAACCATTGGCCCGTAAAACGGGCTGCGAATTTTTCCATGATGTGTTTACGAACGCAACTCAAAAACGCCAGGGAGTTGGATAACGCACTGGTACTGACCTACGAATCGCTGGTGCAGAATCCGGCGCAGACCTGCCAGCAACTGACGGCGTTCATGCCAGAGTTGGCTGACATGGATCACGCGGCCAGTTTTGAAGTTCACTCCATTGATGGCACGCTCAATCGTCCTATTACCGACCTGAATACCAAGAAAATCGCGTCATTACCCGCAGACACTATTGCGGCGATGAATACCATATTCGTGCAGCACCGGGAAACAATAGAGGCCTGGGGCTATGAACTGCTGGTTCCCGGTGAAAAATCGCTTGGCATCTCTTCGCCAAACTCTATTCAGTAGCGACTGGGGTAAATTGAGAACAGGAAGCACTCCATGATGCGAGCGGCAGATCGATGGCGCGGACAACTATCGACTCGACCCAGCGACGGGTACTAATGGATTCCTGTCCAGCGACCGTTGCGGCAGATCAACGATTTGGCTCGGTGCTGTTATATGATCGACACTGTTCGGTCTTGCATACCTGAGGAGTTCCCGTGAAAAAACTGGCCCACTATCGCAATGACGTCTATCAACGGCTGTTCAGGACAGTGGCGGTGCCTGACGATCTGGCGTCTGTGACTGATATTGACACCGCAGCGGAGGTGTATCCACGCAGTGCGGGCCTTGATCCGGCCGCAGTTGATGCTATCTGGGAGGCCGGCCAGAATCTGTACCGCAGCGGCGTCTATCCGCTGCTATCGCTGTGCCTGCGACGCCGGGGCAGGATCGTGCTCAACCGCAGTCTGGGGCACTATCGCGAAGGTGCGGTCGCCTCGGTCACCACTCCCATTTGCCTGTATTCCGCCTCCAAGGCTGTCAGTGCTGTGCTGGTGCATTTGCTGGCAGAACAGGGCGAGGTCAACCTGCTGAATCCGGTGAGCTATTACATACCGGCCTTCGCCGCCAAGGGTAAGGGCGGTATCACCCTGCTGCAGTTACTCACCCACAGGGGCGGCATTGCGGATGTCCCAAATGATATCGAGCTTGAAATGCTGTACGACCACGATGCAGCACTGCAGTTGATCTGCGAGGCGCAGCCGAGCGATCACCAAGGACGCATCCAGGCCTACCACGCCATCACCACTGGCTTTATATTCAATGAGCTGATCAAGGTAACCACCGGTCTCGACGCCCAGCAGTACCTGGACCGGTATATTCGCAAACCCATGGGCATGCGCTATTTCCGCTACGGCCTGAACAAGCGCGACCAGGCCCGCGTTGCAATCAATACCTGCACCGGGCTGGACAACACCCTGATCAACCGCGCGCTCACCAGTATACTGGGCGCGCACCCGGATCAGGCGGTGGCGATGACCAATGAACCGCGCTTTTACCGCGCCGTGATACCTTCCGCCAATCTGTTTGCCACCGCCGAGGAGGTCAGCCGGTTCTACCAGATGCTGCTCAACCACGGCCAGTGGCAGGGCAAACAGATTCTTGATCCCCTGACCGTGCACCGGGCGACACGCTCACTCGGAAAGTTTGCGCTGGACAAGACGCTCAAGGTGCCCATGCGCTACAGTGCCGGGTTCATGCTGGGCGGCTCGCCGGTAGGGATTTACGGCATGGACACACAATATGCTTACGGCCACCTCGGCTACGCCAACATTGTTTGCTGGGCCGATCCACAACGGGACATCGCCGTCAGCCTGATGAACACCGGCAAGCTCGCCGTCGGGCCGCACTTGAAAGCCCTGCCCATATTGCTGCATGCCATCTCGACACAGTGCCAACCCGTCGTCGAGATGGAAGGGGATGCGCCCCTCTACCAACGGGCATAACGCCACACTAGAAGGAACAGCATGAATACGAAGCGACACAACCAGCATATTCTCCTCGCGGCACGACCCAACGGTGAAATCAGGCCTGGGGATTTCAGGATAGTCGATGTACCCATGCCTGTTCCGGGCTCAGGTGAGGTGCTGGTAGAGGTCCGCTATCTGGCGGTGGAGCCGGCCATGCGGGGCTGGATGGTGGATCGGGAAAGTTATGTCCCCCCAGTACAGATTGGGGAGGTGATGCGTGGCCAGGGTACGGGTGTGGTGCTGCAATCCGACCTCCCGGAACTTCCGGTTGGCTCGATGGTTTCGGGGATGCTGGGCTGGCGGCGTTACCTGGTCAGCAACGGCCGCTCGGTACCGCTGAGAAAACTGCCAGATGGAATCCCGCCCGCCACTGCCCTCAACGTGCTCGGCCTGACCGGGCTCACCGCCTGGTTTGGCATGCTGGATATCGGCAAGCCGCAGGCGGGCGACACCGTGCTGGTGTCCGGCGCCGCCGGGGCCACCGGCTCGATTGCCGGGCAACTGGCGCGCATCGCAGGTGCCCGGGTGGTGGGTATCGCCGGTGGCAGCGAAAAGTGTAGCTGGTTGGTTGACGAGTTGGGCTTTGATGCCGCTATCGACTATAAATCGGAGGATACTGCCCGGCGAGTAACCGAGTTATGTCCGGGCGGCGTGGATGTTTATTTTGACAACGTCGGTGGCGAAATTCTGGATATTGCCCTGGCCAACCTGGCGGAACACGCCCGGGTGGTGTTGTGCGGCGGCATCTCCCGTTACAACGAAACAGGCCTCCTTCCCGGTCCGGTAAATTACTTCAATCTCGTCTATCGCCGGGCGCGCATGGAGGGCTTTATTGTTATGGATTACGCCCCGCACTTTCACGAGGCTATCGAAAAGCTGGTAAAACACCTCGAGAGCGGCGCACTGCGCCATCGCGAAACCATTCTCCAGGGCTTCGAGCAATTGCCCCAGGCGCTGATAAACCTGTTCCATGGCGGCAATATTGGCAAGCAGTTGGTTGCTCTTGACGTCTGAGTCACGCGCATGAGCATCATCAATTACAGCGCACCAATGCGCTTACTGGCGATCGCACGCGGTCACCCCTATGAACGTGAGGCGTTTGCCGCACTTCTGCAGGGGCTGGATGAATTCGATGTGTGCCATGTGGAGCAACCCGCTGTACAACGCTGCCTAGGGCCGCAGGCCGCGCGCGATTACGATGCTATCCTGTGCTATGACATGCCCGGCATTGATTTTACTGCCCCCGATGCTCCGCGCCTGGTAAAACCTGACGATGCCTTCGTGAAGGATTACCTCGCCATGCTTGAAGATGGCGTCGGTGTAGTCTTCATGCACCATGCCGTAGCCGCATGGCCGGCCTGGCCGGAGTACGCCGAGATTGTCGGCGGTCGCTTCCACTATCGCCCGGCGCTATTGCGCGGCCAGCAGTGGCCGGATTCGGGTTATCGTCACCAGATAACCCATAGTGTGCGCAAAGTCGCCGCGCACCCGGTGACAGAGGGCATTCCCGAGCAATTTGAGATCACCGATGAACTCTACCTGTGCCCCGTATTCGAGGACGATGTCATTCCACTATTGCGTAGCAACTATGACTTCCAGTCGGATAACTTCTATTCTTCCGCCAGAGCAGTCGCCGGAGAAATGCATTCCCGTATCGACTGGAGCCACCCCGCAGGTTCCAACCTGGTGGGCTGGGCAAAACGCTGGGGCAAAAGCCCAATCGTTTACTTACAAGGTGGTGACGATGCAGCAGCCATGGCCAACGAACACTTGCGCCGACTGGTGCATAACGCCGTACGCTGGGTCAGCAGCGACGCCGCCCATGCCTGGGCCAGCTCCAAATAAAATGGCCCATAACTGACCAATATTTTCTCGATGATTGATTCGTTTACTTGGCAACAAGTTCACTCTGATTAGCGTTAATCCAATTGAGAATTGCATCTGCAACCAGCTGATGGCCCTGTTCGTTAATGTGGCCGTCGCCCGCAATAAATATATCTTCCTCCGCGTAGTCCCTGGTTTGATCTTCAAGGTCCAGGAAGTTCGCTCCCATGCTGCTCATATGCGCAGTCAACGTGGGAAATTCTCTCTGCCCCCTTGAAGGCAATCTGACAAATAGAATTGGGACGCCCTGTTCTTTCGCATCCATCGCCATCTGCTGCAAAATTTCGGCATTGATAGTCCACCATGCACCCAGCGGCAAATGATGGCCCAATTGTTCGATGTTTTGACTCATCACACCGGCCAACGCCAGGTTGCGTCGCAGGTAAGTGATTAATGCCGGAGGCTGGTCTTCCTGCGTACGCAGCCTGAGTTTACCGTGCTCCAAAATATAACTGGGTTTATTAAAGCCTTCTACCTTTCGATAGGCAGTAAGGCTGCGCTCAAAGTCCTCATCGATGAACGCAACCACAACCAGTTTCGGTTCAAACTTTAATGACTGATGCTGCAACCCCATCCACATCTGGTCTATACCAAAACCCGGCATGGCAAAATTGTAGACCGGTGAGGTGGTCAGGCCATTTTCCACCAAGGCCCCAAATGTATTCTCGTACCCCACGCCAGTGCCAAAGGTAAAGGAATCACCTACGAGCACAACGGGTCCCTGCTCAGAAAATTCTTTATCGGAACGAAATCCATCGGCGTTGGCTGTGTATGAATACTCCTTTGCTTCTTTACCTATTTGCCATACAAAAGAGTGTCCACTGCGCATACGCCATCCCGTATATTCGTCGACGACAAAATTTGCGCTCTCCTTATTTTCAAATTCCCCAACATAAAGGGGTGGCGATGCTGCAATATCGAAAAACTGCCTGGCCAGAAATTCTGCGATGCCGAGTGCGACTACAATTGAGAGCAGTAATAGAGCAGTGTTAATCCAGATCGCCCTGTACCTGGGGCGACGCTTCGCGCCATCATTCTTTATCATCATTTCAAATCTTTTCTCTCATACATCAGCACTCAAACCAGAAGCCAGACTAACCGCGCACCGTTTGCCACCACGGCGCTTCAGTAATGGGGAAGCGCTGTGCCTGCTCCTGCACGGCCTGCGACTCTCCCGGCGGCAACTGGCCTTCGACGGTGGGGGGCAGTGGCGATGCCTGTGCCACGGGATCGATGACCTCCAGGTCGAGCGCCGCGATGCACTCCCCGAAGCGCTGCATCTCGACCTCGTGGTGGTCGCTGGCCTGGTGCCGCCAGAACGTCACCGCGTCGCGAAATGACAACAGGCAGTAGTAGAACCCCGGTTCGCGGCCACGCCAGTATTCATAGCGCAGGACGCCCTCCTCTGCACCATGGGTTTGTCGGTACATATAGGCCATTACGTCCTCGAACTGGGCTTCCTTGCCCGGGTGTATATGAATTTTCGCCAGCAAACTGCTCATCCGCAGGTGACCTCTCCAGTTCGTCAGACTGTGACGCTAACAGGGACGAAAGGTCGCGTCCAGAACAGTGGTCGAAGGCCGCGTAAAACGTGACTTGCCTGCGCCACATAGGTGGCATAACGTGGCCAAGGAATAGCCGCCAGCCGAGGAAACGAAACATGAAGCAAGCGGATTACGATAATCTCAAGCTGGAAGGTGAATGGCTCTGCGACGTCGAGTTGGTGCCGTCAGCAGATAGCCCGGGCACCATCGATTCGCCCTGGGGCACGACCAGCATCGGTTATATCGCCAGCGGCGAATTCCAGGGCCCCGTACTCAACGGGCGTGTGCTGCCCGGTGGTGGCGACTGGCCGGCGCTGTCCACCGACGGTCAGAGTTCCTACCAGGTCAATGTGCGGGCCGTTTGGGAAACGCATGACGGCGCCCGTATCTACGTGCAGTACTACGGCTTTATCGCCGTACCGCCGCAACTGGCGAGCGACCGCGAATCCATGGCGAGACTTGATCCGTCTGCCTATTATTTTCGCACTGCGCCCACCTTCCGCACCGGTGATGCGCGCTATCTGTGGCTCAATAAAATTCTCGCGGTGGGTATCGGGCGTTTCACCGCCACCGGCCTCGGCTACCGCATCTACCAGATCAACTAGGCCGAGCAGCGAAAGCGCAGACTGAGCGCAAGCGTACCCAGCATGATGCCCGGCTGGTGTTCAAAAGTGTTGCCCGGTGCGTATTCAAGGCCATCCAACCGCGTGCACAGACGCTCCCAGGCGATAATCTGTTCCAGCCGTGAAATACCGGCACCCGGACAGGTGCGCGGACCCTGCGAGAACGTGAGGTGGTTGCCCAGCGCCTTGCGCTCCAGATCCAGCTGGTAGGGGCAGGCGTACTGCTGCGGGTCAACGTTGCCAGCCCCAAAGCGGATATGCAGGATCGACCCGGCCGGGACGTGTACACCCTGGAATTCCTCGTCGCGTGTGGTGACGCGTGTGGACAGCCCTTGGGTAGGCGCGCGCAGGCGCATGGCCTCCTCAGTGAAGGCCCGTATTTTATCCGGATTAGCTTTTATTGTGGCGAATAGTTCGGGCTGGTCACAGAGCAATTGTGCCTCTTCCTCCAGCGCGTACTGCGTGGTTTCCAGCCCGCCCAGCACCATGAAGTAGACGATGCCGTAGACTTCCTCATCGGTCAGCTTGCGGTTCAGCGCAGTGTAACGAATCTGGGTCAGGGCGCTGATCATGTCGTCCCGGGGATGCTTGCGTTTGTGGGCAACCTGGTCCGCCAGATAGTCGGCGAAACCATCCAGCCGCTGTGCCTGTAGCGCAGTCTCTGCTTCACTAAGTTGGTTGAGGTGGCCCTTGCCATACACGTACTGCATCACCTGGGCTGCACCCCAGGCCGCCAGCTGGTCAACATCTTCCGGCGGGAAACCCAACACCCTGGCGGTCACCCTCTGGGGTAAAGGCCGGGCAAATTCCTGAATGAACTCCACCGTACCCTTGCCGTCACCATCGTCCCGCTCAATCCACTGATCGATCAGGTCATCGGTTATCTCCTCGATCATCTGCTTGTGGCGCCGCGCACCGGGCCCTACCCAGGGGTCGGTCAGTTCCTGGCGATGGGCGCGCCATAACTCGATGGTGGGGCGCAGTGTACGCACCGAGTCCAGGGCCAGATTAAAGCGTGAGGCATCCCGCGGCGGTTGGTCGCCACGATCATGTAACGCCTGTAATTCCTGGACCCGCAGACTCATTACGGGGGTAAAACGCTCCGGATCCTTCACCACCCGCTCGATGTCCGCGTAGCGATTCAGCACGAAGGCATCGCTGACGCCATCAAGTCCCTGGCCCGGCAGCACCAGCACCGGGCGCTTCCCGGTGCAGTATCGGATAAGCCTCGTACCAGTGCTCCTGCGCGCCGGGGCCGAACAAATCCACATCCGCCAGGGTCACCGGGCAGGACATGGGACTGAGCTGGTGGTTGGGCGATTTTTCGCTCACTGCTGGCTGAGTTCCACACCACGGCGCTCGGATTTCTCCCACATCCGCAGGTAGCCCTCGGCGGATTTGAACAGCGGCTCCAGTTCCTTGTCGGTCACGCCGTTGCGTCGCACATCTTCAATGAGTTCTGCGACCAGTCCCAGATGCACCATGCCCTCGGTATTGAAGTCCAGTGTACGATTGCCCACCACCGGCTGCTGCAGGGTGACATCACCGGCATAGGATTTAAAGGGATAGGTGATACCCGCATCGGTTTGCGGGTCGGGGCAGTCGCTATGCGGACCGAACCTGGGGCCCGGTGCGCCGGCAAAACCGTTCAGGTCAAACCCAAATCCTTCTGCGGGAAAGGCACCCATATCACGCATCAACTGGATGCGCGACTGGAAGCCATCGTCCATGGTGGCCGGTTCATCCCGCGAACGACAGCGACCGAAATTGGATTTTGACACGCCGCCCAGTTTGTACAGCAGGCCATTATTGTTGCGCCCATGACTGCCCACGGCCGGATAATCATTTTCCACCAGCAGCTCGTAAGCGCGCTTATAGGTCTTTCTGGGCATGTGATCGACTTCGATCACCATGCCGCGCTTCATCATTTGCAGCATCAGGAATTCACCCAGGTCGGTGAGACCGTGATTCTGGCAGTACTCGCCCACCAGCTTACCACCGCCGAGTAGGCCAATATTCGGCAACAAAGCGCCGATGGGGTCGGTGTTGAAGCCGCTCATATCAAACGGCGGCGGGGAATCGTACACGTCACGCGGCTGGTTGAGATTGGCGAAGTTCAGGCCGCCATCGTCAAAACCACCGGGAAACGTCAGGAGTTCCTCGGGGCATTTGATAAAGTTGGAGTAATGCCCTGTGTGGCCAAAATTGCCAATGTCACTGACCCGCCGGTCGCCATCGCCGGCGGAAAAAGCGTTGTCGAATTTGTGCACCGGGAACAGTACCCGCACGCCCCTGGCATGATAGTCATCCAGCTTCGCGACCACGTCGGCCTCGGTGCACTTGCTGAATTTACCAAACGGCACCAGGAAGCAGTCGAACAGGTCCGAGGTTTCAATCCCCAGCACCACCGCCAGCTTACCTGCCTTGATCTGCTCACGGGCCTCGGCAGGACTGAACACGATGCGGAACCAACCTTTGCCCGGGCCACCGGAGAGCGCATCGATGTAGCGCTCCAGGTCATAGGTCGCCTCGATGATGCGGTCCACCGCGACCATGTCATTGCAGTCATAGCGCTTGGGGTTGGCGCCGATGCCGGTGACCAACTGGCACAACACCTGGTTGGTGGTGGCATGCTGCACCAGCAAACGCAATCCGGACAGATAGGCGCGCTCAATCCACTTGTAATACTGCACCTGGTGCGTGGCGCTGAAGGGAGCCGCCGGCCAGGAGGTAAATTCCGGGTAGCCCTCGGTGTCGTGATCCTTCTCCGGCAGTTCACCGGCCGCAATCGCCGGCAGCAGGTCATTAAAATCGCCCACGCCCTTGTTAAACGTCGCGCCCATGAAATCCTTGCGCCCCTCCTCACCGTGATTCAGGTCGCAGTTGCCCAGGGCATGTTCCACCCCCAGCGGATGGAACGGCGCACCGTGAAACACGCCGCCGCCGCCAAACGCAAGATTGGTGAACAGGTGGGCGTGGGTTTCCACGAAGCCAAACACCGAGCCGTCTTCAAATTCCGTAAAGGTAATGTCCCCGGTTGCATCAACCGAGAGCTCCGGAAATACGGCACAATCGGTTTGCTCGAACGAATGACAGTTCAGCGGCTTCCGCTTCCGCCACCATAGCCCCGTCCGGCCCGATATAGGTGCCGCTCTTGATGTGCTGCAGCAGAAAACGGCCGTTCGCGGCGGCCAGCAACTGCCATTCGCCCTCCGACTGCAGACGGTCCTGCACCACCACCTTGCCATTGACCTCACTGATATCGGAGGTAAGCGACGTCTGGCGCTGTAGCGTCAGGCCGTCGGACACCAGATAGCCGCCGTTTTCATCATAGAGCAGGTATTTACCCAGATCGGAGGGCCGCAGCAAGAATCGGCTGGCATCCTCTGCACGGTCGGCGCTCAGCTCATAGCTATCGTTCCGGCAGTGGTGGCAGTTATGAAGCCCGCCTGGGTATCAGGCGTAATCGCGAAACAGCCGTTGGCGACACTTAAAGACCGCGGCATCATCGGGCGGGACAGTGGCACTATTGTCATTATCATTGCCATCGCTGCATCCGAGCAATGACAGCCCCAGCAAACTCACGCACGCCAATTTGATAATAATACGCATCGCTTCGCTACTCGTTATTGGTTTTTTTAAGGCTCCATCATAACTGCCTATTGGCAGAAAGGCACGGTGCGCCGCAACGTTACGGCAGCCCGGGCGCGGTGGCGCGCGCTTCCCAGCACTATTCCGGGGTCCGGGTCATACATTGAACCAGGGCGTAATCATGAAATTCAGTGGTCCATCATACTTCAGTACATGCTTTGGCTGAGGCTGCGTAAAGCGCGCCCAGTGGGTCTGATCGTCAATGCTGACAGCGTCGGACGTAACAATGCGTACCGGCACATCTATCATGTTCGCATCGTAATAGGATCGATCACATATGCCATTACGCCAATAGATATAATCATTGGCCGCTATCCACTCGTGGGCAATCCGGGCACGCGGATAATTCTCATGCAGGGCAACGGTGGAGCGAAATAACTGTCCTTCATTCGAGGCCACCAGTGAGCGAACGTCTGTTGCCGACATGCTGTGCTCCACCCGCCCCCGTTTGGTAATAATATCCACCGGGTCCATGGAGTACTCACTGGAGCGCGCCTCCAGCACCATATAGCGCGGCCTGCCCTCGCTGTCCCCGATATAGGTTGACCACTCCGCCCTGATGCCGCGCACAATGCCAGTCACCTCGTAAATATTCAGGGTCAATAGCAATTCAGCCTCTTCGTCCGCCAGGCAACGGATGGGCGCAAGTGACAGACCGTCGGCGAGATTGATGTACCGGACGAAATCATCAGCGCATTCAGGTCGAATGCGAAAATTGAAGTATACCGAACAGGGATTAGCTTTTACCGTAAACGGAATAGTGGGCTGCGCTTTGCCAAACAGGATCAGGAATGCATCACGCAAGGCCAGCTGCGAGTAGAGTATGCGTTTCAGGATACGCCTGCCGGTGCGAGAAGTGCTGGTTGCGGGTAACACTCTTTACAAACTCCTGTGATGTTGCAGACGAGCGCGCATGGCCATCATAAGCCCCGGCTGCAGCTGCGGGCAAACAACGATCTTGATCTGGATCAGACCAGCGGTCAGAGCCGCAGCGTTATGGCGTTGGTTTGGTCGTGAGCAGGACAGTCTGTGAACTTTTCCACAGACTGTATTCTTTTATTGACCCGCGCAACACACGAGAGCATTATGCCCCGGTGCCAAATAGCACGTGTATTTTTTCCAACGACACAAGTGAAACAAATGACCACCTTATTCATGTCACAGGCAAGCACCACCAAGCGCCACGGCTCGTACGCCGTGATTGCTGTGTGCCTGTGGGCAAGCAGCGTGGTTTCAGGAAGCACTTGAAGTAAATATTCTTTAAAGAGGCCTCCGGGAACACTGAATCCGGAGGCCTTTTTTTATTCCCTTAAGAAACCCCCTCCGCTTTTCAGGCTCCTGGACCAACAGGGACAAGAAAAGTGAACAGCTCATTGCATAATAATGTCCGTACCATTTATCTGTTGGGATTCTTCAACAGCTTTATGGTCGTGAACCCCGTATTCGTGCCGTTACTGCAGGGACATGGCCTGTCCATGAACCAGGTAATGCAGACGCAGGCACTGTTCGCCCTGACCATCGCGCTGTTGGAAGTCCCCTCCGGTTACCTCGCGGACATCTGGGGGCGGCGCGGTACTATCTTGGTGGGTGCCGCGTTTTTCGCGCTTGGCTTCCTGTGCCTGCTATGGGCGGATAGCTTCGTCGACTTTCTCGTGTACGAGGTAATCCTGGGCATTGGCTTCAGCCTGATTTCCGGTGCCGATCTTGCGCTGCTGTATGACACGGAAGTGTATTTGCAGGAACGGGGCCTGGCCGGTGGTGCAGGCGCGGGGAAATCACTCAGCCGCTTGATTTCCGTGGAGGCGGCCGCTTCGGGTATCGCCGGTGTGGCCGCCAGCCTGTTGCTGCTGTGGTCTCTGGACGCCGTAATCGTGGCACAGGCCGTTATTGGACTGGCACCGCTGGTGTTGGCGTTTGCGCTGGTG
The DNA here is from genome assembly GCA_963747995.1 of uncultured Gammaproteobacteria bacterium. GTDB lineage: Bacteria > Pseudomonadota > Gammaproteobacteria > Pseudomonadales > Halieaceae > Marimicrobium. The sequence continues at coordinate 176,562 of CAVVHD010000011.1, read as the reverse complement.
GAGGTACCAAGGCCAAAGGCCGAGGTCAGTCATCAGGGCAACGCGCGCAGCATTATCGAATTACTGTTATTCGGCAAACCCGTGGTGTTGTGGACGGCTTTCGCCATCACGGTATTTGGACTGTTGGCCGTATACGTGTTCTGGATCTACCAGAAATACTGGGAGGCGCAGGCGATACCCATCGACTACTACGGCTACATCTGGGCAGCGCTGGCACTCACGGTCGCCGTATCAGCCCGCTATGCCAGTGCGCTGGAACAACGCCTGGGCACGCGCAATGTGTTGTTCCTGATCGGGGCACTGCCGTTGCTGGGCCTGTTGGGAATGGCGCTGGGTGCAGGCTGGATTGGCGTGATGTTCGGCTTTGCCCTGCAGTTGTCCAGAGGTTTGAGCATGAGTCTGTTTTACGAGGCTTTGAATCGACGGGTGCCTGGGAATTTCCGCGCCACTGTCAATTCGCTGGTCAGCCTTGCAGTGCGGGCAATTTTTATCGGCACCGGACCATTGCTGGGCTATGCGCTGGACAGCATCGGTGTGAGCTCAACCCTGCTGTGGCTGGCGGCGATATTTACGCCGGTGATCGCAGTGGTGCTGATACCGCTGGTCGTACGTATACGACGAGAGGAAAAGAGCGACAGTCCCCAGGTCGTTCCCGCCAACTAGGGCGGGAACATTCAGGCCGTGCCAGCTTCAATCAACGGAGCTGGCACGGCCGCTTTTTTTAAACGTATTGACGCCATTGCTGATGCACGTATGCTGGACACCGGAACGATTCACCCAAAGAGACTCTAGACATGCAACAGTTATCCGGACAGGACGCCATGTTCCTGCACGCCGAGTTGGATGGCCTGCCGCAACACATTGGCGGTGTTAATATCTACGATCAATCCACCGCACCCAATGGCAAGGTGCGTTTCAAACAGATTCTGAACATGCTGCAGAGTCGCGTGCATCTCTCGCCCATCTTCCGCCGCAAACTGGCCTTTGTACCGTATAACCTGGGTAGGCCCTACTGGGTGGAGGACCCGGATTTTGACATGGAATACCATGTACGCCATATCGCCCTGCCCAAACCTGGCGACTGGCGCCAGCTGTGCATATTGACGGCCCGCATCCACTCACAGCCACTGCGGCGCGACAAACCGATGTGGGAAATCTACGTCATCGAGGGGCTCAATAACATCGAGGGCTATCCACCGAAGTGTTTCGCCCTGCTGATGAAGGTACACCACTGCGCGATGGACGGCGCCACGGGCACCCAGTTCATGAACATCGTACACGACCTCACACCCGAAACCAGGGACGTGGGAGATGCACCACCGTGGCTCGTGGAGCGACCTTCCGTCGCCAGAATGCTGGGGCAGGCGTATATCGACGCATGGCGCAAACCCGGCCAGTTGATAGACATGCTGAAAGATGCCGGACCCACTTTCATGCGCCTGCGCAAGGGCCGGCAGGAAAAACATTTTCACAACCTTGAAGATAAACCGAAGACCCGCTTCCAGGGCCGAATTTCGCGGCACCGGGTCGTGGAAGGCCGCAAATTTGATTTTGAGGTGGTGCGTGCGATCAAGAACACGCAGCCCGGCACTACTATTAATGACGTTATGCTGACCATCGTAGGCGGCGGCCTGCGCCAATACCTCGACAGTAAAGGCGAACTACCGACGCAGAGCCTCGTGAGCGGCTGCCCGATCGATGTGCGCTCGGCACAGGAGCGCGCCGCCGGCGGCAACATGGTGGGCTTTATGAACGTGGCCCTGCGCACGGATATCGCCGATCCCTGCGAACGACTCGCGGCAGTACACAAAGAGGCCTTATCCGCCAAGGCCTATGCCGAGGCGCTGGGGCCGCGCTTCGCCGTCGACCTGACCGATGTGATGCCGGGCAATGTCCTGTCACTGGCGATACGTACCGCCAGTGCCACGGGCTTGGCCGAAGCCAGCGTTGTGTTCAACACCATCGTGACCAACGTGCCGGGCGCACCGTTCCAGCTGTATATGTGCGGCGCCGCTCTGATCGATACTATCAGCCTCGGTCCGTTACTGCCCAACGTGGGGTTGTTCCACATCGTGTACAGCTCAGTGCAGGAAAAAAAGGGGACGATCAACCTGTCGTTTACCGCCTGCCGCGACATGTTGCCGGACCCGGCGTTTTACGCCGCTTGCCTGCAGGCGTCTTTCGAAGAGTTGCGCGATGCTACGCTGTCGGACAAAAAGAAACGCAAGAAATCGCGCGGCAAATAGCGCGAGCAACGTGGCTCAGGCCAGCCAGCGCCGCATCAACTGATGCACATTGACGCGGGCCTTGAGCCGACTGGCCAGCATGAACATACCGCCAATCTTGCGGTGAAAATACACCGCATCGGTAGGCGGCACCTGCCAGAAATCCCGGTAGCTGCCAATGTCCTCCGCTAGTTTCGACATGGTGCGCGCCATATCGGAGCGTGCAAAATCGTAAGCCACATCGGTGCACACCGGTTCCAGCGCCACGCGCAGAAGCTGTAGCACCAGTTCCCGGTAGGCGCTGTCCGCATCGCCCATTGAATAGCCCAGCCGCTCGGCGGCGGCGGCCAGTTTGTCTTCATCCCCGGCAATAGCGGCGCGCACCAGCTTCTTATAGTTATTGACAAAGCCAGCCTTGAAGCGGCGCGTGGCCCCAAAATCCAGTAACACGATGTCACCGGTCTTGCGCCGATACTGGTAGTTGGCGAAATTGGGGTCGGTCTGCGCCATCCTGAGCTCGAAAAACTCCAGCAACATCAATTCAATCAGGGCGGACATCACCCGATCCCGTTCCGTCTGCGGCAGGTCAATAATCGTATCAATGGGTCCACCGCTGACGTAGGTCATCGCCAGCACATTGCGGTGCGTCAGTTCCGGCAGCACCACGGGTAGCACAAAGCGCTTGTCCTTGCGCAGCAAACGGCCGAAGGCCTGCAGAAACTCTGCCTCCTTAAGATAGTCGGCCTCGTCGTGCAGCTGGCGCTTGGCGTCCTCCAGCAGCGGTTGTATATCCAGCCCGGCCGGTAGCAGACCGGTCAGCCGCAGCAGGGTAGCAATATTGTCCACATCGCTGTCGATACTGTCCGCGACACCAGGATACTGCACCTTTAACACGATCTCGCGACCGTCCGGGGAGATCGCCCGGTGCACCTGGCCAATAGACGCCGCTGCCAGAGGCTTCATGTCGAAGCCGTAGAACACGGACTCCCAGTCAGTCCCGTAAGTACTGCGCATAACCTGCTGCAACTGCGCAGGCGGCATGTTCCTGGCATCGTCCCGCAGGCGCGCCAGAATATCGGTCAGTTCCCGTGGCAGAAACTCGCCCGTATCCATGGAGAGAATCTGCCCCACCTTCATCGCCGCACCGCGCATGGTGGCCAGTTGTTCCGCCACCCGACGGGCGTTACCCGGCGTCAGCAGCATATCCCTGGCAGAGAGTCGCTTGCCGGCGCGCAACTGGCGCGTACCCTCCGCCAGCATACCGCCGGCGACACCACCGGCCATGCGCGCCATGCGTGCAAAACGACCCGCCCTGGACGTGGGTATGGACCGGGAATTGTCGTCCTTGCCCTTACCCTTGTCCTTATCTTTGTCTTTTCGCGCCACGTGGCTCCCGCTCCCGCCAGCGACGGATATGTGACTCCACCATCGCATGGGCGTTAAACTCTGCCTCCAGCGCCGCGATGAAATTGAACAATCCCGTCAGCTTGCGCGCAATCAGGGCAAAATCCCGGGACGGGGTGGTGAAGTGGCGACTGGTAGCCGAGAGCGCTGCTTGTTTCCCCGCCCGTCGCATCAGCTGGGATTTACCCCAACAGTATTCGCCGCGGGCATTGAGGTATTGGGCAGGTAACTGCGCCGGTGGTCGCAATGGCTCCAGTAGGTGCAGACAAAAATCGGCAAACAGTTTGCGTCCCTCGGCACTGGCGTCGGGCTGCAGACAACCCAAGTCCAACCAGTCCATCGACCAGACGCGGCACGTCTTGCTGTTGTCCAGCATCAATGGTCTGGCGCAGGTGGTAAAGAAAATCCTCCTCGCAATCCAGTACCGAACCAAAATCAAGCAGCACCAGTTCATCGTGCGCAAGTTTCTTGCGCCGATCATCCAGCCGCAGCAGGTAGTTACCAAAATTGGGATCAGTTTGCAGCAAGCCCCATTCGTAAAGCTCGTAGAAGAACAGCTCCAGCATACCTTGGGCCAATGCATTGCGACGTTCCAGCGACAGCTTCGACACATCCGGATCTGCTACCGAGACACCCTCGATAAACTCCATCGCCAGCACTGTATCGGTACAGAACCGCGGGTACAGCTGCGGCACATGGTAACTGACCTGCGCACGGCGCACTCCCTCCACCAGCTTACCCATCTTTACGGTGAACTCAGCCTCCCGCCGGTAATCGATCTCGTTGTGCAGATGGGCGCGCATGGATTCAAGCCAGTCATCCAGATCGCGGCCGGTTTTTACCCAGCGCGCCAGCAACAACATGCGTACTACCGCATCAAAATCCGCGTCGATCACCTGCGCCAGTCCGGGGTACTGTATTTTCAGGCAGATCCAGTCGCCGCTGGCGCGAATCCTGGCCAGATGTACCTGCGCCAGAGACGCTGCGGCTATCGCCTGCGGATCAATGTCCAGTTCCTGGTAGCGCGCACCTAAACTGTCGCGCACAGAGGATTCAAGCGCATCCCAATGCAGCGGCTCAGTCTGGTCTGACAGATCGCGCAGCGCTTCCACCAATACCCGCGGCAGAAATTGCTCACCGAACAGCGCCAGCATTTGGCCGATCTTGATATAGGTGCCCTTGAGCTTGCCCAGTTCGCGCACGAAGTGGTGTGCTTCGCGGCGGGCGAATTCAGAATCCTCGTCATCGGGGCCGCGACCCATGATGCGCTGCACCACGCTATCAATAGCGAGGGCACTGCCCGCACGAATTCCGGCCATTGACGCGGACAGGGAGCGGGGCAGGTTGTTGGCTTTCAAGCCGCGGTGCTTTTTTGCCATGAGAAAAAAGGGTCGCTAATGCGGGGGGCAAGTATAACTGATTAGTGGCCGCTATCAATCCAGCAGCAGCGCGGCCAGTCGCTTGCGATGGTGCTGGGCATCGCCAAACTGTTGCTGGGCCCACTGGGCGCGGCGAATGTACAACTGCGCGTCGCAATCGTAGGTAAAGCCCATCCCGCCATGAAACTGTACCGCCCTATCGGAAGCATACAACAGCGTCTGGCTGGCATGGGCCTTGGCCATGCGACAGGCGATTTCCGCATCGGTATCGAGCGTTCCATCGCTCACCAGGGTCGCAGCATGGTAGATAAAGGAACGGGCCGAGTCGGTCGCGGTGAGAATGTCTACCGTCGGATGCTTCAACGCCTGATAGGAGCCTATCAGTTTGCCGAACTGCTTACGCGTCTTCAGGTAGTCCACAATGGTATCAAGGCAGGCCGCAGCGCTGCCGGTGGCTTCAGCAGCCACCAGCAATGCGCCCAGCAGGCGGATATCGCGCAGCGCAGCCGTAACCCTGGGGCCGGCGATCACGTTGTGGTTATCGACGCGCACACCGCTGAAGTCGACATTGGCCGAGCGCTTGGTCTGGTCGATCAGGGTGTTCGGGTGTACTGCTCCAGCGCCGAGTTGATCTGCACGCACCACGGCCAGCGCTACATCACCACGATGGATCACGGACACGACAAACAGCGTGGCCACCGCAGCATCGGGTACGAATTTTTTCGCGCCGTGCAGCACATGCTCGTCGTCCAGCACCAGCGCAACGCCCGCATCGCCCCAGTCGCCATTATCCAGCAGGGCCAAGGTAGCCGGTTCACCCGCCACGATTGCAGGCAGCAGTCGTTCAGACTGCTCGTTTTTGGCGGCGCGCAACAACAGCTGTCCGGCCAGCGCACTGCTGATCAGCGGTGTGCCCAGCATGGCGCGACCCATCGCCTCAACGACCGGCACCAGTGCCGCGATACCTAGCCCTGAGCCACCGCAGGATTCTGGCAGGGCAATTCCGGCCCAACCCAACGCGACCATCTCATCCCACAGTGCCCGATCAAAACCGGATGCTGTGTCCAGCTGTGCGCGCACTGCGGCGATGGGCGATTTGTCCCGACAAAATTCCCTGGCCACATCCAGCAACATGGCCTGCTCCTCAGTGAACCTGAGTGATGTATTGAAGCTGAGGGACGTGTTTCGAAGTCCTGACATAATTACTCCCTACTTCGGCAAACCGAGTACATGTTCTGCCACGATATTGGCCTGCACCTGGCTGGTGCCGCCCCCGATGGTCGCGGAAAAACTGTTGAAATAGGCGCGCTGCCAGAAGCCGCCCTGGCGCGCTTCATCGTCGCCGACATAGAGGGCGCCTTCACCACCTTGCAGGTTGATCGCCAGCTGGCGCATGCGCCGCGTCATCTCGGTGGCGCGCAGTTTATGTGACAGCGGCAGCGACCCGGGGTAGTCCGTGGTAAGGTGACCGATATGCGCGCGCCGGTCGCCGAGAGCCAGTGCCTTCTCTTCCATAATGGCCTGCACCAGCTGGTCGCGCACCACCGGGTCTTTGAGCACCGGCTCACCATCGCGCATGATCCCGTGCAACTGGCTGATCATGTCTTCGACTGTAACGCGCACCATGGACTGCCCGCCGGCTGCGCCAGCCTCGGCACCGCGCTCGTACTGCAGCGTCTGCATGGCGATCTTCCAGCCCTGCCCCTCTTCACCCATCAGGCAATCGGCAGGTATGCGCGCATTGGTAAAAAACGTTTCCGTAAAGCCGTATTCGCCGGTGATCTTGCGGATGGGACGCGTCTCGATGCCCGGCACATGCATGGGCGACAAGAAATAGGACAGGCCATCGTACTTGCGCGGCGCATCGGGATTGGTGCGTGCGAGCAAAATCATGTACTTGGCGAAGTTGCCCATGGTGGTCCAGATTTTCTGGCCGTTGATCACATACTCATCACCGTCGCGCACCGCGCGGGTCTGGGCGTTACCCAGGTCGGAGCCGTGCTCGGGCTCGGAAAAACCCTGGCACCATACATCCTCCGCGCTGAGGATACCCTTCAGGTACTTGGCCTTTTCCGCCTCCGTGCCGATATCATTGATCAGCGGCCCGGCCCAGCCGAGGCCGATCACGTTAAAGCAGATCGGCACACCGGCGCGGCGCATCTCCTGGTCGGCGATACTCTGGAACACGGCATCCACCCCGCCGCCGCCGTACTGCTTCGGCCATGCCATGCCGAGGTAACCGGCGGACCAAATCCTGTGCTGCCACTGCCGCAGGAACTCCAGTTGTCGCTCATCGCCCACTTCCATGAACGTCTGCGGCAGCAGGAAACCGGGATCGGCGGGATTGTTTTCTTTCATCCAGGCGGCAACTTCCGTCCGAAACTCCTTTAACTGCTGTTCACTAGTACTCATCGTTCTTATCCCCTGCTCGGGAGCTGCAACGGCTCCCCCTGTGCATCCGCACGCTGGAATGCAGGCCTGGCCATGAGGCGCTGCAGATAGGCGGACGTTTGTGGTTGGTAGTGTTGGTCGAAATGCAGGGCGCGGCCCAGGTACAGGGCGTAGCTCACGGCAATATCAGCGATGGTGAAGCGGTTGTCCACCAGGTACTCGTGCGACTGCAGGTGGTGATCCAGGCGTCGCAGCCGCGACAGATACCACTTGCCGTAGTCATCAGCGACCGCCTGTTTTTCCGGCGTGGGCTCCAGGTAGTAGTAGCGCATGGCGATGGTCTGTGGAAAGGTCAGCGTGGCGTCCGCATGGTGCAGCCAGTTCAGGTAGGCACCGTACTCGGGATGCGCTGGCTCCAGACCGAAATCATAGCGCTGGTAACGATCCACCAGATACTGGCAGATACCCACCGACTCGGTCATCTCGGTGGCACCATCAACGAAGAAGGGCACCGTACCCAGGCTGTTAACTTTTAGATACTCACGCTGGAACACACGCGGCGGAAAAGGCAGGATTTCCAGCTCATACTCCAGCCCCATTTCCTCCAGCGCCCACAGCGGGCGCAGCGAGCGCGCGCTGCTGCAATGCCACAGTTTCATTCCTATACCCCGTACTGGCGCGCCGCCAGGTCGCGCATGATTTCCTCGGAGCCGCCGCCGATGGCGTTGACCCGCACCTCACGGTAAATCCGCTCCACCCGGCTGCCGCGCATATAGCCGCTGCCCCCCAGAATCTGCATCGCCTCACGCGCACAGAACTCCATGGTCTCGCTGGCCTGTACCTTGAGCAGCGCGATATCACCCGGATTGGCGTGGCCCGCCGCGATGGCCTCGTAGCATATCCGGATATAGGCCTGGGTGGCATTCAGTTTTTGCTTCATCTGGGCAATCTTGTGGCGAATGACCTGGTGATCGGCCAGGCGCTTGCCGAAGGTCTTGCGCTCCCGTGCCCACGCGACAGCTTCTTCCAGGCAGACCCGACCCAGCGCTTCCATGGAGGCCGACATGCCCATACGCTCGCCATTGAAATTGGTCATGATCACGAGGAAACCCTGGTTCTCCCCACCAATGAGGTTTGCCGCCGGCACCCGCACATTGTCGAAGTACAGCGTCGCGGTATCGGACGCCCACCAGCCTTGTTTCTTGTCCAGGTGGGTGCGGCTGAAGCCTGGTGCATCAGTGGGAACCAGCAACATTGAAACGCCCCTGGCACCGGGCCCGCCCGTGCGTACCGCCGTGGACACCCAGTTGGCGCGCATGCCGCCGGTGATGTAGGTCTTGGAGCCATTCACAATGTAATCGTCCCCGTCGCGCACGGCTGTGGTGGCCAGTTGCGCCACATCTGAGCCGCCGCCTGGCTCGGTAATGCCCAGGGCGATGTGCTTGACGCCCGCCAGTACCGGGGGCGCCACCATCTCCTTCAGCGCCTGCGAACCCCAGTTGATCACCGGCGGCAGGCCAATGCCATGCACCATCAGGCTGGCGGCGATACCGCCGACGCCCATGCGTGCCAGTTCCTCGCTGGCGATCCACTGGTGCCAGCAGTCGATGCCCTCCTTCACGCCGCCGAACTCCTCCGGGTAACCGAGGCCTAGCAAGCCAACTGCCGCCGCCTTGGGCCACAGTTCAATGGGGATGTGGCAGGCCTCATCCCAATCTTCTGCATAGGGCATGATCTCGGTATCAATAAAGCGGCGCAGTTGCGTGCGCCATTCGTGGTGCTCTTCGCGCAGGTGGGGGTTGGGTAAACGGGCGCTGTCAAAGTCCAGTGACATAGGTTGGTCTCGCGGCGAGTGAATGTTGTCAGGGCGCCCATAATAGTAGAGCACATGGACAAGTGCATGCATTACTGCACCAATGTTTTGGGCAACGGCGCGGCCCGATCAAAGCCCTGAAGGCAAGATATACAGTGAGGCTCTGCACCGCGCTGTAAGAAACCTGACTTCAGTCCACGCTGGATTTGGGGTTCAGCCTGCTGTCACTACGCAAGCGTTGTCCCATCAGGTCAATAAATGCCCGCACCTTGGCCGAGGCATAGCGACCTTCTCTGTGCAGGATATGTACGGGAAGCTCCGGCGGCTCGTATTGCGGCATTAGCACCCGGAGCTGGCCGGCCTCGACTTCCGCAGCTACCTGGTAAGACAGCAGCCGGGCGATACCGAAACCTGCCCGTACGGCGCTTATGACGGCATCGTTTGATGTCACCGCTAACCTTGCGTCAATCTTCAGGGGGTGCTCGCCGGCAGGGTCAGAGAAGCGCCAACTGCTGCCAAATCCCCCGGCTGTAGAAGCGATCAGTGTGTGCTCTCGTAGGTCCAGTGGCACCCGAGGCGATGCATGCTGATCCAGGTAGGCCTGCGCGGCCACCAGCACATGCCGAACCGAGCCTACGCGCAGAGCGCGCATGGAGGAATCGGGCAACTCCCCGATTCGCACCCCGACATCCAGACCCTCCTCCAGCAGGTTGACCGAGCGGTCGAGAAACACAGCCTCGATTTCCATGGCCGGGTAGCGCTCCAGGTACTCGACAATGCCCGGCATCACGAACAGTCGCCCAAACATCACCGGCGCCGTGACCGCCAGGTGGCCGCGGGGCTCGGCATTGATGCCCGCGGCAGCCTCGTCGGCGGCCTCCAGTCCTGCCAGGATCTGCCGTGCATCCTCGAGGTAGCGTCGGCCCGCTTCTGTGGCGCGCACGTAGCGGGTTGTGCGATTCAGTAGTTTGGTGCCCAGAGTGTCCTCCAGTGCGGCCACCGCGCGGGTCACCGCCGGGGGAGATAGGTGCAAACGCCGCGCCGCTGCGGCGAATCCCCCTTCTTCGGCCACTGCGACATACACCTGGAGTTGGTGGAAACGATCCATCTTTTATTCCATTTATAAGAAATAATTAATTCCTATAGTAGGCTATTCTTTTTATAAATGGAATTTGCGAAAGTGGCGACATTGCAGCGTGCAGGGAGCCGCTGCCCCGAACAAGAGAGGAGAACTGAACATGGCTCACAAGTTCGCCGAGATCGCATTTACCCCCACTGTCAGGTCTATCCAACTAGCAGAAGGAAGCCGCGCGGGGTATGCCCGCATGGATGAGGGCAGCGACTACAACCATCGATTGGGTGCCCGCGAGGCTGTTTTCATCGCCGCCCGGGACAGCTTTTACATATCCAGTGTGGGGGAAACCGGCTGGCCTTACATACAGCACCGGGGTGGTCCAGTGGGCTTCATGAAAGTGTTGGACGAGCGCACTATCGGTTTTGCCGACTACTCCGGCAACCGGCAATACGTCAGTACCGGTAACTTCAGGACAGACAACCGGGTGGCGCTCTTTTTTATGGACTATGCCAATCGCACCCGGCTGAAAATGCTTGGTCGGGTGCGCACCATTGGCCTGGATGAGACTGAACTGCTGGCCCGACTGGAAGACAATACCTACCCGGCGCAGGTCGAGCGCGGCTTTATCATTGAGTTGGAAGGCTTCGACTGGAATTGCCCCCAGCACATTACCCCGCGCTTTACCAAGGAGGAGATCGCGGAACAATTTGCGTTATTACAGGCGGAAATCGGTCGCCTCAAAGACCTGCTCGCCTGCTCCGAACAACTCCAGCCAAAGACTATAAACCTTGGCGAACCGGAGACTCTGGGTGAGAGCCAGCTGGAACTGGTAGTCAGCGGCGTACGCCAGCTCGCTCCACGGGTGCGGGCGTTTGAATTGCGCGACCCGCAGGGAGGAGAGCTCCCTGCGGTGGAGCCTGGCGCTCATCTGCGTGTTCCCGTGCGCCTGCCGTCGGGGGAAATAGTGGACCGCCATTACTCCATTGCCTCCAACCCGGCCCGTCGTGATGTCTACGAGATTGCCGTGCTGCGTCAGGAGGAGGACAGCGGGGGTTCTGCAGCGATACATGACACTTACCGTATAGGCACCCGACTGCGCATCGACATGCCCGCTAATCATTTCGCGCTGCATGACGATGAGCGGCCTGCGCTGCTGATTGCAGGAGGTATCGGGATCACCCCCATCAAATCTATGGCCATGGCTCTTGCGTCACGAGGTGCTGATTTTCAATTGTATTATGCCGGGCGCAGCCGCGCTGAGATGGCCTTTGCTGACCGTCTTGAGCGGCAGCTGGGAAATCGTCTGCATATTTACAGCACAGCGGATGGAAAACGACTGGATATTACGACGACGCTGGCCGCTGCACCGCATGACGCCGTGATCTATGTCTGTGGACCGCAGCGTTTGATTGGCGCGGTGACCAATACTGCAACAACACTCGGCATTCCCCGCACTCGGTTGCGCCTGGAGTTGTTCGCGTGACGATCTTCACTCAGACCGAATCAGAAAGTCTGTTTTTTTGCACCTCCATGTCTTCAAAGAGTAAGCAATGAGCATTCACAATCAAACCCGGCCGCCGCTGCCGCCCTTTAGCGAAGAGACCGCGATCGAAAAAATTCGGCTGGCAGAAGACGCCTGGAATCAGTCGCGATCCCGATAAAGTGTCGCTGGCGTACACACCCGAGAGCCGTTGGCGCAACCGCGCCGAGTTTCCGGTGGGTCGCGCAGAAATCGTGGCCATGCTTACGCGCAAGTGGGAGCGCGAATTGGATTACCGCCTCATCAAGGAGTTGTGGGCTTTCCGTGACAATCGTATCGCCGTGCGTTTCGCCTACGAATGGCGGGACTCTGAGGGCCACTGGTACCGCAGTTACGGCAATGAAAACTGGGAGTTCAGCGTGGCTGGCCTGATGGCAGTTCGCCACGCCAGCATCAACGATCTTCCCATCGATGAATCCGATCGCCTGTTCCGCTGGCCCCAGGGCCGACGGCCGGACAATCACCCTGGGCTCAGTGCACTAGGCCTCTAAACCACCTATACGCAGCCGCGTTAATTTCCCAAGGAGAAATGATCATGAATAACATTCGACTTTACCGACACCCACTGTCCGGCCATTCGCATCGCGCACAGCTATTGCTGTCATTGTTGGGCCTGGACGCTGAACTGGTAGACGTGGATCTGGCCGCAGGCGAACACAAGCAGGCAGAGTTTCTGGCCAGGAATCGCTTCGGCCAGGTCCCGGTGCTGGAAGACGGCAAAACCGTGATCGCGGACTCCAACGCTATTCTGGTGTATCTGGCCGAGCAGTACGATGCCAGCAATACCTGGTTGCCGATCGACCCAGTAGCCGCGGCTGAAGTCCAACGATTCCTGTCGGCAGCTGCAGGACCGCTCGCCTACGGACCTGCTGCCGCGAGATTAGTGAACGTTTTTGGAGCCAGCCTGGACCATAACCGGGCGATTGAAGTCGCGCACAATCTGCTCGGAGTGCTGGAGTCCCATCTGGACGGGCGCGACTGGTTAGTTGGGAGTAACCCGACCATCGCCGATCTCGCTAATTATGCCTACATTGCGCACGCGCCGGAGGGTGATGTATCGCTGGAGAGCTACCCGAACGTGCGGGCCTGGCTGGGTCGCATCACGGCATTGTCCGGGTTCGTACCGATGCAGGCTACAGCAGTGGGCTTGGCTGCCATGCTCCTCCCCCCAGCGCGTGCGCCACAGCGCGCTTCGCACAGGTGGAAGTTGGTCAAGTGCATGTGTTAACGCGCGCGCCGTCATGGGATACCCTCCCGGCTGAATTTTCAGCCGGAGCGGAGCACTCCATGCAGCGTATTCAAGCCGGAGCAACAACCAGTCCGCCAGCCCTGTGGCAGCTGGCATTCAGGCCGGGCTTTCTACTGGCGGCGAGTTTCGCGGTGCTGGGCGTGGCCCGGTGGCTGTACTGGATGTGGTGGCCGGAGCACTGGGACTTCACCCTGTCGCCCCCCTGGTGGCACGCGCACGAGATGGTGTTCGGCTTTGCCCTGCCCGTGGTGGCCGGTTTCCTGCTGACAGCGGTGGCAACGTGGACCGGCCTGCCCGGGACCCGCGGCTGGCGCCTGCAACTCCTGTTCGGCCTGTGGCTGGCCGCGCGCTGTATTCTGTGGCTGCTGCCGGGACAACTAGCATTCGCCTGGGTGGCAGAGATGCTGTTTATCGCCCTCTTGATCTACGAGCTCACCAAACGGGTATGGGCGGTGCGCCAGTGGCGCAATATGCTATTCCCACCGGTCCTGCTCGCACTGGCCCTGCTCAATAGCGCCAGCTACTGGAGCGCGAGCGATCCCGTCCGCAGCACGCGCCTGCACTATGGCGCAGTATGGATGATCACCGTACTGGTGGTGATTATCGGTGGCCGTGTTATCCCCCTATTTACCGGTAACCGCCTGGGACTGAAGATTACGCCAGCACCAGCCTGGTTCGACTACCTCGCCATCGGCAGTATCGCGCTCGTCGCACTGGTAATGGCGCTGTGGCCTGCGCAGCACGCCAATTGGGGGCTCGCGCTGCTGTACATGGCCACAGGTGTCATACACAGCGTGCGCCTGGCCCATTGGCAGGGCTGGAAAACGCTCCGTGTGCCCCTGTTGTGGTCCATGCACCTGAGCTACCTGTGCCTCCCGCTGGCGCTGTTCGGCCTGGCTATCACCGGCGGCGACCCCGCCGCCAGTAAAAACGTGATTCACCTGCTGGCCATCGGCAGCATCGGCGGCATGATCCTGGCCATGATGTCGCGTGTCTCCCTGGGACACACGGGGCGTCCACTGGAGGTCCCGGCATACCTTGCAACGGCATTCGGTCTGGTGTTCGCCGCCGCCATTATTCGCGCCTTCGTGCCATTGCTGGATATTGCCCTCACCCTGTGGGCCTGGCGGCTATCGGCCGTGCTGTGGATGATCGCATTCTCGCTGTTCCTGGTGCGCTATGTTCCTGTGCTCATGCGACCACGGGCGGATGGCAAACCCGGCTAACGCATTGGGTGTTTATCGCACCAGTTCGCGCGTGTGTTGCGGGGAAGCTCCGGCTGATGAGTTGCCTTGATCGGTCCGTAGCAAGCCACGCGCATCGAACTCACGAACCAGGAACCGCGCCATCTGGACCATTCCCTGGTCGGTGAAATGTGTCTCATCAAAAAAGAGTCCCTCGGTCTCGGTCTCGAAATACTTCTGCACGTCGATCAGTTGCTCACCCTTTGTCTCGGCAAATTTAATCAGTGCCTCGTTGTAGCTTGGCACCCTGGCGCGCCAACTGGACTCTTTTTGTATTTCGGTGGTAGTCGCTCGATAGGGTCGCGTCAGGAAAACAACCTCAATACCCTGCGCGTCACCTATCGCACTAAAGCTCTCCATGTTTTCCAGGTAATCATCTAATGGCACCCGGGATTGAGCCTCTTTCCTTTTCTCATGTAATCCATCGGATACCACGTAGTGCTGGATCGCCTGATAGGAGCGGTAGTGAACTAATGCACGTAGAATTTTCACCACCACAGCTGAGTCCGGTTTATAGGCCTTATCGGTACGGTCGAGAGCTTCGGGAAGATCGTTCCAACCAAATGAAACAAGAACCATGTCCGGTTGGTATGTTTCCCACTCCTGAAGAAAGCGCTGCACTCCCTGATAGGAGGAGTAACCACCGACCCCGGCATTGATCACTTCATAGATGCGCTCGGGTGTATTCCGGGACTGCAGAATCTCTTGCAACTCCTGCGACCAATCCATACTGGCCGTCCCTTCCGTATTGGAATCCCCATAGGCCATGATGCGATAGACATTTTTGGGTTTGGGGACCGCCATCTCGATGGAGGTCTTGAAGCCTTGGGAACTGAGTGGGGGCACTCCCGCCTTGGATCGCCAGAAAAGCACTGGGTCCTGTTCTCTTTGCGTGTCGCTAACAAGTTGATCCTCTCGCCAATCCTCAAAACCATTCATTAGCCGAGTGGTCATGGGCGTATGCGCTTCAATAAGACCCATATTGGTAGTCAAGAGCGCCAGCCATTCCAGGTTTCCAAAGGGCACGACAGTGGAGAGCAACACAATGAACAGGCCGCTGCGCCATGAGTTTCCTAGCAAGAAATTCATGAAAGACGACCAACTAGATGGTGCGAACTGAATCCACGCCGACCAGGCCAGCAGGCTCAATCCCAGGCCGGTTTTAACGTAAAGGGAATCCAAGTAAGGACTCACCAAACCAGCGCCACCCGACAGTATCAAGCTGACACCAAGCGCGCCAAATGCGCTGGCCGCGCCAAAGCGACGACCAGCAAGAAGTGTCGGTCCTAGCAGGACCAGAAGAATACTCAATAACTTTAGGACTGTGAGAACCATAAACCGACCTATACCTGAGCACTTACTTTTATTGTCTGGATATTAGCAGACCGCAACACAAAACATCCGGTATCAATTAAGCAGTGCGGCCGCTGTTCCGACAGCTACGGAGGGGAACCTTCAAGGGATTCATGTATCACTGGCGCAAGCACCTGCGCGGCCTCTGCGAATGCTTTCCCATTGGGGTGGCCGTCACCCTTGACACGGTAGTTGTTAGCATCTTTACCCCTCATATAAGGCAGCATGTCCACAGTCCGCACACCGCTTTTGTCAGCCCACTCGAAAACTTCCTCGTGAATTGCCTGATAAGAATACCTATCGTCAAACTCTTGCGTATAGTCCGGATAAATAACCACTATTAATGGAATATTCCGCTTGTGGCACAGCGCTATCATATCTGCAAAAGCTTCACGTGCCTCTACCCAGGCCGGCCCATTCTTCTGCATTGCCGGAAGATAATCTTCGAGTACATCAACGACTCCTGTATTTAAAACAGGCTTGCCGTCGAAGATATAGGAATTGATCTGTTCTTTGAGATAAGCAAACATCCAGGATGTGACATACTTATAGCGCACGGATAGACGCTGCGGCACACTTTGTTGCGGCTCTGCATCATTCATCACATAGCCGAGCACCACCATGTCCGGTTCATAGCGGTCCACTACCTGATTTAGCAAATGGTATTCCTGAAACGTGTTGTAGCCTGGCACACCGAGGTTATAGGCCTGAATATTCAGATTGTAGGGCGGTTTGGCAAGCACACGCTGTACAGACTCGCTCAACACCTCATCCTGATCTACAGCCCAGCCAAACGTATAGGAATCCCCGAGAAACAACACTCGCTTTCGATCTTTCTCAGGATAGAAATCCTCGCCACGAAAACCATCTGCGTTGATCCGGTAATGCCAGGTCACCCCAGTATCAGGAATCAGGTTCTCACGGACCGCTCCCGGCTGAAGTCCATATTCCAAAGGGCTGTCCAAAAGCGGTTTAAAAAACTCACTGGTCCAATCAGCGGCTTCATTGCGCCATTTCCATTCCTTAATGATTCTAAATCCATACTCCGCCAGCCCGAACGAAACAAGCGAAGAAATTAGCAGCAGCACCAGGCTACCTGCCAGATGACCGAACCTGCGCTTGCCTCTTGTTACCATTGGTAAAATCAACTCGAAATGTAGTGCAGTGTGCGCCTGCCCGGCACCTGCGATATATTGTACTGTGTCATTTGGGTTTGTTGGGTCTAAATGCCGTATTTTTTCGAGTAACGGAGCATCACATCACCTGAAGCGCGAGAAACGCCGCCCATCTGCGCGCTGCTGGGTTCGACTGCCTTATCAAGGCTACCGAACTCAAAATTTTGCAGCAGCAGCGACAACAGCACCTTGCACATATTGTGGGAAAACTTTTGCGCCGGGCAGGCGTGCCTGCCGTGGCCGAAAGTACTGATGGTTTCCTTACCCAGGGCAATCAGTGCCGGATCAATTTTCCTGCCCTGGTAATGGTCCGGGTCAAACCGCGCCAACTCGGGCGTTTGCGTATTGATGACGGACAGCATCGTAGTGATGTATACACCCGGGCTGAATGGTATAGACGGTATCGCCGCAGTCGAACTGAATCTCCTTCATCACTTTTCTGAGCGTGATCGAGCGCTGCGCAAGGCGCACACTTTCCATCAGCAGTTGCTCACAGAAACGCATACTGTCCAGCGCCTCCTGTGACTCGTGGAAATTTCTCCCCGAAGCGGGCTCTTGTGGCGGCAATCTCTGCTTCCAGTCGCTGCTGTGTATCCGGATGCTGCTTGAGATTGATCAGCGACCAGGCCAGCGCCGCATACAAATTGGACAGGAAGCCCTGGTTGGCGTTGATGATATTGTGCGTCACCTTCCTGAGAGTGACCTGCGCATCCTCTGACCTGAAGCGTCGATACAGAAACGTCAGATTGTCATCGGGCCATGTTTGAGCGGCTTCACGCCGCGCAATGATATCGCCCATCAGCGCCATGATGTGCGCAACCGCCTGCTTCTCCTTGGCCTTGCCCGAGGTCAGCGTTTCCAGTGTCTGCTGGGGGCTGACAAAGGCGTTCTCCTGCGACAATACATCGAAATGCGCTTTGAATTGCTGCCAGACGCCGTCCTGTGTCGCTTCCTCGCCAATCCAGACCTTGAAGCCGACACGCTGTTCCAGCGTGCGTATGGCGTCAAAGACATCGATGGAGCCGCTCTCGCCCCAGCTCGCAATTACCTGTGTGATGACATCCGAGAAATCCTTGACGTAGGCGGCCACCTTCTCCGGCAATAGCAGGTCATAAAACAGGTCGATATCCGCGTCCATAAAAATGTCCAGCGGCGTCTTGAAACCCAGCATGTCGAAGGTGGCCATGCCGAAGCTCGCTTCGTCCTCGCTCGCGGCGTAAAGACTTTTCAGACCCGCGGGAGAAAACACACAGAACAGTTTGTAACCAAACACGTCGACCAGAAAGGTGTCGCCATATTCCGTTCGCAGCTGCGTCAGGTAATTGGTCGGGCTTTGGGAGAAGCGCAGTCCCGCACCAATATGCGCCAGCTCGTCGCGCACCAGCGCTGGCCTGGGGCTCACCAGATACTGTTGGTTATGATTTATAGTCATATCAATTTACATGCGGCCCGGAAAGAGGCTCAAGAATGGTTCGACCGGCAAGTATAGACTTTATAGTGTCTCTTTTGCGGGGAAAATTACTGGTACTAGCCCGAGCTTACTGCCCGATCGTTGTACTCTAAATCGGGAACAAAAACTTCACCGTGAAGTTAAACGTCCATTCGGGTGTGACGTAGTCATCCGCGAAATTGTACTCATAGGATCCGACAAACTGCACCGGCAGAGCACCGAATTTTACCAACTTGGCCAGCTTCATCCCCACGGGCAGAGCAGTCCAGTCGTCGCGCTCCCAGTCGTAAACCAGATTCATTTCCGAGGTGCCGATCGACCATTTTTTGGGCAGCGAATAGTTGAGGATCGGTTGCAAAATACTGAGGTTTACCTCCTGTTCACCGCCACCGGAGAAGGAAAACAGATTCTGGTTGAACAATCCCCACAGTAGCCCGGGCTGGCGCGCAGTGAACCCGACGGCGGGACCTGCGGCCCACTGGTCTGCGGTCAGATCATCAGCACCAAGGGGCACCAACAACACCGGCCCCGCACCCCATCGCCCCCAGCTCTGGTTGAACGCGGCCAGATCAAACACCGTCAGGTCGCCCACCCCGCTACCGTTGGGACCGTCGGTGACGACAGGGAGCGTTACCCGCGCGATGTTGTCGATGCCAAACGCCTGAAACGGGATGGCCGAACGCAGCTGCACTGTATTGCTGCTTTCATTATCGAGGTTGTAGTAGTCGCCCGAGTAGAGGTTTTGTACCTGCACCGACATCAAGGACGCCGTCGGGTCGCTGGCAGCCTGCTCCAGCGACTGCCCTTCTAACGCCGGGTCACCGCTTTGGGCTTCCTCGGCTGCGGCTGGCAGGCTACCTGTCAGCGCAACGCCAAGGACAAGCACAGCCACAAAAGGGGATAGTTTGATAGCGACCATGTACCTGCTTCTGTCTGCTACGTAATTATCGCGCAATCGGATGCAGGTCAACACGAACACCCTCAATCTGGCCGTCGAATCTGAATGGCCTCCGATCGAAATAGTCAATTGCTACCGACGAACCCAGATCGACGCCAACATCAAACGTCTCGCTGGGAGAGAACGCCGCAGGCACCGTGCGCGCTACCGTGGTGCGCGCCACTTCCTGCCCGTCCACCTGCACCACCACTTCGGCCGGCGCCATCGGTTTCGGGCTTTGCAGCGTCGTCGTCACCACGATCTGGTGCTTGCCCGCAGGTACCACTTTGGCTGAGCGTGCAATGTAACGCTCAATGATCATCATATTGTACTCGTAGACCAGGTGCCCCTTGTCCATGTACAGCGCGAGCCCACCGCCGGAGCCGCCCAGCGCATACAGCACGCCCGATGCGTTGGCACCGAGCTCGGCATCGATAGTGACCGTGCTGCTCTCACGGCCAAGGCCTGGCGCGGAGAACTCAGGCATGCGCGTGGTGGTCGCGTCGAACTGCCAGCTGGTGAAGGGTGACTTGATCCGATCCTCGGGGTGCAGGCGCAGCCAGATACCCGCGCCGAGCGGGTAGACCTGGTTGGCGACAGCCTGCTCATCAAACGTTTTTTGCAGTTGCGCCAGCCGCTTCGGATCTTGCGCAGCCAGATCGTTGGCCTCGGAGAAGTCCTTGGTTATGTCATACAGCTCCCAGGTATCCTTGGCCGAATCCCACTCGGCCAAGCCGGGCGCACCCGGCAGCCACGGCACCAGCGGACCAAAGGTGGCCGCGACCCAGCCGTTGTCGTAAATCGCACGGCTGCCATTGTTATCAAAGTACTGCACCTTCTTGCGCGTCGGCGCCTTTGCATTGTTGAAGGTGTAGGCCAGGCTCACCCCATCCATCGGGTCCTGCTTGAAGCCGTCGACCACCTGCGGCGGCGTAATGCCAATCACCTCGTACAGCGTCGGCACAATATCGTTGACATGGCTGAACTGCGCGCGCGGTGTTTTATCCGGCTTGATGCCTTTTGGCCAGGAGATCACCATCGGATTGCGCGTGCCGCCAAAATGCGAGGCCACCAGCTTCGTGTTCTTGAACGGGGTGTTGCCCGCCCAGGCCCAGCCCGCGTGGTACATGCTGTCGGTCACGGCAGTACCGAGCGCATCGAGGCCGCCGATCTTGTCGAGCGCTACCAGTTGCTGCTCGACGGTGTTGGGGATGCCGTTCTGTGCCAGCAGCTCACTGATGGTGCCGTTCTGACCTTCGGCGCTGGCGCCGTTGTCGCCGAAAATGTAAATCACAATGGTGTTGTCGCGAATACCCTGGCGCTCGAGTTCAGCAATCACCTTGCCCGCCTGCACATCCACGTGCTCAACAAAACCGGCGAAAACTTCCATCAGGCGCGTCTGGAATGCGCGCTGCTCCTGGGGAATGCTATCCCATCCCGGCATCGTCGGGTTGCGCGGCGTCAGCTGGGTGTCAGCCGGTATCCAGCCGAGTTGCTTCTGGCGCGCGAACACACGCCCACGATAGGCATCCCAACCGTCGTTGAATTTGCCCTTGTATTTTTCTGACCACTCCTTGCCAACCTGGTGCGGCCCATGCCCCGCACCGGGCGCCCAATAGAGTAGAAACGGCTGGTCGGGCGCGAAGGCCTGGCGCTTGCGCAGCCAGTCAACAGCGCGCTGCGCCAGATCGTCACTGAGGTGATAGCTCTCGTCATGGGGTGGCTCAATCGCAGTCAGGTTTTCAAACAGCCGCGGCTCCCACTGCGACGTTTCACCGGCCAGAAAGCCGTAGAAATAGTCAAAGCCGATGCCCTCGCCCGTGGGCCACAGGGTGAATGGTCCCATGGCGGTGGTCTGGTCAGCCGGCGTGTTATGCCATTTGCCGAATGCCGCCGTTTTGTAGCCATACTCACCCAACACTTTCGCCAGCGTAGCAGAGGTACGCGGGATCACGCCGGTGTAGCCGTCCCAATCCACCGCGCGTTCAGCGATGGTGCCACTACCGACACGCTGGTGATTGCGGCCGGTGAGCAGCGCGGCGCGCGTCGGCGAGCAGATCGCGGTCGTATGGAAGGTGTTGTAGCTGATACCCTCGTCCGCCAGTTTGGATAATGTGGGCGTGTTGATTTCGCCGCCGAAGGTGGACGCCTGGCCGAAGCCGACATCGTCGAGCAGAATAATCAGCACGTTGGGCGCATCCGCCTTGAGGTGCTGTGGCTGCGCGCGGCGCGTATGCACCGAGTCCTGCAGGCGCGGCTTGGCGACACTGGCCGATGGCACCGACGGAAACGGCAGCACCGAGCCGTCATCGACGGGTGCCACCGCTTGCGCGGTGCAAGCCCACACGGCAGCAAGGCTGCCCACTACCCAGTTGCGGATCATCATTGACACACTCCTTACTGTTATAAATGGCTGCGCAAGCGGCGCGGCATTCGACCAGACACTCAGTTCACCACGGCTTTCGCGGCGTCCTTCGCTTTCTCGACGGGGTTGTGGTCCTTACTGGTAGCCTTCTTGAGCGGCCCCTTGTCCTCGACGCCGGCCACCTTCTTACCTGTATCCTTGGCGGCTTCTGCGGGCGAGCAACGTCCGCCCACGCCAACGGTTGCCTTGGCGGCGGCGCTCTTGGCCGCCTTCTCGGCGGTGCAATCCGGATTGACCACGCCGGCCAGAGCGACACTGGTTTGCAGGACAGAGGCGCAGATTAACAAACTTAATGCGATTTTTTTCATGTCAAATCTCCTTGGGTGAGTAAAAATACTCAACGGCTTAAATTGTCGCCGCGCCCGCCGACTGGCAAGACGCAGGCAGGTGGAATCACTACTTCTTCGCGTACGCGACCTTCGTTGTGCCAATTTTCCCGGTAAAGGGGAATGGCGCCTGCTCATAGTAATCCAGGGACACCGGCGAAAAAGTATCGCTGCCGAAATCCAGTGACTCATTCGTGGTGAAGTGCAGCGAGATAGCACGCGGTACCTGCCCCTGCCCCACCACCTTGCCATTGGCTTTCAGGGTGATGTCCATGGCACCGCCGACTTTGTCGACCAGCTTCGATTCGACTTCGATCTTCACCTTGCCAGTCGGGAGTTTGTCCCCGGACTGGATTTTCGTGCGCAAGACCTCGAACTGGTTGTACTCATAATTCAATACGCCGTTCTTCACATACAGTGCCAGTCCGCCGGAGAAACCACCCAGCGCATACAACACGCCGTTGGCATTCGCAGGCATGTCCACGTCCATGCTCACCACGGTATCGACAATGCCCAGTTTGGGCGCGGCAGACTCCGACATCCCGGTCATGGGGCCCTCGAACGTCCATTGCGTGACCGACGAGCGCGGTGCATCCTCCGGATGGTACATGGCGGTTGACCACAGGCCGCCGCCGATGGGCATGTTCTTGTTCTTCTCGGATTCCTCAATAAAGAGTGCTTTCATCTCTTCGAGTTTCTGCGGATTTTTTGCGGCGAGGTCATTGGCCTGGCTCCAGTCCTCATCGATGTTGTAGAGCTCCCACTTGTCCGTTAGCGGCGACCATTCCTTGATGCCCTTCGGCAAACCACCCACCCAAGGCTCGCGCAGCCCGGGAGCACTGGCAAACCAGCCCTCGTGATAGATGCCGCGACTGGCCATGATGTCGAAGAACTGGGTCGTGCGCCGACCTTTCGCTGCGGCATCGGCGAAGGCATACACCATGCTGACACCATCGAACGAATCCTGCTCGAAACCATTCACCATGCGCGGCGGGGTGATCCCGGTGACTTCATAGATGGTCGGCGCAATGTCAATGACATGATGGAACTGTGGCCGTGCGATCGGACTCGCCTTGATGCCACGAGGCCAGGAGACGGCCAGCGGATTGCGTATGCCACCAAAGTAGGCACCCATGAGTTTGGTGCCCTTATAAGGCGTGCCACCCGCCCAGGCCCAGCCGGCGTGATACATATTGTCGGTCTGCGGACCACCGAGGGCATCGAGGCCGCCCAGTTCATCCAGCGCCTTAAGGTGTTGCGGTATCGTGGTCGGAATCCCATTCTGTGCGAGCTGCTCGCTGATAGTGCCGTTAAGACCTTCGGCAGAGGAGCCGTTGTCACCCCAGATGTAAAAGATGAGGGTGTTATCCAGTTTGCCCTGGCGCTCAATTTCGGCAATGACGCGCCCTGCGTTGTAGTCGGCGTGTTCGGTGAAACCAGCATAGACTTCCATAAGACGGCGCTGGAAGGGCTTTTCTGACTCGGGAATCGAATCCCACGCAGCCATCGAGGCAGGGCGCGGTGTGAGTTGCGCATTCTCGGGAATCCACCCTTTCGCCTTGGCGTTGGCAAACGCGCGCTCGCGGTACTTGTCCCAGCCGTCGTCAAACTTACCTTTGTATTTGTCGGCCCACTCCTTCATAACCTGGTGCGGACCGTGCACGGCACCGGGCGCCCAATACATGAAGAAGGGTTTGTCGGGCGCGTAGGCCTGCTGCTCACGCAGCCACTTGATGGCGTCCGTCGCGATATCCTCGGTGAGGTGATACCCCTTGCGCTCGATCTCATGCGGGTTCACGGCCGCAGTATTGCGCATCATCTGCGGCTCGTACTGCGAAGCTTCACCCGCCATGAAGCCATAAAAATACTGGAAGCCATAACCGGTCGGCCAGTAATCGAACGGTCCCATGCTGGTAACGTGTTCCTCGGGCGTGTTGTGCCATTTGCCCCAGGCACCGGTGCTGTAACCGTAATTTTTCAGCACTTCGGCAATCGTCGCCGATGTCTTCGGAATCACTCCGCTAAAACCGTCGAAATCGTTGGCCAGAGCGGCGATCTGGCCGTTGCCGACGCGCGTGTGGTTGCGCCCGGTCAACAACGCAGCCCGCGTGGGCGAACACATCGCGGTGGTATGAAAGCGGTTGAAGGACACCCCGGACTTCGCGACGCGGTCGAGCGTCGGCGTGTTGATCTCGCCGCCATACGTCGCAGCTGTCGCCGGCCCGATATCATCCATCAGGATGATCAGGATGTTCGGTGCGTCCTCGGGCAGACGCCTGGGCTCGACGCGCTTCTTGTAGGTGGAGTCCTGTATGGTCAAACCCGGCGTGGACGCGGACGGCGTGGGTGGGAACGGCAGGATTTCCTGCGCAATGGCGGCTGTGGTCAACAGGGTGCCGAGCAGCATGCCGAGGTCAGGAAAAACGTTGAAACAAGTCATACAGGAACGAATTTCATAGCTTTCATCTCTTTAATTGCAAACTCGGCTTGAAGTAAATCAAAACTGATAAACGAGTTTCAGCCACATGTAATCACCCTTAAGCCGATTTTTGATTTCCATTTCCGGTAACCATCGCAATTCCGCGACGAACGTTTGTATCGCGCGGCATGATATAGCCTCAACACCGGCCCGATGCCAGCGGTGCGGCCCTTGAAGCCGCCAAGGCGCGCGCCCCACCGCTGTCGCGAGTCACTTGGTCGAGATAAAACGCTTGCGCTCCAATGCCAAGCAATCACGGGCCGACCGGCAAGAATTGCTGCACGCTGCCTTCGAAATGCAAAATCGAGCCGCTCTCGTAGTTTGTGCGCGTTATTTTCGGTATTGATGGCAATGCCAGCGTAACAGGGCGCATTAAAACCATTTTTTTCCTTATTGTAGGACACTCCCGACCTTTGGATCGTACGTCCAGTAATTCAGTGCTGGATTGGCAAGGCTGCCCTTTTCGTATGTCACCTGTCGGCGCATAGACCGGCAACATGGCATTGTTCTGCCACTAGTCGGTTTTCCACGCGAGCATGATCGGGACCACGGTCATGTCACCGATGCCCGATCTGCGGTCGTTGCGGCTCACTGCCCCGAACGCCGTCTTAAGGCTCGCCTCGACGTCCATCCAGACGTAAGGCAGATAGGCACCGGCGCTGTAATGGGCGCCCACGACACCGTGGCTCGAAGGTATAGACGCCGCCGAACACTAAGGTGTCGCTTTTCGCACGTGAGTCTGCAACGAGGTCCCTGCATCGGGACGCTCGTCGAAGCGGATGCATTGCCGTTGTAATGGAGATACCATTGGCTTAAAGAACCAACCGGGCGTTGTCGGCGGGAGATCAATTAATGTTGCCGTGCCGCCCGGAATGTAGTGTCCCGTCCCTCCCTCCGAGGCTAGTGCTCCCGCCGCGCCCGTCAGGCACAGAGCCATTGCAGTACGTCGCGCGCAGGTCGAACGCAACACTGCGTACTCCGCTTTTA
This sequence comes from uncultured Gammaproteobacteria bacterium, assembly GCA_963747995.1. Classification (GTDB taxonomy): domain Bacteria; phylum Pseudomonadota; class Gammaproteobacteria; order Pseudomonadales; family Halieaceae; genus Marimicrobium. Next base: position 151,110 of record CAVVHD010000011.1, on the reverse strand, counting down.
CGAATTGCCCTCTCCATCACTGCGTTTGCTGCATTTTTAGTATCTGGGACTGCACGCCTTCAATGGTCTTGCCCACGTCGGCACTGAGGCCCACCTGGCGCACCGGAAAGTCCTTGAAGCTGGCAAGGTGTTCCATGGCCAGACCCAGCATCGGCGTGAGTACCCAGCCCTTGATGCTCGGCGTATATGCGGTTCCCATTGCCCCACTGCCGCTCGAACGGGTCCATCAGCAGATTGGTGACTTCTGGTCGCCCCAGGTTCAGCAGCGGATCGTCCCAGTGCCCGTCCATTTTTGCCGAGAATGTGACTTTGAACTGCTTGTAGCGAATGGCCGTGAGCACGGTTTCGTCGTAGTAGAAGATGTGCTTACGTGCGGATTCCTCGCTCTTGCCCGTGAATAATGCGGTCTGATCGACGCCATCGAGGTGCACCTTGAAGTCGCGGCCACCGATCGATAGTACCCTTTTTCAGCTTGTCAACGATGTCCGTTTCGCCAGCTGCTGCTGCGAGTGTGGGCAATAAGTCGGTCATGTCAACAATTTGGCTACTTACCCGGCCGGCCGGGGCACCCGGCCAGCGCATCACGAAGGGCACACGCACGCCGCCCTCCCAAGTGGTGCCCTTGTCACCACGAAACGGCGACGTGCCGCCCTCGGGCCACATGTACTGGTAGGCGCCGTTGTCGGTGGTGTAAATAACGATGGTATGTTTATCGAGTCCTGTCTGCGCCAGCTTGTCCAGCAGTTGGCCTACGTGTGCGTCGTGCTCCTTCAACGCCGTTGCCATACATATCTTCCTTGCCGGCGCGCGACTGGCCTTGCGCAGCGTCTTTCAGGTGCATAAAAACGTGGTTGCGCGTCGAGTTGTGCCACAGGAAAAACGACTTTCCATCCTTAGCGCGGCGATCCAGATAATCCAGCGACTTGGCCACCGACTTCGTCATCGAAGGTCTCCATTCGCTTCACTGTAAGCGGGCCTTCGTCCTTGGTTGGACCGTCGGCTGTACCCGAGACAACACCGCGTGGGTCAAACTTCTTGCGAAATTCGGGGCCGGTCGGCCGATCCGGGTCCTCCAGGTCCTCGTTGGCATTCAGGTGGTACAGATTACCCCAGAATTCGTCGAAGCCGTGGCGGTGCGGCAGGTGTTGTTCGAGATCACCCAAGTGGTTCTTGCCGAACTGGGCCGTCGAGTAACCGCGTGTCTTAAGAATCTCCGCGAGTGTGATATCCTCCTTTTGCAGGCCGGCGGGCGAACCCGGTGGTGCCCGACCGTCGTCAGTCCTGTGCGCACGGGCAACTGACCAGTGATGAAAGCGGCACGGCCGGCCGTGCAGCTGGGCTGGGCATAGAACGCTCGTCAAACGCAATCCTTCGCGACCAATGCGATCGATATTCGGGGTCTTCACGCCCATGATGTCACCCCCGAAAGACGAAACATTCTGATAACCGATGTCGTCGCCAAAGATCACCAGGATGTTAAGCGGCTTCGCCCCCTCTGCGTGGGCGATGGCGCCCAGCAAGCTCAATAGAATGCCCACGCAGAGCGACAGTTTTCTGTTCATTTCTATTTGCTTCATGGTGCTTCTATCCTCTCTTATGGGTGGAATGCTGAATCTGAAGCCCGGCCTTGGACACAAACCAAGTTGACTAATACCCGCGGCAGCATTATTGGCAATCCATTCACATTGCCGGTGTGACAAAATTCCTTTGTTCAATTTCATGTGCATATTTCCTTTTCAAATCACCGCACGGTCACGGCCGCTTCGAGCGGTGTATTGCTGGAAGAATTGCCGACCAGAATTTTATAAGTGCCGGGTTTTACTACCCAGTCGTGCGTCGCTGTATCCCAGATCGCCAGTGCGCGAGTGTCAAGGGTTAGATCCACCATTTTCGATTCACCGGGTTGCAGTGCAGCCTTGTGAAAAGCGCGCAGCTGCTTCGGCGGCTCGTTCAATTCCGCAGGGTAGGAGACATACACCTGCACCACCTCGGCGCCCTCACGTTTCCCTGTGTTACTGACCCGCACCTGCAAACCCAGGGGTTCTCCCGCAGCAAGCTCGCTGGTCGCCAGCGCGAGGTCTGTCATACTGAAGCTGGTGTACGACAAGCCAAAACCGAACGGGAATAATGGTGCGATATTCTGCGACTGGAACCAGCGATAACCGATCTGCAACTCCTCGTCATAAAATACCTTGCCATCCACGCCGGGGTAGCGCGCGGGCGTATTGGCAGGTCCGTCTGCTTGCGACACGGGGAAGGTGATTGGCAGCTTGCCCGATGGATAGGCGTCACCGAACAGCAGCGCGGCGGTAATCTCGCCATCCTCACCGCCCGGATACCAGCCTTCAACAATAGCGGCCACGTCTTCGACCCATGGCATTGTTATGGGGGAACCGGCGTGCAGGAAAACAATGGTGCGGGGGTTGGCGGCGGCGATGGCGGCGACCAATTCATCCTGCCCATCGGGCAATGACATGGTCTGGCGATCCGCACCCTCCGATTCAAAGCTGCCAACCACGACAACGGCTATATCCGCCGCGGCTGCCAATTGCGCAGCTTTTGCCGGGTCGGCGCTGCCGTCAATGGTGAGCTGCACGTTCGTGCCCTCCACCCGGCGTGTAATACTCTCGGCAGGCGTTACAGCGCGAATCGGATTCACTTTGGAACTGCCACCGCCACCGGTCGCGGCCTGTGTCGCCCAGGGACCCAACAGCGCGACACGGATTGTTTTTGTCGCATCAAGCGGCAACAGGCCGCCCTCATTGCGCAGCAGCACTGAGCCGGCTGCGCCAATCTCCCGGGCAATTTTCGCGTGCTCTTCAACCGGAATGGGCGACAGGCTCGGTGCGTTGTCGAACAGCCCGAAGCGGAACATGGCGCTGAAGCGGCGCAGCAGCATGTCATCTATCCGCGACTCTTTAACCGATCCTTCCGTGACGGCGGCAAGCAGGGGCGCACCGTAGAACTGTGACTTCGGCATCTCCAGGTCCATGCCGGCATTGGCCGATTTGACGGTGGATTTCATTGCGAAGAAGTCCGACTGCACGAACCCGTCAAAACCCCACTCCTCCTTCAGGATCTGGGTGAGAATCTCCTGATTTTCGCAACTGAACGCGCCATTGACCGAATTGTAGGAGCACATCACCGAGGCGACGTTCGCCTCGCGCACCGCGGCTTCGAAGGGCTGCAGATAGAGCTCGCGCAGCGCACGTTCGCTGACCTGCACATCAATCACATTGCGGTCCTTCTCCTGGTTGTTCACGATGTAGTGCTTGACCATGGCGATGATGTCATGCGACTGGATCGCCTGGATGTTCGCCACTCGCAATGCGCGATACGAGCCAGGGATCCTCCCCATACGCTTCGAAGGTGCGCCCATTCACCGGCACACGAGCCAGATCAACATCCGGGGCCTCCAGCAAATTGCGACCGATGGCGAGCATCTCCAAACCCTGGATATTGCCGTAGGCCTGCGCCATCAACGGATCCCAGGTCGAAGCGAGCAGCAGGGGCGATGGCAACGCGGTCGCCGGAACATTGTTCAGTATCTGTGGTCCAGGCCCCACACCCGCTGGCCCGTTTGTCACTGTGAGGGCCGGAATGCACAACTCATCAATGCCCAGCACCACGCGGAAATCCTCTGGCGTCGCATCCCCGTGCGTCTGGTCGATTTTCTGCTCAAGCGTCATGGCCGCCACGAGGGCCTGCGCTCGCGCTTCGGGCTGTAAGCTCGTATCCATCCATGGGGCGCAAGGCCCGGCAGGGACAGCGTTATCGTTGTTGTCGTTCGAGCATCCGGTTGTGATCAAGCCGACGCCAAGAATCACTATCAAAGAAAATTGTTTTCACCGAGTTACCCCTGATACTTAACAAGCGGTCTCTACCCGCTGAGCGCGGACCCGCCGGCCGCAACCATAGGCCGATTCTCCTCAGCAAACTTGATATCCAGTGCCAAAAATTGCGATTTCGCGACACAACCGACAGGCCCCGACCAGACACGGTTTGATGAGTTTGTCGGAAATCTGTATCGCCTGAACATGGAAGCGACCTACGCGAAGTACGCAGCCGCTATTGTGATGTACGCGACTCCTGCTTCTTCCATTCTCTGGGTGACATGCCAAAACGGATTCTGAATGCATTTGAAAATGCGCTCAGCTCCGAGTAGCAGAGCATGTCGGCCAGGGTCGTCAGCGAGCCGCTTGATTCCCTCAGGTACCGCCGCGCCAAATCGAAGCGCACTTCCTCCAGCAGCGCCTTGTAACTTGTGTCGTGTTCCCGAAGTTGCCGCTGCAGTGTCCGTTTGTTCACGGCAAGGAAGTCTGCCACCCGTTCTATTGAACAGTCGCCAGCCGACATGGCTTGCTGGATCAAATATCGGACCTGGCTGCAGTAATCGTCGGGGAAGGACTGCTTGAGGTTGTTCAAATAGTCTTCAAGTATGCGGTGCAGATCATGGTTGGATGCGCGGATAGGCGCATCCAGGATGGCCGCATCGAAGGTCATGAGCGTCTTGTGCCAGGCAAAAAATACCGGGCAGTTAAAACGCAGCGTGTAGGGACGCGTGTCCTTGGTAGGTGCATGGGTCAGGTAGAGGGCGTTGGGACGCCAATCATATTTGCACAGCAGTCGCAGCAGATTCAGCCCGATACCCGCTGCCAGGTCTTCCTGTTGCCAGGTGGGCGCGTTGCCCTGCAGTTTGCAGGTAAAGCTCCAGTGGGCGAGTCCATCCTCCACGCTAAGTGACACCAGCGCCCCCTGGTTGTGGTGGCTGAAATACTTCGTCAACGCCTCAATGGCGGAGCGTAAATCGGGTGCCTGCTGCATCACGAAGCCAATCGTTCCAAGCATGTGATACCCTGGTGGCGCGAAAGCTGCAGGCCAAAATGCGGGCATGCAGTCGCCTTGCGGGCATCCTCGAGCAACAACAGGAACTTACGGTAGGAAATCCAGGACTGCCGGATCCTCAAGTGCGTCCCGCAATCCGGCGCGCCGGAGCAAGAGCATCGGCGTCGGCATTCAGCTCCTTCATGGTTTCACGGAAGCCCTGTAGCGCGGACGCCCGCAGCAGGTAGTCAGTCATCGGTCTTGCTCTGCCAGTTCTTTGTCGTCAAACATCAAATAGGTTCCTCTCCCCGTCAAGCGCGCCCTAGTACTTCAAGCGCCAGGCTTCATAACCACCGTCCATGCTATACACCTCTTTATAACCCTGGTCAAAGAAATAGTTCGCCGCGCCCTGGCTGGAATTGCCGTGGTAGCAATAGACGATCAGTGGCTTGTCCTTGTCCGCTGTTGACAAAAATCTCTCCATAGTTTCCTGCTGAATATGGATTGCGTTTTCGATACTGCTGGCAAGATACGCAGCCAGCGTCTCTAACATCGGCGATGGTGGCGTCACCCTGATCGATCAGCGCTTTGGCATCGTCAATCGAAATACATTTGTAGGACATGTTTTCCTCCGATCATGGTGACATGATCATCCGGCGAGAACTGCAGTGTCACCCTGGCGTTCGCAACAATGTTGTATTTCCACCGTGGCATGGACGATATCCAGTTGCGGTGGAATCAGCGATTTATAATAGTCCGGTGTTCTGGGTTCGTCACTGACGATGGCTATCTCTGCTGCGAAGATGCCATGCCCGATACTCCACACGTGCAGATCCGTGATCCGGTCTGCTCGAGTTTCCTTCAATCGCTTCCCGCAACGCAGCAAGCTATGGTCTTCGGCCTGGCGATCCAGCAGCACCCAGCGCCGTATCGCGAATGAGACCCCATGACCAGCGTGCGACCAGTGCCGCGCCCACAATACCCATGGCCGGGTCCAGCCAACCCGCGCCCATGTACTTTCCTGCCAGCAGGGCCACAATCGCCAGCAGTGAAGTCAGCGCATCCGCCAGTACATGCAGGTAGGCGGCGCGCAGGTTGTGATCATGCCCATGGTGCGAATGCGCATGATCGTCAGCGTGATTGTGGTCGTCATTATGGTCGCGGTCGTGTCCATGATCGTGCTCATGAGGGGTCGACATCAACACCCACGCACTGACGCCATTCACCAACAGGCCAACAACGGCCACCATCAACGCCTGGTCAAAGGAAATTGTTCAGCGGATTGATCAGGCGATCGGTGCTCTCGATCACCATGACCAGTGCAAATCCCATCAACATCACCGCACTGGCAAACCCTGCCAGACTGTTGATCTTGCCGACTCCGAAGGCAAAGCGCCGATCCGCTGCCAGCCGCCGCGACACCACGTAGGCAAAAACGGCAATCCCCAGCGCGGTGGCGTGGGAGGCCATGTGCAGACCGTCCGCCAGTAGCGCCATGGAGCTGTAAATTACCCCGGCCGCTATTTCAACGATCATCATCACCGCAGTGAGAAGCACAATGACGATGGTGCGCCTCTCCCCCGCGCGCTGTTCGTCCTGGCTGAAGACGTGGTCATGCGTCCAGTTACCAATCTGTCGATCGTTCATCACGGTATGCGCTTCATATATCTGCTCAATAGCTAAGACCTTATGGGCTAACCGGCCGCAACGATGTCCCGGATTTTGGCATCGACAAACTCGCGGAATACTGGAGACATCGATAGTCGACCAAACTTCGCCCACCAGCTACGGCAGCCCTGCCCGCGCAACCAGTACCGCAGTACCGCCCGATGCTCATAGAAGTCTTCTTCAGAAATGCTTCCTTCTCTGAATTGAAAGTGACTTGCTGAAAAGAACCAGAAAGCCTTTAGACTCATGTTTGAAAATCGCAAGTATTCCTCCTTCGTGAGTGCATCGAGACTGATGATGCCCCGCATATGAATATCGCTGAGCTCGGGATTCACAATGAGCAGGTCTATGAACTTGTTGAGCAGGCCCGTGGACTCCAGTTTGGCCGCAACGGCGGATGCCCGGGCGCCGGCGCGCACCTGACCGGCAAGATAGAGAAGCGAGGCGATAACGCCCAGCGCCCCGATCAATTCTGCAATGGCTCCAATTGCATCCCAGTTCATGGCGATCATCCAATTTGCCATGTGCGCCGGCAAGAATAGCCTACAGATTCTGAAATGTCCCCTGCCCCACGGTACCGTGATGGTCATCGCACCAATTCCCAGGAGCACACGCGCAGATTTTCCCAAACAGTATTGCCGACAACACTCGCAGTCACCTGGCAAGTTGGGTAGTCTTGCGCTATCGGGCGTGAACGTTCCGCTTTACACCCAGCTAGCAAAGCATCCGCCCGAAGGATAACCGCCGAGACCATGATTGACGTAAGATGTGGGGCCGCGCCCTGGACCAGATGCCCAAGCTGTCCCACAGCGAGTGGCAGACACTGGATCCGGTGGCCAAGTGGCTTATCGCCTGCCGGGCCTCCGTCCTGTTCATGACATTTACCGCGGCAGCGCTGGGCGGACTGATGGCCTGGCGCGCAGACGTCTTTCAGTGGAACCTGTGGCTGGCCACGGTACTGGGGCTGATGTTCGCGCACGCGACCAACAATCTGCTCAATGACTATACCGACTCACGGCGCGGTATCGACAAGGACAACTACTATCGCAACCAGTACGGCGTGCACGTACTGGAAGACGGCCTGATGAGCCAACAACAGTTCTGGCGTTACCTGGGTGTCACCGCCGGCATTGCACTGCTCCTGGGCGGCTGGCTCATTTTCCAGCGCAGCGGCCTGACCCTGAACCTGATGCTGGCCGGCGCTTTCTTTGTCCTGTTCTACACCTGGCCGCTGAAATACTTCGGCCTGGGCGAGCCCGCAGTTCTGCTGGTGTGGGGCCCGCTGATGGTCGGCGGCACCTACTATGTGCTGGCCGGAGAGTGGAGCGCTGATGTCACCTGGATCAGCCTCGTGTTCGCACTGGGACCCACCACGGTGCTGTTCGGCAAGCACATCGACAAGCTGGAGGCAGACCGGCGCAAAGGCGTCAATACATTACCGGTCATCATGGGTGAGCGTCCGGCACGCTATGCGGTGGCAGTTATGATCGGCGCGCAGTACCTGCTGTGCATCGCACTGGTACTGGCGGGCAGTTTCCGCTGGCCACTGCTGCTGGTGCTCATCAACCTGCCCGCGCTGCCGCGACTGTTGCGTGTATTCCAACACGCCAAACCCGATTCACCCCCTGCGGATTATGCGCCCAATGTCTGGCCGCTGTGGTTCGCTGCCCACGCCTTTAGCCACACCCGCAGGTTCACCAGCCTGTTCCTCGCCGCAGTGGTGCTGGACACACTTCTCGCCTGAAGAAGCGACTCCACTTGGCATTGATAGTACAAACGTATATCGTCCCCAGCATGAAATATATTGGCACTGACAACTTCAACCACGAGCAGCAGCCGCGCATCGGCATTCTGCTCACCAACCTCGGCACACCACAGGCGCCGGAAAAGAAAGCCCTCAGAGCCTATCTGAAGGAGTTCCTGTCCGACCCCCGGGTGGTGGAAGTGCCGCGGCTGATATGGTGGTTCATCCTGCACGGGGTCATCCTCAATATTCGCCCCGCCCGCTCCGCCGCCTCCTATCGCAGTGTGTGGACGCAGCGCGGCTCGCCCCTGCTCTTTCATACCCAGGACCAGGCCGATGCCCTGCGGGACACCATGACCCGGCAGTTCGGTGACCGGGTGATCGTGGAGTTCGCCATGCGTTATGGCGCACCGTCCATTCCCGATGTGCTGCAGGGAATGTTGCAGCGCGGCGTCCGACAATTGCTGGTCCTGCCCCTGTATCCACAGTACAGCGGGGCCACCACCGGCTCGACCTTCGACGCGCTGGCCGCCGATTTCACGCAGCGGCGCTGGCTACCGGAACTGCGTTTTGTCAGTCACTATCACGATCACCCGGCCTATATCAGCGCAGTGGCTGACAGCGTGCGAGCCTACCGCAAGGAGCACGGCAGCGCCGACAAATTGTTATTTTCCTACCACGGCGTGCCGCAAAGCTATCTGGATGAGGGTGACCCCTACCACTGCGAATGCCTGAAGACCTCGCGCCTGGTGGCAGCAGAATTGGGGTTACAGGAGACCGACTACCAGACCACCTTCCAATCCCGATTTGGCCGACAGGAGTGGCTTAAACCCTACACCGATGTCACCCTCAAAGGTCTGCCGGCGCAGGGTGTCAAGGCAGTACAGGTGATCTGTCCGGGCTTTGCCGCCGACTGCCTGGAGACACTGGAGGAACTGGCCGTGGAAAACCGCGACTACTTCCTCGCCGCAGGCGGTGAGCGCTATGAGTACATCCCGTGCCTGAACAGCACACCGCAACACATTGCCGCATTGGCGAGCATCGCTACCGAACACCTGACGGGGTGGTTGGACCCGGACCAGATGCAATCCACCTGACTCAACTCTTGTACTAGATCCACCGCCTGACACGCTGACAATAGGCCGGATAATGTTCGGGAAAAATGCCCCGCAGCATGGCCTCTTCCGGTCGAATAAAGCGCATCTCAATGATGACCGCGAACAGCGGGGGAACAAGCAGTGCCACACTGGCGCCTACAGTAATGGCACAGCCCAACAGTACTGCCACCATGCCCAGGTACATGGGATTACGTGTGTAGCGGTAAACCCCGTCCGGTCACCAGTGCGGACACATTTCGAAACGGTATGACACCTGTTCCTGCACGGGTAAACAAGCCATTGGCAATCACCAGTAACACCAGTCCGATAATGATGAATACGCCGCCGGCAAGCTGTCCCGCCAGGCTGGTAAAACGCGGGCCAGGATAATACTCATTGCAGACAAAGATTGCGATCAGGCCCAGCAACAGCCAGATTGGCGGGTAAATAACGCGTTTAACCATGGCGACCTGACTCCGTTTCCTGCGCGGCAGGGTGAAAGCCCGCTGGCTCCACATTGCCAATCCCATAGGCCACGACGATACCCAGCAGAAACGCGAGGGTCAACTTGGCCCGATCGTGACTGTGAAAGTGCACCTCGGGCAGCAGGTCGCTCAGGGCAATACAGATAAACGCGCCCGCCGAAAACGCCAGTGCTGCGGCCACCAGGTGATTGCGACTGTCCGCCACCACATCCACGCCGAAGAAAAACAACAGCGCCCCCAACGGGCACATCAGAGCAAACACCAGATTGGCGCTCGCGCGCGCTTGCCTGCTCCAGCCACCGGCCTCCATCACCGTGACAATGGACATGGCGTCCAACGGCTTGTGCAGGAAGATAGCGAGAAACACGCCGATCCCGATCAAGCCACCTGCGGGGCTGCCCGCATGCATCACAGCGCCGAGGGCCACGCCGTCGATCAGCGTGTGCACTGCCAGGCCCAGCGCAAGGCCGACCCAACTGAGGCCGTGCACAGGGCTCACATGCTCATCGTGATGGTGGTGATGGTCGTGCTGAACTCCTTCTTCCTTGCTGAAATCATGCTGGTGAAAGTGGAACACGCGCAGCAGCAGCAACATGACAATCAGACCGATCATCAACCACCAGACCGTGGTATCCACACCACGTGCGCCGCCCAGCAGCGCCACACTGTGCGGCAGCAGATGATAGAACGCCACGCCTAGCATCAGTCCTGAGACGAGACTCATCACCACCTGGGTACGGGTGTGCGTCATCTTGATCCAGGTCGGCAACAGGCCGCCCATCAGCGAGAATCCTGCGATGGCCAGACAATAGACAATAAGTAGTAGGGCTGGCGACATCGTCATGCGCTCGGTGCCTGCTTGGGTGAGGACGCCGCGCATTATTCCACATTCGACTGCTGTTGTAATCGCAACTGCATTAGGCCCGGCGATATGCCTCGGCGGACGTGTCGCCGCGCTGACGTTATTAGTCAGTCACGGTGGTCGCAAAAGACATTGACAGTCAAACTAATGACCACTAGTTTAACGGCATCACACGAGGAGGACGCCATGTCTATCTACGAACCGATCGAATCCAATGACTCCCGCCGTCACCTGCAGCTGCGCAGCCCGGTCACGCTGGAGCGCACTGGCGAACTGGTCTGCGCCAATGCCGAAGATGTGGCCAGTGCCATCGCCAGAGCCAGAGCGGCACAGCCCGCCTGGGCCGCCACCAGCATGAAGGAGCGCGCGGCCATCGTCGAACGCGCGCTGCAGATCGTACTGGCGCGACAGGACGAGATCATCGATACAGTGGTCAAGGAGACCGGTAAAGCCCGCACCGACGCCATGAGCATGGAAGTGTTTTCAGTAGCAGACCAGCTCTGCTACTACGCCAAGAACGCACAGAAGTTCCTCGCACCGCGCAAGCGCAAGGTACACGGCATTCTGGGGCTGATGAAACAACTGCGTATCCTGTACAAACCGCTGGGTGTTATCGGCCTGATCACGCCCTGGAACGGACCCTTCGTGCTGGTCATGAACCAGGCAGCACAGGCTATGCTCGCCGGCAATACGATAGTGGCCAAGGGTTCCGAGGTCACCCCGTTCTCCGCCAAGCTGGCAGAGGAAATTTTCCGTCAGGCAGGGCTGCCTGAGGGCGTACTGCAAGTGCTGCTGGGCGACGGAGAAACCGGTGCTGCCATCGTGCGCGGCGGCGTGGATAAGGTCTCCTTTACCGGCTCTGTGGCCACCGGTCGCAAAGTCGCCGAGGCCTGCGCCAGCCAGCTGATTCCCTGCACACTGGAACTGGGCGGCAACGATGCGATGATCGTGTGCGCCGATGCGGATCTGGACCGGGCCGCGGATGGCGCCTGGATAGGTTCGTGCATGAACACCGGGCACTACTGCTGTGGCACGGAGCGCATCTATGTAGTAAAGGAAGTCTACGACGAGTTCCTGCGCCTGGTACTGGAAAAGGGCAAGGGTCTGCGCCAGGGTCCGCAGCACGGCTGGAATGAAGATATCGGCGCGGTGTTCTGGGATCGGCAGATGGCCATCATCGAGGCCCATGTGGAAGACGCCCGTGCCAAGGGAGCGAACATCCTGATGGGCGGGCGCCGCAATCCGGAACTGCCGGGTCTGTATTACGAGCCCACCGTGATTACCGAAGTGGACAACCGCATGGATATCATGCTGCTGGAAACCTTCGGTCCTGTTCTGTGTATCCAGAAAGTGGGCAGTGAAAACGAAGCACTGGCACTGGCCAACGATTCCGAGTTCGGCCTCAATGGCAATGTGTGGACCAAAGACAAGGAAAAAGGCTATCGCCTGGCCGCAGCAATAGACACCGGCGCTTGCAGCGTCAATGATATGGCAGTGAGTTACGGCATTCCCGCTGCGCCCTTTGGCGGAAAGAAGAACTCAGGGCTGGGGCAGGTAAACGGCAAGAAGGGCATGCGTGGCTACTGCCACGAAATGCCGATTGTGATCGACCGCTTCGGCGGCAAACTGCAGAGTGGCTATCCCTACAGCGCAAAAAGCGCGGAGGGGATGAAGAAGTTGATGAATTTCCTTTGGGTGAAGACATCCCTGGGACGCTGGCTAAGCTAGGACTCCTGCGGGGCGCTGCTGCGGCCTACACCAGCACCAGGTTATCCCGGTGAATGAGTTCCTCGTCCACCTGGTAGCCGAGGATGGACTCTATCTCCTGCGAGGGTGAACCCATGATGCGCCGGGTCTCGTCGGCGCTGTAATTCACCAGACCGCGGGCTATCTCGCGGCCCTGCGGATCACGGCAGGATACCATGTCACCACGGGCGAAATTACCGCCCACAGCACGCACACCCACGGCCAACAGGCTGCGACCGGATTCACGCAACACGCGTACCGCCCCCTCATCCAGTTCCACGCTGCCCGGCGTCTGCACCATTCCAGCGAGCCACTGCTTACGCGCATTCTGCGGTTGCTTGCCACTGCGCAGCCAGGTGCCGACATTGGCACCGGCAACAACGCTGCTCAGAATGTTATCTACCCTGCCCGAAGCAATCACGGTCTCAGTGCCCGAACGCGCTGCCAGACGCGCTGCGCGCAGCTTCGTCACCATGCCACCGCGACCCAGGCTACCCCCTTCGCCGGCCATGGCATCCAGGGTCGGATCATGTACATCACACACTGCAACCAGCTCCGCAGCGGGATTGTGGCGGGGATCCTCGCGGTAGAGGCCCTGCTGGTCAGTCAGTAAAACCAGGACATCGGCATCGATCAGGTTGGCCACCAAGGCGGCCAGGGTGTCGTTATCCCCGAAGCGAATTTCCTCGGTAACCACTGTGTCATTCTCATTGACGATGGGCATCACGCCAAGTTTCAACAGTGTCTTGAGAGTACCGCGCGCATTCAGGTAGCGATCCCTGGCAAGCACATCGTCATGCACCAGCAACACCTGGGCGGTGGCTATGTTGTGGCGCTTGAAGGCATTTTCATAGGTTTGTACCAGCACCGACTGCCCCACCGCAGCCGCCGCCTGCAGCTCGTGTATCAGGTGTGGGCGCGCCGTCCAGCCCAGACGCACAATGCCCGCTGCCACGGCGCCGCTGGAGACCAGCACCACCTCACAGCCGGTCCCGCGCAGTTGTGCCAACTGATCCACCAGAGATGAGATCACGGCCTCGTCCAGACCGCGGCCGTCATTCGTGAGCAGCGCACTACCCACCTTCACCACCCAGCGTCGGGACCTGGCTATTTCAGTTCGTTCTGTCATGCGCCTGCCTAGAGCCGGTACTCAACTTCAACCTCGAAGTCATCGTCATCAAAATCGTCCTCGCCTTCCAGCGCCACGCGGCGTAGCTCGGCACGCAGCTCATCAATGCGCTGCCGGGCTTCCAGTTGCATACGGCTCTGCAGCTCCTGCTCAGTCGCGGCCAGTTGTGGGTCTGCCGCTTCCCGGGCGCGACACTCCTCCAGGTACCTCATCAGGTCGCCACATAAGGCAGCCGTGCCTTCGGCATTGATCGCCGCAATGGAGTACACGGGGCCATGCCAGTCCAGCGCCACCAACACTGCGTCACGCCGTTCCGCAAAGGTTTCCGCGTCCAGCAGGTCGCTCTTGTTCAGCACCAGCCAACGCTCGCGCTGCGCCAGCGTCGGACTGAAGCGTTCCAGTTCTCGCACAATAGTCAGTGCCGCGTCAGCCGGTTCGACGCCGTCATACGGGGCCATATCCACCAGGTGCAACAGGATGCGGTTGCGGGTCAGGTGCTTGAGAAAACGGATGCCCAGGCCAGCCCCATCCGAGGCACCCTCAATCAGGCCAGGAATGTCGGCCATGACAAAACTGCGATGCGCCTCCACACTAACCACTCCGAGGTTGGGTACCAACGTAGTGAAAGGGTAGTCAGCCACCTTGGGCTTGGCGGAAGACACCGCACGTATCAGCGTCGACTTGCCCGCATTGGGCAGGCCCAGCAAGCCCACATCCGCAAGCACCTTGAGTTCGAGTTTCAGGCTGCGGGCTTCTCCTTCACTGCCCGGGGAAGTCTGCCTGGGTGCGCGGTTGGTGCTGGACTTGAAGCGTGCATTACCAAGGCCATGAAAGCCGCCCTGTGCCACCACCAATCTTTGCCCGGCGACTGACAAATCGCCCAATACTTCACCGATATCCTCGTCGATAATTGTGGTTCCCACGGGCACCCGCATGACCAGGTCTTCCGCACTGCGGCCGGTACAATTACGACTGCGGCCGGATTCACCATCGCCGGCGCGGTAATTGCGCTTGAAGCGGTAATCCACCATGGTGTTGAGGGATTCGTCGGCCTCAAAGATAACACTGCCGCCATCGCCCCCATCGCCCCCATCGGGGCCGCCTTTTTCAATGTACTTCTCACGCCTGAAGCTCAGGCAGCCATTGCCACCCTTGCCGGCGTAAACACTGATACTGACCTCGTCTACAAATTTCATATTTACCCCCGACTCAAGCGGGCTCTCGCTTCGTCATTAGCCTGCTCGTGCGCTCTACTGACCCGAAGCTTGTGCAAAAAACTCATATGAGTATAAAAAAAAAGCCCCGTCAATTGACGAGGCCCTCGATCGTTTGGCTTGTGCCGCCGACTCAGGCGCTCACCACCTGTACAAAGGTACGGTTCTTGGGGCCACGCGAAATGAATTCCACCTTGCCTGCAGCCTTTGCAAACAGTGTGTGGTCCTTGCCAAGACCCACATTGCTGCCGGCGTGAAAGCGTGTGCCACGCTGCCGTACGATAATGTTACCGGCCTTGACTGTCTCACCACCAAAGCACTTGACGCCCAGACGTTTACTTGCCGAATCACGCCCGTTACGGGTACTACCACCAGCTTTCTTGTGTGCCATTGTCCAAGCCCTCCCTTAAGCCGTAATAGCAGTAATCTTCACTTCGGTGAACCATTGGCGATGGCCAGTTTCTCTCCGATAGTGCTTACGGCGGTTGAATTTAATGATCTTGACCTTCTTGTGACGACCGTGGGCTATCACCTCGGCAGTTACCTTGCTGCCTGCAACCAGCGGAGTGCCAATTTTGATCGTATCGCCACCAACCATCAGAACCTTGTCGAACTCGACAGTTTCACCTGTGGCCACTTCAATTTTTTCCAGTTTGAGGGTTTCGCCCTCAATTACGCGGTGTTGCTTGCCACCGCTTTCAATGACTGCGTACATAGTGTGCTCCGTTTAATTAGCCTGCTCGCATTCACAATAAACCCTTGTAAATCAAGGGGGCAGAGCCAGGCACAAACAGTTGAGTTGACCCGTGACGGCTACGCGTGGGCACAGCACCGTCCAGAGGGCGGCGATTTTACGCAAATCGGCCTGCCGGAGCAAGGGCTAATTTTCATAAAAACAATGAGTTGCAAATGACCCCGGCAAGATCTCCCGCAAGTGGCGCTGCAGCTTGACAGGCCAATGGTCGCACCCTAGCATGCGCGGGCACTTTTCACTCCACTGAACCCTATGCATCAGATACATGCCACAGTCGCACGGGAACTGGAGCTGGTCAATCAGCTCATCGTCGAGCAGCTTCACTCGCGCGTCGAAATGGTGGAAAACGTCGGTCATTACATCGTGGACGCAGGGGGCAAACGGCTGCGCCCTCTGCTGGTATTGCTCAGTGCCGCCGCGCTCGGTCGCTCCGATGCAGCGCATATCACGTTTGCCACAATTATTGAGTTTATCCATACCGCCACCCTACTGCATGATGACGTGGTCGATATCTCCGCGCTGCGGCGGGGACGACCCACGGCCAATGCAGCGTTTGGCAATGCCCCATCTGTTCTGGTGGGTGATTTTCTTTACACCCGCGCCTTCCAGTTGATGGTACGCCTGGGCGATATGGATATCCTGACCCATATGGCTGAGACCACCAACATCATCGCTGAAGGTGAGGTCCTGCAATTGACGCGCGCCGGCGACGCCAGCACGAATGAAACGCAATATCTGGATGTGATCACGCGTAAAACAGCCGTCCTGTTCGCGGCTGCCTGCTATGGTGCGGCCACCTTGTCGGGCGAGGACACGGAGACCCGGAATACCCTGCGGGAATTTGGCCTCAACCTGGGAATCGCCTTCCAGATGATTGACGATGTGCTTGATTATGATGGCAATCCGGCCACGATGGGTAAGAACGTCGGAGATGACCTCACGGAAGGCAAAGTTACGCTGCCCCTTATACACACACTACTCAACGGCAATGCAGCTGAACAAGCTGCGGTGCGCCGTGCAATCACCGAAAAAAATTCAGACCAAATTGAACAGATCACCGCTGCTGTGAGACGCTGCGGCGCACTGGACTATACGCGCGCACGCGCCAGGCACTTCCACGATATGGCACTGGAGAAATTGACTGCTGCTGCCAGCCAGCAACGCGCGTAGCGCCCTGGAACGCATTACTGCGCTATCACTCAGCCGCGAGGCATGACAGGTCCCACCAGTAACAGCACCACGGGCGCCGCATGCGAAAGTCTGATAGATAGCCGCGGATTATTGTAGACGCCGAACAGTTTGCTGACGCCCTGCCACTGCACTCGGCTCAAGCGTCGATCAGGGCCAGCAACTCGATGGTTTTGGCTTCCATCAGGGACGGATCGGCGCGGCTTTCAACATTAAGTCGCACGACCGGCTCGGTATTAGACATACGTAGATTGAAACGCCAATTCCCCATGGACATACTCAAGCCATCAACGTGCTCTACGGACTTTGCTTGCTTAGCGTAGACATCTTCCACCTTTGACAGGACCGCAG
Organism: uncultured Gammaproteobacteria bacterium; assembly: GCA_963747995.1. Lineage (GTDB taxonomy): Bacteria > Pseudomonadota > Gammaproteobacteria > Pseudomonadales > Halieaceae > Marimicrobium. The sequence continues at coordinate 134,048 of CAVVHD010000011.1, read as the reverse complement.
CAGGATTCGCAATAGTACGATTGATTTCGCCGCTACAGGGATAGGCCGCCATGCGCTCTGCAACCAATTTAGACAGTGGCTGACCACCACTGCTGACCAAACCAGCCACTAGCAGCCAGGGTATCATGCCACTGTCACAATAGGCGAAATCCCGAAAGTAGTGGTGTGCGCTCATTTCGCCACCATACACCGCGTTTTCCAGCCGCATACGCTCCTTGATAAAGGCATGTCCGGTTTTACTCTGCACTGCCTCGCCACCCAGTGACTGCACGATATCAATGGTGTTCCAGGTCAAACGTGGGTCATGCACGATGCGCGCCGGACCCTGCTGTTTCAAAAATGCTGCCGCCAGTAGACCTACAACATAATACCCCTCGATGAAATCGCCGTGCTCATCGAAGAAAAAACAACGGTCAAAATCACCGTCCCAGCCCAGCCCAAGATCAGCACCGTGTTCGCGCACAGCCGCAACAACGGCAGTACGATTCTCCGGCAACAACGGGTTGGGTACCCCGTTGGGGAAATTGCCGTCGGCTTCATGATGCAGTTTTATAAACTCAAAGGGCAGATGCGGTTCCAATAGATCCACTACTCGACCGGCACCGCCATTGCCTGCGTCCACCACAATTTTAAGGGGTTTCAGACTCGTGATATCAACATAGGACAACAAATGCTGCACGTAGGCTTCGGACGTATCCAGCGCGTAGTATTTTCCCGGCTGCGCTGCAGCTGTAAACTCATCGCGTTCAGCCACTGCCTTGATGTCAAACAGGCCCGTGTCCCCCGAGATTGGACGCGACTCCTCACGTACGAACTTCATGCCATTGTAGTCTTTCGGATTGTGACTGGCAGTAATCGCAATACCACCGTCCATACCTGCATGTGACGTAGCGAAATAGATCTCTTCAGTTCCACACAAGCCAATATCGTAAACGTCTACGCCCTGCTCAAGCAGACCCTGTGTCACCGCTGCCTTGATGGCTGGACTGCTCAGGCGTATGTCATGTCCCACTACAACCTGCCGGGGTTTGACCACATCGGCGAAGGCACGACCAATGCGGCGGGCGATCTCCTCATTGAGCTGGTCTGGTACGCGTCCCCGAATGTCGTAGGCCTTGAAACAAGTGATTTCTAGCACCAGGGAGTTTCCGCTCAGCTCTTCAGGTAATAATGTTCGTAGACGAAGTTCGTGGCCTCCACAAACCCTGGGACACTGCCGCAATCGAAGCGACGCCCCTTAAATTTGTAGGCCATGACACAGCCATTTCGAGCCTGGGTCTGCAGGGCATCGGTGAGCTGAATTTCACCGTTGGCACCCGGCCCCGTTTCACGCAGGATATCGAAGATATCCGGCGTCAGGATGTAGCGCCCGATAATCGCCAGATTCGATGGCGCGTCCTTGGGGTCAGGTTTTTCCACCATTGTATCGACACGATAGATGCCCTCCTTAAGGCTCTCACCACCGATCACACCATATTTATTGGTTTCATCCTGCGGCACCTCCTGAATGGCCACAATGGAACAACGAAACTGTTTGTACAACTCCGCCATCTGGGCCAACACCCCCGGCCCGTTGTTAAAGCACAAATCGTCGGAAAGCAGCACGCCGAAGGGCTCATATCCAATCAGCGCTTCACCGGTGAGAATAGCGTGTCCGAGACCCTTCATTTCCCGCTGGCGCACCATAGTGAAAATACCCTTGTCCAGAACGCTACGAATACTGGTTAGGTAAGCTTCCTTACCCGTGCCGGAAATCTGGTGCTCCAATTCGTAGCTGATATCGAAATGGTCGGCTATCGCACGCTTACCGCGCCCGGTGACCATCGCACAGGTTGTCATACCCGCCTCAATGGCCTCCTCGACTCCGTATTGCACCAATGGCTTGTTGACCACCGGCAGCATCTCCTTGGGCATGCTCTTGGTAGCAGGAAGAAAGCGGGTACCATAACCCGCCACGGGAAACAGGCATTTTTTAATCACAGTGATATATCTCCAGGTTGAGTCGGTCTCACTTACTACGACCGTATACGTCTTCAAAGCGCACAATATCGTCCTCGCCCAAATAGGCTCCTGACTGCACTTCAATTATTTCCAGCGGTATATGCCCCGGGTTCGTCAGCCTATGCTTATGGCCCAGCGGAATATACGTGGATTCATCTTCTGCGAGCATAAACACTTTGTCTTCACAGGTCACCTCAGCGGTACCCTTGACAACTATCCAGTGTTCCGCACGGTGATGATGCATTTGCAAAGACAGCCGCTGTCCCGGATTGACCACAATGCGCTTCACCTGAAAACGTTCAGAGGCCACCAAGGATTCATAGGAACCCCAGGGGCGGTAAACGCGCCGGTGCAGTGACGCCTCCGTGCGTTGCAGTTGCTTTAGCGTATTGACGATCCGCTTTACATCCTGGACATTATTGCGGTCAGCTACAAGTATCGCATCGGCGGTTTCCACCACCACGAGGTTGTCCACCCCCGTTGCGGCCACCAGACGCGAATCACTGCGAAAATAACTGCCACGACAGTTATCCAAAATGACATCTCCCCGGCAAACATTACCGTCCGCGTCGCGCTCGGCCACCTCCCACAAAGCGGACCAGGCACCCACATCGCTCCAGCCACAATCGAGCGAGACCACGCCACCGGCTTCGGTTTTTTCCATGACAGCATAGTCGATACTGTCACTCGGACAATGCTTGAACGCTTGGGCGTCAGGGCGCACAAAATACATGTCGACCGTCGCCGCGCGCATAGCCTGCTCACAGCAGGAAAGAATTTCCGGCGCATGCCTGCCCAACTCAGCCAGATAGCTCTTTGCCCGCATCAGGAACATGCCGCTGTTCCAGAGATAGCTACCACTTTCCAGATAGTCCCTGGCAGCGGTAGCATCCGGTTTTTCAACAAAACGATCCAGTTCATACAGATCGTCACCTATGACTGCACCGCACTTGATATAACCATAGCCTGTCTCGGGTGCGGTAGGGACCACTCCAAATGTCACCAGTCGACCATCCCGGGCAAGCGGCAGAGCTTTGTCCACCGCTGCGACAAAGGCGTCAACATCCTTGATCAGGTGGTCTGCCGGCAGTACCAGTAAAATGGACTCCGGGTCCGCGCCTACCGCCTGCAGTGCCGCCAATGCCACTGCCGGCGCAGTGTTACGCCCCTGTGGCTCGAGAATCAGCGCACTGGCCTGCAAATCCAGCTGCCGCAATTGCTCTGCCACCATAAAGCGATGCTCTTCATTGCACACCACCAACGGCGCGGCCGCGACCAATCCAGCGGTGCGCCGTAGGGTTTCCTGCAGCATGGTAATTTCCCCGGCCAGCGGCAAAAACTGCTTAGGGTGGGTCTCGCGTGAGACCGGCCACAAGCGGCTACCGACACCACCGGAAAGAAGTACGGGTGTTAACATCTGTATCCCCTGTAGCCTGGCGAAGTAGTTTGAATTATTAGTGTTCTGGGCTGCCCTGAATCACAAGCGCCAAATCGGTTCATGGTATCCGAAGGCACTATTTTTGGCCAGCAAACCACTGGACTTGTAACTCCCAGCTATTAAAATGGTCACGATGAATGCATCCATCTACTATCTCGGGCAAGCAACCGATTTGGTTAAGGGGTGAGTAACCCGGGGCATGCAACGCCCAAATCTTAACCATACTGGAAAATCTATGATAGGCAAGAATGCATACTCCAGGGATGAACTGATCGCCTGCGGTAACGGTGAACTCTTTGGCCCGGGCAACGCCCAACTCCCCACAGACGGTATGTTGATGGTGGATCGTATTGCCCATATCAGCTCGGAGGGGGGCAGCTTCGGCAAAGGCGAAATCATCGCCGAGCTGGATATCAGGCCGGACCTGTGGTTTTTCCAGTGCCACTTCCCCGGAGACCCGGTCATGCCCGGGTGCCTGGGCCTTGATGCCATGTGGCAACTCGTGGGATTTTTTCTGGGGTGGCGTGGCAACCTGGGGCGGGGACGTGCACTGGGCTGCGGAGAAGTCAAATTCAGCGGAGAGATATTGCCCAGTGCGACCAAAGTCGTCTATAACATCAATATCAAACGCGTGATTGAGCGCAAGCTGATAATGGGAATTGCCGATGGCTGCCTGTCGGTAGACGGCAGGGAGATTTACAGCGCAAAAGAATTACGAGTGGGTCTCTTCAAGTCAACGGAGTCATTTTAGACTTATGGGCAAAAGAGTAGTCATCACAGGACTGGGTATCGTCTCCTGCCTGGGTAATGACGCCGATGCGGTTTCGAAGTCCCTCTACGAAGGCCGCTCCGGCATCAGCCTGAGCCAGGAACAGATCGATGCAGGAATGCGTTCACATGTTTCCGGCAAACCGGACATCGACATTGAAGCACATATCGATCGCAAGCAGTTGCGCTTCATGGGCAATGCTGCCGCTTACGCCTATATCGCGATGCAGCGGGCGATCGATGACGCCGGATTGCAGCCCGCCGAAGTCTCCAACGAGCGCACGGGAATCATAGCGGGTTCGGGTGGGGCATCTTCGTCGAGCCAGACCGAAGCTTCCGACATCATGCGCGAGCGCGGCCTGCGCCGGGTTGGCCCCTATCGCGTCACCCAAACCATGGGCAGTACGGTATCTGCCTGCCTGGCGACTCCCTTCAAGATCAAGGGGGTCAACTATTCGATCTCTTCGGCCTGCTCTACCAGTGCGCACTGTATTGGCAACGCCATGGAGCAGATTCAGCTGGGCAAACAGGATGTGGTGTTTGCTGGCGGTGGCGAAGAATTACACTGGACCCTCAGCTGCCTGTTCGATGCGATGGGCGCGCTGTCCACCAAGTACAACGAAACCCCGGAGCGGGCCTCCCGCGCCTATGACGTCAACCGCGATGGCTTCGTCATTGCCGGTGGCGGCGGCATGCTGGTCGTAGAAGAACTCGAGCACGCCAGGGCCAGGGGCGCGAAAATCTACGCGGAGCTGGTGGGCTACGGTGCCACCTCGGATGGCTACGATATGGTGGCCCCCTCAGGCGAGGGCGCACAGCGCTGCATGCAACAGGCACTGGCCACAGTAGACGGACCGGTGGATTACATCAACGCACACGGCACCAGTACGCCGGTAGGGGATATCCAGGAATTGAAGGCAGTACGCGAGGTTTACAAGAACCATGCCCGGATTCCGGTGATCGGCTCTACCAAATCACTGTCGGGTCACTCTCTCGGTGCCGCCGGAGTGCAAGAAGCCATTTACTCCCTGCTTATGCAGCAGCGGGGCTTTATCGCGGCCTCGGCAAATATCGAGGAACTGGATCCAGAAGCCTCAGGATTACCTATCGCGCTTACACGTCAGGATAATGTCGATTTGCAACGGGTGATGTCCAACAGCTTTGGCTTTGGCGGAACCAATGCCTCTTTGGTATTTCAGAAGTATTCCAAATAGAAATTAGCGGCCTGCGTAAGACATCGGCGCACAGCACTGCGCCGATGTCTCTGCTATTACGCCAGAGAGTCCAACAGTATCACTTCTACACTATCGCCCTGCTGTACCGTAAATCCAGCAGGAATAACCGCCAGAGCGTTGCTGTGACTCACTGAACTCAGCACGCCGGAGCTCTGGTTGGCGTACTTCACTGCCCGCAGTCCCTGCTCTGTGTTTTCCAGGGTAACCCGCAAATACTCCTGGCGTGTTCCCGGACTACTCACGGTGAAGGTAGCTTGCGCCAGCAGGCACGGAGCCTCAGGTTCAGCAACTCCCTGCATCTGCAACAGGAAAGGCCGGGCAATCAGGCAGAAAGTGACGAACACTGAAGTGGGATTGCCGGGCAGGCCGATAAACGGTGTGTTGCCAATACTGCCGAAAGCGAGGGGTTTGCCCGGCTTGATGGCGAGCTTCCACAGGTCCAGTCGACCCAAGCGCTCTACCTGATTCTTGACATGATCTTCCTCACCAACCGAAACGCCACCGGTCGTGATGACGCAATCGGCACGCCCGGCAGCATCAAGCAGCGCCCGTGCAGTGGCGTCCGGATCATCGGCAACAAATCCACAATCAACAAATTCCATATTGATCGAGCGCAGTAGTCCAGCCAGAGTATAGCGATTTGAGTTGTATATTTTTCCCTCGGGCAAGTCGCCACTACCCGGTTCAATCAATTCGTCGCCAGTTGACAGTACCGCCACCCGCAAACGCCGATAGACCTGCACCTGTGCACAGCCAACTGAGGCCAGTAAGCCGAGATCCTGCGGGCGCAGCACTCGGCCACTGACCAGCACAATTTCACCGGCCCTGATATCCTGGCCACGGGGGCGAATGTTTTGACCCGCGCTGACTGGCGCTGACACCGACACCACGCCGGCAACCTCCGTACAATCTTCCTGCATAACAACCGCATCAGCGCCGGCGGGGATGGCTGCGCCGGTGAAAATTCGTGCGGCGGTTCCTGATGCCAGCGTAGCTCCCACTGTGCCGGCAGGGATGCGCTGGCTTACCAGCAGAGCTTGCCCGGCCTCGCTGGCGCGCAGTGCGTAACCGTCCATGGCGCTGTTGTCTGCCGGGGGGACGTCAATAGAAGACATGACACTCGCTGCAAGCACATGGCCCAGAGCATCCAACAGGGGCACCGCAATGGTTTCCGCTAACGGGCGGGCAGCACCGCGAAGCCGCGCCAGTGCCTCAGCAACCGGCAGCAAGCTACTCAATGGCCCTGTTCCCGCACCCTGAGCACCCCCACAAAATTACAAGGGCGATGACTGCTGTCCAATTGCTCGCGAATTAGCCCGTTCCAGGCAGTCTTGCAGGCACCGGTGGAACCCGGCATACAGAATATCACGGTATCGTTGGCGAAACCCGCCAGAGCGCGTGACTGCACTGTGGATGAGCCGATCTCGGCATAGGACAGTGCCCGGAATACCTCGCCAAAACCCTCAATGTCCTTGTCGAAGAGTGGTCTCACCGCCTCGGGAGTAGAGTCGCGCCCGGAAAATCCCGTTCCGCCAGTAATGAGTACCGCGTTAATGTTCACATCCGCGATCCAGGCCGACAGTACAGCGCGTATCTGGTAAATGTCGTCACGGACTATCGCCCTACCGCCGGTTTGATGTCCGCACGCCTCCAACGCCTGTACCAGATAGTCTCCGGAGGTATCGTTCTCCCCGGTGCGAGAATCCGACACCGTAAGTACCGCTACAGACAACCGCTGTGAGCTACCCTTGGTTGCTTTAGGCATGGGTGTTCTCCCTACTGCTGTTCGTAATAGTGCTTCACCAAATCACCGATTGCACTGCGCCAGGGAACCTGCCTGATGGCAAAGGTATTGCGAATCTTGCTGCAGTTCAGTGTTCGGTTCAACGGCCTCAGACCCTCGGGCTCGCGCTCCAGTTGCACCGCTGAGGAACTGAACTCAAAAAACTGGGAAGCGGAAGCCAGCAGTGCTTCGGCAAATTCATAATAGGTGGCAGTATCGGAGCTGCCATAATGATAGATTCCCCAGGGCTCCAGGCCAGTGCCAAGTTGGTCCAGCAGGGCCAGTATTACCCGCGCCCCATCGTCAGCGGCCACCGGGCAACCACGCAGGTTATTATCCAGGATCAGGCTATCTCCCTCGCGCAAAGGACCCAGCATCTGGGTGATGAGGTTTGTTCCCTCATAGGAAAAGATCGGACCAAGCCGCAGTATCAAGTGGCGCCCACAGGCATCTGCTACTACATGTTCAGCTCTAGACAGCAGCAGACCCACGGCTTCCTCGTTATCCGGCGCATCCTGCTCCACGTAGGAGCGGTCCAATTGACCGGAGAACACGCGCGAACTGGAGACATACAGATAAGCGGTATCGGTCCGTTGGCAGGCCTTGGCCACCCAATGACAGCGTTGTAGATCCAGCTCCTGAATCTGGAGGCCACCATCTCCAGCGGCTTCGATGCGAACGTCGACCACGATATCGCTTTGAGCTCTTACAACACTTTTTTTCGCCTGTCGCTCACTCTTCCAGCGGCACGCCGAGCGACTCATGGGTACTATTTCATGGCGTCCCAGAAGCGCTTGCCGATGGACCAGCGCCATGCCTAAAGGCGTATCGGATCCCAGTATGAGTACACGCACCTTAGATGTTCCACCCACCGAATCCTACTGACCAGTCATTTGACGCTACCCCGGCTAAAAGGGGATATCGTCATCGAAGCTACCGTAATCACCGGCCGGTGGAGCCCCGGTATCAGCCGCTTGTTTGGCCGGAGCAGATCGGGGGGCACTGGGGGCGAAGTCGCCGGACTCCTGAGAACCGCCAGCCTGGCCGGCGCCTCGAGAATCCAGCATCTGCATTTCATTGACCACAATTTCTGTTATGTAACGATCCTGGCCGTCTTTATCCTGCCATTTGCGGGTATGCAGGGAGCCCTCAACATAAACCTTGGAGCCCTTTTTCAAATACTCTCCAGCGATCTGACCCAGCCTGAAATTTCCTCGATCGCGAAAAACCACCCGGTGCCACTCGGTACGCTCCTGCATTTGCCCTGTTTGCTTATCCTTCCAACTCTCACTGGTGGCGATACTGGCATTGGTCACCGCGCCACCATCAGGGAAAAAACGGGTCTCCGGATCATTTCCCAGGTTACCTACCAGGATGACTTTGTTCACGCCCCGTGCGGCCATAAAATTTCCTCATTTCTGACACAGAATCAATACTGGATCGGGAGTCGACTATAGCAACCCCAACCTCCAATTGCGACAGCAACCCCGTCCAAAGTCCACCAATTGAGCCGGCAGCGGCAGTTAATCCTGACGCAGAAAGCTTACGCAGCTTAAAGATTAGACGCCAGGTAACGGGCTGGTGGTGACATTTTTCACCCCAGCTAGACCGGGGCGCTCGCAACACCACCAGCCACCAGACAACGGCCAGCGCAAGGCACACGCTACTCAGCATACCCTCGCCAAGGTGCTCCAACAGCCAACCACCACCGGCGCCACCAGCGAATGCGCCCATAAACTGGCAGGTGGAGTAAACGCCCATCGCAGTGCCCTTGCTGCCCGCTGATACCGTCTTGCTCAGCAGCGACGGGAGCGTCGCCTCCAGATAATTAAAACCCACAAAGAACAACCACAGGCCACCGTATAACAATGGGGTTGACGCGGCGTAATCCAGGGTGGCTATTGCCACAAAAACCAGTGCAATAGCCAACAGGAACATCTGACGCAGCCGCCCGCCTCGCTCCGCCAGGATCATCAATGGCACCATACCGGCCAACGAGAGCGCGAGCACCGGCAGATACACCATCCAGTGTTTCTCCCGGTCAACGCCCAGCGTCTGCTCGATAAGCCCGGGAACCTCCAGAAAGAACGCCACCAGGATGAAGTGTAGTACGAAGACCCCGAAATTGAGCCGCACCAGTGCCATGTCCTGCAAGCCACGTCGGATCAACCCCAGGCTGACTCCCACCTCGATGTGATCGACACCACTGACCGGTGGGGATGGTGGCACCAGCAGGATCAGGATAACGATACCGGAGCCAGCGAGCACCGCGGTGAACCAGAACACCGTCGGAAGGCCCCCAAACGTTGCCACTGCAGGTCCAAGCACCAGCCCTACGGCAAAAGACAGGCCGATACTCATCCCTACTACCGCCATGGCTTTAGTACGCTGTTCCTCACGGGTCAAATCCGCTACCAGGGCCATCAGGGTACTGGAGATCGCTCCGGCACCTTGCAGTGTGCGCCCCACAATAATGCCCATGACACTGTCGGCCATGCCTGCCACGACGCTGCCCAGGGCAAACAGCACCAGCCCCGCAATGATGACGGGCTTACGACCGACCCTGTCAGACAGCCAGCCGAGGGGGATCTGTAACAGGGCATTGGCCAGTCCATACATACCCATAGCCAGGCCGATGAGGGTGGGCGTCGCGCCTGGCAAGTCCGCTGCATACAATGCAAGCAACGGCAGTACCATGAACAGGCCCAGCATGCGGAAACAGTACAGCAGTGCAAGCGACGCTACTGTGCGCCGCTCCTGTGACGTCATGGGATTTGCGGTTATCACTCGGATTGGTTCACCAGGAGTCAGACAGAAAAGCAGCGGCATATACTATCAGTTTCACTGGCTGCGGGACATCCTTACACCTGCATCCGCTGAAATATAGGCCAGGATTTTGCCACCCGTGCGGCTCTGGGCATATACTGCTCGGTTTCGGTTTCTGAGCAGCACCAGAGGTTTTATGGACACCATTCAAGTACGCGGGGCGCGGACCCACAATCTCAAAAACATCGACCTGGATATTCCCCGTGACAAGCTGGTTGTCATCACCGGCCTGTCCGGCTCCGGTAAGTCGTCCCTGGCCTTTGACACCCTCTACGCCGAGGGACAGCGCCGCTACGTGGAATCACTGTCCACCTATGCCCGCCAGTTTCTTTCCATCATGGAAAAACCGGATATGGACCATATCGAGGGTCTGTCACCGGCCATCTCCATTGAGCAGAAATCGACCTCCCACAACCCTCGCTCCACGGTCGGTACCATCACCGAGATTTATGATTATCTGCGCCTACTGTATGCCCGCGTAGGGGAACCACGCTGCCCCGACCACGGCATAACCCTGCAGGCCCAGACCGTGAGCCAAATGGTGGATACAGTCCTGGCCTTACCGGAGGACACCAAACTCATGCTGCTGGCGCCGGTAGTGCGCGAACGCAAAGGTGAACATCTGCACGTGCTTGAGGAGCTGCGGGGCGGAGGCTTCGTCCGCGCCCGCATTAACGGAATCGTTACCGATCTTGACGATGTGCCGGTCCTCGATAAGAAAAAGAAGCATCGTATCGAGGTGGTGGTGGACCGCTTCAAGGTACGCCAGGACCTGGGTATCCGCCTGGCAGAGTCGTTTGAGACCGCCCTGGGCTTGACCGATGGACTGGCGTCGATCAGTTATATGGAGAGCAGTGACAAGGACATCAGTTTTTCCGCACGCTTCGCCTGCCCCGAGTGCGGCCATAGCATAGATGAACTGGAGCCCCGCCTGTTTTCCTTTAATAACCCCGCAGGCGCCTGCAGCGGCTGCGATGGCTTGGGTGTGAAGCAATATTTTGACGAGGAGCGCCTGATACTGTTCCCCGAGGCGAGTCTGGCGGAAGGCGCCATACGCGGCTGGGACCGGCGCAATGTGTACTACTTCCACATGCTGAATTCGCTCGCTGAGTACTACGGATTCAATATCGATACGCCTTTCAGTGCGTTGAGCAAAAAACACCGGCAAATCATCCTGCACGGCAGCGGCAAGCAGGAAATTGCCTTCTCCTACATCAACGACCGGGGCGATATCTTCAAACGTACGCACACCTTCGAAGGTATCCTGCCCAATATGGAACGCCGTTATCGGGATACGGAGTCACAATCGGTACGAGACGAACTGTCCAAGTTTTTGGCCACCCAACCCTGCCCTGATTGCCACGGTACCCGACTGCGACGCGATGCCCGGCACGTTTTTATGGACGGCCATGATCTTCCCAGCATTACGGCCATGCCGGTAGGCGAGGCAGAGCTCTACTTTGGACGGTTAAAACTGGAAGGTCGCCGCGGCGAAATTGCCGACAAAATTTTGAAAGAACTGCGCGCCCGCTACCGTTTTTTGGTCGATGTGGGCCTGAACTATCTCACTCTGAACCGTAGTGCCGAGACACTATCGGGCGGCGAGGCCCAGCGCATCCGCCTAGCGTCCCAGATTGGTGCAGGGCTGGTGGGTGTCATGTATATCCTTGACGAGCCCTCCATAGGACTGCACCAGCGTGACAATGAACGACTGCTGGCCACACTCACCCATCTGCGGGACATGGGTAACTCGGTGCTAGTAGTGGAGCACGACGAGGACGCAATACGCCGTGCGGACCATATTATTGATATCGGCCCAGGCGCCGGTATACACGGGGGCCAGGTGGTGGCATCAGGCACCCTGCAGGATATTCTCAACTGCGAGCGTTCTCTCACGGGCGCTTATCTTTCGGGAGCGAGGGAAATCAGCATCCCGCAGCGGCGTACGCCCCGCGATGCGAAGCATTTGCTTATTCTAAAGGGGGCAACGGGCAACAATCTGCAATCAGTCACGCTGGAACTTCCACTCGGCCTGCTTACCTGCATCACCGGTGTGTCCGGTTCGGGAAAATCATCCCTGATCAACAGCACACTCTATCCAATTGCCGCCACGGAACTTAACGGTGCTACCACGCTGACACCGGCGCCCTTTGAGTCGATAACGGGTATGGACCAGATTGACAAATGTATAGACATCGACCAAAGCCCTATCGGCCGGACGCCGCGGTCCAATCCAGCGACGTACACCGGCATTTTCACCCCAGTCCGCGAACTGTTTGCGGGCACGCAGGAGGCGCGTTCCAGGGGATACAAGCCGGGTAGATTCAGTTTCAATGTGAAGGGCGGACGCTGCGAGGCCTGCCAGGGAGACGGTGTCACCAAGGTGGAGATGCACTTCCTGCCGGATATCTATGTGCCCTGCGATATCTGCAAGGGGCGGCGCTATAACCGTGAGACCCTGGAGGTACGCTACAAGGGCAAGAATATCCACGAGGTCCTGGAAATGACGGTCGAAGACGCACTGACATTTTTTGAGCCAGTGCCAGCCATCGCCCGAAAACTGCAGACCCTGATGGACGTCGGCCTTTCCTACATCCGCCTGGGCCAGGCCGCAACCACGCTGTCCGGCGGGGAAGCCCAGCGGGTCAAGCTGTCCCGGGAGCTGTCCAAACGCGACACTGGCAAGACCCTGTACATACTGGACGAACCTACGACGGGCTTGCACTTTGAGGATATCAAGCAATTGCTGGAAGTCCTGCACCGCCTGCGCAATCACGGCAATACTGTGGTTATCATCGAGCACAACCTCGACGTGATCAAAACGGCGGACTGGATCGTAGATCTGGGTCCCGAGGGCGGGAGTGGCGGCGGCAGGATTATCGCTACTGGTACTCCGGAAGAGGTAGCCAGAGTAAAAGGCTCATATACCGGTCACTTTTTAGCTGCCATACTGAAGCGCAAGCTGGGGAAACACGCGGCCTGACAAACTAATTTCTGGCGGCAATCAATTCGACAGATAATGGAGGATTCAGATAAGAAAAAAAGCCGGGACAATGCCCGGCTCTTCAAATCCTTTCTGACTTTCGGAATTTATCAATCCTCATCAGCCTCAAACGCTTCGACCTGGGGACGATCAACCAGTTCGACATAGGCCATAGGTGCCTTGTCCCCGGTGCGATAGCCACACTTGAGAATCCGAATATATCCACCTGGACGTTCCTGGTAGCGAGGACCCAACTCGTTAAATAGCTTGCCTACCGCCGAACGATCTCTCGTCCGGTCGAAAGCAAGGCGACGATTGGCGATGCTGTCCTTTTTCGCCAGAGTAATAAGCGGCTCCGCATAGCTGCGCAGCTCCTTCGCTTTAGGCAATGTTGTCCTGATGAGTTCATGCTCCACCAACGACACAGTCATGTTGCGAAACATGGCCTTGCGATGAGAACTATTGCGATTTAATTGACGTCCACTATGACGATGACGCATTTTGCTATCCTATTCTAGTGTGCTATCGCAGCACTGCTATCTGTTGGTCGAATCAATTAGATGCTGAGAACCCGATCATCATTTTTCAAACTGGCCGGAGGCCAGTTGTCCAGGCGCATACCCAACGACAGACCGCGCGATGCCAGTACGTCCTTGATTTCAGTAAGTGATTTCTTACCCAGGTTTGGTGTCTTGAGCAACTCAACTTCAGTACGCTGCACCAGATCACCGATGTAGTAAATATTTTCGGCTTTGAGGCAATTGGCAGAACGGACCGTGAGTTCCAGATCATCTACCGGACGCAATAGAATCGGATCTACTTCGTCCTCTTCCACCACAGACTCGGACTCAGACTCACTCTCCAGATCGACAAATACTGCCAGCTGCTGCTGTAAGATAGTCGCCGCGCGACGAATCGCTTCTTCTGGATCGATGGTTCCATTAGTTTCCAAATCCAACACCAGCTTATCAAGGTCGGTACGCTGCTCTACCCGGGCGGCTTCAACAACATACGAAACGCGATACACGGGGGAAAAGGTCGCATCCAATTGCAGACGTCCTATAGAACGGGTTTCATCATCGGGGCTGGTACGGGAGTCCGCCGGTGAGTAGCCGCGACCAAGCGCAACTGTCAACCTCATGTTGATTTCTGCGCCGGCGTTGAGGTGACAAATGACATGATCAGGGTTGCGAATCTCAATATCGTGATCCACCTGGATATCACCTGCAGTCACGGCACCAGGCCCCTTCTTGCTCAGTGTCAGTTCGGCTTCTTCCTTACCGCTCATGACCAAAGCTACACCCTTGAGATTCAAGAGTATTTCGATAACATCTTCCTGTACACCTTCAATCGCACTGTATTCGTGAAGCACACCGTCAATTTCCACTTCGGTAATGGCACTACCCGGCATGGAAGACAGCAAGATACGACGTAGCGCATTGCCCAAAGTGTGGCCGAAACCACGCTCCAGAGGTTCCAACGTCACCTGGGAACGTGTGCTGTTTTTCTCGTCAACATTAATCACGCGGGGGGTTAAAAATTCGTTCACTGCACTCTGCATTGGGGCACCTGTCTTTTAGGTTGGTCCGTCAGTGGATTACTTAGAGTAAAGCTCGACGATAAGGTTTTCGTTGATCTCGGAAGAAAGGTCCTGACGATCAGGTACTGTCTTGAATACTCCTTCCAGCTTTTCGCTGTTGACTTCGATCCACTCGGCATCTCCACGATGGGAAGCCAACGCCAGGGCAGACTGCACGCGCAGCTGCTTCTTGGCTTTCTCACGCAGGGCAACGACATCGCCGGCCTTTACCTGATAAGAGGGGATATTAACAACAGCACCATTTACCATAATGGACTTGTGGGAAACCAGTTGGCGAGATTCCGCGCGAGTAGAGCCAAAACCCATACGGTAAACCACATTATCCAGCCGACTCTCCAGGAGCTGCAGCAAATTTTCACCTGTTGCACCTTTAAGACGAGCAGCCTCTTTGTAATAATTACGGAACTGTTTTTCCAGTACGCCGTAGATACGACGCACCTTTTGCTTTTCTCTCAACTGCACACCATAGTCCGACAAACGACCACGACGGGCCCCATGCTGGCCAGGAATAGTTTCTACCTTACACTTGCTTTCCAATGCACGAACCCCGCTTTTCAGGAACAGATCAGTTCCTTCTCGACGGGAGAGTTTGCACTTGGGTCCAATATATCGAGCCATGTCAATTCTATCCTGTAAGCGTTATACGCGACGTTTCTTGGGGGGACGACAGCCGTTGTGGGGTATAGGCGTGACGTCTGTAATGTTACTAATCTTGTAACCACAGGAGTTCAGCGCGCGAACGGCAGACTCTCTGCCTGGTCCCGGACCCTTTACCTGTACATCGAGATTTTTCAGCCCGTACTCTTTTGCCGCCTCGCCCGCACGCTCTGCCGCAACCTGGGCCGCAAAAGGAGTACTTTTGCGTGAACCACGAAAGCCAGAACCGCCGGATGTAGCCCAACTCAGGGTGTTTCCCTGACGATCTGTGATCGTAATAATGGTGTTATTGAAAGATGCATGAATATGCGCGATACCGTCGATAACAGTCTTGGTGATTTTCTTTCGAGTGCTCTTGGCACTTGGCTTGGCCATACTTTAGTTCCTGCATTAATATCAACACTACACTAGGGTGTAGCTACACTAAAAAGGATTCGCGACGAACAGTACTTACTTGCGAATCGGCTTGCGCGGCCCCTTACGGGTACGGGCGTTAGTCTTGGTTCGCTGCCCTCTCAAAGGAAGACCTCTACGGTGGCGCAGGCCGCGGTTGCAACCAAGATCCATCAGTCGCTTGATATTCATGGAGAGTTCACGACGCAAGTCACCCTCCACCATCATGTCGCCTACTTTGGCGCGAAGAGCATCCATCTCCTGCTCAGACAGCGCACCGATTTTCACGTTTTCAGCAACGCCGGTGGCAGCGCAGAGGCGCTTGGCCTGACTGCGGCCTACTCCATAGATATATGTCAGTGAGATAACGGCATGCTTGTTATCTGGTATGTTGACGCCGGCAATACGAGCCATTCAACTCTCTCCAATCATTTGTCGTTGCTGCATATTGCACCCTGTCCTAACCCGGTGTTCGATATTATCCCACCCCGAGACGCGCACAAAAGGCGCAGTAGTCTAGCGATATAGCTAATAAAAATCAACCGGTACTGGTCGGTCTTACCCCTGACGCTGTTTGTGTCGTGGATCGGTATTGCAGATCACACGGACTACACCCTTGCGGCGAACTACCTTGCAGTTCCTGCAGATTTTCTTTACTGATGCACGTACCTTCATTACAACTACTCCCTACTTGGGCAATCCGGGCCCGACTATCGAACGCGCCCGGCTCCACCATAATTCTTCAAATTGGCCTTTTTCATCACTGAATCATACTGGTGTGACATCAGGTGGCTCTGCACCTGGGCCATAAAATCCATTACCACTACAACCACTATCAGCAAGGATGTGCCACCTAGATAGAAAGGCACATTCCACATAACCACCAGAAACTGCGGCATCAAGCATACAAGCGCAATATAGGCCGCACCAAACACAGTCAACCGGGTCAATACGCCATCAATGTAATCGGCGGTTTTTTCTCCGGGCCTGATCCCGGGAACAAAAGCACCGGACCGCTTCAGGTTGTCAGCTACCTCTACCGGATTGAACATCAATGCCGTATAGAAGAAGCAGAAAAACACTACAAATACCGTGAACAACAGAATGTTCAAAGGCTGTCCTGGGCCGATTGCCACTGCCAGGTCCTGTAACCAATCGGCAGAGCCACTGGAGCCGAACCACTGGGCAATAGACGCTGGGAACAGCAATATACTACTGGCAAAAATAGCAGGGATCACACCGGACATATTGACTTTCAGCGGTAGGTGGGAGCTCTGGGCTTGATACATCTTGCGCCCTTGTTGCCTCTTGGCGTAGTTCACCGTGATGCGCCGCTGACCGCGCTCTATAAACACGATCATATAAATCACTGCTATCGCCAGAGTCAGGATAAACAACAGAACCAGAATATTCAGCTCCCCCTGCCGCGCCTGCTCCAATGAATGACCAATGGCTGCGGGCAACCCAGCTACAATGCCCGAGAAGATCAACATGGAGATACCGTTACCCACGCCTTTTTCAGTAATCTGCTCGCCCAGCCACATCATAAATACGGCACCAGTGACCAGGGAAGTAATGGCTATCACATAAAATAACAGCGATGTGTCATACGCCATACCCTGTTTAGCCATACCCGCAGTCATGCCGACTGCCTGAATGAAGGCCAGCAGCACCGTCAAGTAACGCGTGTACTGACTAATTTTGCGACGACCGGACTCACCTTCCTTCTTCAACTGTTCTAGCTGTGGCGTCACCGCTGACATTAACTGCATGATAATGGACGCGGATATATAGGGCATGATTCCCAGCGCGAGAATACTCATTCGTTGCAGAGCGCCACCGGAGAACATGTTGGCCAGACCCAGAATGGTTCCCTGGTTCTGATTAAACAGTGCCGCCAGCTGCTTGGGGTCAATTCCAGGCAACGGAATGTGCGTTCCGATTCGATACACAATAATCGCCATCAAAACAAAGCGCAGCCGAGCAAAGAGCTCGCTAAGGCCCGCCTTGTTCACTGATGGCAGCTGTCCGGTTGCCATTTATTCCTCTACTTTCCCGCCGGACTTCTCAATGGCTTCGCGTGCACCCCTGGTGACGACAAGACCCCTTAGAGTGACTGCTTTTTTCAGCTCGCCGGACAGAAAAACACGCGCTCGGACAACATTTTCCTTAACCAGATCAGCGCTCTTAAGTGCCGCCAGATCAACAATATCACCCTCCACCACATTTAACTCGCTCAGGCGAATCTGTGCCGTGGTGCGGCTGATACGAGATGTAAAACCATACTTCGGCAAACGCTTTTGCAGCGGCATCTGACCGCCCTCAAAGCCGGGCCTGACCTTGCCGCCCGAGCGAGACTTTTGTCCTTTATGGCCACGGCCGGCTGTCTTGCCGGTGCCGCTGCCAATACCACGACCTACGCGCTTGGCATTTTTCTTGGCACCTGGTGCGGGACTCAGGGTGTTCAGTCGCATTATATCCGACATAATTTACTCCTCTACCTTTACCAGGTAGTGCACCCGGTTGATCATGCCACGAACCGCGGGTGTATCCTCAACTTCAACCGTGTGACCAATTCGGCGCAAACCAAGCCCCGCTACACACGCTCTGTGATTTTTCAGGCGTCCAAAGGTGCTCTTTAGCTGTGTTACCCTGATCGATGCTTTAGCCATGACTAGCCAACCTAATAATTAATTCAGAATTTCTTCGACTGTCTTGCCACGCTTGGCGGCAATGTCCGCAGGCGAGGACATAGTGCGAAGACCATTGAAAGTTGCTCTTACGACGTTGACCGGATTGGTCGAACCGTAGCATTTGGCCAGCACGTTATGTACGCCAGCAATTTCAAGTACCGCCCGCATCGCACCGCCGGCGATGACACCTGTACCTTCCGAGGCCGGTCGCATGTAAACCTTGGAGGCACCGTGCGCAGCCTTAATAGCATACTGAAGGGTGCCATTATTCAACTGAACGTGAATCATGTTGCGACGCGCTGCTTCCATTGCCTTTTGAATAGCAACTGGCACTTCACGCGCTTTGCCGCGACCGAAACCGACTTTTCCCTTTCCATCGCCTACAACTGTCAGCGCCGTGAAACTAAAGATACGACCACCCTTGACTACCTTGGCCACACGATTGACCTGCACCAGCTTTTCCAGGAGATCGCCTTCAGTTTGCTGCTTTTTCTGATCGTTAAACGCCATATGTATACCCTAGAATTCCAGTCCGGTTTCACGAGCGGCATCAGCTAACGCCTTAACCCGTCCGTGATACTTATATCCGCCGCGATCAAAAGCAACCTTGGCGACACCTGCATCCATAGCCCGCTTGGCTACCAATTTGCCAACCTCTACAGCGGCGGCGATATTCCCGGTAGCTCCATTGCGCAATGCAGAGTCCAGCGTAGATGCGCTGGCGAGCACTCTATCCCCAGCAGGCGCGATAATCTGGGCATAAATATGCCGAGGAGTACGGTGTACACTCAGTCGGTTCATTCCCAGATCACGTATTCGCGCTCGAGCTTTCCGAGCGCGACGTAACCTTGAATCATTCTTTGCACTCATCTCATATACCTACTTTTTCTTGGCTTCTTTACGACGGACTATTTCATCTGCGTAGCGAATACCCTTCCCTTTATACGGCTCGGGTGGCCTGAAACTACGAAGTTCCGCTGCGGCCTGTCCCACGGCGTGCTTGTCTATACCCTTCAAAATAACTTCGGTTGGACTGGGGCTCTCGGCTGAAACTCCGGCAGGCAATCGATAATCCACTGGATGTGACAGACCTACAGTCAGATTGACTATATTGTCAGTAACCTTGGCGCGATAGCCGACGCCATTGAGGACCAGCTTCTTCTCCCAACCTTCGCTGACACCCTTGACCATATTGTTCAATAGCGCGCGCGTTGTCCCTGCCATGGCGCTAAACTGGACACCGTCATATGCCAAAGTCAGCGTGCTGTCATCCTGGCTGATCTGTATACCTTCCGAAAGAGATAGTGCCAGCGAACCTTTGCCACCCTTAACAGTGAGATCGCGACCATTAAGCTTCACCTCTACTCCCTTGGGTAGTGGAATTGGATCCTTTGCGACTCTAGACATTTTGCAATACTCTTTACATCAAATATGGTTTTAGTAAACAGTGCAGAGCACTTCACCACCAACACCGGCAGCGCGCGCCGCGCGATCAGTCATCACTCCACGCGATGTCGAAATGATGGCGACACCCAAGCCCGTTCGAACGGAGGGCAGTTCACCCCTGCCACTGTAGGTACGCAAACCCGGTCGGCTTACACGATTTATTTCAGCAATTACCGGCTTACCTAGGTAATATTTCAAATCAATGGCCAGACGCGGCTTAACACCGTCGTTGGTAGCACTGAAGCCTTCGACATAACCTTCGTCTTTCAACACCTGAGCAACAGCAACTTTCAACTTGGAACCGGGCATTTCTACTCGTTTCTTGCCAGCCATTTGCGCATTACGAATGCGGGTCAGCATATCTGACAGGGGATCTTGCATACTCATAATCTATTAATCTCCGTAGACCATCTCGCCAGTTACCAGCTCGACTTAACCAGGCCGGGCACGTCGCCGCGCATCGCAGCCTCGCGCAACTTGTTTCGACACAGGCCGAACTTACGATAGACGCCGTGCGGCCGACCAGTAATCTGGCAGCGACGTCGCTGCCGAGTTGGACTGGCGTCACGCGGGAGCTTTTGTAAGCTTACCTGCGCCTCCCACTTGTCTTCGTCGGAGGCCTTGGTATTTACCAAAGTCGCCTTCAATGCCGCGCGCTTTACTGCGTACTTTGCCGCGATCTGTGTACGCTTTTTCTCGCGAGCAATCATTGATTTCTTTGCCATGTATAAAGCCTCTTAATCCTTCAGTGGGAAGTTGAAAGCGCGCAGCAATGCACGACCTTCATCATCCGTGCGAGCAGTGGTGGTAATAGTGATGTCCATACCGCGCAACGCATCCACCTTATCGTACTCAATTTCAGGAAATATAATTTGCTCGGACACACCCATCGCAAAATTGCCGCGACCATCAAAGGATCGAGGGCTCACGCCACGAAAATCCCGAATTCGAGGGATAGCAACGCTGATCAGGCGCTCCAAAAACTCATACATACGATCGGAACGCAGAGTTACCTTACAACCAATAGGCCAACCATCACGCACCTTGAAGTTCGCAATGGACTTCCGCGCCTTGGTCACTACGACTTTCTGGCCGGCTATTTTTTCCATGTCTGCGACGGCATTTTCCAAAACCTTTTTGTCGCCTAATGCCTCGCCCACGCCCATATTCAGCGTGATCTTGGTAATACGCGGAACTTCCATCACATTGTCCAGACCCAGCTCTTCTATCAGCCGGGGAACAATTTCACTTCTGTACTTGTGTTTCAACGTTGCCATGTTTTCTACCTATCGACCAGTCAGCCACGGTTAGCTTAGGAGTCAATCTCCTCGCCACTGGATTTAAATACTCGAACCTTGCGATCCCCATCGACTTTAAAGCCAACTCGATCAGCCTTATTCGTGCTGGGATTGAAAATCGCCACATTGGAAATCTGTATAGGGGCTTCATTTTCAACAATACCGCCAGCCACCCCCGCTTGCGGGTTAGCTTTAGTATGTTTCTTAACCATATTGATCCCGGAAACCACGACTCGGTTATCGTCCAGGACCCTACGTACCTTGCCCCGCTTACCCTTATCCTTGCCGGCCAGGATTATTACTTCATCTTCGCTCTTGATTTTCAACATTACTCTGCCTCTCCCTACCCGATGGGCTAGATAACTTCCGGGGCCAAGGAAATAATCTTCATAAACTTTTCTCCACGAAGCTCCCGAGTGACAGGACCGAATATCCGCGTCCCTATCGGAGCCTCTTTCGCGTCCAACATAACCGCTGCGTTATCATCGAACTTAATAAGCGATCCATCGGGTCGGCGAACACCCTTTCTGGTACGAACAACCACAGCTGTCATCACCTGTCCCTTCTTGACCTTGCCTCGAGGATTTGCTTCCTTAACCGTCACCTTAATAAGGTCGCCAACCCGCGCGTAGCGGCGCTTGGATCCACCCAGCACTTTGATGCACATCACGCGACGCGCACCACTGTTGTCTGCGACTTCCAAATATGACTGTGTCTGAATCATCTTCTACTCCAACTTGCGGCCAGGTCGCTACCCCGGTGATCTGATATTCGAATCAGTCCTGTGTGGCTCTTTCAACTATTTCCAACAATTTCCAGGTCTTGCTTTTGGAAATAGGACGCGATTCAGCAACTGTAACAGTGTCACCCATGCCACACTGATTGTTCTCGTCATGAGCATGAATCTTCGATGACCGCGTAATGTACTTGCCATAAACAGGATGCTTTTCCCGGCGTTCTATCAATACGGTTATAGTCTTATCCATTTTATTGCTTACAACCTTCCCGGTTGTGACTCTTGTGCGCTTTTCTACTCCTGACATGTTCAATTACCCGTCTTTTCGGTGAGCAAAGTCTTTACGCGAGCTATGTCGCGTTGATTCTGCTGCAGCAAGTGGTTTTGTCCCAGCTGGCCAGTCGCTTTTTGCATACGCAGTTTAAACTGGTCCTCGCGCAAGGTGAGCAGTTCCTTACCTAGATCCGCAGCGGACTTTGTACGTAATTCGCTTGCTTTCATCACATCACCGTCCGTTTAACAAATTGCGTGGCAATAGGCATCTTCGCTGCCGCCAGGGCAAATGCCTCACGAGCCAACTCTTCGGTTACGCCCTGTAGTTCGTAGAGCACCTTGCCAGGCTTAATCTGGGCTACCCAATACTCTACATTACCCTTACCCTTACCCTGTCGAACTTCCAGCGGCTTACCGGTTATCGGTTTGTCCGGGAACACACGAATCCAGATTTTTCCACCACGCTTTATGTGGCGCGTCATCGCCCGACGGGCCGCTTCTATTTGACGAGCTGTGAGGCGCCCACGGCTCGTGGCTTTCAAACCATACTCGCCGAAGCTCACCTTGCTGCCACGATGGGCCAGGCCACGATTGCGGCCCTTCATCATCTTGCGGAATTTTGTACGCTTTGGTTGAAGCATCTGCGTAACCCTTAATTAGTTGCTGTCTTCTTGGCGCTGTCGGCATGGCCTTCAGTGCCGATGACTTCGCCCTTGAAAATCCAAACCTTCACGCCGATTTTTCCGAAAGTAGTGAGGGCCTCATACGTGGCATAATCGATGTCAGCCCGCAGAGTATGCAGAGGTACTCGACCTTCCCGATACCATTCCGTACGTGCGATTTCGGTACCACCCAGACGACCAGCTACCTGGACCTTGATTCCCTCAGCACCCTGGCGCATGGCGTTTTGTACCACCCGCTTCATGGCGCGACGGAACATCACTCGGCGCTCAAGTTGCTGGGCTACATTCTGCGCAACCAACTTTGCATCCAGGTCGGGCTTGCGTATCTCTTCAATATTAATGTGGACCGGCACACCCATTTTCTGCGTCAGGTCTTTGCGCAGCTTGTCCACGTCTTCGCCCTTCTTACCAATGATAATGCCGGGACGCGCCGTATGGATCGTAATGCGCGCTGTTTGTGCGGGGCGCTCGATCACTATGCGACTAACAGAAGCATGATCCAACGTCTTCTCTATGTAGGCCCTTGCCTGCAAATCTGTTATCAGCTGTTTGGCGTAGTGCTTGTTATCGGCATACCAGATAGAGGTATGATCCTTAACAATTCCTAAGCGTATGCCGGTGGGATGTACTTTTTGACCCATTTGGTCGTCTCCTAAACTTAACGGTCGCTGTCGGCAACTTTTATAGTGATATGGCAGCTGCGCTTCAAAATGCGATCCGCGCGACCTTTAGCTCGCGGGCGCAAACGCTTCATGGTCATACCCTCATCTACAAATATGCTGGACACCTTTAACTCATCGACATCCGCACCTTCATTGTTCTCAGCGTTGGCTATGGCCGAGTCGAGCACCTTCTTAACAATATGAGCGGCCTTTTTAGTGCTGAACTCCAGCAAGCCAAGCGCCTCTTCTACGCGCAGCCCCCGCACCTGGTCGGCGACCAAGCGCACTTTTTGAGCAGAAATTTGCGCGCCCTTCAATCTTGCTGCTACTTCCATACCATAAACCTCGCTACAAATTTGCGGCTAGCGCTTTGTCGCCTTGTCCGCAACATGGCCCCGGAATGTACGGGTTTGTGCAAACTCACCCAGTTTGTGTCCGACCATATCTTCATTAATGAGAACCGGTATATGCTGGCGACCGTTGTGGACGGCGATAGTCAGTCCAACCATATCGGGTGAAATCATCGAGCGCCGTGACCACGTTTTGATTGGTCGACGATCATTGCTCTCAATAGCAGCTTCGACTTTTTTCATCAGGTGAAGGTCAATAAATGGACCTTTCTTCAGCGAACGCGGCACAGTGTATTCCTCTAGTCTCTTGACTCTAACTACTGAACTTATTTCTTACCACGACGACGTACAATCAAACTGTCAGTACGCTTGTTCTTACGAGTTTTGTATCCCTTGGTGGGCGTTCCCCAGGGGCTAACTGGATGACGACCACCGGAAGTGCGCCCTTCGCCACCACCATGTGGGTGGTCAACGGGGTTCATCGCCACGCCACGAACGGTCGGCCGTACACCGCGCCAACGGACAGCTCCGGCCTTACCTAACTTACGTAGGTTATGCTCGGAATTGGAAACTTCACCCAGTGTTGCTCGACAATCGGACAACACTTTTCGCATTTCTCCTGAGCGGAGACGCAACGTGGCATACTGACCTTCGCGTGCTACAAGTTGCACAGAAGTGCCGGCTGAGCGGGCTATCTGCGCCCCTTTGCCAGGCTTTAATTCGATACAATGCACTACTGAGCCAACAGGAATATTGCGCAGCGGTAAACAGTTTCCAGGCTTGATCGGGGCGGCAGATCCAGACTGGAGCACATCGCCAGTCTTAACGCCACGGGGTGCGATAATGTAACGTCGCTCTCCATCAGAAAAAAGCAGAAGGGCAATGTGGGCCGTGCGATTGGGATCATACTCCAGACGCTCTACTTTCGCGGGAATCGCATCCTTGGTCCGCTTGAAATCAATTATGCGATAGTGCTGCCTGTGCCCGCCCCCAATATGACGAGTAGTAATCCGCCCGTTATTGTTACGGCCGCCGTTCCTAGTTTGATTTTCCAACAATGGAGCATAAGGCGCCCCCTTATGCAGATCGTCATTAACTACCCGGACGACGTGGCGACGACCTGGGGAAGTGGGCTTGCTCTTTAGTACTGCCATTTCGGTCCTACTCCTTAATCTGCCAAGGCAAAGTCGATGTCCTGACCCTGCTCCAGTCTTACGTAGGCTTTTTTCCAGGTTGATTTGGTACTGAAACCATGCTTGTTACGCTTGACTTTACCTTTGACCCTCAAGGTATTGACATCACTTACCTTGACTTTGAACAACTGTTCAACAGATTTCTTTATTTCCGACTTCGAGGCGTCGACCGCCACCTTGAATACGTACTGATTATTCATGTCAGCAACAATCGCGGCCTTCTCGGAAGTATGTGGGCCCGTAAGCACCTGAAATATGCGCTCCTGGTTCATCCCAACATCTCCTCAAATTTCTTCACAGCGTCAACTGTAACCATGACCTTGTCGTGGCCAATAAGACTGAGCGGATCAATACCGTCCACATCACTCACATCCACTTTGTGCAGATTACGCGCAGCCAGATAGAGATTTTCATCTACTTCTGCAGAAACGATGAGCACGTTGTCTACTCCGTATTCGCCCAGTCGCTTAAGCAGAAGCTTGGTTTTGGGTAACTCCAGATCCAAACTCTCAACAACCACGAGGCGGTCCTGACGCGCCAGCTCCGACATGATCGTTTGCATTGCAGCACGATACATTTTCCGATTCACCTTCTGGGAGTGATCCTGCGGTTGCGCCGCAAATGTCACGCCGCCACTGCGCCATATCGGGGAGCGCGTAGTTCCCGCACGAGCCCGACCAGTCCCCTTCTGACGCCAGGGCTTCTTGCCACCACCGTTTACCGCAGCGCGGTTCTTCTGGGCGCGAGTTCCCTGCCGGGCGCCTGCCATATAGGCAGTTACTACCTGGTGGACTAAATCCTCATTGTATTCACGCGCGAAGGCTGCATCAGAAACCGACACTGTGGCCACTTCACTACTACCCGGCTTACAAACATTCAATTCCACGTTCGAGACCCCCTAACCTTTATGCTTTGGCTGCGGGACGAACAATTACGTCACCGCCGGGCGCGCCAGGTACGGCGCCCTTGATAAGCAATAAATTTCGCTCGATATCCACCCGGACAATTTCCAGCCCCTGGGTCGTGACATTCGCAGAACCCATGTGTCCAGCCATCTTCTTACCCTTCCATACACGCCCGGGAGTTTGGTTCTGACCAATAGAACCGGGAGCGCGGTGCGAGCGTGAGTTGCCGTGCGTAGCGTCCTGCATGGCAAAATTCCAGCGCTTGATAACACCCTGGAAACCCTTACCCTTGGATTTGCCCGCCACATCAACTTTCTGACCAACTGCGAACCGCTCTACAGTGAGCTCGGAGCCCACTGCGGGCGCCTCATCAGCATCCCCCAAACGGAACTCCCACAGACCCTGTACCTGCTTCGACACCTGCCTTGGCAAACTGTCCGGCCTGTGACTTGCTCACCCTAGAAGCTTTGCGACTACCTCTGGTGACCTGAATCGCACGATAGCCATCGCTATCGATTTCTTTGATTTGAGTAACTCGGTTTGGAGTTATCTCCACTACGGTTACTGGGATTGAAACGCCTTCCGCGGTAAAAACACGCGTCATACCGGACTTACGACCGACTAAACCAATAGTCATTTTACTAACCTCTCAGTGTACGGGGCTAAACCCTCTATGGCCGCCCATTGCTGGGCGTTACACACTCGGGACTCCTGCCCCAAGCAGGTCTTGCTACAAATTGTAGTTAACCAAGACTAATCTGAACTTCCACACCTGCTGCCAGGTCTAGCTTCATCAGGGCATCCACAGTTTTCTCTGTGGGTTCCACGATGTCCAAGAGACGCTTGTGTGTACGAATCTCATACTGATCACGTGCGTCCTTGTTAACGTGCGGCGAAACCAACACAGTAAACTTTTCCTTCCGTGTAGGAAGGGGGATCGGACCTTTAACCAGTGCGCCCGTGCGGCGCGCTGTTTCAACGATTTCGCGAGTAGACGAATCTATCAATCGATGGTCAAAAGCCTTCAGGCGAATTCGAATGCGTTGACTGTGCACCTGACTGAACTCCAATCAATAAAAAAACCAGAGGCTCGCAATGGAACCCCCCGAAAAAGGAACGCGAATTCTAATGACCGATCCATGTAGTGTCAAGCAAGACACAGATTTATTTATGAAGCAACTAGCCCTTTACTTCCATTCCGCTACAACCAATGGCTATATGTTACTAAAACCCCATTTTGGTGCGTCAAGAACACCCACTACCGGGCACAGCCCAAGCAGCGAGTGGCTTCAGGAATGGCCTTTAAGCGTGCCTCGCTTATAGCCTCTCCGCAAGCATCACATGCACCGTAGGTTCCATTTTCAATTCGCTCCAAGGCTGCAAGAATGACGCGAATCGACAGGGTTGTCTCGTTCCCAATGGCATCTACTACCTCGTCATTTTCGCGCTCCTGTGCCTGCTCTGCGGAGTCGCCCGAGTGGGACTGAGTGACATCTTTCTTCAGGCTGGATAAGCGCGCCTGCAGAGCGGCTAAACGCTGTTCCAATTGGAGTTTCAGTGCATCATGCAACATAAGTACGTGCCTCCAGCATTAAGCGGTCGTCAACAAACGATAGAGTTCGTCCTTCAGGTGGAGGCGGCGCAGCTTGGCATCTTCCTCGGTGTGCGTCGCGACAGGAGTTACCTCATTCTCCATCTTCTCGATATCGCGGGTAAGTCCGTGATACTCGTCGAATAATCTGCGGAAATGGGCATCACTTACCTTCAATTCATGGATACGGGTTTTCAGTTGCGGAAACTCATGAATAAGGTCGTGGTGTTCTACTGACATACAATCTCCTCATAACTATGTAAGACACTTCGTGCAGCTTACCGCGCAGGCCAATCAATTCCATGATCCAGGTCAGCATAGGAGATTCCAGCAATGAATAACAGACTTGACGCAGGCCCGGACAGATTCGACCATAGGGACTCTCGCCTGGCAAAACCTGAGGAGCAATGCATGGAACAACCCCAACGCACACATTCAATATTGTTAGGCTACCTGCTCTGGATCTTCGGATTCATCGGAGCCCATCGCTTCTACTACGGCAAACAGGTAACAGGGATCATCTGGTTCTTCACGTTTGGCCTCTTCCTTGTCGGCTGGATTATCGATCTGTTCCTGATCCCCTCTATGGAGCGGGACGCCGAGCGCCGTTTCGTGCCTGGACCTGTTAATTACGACCTGACCTGGATTCTGCTGACTTTCCTGGGCCTGTTTGGCGTGCACCGTTTCTACATGGGAAAAATATTCACCGGTCTGCTTTACCTCTGCACTGGTGGACTCTTTTTGGTTGGCTACCTTTATGACTTTCTTACTTTGAACGAGCAACTTTCCGAAGTTAATAGTAAATATTAGCTGCTCTGCTACTTGAGGCTACTGCTCGTCACAAAGACCAGACAGGAGACATAAACCGTAGATGTGATGCCTCAATCAGCGATAAAAAGAGCGCCCATAGAAAAGCCCAACACTCGGGTCGGGCTAGTTATGTGTTAAATTGCGAGGAATTTACTCAATAATCTTGGCTACCACGCCGGCGCCTACAGTACGCCCACCCTCGCGAATTGCAAAACGCAAACCTTCCTCCATCGCAATCGGCGCAATCAATGTCGCCACCATCTGCACGTTATCCCCAGGCATTACCATCTCAACACCCTCAGGCAGCTCACACGCACCCGTCACGTCCGTCGTACGGAAGTAAAACTGCGGACGGTAGCCCTTGAAGAACGGTGTATGACGACCTCCCTCCTCCTTGGACAGAATATAAACTTCTGCCTCAAACTTCGTGTGCGGCTTCACAGAACCCGGCTTCGCCAGTACCTGGCCACGCTCCACATCTTCACGCTTGGTACCACGCAACAGTACCCCCACGTTCTCCCCCGCACGGCCCTCGTCCAGCAGCTTGCGGAACATCTCAACACCCGTACACGTCGTCTTCTGCGTGTCGCGGATACCGATAATCTCCAGCTCCTCACCAATCTTGATCACACCACGCTCAACCCGCCCAGTCACCACCGTACCACGGCCTGAAATCGAGAATACGTCCTCGACCGGCATCAGGAACGGCTGGTCAATCGCACGCACCGGCTCAGGAATGAACGTGTCCAGCGCCTCTACCAGCGCCTTGACCGCTGTCGTACCCAGGCCGTTCTCGTCCTCACCGTTCAGCGCCATCAACGCTGAACCACAGATGATCGGTGTGTCGTCTCCAGGGAACTCGTACTTGTCCAGCAGCTCGCGCAGCTCCATCTCGACCAGTTCCTTCATCTCTGCGTATTCCTCCGAGTCCGCACCACCGCAGTCGTCTGCCAGCAGGTCAGCCTTGTTCAGGAACACCACAATGAAGGGAACACCCACCTGACGCGACAGCAGTATGTGCTCACGGGTCTGCGGCATCGGACCATCGGTCGCTCCACACACCAGAATCGCGCCGTCCATCTGCGCCGCTCCAGTGATCATATTCTTCACATAGTCCGCGTGTCCGGGACAATCCACGTGGGCGTAGTGCCGATTCGCAGAGTTGTATTCCACGTGAGACGTCGAAATGGTGATACCACGCGCCTTCTCTTCCGGTGCGTTGTCGATCCCGTCGAAGGCCACCACTTGACCACCCCAGGTCTCAGCACACACCTTGGTCAGGGCCGCCGTCAGCGTCGTCTTGCCGTGGTCAACATGACCTATCGTGCCTACGTTAACGTGGGGTTTGGTACGCGCAAATGCTTCCTTTGACACTTTTAATTACCTCTGTGAAATAGCCAAAAATTAATTTGTTTGGTTTTTGGAAATAATTTCCTGCGCAATATTGTTCGGAGCTTCGGAATACCTGGCGAATTCCATCGTATAGGTAGCCCGACCCTGGGTTGCGGAACGCAGATCGGTTGCGTAACCGAACATCTCTGCCAAGGGCACTTCTGCGGTAATCACTTTACCCATGGCGTTCTCGTCCATGCCGCCAATCAGACCGCGTCGACGGTTGAGGTCGCCAACTACGTCACCCATGTTCTCCTCAGGCGTAACTACTTCAACAGCCATAATGGGCTCAAGCAACACGGCACCACCCAGCTGCGCCAACTTTTTGGTAGCCATTGAGCCCGCTATCTTAAACGCCATTTCATTGGAATCCACATCATGGTATGACCCATCGAACAGGCTTGCCTTCAAACCCAACAAAGGATACCCAGCGAGCACGCCATTCTTCATCTGCTCTTCAATACCTTTCTGGACCGCCGGAACGTATTCACGGGGAACCGTACCACCGACAACTTCGTTGACAAACTCCAGCCCTTCGGCGTTGCCATCTTCGCCTGGCTCAAACCTGATCCACACATGACCGTACTGACCGCGACCACCGGACTGACGAACGAACTTACCTTCAATCTCGGACGTATTGCGAATCGCTTCTCGATAGGCGACCTGGGGCTTACCGATATTCGCTTCGACGTGAAACTCACGGCGCATCCTGTCGACCAGAACATCCAGATGCAATTCTCCCATTCCGGAGATGATGGTCTGCCCGGATTCCTCGTCGGTCCTGACGCGAAAAGAGGGATCTTCCTGCGCCAGTTTACCCAGCGCAACGCCCATTTTCTCTTGATCGGCCTTGGATTTTGGCTCAACAGCCACTGAAATCACCGGCTCTGGGAATACCATACGCTCGAGCACAATTGGACTATCCATATCGCACAGTGTGTCGCCCGTGGTCACATCTTTGAGGCCAATAGCGGCGGCAATATCACCGGCCAGCACTTCCTTGATTTCCTCGCGACTGTTGGCGTGCATCTGCACCATACGCCCAATCCGCTCTTTCTTCTCTTTTACCGAGTTATAGACGCCTGTGCCGCTTTGTAATGTGCCAGAGTAAACGCGGAAGAAAGTGAGCGTACCTACGAATGGGTCGGTGGCAATCTTGAATGCTAGCGCCGAGAAGGGCGCATCGTCATCCGCCTCACGAACCGCAATTGTGCCTTCCTTGTCCAGTAGAGTGCCTTGAATGGCCTTAACTTCAGTAGGCGCTGGCATATACTCTACTATCGCGTCGAGCATTGCCTGAACGCCCTTGTTTTTGAATGCAGAACCACCCAAAACAGGGATGATCTCATTAGCTATGGTACGTGCGCGAATCCCTTGCTTAATCTCCTCTTCGGACAGCTCACCCTCCTCAAGGTACTTCTCCATGAACTCGTCGTTGGCCTCGGCGGCCGCCTCCATCATGAACTCGCGCATTGTCGCGACTTCGTCAACCATGTCCGCAGGAACATCTGCGTACTCAAAGGTCATCCCCTGATCCGCCTCATTCCACAGGATAGCCTTGTTCTTCACAAGGTCGATGACACCTTTAAAGTCCTCCTCTGATCCAATAGTCAGTTGCAGGGGGACGGCGTTGGCGCCCAGACGCTCCCGCAGTTGCTTTATAACCTTATGGAAATCGGCGCCGGCGCGATCCATCTTGTTGACGAATACGATGCGAGGCACTTCATATTTATTCGCCTGACGCCAGACTGTCTCAGTTTGGGGCTGCACGCCAGATGAACCACACAGCACAACAACCGCACCATCCAGCACACGCAGAGAACGCTCCACTTCAATGGTGAAATCTACGTGCCCAGGCGTGTCTATGATATTGATACGATGGTCTTCGAACTGGGCGTCCATACCTTTCCAGAAACAGGTGGTAGCCGCGGAGGTAATCGTAATACCGCGCTCCTGCTCTTGCTCCATCCAATCCATGGTGGCAGCGCCATCGTGTACTTCACCGATTTTGTGGGAACGACCTGTATAGAACAGCACACGTTCGGTGGTTGTTGTTTTACCCGCGTCCACATGCGCACAGATGCCAATATTGCGGTATCGGCTGATAGGAGTTTTGCGTGCCACGATTTAATCCCCAATAAAATGTTGTCGGGCGAAAATTAGAAACGATAGTGCGAGAATGCCTTATTGGCTTCTGCCATACGGTGCACATCTTCACGTTTCTTCACTGCATTACCTTTGCCCTGTGAGGCATCGATAATTTCACCGGCCAAGCGCTGACGCATGGACTTCTCACCGCGATTACGGGCGTACTCCACAAGCCAGCGCATGGACAGCGCCACCCGCCGAGAGGGACGGACTTCGACCGGCACCTGATAGGTGGCACCACCCACGCGGCGGGCCTTTACTTCGACCATAGGTGCGATGTTTTCCAGTGCTTCGTCGAATGCTTCGAGGGGATCCTTGTTCAGGCGCTCTCGAACAATATCAAGAGCACCGTAGACGATGGTCTCTGCAACTGACTTCTTACCACTCACCATCACGTGGTTCATAAACTTTGCCAATGTCACGTTGCCAAATTTAGGATCTGGCAGTACTTCGCGTTTGGCGACTATTCGTCTTCTTGGCATGATATATACCCTTATCTCTCTTCAGGTGACCCGAACAACAACCTGCCACAAATACGGAGGAGGCAGAGGTTCGGCCTTACTTACAACATCGTTAGCGTGGTTACGCCGGTAGAATTCGCTTACTTGGGACGCTTCGCACCATACTTGGAGCGACCGTTGCGACGGTTCGCCACTCCAGAAGTGTCCAAGCTGCCACGCACTGTGTGATAACGCACACCGGGCAAGTCCTTTACACGACCACCGCGAATCAGCACAACACTGTGTTCCTGCAGATTGTGCCCTTCACCACCGATGTACGAAGAAACCTCGTACCCATTGGTCAAACGGACACGGCAGACCTTACGCAATGCAGAATTCGGCTTTTTCGGGGTAGTAGTATAAACGCGTGTGCACACTCCACGGCGCTGCGGACAGCTCTGTAGCGCAGGCACACCACTTTTTTCTACTTTACGTTTCCGAGGCTTACGAACCAATTGATTGATCGTTGCCATCTATTTAAAACTCCAAATATAGTTACTTCTCATGACCTAATCTGGTCAACTTCCCATCCCAAGCTGGGGCATTGCGATGGTCAAAACAACAAACCATACAAAACCGCCCCCGGAAAGAGGAGGCGGCATTCTATAGACGCTGCTGATTCGAGTCAACCTGCGAAATCGGGCCGCGTGCTGCCGCGAACCACAAAAATGGGTGGAGGGTACTAGTAGCCCGCCACCCCTGCAAGCTGGGCACTATCAGGCGCCTAGTTGTCTGCCTGTAGTGCCTCAGTCAGCGCCGCTTCAATCTCCTGTGCTGACACAGTGACCTCACTCTGATTGTCGCGTGCTCGCTTGCGCTTTCGCTCGGCATGGTACGCCAAACCAGTACCCGCCGGGATCAGACGACCGACAACCACGTTCTCTTTCAGGCCACGCAGGTAATCGCGCTTCCCCGTCACAGCCGCTTCAGTCAGAACACGGGTAGTTTCCTGGAAAGAGGCTGCGGATATAAAGCTTTCAGTCGCCAAGGATGCCTTGGTTATACCCAGCAACTCTCTCTCACCCGTGGCAGGCACAAGATCCGCAGCCAGCAGACGCTCGTTCTCCTCCAGCAAAGTCGTAAACTCAACCTGCTCTCCCTTGATCAGGTTGGAGTCACCGGAGGAAGTCACAATAACCTTACGCAGCATCTGACGAACGATAACTTCAATATGCTTATCGTTAATCTTCACACCCTGCAAACGATAGACTTCCTGTATCTCATTAACGATGTACTTGCGCCAGCTCCTTGATTCCCTTCAGACGCAGAATATCGTGGGGGCTCGGCGAACCCTCTGAAATAACCTCACCCTTCTCCACATTTTCACCCTCAAAGACGGACATGTGCCGCCATTTTGGGATCAGTGCCTCGTAGTGGTCAGATCCATCAGGCATCGTGGAATTATCGGTCGGGGTTATCATCAGGCGGCGCTTGCCCTTGGTTTCTTTACCAAAGCTCACGGTGCCTGAAATCTCCGCCAGAATCGCGGGCTCCTTAGGTTTGCGCGCTTCAAACAGATCGGCAACGCGCGGCAGACCACCGGTAATATCGCGAGTTTTGCGGCCTTCCTGCGGGATACGGGCAATGATGTCACCGGTGTTGATCTTGGCGCCATTCTCAAGGTTCACCTGAGCGTGGGGCGGCAGGAAGTAATGCGCCGGCACGTTGGTATTCGCCAAACACAGTTCCTTACCTTTTCCATCCACCAGGCTGATGGCGGGACGAATATCTTTACCCGCAGCAGGCCGCTCATCGGATCCATCACAGATATGCTGGACAAACCAGTTAGATCGTCTGTCTGGCGCTTAATAGTAATACCTTCTTCCATACCGCTAAACTTCACAGTTCCGGCCACCTCGGTAATGATCGGGTGGGTGTGGGGATCCCAGCTGGCAACGACGGAACCCTTGGCTACTTCCTGATTATCCTTGACCTTCAGGATCGCGCCGTAAGGCAGTTTGTATCTCTCACGCTCACGACCGCGAACATCCAGTACCGACAACTCACCTGAACGGCTGACGGCAACGAGGTCACCATCGACTCGCTGCACTGTCTTCAGATTGTGCAAACGCACAACACCATCGTTCATCACCTCGATGTTGTCCTGAGCAGTCGCTCTGGAAGCTGCACCACCGATGTGGAAGGTACGCATGGTCAACTGAGTTCCGGGCTCACCAATAGACTGGGCAGCCATTACACCAACCGCCTCGCCCATGTTAATCCTGTGACCGCGCGCCAAATCCCGACCGTAACAGGCCGAGCAAATACCATGGCGAGTTTCGCAGGTAATCGGCGAACGAACCTCAATTTCGTCGATGCCCATCTCTTCAAGTCGCTTGATCCACAACTCGTCAATCATGGTCCCCGCAGTGATGGCAATCTCATCCTCAGTGCCGGGCCCGATCACGTCTTTAACAACGACGCGTCCCAGTACACGATCACCCAGTGATTCGATAATGTCACCGCCGTCAATAACCGGCGTCATCATCAGCCCGTAATCAGTGCCACAGTCTTCTTCAGTCACCACCAGGTCCTGGGCGACATCCACCAGACGGCGAGTCAGATATCCGGAGTTAGCCGTTTTAAATGCTGTGTCCGCCAAACCTTTTCGCGCACCGTGCGTGGAAATAAAGTACTGCAGTACGTTCAGACCTTCACGGAAGTTCGCAGTGATCGGCGTCTCAATAATAGAGCCATCAGGCCGAGCCATCAGACCACGCATACCTGCCAACTGTCGAATCTGCGCGGGCGATCCCCGGGCACCAGAATCCGCATAAATGTAAACCGAGTTAAAAGAAGCCTGCTGCTCCTCCTTTCCTTCACGATTGGTCACTGGCTCAGTGGACAGGCCTTCCATCATTGACTTGGATACCTGGTCATTGGCTCGAGACCAGATATCGATCACCTTGTTGTACTTCTCACCCTGCGTCACGAGGCCAGCAGCATACTGGTTCTCGATTTCCTTCACCTCGGCGTTGGCGCGATCGATGTGGCCCGCCTTCTCCTTCGGAATGACGAAGTCATTAACACCAATGGATGCGCCAGAGCGGGTTGAATATTCGTAACCCGTGTACATCAACTTATCAGCGAATATGACAGTGGCTTTCAATCCCACCATGCGGTAACACTGGTTGATAATTTTGGAAATGGCTTTTTTGGCCATCTTCTGGTTGACCATGGCAAAGGCTATTCCCGCGGGCACAATTTCCCACAACAGGGCGCGACCTACCGTCGTATCAGCGACGAAAGTTCTCTCAATAGTTTCGCCTTCATCAGTCTTTTCAATCTTCATGGATACGCACCTTTACCCTGGCCTGCAGGTGTACATGCCCGCCCACAAAAGCGCGATGCACCTCCTGAGACATTGGCAAACCGCATGCCTTCGCCCTTGGCATTAACCCGCTCACGGGTCATGTAGTAAAGACCCAGCACCACGTCCTGCGAAGGTACGATAATTGGCTCACCGTTAGCAGGAGACAGAATATTGTTAGTGGACATCATCAGTGCACGCGCCTCAAGCTGCGCTTCAATGGTCAGAGGCACGTGCACGGCCATCTGGTCACCGTCAAAGTCAGCGTTGAACGCAGCACACACCAACGGATGCAGCTGAATTGCCTTGCCTTCAATCAGTACTGGCTCAAACGCCTGTATACCCAAGCGGTGCAGGGTGGGGGCCCGGTTCAACAGTACCGGGTGCTCTCGGATGACTTCAGCGAGAATATCCCACACCTCCGGAGGCTCCCGCTCCACCATCTTCTTGGCGGCCTTAATC
Organism: uncultured Gammaproteobacteria bacterium; assembly: GCA_963747995.1. Classification (GTDB taxonomy): domain Bacteria; phylum Pseudomonadota; class Gammaproteobacteria; order Pseudomonadales; family Halieaceae; genus Marimicrobium. Next base: position 97,912 of record CAVVHD010000011.1, on the reverse strand, counting down.
GTCGTGGCCAACCCGCGGGCCTCCAGCTTGCCAAATATAAACGGCTTGAACAGTTCCAGTGCCATCTTTTTCGGCAGACCGCATTGGTGCAGTCTGAGGGTCGGACCTACCACAATCACGGAACGACCCGAGTAGTCTACTCGCTTGCCCAACAGGTTCTGGCGGAAACGACCCTGCTTACCCTTGATCATATCGGCCAGAGACTTCAACGGGCGCTTGTTCGACCCGGTAATCGCACGACCGCGACGACCATTGTCCAGAAGTGCATCCACAGATTCCTGCAGCATCCGCTTTTCATTGCGCACGATGATGTCCGGGGCATTCAGATCCAGCAGGCGCTTCAGGCGATTATTACGATTTATTACACGCCGATAAAGATCATTCAAATCGGAAGTGGCAAAACGGCCACCGTCCAACGGTACCAGCGGACGCAAATCCGGCGGCAACACGGGAAGCACGTTCAACACCATCCACTGAGGCTTGTTGCCGGAACTGGCAAAGGCTTCCATCAGCTTGAGACGTTTGGAGAGCTTCTTGATTTTGGTCTCAGAGTTGGTGACGGGGATCTCTTCGCGCAAGGTAGCGATTTCATGTTGCAGATCCAGCTGCATCATCAGGTCCTGGATAGCCTCGGCACCCATCTTGGCGGAAAACTCATCGCCAAACTCCTCCATGGCCTCGTAATACTTCTCATCAGACAGCAACTCTCTTGGTTCGAGAGTCGTCATACCCGGATCGGTGACCACATAAGATTCGAAGTAAAGCACTCTCTCAATATCTCGCAAGGTCATATCCAGCAACAAACCTATACGTGAAGGCAATGATTTGAGGAACCAGATATGCGCAACGGGACTGGCCAACTCGATATGCCCCATGCGCTCACGGCGCACCTTTGCCAGAGCAACTTCCACGCCGCATTTTTCACAAATGACACCACGATGTTTGAGCCTTTTGTACTTGCCACACAAGCACTCATAGTCCTTCACCGGACCAAAGATCTTGGCGCAGAACAGACCATCCCGCTCCGGCTTGAAAGTACGGTAATTAATGGTCTCAGGTTTCTTCACTTCACCAAATGACCAGGAGCGGATCAGCTCCGGCGATGCCAGACCAATTCGAATAGAATCGAATTCGTCATTGTGTCCCTGGGACTTCAACAGATTCAGTAAGTCTTTCAAGGCGTTTCCTCCGCGAGGTTTTTACTACCAGACAGTGCGTGGAATATCCAGCGCACTTGCCACCAAGTCCAATGTTTACGTTTTTCAGTCGCTCTCAAGATCGATATCGATAGCCAGTGAGCGTATTTCCTTAACCAACACATTAAAGGACTCGGGCATGCCCGGCTCCATGCGATGATCACCATCGACAATGTTCTTGTACATTTTGGTTCGACCAGCCACGTCGTCAGACTTGACCGTCAACATTTCCTGCAAGGTATAGGCCGCTCCATATGCTTCAAGAGCCCAGACCTCCATCTCACCAAATCGCTGACCACCGAACTGTGCCTTGCCGCCCAGCGGCTGCTGGGTGACCAAGCTGTACGAGCCGGTTGATCGAGCGTGCATCTTGTCATCCACCAGGTGATTCAGCTTCAACATATACATATACCCGACCGTTACAGGTCGATCAAAAGCCTCGCCACTGCGTCCGTCATATAAGGTGAACTGGCCACTTTCAGGCATATCGGCAAGCTTCAGCAGACTCTTGATAGAATCTTCCGCGGCACCGTCGAACACCGGTGTTGCCATGGGGACTCCATCGGCAAGATTAGCCGCCAACTCCATGACCTCGGCATCACTAAAGGATTTGATATCTTCAGCGCGACCGTCGCCATTGTTATAGATCGCTTCCAGGAACTTACGTACTTCGGCCACCTTTTTCTGCTCTTTGATCATGGCGTTGATCTTGTCACCCAGTCCTTTGGCAGCCATACCAAGGTGCGTTTCAAGTATCTGACCCACGTTCATCCGCGAGGGCACACCCAATGGATTCAGAACAATATCGACGGGCTCGCCGTTCTCATCGTAAGGCATATCCTCAACCGGCATGATCACCGAGATCACGCCCTTGTTGCCGTGGCGCCCTGCCATTTTATCGCCCGGTTGGATGCGGCGCTTAATTGCCAGATAAACCTTTACAATTTTCAGTACGCCAGGTGCCAGGTCATCACCGCTCTGAAGCTTACCCTTCTTGTCTTCGAAACGGTCTTCAAGAAGCTTATTTTGCTCATCCAGCTGGCGCTGGGCCGACGCCAGAGCATCGTTCAGCTTGGCGTCTGACATCTTCAACTTGAACCACTGCTCCCGATCCAAATCCGCCAGTACCGCAGCGGTCAGTGCAGTACCCTTGCTCAAGCCACCACCACTAACAGTGCTCTTACCCTTGAGCATGCTCGCCAAGTGGGAGAATGTAGCCTCCTCGAATATGCGGTACTCTTCTTTCAGATCCTTGCGATACTGGTCCAACTGGTGCTTTTCAATCTGTAATGCACGAGCGTCTTTCTCCAGCCCATCGCGAGTAAATACTTGCACGTCAATAACAGTGCCCTTGGTGCTGGTGGGCACACGCAGCGAAGTGTCTTTTACATCAGACGCTTTTTCGCCAAAGATAGCGCGCAGCAGTTTCTCCTCCGGAGTAAGTTGAGTTTCACCCTTGGGCGTTACCTTGCCTACAAGGATGTCTCCCGCTTCCACTTCAGCCCCAATATAGACGATGCCCGACTCGTCCAGCTTGGCCAGAGCACTCTCGCCCACGTTGGGTATATCACCGGAAATTTCTTCCGAACCCAACTTGGTATCCCGGGCAATGCAGGTGAGCTCCTGGATGTGGATAGTAGTGAAGCGATCTTCCTTCACCACCTTCTCAGAGACCAGTATTGAGTCCTCAAAGTTATATCCATTCCAGGGCATGAACGCGATGCGCATGTTCTGACCGAGTGCGAGCTCTCCCATGTCAATGGAGGGACCGTCAGCAAGAATATCGCCACGCGCAATCACATCACCCGCGCGCACGATAGGGCGCTGATTGATGCAGGTGTTCTGGTTAGAGCGTGTGTACTTGGTCAGGTTGTAAATATCTACCGGCGCCTCGTCTACTCCAACATCCTTATCATTCACACGAACCACGATACGACTGGCATCTGCAGAGTCCACGACCCCGCCTCGTTCTGCCACCACGCACACACCGGAATCCGCTGCAACATAGCGCTCCATGCCCGTACCGACAAGTGGCTTCTCAGCCACCAGAGTCGGAACAGCCTGACGCTGCATGTTAGAACCCATCAGTGCGCGGTTCGCATCATCGTGCTCCAAAAATGGAATCAGCGCCGCTGCCACGGAGACCACCTGCTTGGGCGACACATCCATGTAATCCACGCGTTCCGGCGGCATTACCGTGAACTCATTCATGTGGCGAACTGCGATCAGGTCATCCACAAACTTCATGTTCTTGTCCAGAGTGGCAGATGCCTGGGCAATGACATGTTCCGCCTCGTTGATGGCAGACAAAAACTCGATGTCATCAGTGACCTTACCTTTGACCACTTTGCGATAAGGGCTTTCGAGAAAACCATAATCGTTGGTACGCGCATAGGTCGCCAGAGAATTGATAAGGCCGATGTTGGGCCCTTCTGGTGTCTCAATCGGGCAGACTCGACCGTAGTGTGTCGGGTGTACGTCCCGCACCTCAAATCCAGCACGCTCCCGGGTCAGGCCGCCCGGCCCGAGGGCGGAAACACGGCGCTTATGTGTAACTTCCGACAAGGGATTATTCTGGTCCATAAACTGAGACAACTGGCTGGAGCCAAAAAACTCTTTGACCGCCGCCGAGACAGGCTTGGCGTTGATCAAGTCTTGCGGCATCAGGCCTTCGCTCTCGGCCATCGACAAGCGCTCCTTTACTGCTCGCTCAACCCGCACCAGACCGACACGGAACTGGTTTTCAGCCATCTCTCCAACGCTACGAACACGGCGGTTACCAAGGTGATCGATATCATCCACCATCCCTTTACCGTTGCGAATCCCAACCAGAGTTCGCAGAACATCCACGATATCTTCCCTGTCGAGCACACCGCTTCCGATGATTTCCTCTCGACCCAGACGACGGTTGAATTTCATGCGCCCGACAGCGGACAGATCGTAACGATCGGCAGAGAAAAACAGATTCTGGAACAAATTCTCTGCAGACTCCTTGGTGGGCGGTTCTCCAGGGCGCATCATGCGATAAATTTCTACCAGTGCTTCCAACTCATTCCGGGTAGAGTCCTGGCGCAACGTGTCGGAGATGAAAGATCCGCAATCCAACTCATTGGTGTACAGGGTAGCAATTTTCGTGACCCCCACCTCGATCAACTTATCCAGAATTTCGGCAGTGATTTCGGTATTGCACTCGACAATAACCTCTCCAGTCTTCGCATCGACTACATTCGTGGCCAAAGATCGGCCAAACAGATAGTCGGGGGGAATTTCCAGAGCAGTGATTTTAGCTTCCTCAAGCTCGCGAATGTGGCGAGCAGTAATCCGGCGCCCTTGCTCAACAACAACTTTTTTGCCCGCCTTGATATCAAATGCCGCCACATCACCGCGCAGACGCTCAGGAATCAGCGTCATCGAATAATTGCCATTTTTAGCGACATGAAAAGTATTCACATCGTAGAACATCCCGAGGATCTCCTCGGCCTCATAACCAAGAGCGCGAAGCAAGATGGTAGCCGGAAGTTTGCGACGGCGATCGATACGGACGAAAACCATATCCTTGGGATCGAACTCGAAGTCGAGCCAGGAACCACGATAGGGTATCACTCGGGCCGAATACAAGAGCTTGCCAGACGAGTGTGTCTTGCCCTTGTCATGATCAAAGAATACACCCGGGGAACGGTGTAACTGAGATACGATTACGCGCTCGGTACCATTGATAACGAAGGTACCATTGTCGGTCATTAGGGGAATTTCCCCCATGTAGACTTCCTGCTCCTTGATATCCTTGATGGTCTTGTTGGAGGATTCTTTGTCGTAAATGATCAAGCGGACTTTTACGCGTAGGGAACAGGAATATGTCACACCGCGCAACTGGCACTCGTTAACATCAAATATGGGCTTGCCCAATTTGTAATCCACATATTCCAGTGCAGCGTTCCCACTATAACTTACTATAGGAAATACCGACTTGAAGGCAGCATGCAGGCCGTAATCGCCGCGCTCATCAAGAGCAACACCCTGTTGGGTAAATTTACGGTAAGAATCCATTTGGATCGCAAGTAAATAAGGTACTTCCATGACTTTCGGCAATACGCCGAAATCCTTGCGAATACGTTTTTTCTCAGTGTACGAGTATGCCATCAGTACTCCCCAGCGTGATTAGCTTTTAATCGCCCTTCAGGCAATCAACTAGCCCCTTTCAGGACTAAGATAAGGTGGTCGCGCTATATGCGCACCAACCCCGAAAACTTTCAATTCTTGAAGCGGGAAAAGGCCGGCGAGCACAGCGCCCACCAGCCTTGTCCCTATCCGACCGAAGCCAGACCAGTGCCAAACTTATTTGAGCTCGACAGTGCCACCAGCTTCTTCAAGCTGCTTTTTAACATCCTCTGCTTCCGCCTTAGAAACGCCTTCCTTAACGTGCGAAGGGGCGCCATCGACGAGACCTTTGGCTTCTTTCAAACCCAATCCCGTCACTGCACGTACGACCTTGATCACGTTCACTTTCTTATCGCCGGATGCAGTGAGGATTACGTTAAACTCAGTCTGCTCTTCAGCAGCACCGCCAGCGTCGCCACCAGTAGCAGCGGGTGCAGCAGCAACGGCTACAGCAGCAGTCACACCAAACTTCTCTTCCATTGCTTCGATGAGCGACACGATGTCCATTACGCTCATTTCGGCAATTGCATTCAATATATCGTCTTTAGACAGAGCCATGACTCATATCTCCTATTTAGCTGATTAAATAACCACCGCAGGGGCTTACGCCGCTGCCTCTTTCTGATCGCGTACTGCTGCGAGTGTGCGAACCAGTTTTCCAGGTACTTCGTTCATTGTCTGAACCAGCTTGGTCACCGGCGCCTTCATAACACTCATCAACATCGAGAGTGCCTGATCACGCGTAGGCAACTTAGCCAGAACATCCAACTGATCTGCACCCAGCATCTGGCCGCTAACCGCCAATGCTTTTACTTCAAATTTTTCGTTTTGCTTCGCGAAATCTTTGAATATTCGAGCTGCTGCACCCGGATCTTGCATTGAAAATCCGAACAGGGAGGGACCAACCAGCGAGTCGTTAACGCACTCGAACTCAGTTCCTTCCAAGGCGCGCCTGGCCAGGGTGTTCCGCACTACACGGAGGGTCACCTGGTTTTCACGCGCCGTTTTGCGCAAAGCTGTCATCCCGTCCACAGTCACGCCGCGCGAGTCGGCGATAACCAAGGACAGTGCACTGGCGGCAGTCTCGTTAACTTCAGCTACGATCGCTTTCTTGTCTTCGAGTCCAATTGCCACTGGAGTTACTCCTGGATTGCTAAGTTTGTGCAGTCCCAAAACGATCTTCTCGTTTATGGCCAGCACAGTTAAATGCCGACAAATCTATGTCAACACTGCTTGTGCGTGGTGAACATGTTCACCATCTGCGTAGGCGTTGGCGCATCCCGAAAGATTTGCCGCAATTAAACCTCTTCCGATAAACCGCATCGATTTTGGCACCTACGGTCTTTGATGGCCTTTAGTTCTCAGCTAAATGGGCAAATCGCCCGGTGCCTTGTCCAAAGACCTCAAAGTGGATCGGATCGAACCAACAGGTACGTTTCCGATCTACAACTCCCGCCTTCCCTGGCAGGCTTTGAGGAACCGCCCCTACAAGGGCGGCTCGTTCAATTTTCTACCGACCCCTGATCGATCGTAATTCCAGGGCCCATCGTGGTACTCAGGCTGATTTTCCTAAGATAGACACCTTTTGCGGAAGCCGGCTTGGCCTTTCTCAGGTCAGCAAGTAAAGCTTCCAGATTGCCCCGAATGGCATCCAGCTCGAAATTGATCTTGCCGATGCCGCCGTGGATGATGCCATTCTTGTCCGTGCGGTAGCGCACCTGACCCGCTTTGGCATTATTCACCGCCGTTACCACATCCGGAGTTACGGTGCCTGTCTTGGGGTTTGGCATCAGACCACGAGGCCCAAGAACCTGGCCAAGCTGACCTACCACACGCATGGCGTCCGGGGAAGCTATGACCACGTCGAAATCCAGCATGCCGCCCTTGATCTGCTCCGCCAGGTCTTCCATGCCAACCAGGTCAGCACCGGCAGCTTTGGCTTTCTCGGCTGCCTCTCCCTGGGTAAAGACTGCAACGCGAACAACAGAACCGGTGCCAAAAGGCAGGGTAGTTGCACCGCGCACCGCCTGATCGGATTTACGGGCATCTATGCCCAGATTGACCGCAACTTCAACCGTTTCGTTGAATTTCACGGTGGCAAATTCCTTCAGCAGGTTAACCGCTACATCCAGCGGGTAAGCCTTTTGGGGATCCACTTTTTCTTTGAATGCGCGTACGCGCTTGGACAGCTTAGCCATCTCAGTTTACCCCTTCTACTTCGATACCGGCGGACCGGGCGCTACCGGCAATCGTGCGCACTGCGGCGTCCATGTCAGCGGCAGTCAAGTCTGGCCACTTCTGGGTGGCGACTTCCTCCAGTTGGGCCCGATTTACCTTACCGACCTTATTGGTGTTGGGTGTAGGAGAACCCTTTTTGATTTTGGCAACCTTCATCAGCAGCACGGACGCTGGCGGTGTTTTCTTGATAAACGTGAATGAACGGTCACCGTAGACGGTAATTATCACCGGAATCGGCAGACCGGGCTCCATACCCTGAGTCTCGGCATTGAACGCCTTGCAAAATTCCATGATGTTGACGCCGTGCTGACCCAGTGCCGGACCTACCGGTGGACTGGGATTTGCCTGACCAGCTTTTACCTGCAGCTTTATATAAGCCTGGACTTTTTTAGCCATATCTATTCTCCCGGGTACAATCGCCGTTTTAGCCGCGCTGGCCTACTAGGGCTCCCCATAAAAGCAGCTATGCTGCCGTTCAATTAAAGGGACGACTCTAGCCATCCCTGCACCTACAGCGTCAATCAGGCTTTTTCAACCTGACTGAATTCAAGTTCCACCGGGGTGGATCGTCCAAATATCAGCACCGCCACGTTGAGACGGCTCTTTTCATAATTCACATCTTCAACAACGCCATTGAAATCGTTGAAGGGCCCGCTAACTACCCGCACCATCTCACCAGGCTCGAACATTGTCTTGGGCCGGGGCGCTTCAACGCCGTCCTCGACCCGCTGCAATATTGCCGCCGCTTCTTTCTCAGTAATGGGTGCCGGCGCGTCTGCCTTGCCACCAATGAATCCCAGTACCCGCGGGGTCTCCTTTACCAGGTGCCAGGTATCGTCGCCCAACTCCATCTGAACCAGTACATAGCCAGGGAAGAACTTGCGTTCACTACGTCGCTTCTGGCCACCGCGCATTTCGACGACTTCTTCGGTCGGCACCAACACCTCACCGAAGCGATCCTGCATTTTATGCAGTTCAATTCGCTCCTTCAGGGCGGAGGCAACTTTCTTCTCATACCCTGAATAGGCATGTATGACGTACCAACGCATTGCCATCGACTAACCCTTATTTCGTTTGTTAAGCAATTGCACGCGACACCAACCAACCGAGGAATGAGTCCAACCCCCATAGCAGCAACGCCACCAGTAACACAAAGCCCACCACAATCATGGTGGTCTGTACGGTTTCCTGCCGGGTAGGCCAGACAACCTTGCGTATTTCGGTTCTGGAACCTTTCACCAACGCCCAGAAAGCAGCACCTTTGGCAGTCTGCAAAGCGACCACACCGGCTACCCCTGCTATTACAAGAATACCCAACACCCGGTATAACAGTGACTGGTCGGCATAGTAGCTGTTGCCTACCACCGCCACCGCCACCAGAGCGATTACGACGACCCACTTGGCCGCGTCGTACTTGCTCGCAGTTGTTTCCACACTCATCAAATCAACCTTGTCACATTAGACTGCGCCCAACCCGGACACGGTCCCCGCCAATAAATAACTGGCAGGCCAGGAGGGAATCGAACCCCCAACCTGCGGTTTTGGAGACCGCTGCTCTGCCAATTGAGCTACTGGCCTAAACCTCTCACTTAGACGACGAAGCCGAACTGCCTATTCAAGCGGTTCGGCTCAGTCGCGAAGGGGACAGATTTCATATCTGTCCCCCGACCGCTACGCAGTCGTTTACTCGATAATCTTGGCTACCACGCCGGCGCCTACAGTACGCCCACCCTCGCGAATTGCAAAACGCAAACCTTCCTCCATCGCAATCGGCGCAATCAATGTCGCCACCATCTGCACGTTATCCCCAGGCATTACCATCTCAACACCCTCAGGCAGCTCACACGCACCCGTCACGTCCGTCGTACGGAAGTAAAACTGCGGACGGTAGCCCTTGAAGAACGGTGTATGACGACCTCCCTCCTCCTTGGACAGAATATAAACTTCTGCCTCAAACTTCGTGTGCGGCTTCACAGAACCCGGCTTCGCCAGTACCTGGCCACGCTCCACATCTTCACGCTTGGTACCACGCAACAGTACCCCCACGTTCTCCCCCGCACGGCCCTCGTCCAGCAGCTTGCGGAACATCTCAACACCCGTACACGTCGTCTTCTGCGTGTCGCGGATACCGATAATCTCCAGCTCCTCACCAATCTTGATCACACCACGCTCAACCCGCCCAGTCACCACCGTACCACGGCCTGAAATCGAGAATACGTCCTCGACCGGCATCAGGAACGGCTGGTCAATCGCACGCACCGGCTCAGGAATGAACGTGTCCAGCGCCTCTACCAGCGCCTTGACCGCTGTCGTACCCAGGCCGTTCTCGTCCTCACCGTTCAGCGCCATCAACGCTGAACCACAGATGATCGGTGTGTCGTCTCCAGGGAACTCGTACTTGTCCAGCAGCTCGCGCAGCTCCATCTCGACCAGTTCCTTCATCTCTGCGTATTCCTCCGAGTCCGCACCACCGCAGTCGTCTGCCAGCAGGTCAGCCTTGTTCAGGAACACCACAATGAAGGGAACACCCACCTGACGCGACAGCAGTATGTGCTCACGGGTCTGCGGCATCGGACCATCGGTCGCTCCACACACCAGAATCGCGCCGTCCATCTGCGCCGCTCCAGTGATCATATTCTTCACATAGTCCGCATGTCCGGGACAATCCACGTGGGCGTAGTGCCGATTCGCAGAGTTGTATTCCACGTGAGACGTCGAAATGGTGATACCACGCGCCTTCTCTTCCGGTGCGTTGTCGATCCCGTCGAAGGCCACCACTTGACCACCCCAGGTCTCAGCACACACCTTGGTCAGGGCCGCCGTCAGCGTCGTCTTGCCGTGGTCAACATGACCTATCGTGCCTACGTTAACGTGGGGTTTGGTACGCGCAAATGCTTCCTTTGACATGACGACAGTCTCCTATAAACACCGGACATAGCCTTTCGGCCGAACCGCTTTAATTAAAATATATGTAACAATAACAAATAGTTGCGCTAATAATGGAGCTCATAACCGGATTCGAACCGGTGACCTCTTCCTTACCAAGGAAGTGCTCTACCGACTGAGCTATATGAGCGCATCCTTCCCAACTATGGAGCGGGTAGCGGGAATCGAACCCGCATATTCAGCTTGGAAGGCTGACGTTCTACCACTGAACTATACCCGCTGCTTATTTTGACCTCACACCACTCGAGCTTCGTTCAGTCATGGTGGAGGGGGGTGGATTCGAACCACCGAAGCTCGCGCGTCAGATTTACAGTCTGATCCCTTTGGCCACTCGGGAACCCCTCCGAAAGGCGGCATATTGTCCTGATGGACCACTCCCGTGTCAACCGCATATCCCAATAAAATTATTAACTTACGCCACCTTCCAAATTGAGCTTGAGCACCCTGTTGACCAGAATCACCCATAACGCTTGCGCAGCAGGTCTTTTTGGACCTTACCCATGGCATTTCTGGGTAGTTCGTCGACAAACAGCACCTTTTTAGGCACTTTGAAATTCGCGGCACGATCCCTGATCGCTTCCCGGATCCGCTCTGCGGACAGCCAGGCACCCTCTGCCAACACTACAATCGCTACAACTACCTCGCCAAAATCCGCGTCGGGCAAGCCGATGACCGCAGACTCCTTCACACCAGGCAATTCATCTATCAACAACTCGATTTCCTTCGGATAGACATTCAAACCACCACTGATCACCATATCTCTTGAGCGCCCAACGATTGAGACATAGCCATCCTCGTCCATGAGGGCCTGATCACCGGTGTTGAAGAAGCCATCCGGCGTAAAGTCCTGCGCGGTTTGTTCCGGCAACTTCCAGTAGCCACCAAACACGTTGTCCCCACGCACCTGTAGCACTCCTACCTCGTTTACACCCAGCACCCGATTGTCCGCATCACAAATTCGCACTGTCACCCCCGGCAGTGGAAAACCTACGGTTCCCGCCCGCCGCGCACCGTGCAACGGGTTGGATGTATTCATTCCTGTTTCGGTCATTCCATACCTCTCCAGTATGGTGTGACCGGTGCGCCGCTCGAATTCAAAAAAGGTATCCGCCAGCAATGGTGCCGAACCAGAAATAAACAAGCGCATACCTGCACAACTTTGCGCGGAGAATGCTGGCTCGGTAAGCAAACGGCTGTAATAGGTTGGTACGCCCATCATGACAGTACAATAGCGTATATTTTGCATCACCGCGGCGACATTGAAGCTTTGCAGCCAACGCATGCTACTACCACTCATAAGGACGCAACCAATCGCTACAAACAAACCATGTACATGAAAAATCGGCAGCGCGTGCAGCAGGCAATCGTCCCGCTCAAAGCCCCAGTAATCAACCAGCACCGAGACGTTTTCTACCAGATTTTTATGGGACAACATGACGCCTTTGGCCCGACCTGTAGTCCCTGAGGAGTAGACTAATGCCGCAATATCGTCCGCACATGTCACCACTGTATCGAAATGCGTCGAACACTCCTGCGCACCTTGCATCAATGTGCCGGTCCCGTCAGCGTTCAGTGTGCACAGATGTGACACACCCAAGCCGTCGCAAAACGAACGCAAAACCTCAGCCCGATCACTGTCACATACCAGCACAGAAGATACTGCGTCTTGTAGAAAAAAGCGCAACTCTTCCTGCGTGTAAGCAGGATTCATCGGATGAAACACCAAGCCCGCCCTGATTGTACCGAGATACAGCCACAGGGCCTGAACCGATTTTTCCACCTGTACAGAAACTCGGTCCCCTTTTTTCAAGCCCAATCCAATCAGGTAGTTTGCGATCTGCGCAGAGTATTTCTCCGCATCGGCATACGTGTAGGAATTTCCGGCGTCAGTAGTCAGTAAGACCTTATCGAGGTCGGGAAAGCGGCTCCGGTAGGTCGAGAACAGGTTTAGCTGACTATCGCAACTCATGATTGGTTCGTCCGGCGGCCCTCTGGACGGGAACTATAACTCAGACCGAGGCACATTTGCGGGAGAAATGGAGCTGGCGAGAGGAATCGAACCCCCGACCGGCTGATTACAAATCAGCTGCTCTACCTACTGAGCTACGCCAGCCTTGATCAGATCGAAGCAGATAATCACAGATAATCACCTACCCCGTTTGAAGGTTGGGCAGTTTAGATAAAGAGCTTATGGGAAGCAATGGCAAGTTGGTGTGTTTGTCATTCTCAAATCACTGACAAGAGCAAACCCACGCTGTGGTAGGCTGCTCTTACTGTGGCATAAAAGCACTTTTGGCCGACTCAACCAGCCACGGCCACTTAACTTTGTAGTACCTAAGAGAGGGATCAGGCGACGGGTTTAGCGAAAGGCATTGCGCCACTTTACTTTTCTCCCAACGCTTCGCCAATTTCTCTACGCGAGGCTCCCACTACTGAGATGGCTCCAGCTTCCGTTAAGTGGCCAACATCAAAATGCACAAAATCACCTTGCTCTGTCAAAATGGGGCAGACTTTATCGGTACAAAAATTATTAAGCAGCGAAATGAACCTTGCGGGGCCTGCATTTTTTTTAAGAGATTCATCTGTTTCCCATAGCTTTTCTCGAAATGGGGGGCGCAAATGGAATCGGAAGATATCTAGTACTGTGTGTTTGCGCAGACCAAGGCTAGGGTTTGTGACGTACACCGGCGTATTTCCCAAAACCACTATCGGTGTCTTGCTGAGTTCCCCTATTTTGGCGAATGTTTCGCTGAGATTATCTCCAAATTGCCAGTCCGAGATTAGCAGTATGAAGTCATATCGTTCATCTTTGACCGTTTCAGTAAAAAGAATTCTATTTAGTTCGGGACACTGCCATGGACCCCAATAAAAATTGAACATGGCGCGACATGCCGATGCCGTTGCCTGCGCAAAGTGTATTGCGGGGAAATGGTATTTCAATCCTGACATTAGATGTGCTGCATAGCTATCGCCGATCACCAGTACGTTCTTTTTCCCTGGCAGTGGCGTTAGGCAGTCATCTGTCAAATTGGCAAGTGGGTGATCGTCTATGAAGCAATGGCCTCGATCGAACGCTTTGCCGAGTTCATATGTACCTTGTCGGCCCCCCCAACGTTCTGGCATCCCATTCCGGTAAATCGTTAGACTTGCGAGAGCACCTAATGCGATAAGAGAAAAGCCAAAGGCGACGGCAAAAGATCGATCCCGCTTGAGGAAACGATGTTGTCTAATTGAGTCTTCCAATAGAAACGTTGAGGCTGTCGCCAGCAAGGATGCGAAGCCTGAAATGATCAAGGCCTGCGCCTTAGAGAGCTCCGGTATTTCCAATTTGGCAAAGACAAGCAAAGGCCAGTGCCACAGATAAAGGCTATATGAAATCTTTCCAATAAAACGTAATGGAGGTGATACTAGGCAATTGAACAATATATCTCGGTGTTGCACCGGCGCGGCAATTAGAAGGAAACAGCCGAAAACCGGTGCCAGCGCAGCCACTCCCGGATATCCAATTGAACTTGAATACATGCCAATTGATACAACGAATAAAAGCACCCCCACCAAACGCATTGTAGAAGCTATGCGCGCCGAAATCGGTTTTTTCAACATGCCGAGACCTAGCGTGGCACCCGCAAGCAGTTGCCATATGCGCCCGGCGCTGTTGAAAAAAGCTTGTTGCGGCGACGCTTTAAAAACTAATACAACACTGACCGAAAAGGAAAGTGCGAGTAAACCGATGACACAAAGGTTCAAGCGGCGCGACGGTGTTGACAACATTTTTCGACACGAAAAGAGTAGTAATGGCCACAGCAGGTAGTACTGCTCTTCTTTCGAGAGTGACCAGCAGTGTAGCAATGGTTACTCGTGAGAGCTGCATCGAAATATCCATTCTGGGTCAGAAAAAACCAGTTGGAAGAGAATACCAAGGTTCCGCGAGTGGCTTGCCGAAAATGCTGAATCACTTTGCCAAGCAACATGAAGCCCAGACACCAACTGATCAGTAATACGACAAAAAGACTTGGCAAAATTCGCCGCGCGCGCTTTGTGTAAAAGCGTTGAAACGAGAACTTTTTCTCAAGCAGATCATTGCGTATCAAAGATGTTATGAGATAGCCTGAAATAACAAAAAAAATGTCCACACCTACGAAACCACCAGCAAAACCGGGGATGCCAGCGTGGAACAAGATGACATTTAAAATCGCAATGGCTCTCAGGCCATCTATATCTTTACGGTAGTCCATTGCTGCATTGCCCAATTCGAATATTTGTGAAGCCTTTTTCCTGCTTCAGAAATGGACCCCAAAAACTGGAAAGCGTGATAGATGCATCCTTGGGGCAAGCCGCCAGTTGGACGGCATATTGGTAATAAAGGTACTAACAAGTTAACTTGAAGGTATGGGCTGAGCCTACACAACATTCTCTTTAGCGCCAACAACTACCGCGCCAGCCCACGACTTAGTGCTCAATTGCTAAGTGAAATGGGCTTTTGAAATGTTCTGGCAAGTGAACTTTTCTAGGCCCCGGAACTCCGGTACCCATGATCAGGCCACAGCCAAAGACTATAAATGCGTCACCTGATCCGATCCCTGTATCATCCAACGGCTATGGCATATGGTTAGGCACAGTGGAAGTCTGACATATACTTCAAGGAGATCGCTACCGGGTGCGGACCTTCAGGTAACCAAACTCAGAAGACGTTCGGTCGCTTTCCATTCTAAGTTCGTTACCAATCTTGGCCTTACTGAAATGCCGTACAGAACTACCACACCACTAAAGTCGGTATACGTTCAGTCGCTAGAATTTGATGCAAAGCGTAAGGAGAAAAACGGGAAGGTTTTCTTCAGCTTGGCGAGAACCTCGAAAGATCTCCGAGGTCTTACAAATCAGCTGCTCTACCTACTGAGCTACGCCAGCCTTGATTAGATTGGAGCAGATAATCACCACATGATCACCCGCCCCGTTTGAACGGTTGCGCAGTTTAGACAAAGAGTTTATGGGAAGCAATGGCAAAGTTGTGTGGATCTATACTGACGAATCCTCACTGCTGGTCCGAGTTGGAATAGCTCTAGGACTCTCCAAAAACCGTATAGATGACCTGTGTAATAGAGAATTGTAAAGGCTCTGCTACGTTGGCGCCGCAATAGCGTAACACACGTGGCCCGGTGGCATTACCCCACTCTCACACATCAGTTCACTGGACAAGCTGTCCGTTTATATCAAAGACCGCTTGACCCTGAACCTGTTATGGCAATCCATGCACCGCTGTGTGTAGCGCCGCGGGCTGTTTTGGGATATTGCCTGCGGCTTACCACGGGGCTGCCCGCTGAGTCCCCTACGGGGGCTTTCTTCCTGGCGGAACTGGATCAGGCGCTGGAGGAGAAGGACGTGTTCTATGTGCGCTACATGGATGATGTGCTGGTATGAGCCGTCACCGCTGGGGATTACGCCGGGCGGTGAAGCGGCAGAACGGTATCCTGAACTGGAGAAACATCCCGACAAGACCTTCATCGGGCGTATTGAGAAGGGCTTTGATTTTTGGGTTATCACTTCAGCCGCTCAGGCTTGCAACTGTCGGCAAAGACGATAGCCAACGCGGTGGAGAAAATGCATCGTCTTTATGAGCAAAAGACAACGGCTCTCAAGAAAGCCGCTGCGCTTTATGGCTATCTGGCCCGCTGATTGAGGCGGAGACAGCTAGGATTGGATGGGCTAGATGTGGCCATTCGTCTACTACTTAACACCTTCGCTGAAAGTTGGTTTCCACTGCCGCGCGAGTTTTTCCGCTGCGGCAATCTGCGCGGTTGTCATTTTCGCTGCCACACCATCGCGAATCCCAGTCGCGTCCTTATCACCACTTGCAGCAGCCAAATTAGACCATTTATGCGCCTGTACAAAATCACGTGGTACGCCTTCGCCGTTGCCATACATAATGCCCAGGATTGTTTGCGCGCTGGCATTACCCTGGTCAGCGGCTTTGCGACACCAGGTGACCGCTTGATTCTGGTCCCGCTCGACACCCTGGCCGTTAGCGTACATGACGCCCAGATTAAATTGCGCATCGGCAAGTCCCTGCTCAGCTGCCTTGCGGTACCATTTGACTGCTTGCGTTTCATCCTGCTCTACGCCCAGACCGACTGGCATACATTACGCCCAGATTGAATTGCGCGTCGGCATCACCGTGTTCAGCCGCCTTGCGATACCATTTGACCGCTTGTTTTTCGTCCTGCGATACGCCCAGACCATTGTCGTACATAACACCCAGATTGGATTGCGCGTCACCCAGCCCCTGTTCGGCCGCCTTGCGGTACCAGTTGACCGCTTGGACGTAGTCCTGCGATACGCCTCGACCATTGGTGTACATGAGACCCACGTTGTATTGTGCCTCGGCAAAGCCCTGCTCGGCTCCTTTGCTAAACCAGCTGAACGCTTGTCCATCGTCCTGCGATACGCCTCGACCATTGAAGTACATGAGGCCCAAATTGTATTGTGCCTCGGCAAAGCCCTGCTCAGCTCCCTTGCTAAACCAGCTGAACGCTTGCAAGTAATCCTGGGTAACGCCTTGCCCGTTCGCATACATAAGACCCATATTGGTTTGAGCGGCTGCATAACCCTGCTCTGCCGCCTTGCGATACCAGTTGACCGCTTCTTTGTAGTCCTGCGATACGCCCAGACCGTTGTCGTACACAACGCCCAAATTGGCTTGTGCGGCTGCATAACCCTGTGCAGCCGCCTTGCGCCACCAGTTGACTGCTTGCGCTTCGTCCTGCTTTACGCCCAGACCGTTGGCATACATTACGCCCATATTGGTTTGTGCGGCGGCATAACCCTGCTCGGCCGCCTTGCGCCACCAATTGACTGCTTGTGCGGCGTTCTGCGGCACGCCTCGGCCGTACGCATACATAAGGCCCAGATTGGACTGCGCATCAGCCAGCCCCTGCTCTGCCGCCTTGCGGTACCAATTGACCGCTTGCACATTGTTCTGCGATATCCCTCTGCCATTGGCATACATGAGACCCAAATTGGCTTGTGCGGCCGGATAACCCTGCTCGGCCGCCTTGCGCCACCAGCTGACTGCTTGCGCGGCGTTCTGCGGTACGCCTCGTCCGTACGCATACATGAGGCCCAGATTGGATTGCGCGTCAGTCAGCCCCTGTTCTGCCGCCTTGCGGTACCATTTGACCGCTTCAACATTGTTCTGCGATACCCCACGACCATTGGCGTACATGAGTCCCACATTGTATTGAGCTTCGGCAAAACCCTGCTCAGCCGCTTTGCGGAACCAGTCGAGTGCTTGCACATAATCCTGGGGCACACCCTGACCGTTGGCGTACATGGCACCCAGATTGAATTGTGCTTCAACCGCGCCCTGCTGAGCGCAACTTCTAAACGCGGAAAATGCCTCTGGAAAATTACCCGCGTTTACTGCCGATAACCCATCCTCATAGGTATCAGCACTAACCGCGCTAGCACGCCAGCATAATAGAACAACCACAGCCAGCCGAAGTACTAAACGAGTATCAATCAAGACTTTTTGCTCTTTCTAAACGCTTCATACCTTAGCAAGGGAACTCAATCATAAAAAATTCAATAAATGTAATTGATTCGGCCTCGGGCGAAAGGGCCCTAGTCAAACACATACCCCAATGCAGGAGAAGCACGATTAAATGCGCCAAATCAAGCGCAGGTCAAGCGTTAGCCTCATCTAGAGTCGCAAAGTAAATCCGTGAATAGCGGAAACCGATGGTTTTTAATGACCACAGTCGGTTAGGGTCGATAACCATCCAAAACTCACCATATACTGGTAGCGAGCGGCCCTTGGCGTTAAACAGAATTCATCGGCTTTAACAGCAAAAGCAAACGGCTCCCGAATGAGCGGCTGTGCTTGATGACTATATTACTTAGCCGCTGGTTGAGGCGGGGTCAGCTAGGATTGGATGGGCTAGATGTGATCATTCGTCTGCTACTTAACACCTTCGCTGAAAGTCGGTTTCCACCCACTTGCTAGTTTTTTTGCTTCGGCTATCTGTGCCGGGGTCATTTGGGTTTCACTACTGTTGCGGAGTTTGGCCGCTTCTTTTTGGCCATTCGCAGCCGCCAAACTAGACCATTTGTGCGCCTGAACGACATCTTTATTAACGCCTTGGCCAGCTAAGTACATGGCGCCTAGACCGAGTTGCGCCCCAGCATCGCCCTGTTCAGCGGCCCTTCTGAACCAGTTGGCCGCTTGTTTGTCATCTTGCCCCACGCCTTCGCCTCTGACGTACATGATGGCCAGATTGTATTGTGCCTTGGCATCGCCCTGTTCAGCGGCCTTGCCAAACGAAACAAAAGCAGCTTCAAAATTTCCAGCCTTGATAGCCGCCCGACCATCTTCCAAATGTCCCGCACCCGCTGCGCAGGCAAACCCAATTGATAAAGCAATCACCGCTAGGCGCAGTATCGAAGTGGGCTTCTTCATTAAACTCATTCTTTTTTAGTCTTGTTCCAAATAACTCGCATGCCACTCTAACAAATGTACCTTGTGATGGCGAACTGCGACTGCCTTAACCCGTTCGGGCATGTGGTATGGGGCAGCTGTCTAAAGCAGGCCGGTAGATAACTCATATTTGAGAATATCGTTTAGACCACTTCGAGATGGCAAGGGACTTTTTAGCCGACATAAAAAAAAGCGCAGCCTTCCTTGGCCAACGCACTCGCATTATCAATAGGTCCAAAACGTTTTTTCTATAAACGAAAGATTAAATGGTCCAAGTATTTCCAGAGTATGTGATCTAGGTCCCCTTCGAGGTGCGGATTCAATCGGTCAAC
This sequence comes from uncultured Gammaproteobacteria bacterium, assembly GCA_963747995.1. Taxonomy (GTDB): domain Bacteria; phylum Pseudomonadota; class Gammaproteobacteria; order Pseudomonadales; family Halieaceae; genus Marimicrobium. The sequence goes on along the minus strand of CAVVHD010000011.1, from coordinate 78,572 downwards.
GCAACACTTAAGTCTCTACCTACAGAGAAGGAGAAGCAATGGCAAATTGGTTTGGATCTATAGCAGGTCATGGCCAGCTGGCTGGCTTGTATCAGTTAAATTCCGGGCAATGGTCGAATTGTGCCAACACTGAAACTTTGGCACTACTTGGATTTCGGTTTGCGACCATTATTTTTAGGCGGCATGTTTCCGCGAGCCTCTTTCTCATTCTTTACCGCAAAACAAGCCAGCCCGCAGACTGATTGGGTGGCGGTCTTCGGGGTAAAATCCTTCTTACATATCGGGCAAACCCTGCGCATAGGCATAAAGGGCTTAGATCGCAATCAGGATAGGTTGAGTCGTCCTGGCTTCGTTGGTCACATCCCTATTTTCTTCACCTCGATACATCTTCTTGATCGACCTTTCTGTCAATTAGCGCCATTTATTTACAGGCAAACTTCAATGGAGCGCTTTCACTTTAAACTCCAGCTATTCTAATTGCCTTGATACTAGTCAACATTCAAAACATACCAAGTCGGCTATTGGGAATGGGTAAGAAAAAAGTGAATACGGTAATTGGGGTTGGCCAGATACAGGCCAAGTGGCGCAGGCTTCCCTGAAACGTTGAATTGCACCTAAATTTGACCTAACTTTGCATCGAACAGTGTGTAAGCAGCCATACCTGTACTGGTGTCCAGAAGACTTGCCATGGCTGTGCAGAAGATTTAAAGAAGAAAGGAGCTCCTGGCAGAACATCTGCAGGATGGTGTGGTTTGATTAATCTTGCTGTGAATCACCCAGTTCCTGATTTAGCTGGTCCGTTGCCCCGTCACCTTGCTCGGCGCCACAGCCACAAGCTGTAGATATCAGCGCTTGTAAGTCTGACCCGCTATAGCTTCCTTCGGGGCCATTGCAAGTCAATTTATCTGCTCCACCTCCCTCAGCCAAGCATTGGACAGAATGTCCGTTATTGGAGCATCTACCTTCAACCCCGGCGCCACCCCCAACATGTATTTCCTGCTTATTCTCGATATCACACGCCCCGACCAATCCTGCATGGACCAGACCGATCAAGCAGAACACTACAAAACCTTTCCTCATGTGCACTCCTGTCTACAGCTGTACTTTTTTGCGAATTGGAAACCGCAAAATATATCACGGCCCTTACGGCACGCAACCCTGTTATGGTAGCTTTCCCCTCAAACCCGTTACCAATCTTCAGCTTACTGAAATGACGTGCAGATCGGTGCAGATAATCACCCGCCCCTTTGGAGGGCGTGCGATTCCAGACAATGAGGGATCTATAGCGAGGCCTGCAGAGGATATGTAGTGGCCGAGCAGAAGATTTGCAGTAACTGTAGAGAACGCAGCAGAGCCCCTGGAGGCTGGTGTATATGTGGCAGAAATAGAATTATGTGGACTGCAAGGAGAAACCCAATAGCAAAACGTTCAAAACCTACTTCCAAACTACTCGAATACTAGTCCCATCTTGACGCTGTCCACGTCATTTTTAGTTGCCCATCGGACATACGCAGACTTGGACCCAGAGAAGCCCTCTACACCCTGAAAAACTAACTTCTCTCCAATCTTATAAGGAAAACCGCTCAGCATACCGATGCCGCCATCACTTATGTCCGTGATGGTGCCTATTCCGTATACATGTCCTTTTGAACTGGAGATCAGAAAGATTGTCTCAGAGGTCAATTCTCTACGGGTGTGAACCCGGAACTCTGCAAATTCAGTCACTTGGAGCTTCCTTGCCTTCTGGATTATATGTGGCACTCATCTACAATTTGGCTGTGCAAATTTCAAAAATGAGGTTGCCTGTGCAGGCAGGCACTTCTTGGGTGGGTAGTTTCACCCAAACCGGGCCCGATACAGTAGCCGTGGTCACACCCAATTGGGTTAGGCGAGCCTTCTTGTGGCCGAGTCTCCATACCGGCTAATCATAAAGGGACAAAAACGACGGCATTTGCTTGGCAGTATCAGGAAAGTACAAAGCTAGGCTGTGAAGGGCTAGGAAGGCCTATTAAGAGCTGCGGAAAATCGAATAAGGCCGCTGGCAGAGCCTCTGCCGGGTGGCAAGTATCTGACCAGTTGGTTAACTGGTTTGCAGCTGGGGTTTGGTGAGCGGGTACCAATTAGATTTCCCTGCCGCCTCTATATTTCATACAGCAGGTTTGTGATGTTGGCGACGGTAGATGATGCCGCGTACGGACCTTGCTACACTCACAAAGCACTGCAGAAGAATAAATGACAACGTAAAGATGATCGCCAAATCAATAATTAAAAAACTCATCTGTCTGCCTCCTTATCTTCCCGTGAAAGATATGTTGTGACAGTTGCACCACATGATTCCGAGAAACTCACGGAACCCGCTGTCATTAATAGCCCTATTCACGTCATCTGTAAATGCACTAAAGTTTAGCTGCAAAGGGTTATCACGCTTTACTAAAGCATATCAACGCAGTGCTCTGTGCAGAGAAGCAATTCTAGTAAGCACGTTTGCGTGGATCGATAGCAAGTCTGGAAGTGGCTGCGCGGTCAGAAGAGTCTCTACCAAGTCGATTACCATTCTGCCTATTCGAGCCATGAAGCATCCGTGCGATGTTGGTGACGATAGGTGACGCTGTTCCTAATCGAGCTCATCGTCGGATTACCAAATGCGTCCCAGCCTACTCTTGAGTCTCTTTTCCAGATAGACTGATCACCCAGATATGAAACGTAACACCAGCTGGCACATAAACAATGAGGCTGAATTGTAATCGAAAACCTTTTGACCTCGTCCACCTGCTTAATGAAAATTCAATTTCGTAGATAACAACATTGAAGGATCTTTATGAAACACTTTATGCATTTTTTGGTTGGCGCTCTGTTGCTGTCTCTTTGTGCCTGCGTAACCGCCCTGAAACCAACATCGGTCGGAGTGGAGGTTTCTGATCAAGCTTCCGAGGAGTGCAAAAATCTTGGCTCTGTATATGGTGATTCGACTTGGGGAGGCGGTGTCTCATCACAAAATGCCATGAAGAATCAAGTTGCCGAACGCGGCGGTAACTTTCTGGTAATAATTACAGACGAAACGGGTATTGCCTATCTATGCCCTATGCCCGGTGGTGATATGCAAATGGCTGAGTAATTTTTTTGTTTAAACTTAATTTGAACTCATTGTTACCAGGGCACTCACGATAGAGCATTTCCTGCCCAGAATTGATTGCTCACCTCAGGCCAGATCCCGCTCCACCATGGCGGCCACATTAAACCCCGAATCGACCGCCTGATGAGTGCCGGCGCCGCGCCCTCCGGCATCGCAACCGACGATGTACAGGCCGGGCAGCGGTGTGCGCGCATCCGGTTTACTGCTGCCGCACTGCCCCACCACCTGGGCGATACCGACCGCCTCGCCGCCGCAGCCCGGCACCGCCACATCGCGGCTCATACTCGAGATCTGTTTTGCGCCATAGGGTTCCTTACGCACGATATGATTCTTCAGCTCTGGCCACAACTCATCGATTACCGCCTCGCAGCGCGCAATCGCCTCATCGACTAATGCAGACTCGGTATCCGCTGGCATAAACACCTGGCAATTCGCCAGTTGGTGCCCGGGAATATCCGACAGGCCAGGATCAAACTCCGAAGGCACGTCGATAGCGATCAGCGGCACGTTGGGCCACTTGCCCTTGAGCATGTCCTGGTAGCGCTGCTCATCCAGCCAGCTTTCGTCAGAAAAAATCGGGATCAGGGCCGCATCAAAAATGCGCTTGTCCAGCACATAGCGAAAACCGCAGATCGCCCAGCTCGGCTCCAGCGCAGTGATGTGCGCGACATACTCTGCGGGAAAGTGCGCGGCGCCAGCTAGCTGCAATACCGTGGGCTGGATGCCCGCGTTGGAAATTACAGCGCGGGCCTGGATGTCGCGACCGTCGACGCGCACGCCTACTGCACGACCGTCTTCGACCAGAATCTTCTGCGCGCGGGTTTTCGTCAGGTACAGGCCACCGTGTTCGACTACATAGTCGGCACACACTTCAGCCACACGGCCATAGCCGCCGATATGGTAGCGGCCGGCGCCGCCGAGCACCTGATCGCGCAGTGCAAAAATCATTTCGGACGCGGGCAACCTGTCCACGGCGACCACAAACAGGGTGTTCAGGTTCATGCATATCTGGCTGATCAACGGTGTGGCCAGGTTAAAGCGCTCCATCCATGCGTAAGCGCCGGTGTTGTCCAAGGCATTGATGTCCGCATCGCTTAAACTGAGAATCTCACCGTAGAACGCGCCGAGGGCTTCCAAGCTCCGCATCGGTCACCCCGAGTGTGTCCTTCATGGTGTTCATTTCCTGCTCCGAACCTGTCGGCATCAGTGGGTTGTAACTGACCTTCCACTGGCCGTCCCGATTCAGGTAGCGCATTGAGGCAGCATCGCCCTCGGGCACGACAAACGGCGTTCTCTCGGCGATACCCAGGGTGTCCACCAGTTCGTGAAAGCGCGAATTGAACGCGGGAATGCCCACGGCGCCGAACATTTCGAAGCGGTAGCCCTTGCGCTCCGTGGTCTGGGTCTTACCACCGGCGCGCGCAGTTTTTTCCAACAGGGCGACTTTGTAACCCGCTTTCGCCAGCAGGGCGGCAACGCTAGCACCGCCATATCCGGCGCCAATCACACAGACGTCATACTCTTGCATTACTCAGCTCCTAGACCCATTCAGTTTTGTATTCCCGTGTCGATCCAGCGCCCGATCACCCTGCACTCTTCAGGGGTAGCTCCGGAGATGTGGGCAGCACCGAAATCAATATCGTTATTGTACTGGGCGTCAGTGCGCCCGTCCTGGCGTGAACCAATACACTTCCAGTACAGCAGGGAGTCTCTGGCAAACTTGGCGACCCACTTGCTGCTGTAAGGGCGTGACAGAAAAAACCGATCAGTCATCGCCACGAGGCTGGCGCCAGAGCCCTTGGCGGATTGCACAGTGACAGGCGTCAGTGGTGCATAACCATCACCACCGGCGGCAAGGTGAATGGCAAGTATCCCTCCAGCCGGGCCCACCGCAGCCACTGTACCTGCAGCACCCCCGGATTTGAACTGCAAGATTTCACCAGCGACGTACCCCTTGCCCCGATTCCGGATTCGAACATTCACCACCCCGGTGTGCTCGCCCTGTCCCGGTTGCAGTTTGGCCCAGGGCCAATCCCACTGCTCATAATCCTGCGCGACCCGCGAGTACAGCAGGCCATCGGAGTTGTTCATGTCCTTGTGGCAACCTGAGCACCTGTTGACGAGAATAGGCTGCACTGCTGCGAAAGTGACCGGTGGTGTTTTTTGCGGCAGGGGCGGACTGGTGTGATAGGCAAGCGTATTTTTGAAGCGCTGCACCGCGCTCTGCTTCAGTTGCGCGGCCCGCTCCTCGGAATGCCCGTCGTGGCAGCCGTGACAGGTTCTCGATTCACCCTGTCGCAGCGAGTGCAGCATCGTATCGTGGGCGATCACCAGACCGTTGGCATCGGTCCCGGCCATAATGATAGGTGTTTCACAGGGCACGCGCATCTTGACGGAGCCGTCGGCCTGCAGCGGCTGCGAGCCCAGTGTGGCAATGGCTTTGTGCCCCGTATTGTTGAGTGTGTGGGCGTAGGTCTCCTCATTACCGTTGCTATAGCTTATGTCCCACATCTCGGGCAGGAATACGGTGAGGTTCGCTATGTTGCTGGCGTGAAACTTGCCATTTTCCGTATTCACAGCACAGCCCTGGAAAGCACATTGTTCATACAGATTGGTTGTCCAGTCGTATGATTCCGCACTGGGATAGAGCTCCGCCTTTCGCGCATCCACGACCTGCAGATAGCAAGCCGCAGTCGGATCAAGCGGCGGTGGCTGGTCCGGCAGCGGCTTGCCGTGCATGCTCTGGTAAGTGGCTATCGCCCTGGCATCCCACGCCTGCCACTGCTCCCCTCCCGCCATAAACTCCATCTGATTTGTATCAAACGGGTCGGTGACCATGGGCACCTTGACCTTGAAGATCGCCTTCTGGCACGTCGGCTCGCCATGCATGAAAGCGCGGTTGGCCTGCTCCAGCGGCGTATCCTCATAACAGGTGCCGCGGGCATGCGTCATCATAAACTCGGTGTTGGTATTGGGCAGAGGCGCCGCATACCCTGCTTTTCCCAACGGCCTGCCGCGTCCATCCCGGCGGGCCGCATCGTCCTGGTCCTGGCCATAAGGCGTGATCGCGCGCAGGGAGCTCGGCACATAGCGTCCGCTGCCCGGCTGGTTGCTGTTGCTTTCACCATCGGGGTTGCAGCGATCTGTGGAGCAGCCTTCTACATGGGGATCGTCATAATCCAAGCCAAAGATAATGCCCATACTGCCCAAATGATTGGAGCGGTAGTAGTTGGAGACGGCCAGCTTGCCGTTAAATATTTCCGCCACCGAGCGAATGGCACGCAGTTGTGATCGCCCCTCACCCCCGGTTGTGCCGGGCGACAGCCATTCCTGAGTCTTGAGTGTGCCTGTCTTGTGCCCGTTCAGAATCACCGTGGTATCCGCGCCGTTGCCGTCCGTGCGGCACAGCCACCACTTGTTCTGCACGGTTCCGGCATTGTTGGAGTTAGCGCTAGCGGCGTCAAAATTCTTGTTCTCATGCGCGTTCCAGCAGGAATATACAATGTCGCCATTGCTCATGACTGCAGGCGCCAGTGCATTGTTTTCATGGGGAGTGATGTTACGGGCATCGGTGCCATCAATGTTCATCGTCCACAACTGCATGGACCTCCCCTCGAGGCCATAACCGTAGTCTTGCGACACACAGTAGGGCGCGTTGAAACACCGGCCGTTACCAAACTGATCAAGACCTTGATGCACACCCCAGGGAAATTTGAATGGGTAGGTGTTACCCCGGTTACTGGCGAAGACAATCTTATCGTTATTCAGCCACTCGGGTTGGCGATCGATTGCCATGGGCGGATGGTGTGGAATGGGCGCGCTCATGCCAGAGGACAGGTCGTAGATCCAGAGCTGCGCAGCGGTCAAAGCCGGAATTTCCATGATGCCCAGATCAATGCCCTGCCCCATTACCGGGACAAGATCATTGCCCAGGCCCACCGAGTAGACAATTTTTGTCCCATCCGGACTGACACGGGCCTCCTGTGCGACGCAAACCTCTTTTGATGTCGTACAGTTGTGAATCACCTTAACGTGACCGTGCAGGTCATCGATAACAACATCGGCCTCCGCAATGCCGCCATTTATCCTTCCCACGTCGGAGGCGTGCTGCCAGTTTGCCGCTTCCTTGACCGGCGTGCCCGGTACCGGCGCAGATGCTCTGGGTTGACGGGTATAAACGATCTGCCAGGCAGGGTGGCCGGCATTTGGTCCGGTTACCAATCCCTGCGTCTCGCGGGGGACTACCATGACTGTCTTTTTCCCACCATCAGCCAACTGCTCGGCGGTTGTGGCCAACGATAGCAATATCAGCACGAGCGCCAGTGCGCGTCTACTCACCTACTTTGTTCCTCCTGTTCTAACGCTTCCGCAGTGTAGCCTGAGCAGCGCCGCTTGGGTATTTTCTATTCGGGCGGCAGATGCTTTCGAGCGCCCGCGCTGCTATCCTTGCTCCCTATAATAAACACAGGATAGTTACTATGCCTGACCCAAAAGCACTGAGACCACTGGACACTATTCATCACCTAGCGCTGCGCTGCCGCGACGCCGAGCAAACGCGCTGGTTTTACGAGGATATCCTGGGACTGAAACTGGCCGCGGCACTGTCGCTGGAGAAATCTCCGGGGACAGAGCACGAGCGGCCATTTCTGCATCTTTTTCTGGAACTTGGCGACGGTAATTACATCGCGTTCTTTGATGAACCCGGTCACGCCAAACCTGAGCACTTTGAACTGAAAGACAGCTTCGATATTCACATCGCCTTTGAAACTGATAGCGCTGAATCAATGTTAGCCTGGAAAGAAAAAATTGCAGCTGCCGGCGATTTTATTTTTGGCCCCATCGATCATGATTTTGTGGAGTCCGTTTACTTCTTTGACCCGAATGGCTACGCCCTGGAGATTACGCACAAAACTGCCAGACACGACGTCGTACTTATCGAGGAAGAGCGTACAGCCCGGCAGCAGATCTCTGATTGGACTGCGCGAACCCGGGCGACAAAAATCGAGCTCTTTGGCGCTGATGCCATTGATTCACGCTGCAGCGCACTCAGGGCTCCCCAAACGGTGACGAAGAAATCGCGTGCGGAGAGCACCTGATGTTTGTCGATGTTGACAAAGGTATTGAAAGAACACCGTATTTGCTGCTGTTCAAGGAAAAATCCTTAACGTTCAAAGATGTCTACGGCGGTGTCGATATGGTGGTATTGCGCTCGCACCTGATGCGCCCGCCAGCATCAAAATCCAGCACCGTAATTATTTTTATGCACCCTATCGGTGGTGGCGAGTATCTGCCCTTACCGATGGCTCTGGCGAAAGCCGGGCACCACATTATTTATTGCCAGAGCCGCTATCCCAATAACGATACCGCGCTGATCATGGAAAAAGTTGTGGTGGATCTGGGCGAGTGCATCAGGGATGCCAAAGAGCGACTCGGTTATAACACAGTGATCCTCGCCGGCTGGAGTGGCGGCGGATCCCTGGCGCTGTTTTACCAGCGCCAGGCGGAGCACGCCACGGTGACCTGCACGCCTGCCGGCGATCCCCCGAATTTGCAGGAGGAGAATCTCATTCCGGCTGACGGCATGCTGCTGCTGGCGGCCCATGTGAGCCGCGCACTGACACTCACCGAGTGGATGGACGCCTCCATCCTGGACGAGTCAAGTCCCGATATCCGCGACCCGGAGCTCGACCTTTACAACCCGCGAAATCCCAACCATGCACCCTACAGCGAGGCATTCCAGGCGCGCTACCATGCAGCGCAGATCGCCCGCAATCGACGCATTACCGCCTGGGTCAAAACCAAACTGCATGAATTGCGTGCACAGGGCAGGCCCAATGATGAATTCGCCTTTACGGTTCATGGCACCATGGCAGCACCGGTGTGGCTGGACAAGACTGTCGATCCCAACGAACGCAAGCCCAACAGCTGTTTTCTCGGTGACCCGCAGGTCGTGAACAACGGGCCGGTCGGCCTGGCCCGCTTCACCACCCTGCGCAGCTGGTTATCACAGTGGAGTTATGACGAGTCCAACGCCAATGGCATTGCGGATGCCGCCAATATGAGCTTGCCGACGTTGGTTATCAGTAACGGCGCCGATGACGCCTGCACACCGAGCCACGCACGCAGGCTGTTTGAGGCGCTGGCCAATGACAACAAGGAGTTTGTTGAGATTAATGGGGCCACTCACTACTACCTCGGCCAGCACGAGCAACTGCGCAATGCGGAGCAAACCTGCACCCAGTGGTTGCGCAGGCAGGGATTAACCGATGTATGACAGAGCGCATCGAACTGGCGCGTAATTCGCTTTAACCTAAAGGTAAATTGATTATGACACTTCGCAGAATTCTGACACTGGCCGCTGTCCTGGCAGTGTCCAGTACTACCCTGGCCGATGAGCCCATACCCCCGGTCCAGACTGCAGAAGTGCATTCTTCGTCGCTGCCGTTCACCCGCTCGGAGGACCGTGAGCCGTGCAGCAACTACACCGCTGAGCGCCGCCCTCTGTTCGGTGACTTCCACGTACACACCGCCTGGTCATTTGACGCCAATAGCCAGGACACCCGCAATACTCCAGTCGACGCATACCGCTTCGCCAAAGGCGCGCCCATGGGAATCCAGCCCTACGATAAAGACGGCCGCGCCACCCGCACCATACAGCTGGATCGCCCGCTGGACTTCACTGCGGTCACCGATCACTCGGAGTTTCTGGGTGAAGTGCATATGTGCAACACCGAGGGAGAGCCCGGTTACTGGCATCCGGTGTGCCTGATCCAACGCTATTTTCCAAAGTATACATTCTGGACGTTTGGCGCCGCGGGCCTGAGCTACAAGCACCGCTGGGGACTGTGTGGTGAAAATAATCAAATCTGCATTGAGAAATCGGCAGATATGTGGCGGCAAATCCAGCAGGCTGCCGAAGACGCCTACGATCGCAGCAGCGACTGCAACTTCACCAGTTTCGTCGGCTACGAGTGGACCGCTGGCGGCGAAACCGGCGAGAACCTGCACCACAACGTGATATTTCGCAATCAACAGGTACCGGACCGCGCCATGAGCTGGCTGGAAACCCCTTCCCAGGTGCAGCTCTGGGACTACCTGGACCGGGAGTGTGTGGCCGGCAAACCCGGCTGCGACGCGGTGGTCATTCCGCACAACTCCAACCTGTCAGGCGGACTGATGTTTGAAACCGCCCGCATTACCAACAAGGACATTCCCACTACCCCGGTTACCGCACAGGAGGCCGCCCGCCGTGCCCGCTGGAACACGTTGTTTGAAGTCATGCAGCACAAGGGTGCCTCCGAATGTGACAGCCGCGTGCCGACCTGGTCAGAGGATGAATACTGCAACTTCGAGCTATTGGGCTATGACCGCTTCGGCGGCAAGAATACCGGGGCCATGAAATTTGACGCACTGAGCTGGCTCAGCCCCGTGTTGGGTAAAGATGTGATCCCCGTAACGACGCCACCCGCGGAGGCCAACTTCCTGCGCTACGCGCTGAAGAAGGGCCTGCAGCAGCAGGCCGAGCTGGGCGTTAACAGTTTCAAGTACGGCCTGATTTCCAGCACCGATACGCATATCGCGGCGCCCGGACTCACGATGGAGAAAAATCATCCCGGCCACGGTGGCGCTGGCATGGGTGCGCGGGAGGGAATGCCGGCGGGATTGCCCGATGAACTGGAATTCGGCCCGGGAGGGCTGGCGGTGCTCTATGCGGAAGAGAACAGCCGCGATGCGCTGTTTGCCGCGATGCAGCGGCGCGAGGCGTATGCCACCAGTGGCACCAGACCAATACTCCGATTTTTTGGTGGCTGGGATTATCCGGAGTCGCTGTGTGGGGCGGGCGACATGGTCGCGCAGGGCTATGCCGGTGGTGTGCCCATGGGTGGCGACCTGCCCAGCGCCAGCGCCACCGGTCGCGCCCCGCGCTTCCTGATTTCTGCAAGCCAGGACAACGGCACTGCTGAGTACCCGGGCAGTCCGTTGCAGCGCATCCAGATCATCAAAGGCTGGTATGAAGATGGCGACTTGCACGAGCAGGTGCTGGATGTGGCAGGCGGCGACAATGATGCCAGCGTGGACATCAACACCTGCGAGCCGTCAGGCGCAGGCCACCGCCAGTTGTGCCGCGTGTGGCAGGACAACAATTTCAACCCCAAAGCCCCTGCCTTCTACTACACCCGTGTACTGGAGAACCCCAGCTGCCGCTGGAGCCAGCGCATCTGCGCCGCTGCCGGAGTGCGCTGTGACAATCCACAGAGTATTCCCAAGGGCATGGAAAACTGTTGCGCGCCCGAGCACCAGAAGGTCATTCAGGAGCGCGCGTGGAGTTCACCGATCTGGTACACACCACCCGCCTGATGTACGGGGTGTGATCGAATGCCAGGAGCTGGCATACTGCTGTTGACCAGCGTCCAATACACGCAACCAACGGGATATGTTCCCAGGAGAACACTAATGAGCCCAAGCCAACTAGCCCGCATCGCGGCCCTGCTGCTTTTCCTGCCGCTGGCCAGCGCCCTCGCACAACCTGACTCTGACACTAACGTGGTGGAGGAGCAAATTACGGATGAAGGCGGCGTTATTAAAGTCTGTGGTGAAGGTGACGGTCTTGAGCCCTGCCTTGACGCCAACGGGCAAACTTACAGCGAGGAGGCCAAGGGAGCCAGCATGGCGGATGAATCCGATGACGAACTGGCGGCGGAAGCTGCACGTGTTCGCGCAGAGTCACCCGCAAAACTGAACGAAACCATCAGTGAAGAGGAGCAGGGCATCAATCCCGATGACCATGCGACCGAAGGGCTGCCCGACTAGTCATGAGCGATGAGATCGCCTGCCATAGCTGTGACTTGCTGGTCCATGTAGGAACACTGCGACACGGCGAGAGCGCGTCCTGCCCGCGCTGCGGGTGTTTTCTGACGCGCTATCGCGATGATGCCTATCAGCGGATACTGGCTTTTGCCAGCGCTGGCCTGCTCTTCCTGGTTTTGGCCAACAGCTATTCGTTCCTTTCTTTCTCCAGCACCGGTCTGGAAAGCGTTATGACGCTGCGTGAGACCCCCGGTGCGCTGTGGGCCAATGATATGCCCGGGGTGGCCCTGCTGGTAACTGCGTTCATCATCGTTATACCCGCGGGAATACTGCTGCTGCTGCTCGCCCTGAGCAGCGCCCTCATTAAGGGTCTCTATCATCCCTGGCTTGCGCCGATTGCGAAGTGTGTGTTTCTCGCCCAGAACTGGTCCATGGTGGAGGTGTTCATTATTGGCGTCATCGTGTCGTTGGTGAAAATCGCCGCGATGGCCACCGTGGTGGTGGGTGCCTCCTTCTGGGCGTATGCGGCATTTGCGATCTGCTTCACCGCAGCGGTGGCGAACCTAGACCGCTACCAGTGCTGGGAACGCATTGAAGTACTGGGGGCAGCATGACGGCACCTACGACGGCAGCCAGTCGTGGCTTGGCATCGTGCCACGTGTGTTACAAACTGGCGCCCACCACAGTGCATCAGTGTCCGCGCTGCGGCACAACGATGCACCTGCGCAAAAACGACAGCATACAGCGCACTTTGGCGCTGCTGGTGACGTCCTGCCTGCTTTATATACCCGCCAATCTGTACCCGATCATGTATACCGATCAACTCGGCAGCACCGAGGCCAGTACCATTATGGGCGGTGTGATCCTGCTGATTGAATTGGGCTCAGTGCCCGTGGCCGTAGTCATCTTTATTTTCAGTGTGATGGTGCCATCCGGTAAACTCATGTCGATGTTCTACCTCGTGTGGACGGTGGAGCGCCACTCACCACTGGACCCGCGTCAGCGCTCCATCATGTACCGTATTACCGAATTTATCGGCAAATGGTCGATGGTGGACGTGTTTGTGGTTTCCATACTGGTGGCACTCGTACACCTCGGCGGACTGCTGGTCATCCGACCGGGTGTTGCGGCCCTGTCTTTTGCCGGCGTGGTGATAATCACCATGATAGCTGCAGAAAGTTTTGACTCCCGCCTCATCTGGGACAATATGGAAGAGAAAAACAGTGACAACTCAACAAGCTGACATCAGTCAGGGACGCAAATTCTCCGGCATCTGGTTAATACCCCTGTTGGCTCTGGTGCTGGGCATTTACATGGTGGCGCACAACTGGCTGAACAAGGGTCCGGAGATCGAAATCGCCTTCAAGACCGCGGATGGCCTGGAGCAGGGCAAGACCAAGGTCAAGTATCGCAATGTCGATATGGGAGTCGTCGAGGAAGTGCGCCTGAACGACGCTTTCGATGGCGTGATTGCCAAAGTGAAACTGGATCGCCAGGCGCTACCGCTATTACGCGAGGATACGCGCTTCTGGGTCGTCACCGCGCGGGTGGGTGCTGATAACGTATCCGGCCTGGATACTCTGCTATCCGGCGCTTATATACAACTGGCACCGGGCACCGGGAAAGACGGTGCGCGAAACTTTGTCGGGCTGGAGCAGCCGCCGGAGACCCCTGCGGGCGCGCCCGGATTGCGCTTGCAGCTGACCAGTGACCGCGCGTCTTCGATCAGCACTGGCGACACGGTGCTGTTCAAGGGTTATAAGGTCGGGCGGGTCGAAAGCATGCAGTTCAATCCTGTCGACCAGCTCGTACACTACGAGATATTCATCGATGCCCCCTACCACGAACTGGTCAACAGCAGCGTGCGTTTCTGGGATGTCAGTGGCGTATCTCTCAGCGCCGACGCAAGTGGTTTCAAAGTCGAAACCGGCGCCTTGGACACCGTATTGTTTGGCGGTGTAGCGTTCGGTATGCCAGAGGGCTTTAAAGAGGGTGATAAAGTCGCGCAAAACACCGAGTTCAAATTGCATACGTCCTACGAAGATATACTGGCCAATCCTTTCCACTACGGCACCTACTATGTTGTGTCCTTCGAGCAGTCGGTCAAAGGCCTGCTGCCCGGGGCGCCCGTTGAATTCCGCGGTATACAGATCGGCAAGGTGGAGCGGATCATGCTGAAGGAAGGTATGGAAAAAACCAGAAGCCTTGGTGAGCAAGGCAAGGGCATTTCTATTCCCATCCTGATCTATATAGAACCCGGCCGTATGGAATTACCCGACAATGAAGATTCTATTGCAATCATGCGGAATTCGGTCGAGATCGGGGTAGGCAATGGTTTGCGCGCGACCATGGCGAGCGGGAACCTGATAACCGGCGCAAAGTACATCAGCTTCGATTTCTTCCCCGGTGCCAAAGAGGGCTCCATGGGATCCTTTATGGAATACACCACTATCCCGACCATCGACTCGGGACTGGCGCAACTCGATCAAAAAGTGAATGTGCTTCTGGACAAGATCAATGCGCTGCCACTGGCAGACACCGTGACCAGCGCCAATACCGCGATCGCCAGCCTGAACCAGAATCTGCAAAGCTTGCAGAAAATTCTGGAAAACCAGAGCACGCAGCAGCTGCCGGCAAACCTGAACCAAACGCTACAGGAGCTCCGGGACGCGGTGAACAACCTGGCGCCGGAGTCGCGGGCGGGTCAAAGCCTCAATTCTAGCCTGTTGTCCCTGAACCGCACCCTGGGCAACCTGGAGACCCTCACCCGCACGCTGTCCGGACAGCCCAATGCGGTGCTGTTGCCATCCTCTCCTGTGCCTGACCCTATTCCAGAGGTGAGTAAATAATGAAAGTCGCCTATGTATTATTGGTGGTACTGTTGGCCGGCTGCGCCAGCCAGAGCATTGAACCCAGCTATTATCTATTGCGTTCCAAGCAGGATCTGTCGACCGGCACGCTCAGCACCTCAAAGGATTTCTCCCTGGGGACGGTGGAGATCGCGGCCTATCTGGACCAGCCCGGACTGGTGATGGAAACAGCGGCGGGCGAGATGCGCCCCGCTAGCCAGAACCTTTGGGCTGAGCCTATCTTCGATGGGGTACGTAACTTCCTGGCCACAGAAATAGCGCAAACCCATGGCCAGGAGCTGCTGCCCACCAATCTCAACAAGAATACGACAGTGGTCAATATCCGCATCGATCAGCTCCATGGCACGCTCGATGGCAAGGCGAACATAGTAGCCTACTGGTGGCTCGTGCGCGCCGATGAGGTGGTGGCGCTGAATCGCTTTTCGCAATCACGCACGTTGGAAGCGAGCGGCTACAGCGCCCTGGTCGACGCCGAAAAAATCCTGCTGGCGGAACTGGCACAAAAGATCGCTGCGTCTCTGGTGACCACGGGCGTCTAAATCGGCAGTGGAATAAAAACGGTTGATACTGCACGCACCGTGCCTGTCACTGTGCGATTTTCCGCATCGCCAACAATATCCGCCATCATCTGCTGCAGCACGATAATTTCACTGAACAACCGCTCGAACTCCATATTGTCGACCACTCCACGTTTTTCATAAGTAACGATCAAGTGCTCGCCATTGGGCTTGCGGGTTTTTTTCAACTTCGACTGCAACTCCTCCACATTGTAGGCACTGACCAACAGCACCTGGGAATCGAGTTCATCGGGAAGGAACATCTCGGGTTGGTATTGGTAAGCTTGCCGCACCATGCTCCCCAGCCCCACAATAAGCGCGAAAACACGATCACCCTTGAAGTTTGGATCGAAGGCGAGATTCAGGGCATCGATATCCTGTTTGTAATCCAGTTCTGCGAACTGCAATTTATAGCGGTGGACTTTAAGTTGCGCCAAGCGACCTTCGACCGTCATGCCTGGAATTTTTTGCAACTGCTCCGGATTGCGTTCATAAAATAACACCAGCAACTCCAGGATGTCGGAGCGAGTCTTGTCTATAAACTGGTCAGTAACCAGGTCGATATCCGACTTGGCCAGATTTTTTAACTCATAGCCGGCGCAGGCACAGAGAAACAGCGACAAAAGCACAATGAGCAGCAAACGCATGGACCAAATACTATCCCGCGCTCCCACCTGGAGCGAGCACGTACAATGGGAATTTTCGACACACACAATGCAAAGCTGCTTTCGACGGATGTTTTCCGTTGAACTCCAATGCTATGCTCCCAAGCAGTAATCAGCCGAATTATTGATGCCAGCCAATTCCTCAACCGTGAACAAGAAACCGCCTTCAATGTTAAGACTCACTGTCTTTTCGCTGCTGCTGGGCGCATTGGCGTTGCTCGCGGGTTTAATCCTGTTCTTCTCACCGCACGGCGCAACTGACCAGCACATTCCTCCTTTCACCATGAGCACTGCCACTACCAGGGTAATTTCAGGTGCGGGCACGCTCAGCCATGGAGAAATACTGCTTGAGCTCAACGCGGCTGGCATAGGTCTCATAAACCTGGCCAACTTACAGATTGAGGCAACCAGCTACCCGTACCTCTATCTAAACATTGAGGGTTCCTTGTCGGATCCGAATGTCGCGATTGCATGGCAAAGGAGTGATACAGGTCAGAAATCGTATTACAGTCCGGTGGGAAATCATGCGCGCAAGTCATTGTGGCTTGCAACGAATGAGTTGAGAGACTGGACCGGGAATATATCCTCCCTTAGCGTGATAATTGGCGGTCAGGCTGGCGAGGTGGTCCGCGTCAGCGATTTTTCACTGTTCCCCGCATCACCAACACGCCAGTTGCGGGCACTGTATTCTGACTTGACACGCTACGTGCCCTGGAACCGCGCGGCCATGAACACCCATACCGGTGTTACCCAGGTGTCTTCTTTTTACCCAGCCCCGCTGATCGTCGTTTATCTTCTACTCAGCCTTGTTGCCTATGGACTGCTGTTCCTTATATTTCGAGCAAAGCTTCAGTTCAACTGGCGAGTCGTGGCGCTCATTTTTCTCGCCTGCTGGATCAGTCTGGACATGGTCTGGCAAAATCGATTGCTACATCAACTGGCGGATACCTATCGCACATTTTCCGGCAAGAATACGCAGGAGAAACTTGCGGTCGGGCCGGATGCGAAACTGTATGACTTTGTCGCGCAGATAACACCCTTGATTGAACCAAAAGATGCCCGCATATTTGTGCTTGGCAATGATGAATATCTGGGTCAGCGTGCTGCCTATTTTCTGTACCCTTTCAATGTCTACTGGCCAGAACCTGGTCGCGTATTACCCCGCTACGATTTTTTTCGCCGCGGCGACTATGTTGTCCTGATCAATCCCACAACCATAATTTTTGATCCCAGGAGAAATAAATTGTGGATTCCCGGTACAGGCGCCTTTGACGCGCAGCTCGTGCTCTCCAATACTTCGGGTACCGCTGTGCGGCTGAACTAGATGGACGCCTTACTCACTACATTGGCTCTGGCGCTACCGATACTCCTGGGTGGACTCTGGTTGAACCAGTGTGTGCCGGTAAATGGCGCCGGTCGCACGGCAGTGGTCTGGGGCAATGGCGCGCTGCTGGGCCTGCTGCTCATTCCCCAACTGATGCGCGGGATGGACGCCGTGGGAATATCCCTCACTTTTGTCGCTATCGTATCGCTGGTCGGGGCGCTGATAGCGCTGGCGCTTGTTAACCAACTGCTCAGGGGTAGGAGAGCTCAGCCAGTGCCCACCCCCGTGCTTTACTTTTCTGCCATGCCAGCATCACACAAGACCCTGTTTTGTTTTCTCCTGCTGCTGATTGTCGTTCGTGTGACAACGCTGGGACTGGAAATACTGTGGCGCCCGCTGTTTCCGTGGGACGCGACCACGCACTGGGCGACCAAGGCCAGGGTCTGGTTTGAGTACCACAGTATCCGTCCCTTTGTAACGAAGGATGCCTGGCTGGAAATGGGTGGAGCAGGCGTCTTCACCGACTTGCACCCCCACTACCCGGTGGCCGTGCCGCTCCTGCAGGTGTGGATGAACCTGGCGCTGGGGCGCTGGGACGAGAGCCTGATGAATCTGCCCTGGCTGCTCTGCCTGATTGCCCTGGGGAGCGCCTTTTACGGCCAGTTGCGCATCTCTGGTATCAGCCCGGTGCTCGCAATGGCGTTCGCCTATCTGTTGCTTTCCATGCCGCTGCTCAACACGCATGTGGCACTGGCAGGCTACGCCGATATTTTTCTGGGCGCTGCGTATTGTGCCGCTTTGATGGCCTTCCACAACTGGGTGATAGCCCGGCAGCGATGGCAGGGCATGCTGGCGTTGTTCTTTGCAATCTCCTGTGCATTGATCAAGGACGAAGGTCTGGTGTGGTCGCTGACCTTCGTGCCGGCACTGATATTCACATTTATGCCACGCCGCGAGGCCACCAGGCTCTGTGTGTTTTTCGCGCTGGTACTGGTCCTGCTGTGGCTGCTGCGGCCACCGGGTCTGGAAATTGCCGGCAACCCACTCGACTACCTGGACCTCAGGTTTCATGTCGAGGGACTGCTCGGCATGGTCCAGAGTATCTGGCTGCACGACAACTGGCACCTGCTGGGATACCTGCTGCTGGCAATCATACCGCTGGGCCTGATGATGCCCAGAGGCATCATCACTACTTTTCTGGGAATCAGTGCTGCCCTGGGCACTGCTGTCATGGCATTCTTGTTCCTGTTCCTGTTCACCGGCTTCGGCGTGGCGGCGTCAGACTTTACCGGCGTTGGCAGACTCAGTATCCAACTCGCACCTGGTTTGCTCTACCTCAGCGCCCTGCTGTCCAACGAACTGCTCACCCGCGACAGTTTACAAATTAAACCGCTCGCGCAGGAATTGTGAAATTCCATCTTCGTCATGATGACCGATCACCGCGGTGGCAGCAGCCCGGACCTCCTCCCTGGCACTGCTGGGCGCATAGCTCTCGTCTGCAACGGCAAACATGCTGAGGTCATTGTCGCTATCGCCGAAACAAATTACCCGGCTCACTCCCAGATCCTCTTTAAGTTGCGCAACCGCAGCACCTTTACTCGCAGCGCTGTGGTGAATATCTACCCAGTGCAAATCATCACCCTCAAGGGCGGTGCCGGCATAAGCCACCAGGTGCGCCTCGGATTCAACCAGTCGCGCCACCGACTCAATCGCTTCGCGCGAGCCCAGCGCACTGATGTTGGTAATGTCCGCCGCAGTGGGCATGTCTGCAATGGGCAGTAGCTCCAGACCTCGATCCCTGGCAAACAGTGTCGCAAGCCGGCGCTCCGCATCGCTGCGCATGGGTGGGTGGTAAACCACGTAGCGGTTTTGAGGTTCCAGGGTGAATACAAAGGGCGTTACGTCCACACTCATAAATGCCGCCACAACACCCTGTATTTCCGGGGTAGTCAACAGATTGCTATGGCTGTAATGATCGCCGTCAGGCCGCCAGATCACTACGCCATTCTTGTAGATATGCGGGAGTGTAAAGCTGTGATCCTGCAATAAATCGCGAGCGGCATGCAGCGTGCGACCGGTCGCGACAGTGTAGGCGATACCGCGTCGGCGCAACCGTTGCAGCGTATCGCGCGTGTGTGCGGATACCTGTGAATTGGCGTCCAGCAGGGTGCCGTCGAGATCGAAAACGATTAGTTCCATCTCAGATCCAGATCATACACCCCAACTCAAACGGGTGGCTCATCGCTTCATTGAAGGGGTACATGCGCAGTTTATAGTACTGCAGCCCGGCAATCTCCGGACTGAGCTCGATCTGGAACTCAGTGCAATCGCCCTCCACTCCGAGGGCTGAAAGTTCTGCGACTTGCGCCACGTTGATGTCACCATCTGCGCCACCGTGCCCAAACAAACACTCCATCTTGACGTCTGTCGCCGCAAGTCCGTTCAATTTGGCCCGCACCTTGAGCAGAATTTTATCATCGTGATACAGGTGTGCGGGTGGCTGAAACATCAGTTGCATACTCACGCCGGGCCATGCTTGGCGCACTTTCAGCTTCCAGTGCGCCAGATAGCGGGCAAGTTCCGCGCCATTGGCTTCCAGCTTACGCCGTTGCTTTTGCGCCGGATGGTACAGTTTGGTGACATAATCACGCAGCATGCGCTGGGCATTGAAGCGCGGAATCGTGGATTTCATCGATGCCTTGGACAACTGCACCCAGTCCGGGGAAAAGCCACCACTCTCCCAACGGTAATAGGTCGGTAGCACCTCGTGCTCAATGATATTGAGCAGGTCGCTGGCCTCCTCCTGATAGCGCTGGCCATGATCGAAACGTGAATCGCGTGGCGTAATGGCCCAGCCGTTGGCGCCGTTGTACCCTTCGCCCCACCAACCGTCCAGCACACTGAGATTGACCGCCCCGTTCAGCCCCGCTTTCTGTCCCGAGGTGCCGCTGGCCTCGAGCGGATATTCGGGCGTATTGAGCCAAACATCCACGCCGGCGACCAGCTGCCGGGCCAGGGCCATGTCATAACCCTCCAACAGCAGGATTTTGCCGATGAATTGGGGTTGCATCGAAAAATCATGAATCTGCCTGATCATATTCTGGCCGGGCTCGTCGTGCGGGTGCGCCTTGCCCGCAAAAATGATCACCACGGGACGGTCCGGGTCGTTGAGTAGGCGCGACAAGCGATCGGGATCGGCAAACAACATCAGGGCGCGCTTGTAGGTGGCGAAGCGCCGCGCGAAACCCATCACCAGAACGTCGGGGTCCGAGCCATCCACATGCCGCACCATGCGCTTGATCAAGGCGTCACTAGCGCCATTGCGGCGCTGTTGACGCAAGACTGTCTCGTGTACCAATTCCAGCAGTTGTTGTTTGAGCGCCTTGTGAATACTCCAGTAATGGTAGTCAGGTATCTCGTCGAGGCGCTCCCAGTACTCTTCATCCAACAGTTGGTCATGCCAGTCGTCGAAGCGCAGGTCGAACAGGCTGGCCCACTCGCGGGCCAGAAAGGTCTGCAGGTGTACGCCGTTGGTGACGTAAGTAACGGGATTCTCCTGATAGGGAATTTGCGGCCACAGGCGCGCTTCCATCTGTGCCGCCACCGCCCCATGGATCCGGCTGACCCCATTGTGAAAGCGGGTGCAGCGCAGCGCCAGGCAGGTCATATTGAAGCCCTCACCGGTATTCAGTCCCAGCGCATAGAGCTGCTCGAAATCCAGGCCCATAGCCTCAGCTGCCCTGGACAGGTACTTCCTGACCAGTTCCTTTTCAAAAATATCGTGCCCTGCGGGCACCGGCGTGTGTGTGGTGAACACCGTGCCGGCGGCTACCAGTTCCATCGCACTTTCGAAATCGAGGCCCTCGCGCATACGAAAGGCGCAACGCTCCAGCAATTGGAATGCAGAATGACCCTCGTTGATGTGCCAGACCGTGGCCCGCAACTGCAGGGCGCGCAGGGCGCGCACACCGCCCACGCCCAGCACCAGTTCCTGCTGCAGGCGCATCTCCCGATCACCGCCATAGAGCTGGTGGGTGATCGCGCGATCCGCTTCAGTGTTGTCGGGTATGTTGGTATCGAGCAGGTACAATGTGATATGTCCGGCGCGGGCCGTCCACACCCGCACCTTGAGCATACGCCCCGGAAACTCGATCTCCAGCGTCAGGTGCTGGCCGGACTCGGTGAGGGTTGGCACCACGGGTAAATCGTGCGGATGTGACTGTGTATGGCTGACCCGCTGCACGCCCTGACCGTCAATCGTCTGCGTAAAATAGCCCATGCCGTAGAGCAATCCTATGGCGACGAAGGGCAGGCCCACATCACTGGCCGCTTTACAGTGATCTCCCGCCAGTATGCCAAGGCCACCCGAGTAGATCGGAAAGCTCTCATGGAAGCCAAACTCCAGGCAAAAGTAGGCGATCAGGTCTGTCTTGGGATCGAACAGCTCCGTCAGTTCGGGTCGTCCACGGTGCTCGCGGTACGCGTCGTAGGCGGACGTTACGCGGCGATAGTCCTCCATATAGGAGCGATCCGTCACGGCATCGTTCACACGCTGCTGTGATACCCGCCGCAGAAATGCTTTGGGGTTGTGCCCGCATTCCCCCCACAAGTCCCGATCCAGGCGCACAAACAGGGAGCGGATGGAGCGGTCCCAGCTGTACATCAGGTCGTTGGCCATCTCCTGCAGGCGCTCCAGCTCAGCAGGGATTCGGGGTTGGACTTCAAGTGGAAACGTAGACCCAGGCATCGGGAGTAATCACCTCATCAATGTGTTGCGGAGCGGTACAGCTCCAGATAACGCTCGGCACTGCGTTGCCAGGAAAAATCCTGGCCCATGGCCGTGCGTTGCACGCCCTGCCAGGCAAGCTGGTCATGCCACAACGCCATGGCGCGCCGAGTCGCCGCCAAGAATTCGCCAGCCACCGGCTGGCGGAAGACAAAACCGGTGGCCGTTCCGGAGTGCAGGGCCTGGTCGCTGGCGTCCGTCACCGTATCGGCCAGACCCCCGACTTCGCGCACCACAGGCAGCGTGCCATAGCGCAAGCTGTACAACTGGTTGAGTCCGCAAGGTTCAAACAGCGAAGGCATCAGGAATATGTCCGCAGCGGCTTCAATTCTGTGGGCCAGGCTCTCGTTGTAAGCCAACACCACAGCCATCGCGTCGGGCCGCTCTGCCGCCAGCGCCTGTAAGGCCTGCTCATAGCGTACTTCACCTGTACCCAGAATGACAATTTGGGCCGGGCTATTGAGTAGTTCCTGCAGGACCGGCAGCATCAACTCCAGCCCCTTCTGCTCCACCAGGCGTCCTACAAAGCCCAGCAGTGGACAATCCTCCCGCACATCGAGCCCGAGCTCGCGCTGCAATGCCCCCTTGTTCAGCCCCTTTTTCTGCAGGGAAGTGGCGTCATAATTCTGGTGCAGGTGAGGGTCGCAGGCAGGTTCCCAAATATCGCTCTGTATCCCGTTCAGAATGCCCACCAGATGATCCCTGCGCTGGCTGAGCAAGCCCTCCAGCCCCATACCACCGGGCGCCTGGCAGATTTCCCGCGCGTAGGTGGGACTCACGGTCGTAATCTCATCGGCGTACACCAACCCGCCTTTAATGAAGCTGAACTGGCCGTAGTACTCAAGGCCCCGTTCCTGCCAGAAATACTCCGGCAATCCCAGCCGGTCAAAGGTTTGTCGGTCGAAAATTCCCATATGCGCCAGATTGTGGATGGTGAATATGGTGCGCGGGCGCCGCTCCTTCTGATGGACCAGGGCGATGGCCGGACCGGTGTGCCAGTCGTTGCAGTGCAGGATGTCAGGCCGCCAGTTAAGCCGTGTATCGGCGGTGCTCAGCTGCGCTGCCGCGCGCGACAACAGCATGAAGCGATCGGCGTTGTCCGGCCATGGCGCGCCGGCATCATCGTGATAGGGATTACCGGCGCGCTCGGAGAATATCGGGTGTTCCAACAACCAGGTGCGCAGCCGTGTGCCCGGCAAGCGACACTCCAGAATACGCACGCTGTGCCCTGCCAGTTCCAGTTCATGTATTGCATCCACCGGCGTGTCAAGCCGGCGTAACAGATCGGCGTAGGCCGGCAGCAACAGGCGCACATCCAACCCTTTTTGCCGCAGCACTTCGGGCAGGCTGCCCGCCACATCGGCCAGCCCGCCAGTCTTGACCAGCGGGAACGCCTCGCTGGCGACAAACAGTAATTTCACCATCGCGTTCACTGTACTGCGACCAGGCGCAACACCAGCGCCCCCAGCGGCGGAAGCGTCAGTGCGAGGGAATCCTTGCGTCCCATCCAGGACACGCGCTGGCTATAAATCACCAGCGGATTACCCGTATCACTGCCACCGTAAAACCGCGAATCCGAATTGAACACTTCCGAGTACCTGCCACCCCGTGGCACCCCGATCCGGTAGTCGCTGCGTACCACCGGTGTGAAATTGAGCACCACCACATGGAAATCCTCGCCATCCCTGCGCACATAGCTGAGCACCGATTGAGTGGAATCATGGCAGTCTATCCATTCGAAACCTGCTGCATCAAAATCATTGCGATGCAGGCTCCGCTCGCCCCTGTAAAAACGGTTAAGGTCCCCCACCAGTTGCTGTATACCCTGGTGCGGCGCTTGCTGCAGCAGCTCCCAGGACAGCTGGCCGTGATGCCGCCACTCCCCGGGCTCGCCCAGCTCGCAACCCATGAAGAGCAGCTTGGCTCCCGGGTAGGTGAACATGTAGGTGTACAGCAGGCGCAGGTTGGCAAAACGCTGCCACTCGTCGCCCGGCATTTTGGCCAGCAGGGAGCGCTTGCCATGCACCACTTCATCGTGTGAAAAGGGCAGCAGGAAATTCTCCGAGAAGGCGTAAATCAATCCGAAGGTGAGTTGGTCGTGGTGATACTTGCGGTAGATCGGCTCCTGCGAGAAATAATCGAGCGTATCGTGCATCCAGCCCATGTTCCATTTCAGGGAAAAGCCGAGCCCCCCCACCCAGGTGGGTCGGGTAACCTGGGGCCATGCTGTGGATTCCTCGGCTATCGTCAGGGTGCCGGGATGGCGCCCGTGAGTCAGGGTATTAAGCTCACGCAGAAAATCAATTGCTTCCAGATTTTCCCTGCCGCCGTACTTGTTCGGCTCCCACTGGCCCGCTTTGCGCGAGTAATCCAGATACAGCATGGAGGCCACCGCATCGACCCGCAGGCCATCGAGGTGAAACTCTTCCAGCCAGTAATTGGCGCTAGCCAGCAGGAAGTTCTTCACTTCATTACGACCGTAATTGAAAATCAGGGTGCCCCAGTCGGTGTGCTCACCCCGGCGCGGGTCCGCGTGCTCATACAGCGCCGTGCCATCAAACCGGGCCAGGGCGTGAGTATCCCTGGGGAAGTGCGCCGGCACCCAGTCCAGGATGACGCCGATGCCGCGCTCGTGCATCAGGTTCACGAAGTAGCGAAAATCATCGGGGCTACCAAAGCGCTGTGACGGTGCAAAATAACCGGTGGTCTGGTAACCCCAGGAATCATCCAGCGGGTGCTCGGTCACCGGCAGCAGCTCGACATGGGTAAACCCGAGCGGCGTGACATACTCCACCAGTTGCTGCGCCATAGCGCGGAAATTGAGGAAGTTACCAGCGGCGTCCCGGCGCCAGGAACCGGGGTGGAACTCGTAGATCGAGATCGGTGCATGCTGCCAGTCCCACTGTGCGCGCTGCGCCAGCCACGACTGGTCAGTCCATGTGAACTGCGTTGGCGGGCATATGATGGCCGCCGTTGCCGGGCGCATCTCGAAACAATTGCCATAGGGATCGGACTTCAGGTGCAAGCTGCCGCCTGCGTCGCACAGCTCGAATTTGTATTTCTCACCGGAGTCCAGTCCCGGGATGAACAGTTCCCAGACGCCACTGAGGCCGCGGGTGCGCATGGTATGGCGCAGCCCGTGCCACTGATTGAAATCACCGACGACACTGACCCGCCGGGCGTTGGGTGCCCAGGTGGCAAATCGCACCCCCGCCACCCCTTCATGTTCACAGCAGTGGGCACCGAGGATGCGGTAAACATGTTCGTGCTTGCCCTGGCCAAATAAATGCAGATCGAGGTCGCCTACGGTGGGACCAAAGCGGTACGGATCCTGCCCCTGCTGCCAGTCACCGTGGCCGGGAAGCCAGCGCAACTGGTACTGCGGTGCCTCTTTCTGCGTCAGGCTGCAGCTAAAGAAATCGGTATCCGGCAGACGTTGCATTGGCCTGTTCTTGCCGGCAATAACCACTTCGGCTGCCGCGGTGCCGGGCAGCAGGACACGGATGTGCCACTGCTTGCCCTGCTGGTGGCAACCGAGCACCTCGAAAGGATCATGATGGCGTCCTGCGAGGAGTCGCTGAATGTCCTCTGGCAGGGCCTGTCCCGTTAAAATGGATTTCATTTAGTATCTACTGATTTACATCAACCACAAAAGCAGGAAAATTCTGCCCTTAGCGTCCACAATGTAATGTGATGGTAATCAAATAAGTCCAGGCTAACCAGTTTACAGATCAATGAATTGAATATGAGCAATCAGGATTCTGCGCGATACGTCAGTCGTCTTACCCGCGATACACTTGCTCTGGTGCTGGCCGGCGGCCGGGGTTCGCGGTTGCAGGAGTTGACCCGGTGGCGGGCCAAACCGGCGGTCCCGTTCGGCGGGAAGTTCCGCATTATTGATTTCCCCCTGTCCAATTGTGTCAATTCCGGCATTCGCAAGGTGGGCATACTCACCCAGTACAAGGCCCACAGCCTGATTCAACACGTGCAGCGCGGCTGGGGCTTCATGCGCGGGGAGCTGGGAGAATTCGTGGAACTCCTGCCCGCACAACAGCGCCTGGAAACGTCCTGGTACGCCGGCACTGCGGACGCAATCTACCAGAATCTGGACATCATCCGCACCCACAATCCGCAATTCGTACTGATCCTGGCGGGTGACCATATCTACAAGATGGACTATGGCACCATGCTGGCAGCCCATGTGGAAGCCGAGGCGGACATTACCGTGGGCTGTATCGAGGTCCCGCTGGAGCAGGCCCATGCCTTCGGGGTTATGGCAGTAGATGATTACCAGCGCATCATGGAATTTGTCGAGAAACCGCAACATCCCCAGCCCATGTCCGGAAGCAACGACAAAGCATTGGCCTCCATGGGCATCTATGTGTTCCGCACTGAAGTTCTCATTGATGAGTTATTGCGCGATGCCGATGCCGACGACTCCAATAGGGATTTTGGCGGGGACATCATCCCGTATGCCCTCAAGCGGCGGCGGGTCACAGCCTTTCCGTTTCGCGACGATCCTGGCGGCCGGCCCGCCTACTGGCGCGATGTCGGCACGCTGGACGCCTTTTGGGCGGCCAACCTGGAACTGATCGGCATTAGCCCTGAACTGAATCTGTACGACCGGGACTGGCCCATCTGGACCTACCAGGATCAGGTGCCACCAGCCAAGTTCGTCTTCGACGATGACGGGCGCCGTGGCTCTGCAGTGGACTCCATGGTGGCGGGCGGTTGTATCGTGTCGGGCTCGTCGGTGCGCCATTCCCTGCTGTTCAGCAACGTAAATGTGCATTCCTTTTCTCGCGTAGAAGACTCAGTACTGTTCCCGCAGGTTGAGATCGGTCGGCACTGTGTGGTCAGGAAAGCCGTCATCGACAAGGGTTGTGTGATCCCACCGGACACCAGCATTGGCGTGAACCCGGAAGACGATGCCGCGCGCTTCCATGTCTCAGCGGGTGGCGTGGTACTGGTCTCGCCGGAAATGCTGGGACAGAGGCTGCACTATGCCCGATAAGCAACCCATGAGTGTGGTGCTGCTGTGGCACATGCACCAGCCCGAATACCGGGATCTGCGCACGGGTGCGGTACACCTGCCGTGGACTTACCTGCACGCGATCAAGGACTACGTCGATATGGCGGCACATCTGGAAGCGGTGCCGAAAGCGCGGGCGGTGGTGAATTTTGCCCCGATACTGCTGGAACAAATCGAGGATTATATCGGTCAGATAGTGTCATACCTCAAGGGCGATGGGACCATCCGTGACCCGGTGCTCGCCGGCCTGGCGGAACCCGCCCTGCCGGGCAACGAGCAGACGCGCCTGCGCCTGATAAGAGACTGTCTGCGCGCTAACAGGGACCACATGATCAACCGCTTCGAACCCTACAAACGCCTGGCGACCATGGCGGACTGGTACGAGGATCACCCGCAAAGCCTGATCTACGCCTCCAACCAGTTCCTGGCTGACCTGCTGGTCTGGTATCACCTGAGCTGGATGGCTGAGTCGGTACAACGCAACGACACACGTATTGCCCACCTGCAGGAGAAAGAGTTCAATTTCACACTGCACGATCGTCGTGAGTTGCTGTCTATTATCCTGCAACAATTACAGTCAGTGGTGCCACGCTACCGGAAGCTGGCCGAGCAAGGACAGGTTGAATTGTGTATGAGCCCTTACGCGCACCCCATTATTCCCCTGCTGCTGGATATGGATTGCGCCCGGGAGGCTATGCCCGACGCGCATCTGCCGGTCACCACCGACTATCCCGGCGGTGCGGCCCGTGCGCAGTGGCATATCCGCCACGGACTTGACACCTTTGATCGTGTATTCGGCTGCAGGCCGGCGGGCTTGTGGCCGTCGGAAGGTGGCGTGAGCCAGGCAGCGCTTGAGTTGTTCGCCGCCAACGACTTTCGCTGGGTGGCAAGCGGTGGCAATGTGTTGCGCAACAGCCACGATGCCCATAGCAAATCCTGCAGCCATCGGGTCTATCGCTTCGGCGCTGCCACCATCGACTGTATTTTTCGCGACGACGGCCTCTCCGACCTGATTGGTTTCACCTATTCCAACTGGCGCGCCGAGGATGCGGTAGCCAACCTTGTCGGCCACATGGAAAACATAGCGGCCGCCTGTCCGGACCGCGACGACTGCCTCATCACCATCATTCTCGATGGTGAGAATGCCTGGGAGTACTACCCGGAAAACGGTTATCACTTCCTGCATCTGCTCTACACCAGCCTAGCCGAACATCCGCAACTGCGACTCTCAACCATGGCGCAATTCCTGGCGGAAAAATCACCCAAGCCCGCCCATGGCGAAAAACTGGTCGCGGGAAGCTGGGTCTATGGCACATTTTCTACCTGGATCGGGGATGCGGACAAAAACCGGGCCTGGGAGTTGTTGGTCGAGGCCAAGAACACCTTTGATGAACAACTCGCCTCGGGCAAGCTGATGCCACAGACCATCGCAGCGGCGGAAAAACAACTGGCGATCTGCGAGGGTTCCGACTGGTTCTGGTGGTTCGGGACCTACAATCCCGCTGCCACGGTCAGCCAGTTCGACCAGCTCTATCGCATGCATCTGGCCAACCTGTACCTGCTACTCAATGTGGATGCACCTGCCTACCTGTCCGAGGTCATCTCGCGTGGCGGCGGCATGCCCAGTCACGGCGGAGTTATGCGCCACCATAGCGAAACCGGCGACTCCGTGTGATGACGAATCTGACAGAGAGCCGCCGAGCCGGAGTTCTGCTGCATCCCAGCAGCCTGCCCGGAGACAGTTATTGCGGTAATCTTGGCGCCGACGCCCGCCGTTTCGTTGACCTGCTGGCGGCAGCCGGCCTGCAGATATGGCAGGTCCTGCCACTGGGCCCGACCCATGCAGACGGTTGTCCCTATCAATTGATTTCAGTCCACGCCGGAAGTATGGACCTGATCGACCTGCAATGGCTGGTAGAACAAGGCTGGCTCACACAGCGCGATGCTGATGCTGGCCGCACCACGCCATACGCGAAACGCCTGGCTCTCGGTCTGGCCAGCACGGTTTTTTTTGCTGCATTGGAGACCGCTGCAGATGCGCCAATGGGAGTCGCCTACCGTCGATTCCTGCAGCAGGCGGAATACTGGCTGGAGGATTATGTGCGTTTCCAGGCCTTCCGCGATGACCTCGGCCGCCAGCCCTGGGCAATCTGGCCAGAGGCGCTGCGGCGCTGCGAGCGCGTTGCCTGTGATCTGCGCGCAAGCGAACTGTCCGCACAACTGGCCGCGTTGCGTTTTCGCCAGTTCGTGTTTCACTGCCAGTGGCACGAACTGCGCCGTTATGCCAATGAGCGCGGCATACTGCTGTTCGGGGACATGCCTATTTATGTGCATCTGGAAAGCGCCGATGTGTGGGCACACCAGTCGCTGTTCAACCTGGATGAGCGCGGCCACCCCATTACCGTTACAGGTGTACCGCCGGACTATTTTTGTGCCGAAGGCCAGCTGTGGGGCAATCCGCAGTACAACTGGGCCCGCATGGAGGCGACGGGCTTTAAGTGGTGGCTACAGCGCTTTGCCTCGGCAGCAGAACACTTCGATATCGTGCGCATCGACCACTTCCGCGCGCTGGACGCCTATTGGGATATCCCCGCAGAAGCATCCTCTGCCAGGGAGGGCCACTGGGTAGCCGCCCCCGGTCGGGCACTGCTCGCTGCAGTGCGCGACAATTATTCCGATCTGTACCTGGTGGCGGAGAATCTGGGCACCATCGGCCCGGAGGTCGAAGCATTGCGCCACGACTTTTCCCTCCCCGGTATGCTGATACTGCAGTTCGCGTTTGACGGGAACCCGGAAAATCCCTACCTCAGCCACAGGCATGCGCAGGGCGATATCGTCTATACCGGCACCCACGACAACGACACGACGCTGGGCTGGTTCGAGAGCCTGGATGCACCAATGCGAGAACGCGTGTATCGGTATTTCAACGAGCCGCAGGAAAGTATGCCGTGGATGCTGATTCGCCAGGCCATGGCCTCGCCCGCCAACACCGCCATCGTCCCCTGGCAGGATTACTTGGGGCTGAATGGCCAACATCGCATGAACACGCCCGGTACCCGGGAAGGCAACTGGCAATGGCGCTTCACCTGGGAGCAGGTGCCGCCGGACATTGCGAACCGCATCCATGCCCTGCTGAGTACGTACGACCGCCTGCCGCCCGCAGCGGGTATCGCCCTTGATACCACACCGGGCCGGGCCGTAAATCATGGGTAATTTGTAATCGTTCAGACTCGACCTGACATTTGCGGTCAAGTCGATGTCCCGTTTTTCCGCTAGCGGACGTCGGGTGATCTGGAGGAGGAAATGCCGCTTTCGCCTAACTGGTCTTGCCCCAATTTAATGGACGGTTTCATGACTAATGGCAACGGCTCCCGAAAGAGGCGCTGCTTGATGACTATCTTAACCGCTGGGTCAGACTGACGACAGCAGGGTTGGAGGTATGCTTTAGCTGGCACAGTAAGTTTGCCGGAAACGGGAGTTGCTGCGACATACACTACTGGCCTAGCAGTTGCCTTTCTTGGCCTGCCCAGGTGGGCAAAATTTGCCATCACCATGACTCTCGGAGTGGTAATGGTCGCGGTCATCCTCGTGGTGTTGCTCGTCGTGATCATCGCTATCGGTGGTAATAGCGGCACCGGCTGCGCCACCAATGGCACCGCCGACAATCGCGCCATTCTTTCCTCCAACTTCATTGCCCACGGCGGCTCCAATGGCGCCACCCACACCGCCGCCGATGGCCGCGTCCAGGGTGTCATCAGCGGCGATACCGCAGAGTGGGATGGTTGCCAGAATTATGGCGACAATCAGTGTTTTGGATTTCATATTGTCATACTCCATCAAAGTCATTTGCGTGGGCGGCAAGGATATGGTCTTGCTCTGGGTGATTCAAAAAATTCGTTGCCAACCAGAGCTGATATAGTTCTCATTATAGGGATATAAATTTAGATTCCTATCATGATTTGGTTATTTCAGACGTGTTGTTTGAGTTATACCACTGTAGGTTCGATGGCACATTTCCGATGAGGTGGTGATATGGTTGTTGTGTACAAAGCCCCCAGACTTTTGAATCATTTTTAGTCATGGAACGGAATGCCACTCTTCGCCTGCTATGAGGTGTTTAGAGTCCAAAATCAACCCTCGAAAACTCGCCTTCCGAAGACCGCTATGCTACTCACGAGCGGTCATTGGTAGTCTTGACCAGGCTACTGCCGCTACCGCCTACAACCGGCCCTTAGCGTTAGAGAGAATTCATCGGTTTTATGAGCAAAAGACAAGGGCTCTATGAGCAAGAGCAGTCAAGGCATGAATGAATGATGGCCCATCGGATGAACTTCATACTGTTCTGCCAGCTCAGCCAGTGTTTTGTCGCCCTTCACTGCGGCCAGTGCCACTTTGGCCTTGAAGGCGGGTAGGTGGTTGCGTCTTTTGCGTTTCATCGTCATTGCTCCTCACGGGGGTAAAATACCGCAGTGAGTCCACTTAGGCGACTGTCCAGAATTTGCGGCCCACTTCACAGCATTAGGTTTTTATCGGAGTCTATTTTGGTATGCGACATGGTAGACTCTCCGTAGTTGCCTGTAGCTTCTAAAAGGTAGAAGCAATTCATTCACTGCAAACGATTAGGGAAAGGTTGTATGGCTAGGGTGCGTAGGAAGACATTCGGGCTCATCGGGATTCTAATTTTCACACTAGCATTAATTGGGTGCGGCGGGGGAGGAGGAGGCGGAAGCGGAGACACCGGCGGCAATAACCCACCGACCCCAACTCCTACCATACAGGTGGCGCCGACGGATTATAATTTCGACACAGTGACGACCGGCAACACGTCTGCGCCCTTGGAGGTCAAGATCACCAATAACGGGTCAGCAGCACTGAATGTGTCTGATATAAATTTAACGGACACCTCTGGTTCCTTCAACCTTGATCCGACCATGGGGTCCGCCCCGTGTGGCACATCCACCCCGACAATCGCCGCAAATGGAGGCACCTGTACTTTTGAAGTCAGCTTTCAGCCGACCGCAATCGGTCTATTTGGTGCGACCGTGCAAATCAGTTCGAATGCTGCGAACAATAGTGCAGTTACAATAAATCTGACCGGTACTTCCGAGGCGGTAGCAAGCCTCACTATCAGCATTAACCAGGTCGAAATTGATTGTAACACCGGTGCGGTTATAGCATATGTCTCCGCTACTGACCAAGGAGGATATCCAGTTAGCGGCTTAGATGCACTTGATTTTGATGTTGAGCCTGGTTCTTCTAATTTCGCGCTGGCCGATGTAAATTTTGTAGCAACTGTGCAACCAAGCATATCGGTAGCTACAACGATGGATTACAGCCTAAGTATAACCGGGGACTGCTTGGATTGCCAAAGTGACATGGAAGACGGAGTTGTCGATTTTTATAGCAACTTAGGAACAAGCGATCTGGGGGAAATAATAAAGTTTGATAAGGGCGTAGAAGTTGTTCAGGATTTTACTAGCGATATAAATCTATTGACAATCGCAATTAGAGCCCCATTTGATATGGGTATTGAGACCAGACTTTACGACGCTATCGCACAAGCCGTTTTGAATACAGCCGGTACTGGAACAGATAGAAAGGCAGTAATAGCCATAACAGACGGTAGAAACACCGACGATTTCTCAACTTACAATCTAGATGGGCTTATACTCCTTGCTCAGGATCAAGGAATTCCGGTCTTCACATTGGGCATCGGGTCCGAGATTAGTCGCGCAAGTCTTGAGCTGCTTAGCGGATCTACCGGCGGACAGTTTTTTGAAGCATTAAGCTCTGATAATCTGACGACTGTTTTTCAACAGCTGAGCTCCATACTTTTTGAAAATCAATATATTCTAACGATTAATAGTAACCTACTTAATGGCACAGACGATTTAACGATTAGAGCTACTACTGCGCAGACTATCACTGGTCAGAACACTAAGAGAGGTATTACATGCCCTTGATTAGACACGGCCACTTAACTTGGTAGTACCTAAGAGAGGGATCAGGCGACGGGTTTAGCGAAAGGCATTGCGCCACTTTACTTTTCTCCCAACGATTCGCCCTTGGCTTGCGCTTCATACTCCCGTTTCCAGCGACCCAGAAGGTTGGCTCCAATATCCAGGCTACGCGACGCTTCTGCTATCGAATAACCCTGTTCTGTGACCAGCGCCACGGCGTCTCGCTTGAAGTCCTCTGGAAAAGCTCGCCTTTGTCTTGTCATGGTTCACCTCGTTATAGCATTTTACAGCCTTAACAAGGTGTCCGGTTTTATTAGACCACTTCACCTGCCATCTTACGGTGTTGGATCCTCATAAAAGAATCTGCGCACCGCGATTACTAACAGAGAAACAGAACCCCCCTTTTGTAATGGCGTGGTAGTCCTCTGTCAGCGAATTGCATTTGACGTAGATCAACACTTGGTCTCCTAAGCCGCTCTCAGACATCAGTCCCCTATCAGTCAGTACTCTCCCGACAGCTGGCTCATTGTCAAATTTTGCGCTTCATAGTCCGCATTATGCGGAGCTTTGAAGAACTGGGATTGAAGGTATCGTTTCGGCCGCTAAGAGGTGTTTGCTGCCTTTTTGAAGCGGTGCCTGGATGCTCGCGCTACTATCGCTTTGTGCTGCATAGCGGTCGTCAGTGAGCATTGGGGGCGAACTTCGCAAAACGCCTGCGATCTCAACCGATCAACGCAACACACTGCTATCTTCTGAAGAAAAGTGGAGTGCTGCCCTATGGTTTATCGAACCCGCCTTAAATATACCGACGAACAGAAATCCCATATCTGGGATCGTTATAAACAAGGAGATGCGGTAAAAGCCATTGCCAGGGACTTTGATCGCACTTCAGGTTCAATCCACGGCCAATTGGCTGTCACCGGAGGTATCCGCCCAAGAGAAAGGAGGAGGTCATCACGTTGCCTCTCTCTGGCTGAGCGTGAAGAAATATCGCGTGGCATGGTTGCAGGCCTCTCTATGCGCTCGATCGCCGATTGTTTAGGCCGGTCTCCATCGACGATCAGCAGGGAGATTAGCCGAAACGGTGGCGACCTCAGCTACCGCGCCGCGAAAGCCGAGCAAAGTGCCTGGGATAGAGCCGTCAGACCTAAACACTGTAAACTGGTTCTGAACCGCCCGCTGAGCCGGGTGGTGGAGGCGAAGTTGCGCCGCAAATGGTCGCCAGAGCAAATTGCTGGTTGGCTGAAACGAGAGTTCCCGGAAGACGACTGGAACCAGGTGTCACACGAGACGATATATCGCAGTCTCTTCATACAAGCCCGTGGAGCTTTAAAAAAGGAGCTTCAGGACTACCTTCGTTCAAAACGCCATATCCGTCGCGCGCGCACGTCCACCCTAAAGGATGATGGGTTGGGTGGCATACCGGGTGCTGTTTCTATCCGTGAGAGGCCGGCGACAGTCGAAGATAGGGCTGTTCCGGGTCATTGGGAAGGTGATCTCATCGAGGGATCGAATAAGACGTGTGTTGCCACATTGGTGGAAAGGCAATCCCGTTATGTGATGCTCGCAAAGATTGAAAAGAAGAATACCGAGACGGTCGTTGATGCCCTAATCAAGCAGGCGAGAAAGTTACCCTGCGAATTGTATAAATCACTGACCTGGGATCGAGGGACGGAAATGACAGGGCATAGTCGGTTTACACTCGAGACCAATATCAAGGTGTATTTTTGTGATCCACGCAGCCCCTGGCAGAGGGGTTCCAATGAGAACACGAACCGTTTGCTCAGGGAGTATCTACCAAAGTACACCGATCTTATCTCTCTACTCTCAATCCGAACTCAATGCGATCGCGAGAGAATTGAACGAGAGGCCGAGGAAAACCTTGGACTATGAAACACCAGCTGCTAGATTCAATGTATGTGTTGCATCGACCAGTTGAGATCGCACCTAAAAGCGGAAGTTATGGCTATACTGGCCCTGGATGCCGCTTATGACTTAATACAGACACCCAAGCCCCGGCAAACTAGTTGGCGCTGGTATCTCTCTCAATAAATTAATGCAGTGTTAAAGTTGGAGTTCTTTAGTTTATGGACATATCCATTTCTAGGGTCAGCTACAGGATGATTGTCATCTTGCTGGTCTTGATGTTTGTACTGACATCGGGTTGTAGTGATAGCGCAGACTCGAGCGAAGTCGAAAGAGCGCCAACCTGTACTCCCGGCGACGTGCTGCTGAGTGATACACCTCCCGCGGCTGAGGCGGTGTGCAGTGTCCCCCCTAGCCCCATTTCCTCGATTATCGAAACCAGGGTGTCCGAGCAGCGATCGATCACGGACCAACGGCGCGCCGAATTGCTGGACCCCTCAAGGATCACCGTAGTGACCTGCGGCACCGGCAGCCCCTTACCCTCGGCAAGGGCACAATCCTGTCTGGCTGTTTTCGTGAATGGCCAGTTTCTGCTGTTCGATGCCGGTGACCGTGCGCAGAATTCCATGGAGAACTTGAACCTGCCTGTCACCGACATCGATGCGGTGTTCCTGACCCATTTTCACTCGGACCATATAGCCGATCTAGGGGAAGTGATGAGCCGGAGCTGGATTCTGGGGCGTGACCAGCCGTTAGTAGTCTACGGTGGACAGGAGGTTGAGCAGGTCGTCAGCGGCTTCAACGCGGCCTACACCGCGGATGATGCCTATCGCATCGCGCACCACGGAGCGGATCTGTTCCCAGCTGTGCGGCTGGCGACGGCCGTGACTATCCATGATCCGGGCCCGGACGGTAATGTTGTGTACGATGTCGACGGCGTTCGCGTTCTGGCTTATATGGTGGACCACTCGCCGGTTGCGACAGCACTGGGGTTTCGTATCGAGTATGCCGGAAAGGTCGTGGCGATCAGCGGCGACACCATTGATACCCCAGGGCTGCGCGCCCTTGCCGCAAGAGCCGATGTCCTTGTCTCAGAGGTCATGAATAAGGCTATCGTAGACGAAACCGAGTGCGCGTTCGGCAGAATCCCCGACCCTCGACTTGAGAAAATCTTTCGGGACATACGCACCTACCATATTGATCTGCCTGAACTCGCAGAACTTGCAAATGATGTGGGTGTTGCCACGTTGGTCATGACGCATTTGGTCCCATCTATCGAAGACCCTGCTCAGTTGGACCTGTTCTTTCGCCAACCAGCATCCGCGCTTTACAACGGCACATTGGTCATTGCAGAAGACGGCACCGAAGTGGTGATTTCACTGCTCTGAGCGCAACGTGAAGAGGACTATATTCTGCCGCCACTGACGCCCGCTTTCGGCAGGATTGCGGTCCTAGATGAGTCGAAGAGGCTAAGGTCGCAAAACGCCTACAACCGGCCCTAAGTGTTAGAGAGAATTCATCGGCTTCATGCAGCAAAAGACAACGGCTCCCGAAAGAGCCGCTGCGCTTGATGACTATCTGACCCGCTGGCGATGGACGACAGCGGGGTTGTGTGGGGCTAGAGTGACCCTTCCCCGCTACTTGCTACTTGCCACTTTCACTGACTGTCGGTTTCCATTCTCTTGCCAGCTTTTGCGCTTCGGCAATTTGGGCGGGAGTCATTTTATTGGACACACTATTGCGATTGCCTGTTGCGGCCTTGTCTCCATTAGCAGCCGCTAAATTAAACCACTTATGTGCCTGTACATAATCCTGTGGAACGCCATCGCCGTTAGCGTACATAGCACCCAGACCGAATTGTGCGGTGGCAAGGCCCTGTTCAGCGGCCTTGCGGTACCAACTAAACGCTTGCTTGTAGTCCTGCGGCACACCTTTGCCGTCGGTGTACATTACTCCCAGACCGAATTGCGCCTCGGCATCACCCTGTTCAGCGGCCTTGCTAAAAGCTTTAAAGGCGGCCTCAAAATTTCCCGCATCCATTGCGGCCCAACCATCCTCAACTAGCCCAGCACTCGTTGCGCTGGCAAATCCGATTGACAAAATAATCAGTGTTAGACGGAGTATCGAAGTAGTTTTTTTCATTGAACTCATTTTGTCAATCTTGGTTGTAATAACTCAAACACCAGACTAACAAACTCACCTTGTGATAGCGAATGCTGCGCTATCCTGCTCTCTCTATCAGGTTGAATCGGTGCCGCTTTTCCCGATAGGGGACATTGGTGTGCTAGGTGCGGGAACGCCCGCAATCGCCTAAATCCGGTCTTAAGCGTTAGAGAAAAATCATCGGGGGTGCTGCCCCAGTTGCGGATCGGGTGGTTTTACCCGCATTTAGTGAACAGGTTGGTTAAGGGTGGATTCCTCATCGTGCAGCGGGCTCATCCTTCCTGCTGACCCATGGGGTCTCTGCCGGTTATAGAACCGTTCAATGTAGTCAAATATATCTTGCCTGGCCTCCTGCCGAGTCCGGTAATAGCGCCGGTGTACGCGTTCTCGCTTTAGCAAACCGAACCAGCTTTCCACCGCCGCATTGTCGTAGCAGTTGCCGGCACCACTCATGGAGCATTCGATACCATGCTCGGCCAGTAAAGCCTGGAAGTCCCCGGAGGCAACTGACTACCCCGGTCGGAGTGATGCATCAGCCCCTCATCAGGCATCCGTTGCCAGAGTGCCATCAAGAGCGCCTGTAGGACAAGGTCCCGTGTAATCCGATGGCTCATGGACCAGCCGACGATGGCTTTGGAGTACAAATCCATCACAATAGCCAGGTACAACCACCCTTCCCCGGTGCGAATGTAGGTGATGTCGGAAGCCCACCGCTGATTCGGTCCATCAGCCGTGAACTGGCGATCCAGGCTGTTGGGCGCCAGACGGAAGCCATGATCGGATTGTGTCGTGACCCGATAGCGTTTCCGTGGACAGCCTTTGAGCCCCATTTCCCGCATCAGCCGGGCCACGCGGTGCTTGCCAGTATCCAGACCCAGTTCGAGCAGTGCATCACGCACCTTGGGGCTGCCATAGACACCATCCGATTCGGCATGGATCCCTACAATCTTCTTCCGTAATCGACCGTTCTCCTGAGACCGGCGACAGGGCGGTCGCCGTGACCAAGCGTAGTACCCGCAGGGCTTGATCTTGAGGAGACGACACATCATGGCAACAGGGAACTCGTAACGGCTGTCGGCGACGCACTGGTATTTCACTTGCCTTCCTTCGCGAAGTACGCCGCCGCGTGCTTTAAAAAATCCCGCTCCTTCTTGACCTGAGCCAGCTCGCGCCTGAGACGCATCAGTTCCTCGTCCCTGGCACTTCCCTGGCCACCAAAAGCCTGGGCACCATATTCCTCGATTTCCTTCTTCCAGCGTCGCAGCAGGTTCTCTTTGATGCCCACGTCGCGAGCGACACCGGCCACTGACTGACCGGGATTGTTGGCCAACTGGAAAGCTTCTCGTTTAAATTCAGGCGAGTACTTCCGCCGGGCTCTCTTCTCCATAGTGCACCTCCAAAAGCCAAGTATGGCTCTTAAGTCAGGTGTTCACTATTTCAGGGTAAAACCAGTATGGGTTTTCTCATCGGCCTGGCAGTCGGGGCAACACTCGTTAACCACAACATTGAGCGGACGATAATTATACCGCTGAGTCAAGGCGTCAGGACTTGATGCGCGTTAGCGTAAGGGCCGTTTTGCACCTAACTCCGGCCCTGAGCAGTAGATAGAATTCATGGGCATTATGAATCGAGTAGGAGGCGGGATTGCTCCCGCCGTCCTCTCACACCACCGTGCATACGACTCCGTACCACGGCGGTTCATGTAAAACGTATGAGCCGAAGATAATAGTTCATTCATCAGCTCTCCATGGGCCTTATCCTTCACCACCGTGACGCTTGCTGCCTCATCGGCTTCGCTCCGTGGATACTGTCCGCGGAAGGCGGCGATTGCCGATATGCGAGAATATGTTGCGGTGTACTATAACTCGAAGCGTCAGCATCCGACGCTGCGTTACAAGACGCCGATGGATTATGAAAAGGACCTCAACAAAGTGTCCGGAATTTGTTGACCACTTTACATCTAGACTATTCGCGTTAGCTTCGAAAAAAAGTGGTGTATCTGTCCTAAGGGGAAGGTCGCAAGTTCAACTCTTGCAAGGCAGACTAAAGAAAGGTACTGATCTTTTCAGTACCTTCACCAACTCGTTTTCGAGCAATAGAGAAGTCTGTGTCCAGTCTTTCTACTTAGCGGGAGTTAACCCCTTCGACTGCAAGTAAGCGGCCATCTCGGCTTTTTGGCGAGCTACCTCCTCGCCCATTTCTGCATCGTGCGCCACCTCCGCCTCTTGCTGCGCTGCCGCTATCTCTGCTTCCTGTGCCGCTTCTTCCACGGCAACCTGAGCTTCTTGCTCTTCAACCACCACTTCCAGAGCTTGTTCTTGCTCTTGTATGGCATCCACCTGCACTGCAGGGTCTGCCACATAGTCATTGTCCACCTGAACCGGGTCGTTTGTCACAGGGCCCGTATCAGCTGTCTGAGCCTGCACCTGGGCGCCACCCAGCACTAAGGCAATTGCCAGGTAGAGGTATATCGCTGCTGCTTTATTCGTAGTCATAACTATCTTCCTATTAGTGGAGTTCATTGGAACGTCTTAAGGATCAGTTCGATGAGCTGACCTGCACCTCATGCGCCTGATGATGCAGTATTTCCGTCAGGGCCAATTCCATCTGCAGCATACGCTCGTCCTGCTTGGCAAGCGAGTCACGCAAAGCAGCTATCTCGCTGTCCTTTTCAGTCATCTTTGCTGTCTGCTCCTTAGTGACCGTCGTCAACACCGCCACGATATCCATCGGGGACAGTGACTTGTGATCATTCATGGCAACCAGGTCAGGCACGTCCTCTGCGATGAAGCCCATATACTCCTCATCATCGGAGTTCTTGTACACATAGCGCACGGGTGACAGCCCTGCCAGTGCCTTGTTAGCGTCGTCGGTACTGAGGGTCTTTATATTGTCCTTCAGTTCTCTTGAAGAGGCATTCGTCCAGACACCGCCTGTGGTCAGGCGTGCGCCGTTCCACACCTTAATGGCGTCACCTGCAGCAACGGTTGCTGTGCCTATACCCAACTTATTATTCGAAGCGGTGGCGTTGAACACCCCGTAGAGCAGCGGCGTCGTTGCATTGTTGGAGATATAAAGTCTGTTACCGAGCGTTTCGTAGAATCCTGCTGCCCTTCCAATGAAGACATTTCCAGTGCCGGTGGAGTTACTGAATCCCGCCAGTTCGCCGATAGCCGTGTTGTTAGTGCCCGTCGTGTTCGCGTAGAGAGAAGCGTTACCCAGCGCCACATTGCCTGACCCGCTCGTATTAGAGGACAGAGCAGAGCTGCCCATTGCAGTGTTGTACCCGCCCGTGGTGGCGCCATACAACGCCCAGTTGCCTACAGCGGTATTGTTGGTGGCAGTGGTACTGCTATACAGTGCGCTGGAACCCACTGCCGTATTCTCGACACCGGTGGTATTGGAATAGAGCGAATTACTACCACTGGCGGCATTATTGTTGCCGGTAGTATTGGAATAGAGCGCGGCAGAACCACTGGCCGTATTGTTATTACCGGTGTTGTTGGCATAGAGCGCGTCAGAGCCACTGGCGGTATTGTCATTGCCGGTAGTGTTGGAATAGAGCGATGCAGCGCCACTAGCCGTGTTCGCCTCGCCGGTGGTGTTGGACGGAAGAGAAATATTGCCACTGGCGGTGTTGTCACCACCGGTGGTGTTGAAACGAAGAGACCAATAGCCAGTCGCTGTGTTGTTTTCGCCGGTGGTGTTTTCCTTGAGCGAAGCACTGCCGCTGGCCGTGTTGTTTTGCCGGTTGTGTTGAACCTGAGCGAATATCGCCAATGGCCGTGTTATGGCTGCCTGAATCATTGGATGGAGCGCAAACGCACCACTGGCCGTGTTATAGCTAACCGGTGGTGTTGGAATAGAGCGCGACAAAACCGTTGGCCGCATTGTAATTACCGGTATGTTGGAATACAGCGATGAAACTGCCACTGGCCGTGTTGCTTTCTCCCGTGGTGTTTAAAGCTAGCGACGTAGAGCCGCTGGCTGCGTTGTTTTTACCGGTGGTGTTGGCCCATAGAGAAAAAATACCACTGCCAGTATTGTTATGACCGGTGGTGTTGTAATAAAGCGCACCCTGCCCGAGACCCGTATTGTTACTCGCGGTGGTGTTGGAAAAGAGCGCATTGTCGCCAATGGCAGTATTAAAATCTCCAAGGTTCGAATTCAGTGCGTTTGTACCGTATGCGGTGTTGCCTACCTGAGCCTGCACCTGGGTGGAGCCAAACACTACTGCACTTGCCAGTGCGAGGCACATTGCTGTTGCTTTATTCGTAGTCATAACTAACCTCCTATTATTACAGTTTACCCGAAGATTCTATCGTAGCATTGCGCTGTAAGGTTGAGTTCGTTTGCCACGCACGCAAGAAAGGAACACACCACTCGCCTTGCTGACAGAAGAATAGACGCATGTATTGATTTGTACAATAAACTAAGGTTTAGCCCCCGGTGTCACCCGCTTTTTATAGCGTCACATTCGTCTACTCAGGAGCAACCGAAGTGCGGGTTGGATACAGCTCAGCGGTCAGTCGATAGAGGGCGTTGCCAAAACTATCGTCCGGGTGTGCGGCACAATATTTTTCCAGCCATACCATGAGTGTTTTGGTATTTTTTTTCCCTGCAATATCGTAAGTATTGGGCGCCAACCTGTTGATGCCGGTTAGGTATCCCATGGCATAGAGTGAAAATCCATACAGGTCACCCCAGTCGTCCTGATTCTTGGCTTTGGCCAGCGCTCTATTTAATCCCAGACAGCTTTCTACAGCATTAATAGCGCGCACCCGATAGTGCCTATCTGTATCCGCTGCAAAGACTGGTGTAAACGTAACAAAGTACATCAAAGTCATTAGAACTACAGAACGACAATGGCGCGGCGACATTGCAAATCTCAATTTGCGCGATTCCGGGCGAGTTGAGCCTCAAGCCTCGCCTTCATCGGCAACACCCACTGCGCTTTTAACTGGGTCGATAAAAGACCAGCATCCTCGAGGTCATCGCACAATTTCATCTGGTGCGTGAGATCGAACAGGTCGAACTGGCGGCAGATACGGGCCTCGTCATTGAGCGTGAGGAAGGATATACCGGGTGTTTCAAAATAGCTGCCATCGCCGCGCGTACCCGGGCCGCGGTTCATCCAGTGGGTGATCAGCTTGTTGCCCACGCCGGTATAAACCCCCATATAGGGAAAGGTCCAGCCTTCCCAGCCTACCTTCATATCCCGCCCATAATGGGTGGCCTTGATCTCGTCGATGCCATTGGCAGTTACGTCCATGACGCCGGCATACTGGCAGGTATAGATGCAGTCGTGGGCATACAGCTCATCTACAAAGAAGATCCAGTCATTGGTGCGGGAAGCCTCCTCATGCG
This sequence comes from uncultured Gammaproteobacteria bacterium, assembly GCA_963747995.1. Lineage (GTDB taxonomy): Bacteria > Pseudomonadota > Gammaproteobacteria > Pseudomonadales > Halieaceae > Marimicrobium. Next base: position 36,041 of record CAVVHD010000011.1, on the reverse strand, counting down.
CCGCGATCAGTTTATCCGCGGTCGCCCGCAATACCTCGTCACTCAATATTCCCATCATTGTCTCCCGAGGATTCTGGCGTGGTAAAAGATCGGCTAACGGTTTTCTATAGATATGCCCGTACCAGTTCGGCAACGGTGGCACGGACATTATTACAGCTGTAACCCAATTCCCCGTTATCGGGCTCGTAGCTGATAACTGCGTTACGCCCGGCGTACAAAATAATATCCGGTAACAGGGGTGCTCCTCATTCGACACCTCAAGTTCACCGGGTTGCCGACGGCCTCGAAATACATCTCCAGGTACGCCTTCCAGCTGAGGTTCTCGTCACCCACCAGATAGGCCCTGCCCCCGATGCCCCGCTCCAGCGCGCCGGCAATCGCTTCGGACATGGACGTACTGGAGATATGGTTTACCGCCACCGGCAGGCGCTACCACAGGCATACCCTCCAACCGGCCTGCCGCGTACTGGACCAACACTTGCAGATGCGGCAGTACAATACCAGGCACATAGCCGAGGATAAACGGTGCATTCAGGCTGCACACGGTGAAAGACGCGCTGTTCAGCGCGCGCAGGCCCTCATCCGCCAGATAACGGGAGAGCACATAGGGGTTGCTGTGGATTTTTTCCGGGACTACCTGGGGGTAATATGTACCGACATAAACCGCGCGACGAATCCCTGCATCCTTGGCTCGTTTGAAGAAGCGCGGTATAGCTTGTGTGTTCACCCGGTCAAAAAATCAGCTTCGTCCTCACCGGGCGGTAGTTGTCGAATATCAGCGCCGGCAGCAAACACCATCTGGTCAAACTTTCGCAGGGCATCGTACGGCAGCTCATCGTCCACATAGTTGCCGGCGATGTGTTCAAAGTCGCGCAAACAATCCAACTGGGGCGGCAGCGCGACAGGAGTGTCACTTCATGCCCGGCCTCGCGCAGGTGTAATGCCGCGTGCGCCCCGGTAAGTCCGGTACCGCCTACCACCAGAATATTCGCCATTACAGATTTTTCCTAAGGACGCATAAACTGGCCACCATCCACATTCAGGATGTGACCGGTAATCCAGCTGGCTTCATCGGAGAGCAGGAATAATGCAGCATTGGCCAAATCGTTGGGCTGGCCCAGGCGTTTTATAGGCATGCTCTTGATCATTTCCTTGGCGTAATCACCTGCGACCTTATTCAGCGCACCGGTATCGGTAGGACCGGGCGCAATGGCATTGATTCGAATCTTGCGCCAGCCCAGCTCATTGGCGAGGCTCTGGGTAATGCCATTGACCGCGAGCTTGGCAACGCCGTAAAAACCCGTGCCCATCCAGGCGGCCGTGGAAGACTGGTTGACGATGGCTCCGCCGCCAGCAGCGGTCATCGAATCAACCACGGCGCGTGTCATGATGAGACAACCGTGCGCATTGATGCGCATGAACTTCTCCAGATAGTCCATCTCCACATTCAGATAGCCTTCAATTTTCATGTCACCGAAGATGGCGGCGTTGTTGATCAGGTAATTGATGGCGCCGTACTTATCCACCGTGGCTTTGGCGCAGGCCTTGGCAGACTCCTCTGATCCCACATCGGTCTTCACAAAGAGCGCGCTGCCGCCGCTGTTGTTAATCGCGTCAGCAACCCGTTGCCCACCGTCCGGGTTGAGCTCTGCGATCACCACGTTCATACCGCGTTCTGCACAGGCCATGGCGTAACCTTCGCCAATGCCGCCGCCGGCGCCAGTCACAATTATTGTCTTGCCAGAAAAATCCATGCGGGAGTCCTCGTTAGAATATTGATTTGGATGTCAGAACATTGGGACGAATCTCAAGCAGATCGATCGCCACGCCGGGCGGTTGTGCCAAGGCGTAGCGCACCGCATCCGCGACGTGGGTGACATCCATGCCGGTATCAAGGTGGGTGCCCTCGTCCTTCCATGCATTCAGCGCGCCTTCGAAAGCCTCCTTGTCCCAGCCATCGGCAAAACTGGTCCAGGCGCCACCGGGGCGAATGCACGTGACTCCAATACCATCGACCTGGAGCTCCAGCCGCAGATCGCGGGTAAATCGCTCCACTGCGGCCTTGGTTGCCGCATAGATTGACAGGTGGCAGATCTCGTCATAGTGCCATGCACTGGCAGAGGAAATGTTGACAATGCGAGGATTGTTGCCGCCACGCAGCAGCGGGATGGCCGCCTGGGAGCAGAACACTGTGCCGAGGAAGTTGGTCTGGACCTGGAGCATCACGTCGTCTTCAATAAGGTTTTCCACCTTGTTGGGCGTGGCCAGTCCGGCATTATTGACCAGTCCATCAAGGCGTTGGAAATGTGCCTTGATCGTTGCAAACGCGGTGCGAACTTCGGTGCGCGATCCCACATCGGCTGCCACACCGAAGGCGTGATCGGTGCCGATCTCCGCCACGGCCCGCTCCAGGCCGGACGGATTGCGGCTGATCAGTCCTACCCGGGCACCATGCTCCACCAGGTTTTTAGCAATGGCCAGGCCAAAACCCCTGGAAGCACCGGTTACGATGTAAACCCTGTCGTGTAAATCGCTACTCATGCGCCGATCGCTATCGTTTTGGTTTCCAGGTACTCCTCAAAACCCTCGCGACCCATTTCGCGCCCGATACCACTTTGCTTGTAACCGCCAAAGGGTGCATCGGCGCCGTAGAAATTGCCACCATTGACATTCACCGTGCCGCTGCGAATGCGGCGAGCGACTGCCAGCGCGCGCTCCTCACTGGCTGACCAGACACCAGCAGACAGGCCGTAGTCGGAATCATTGGCAATGCGCACCGCATCGTCCTCGTCATCGTAGGCGATCACCGCCAGCACGGGACCGAATATCTCCTCCCGGGCAATCGTCATATCGTTGGTTACGTCGACAAACACGGTGGGCTCTACATAATAGCCCTTGTCCAGATGCGCGGGCACTCCGCCGCCAAGTAACAGCCGAGCACCCTGCGCCTTGCCCTGCTCGATATAGGCGAGCACCCGCTCGCGCTGACGAGCATTCACCAGTGTGCCCATGATCTGGCTCTCGGAACCGGGATCCCCGTAATGAATAAAACCGAAGTAGGTCGGTAGCAAGGCTTCGACCTCCGCCTGCCGCGAACGCGGAACCAGCAACCGGGTGTGAATGGCGCAACCCTGCCCCGCATGAAAACACACTGCAAGGCAACTGAGCAAACTAGAGCCTAGGTCCGCATCATCGAGAATAATGTTGGCAGATTTACCACCCAACTCCAGAAACACTTTTTTAACGGTCTGGGCCGCACGCGCCATGATGTGCTTGCCGACGGCGGTCGATCCGGTGAATGACACCATGTCCACTCGCGGGTCGCCGACCAGTTGGTCACCCACTTCTTTGGGATCCGCCGAGGTAATCACGTTAAATACGCCCGCGGGAATATCCGTGTACTCTTTCACCACCCGGCCCAGCATAGTGGCCGACCAGGGGGTATCGGGCGCCGCCTTCAATACCACCGTGCATCCGGCAGCAAGCGCAGGAATGCACTTGGCAAGATTAATCTGCAGGGGAACGTTCCAGGGCGTGATACAAGCCACGACACCGATGGCCTCCTTCTCCACCAGGCGACGGCTCTTGCCGCCCATCATCTCAGAGATACCAATATCGCGGCTCCACTGGAAATCGGGCAAACTTTTCAATGTGTAGTCAATAAAACCTATCGGCAGTTCGCACTGCGGTCCCATCGCGCCACAAATACCCAACGGCGCACCAGTCTCTGCAGCTATCTGCAGCTTGAAGTCCGCCTCTACGGCCCGCAGTCCTTTCTGCAACTGTTGCAGACACTGCAGACGCAAGGCGTGGTTGGTGGACCAATCGGTTTTATCGAAGGCGCGCCGGGCAGCAGCGATTGCCCTGTCCATATCTGCAGGGCCGGCGTCAGCGACCTGCCCCATCACTTCTTCCGTCGCGGGATTGATATTCGGATAGCTTTTACCGGAGGCAGCCGCGCAAAGCTCACCATCTATAAACAGTCTTGTTTCGGGGTCCATTCAAGTTACTCCTGTCAAACCGGGGGCCGTGATGGGTCTTTCGCCAGAAAAACATCCACAATTCGGTCGCGGATATATTCAGCGGTGGGCATGGCAACGCCCTTGTCAGCGGCAGTACTCAGCGCACACTCCAGGTCCTTGCGCCCGAGGCGACCCATGGCACCGAAATACGGGTCCATTTGCGCTTCTGTGCTTGTTTTGGCTATGGCGTTGCGACCGCTGACGAACATATGCATCTGTTCGTTTACCACGCCGTTGGACAGGCCAACAGCGCGCAGTACATCCACCGACAAGCCACAGGCCTCAGCCAATCGGGTGGCCTCCGCCATGGCAACGAACTCGGTGTACTGGATGAAGTTATTGCACAGTTTCAGCGCGATACCAGAACCGATGGGGCCGGCGTGTACAATTTTCTCAGCAGAGGTCTGAAAAACCGGCGAGCCCTGCTCCAATTGCGCCACGCTGCCTCCTATCATATAGCACAAGGTACGGTCCTTGGCGCGGTGAGCACCACCAGTGATGGGAGCATCTATCAAGTTGAGGCCAATGTCAGAAGCCTGTTGCGCCCATTGCAGCAGGTTGCCCTGTGTCACCGTGCTGTGGATTGCCACCAGCGTGCCCAGCGCGGCATTGGCGAAGATGCCCTCTTCGCCGTTCAATAACTCGTCGACCTGGGCATCATCTCGAACGCAGATACCAATATGCTTACAGGCCTTGGCCAGTTCGGCGACCGAGGCACAACCCACGGCACCAGCCGCCACCAACTCCTCCACGACGGGCGCATAGACATCGTAGACATGGGCATTAAACTGATCGCAGATCAGATGCAGTGCTGACGGCTTCCCGATGTTACCCAGCCCGATATAGCCGACGTTGGTTCTTAGGCTCATTCACTCTCCCCTTCCTGACTGTGAAGCGTCTCAGCACCCATTTAGCGCAAAGCAGTGTAGCGACAACAAATCTAATATGTCAATATAAATTGACTAGTCGTCAATTTGTGTTTACTATTTTTCGCATGAGCGCAATGAGTCAAAAAAGTATCGACGGTGTCCTGGTCTGGAATCGATACCGCCACAACTTCTCCAGGCACCTGCTGGGCGTGGCACGCTATCTGCAGACCAGCATGATGCACACCCTGCAGGAACAGTGTGGACATGAACACCTGCGCCTTGGCTTCTCGCCCTATATCACGCTTATTGGCGAGGGCGACAAACGATTGACTGATCTGGCGGAAATATTGGGAATCTCTCGCCAGGCCTGTAACCAGGCCGTCAAGCAGGTAAAAGCGGCGGGCTACATTGAGCGAACAGTTGATCCAGCGGATGGTCGCGCCAAACAACTGACCCTGTCGCCGCGGGGGAGAAAACTGCGCCGCGACGGCGTACGCATCGTCGCGCAACTGGATCAGCAATTTGCTGATATTGTCGGCGAATCTCAAATTGCAGATGCCAGCCGCTCGCTGTGGAAGATATACCAGAGTCTGTCCCTCGGGTTCACCGCACAGGGCAACTTGCCAGCCGGAAACACTGTCATGGGAGGATTACTGCCCAGACTGTCCGACTATATTCTGCAGAGGCTCATGGAGCTGACTCACGCCAGGGGTCACCCCGGACTCAAGCTGTGCTTCGGTCAGGTGCTGACACTCATTGGGCCAAACGGTGGGCGTATTCACCAGATTGCTGCCACCCAGGACGTCAGCAAGCAGGCGATCAGCGTCATCGCCACTGAACTTGAACAGCTCGGTTACCTACAGCGCCATGCGGATCCACAGGATGCGCGCCAGATTGTGCTGCAGTTTACCGCTCGCGGCGAGACTCTCATCGCGGACTCAGTCGCCGGCGTTGAGGAACTGGAACAGGAATTCGCTGCGATCATCGGCAGGGCCGCGCTCAAGCGGTTGAATTCAACAATGCAAGATCTGTATCGCGGCCTGCTCCTGGAGCAGGACATTTTTGAACACAGGGCTACAGCAGACATCAGTCTGCTGGCCCGGCAACTTCAGCAACAACTGGGAGTGCGCGGCAGCCAGGCATTGGCCAGGCTACTGCTGAGACCTTCCGGTAACACGAGGTAAATGACGATGAACAATGAGTGGCTGTCTTACGTGTGGCAACACTACAATATACTGGGTTCACTATTGGCCCTGGCTGGCATCGCTGCCATCACCATAGTTGGCAAGCGCTTGGTATTCAGTGTACCCGCCTTGGGAAAAATGCGCGCACTCAACAAGGAGATGGATAAGGGCAGATGGGCCCAGGAAAAATATCCACCGATGGTACGCGCCACGCAGAAGGTAGGTATGTACTGTAATCTCACGTTCTTTACACTGCTGCTGCCATTTTGCATTACGCCATGGAATTTTCCGTTACCCCCAATATGGGAAGTCTTACTGGATACGTTCATCATCCTGATGTTTTACGATTTTTTTTACTATGTGTCGCACCGCTTCTGGTTTCATGGACAGGGAGCCATGCGCAAAATACACGCAGTGCATCACCAGGCGCGCAATCCCACCTATCTGGATGCCCACTACGTGCACCCTTTTGAAACCTTCGTCGGTCTGGCACTCTATATGGGCTCAATCGTCGTATTGGCTGCACTGATGGGGCCATTCCATATCGTCACCATTATCTTAACGTTCCTGATCTTCACCCAGATTAACCAGATCAATCACGTATTCTTTGACCTGCCCTATTTCCCTTACAAAACCGTAAACTGGATCGTTGCGAAGCATCATGTACACCACGAAAATATGCACAAGGGTAATTACGCCACCATTACACTGTTCTACGACAAAATCTTCGGCACTCTCGACTAGGTCAACAGGAGACACTGTATGAACGACAAGGAACGCCGCGCCCTGGGCGAAGCAACGATAAAGGATGTCTATGCCGGTGATGTAGTGGTGCCCCCCGAGGGCTACGCATTCACCGATATTATGCTCAAGCAATTATTCGCCGAACTGTGGACGCGTGACACGCTGTCCATGCGCGACAAGCGTATCCTGCTGCTGGGCATCATCGCCGAGAAGGGCGAGGCCGCCACGTTCAAAATACAGATCAAGGCGTCACTGAAACGCGGGGAGATCAACCCGACAGAAGCTCGCGAGTTCCTGTTGTTCATCGCCCAATATGCGGGTTACCCCCGCGCCGCCTCCATGCTGGCTCCGGTGGAGCAGGCGATCGCAGAATTTGAAAAGGAAAAAGCAGTCGCAGCCGAGTAATACAAAAACGCCCCGGGGAGGCAACCCACCCGGGGCATCGGTATTCAAAACTGGATCAGGCAGCCTTATCGGCAGCCTTTACTTCTGGGTCAAACGTAATGTACATGCGCTTGATGCCGTTCACCAGATTGGAACGGGTATAGGCGACATCCCCCACCAGCTTGGGGTTGCGAATGCGGGGAATGATTTCCTCGAACATCACGCGCATTTCCAGTCGGGCGAGGTGCGTACCCAGACAGAAGTGCTGGCCAACACCGAACGCGCGATGCTCGTTATACAGGTTGGGCATGCGCTCGGCCCGACGTACGTCGAACTTCATAGAGTCTGCGCCAAAGATCGTCTCGTCGTGGTTCACCGTGTGGTAGTGCATGATGACCTTGTCGCCTTTCTTGATCAGGTGTCCACCGACTTCGGTATCTTCCATGCACTGGCGACGCATCAGCGTGAAGGCCGTGTTGTAGCGCAACATTTCTTCACAAGCACCGGGTATCTTGTCAGGGTTCTCTACCAGGTACTGCAACTGATCCGGGTTTTCCATCAGCATACGCATCCCTTGGGTAGTGACGGTGCGGGTGGACTCATTACCCGCAGCGATCAGCATCAGAAAGAACCACACGAACTCCTCGTCGCTCAGGCCCTCATCCTTGCCATTACCCTGAAGCAGGGCACCGATGATATCTTTCTTGGGGTTGGTCTTATGCTGTTCCATCAACTTCATGGCGTATTCGATTACCTTGAAGGAGGCTGCCTGAGACTCTTCCATGCTTGCAGCCATCTCAGGATCCTGGTTGAACATCATCTTGTTGGTCCACTCGAAAAAATCCTTGCGGTCTTCCGGGGGGATGCCACAAAGTTCGAGAATAGCCAGCAGCGGCAACTCAGCAGCTACCTCCTCGACAAACTCGCACTCACCACGACTGGCTACGCGGTCCACAATGTTCTTGGCGTGCTGACGGAAACTTGCCTCGTAAGAGTCGACGGCTCCCGGCGTAAAGGTGGCACGCACAATTTTGCGGGACTTCATCTGACGCGGCGGATCCTGGTTGATGGTCATATTGCGCTGGATCAGAACCATGTCCTCCTCGGAAAACTCTTCCGCCAATGCGGAACGCGCCTCGCTGGAAAACTGCTTCGGGCGCTTGGAGACGAAATCAATTTCATCACGGCCAGTAATCAACCAGTAGGGGACGCCCAGATAAGACCCGTCCATGTAGTGCACAGGACCGGATGCGCGTATTTTCGCCAACGTTTCGTAGGGCATGCCGTTAACATAGGTTTCCGGGTCGATCAGGTTCGGGAAATTTGCAAAAGGACACTCACTCATCGTTTTCCGCTCCAGGGTGACTAAACTAAAGTTACGACCTATAGGCTACTAGGCGTTAGTTGCCCTGTCAACCGGCAAAAACGCAGGCCTGCCTGGAGCTTTATTGACCTAGCTGAATACAGTGGTGACGGTTGTTAACGCTGGACCTTGAAACCAGCGACCCGGGCGTCCCAGGTGGCGGCGGTTACCCCCCGCTCCCGCAAGCGGAATTTCTGTACCTTATTGGTCGGCGTATAGGGCAGTGCATCTACAAACTGAATGTAGCGCGGGACGAAAAAATACGGTGCATTGTCGTTGATAAACTGGGCGAGTTCGACGGCTTGCAACACCTGCCCCGGCTTGAGAACAACGTCCAGCATGATCTCCTGTTCCGATTCCAGCTCCTCGCTGGGCACGCCGAACGCCGCACAATCGGCGATGGCCGGGTGCTTGCGGGCAGCAAGCTCCACTTCAAACGTCGAGATATTGCGCCCCTTATAGCGCACCGCGTCCTTCTTTCGATCCGAGAAATAATAGAACCCGTCTGCAGTGCATTTGAGCATGTCGCCCGTCTTGTACCACTGCCCTTCATAGGCCGCCGCGGTGGCCTCGGGATTATCAAAATAGCCATTGAAGATGAAATGGGGCCGCAGAGGCTTTACCCACAGTTCCCCCGGCTCTCCCAACGGTACGTCCTGGCCATCGTCCCCGACCAGCCTGGCCTCCAGTCCCGGCACCAGGCTGCCGCAACTGCCGGGAGGTTGAATGCGTCCACTCACCGGCGCGATAAGGCGCATGGCTTCACTCTGGCCCAACCCCTGTGGCACGAGTTCGAGATTGAACCGTTTACAGAATGGTCCGGCCACCGCAGGGGGCATGGGAATGGCCATCAATTTACGCAGACTGTGGGTGCCATCATCCTCCCGCACCGGAGCATCCCACAGGAACATATGCATAGCGCCAAGCGTGAAGCATTGCGTGGCGCCGTAATAATCTACACGCTGCCAGAATGTCGTTACCGAGAAACCAGGATCAATAGCGAGGGGGACTCCGGCAAACAGCGCGCGAAAAACTGCCGTGACCCAGACCGCTGAGTTGTACATGGGCAGCACGGTAAAAATGACATCACCGTCAGCAATGCCATACTGACATTCCTCATTATTGGCGTAGGAGGCATTGAACCAGACGTTGTGACTTTGCATCACACCCTTGGCCTTGCCGGTGGTGCCCGAGGTCCACAACACCGCGCAGGTATCCCCAGCGCTCAGCGCAGACATGTCCGGCTCCCCTGCCCCTGCCACATACAACGCTTCCAGACTCAGCGCGCCGGGCACCGACTCATGACCACCGTGCAGCACCAGTGCCTCTATCGACAGCGTATCGATGACCTCGCGCAATCTGTCAAGATGCGCCGCGTCACTGACCAGGATGGTCGGCCTGCTGCCATTGATCGTTTCAAGCAGCCATGCCCCTTTATAATCTGTATTGATCGGCACCCACACGGCGCCCAGCTTATTGGTCGCCAGCACCAGGAAAACAACCTCCGGCGCACTGCTCATATAAAAGGCCAGTCGCTCGCCGGCTTTCAGTCCCGCCCGAGCCAGTCCCGCCGCCAATTCGTTGACGCGGCGATTGACCTCGGCAAAGGAATACACCATCTCCCCGAACAGGAGATAGGGTTTATCGCCGTGCTGCGCAGCCTGCAGTTGTATGGCACGCCCCAGATGGCGTTCACTCGGTTCAGCAAGTTGCAGAATATTCATAGGGATAAAGTGTTCCTGAAATCGGGCCAGTAGGTGCAGAGAAAGTGCTCAGTCGCCTACATTAGCATGCCCACGGCGATGGCGTATGCACCCGGCGGGCTAGTCGCTCAGCTGAACTTCAAGCGCACCGGCTGCGTGTGCACCTGCCGGGGTTTGCCGGCAAAAAAGCCCGGTATAACAGTGCCACAAGATGCACAGCTACCGGCTTCGTCCAAACCCCAGTGCCCCACGCAATGCCAGTCACGCTCGATCAACAGTGCACCGCACTGCGGACACCAGGTGCTGGAGCCCTGCGTGTCCTGGACATTGCCGGTGTAAGCGAAGCGCACACCGTTGCCCATGGCGATCTCCCGTGCCCGGCGCAGAGTGGCGGTTGGCGTGTGTTCAATATCCCGCATTTTCCAATCCGGATGAAAAGCGGTGAAGTGCATGGGTACGTCCGGCCCGAGATGCTCCACCACCCACTGGGTCATCGCGTGCAACTCACTGGCAGAGTCATTTTCACCGGGTATCAACAGGGTGGTAAGTTCCAGCCAGGTATTGGTTTCATGCCGGATATATTGCAGTGTCTCCAGCACCGGGGCCAGGTGCCCACCGCATATTTTGTAATAGAAACGCTCGGTAAAGGCTTTCAGGTCAACGTTGGCGGCATCCACGGCCTGAAAAAATTCCACCCGCGGCGCCGGGTCGATGTAACCCGCTGTCACCGCCACCGTCCTGATATCCTGCGTGCGGCAGGCCGCCGCTACATCCAGCGCATACTCCATGAAAATAATCGGATCATTATAAGTAAAGGCGATGCTGCGGCAGTCCGTCTCCTGAGCCGCCTGCGCCAGTTGCTGCGGACTTGCACCATCTGCCATGGTATCCATCTCGCGGCTTTTAGTGGTGTCCCAGTTCTGGCAAAACTTGCAGGCCAGGTTACACCCCGCGGTGCCAAAAGACAGCACACGACTGCCGGGGAAGAAATGGTTCAACGGTTTTTTCTCAATAGGGTCCACGCAGAAGCCACTGGAACGGCCGTAGCTAACCAGCTTCACCTCGCCATCTAACCGCTGGCGCACGTAGCACAGGCCACGCTGCCCCTCCTGCAAATGACAGTGGCGGGGACACAGGTCGCACTGCACATGCCCATCCTGCATGGTATGCCAGTAACGTGTTGATACTATCGACTCATTCATACCTTGAAATTGGGGGCGCTATGCCCATATTTCAACTATGGTTATAGAAATTTCACAGGTAATCCGTGGAGTAGCACCATGACAATACGCGCAGCAGCGGTGGCCGGCGCCTTCTATGAGGCGGATGAGGAGCGCCTGCGCCGGCACCTCATGGCCATGCTGGCGGGCGCGGGTACGCGCATCGGAATCAGGCCAAAGGCATTAATCGTGCCGCACGCAGGCTATATTTATTCCGGCGCCGTGGCCGCGCAGGCATACTCGACCCTGGCACCTGTCGCAGCTGATATCGCACGAGTGGTGCTGTTCGGCCCGGCGCATCGGGTTGCTCTTGAGGGGATGGCAGTGCCGGACGTCGATGCCTTCGCAACACCACTGGGCGAGGTGCCTCTGGACCGCGAGTCCATTCGGTATGCCTGTACCCTACCGGGCGTTTGCCTATCGAATGAGGCGCACCGGCTGGAGCACAGCCTGGAAGTACAGTTGCCTTTCTTACAAACCGTGCTCGGCCAGTTTACCCTGGTCCCTGTGGTGGTGGGACATTGTGATGCACGGACAGTGGCAGCCGTAATGGACGCCCTGTGGGGAGGGCCGGAGACCCTGCTGGTTGTGAGCACTGACCTGTCGCACTTCCACTCCTATGAAGACGCCTGCTCACTTGACATCCGCACCTGCAGTCGCCTGATGCAAAGGGACAAGTCGCTGACCGGGCGCGATGCCTGCGGGGCGTACGCGCTGAACGGCCTGATGAGCAGCGCACACTGTCAGTCGCTGGCGATCGAGAAACTGGCCATGTGTAACTCGGGCGACACCGCCGGGAGCAAGGATCGGGTAGTGGGTTATGGCGCATTCATCCTGCATTGAGCTGTCGACATCCGAGCGTGCACAACTCTTGCAGATCGCGCGCAATTCTGTGCACAACGGACTGGATTCCTCTGTACCCCTTGTGTCACTGCAGGATCTGCCGCAACCACTGCGTGTTAAACGAGCAGTATTCGTCACTTTGAACCTTCGGGGCAGATTGCGCGGATGCATAGGCTCCCTCGAGGCCAGTCAACCACTGGCGAGTGCGTTGGCAGAAGCAGCCCACGGCGCCGCCTTTCGTGACCCGCGCTTTGCGCCACTGCAAGCGCATGAGATGGACAACATCAGTATCGAGATTTCGGTACTCTCTGCTATGGAGCCTCTGCCAGTTAGCAGTCGTGGTGAGCTCCTGGCCGCCCTGCAGCCCGAACGGGACGGCCTTTTGTTAAAAGAGGGACAGCACCGCGCTACTTTTCTGCCCCAGGTGTGGCGGCAACTGCCGGACCGGGAGGTTTTTCTCAATCACCTGCTTACCAAGGCAGGTCTTCCCATCGGGCACTGGTCAGCGAGCCTGACCTTCTTTCGCTACCAAACTCTTTCTTTTAGCGAAATCTCGTCCACCGCGCCCCAATCTGTCTGAAGCTGCGACGCTAACATGATGTTTGGCGAAAATCTGATGCTTGGCATAGACTACAGTGAAAACCATAAAGGACGACCTCACTGCTATGGCGGAAATCGATATACTGGCTGACGCGGCAGAGAAAGCCAATCAAGATCCCTATTCGTTGCCACTTAACAAGATAAACGTCGCCAATCCCTTTCTCTTTGCCCGCGACATACACGGTCCCTGGTTCAAGCGTTTGCGCGACGAAGCACCGGTACATTATTGCGCTGAGAGTTTTTTCGGCCCGTACTGGTCGATTACGCGCTATGAAGAAATTGTTAAAGTGGATACCTCCCACGACATCTTTTCCTCGGAACCGGCTATCACCATCGGCGATACACAGGCCTCATTTCACCTGCCGATGTTCATCGCCATGGACCGACCCAAACACGACGAGCAACGCAAGGTCGTAAGCCCGGTCACGGGCGCCGAGAATCTGCGTCATTTCGAACCGATTATTCGCCAGCGCACCATTGATGTACTCGAGCAGTTGCCCGTGGGCGACACGTTTGACTGGGTAGAGAGCGTCTCCATCGAGCTGACCACACGGATGCTGGCCACGTTGTTTGATTTTCCCTTCGAGGAGCGCCGCAAACTGACACGCTGGTCGGATGTTGCCACGGCAATACCGGGCATGCACATCATCGACACCGAGGAGCAACGGCAGCAGGAACTGCTGGGTTGCCTGGAGTACTTTACTCAGTTGTGGAATGAGCGGGTCAAAAAGCCCGCTGGCAATGACCTGGTATCCATGCTGGCCCACGGTGAGGCGACCCGCAACATGGCGCCCCTTGAGTACCTGGGCAACCTGGTGCTGCTCATCGTGGGCGGCAACGACACCACGCGCAGCACGATGACGGCCAGCGCACTGGCTCTGCACCAACACCCTGATCAGTTCAAAAAACTGGTAGCGAACCCGCAACTGATCGACAGCATGGTAGCGGAAACAATTCGCTGGCAGACCCCGCTGGCGCATATGCGTCGCATCTGCAAGGTTGATACGCAGTTAGGCGGCCAGCACATCAAGGCCGGGGATAAAGTTGTCATGTGGTACGTCTCGGGCAACCGCGATGAGCGCTTTATGCAAAACCCGGACGCATTCATCATCGATCGACCGGATGTCCGCCGCCACCTGTCATTTGGTTTTGGCATTCACCGCTGTATGGGCAACCGACTGGCGGAGCTTCAGTTGCGTATCCTGTGGGAGGAAATATTGCAGCGCTTCGCACGTATCGAAGTGATGGGTGAACCCGAGCGTACCGTATCCACCTTCGTACATGGCTTTACAGCGCTGCCAGTGCGACTACACCGCCTATAACTGGGGTATTTCGGCCTGGTCGATGGGCAGCTCGCTGCGGCCGATGCGCGCCGCGCGTTCCAGCAGCGTAGCCTCGGCTTCCTCGACCCGTATCATGATCACAAAACGCTTCTCTCGCACGCCCTGCAGGCAGTAACGGGCCAACTCATCCAGGTCCTGAAATTCCAGCGCCCAGCCCGCCTTTTCCGCGGCAACCTTGAAATCCTGCACGGTTGGCACCGGCGCATAAGGTTTCTCCCTGGCCAGGTCCTTGGGCCGGTTGCGGTCCGTGGTCCAGATGCCGGTATCCAGCAGGCCGCCAGAAGGGTAGAACACCGATGCCGCCAACTGCGTACCTTCACTCTCCAATTGCGCCGCGAGGCACTCGCTGATACAGGACACTGCCGCCTTGCTGGAGGCATATACCGATTGGTATGGCAGGGGTGAGATACCGCCATCGCCGGACGAGGTATTGATTACATGCCCCTCCTCCCCGGAGGCGATCATGCGCGGCACGAAGGCCTGGATGCCATGGACCACGCCAAGCACGTTGACACCGTGCACCCACTTCCAATCGTTGTCGGTGGTCTCCCACACGTTGGCCGATGGAGCGGCAACACCCGCATTGTTGAATAACAGGTGGCAGGCACCGAAGGTCTGGAAGACCTTGTCAGCCAGCGCGTTGACCGACTCGGCCTTCGACACGTCGGTAACCACGCCGAGCAATTCACCGGCGCCAGCAAACTCGGCCAGCACACGGTCCAGCGCCTTCTGCTCGACATCACCGACAACGACCCTGGCTCCTGCTGCCAGCAATTCCTTGACCAGCGATCGCCCAATGCCGCTAGCCCCACCAGTCACCACTGCCACTTTTCCTGCGAAATCTTTCATTGTTCTCATATTCCGAAATAAAGAGAGGGCAGGTGTTATGCCATATTTTCTGGCGCGACTCCAGTCCCTACGGATGCTTTGGCAAACCGCGGGGTGCTTTATGTGGGAGCAGGGATAACGTAGGATAAATCCCACAATGCGAGGCCCTGTGTTTCGCGCAGTGTTGTGCACTGGGGGGAATGTATTGATTGAAGAGGTTTCCACTGCGGCGCGGGCCGACCTGCTGCGTCGCCTGCGACAGTGCCTCGCTCCCGCCTGCATAATCGAGGAGCCCGAATCGCAGCGCCCGTTCGAGTGCGATGCACTGACCCTCTACCGCGATCTCCCGCTGGCAGTGGTACTGCCTGAAACGGTGGCACAGGTGCAACAGGTGCTGCGCATTTGCCACGAATTCAATGTCCCGGTTGTCGCCCGGGGAGCGGGCACTGGCCTGTGCGCCGGAGCCATGCCACACCCGGATGGTGTACTGCTGGTCCTGAGCAAGCTCGATCGTATACTCGATATCGACCCGCTGGCGCGTACCGCGCGGGTGCAGCCAGGCGTCAGCAATTTGTCCATCTCCGAAGCGGCCGCTTGCCACGGATTGTATTACGGCCCGGACCCGTCGTCGCAGATCGCGTGCTCTATCGGTGGTAATGTCGCGGAAAATTCCGGCGGTGTGCACTGCCTCAAATACGGCCTGACCGTACACAATATCCTGTCCCTGAATGTACTCACCGTGACCGGGGAGGAACTGACGGTCGGCAGTATGGGTCTGGACAGCCCCGGCTATGATCTGCTCGCTCTCTTTACTGGCTCGGAAGGCTTACTGGGCATCGTAACGGAAATCACCGTGCGCCTGCTGCCCTCTCCAGAGCTAGCCCAGGTAATAGTGGCCGGCTTCGATAGCGTTAACGCGGCGGGCGATGCCGTGGGCGCGGTTATCGCTGCGGGTATTATTCCTGCAGGGCTGGAGATGATGGACCGTCTGGCAATACAGGCGGCAGAAGACTTTGCCCATGCCGGCTATCCCCGGGAAGCCGCAGCCATTCTGTTGTGCGAAGTGGACGGCACACACGAGGAAGTCGCGCAACATGCGGCAGAGATCGCGCGCCTGTTCGAAAGCATGGGAGCGACCTCTCTGACCGTGTCGAAGGATGAAGCCCAGCGCACGCTGCTGTGGAAAGGTCGCAAATCAGCGTTTCCGGCGGTGGGACGCCTGGCGCCCGACTACTACTGCATGGACGGCACCATTCCGCGCGGGCAGATCTCCTTCGTACTCAATGAAATCTACCGCCTTTCGGCACACTACACGCTACCAGTCGCCAATGTTTTTCATGCAGGGGATGGCAATCTACACCCACTCATCCTGTTCGACGCCAGTGACCCGCAGGAGGTGCACAAGGCAGAACAGTTTGGCGCCGACATACTGGAATTATCGGTGCGGGCAGGCGGCTGCATCACCGGCGAGCACGGTGTAGGTGTGGAAAAACTGCGCAAGATGGCCAGCCAATTCAGCGCGCAGGAACTGATTCAATTTGAGGACATCAAGCACGCCTTCGACCCCGCCCTTAACCTCAACCCAGGCAAAGGCGTGCCCATCCTCAAACGCTGCCAGGAGTACCGGGCCCTGCCGGCTCGTCACCAGCATGAATGAGCGAGGCAGTAGCAGCGCCGTTGGGGAGCGCAGCGAGTACATCATCGACGCGCTGCGGCAGGCGCGTGACAAACGCCGGCCCGTCATGATCAACGCCGGAGGCACAAAGCGCCATCTGGTAGGTCGCGACATTGAATATGAGTTGTTGGACATCAACGGACACCGGGGCATCATCGACTACCAGCCGCAGGAACTGGTTATTACCGCGCGAGCAGGTACGCCGCTGACCGAGATAAGCGCCAGCCTGCGGGTAAACAATCAATTCTTATCCTTTGAGCCGCCGCTGTTCGATGGCAGGGCTACACTGGGCGGCACCCTGGCGTGCAACCTGTCGGGACCGGCCAGGCCCTGGGGCGGCTCCATCCGCGACATGGTGCTGGGGGTGCAGATGATAAACGGCAAATGCGAAAGGCTGAATTTCGGCGGCAAGGTGATAAAGAATGTTGCGGGCTACGATGTGTCGCGCCTGCAGGCAGGAGCGCTGGGCACGCTCGGTGTATTGACCGAAGTGAGCCTGAAAGTCCTGCCAAGGCCCGAAAAGACACTCACACTACAGTATCAAATGTCTGCCCAGGATGCCGTCCAGTATATGAATCGGCGCGCCGGTGAGCCAAAGCCATTATCGGGCGCTTTCTGGCTGGACGGTCATCTGTACCTGCGCCTATCCGGCGCGGCGAGTGCGGTCAACAATACCGCCGCGCAATGGGGAGGTAATATCCTGAAGCACAGCGATGCAATCTGGGCAGGACTGCGCGACATGACACTGCCCTTCTTTGCCGGTGACGCTCCGCTGTGGCGCTTTGCCGTTAAATCCTCGGCCCCGGTCAGGCTTGAATTCGGAGCCACTCTCATCGATTGGTGTGGCGCCCAGCGCTGGGTGCGCGGCGAACATTCCCGCGCCACATTGCAACGGGTCGCGGTCGAGGCCGGGGGCCATGTCACCCTGTTTCGCGGTGGCGACCGCAGCGCGGAGGTGAGATCGCCACTGAATGCCGTGGAGCAAAGTCTGCAACAGCGGCTCAAACACGCTTTCGACCCGGACGGCATTCTCAATCCGGGCCGCTTGTACAGTTGGCTGTAGGAGCAGGGATCGCATGCACGTCGAACTACACCCGAGTTTTGCAGATACCGCTCCTGGCCAGACTGCCAAGTCCCTCACCAGCGCCTGTGTACACTGCGGTTTTTGCCTGGCCACTTGTCCGACTTATGTCGACAGCCGCGACGAAAGAGACAGCCCGCGTGGTCGCATCTATTTGATCAAGCAGCTACTGGAGAGCGGCACAGCGAGCGCGCAGACCCGGTTACACCTCGATCGCTGTCTCACGTGTCGCAATTGCGAAACCGCCTGCCCTTCCGGCATGCGCTACGGCGAATTACTGGACATCGGGCGCAACCTGATAGAACAGCAGGCGCCCCGGCCGGTCGCCTCAAAAAGCCTGCGCGCCCTGCTGCGTTTTATTTTCTCCAGGCCGCAACTGCTGGGAGCGGTGCTCGCACTGGGACAAACCTTGCGGCCACTACTGCCCGGCCGCTTACGCCGCAAGATTCCTGTGCGCCAACATCCCGGGGCTGCGCCTGCTGTGCAATACGCGCGCAGGATGATTGTACTGGAAGGCTGCGTACAGCGCGCTGCAACACCCAATACCAATGCTGCGGCACGCCGGGTACTGGACAGACTGGGTATCTCACTCATCAGTGCACCGCAAGCGGGGTGCTGCGGCGCCGTTAACTACCATCTGGCGGCGCATGCCGATGGCCTGGATAATATACGTCGCAACATCGATGCCTGGTGGCCCTATATAGAACACGGCACAGAAGCGATTGTCAGCAGTGCCAGCGGCTGCGGCGCCATGCTTGTAGATTACGGACGCCTGCTTGCCGCTGACCCGGCCTATGCAAATAAGGCGCGGCATGTATCACAGCTAAGCCGTGATCTCGGCGAAATTCTGCTGCAGGAAGATCTGGACACGCTTCAGGTAAATACGCAGATCGGCAAAGTGGCAATCCACACACCCTGCACCCTGCAACACGCCCTGCAGCAACCGCAACTGCTGACCGCCATACTGGAGCGCGCGGGTTTTGACATCGCGCGTACAACACAAAAACTCCTGTGCTGCGGTTCAGCTGGCACCTACTCCATCCTCCAGTCGGACATCAGCGAACGTCTGTTGGCCAACACCCTGTGCACGCTCACCGAGCATCAACCCGCTGTTATTGCCACCGCCAATATAGGCTGCCAGCTTCATCTGCAGTCTGCAGCTCGGGTACCCGTGGTGCACTGGATTGAATTGCTGGATAGCCATTGAACCGTACCGAAAGTGGAGCCGATTCTGCTCTCAATAGTATCGGTGGTTACAGTGACGACTGTTCTCGAACCTCTTTAGGTGAGGGGCGGCAATTGCTGCGTTGGCGTTGTTCGACATTCCGGCGAATGTTGCGCTGGCGTACGCGGTGCTGTTGCATGCGTCAGTTTTCATCATCACCGCGATCTTTGGTGTCTATGGGCTCTATGTAGAAGTACAAAACTTTTCCGGCATTATCGCTGCTACGCGACATATGCTGGCTGCCCGTAAATGACAGTGCTGTGGTGACCCTAGGCCTGGACCTTCTTGACGAACTCTGATTTCAGCTTCATCGCCCCGATGCCGTCGATTTTGCAATCGATATTATGATCACCCGCCACCAGGCGGATACTCTTCACCCGGGTGCCCACTTTGAGCACGGACGACGAGCCCTTTATCTTTAAATCCTTGATGACGGTAACGGTATCACCGTCCTGTAATGTATTGCCGTTGGCGTCCCTAACCGGCGCCATCTCATCGGCTCCTGTCACCGCCTGCCCGGACCATTCGTGCGCGCACTCGGGGCACACATACAGGTTCCTGTCCACGTAGGTGTATGTGGAGTTACAGTGCGGGCAGTGGGGCAAGTCACTCATCGCTGAATCCTATAAAACGTGAATATGTCACAAATAGGTTATATCGCTGGGTTTGTTCAGAACAAAACAATCGTCGACTTGTTAGCCCGTCTTTGTTTCTATTGAAGGCGTGCCCTCGGGGCACCCTTCGCTGTATTGCTTCGCCACATGACAAGCTTATACATGCGCTGCACCGTCATTAAACCTGCCGCCAACAGCGCGAGCGTGAAACTTGCGCGGCCTGTAGGGGGCCCAGTCTGCCACGGAGGCATACTCTATGAGAAGACAAAAGCGCGATATGAATTCCAGAGCATTTAACCGGGGATACCAAGCTGGCCTCACAGGGCGCAGCATCGACTTCTGCCCCCACGAGGAGGAGGCTCATCGGCAAAACTGGGTGACCGGATGGCGAGAGGGGCGCTCTGACCAATGGGATGGACTCACCGGCGTCTCTGGCGTGCACAAGTTACGCGCTCTTTGAACCTATTGTTGTTATTCGGTCTTGACGGTCCAAGCAGTTCAAGACGTAAGGGGTAGAGCTACACCCCTGACTAAGCCCGCCGAGTGCGGGCTTTTTTTTAGCTGGACCCAGACCCCTTTTGCCACTAACACCCGGAGAGCGGGTCCAGTTCGGGTGCAGGGGCGCTCGCGTTCGCCTCGCTCTGCACCTTGCGGCAGTCGGCACTTGGTTCGAGTTTGAATAGACGGCCGTGGCGCGTAAACGATTCTTCTACTGCATCGCCATCTACACGTATGTCCACTGGTTTGATGCACATGAACATGCATCCTGATCGGGATGCAATAACGCGAGGAACTTTTCGGCCGTCTGCCAGTCACAGGATTCGGCAAAAAGTGAGACCTATCCGTAGGCATACTGGACCCGCCAGTTTCTTTCGCTACAATGCGGTTCCCTCGTGCAGCACTATCGACATTTTTCGATTAAGGCAGCAGTAGCGGCTTTTTATAACCAACACCACAGGAGAAATCGTGGCGAACGCAGATATCCAAGCACTCGAGCACTGGCTGAGCAGGCAAATTATCGGCCAGGCCCATTTGGTACAACGACTGATCATCGCTCTGCTGGCAGATGGCCACCTGTTGGTTGAAGGAGCTCCCGGACTCGCCAAAACACGGGCCATCAAATCCCTGGCAGACGGGCTTGAAGGCACTTTTCACCGCATCCAGTTTACCCCGGACCTGTTGCCGGGCGACGTCACCGGCACCGAGATCTACCGGCCGCAGGAGGCCAGTTTTCACTTCCAGAAAGGCCCTGTTTTTCACAACCTGGTACTGGCTGACGAGGTCAACCGCGCGCCCGCCAAGGTCCAGTCGGCCCTGCTGGAAGCTATGGCGGAGCGCCAGGTGAGTGTCGGCAGCCAGACCTACAAGTTGCCCGACCTGTTTCTGGTGATGGCTACCCAGAACCCGATTGAGCAGGAAGGCACCTATCCACTGCCCGAGGCACAGCTGGACCGCTTCCTGATGCATGTCAGCGTCGATTACCCCGATACTGCTGCCGAAACCGAGATACTGCGACTGACCCGCACGGAGGCGAGCCGGGGTATCGACAGACCACCTACTCCGCTGAAACAGGAGAATGTCTTCGCCGCCCGCCAGGAGATACTGGCGCTGCACATGTCCGAGGCGGTGGAGCAATACATGGTACAACTGGTGATCGCTACCCGCTCGCCAGCACGCTATAGCGAAAAACTGGCGGGCTGGATTGAATACGGTGGCAGCCCCCGCGCCACTATCGCCATCGATCGCTGTGCCAGGGCCCACGCATGGCTGAAGGGCCGGGATTTTGTCAGCCCGGATGACGTTCAGGCGGTCACTGCGGATGCGCTGCGCCACAGGCTCATACTGAGTTTCGAGGCCGAGGCCAATGGCGTTACCACGAACCGGGTGATTGAGGAACTGCTGTCGATTGTTCCCGTGGGCTGAGATCGGGTATGCATCTGGCCGATATCAACGCTCCTGCCCGCGGTGCCTACGCGGACCTGCAAGAGCTTATCGCCCTGCGCTTCCCGGCGAAGCAGTTGCAGCTCGGGCGTCGGAACAGGGCGTTGAGTACCCTGTCCGGACCGATCAAATCCAACTTTCGCGGGCGCGGCATTGATTTTGAAGAGGTGCGCAGCTACCAGCCCGGCGATGATATTCGCACCATCGACTGGCGCGTTACCGCCCGAACCGGCAGCGCACATACCAAACTGTTTCGCGAGGAACGGGAGCGACCGGTGTTGGTCGTAGTTGACCAGCGCAGCAGCATGTTCTTCGGCTCCAGCCACTGCTTCAAATCGGTGCTGGCAGGACAGCTGGCCAGTCTGTTGGCCTGGAGCGCCCTGCAGGGTGGCGATCGCGTGGGAGGGCTCGTATTCAATGACGAGGGGCACCAGGAAATCCGGCCCCGGCGCAGCCGCAAAACGGTACTGGCGCTGCTGTCACAGATATCCGGCTACAATGCGGCCCTGCCCCTGGCCACCACGGGCGACGCTGACAGCTTCGCCACCATGCTGTCCAACCTGCGGCGTATAGCGCGCCCCGGCAGCAGCCTGTTCCTGATCAGTGATTTTCGCGGTGCCGCCCAGGAGCGATCCAGGGAGCACCTGTTCGAGCTGGCCAAGCACACGGAGCTGACCGCTGTGGCCTGCGCCGATCCACTGGAGTCAGAGCTACCCAGGGCGGGCACGTATGCGGTGACAAACGGTAGCGAGCGCAGCGAACTGCACACCGGCGACCGGCAACTGCGTAGCGAATACCGCCACCGCCTGCAAAAGCAGCGCGATCTGTTGCGCAGCGATCTGCTAAAGCTGGGTGTCCCTCTGCTACTGGCATCCACCGACCAGTCACCCTTTGGCACTTTGAAAAATTACTATGGGGAGATGCGACGTTGAACCCGCAGGACCCCCTGGCCAATTTGCATCCGCTGCGTACACCCGAGTTGATCGGTTGGTGGCCACTCGCGCCCGGCTGGTGGATTTTGCTGCTTGCAGGGATACTGCTGGTGACAACCCTGACCTACCTGTTGCACAAACGCTACAGGAAAAATGCCTACCGCCGCCGTGCCCTGCTGCAATTGCAAACACTGCATACGGATTACCTGGCAAAAAGTGACACCGGTTACTTCCTCAGCCAGATCAATGCCCTGTTAAAAAGCGTGGCCCTGCTGGCCTATCCCCGCACAGAGGTCGCGGCCCAGCACGGTGCGGCGTGGCGGGCATTTCTCAACCGCAGCCTGCCACCGGCAGAGCAATTGCAACCGGCCTTCGACGACGCCGCGTACCAGAAGACCTGCTCTGAAATCGATGTGTTGCAGGTGCACCGGGCGGCACAACACTGGATTAAACACCACAAGGTAGCGCCATGATTGAATGGATCTGGCCCTGGATGCTGCTGTTGGCTCCCCTGCCCTGGCTGGTGCGGCGAGTGCTGCCCACAGCGACCACCCAGCAGCCAGCTCTGCGCGCACCGTTTTTCCATGAATGGCAGCAATTGAGCGATGCACAGGGCAGCCGAGCACTGCAGGGCGGCGTCTTGCCTACCGTGTCACTGTGGTTACTGTGGCTGCTGTTACTGGTGGCGGCTGCGCGACCCATGTGGATTGGCGAAGCGGTTGAACTTCCAAACAGCGGGCGTGACCTCATGATGGCGGTCGACATTTCTGGCTCCATGCAGGTCGAGGACATGCAGGTGGGCCAGTCACTGGTGTCGCGCGTGGATGCAGTCAGGCAGGTGGGCGCCGACTTTATCAGCCACCGCGCCGGCGACCGTCTGGGCCTGATTCTCTTTGGCAGCAACGCCTATGTGCAATCTCCTCTGAGCTTCGATACCGCCACCGTAAAACGATTCCTTGCGGAAGCCCAGATCGGCTTTGCCGGCAAGGAAACCGCCATTGGCGACGCCATTGGGCTGGCGGTCAAACGCCTCAAGGAGCGCCCCGCCGAGAGCCGGGTGCTGATCCTATTAACCGACGGTCAGGACACGGCGAGCGCGGTAAAACCGCTGGATGCGGCACAACTGGCAGCAAAGCTGGGTATCCGTATTTACACTATCGGTATCGGCGCGGACGCGCTCACCCTGCCGGGCCTGTTCGGCTCCAGTTTTGGTAGTCGCCAGGTCAACCCGTCGGCGGAGCTAGACGAAGCGGGGCTGCAGGAAATCGCCAGGCTTACCGGCGGTGAATATTTCCGCGCCCGCAACCCGCAGGAACTGGTCAATATCTACCACCTTCTGGATCAGTTGGAACCGGTGGAGCAGGAAACTACCATGTACCGACCCCGACAGGCGCTGGGCTACCTGCCACTTCTGGGAGCCTTATTGATAAGCTTTCTGCTGGCGCTGCGGTACTGCTGGGACGCTTTTGGTTGGGGCGGCACAGGTGCTACGTCCAGTCAACGGGAGGGGCGCTAATGGAACTGCACCTGATGCGCCCCGAGTGGCTGTGGACCCTGCTGCCCGCCCTCCTTCTGCTGTTGCTGCTCTGGCGGCAGAGGGGACGCAAAGGCAGTTGGCAATCTGTCATCGCACCTGACCTGCTGCGTTATCTGGTCGGTGACAGCGGTGCCGCCAAAGGCAGCAACTTACTGCCTCTGGTGTTCCTCGGCTGGTTGCTCGCCGCCGTGGCCGCCAGCGGTCCCAGTTGGCAAAAAATCCCCCAGCCCGTGCACCAGAAACAGGATGCGCTGGTCGTGCTGCTGGACCTGAGTTACTCCATGAAGTCTGCAGACCTGACCCCTTCCAGGCTCGACCGGGCGCGCCAGAAACTGCTGGACCTGTTGCAACTGCGTCGGGAGGGTCAGACCGCACTGATCGCCTACGCCGGAGACGCCCATATCGTTACGCCCCTCACCGAC
The DNA here is from genome assembly GCA_963747995.1 of uncultured Gammaproteobacteria bacterium. Lineage (GTDB taxonomy): Bacteria > Pseudomonadota > Gammaproteobacteria > Pseudomonadales > Halieaceae > Marimicrobium. Next base: position 11,511 of record CAVVHD010000011.1, on the reverse strand, counting down.
GACACAGCCACCATCGCCAACCTGTTACCAGCCCTGCATCCGGACATGATGCCCCTGCCCGGCAGCGAACCGGTCAGCGCTGTGACCCAGGCGCTGGAATTGCTGCGCTCCGCTGGTGTTCGTCAGGGCAAACTACTACTGGTGACAGACGGTGTGTCCGAGAAAGACCGCGACGGTATTGCAAAAGTATTGGCTGGCAGCGACTCACAATTGACTATCATGGGGGTGGGCACCCCCGAGGGCGCACCCATCCCTCTGCCCAACGGCGGTTTTCTCAAGAACAATGCAGGTACGATCGTGCTGCCGGGCCTGGACGAGGAGGATCTGCGTGCATTGGCCCACGCGACAGGCGGTAGCTACCGGCGTATGCAACTGGACGACGGCGATCTTGATTACTTGCTGGCCGCAAGCCCTCTGAACGCAAACGAAGAGACGTTGGCGCCGGGCAGAACCGCCGATACCTGGGAGGACCAGGGTTACCTGTTAATCCTTGCGTTGCTGCCACTGGCACTGGGCCTGTTTCGACGCGGTTGGCTGTTGACCCTGTTGCCTGTTCTGCTACTGCTACAACCCGATCCGGCCAGTGCCCAGACCTGGGACGACCTGTGGCTCACCCCTGATCAGCAGGGCCAACGGGCGCTGCAACAGGGCGACAGCAAAGCTGCTGCCGCGCTGTTTGAAAATCCAGAGTGGGCGGGAACGGCGGCGTATCAAAACCAGGAATTCGAGGCCGCCGTCGAACACTTCAAAGACGCGGGCAATGCCGACAGCTTATACAACCGGGGCAACGCCCTCGCACGGGCCGGACAATTGGATGAGGCCATCGCTGCCTACGAGGACTCATTGAAACTGCAAGGCGACCAGATCGACGCCGTGGAGAATCTGGAATTAGTGAAGAAGCTCAAAGAACAACAGCAACAGCAACAGCAGCAGGATCAAAAACAGGACCAGAACCAAAAACAGGACCAGAACCAAAAAAAGGACCAGGACCAAAAGCAGGACCAGGACCAAAAGCAGGATCAGGACCAAAAGCAAAACCAGGATCAAAAGCAGGATCAGAACCAAAAACAGGAGCAGGATCAGGATCAGCAACAGCGCCAGGACGAACAGCAGAATCAAAACATGAATCAGCAAGGGAACAGCAAGCAGAACCCTCAGGATTCCCAACAGTCGGACGCCGAAAAAGACGAGCAACAGCAGCAGGACGCTCAACAACAGAAACAGAATAGCGAGTCGCAGCAGCAAGAGGACGCGGACCAGCAGCAAAAACAGGAGGCCCGGGAAGTAACCGGAGGCAAGCGCCAGGAAGATAAGACTGAGAAAGAACAGCAGGAAAAAAAGGCTCGCGCTGAGACCGGCAATGAAGAACACGACCAGGCGATGGAGCAATGGTTACGCCGTGTGCCGGACGATCCCTCGGGGCTGTTGCGGCAGAAATTCCATTACGAGAGTTTACAAAGACAGGAACAGGGGGTCGGGAAAGACGATGAAGCCTATTAGTCACATAATGACCTTCCTGTTCGTCCTGATAATGGCGTTGGGCGGAAATGTCGCGCTGGGAGCGGTGACAGCCAAACTGGATCGCAACAGGGTCTCCCTGGGCGACACCTTGCGGCTAACTATTACCGCCACAGAGGACGAAGAAGTCGACGATGCGGATCTGCGCGCCCTGCTTGGTGACTTCGAAATTTTGCAGCGATCGACCAGCAGCAACACCAACATTATCAATGGTCGTATGTCCCACACCCGACAAGTGATCATCGATCTGACACCCACCCGGCAGGGTAACCTGCAGATACCCTCAATACATGTTGGTAAAAGCACCACTCCAAGCCTGCCTGTTGTAGTGGGTGCCGCCCCTGACACCCACAGCGGCGAACAGTCCGTCGTGTTCGAGGCAGAGGTGGACCAGCACAACGTCTATGTGCAGGGCCAGGTTATCTTAACCCTGCGGGTGCAACAGTCTGTCAATCTGGAGGGGGCAAGCATACCAGAGCTGAAACTGGACAACGCTTTTGTCAAACCGCTGGAACAACACTCTTTCCAACGCACCATCGACGGGCGCCAATGGCTGGTACACGAACTGCGCTACGCGATCTTCCCGGAGCAGAGCGGGACCCTGGTGATTCCTGCCCAGGTCTTCTCCGGGCGGGTGGAGCAGGGCCGCAGGAGTTTTTTTGACCTCGGCAGTGGCGGCAAGCTTGTGCGCCGTAGCACTGAGGCGATATCCATCAATGTGCTGCCCAAACCGGACAGCTTTACCGCCGACACCTGGCTGCCCTCTCGACAACTGACTCTGGAGGAGAACTGGTCTTCCTCCCCGGAACATTTGCGCGTGGGTGAATCCGCCACTCGTACCATCCGGATTCAGGGTGCGGGTTTGCAGGGCGCCCAACTGCCACCGATCCTGTTTGCACCCACGGATGGCCTCAAATACTACCCGGATCAACCCCAGATCAGTGAGGAGGAGATCCCCGACGGCCTGATGGGTATCCGGCAGGATAGCACCGCTGTGGTCCCCACCCGCGCCGGCACTTATTTGATCCCTGAGATTCGCATCCCCTGGTGGGACACGCAGACCGAACAGGTGCAATACGCGGTGTTGCCGGAACGGAAAATTACCGTGACAGCGGCCGAGCCAACCAACACGCCGGCTGACACTGTCACACCAACGCCTGCCATCACCACATCACCTGGGGCTGCCGTCTCCGTCCCTCCCCCTTCACAGGGGCAAAGCCCGTTCTGGCAAATCCTGAGCGTTGTAAGCACCTTGGGCTGGCTGACAACCCTGGTGTATCTATGGCGGCGGCGCGATTCAGGTGCAAAAGAACCAATGATTCCTGCGGACAATACCTCTGAGAAGCAGGCATTCAAAAAGCTGGTGACGGCATGTGCCAGCGGTGACGCCGCAAGTGCACGTGCTGCCGTTATCGCCTGGGCGACCGCCTTGAACCCCCACACTCCTGTAGCGTCTCTTGCACAGGTCGCCACGCAGTTTGGGGACGGGGAATTTACGCGGGAACTCAATCAACTGGATGCCCGGCTTTACAGCACTGATCATGGCAACTGGGCTGGGGCCAGTCTGGCTGACTGCGCTCGCAGGGTGCGGGACGAATATCGCAAGGGTAGTACTCATAAAACAGAACAGCTGCGCCTATACCCCTCGGCCAGCTCATGACACAAGACAGCGAATGCATGCAATTGAAGAGCGGTGGGATCACCACCGCTGCTTTTTGATGTCAGATACCTGACCTAGAGAGGTTTAACATTGTTGGCACAGGGGCCTTTCTGGCCCTGGCCAACTTCAAACTCTACTGCCTGACCGTCTTTAAGGGTTGCGTAACCGCCGCCACTTTTGATTTCTGAATGATGAACAAAAAGATCCTTACCACCGTCCTCAGGAGTGATAAAACCAAAACCCTTATCCGCATTGAACCACTTAACCGTACCTTTACTCATATTACATACTCAAAATGATTGGTGAATGATTGTAATTTTCCACATTCGCATTCACCGGTACGAAGTGGAAATTTGGGGAAATCGATCTACTACATCCCGTCACTTGTAGAGGGCTTCCCCTCAGTGACCGAGGATATACTAGCATCTTGCGGCTGAATATTGCCCTCTTCGGACTTTTTCAAACGTTTTTCTTCCTTTTTCTTCTTTTTTGCAAGTTCTTTTTGTCGCTTCTCAAAAGCGTAGTTAGGCTTAGCCATCAGGATTCTCTTGTATAAATTTTGAAAATCGGGGTTTCCCCCTCTCACACCTTGCACCTGATTCGTGCAATTTAGTCTATTGCAAAATCTGGGGCAGCGCCTGTAGGCGCGCCAGCCATGACGGTAGTGAACGCTAGTAGATCATTTTTATACACTTATACGCAATGCCTGTGTGCCGTGAGCAACACCCCCGCACTACCATGCTCCGCTAATGACCTTGATCAATGCAGTGATTTTGTAACAATTTCATATACATCCGGCGAGAGTTCCGGTTCAGCCGCAAGACGCTCCAACTCGGCGCGCATCAACTCTGCCCTGCCTGTGTAATTGCGCCACCGGGTAAGCGGTGTCAGCAGGCGCGACGCCATTTGTGGGTTTAGCCTGTTCAATTTGACCACGATGTCACCCAGGAAGCGATAACCCGCGCCATCAAGTCGGTGAAAATTAACCGGATTCTGGTTGATGAAACCACCCACCAGAGCGCGCACCTTATTCGGATTACGCAACTCGAAGTCCCCATGCGACATCAAGGCCTGCACCCGCGACAGTCCAAGGCTATCGGGAATTGCAGCCTGTACCTGAAACCATTGGTTGACCACCAACGCTTCGTGTCGCCAGTCCTGGTAGAAACCTGACAGCGTACTGTCGCGAAGATTGCCCTCGCCGTAAAACGCGATTTCCTTCAGCGCTGCCAGACGATCAGTCATATTGCTGGCAAGCCGATACTGTCGCGCCGCCAACGCGAGGTTTTCCGTACTCGCGCTAACGAGATAGGACAGGCAGGCATTGCGCAGGCAGCGGTCAGCTATCTGACCTGCATCGGGTGCGTAGTGACCCCCATAATCCAGGCCTTGATAGCGTGTTAGCAATGGCTCCGCCAAAGCTTTACCTAGTGCACTGCGCACGGCATTGCGCGCCTCATGAATAGAATCCACATTGGCACCACCGGCCAGACTCGCCTGCTCCGCCAGATACTCTTCACTGGGCAGACGTAACATCTCAGCAACCATGGCTGAGTCCAGAGCATCATCTCGCAACACATCGCCACAGGCCTCTATAAGCAAAGGGTCCACCAGTAACGGAGCACCAGCTAAAAGTTGCTTCTCGACCTCTCCAATAACCCGGGTGGCCAGGGCCTGGGCGCTGTCCCAGCGCACAAAGCCATCGTCGTCCCGACGCATCAAGGCGCAAAGATCGTGCTTACTATAGTCATAATGCAAACGAACCGGCGCGGAGAATCCACGCAGCAGCGAGGGCACGGGGCGTTCTGCCACTCCCTCAAAGAGAAACGTTTGCTGTGGCTGGTTGATAGTCAAAACCGTGTGCGTGTTATCACTGGATTCTGGATCAGGCGCAGTTCCGGCAAGACGCAATGGTAGATTGCCCGCCTCGCCCAACAGGCCCATAGCGAGCGGGATTACATATGGCAATTTCTCTGGTTGGCCCGGCGTGGCCGGGCAGGATTGCTCCACATGCAGGGCGTAACAGTGCGTTACCTCATCGTACTCATCCCAGCACCGTGAGGTGGGGGGTACCGGCCTGTGAGTACCAGTTGCGAAACTGGCCGAGATCCGCACCACTGGCGTCCTCCATGGCCCGCACGAAGTCCTCACAGGTCACTGCCTGACCGTCATGTCGTTGAAAGTACAGGTCCGAACCCAGACGAAAGTGCTCTGCGCCCAGCAATGTGTGTATCATGCGCACTATTTCAGCGCCTTTCTCGTACACCGTCAGGGTGTAGAAATTGTTGATCTCCATGAAAGATTCCGGCCTTACCGGGTGTGCCATGGGGCCCGCGTCCTCAGCAAACTGGGCCGTGCGCAGCACTGTCACGTCCTCCACCCGCTTCACTGTGGGCGAGCCCATATCTGCAGAGAACTGCGAATCTCTAAAGACCGTAAAGCCCTCCTTGAGACTGAGCTGGAACCAGTCACGGCAGGTGACGCGATTACCGCTCCAGTTATGAAAATACTCGTGGGCGACAATGGCCTGCACACGCTGGAACCCCATATCGGTAGTGATATCTGGACTGCACAGCACACAGGAGGTATTAAAAATATTTAGGCTCTTGTTTTCCATCGCACCCATGTTGAAGTCGTCCACGGCCACAATATTGAAAATCTCAAGATCGTACTCACGACCGTAGACATTCTCATCCCAGCGCATAGCCTGCTGCAGTGAGCGCATGGCATGTCCGCACTTGTCGAGGTCCTTTTCCTCAACATAGATACGCAGAGTCACCTGACGCCCGCTGGTTGTCGTAAAGCTGTCCTGAATGTGGGACAGATCGCCAGCGACCAAGGCAAACAGGTACGCGGGTTTGGGGAATGGATCGTGCCAGACCGCACGGTGCCGACCGTCCACAAGCTCTCGCACATCGTTGAGATTGCCATTGCTAAGCAGCACTGGGTAACGTTCGCGTTCTGCCTCTACCGTCACAGTGAATACCGACATAACGTCGGGCCGGTCCAGGTAGTAAGTGATTTTACGAAATCCTTCCGCCTCACACTGCGTACAAAATAGCTGACGCGATTTATAGAGCCCTGACAATGAGGTATTATCCTGGGGACGAATGCGTGTCCGGCAGGCGACAACACACTGTGCCGGCACCGAATGGATGAGCAGCGAATCAGCACTGACGAGGTATTCTGCGGGGGTGAGTTCGCAACCATCTACCGCAATAGACAGCAGTTCCAGTTCCTGCCCGTGTAACTCCAGCGAGGCATTGTTCGCAACTGAGCCATCACGCAAGAGGTGAAGACGCGAATTCACAATCGCAAAGTCCTCATACAGCTCAAAGTGCAGCTCCGTGCGATTGATCAGGTACGCGGGTGGCCTGTAGTCCTTCAGGTAGACCGTTTCCGGTTTGTCATCACGCATGATTCTAGCCAGTGGTGTGCAAGGACAATTGATAGCCGCCATACTTGCGCATGTTGATAACACCGCCATCAAACATCAGGTACTGACCCTTGATGCCCAACAGCGTACCAGCAATGGATGACGTCTTATCAAGGTTGAAGGATGACACCCTGGCCGGGTACTCCAGCACCGGGTATTTGATGTGGGTTTCCGGTTCATTGGATAACTCGATAATCGCCTGTAGACCGTGCTGCTGCTCCAGTGCTCGCAGGTCGCCAGCACAGTCCGTCATCAGGCGACGTCGGGCCTGTTCCAGATCACACGGCTCGGCATCGCCCCTAAGCATGGCCTGCCAGTTGGTCTTGTCTGCCATATGGTCCTTGAACAATGTCTCCACCAGCCCCGAGTGCAGGCGTGTAGCAACACGAAAAATCGGTCGTGCCTGGGTCGCGCCCTGGTCCATCCAGCGCGTTGGCACCTGGGACCCTCGTGTAATACCCACCTTCAGTCCCGAAGTATTGGCGAGGTAAACAAAGTGATCAATCATACAGTGTTGCTCGCCCCACTGCGGCTCCCGGCAGGTGCCTGCCGCGTAGTGGCACTTCTCCGGGCTGACGATACAACTATCACACTGAGCGAGTCGCTTGAAACAGGGGTAGCAGTAGCCCTGATTAAAGCTCTTGTTGGTCTTGCGGTTACAGTGCATGCAATTGATGCTCCCGTGAAAATCCAATCGCAATTGCCTGCCAAGATACTCATTCAGTGGAACTTCATGTTCGCCCAGCACCATCGTGTAGCGCACAGGGTTTTCCAGCTGTGTTTTCATTTTGCGCACGGCGCCGGTCGCCACCAGATCGATCAAGTAACTCTCCTACTCTTTCCACGTCAGGGGTGTTTCCAGCGGCGCATCACAATGTTCGCCCGACTGTTGTTTTTGCTCTATATACCCGACGCGATCCTGTTCTACCAGATGCCTCTCGCCCCAGGCAATAATAGCCTGCATGGCATTTGCACGCTGCTCAGTTGTCAGGGCCTTGCCATCAGGCCACTTACCCAGTTCCATTGAGCGCAGCAGGCTCTGGTAGATTTGTGGTGACATGGTTTCTATCAATTGCAGGTAAGACATTGGGTTTCTTGTGCTGTAAGTCGAGTGATTATACCTGCGCGACTCAGGCCTTGTCGCCGCTGGTTCTGGACAGTGCGCCAAATAGGGCTCCCAGAAATGCACCGCAGAGCAGGCCACCAACGTGTGCTGCATTGGCGATGGCACCAAAGCCGAGTACTTCCACCATGCCGGCCATGCAGGCCACCAACCAGCCAACCATGAACAACATAATGGGGGCCGAGGGTTGAATTTTCCACTCCGGCTGCAACAAGGGAGCCGCCCAGGAAAAGCCCAGCAGACCGTAAACCACGCCGGACATACCGCCAAACAGGCCTGCGCCACCGAATGCGAACTGGCTGACGTTGGACACTGCTGCGATGACGAGGAACAACATGACCATATTGAAGTGCCCCAGCACCTGTTCCATCCGTCTTCCGAGATCCCACAACCAGAGACTATTGAATACGATATGCAACCAACCAAAATGTAGGAACACTGGAGTAACCAGACGCCAGTATTGGCCATTGAAGTTCTGGAACAAAATTTCTTCGCCCCTTAGCTGAAAGGGTGTGAATGTCAAAGCGCTTACCCATGCCTCGGGGGCCGATAGAAAAACCAATAGAAATCCACAGATGCTCAATACAATAAGGCCAAGAGTGACCGGCGCCTGGCGCCATTGCATTGCAACCGGAGTTGGTCCAACCGTGCGCCTCTGGCGTGACAGTTCTATCTGAACTTCTCCGGCACGCCACGCGCGGTAAAGCGCGTGTACCTGTTGTGCCTGTGACTCCTGCTCCACCATGATGACCTGGCGGCCACCTTCCTCGAAGATGCGATGTAGGACACCACGCTGGTGTAGCAGCGCACTCAGTGGCAGAAGGTCTTCCTCAACAGAGACGCTGAGGGCCTGGTAAAATTCGCCCATCAATTGACCAGTGCATTACTCCAGCGCAGTTTGTCCCTGCAACTGGCATAGAAGCTGTGACCCAGCGGATGCAGCAACGTCAGGCTGTATGGATTTTTACGGATGTGCACTGAATCTCCGGGCCGCGCCTTCGAATTGGCCTGTCCGTCACAGGTAACCGGTGGGTGAATACGATTGCGAGCTAATACATCCAGTCGAATCTCCGAATTGCCGTCTACCACAATGGGTCGACTACTCAGTGCGTGGGGGAACATGGGCACCAGCACAATCGCGTCGAGCGTGGGGTGCATAATAGGCCCGCCCCCGGACAGGGAATAGGCGGTGGAGCCTGTCGGCGTTGACACTATTAGCCCATCCCCGCGCTGGCGATAAACAAACGTATCATTGATATACAACTCAAACTCGATCATCTGGGCGGATGTGCCTGAATTAACTACAACGTCATTAAGTGCATCTCCGCTGCTGATCACCTGATCGTCTCGTCGCACTTCTGCACTGAGCAGAAAGCGGCTTTCTCGCTCAAACTTACCTTCCAGAACGGCGGGAATCTGCTGTGAAATGACATCCGGCATGATATCAGTGAGAAAACCAAGACGGCCGCGATTAACGCCCAGCACCGGGGTATCATATTTCGCCAGAGTACGGGCAGCGCTGAGTAGGCTACCGTCGCCCCCTACGACGATAACGAGATCGGCCTCTTTCCCGATCTCATCGAGGGTCGCAAGACTCTGCTTGTGATCGGGCAGAACATCCCCCAACTTGTCTTCCAGCAATACTTCAAGACCACGTGCCTCAAGTAATTCCAGCAGTTGTCGCAGGACCCCCGTCAGCCCACGCTGTCGGCTGCGCCCTGCCAAACCAATTTTCTTGAAAGGTACCTGCATTAGGCCTGGGTCCATGACATGAAGGACTGCTATTATAACCACGAACGAACAGTGTAGCGCAGTGATCATCAATTATCCCTACCAGACACAAGAAGTGCGTGACCTTGCCTGGGCCTGCTTCTCACCGCCTGTGCTGCACATTGAACAGGTGGCTGGCTATACATCCGGCATTGCAGCCTGCGCCCTGCAACTTACTCCCGAGAGAAGGCTGTGGCTGGCGCGACTGGACCGTGACCCCTCTAGCCCTTCTGGAGCACCTGTCCCTTCGCTCCACCTACCGACTGGGTGTGTACTTTGAGCAGCTCTGGCATTTTTTCCTGCAACAGGACCCGGACACTGAACTGATCGCGCACAACCTTCCGGTGGTCGACGAGGGCAGAACGCTGGGTGAGTTCGACTGCCTGTACTACAGCCATAGGCGCGGTTGCCACGTGCATCTCGAACTGGCGGTCAAGTACTTTCTGGGTAAACAGCGCGCCACTAACCATCATGATCCCGTGGGTTATGCCCACGAATGGTTGGGCCCGGACAACCGTGACCGCCTCGATACAAAAATGCACCAGTTATTACAGCGCCAGATTAAGCTCAGTGAGCATCCCACTGCTGAACGGAAGCTGTATGAACTGGGGATAGACAAGCTGGCCAAAGAGATTGCGTTCAAGGGTTATCTGTTCCAACCCACGTCCGCAGTTCCGCCTCCCCCGCCCGGCTATAACCATGATTGTCGGCTGGGCCTCTGGATGACACGTGGCCAACTCCGATCCCACTGCAACAGCCTGAATAGCGAGAATTACCTGATTCTGACCAAGATGAAGTGGCTGTGTAGTGCGCACGTTGACCATCCGGAAGACGCACTTAACATGGAGCAGCTACAGACCCAGGTGATCCGCCATTTTGACTACGACACGTACCCTCTGCTAGTTACTTCCCTGGGTAAAAACGGAGCAGAAACCTCACGTTTTTTTGTCACGCCCGAGCTCTGGCCCGACAGTATGCGACGAAAGAAATCACCGTTGGTCATGTCGCAAGGCGCATAAAGACCCGATGGTCCGCGCACTTCCAAAAACACGACATATACCAGTACACTTGTCCATCACCTGCACCTATACTTGGCTCTGATAGCCACTACCGGGTAAGTACGCATGTCGAGCCGCCAAGACCCCAAATGGCCATTCCGCTGGGATCTTCTGCTGCGCTATCGCTTTATCGAAACACTCGTCTTATGGGAGGGACGCCTGACGACCCGTCACCTGTGTGACACCTTCGGCATCGGTCGGCAACAGGCCAGCAAGGATATCAACAATTACATGCGTGACGTTGGGCCCGGCAACCTGCAATACGACAAGTTTCTCAAGGGCTACAAGCCGACGCCGATTTTTACGCCTCGGGTGACGCAGGGGCTGGCAGATGAGTACTTGCACCTGATGGCGCGCAACAACGAACTACTCAACGTATTCGAGTCGCTGTCTCTCAATGTAGCCAATGCGGAGGTGCTTTCGCTACCGGTGCGGGACGTCAAACCTGAGGTGCTGCGCCCCATCATGCAGGCAGCGCGACAACAAAAGCGGCTGGACGTGGATTATGTCTCTCTCAACCACCCCGACCGGGAGGGACGTATCATCGTCCCCCACACGCTGGTTTATAGCGGCTTGCGCTGGCACGTGCGCGCCTGGTGTGAAAAAAATTGTGAGTATCGGGACTTTGTGCTGAGTCGATTTCGGGGCATTCCCGAAATCATGGACGACTCCGAACACGGTGTTGAGGCGGATAGTGAGTGGAACACACATGTCACCGTGCGGATTGCACCGGACCCAAGGCTGGAGCTGGAACAGCGCGAGGTGGTGGAAGTGGACTACGGCATGGAAAATGGGTTGCTGGAAATCTCCACGCGCGCCAGGCTGGTGCCCTATGTGCTGCAACTGCTGCATATCGAGCCCAACGAACTGGCAGAGGACCCGACGGCGCAGCAGCTTGTAGTGCAGAACCGCAGTGAATTAGCGCCATGGCTGTTTGGATGAGTGG
>CAVVHD010000010.1:0-63768 GCA_963747995.1 uncultured Gammaproteobacteria bacterium | reverse complement strand
ACGGCCAGTATGCGCAGCAACTGGTAGATGAAGTAAGGCCTTCATTTGCTACCGCACCGCGCAGGAACTGCAGGAACTGCGCGAGGCACGCCTGGTCGCGGGAAACAGTACAGCACTCAAGCCCTCGGACCTGCGGCTCCCGAGCAGAAGTCGAGAAACGCCGTAAGGCGCAAGAACCTTACGTAATCCGTATGCTGGTCCCGGAGGATAATGGCAGCTGTGTTATTGAGGATATGCTGCGCGGCACTATCGAGCTACTGGAGCATGGTGGATGCACAGGTATTGCTTAAGTCAGATGGCATGCCCACGTATCATCTTGCCAATGTCGTGGACGATCACCTGATGCGCATCACCCATGTGTTGCGGGGCGAGGAATGGCTCAACTCGGCACCCAAGCACAAGTTATTGTACGAGTACTTCGGTTGGGAAATGCCGCAGCTGTGCCACTTACCGCTACTGCCAATCCGGACAAATCCAAGTTGAGTAAACGCAAGAATCCCACCAGCATCCAGTATTACCAGCGCATGGGTTATTTGCCTGAGGCCCGCTCAATTACCTGGGGCGGATGGGATGGTCCATGCCTGACGAGCGAGAAAAATTCAACCTGCAGGATATGTTGGCCCAGTTCGACATCCAGCGAGTGTCTCTCGGCGGACCGATTTTTGACATAGAGAAGCTCAGCTGGCTTAACGGTATGTGGATCCGCGAGGAGTTGGACGAAGCACAATTGGCTCAGCGGCTGGTGGACTGGGCCTATAACCGTGAGAATCTCATGAAGGTCCTGCCACACACACAGAAGCGCATGGAGAAGCTGAGTGATTTTGCACCTCTGGCCGGTTTCCTGGTCTCCGGTACGCTACCGCTGCATGAAGACAACTTCGCATCTGTTGCTGGTGCGCGCGAAACCATCGTCAAGGGTCTGCAGTTTGCGCTGTGGCGTTTGGAGGCACAGCGTCACTGGACGCGTGACGCCTTGTGGGATGACTTGAAGAACCTCGCTAACCAGCTGGATTTTAAGGTAAAGGACTTTTTGGCGCCGCTGTTCGTCGCAATCGCCGGCTCCAGTGCTTCTTTTTCAGTGGTGGACTCGATGGAGCTGTTGGGGTCCGATATGAGCCGGGCGCGGATTCGTCACGCTATCGAGGTGTTAGGCGGCGTGTCCAAAAAGGCGATGAAGCAACTGGAAAAGGACTACCAGGCATTGAATGGAGGTTAAGTGATGGCAGGCAACATGGCAACATCGATGATCGCGACACTGTTGCGCGCCAGCAATGGTATTCAGAGTACACCTGCAGTCATCAAGCCGAAGCAGACACTGCAGCTCTACGACATTGAAAACTGCCCTTACTGTCGCCTGGTGCGCGAGGTGTTGACGGAGCTGGATCTGGATGCGGAAATTTATCCCTCTCCGAAGTCCGGCGAACGGTTTCGCCCGGAACTGGTGGAGCGGGGTGGCAAGGCACAATTTCCCTACCTGGTTGACCCTAATACCGGCATCGAGATGTATGAGTCGCTGGACATTATTGCCTATCTGTTTGAAACCTATGGCCAGCGCGAGATGCCTCTCAAGTGGAAGGCAGGAAAGTTACAGACGCTGGGCTCTATGCTGGCGAGCGCGCCCCGGGTCAGTCGTGGTATGCAGGCCCGTCCTGGCCTGTCGCCGGAGTATTTGCTGGAGTTGTACAGTTTTGAGTCCAGCCCTTACGCCCGCCCTGTGCGCGAATTGCTCTGCGAAATGGAAATTCCCTACATCGTGCGCAATTGTGGCCGCACACGGCTGGAAGAGTGGATTTTGCCACCGATCCGGGAGCGGCTGAAAATACAGCCAGACAGTGAGCTGGGCAATCGCCGAGTATTACAGCAGACAGAGGGCAGGGTTTCCATTCCCTATCTTTATGACCCCAATACCGAGCGCGGCCTGTTTGAATCCTCTGATATCCTCAATTACCTGCGGGAAACCTACGGCAACTGAACATACTGCATCAGTGATGATGCCCGCCGACGCCATGCACATGTCCATGGGCCAGTTCCTCGGCCGTGGCACTTCTTGTTTCTACCACTTCGATGTCGAAGACCAGGTGTCTGTCCCGCCAGGGGATGGTTGGTGTCGATATCGGCCGTGTGTCTGCCGGCCTTGGCCACAGTGACTGTGCGCATTCCGTCGCTGGTGCTCAGCTGTACCACAGCGCCCGGGTGTAGTTTACCGTTGAAGGCCAGATGTTTTATTGGGACGCGCTGTACAGCCGCGGGATTCCGCAGACCATAAGCGTTTTCCGGGTTCACAGTGGCACTGAACACATCACCCACAGACCGACCGCTCATGGCAGTTTCCAGGCCGGAGATAATATTGTTCGCGCCGTGCAGGTAAACTGCGGGATCTCCGCCGCGAGAGGTCTCCATCGCAGAGCCTGCTTCATCACGCAGTGTGTAGTGAAACGTCACTACGGTTTCCGGTCCTATATGCACTGTCTGTCCCCTCTGGCTGGTGCAGTGCAGATAGTAAAGTCTTGCTGCCCAAACTCCTAGTCATGGTTGTATCCGGCCCCAGTGTAATGAGTGTGTGAGTTCAACCGACTGCACCCGCAGCATTGTCGCCTGTACTCCAATACGTCACTATGGTGGTGGTTCGTGATTCGACATAGGGAAGTATGCATGATTGAGCAGGGCACAGTGCCTGAGCGTAGTGGTTTACCCGAAGCCATCAACCAGGATGTAAGCCAGTTGATCCAACATTTGCGCTGCAGCAATGCGCCGGATGAGGTGCTGGCTGAGGCGATGCGCTATGTACAGCAGGCGGTGAATGCCCTCAGGCCCTGGTTGCAGCAGGGGGAGGGCTGGTCGACGATTTCATTGGGTGGCGATATTCCTGGATTTCCGTGGCAGGACGATGATCTCACCGCCGTCATGCCTTACAGCCCCATCAGTGGCAAGAGAAATCCCATAGCGCCGCCAATCAGGATGTGGAAGGCGGGCGACAACGAGGTGCGCGGCGAGGCCATTTTTTCACCAACCTACGCAGGTCCCCCGGACAGCGTCCACGGTGGCATTATTGCTGCCGTTTTCGATGAAGTACTTGCGATGTCCAATGTCATATCCGGCAATGCAGGATTTACGGGGACCCTGACCATCAAGTACCGCAGGAAAACACCGTTAAATACCCCCATCGAGCTGTGGGGTATGAATGTGCGGCAGGATGGACGCAAGCAATTATGCCGCGGAGAAATGCGTGTGAATGGCGAGGTGACGGCCTCGCCGAAGGGCTGTTTATTTGTGCACCGGAACTTGCTAGCTAGGTTGAAGGCGCCCTGAGCCGCACAGATTGGATTTGCGCTAGGACTTGCGCAGGGCCAGCCCGGCCAGTGTGGCTGTCGTAAACTCATAGGCCATCGCGGCCCAGGTATAGCCACCCACCGGATCAGTGCTATCGCTGTCGAATACAAACGGGCGAGGGCAAGACCGCCCACTACGAGCAAAAGTGAGGTCAAAGCGGGTCGAAAAAAATCTTTGCGCAAAGCTCCCAGTAGGCAGACCAAACCGAAGCCGGTCTGCAGACCGCCTACATGGCTCCAATTTCGACAAGGGCATCACCTGATCCCATCGTTAGACCGGCGTAGCCCGCTGGCAGTGCCGGGTTGAACAGGCAGAGCAATCCATAGGGAACAAAGACGATAGCGGAAATCCACAGAATCACTTTACCTAACACGGGCTCCTCCTTTTGAGTGAGAGGGAATGAGTAGACCAGCTTAGCATAGCAAATCTTTGTGTGGATCATCGCGCAGTGGAGCTCGCCAGTAGGGTCAACGATCAGCAATGTGAGGTGCTGGTTGACAGGTCCGGCGGCTATCACTAGAATGCCCCACTTCTCATTGATTTTTGTTGTTTAAAAGTTTAATTCGATCAATGAGTTAGAGCAGTTTTTGGGGCTATAGCTCAGCTGGGAGAGCGCAACACTGGCAGTGTTGAGGTCAGCGGTTCGATCCCGCTTAGCTCCACCAAACAAATCAAGGACTTACGAGAAATCGAAGTCCTTTTTTTGTGTCTTATATCAGAGTGGGCATCACTGGTCAAAATACGGCAAATATCCTAGTGTAAAATTTCACGACCATCCGAACGGCTGATCCCCACAAAGTGGGCATGTCGGACTCAGGTCACAGTTGTTGTGGCTAATTGACAAAGTAGGTTGATTGGATACCATCATTCGCAGAAAAAAAAGCATTTTCGTGTCTCAGGGACGTTTGATTTGAAAGCCATTGTTCATATTGGTACTGAAAAAACAGGTACTTCCTCAATACAAAGCTATCTGTATCTCAATTGAAAGCAACTCAAGAAGGCTGGATTTCATTTTATTCAAAGTGCCGGGAAATGGAACAACTGGATGTTGCCGGCTTTTTGTTCTTTGGATGATGCAGCATTTAAAGAGTTATTCAGGGAAGAGGGAATTAGGACGCCCGAGGAGAAGCTGCTTTTCAAACAAATTTCTTGATAAATTCCTGTTTGAAAAGCAGCTTCTCCTCGGGCGTCCTAATTCCCTCTTCCCTGAATAACTCTTTAAATGCTGCATCATCCAAAGAACAAAAAGCTGGCAACATCCAGTTGTTCCATTTCCCGGCACTTTGAATAAAATGAAATCCAGCCTTCTTGAGTTGCTTTCGATTGAGATACAGATAGCTTTGTATTGAGGAAGTACCTGTTTTTTCAGTACCAATATGAACAATGGCTTTCAAATCAAACGTCCCTGAGCACACGAAATGCTTTTTTTTCTGCGAATGATGGTATCCAATCAACCTACTTTGTCAATTAGCCACACAACAACTGTGACCTGAGTCCGACATGCCCACTTTGTGGGGGATGAGGCCGTTCGGATGGTCGTGAAATTTTACACTAGGATATTTGCCGTATTTTGACCTAGTGATGCCCACTCTGATATAAGACACAAAAAAAGGACTTCGATTTCTCGTAAGTCCTTGATTTGTTTGGTGGAGCTAAGCGGGATCGAACCGCTGACCTCAACACTGCCAGTGTTGCGCTCTCCCAGCTGAGCTATAGCCCCAAAAACTGCTCTAACTCATTGATCGAATTAAACTTTTAAACAACAAAAATCAATGAGAAGTGGGGCATTCTAGTGATAGCCACTGGACCTGTCAACCCAGCACCCACATCGCTGACCCTTCGTTGACCCTACTGGCGAGCATCGACACTGCCCGATCATCCATACACCAGGATTGCCTGTGCTAAGCTGCACGCATTCCCGCTCATCCGCCAGGAGAAGCCCGTGTTAGGTAAAGTGATTCTGTGGATTTCCGCTATCGTCTTTGTTCCCTATGGATTGCTATGCCTGTTCAACCCGGCACTGCCAGCGGGCTACGCCGGTCTAACGATGGGATCAGGTGATGCCCTTGTCGAAATTGGAGCCATGTATGGCGGCCTGCAGACCGGCTTCGGTTTGTTCTGCCTGCTGGGAGCTTTGCGCAAAGATTTCTTTCGACCTGCTTTGACCTCACTTTTGCTCGTAGTGGGCGGTCTTGCCCTCGCCCGTTTGTATTCGACAGCGATGAGTACTGATCCGGTGGGTGGCTATACCTGGGCCGCGATGGCCTATGAGTTTACGACAGCCACATTGGCAGGGCTGGCCCTGCGCAAGCCCTAGCGCAAATCCAATCTTGCGCGTGCTCAAGGCGCCTTCAACCTAACTGCCAAGTTCCGGTGCACAAATAAACAGCCCTTCGGCAGAGGCTGTCACCTCGCCATTCACACGCATTTCTCCGCGGCATAATTGCTTGCGACCATCCTGCCGCACATTCATACCCCACAGCTCGATGGGGGTATTTAACGGTGTCTTCCTGCGGTACTTGATGGTCAGGGTCCCCGTAAATCCTGCCTTGCCGGATATGACATTGGACATCGCAAGTACCTCATCGAAAACGGCAGCAATAATGCCACCGTGGACGCTGTCCGGGGGACCTGCGTAGGTTGGTGAAAATATCGCTTCGCCGCGCACCTCGTTGTCGCCCGCCTTCCACATCCTGATTGGCGGCGCTATGGGATTTCTCTTGCCACTGATGGGGCTGTAAGGCATGACGGCGGTGAGATCATCGTCCTGCCACGGGAATCCAGGAATATCGCCACCCATTGAGATCGTCGACCAGCCCTCCCCCTGCTGCAACCAGGGCCTGAGGGCATTCACCGCCTGCTGTACATGGCGCATCGCCTCAGCCAGCACCTCATCCGGCGCATTACTGCAGCGCAAATGTTGGATCAACTGGCTTACATCCTGATTGATGGCTTCAGGTAAACCACTACGCTCAGGCACTGTGCCCTGCTCAATCATGCATACTTCCTTATGTCGAATCACGAACCACCACCATAGTGACGTACTGGAGTGCAGGCGACAATGCTGCGGGTGCAGTCGGTTGAACCCGCATACCCATTACTCCGGGCCGGAAACAACCATGACTAGGACTTTGGGCAGCAAGACTTTACTATCTGCGCTGCACCAGCCAGAGGAGACAGAAAGTGCATATAGGACCAGAAACCGTAGTGACGTTTCACTACACGCTGCGCGATGAAGCAGGCTCTGCGATGGAGACCTCTCGCGGCGGAGACCCTGCAGTTTACCTGCACGGCGCGAACAATATTATCTCCGGCCTGGAAACTGCCATGAGCGGTCGGTCTGCGGGTGATGTTTTCAGCGCCACGGTGAACCCGGAAAACGCTTATGGCCTGCGGAATCCCGCGGCTGTACAGCGCGTCCCGATAAAACATCTCGCCTTCAACGGAAAACTACGCCCGGGGGCCGTGGTACAACTGAGCACCAGCGACGGAATGCGCACAGTCACTGTGGCCAAGGCCGGCAGACACACCGCCGATATCGATACCAATCATCCCCTGGCGGGACAAACACTGGTCTTCGACATCGAAGTGGTAGAAACAAGAAGTGCCACGGCCGAGGAACTGGCCCATGGACATGTGCATGGCGTCGGCGGGCATCATCACTGATCCAGTATTTTCAGTTGCCGTAGATTTCGCGCAGGTAATTGAGGATATCTGAGGATTCAAACAGGCCGCGCTCGGTATTGGGGTCATAAAGATAGGGAATGGAGACCCTGCCCTCCGTCTGCTGTAATACTCGGCGATTGCCCAGCTCACTGTCCGGCTGTATTTTCAGCCGCTCCCGCATCGGCGGCAAAATCCACTCTTCCAACCGGGTACGGCCACAATTGCGCACGATGTAGGGAATTTCCATTTCGCAGAGTAATTCGCGTACAGGGCGGGCGTAAGGGCTGGACTCAAAACTGTACAACTCCAGCAAATACTCCGGCGACAGGCCAGGACGGGCCTGCATACCACGACTGACACGGGGCGCGCTCGCCAGCATGGAGCCCAGCGTCTGTAACTTTCCTGCTTTCCACTTGAGAGGCATCTCGCGCTGGCCATAGGTTTCAAACAGATAGGCAATAATATCCAGGGACTCATACATCTCGACGCCGGTATTGGGGTCAACGAGATAGGGAAATTGTGCCTTGCCACCCCGCTCCACCAGTTCCGGGCGAAACCGTTCGCCGGACTTGGGGCAGGGATAAATCTCCGCATCCAGATCCAGCTCCGTCAACGCCTCGCGCACCAGTCGACAATAGGGGCAGTTTTCAATGTCGTAGAGCTGCAGTGTCTGCTTCGGCTTGATGACTGCAGGTGTACTCTGGATACCATTGCCGGCGCGCAACAGTGTCGCGATCATCGATGTTGCCATGTTGCCCGCCATCGCCTAACCCCCACTCAATGCCTGGTAGTCCTTTTCCAGTTGCTTCATCGCCTTTTTGGACACCCCGCCTAACACCTCGATAGCGTGACGAATCCGCGCCCGGCTCATATCGGGCCCCAACAGCTCCATCGAGTCCACTACTGAAAAAGAAGCACTGGAGCCGGCGATTGCGACGAACAGCGGCGCCAAAAAGTCCTTTACCTTAAAATCCAGCTGGTCAGCGAGGCTCTTCAAGTCATCCCACAAGGCATCACGCGTCCAGTGACGCTGTGCCTCCAAACGCCACAGCGCGAACTGCAGACCCTTGACGATGGTTTCGCGCGCACCAGCAACAGATGCGAAGTTGTCTTCATGCAGCGGTAGCGTACCGGAGACCAGGAAACCGGCCAGAGGTGCAAAATCACTCAGCTTCTCCATCCGCTTCTGCGCGTGTGGCAGGACCTTCATGAGATTCTCACGGTTATAGGCCCAGTCCACCAGCCGCTGAGCCAATTGTGCTTCGTCCAACTCCTCGCGAATCCACATACCGTTAAGCCAGCTGAGCTTCTCTACGTCAAAAATCGGTCCGCCGAGAGACACTCGCTGGATGTCGAACTGGGCCAACATATCCTGCAAGTTGAATTTCTCTCGCTCGTCAGGCATGGACCATCCCATCCTCCCCAGGTAATTGAGCAGGGCCTCAGGCAAATAACCCATGCGCTGGTAATACTGGATGCTGGTGGGATTCTTGCGTTTACTCAACTTGGATTTGTCCGGATTGCGCAGTAGCGGTAAGTGGCACAGCTGCGGCATTTCCCAACCGAAGTACTCGTACAATAACTTGTGCTTGGGCGCCGAATTGAGCCATTCCTCGCCCCGCAACACGTGGGTGATACGCATCAGGTGATCGTCCACGACATTGGCAAGATGATACGTGGGCATGCCATCTGACTTAAGCAATATCTGTGCATCCACCATGCTCCAGTCCAGCTCGATAGTGCCGCGCAGCATATCCTCAATAACACAGCTGCCATTATCCTCCGGGACCAGCATACGGATTACGTAAGGTTCTTGCGCCTTACGGCGTTTCTCGACTTCTGCTTCGGCGAGTCGCAGGTCCGAGGGCTTGAGTGCTGTACTGTTTCCCGCGACCAGGCGTGCCTCGCGCAGTTCCTGCAGTTCCTGCGCGGTGCGGTAGCAAATGAAGGCCTTACCCTCATCTACCAGTTGCTGCGCATACTGGCCGTACAGCGCCATGCGTTCGCTCTGGCGATAGGGACCACAATCGCCACCCACGTCGGGGCCCTCGTCCCATTCAAGACCCAGCCAACGCAGCGAATCCATGATAGCCCGTTCCGATTCAGGCGTACTGCGTGCCTGGTCTGTATCTTCGATGCGCAATATAAACTGGCCACCATGGGCGCGCGCGAAACACAGGTTGAAGAGCGCAATATAAGCAGTGCCGACGTGGGGATCGCCAGTAGGAGACGGAGCAATACGGGTACGTACGGTCATGAGTATCCGGTGTATCGAAAGCGGGAGTCGCGATTATACAGACTGGGACCAATAGAAGGACAGCGCAACAATACGCAGACTGCGACTGTCCAGCTCGAATATAACCACACCGTGTAGCGTCTGATATGCTTGCTGGTATACCACGGTCGCAGTAACGACGTTACCAGAAGCGAGCTGCTTGGTAAACCGCATCTCGCCTCCCTGCCGGGCGCAGTCAGCAATTGATAAACGCGGCCCTGCATGGGGAAAGGCGATCTCGATATCTGGACGGACGAAAAGGCTTTCAAGCCCCACCGCATCTCCGTTGTTGAAGTAAGCTACGAACCGGGCGCTCTGCTCCTTGCCTGCTGTCCCAACACTGGACAGCGCTCGCATATAACCCACCATCCCCATCACGCCGCTGTACCGCAACAGTCGCGCTGCAGAAGCACAACCCACTGTCAAAAAGGGCCAACCATATGCTGCCTGCTGCCTTAGCATGGGCCAGAACTCCCAGTGGGCCGCCAGACGGAATATCTTCAGAGCACCGCTTTCGAGCGTAAGTTCATAGAGCAGATGCACGGGTACATTAACGACAACCCTGGGAGACATGGTGATTTCTATTGTCAGGTCCCGCACCACATGGAGGCCACACACCACGTCACGGTCGACGTGAAAACGAATTGTGTTTGGCGCGATAAATGTGTCAAAGAAGCGGCTGAGTCGTTCAAAACCTCTATATCCCGTCCGCCGATCATAGATGCCGGTAATCTGCGGGGCTGAGCCGACCGGATCTTCCACCAGGTTGTAGCTGGCAAAAAGAGCTATCCAAGCCGCTTTGTCTTTGGCTGCGACTGCCGCGGGTGATCGTTCCACCAGTGCCAGACAGTCTGTGTCTTTGACGTGTATCGATGTCACGGTGTCGATCATACTCGGCCTTCGCGCTTGCGCTTCATAGTTACACCCAGCTGCCTACATAGCACACTGCAGACCTTGAGCCAATGCCATGGATCAAGCCCCTATGCATCCTGCGCTGTAGCAATTATACTGCCCCCTCAATCCTAAGGGGTGGCTACGGCCTGAGATGTCTGTTCAAGCAACAGACGAACCCTTGAACCTGATCCGGTTAATACCGGCGTAGGAATAGGTACTGTTCTACCGATCTAGCGTCGCTGTCCGGGTCTCTTGTTTTTTAGAGGCTCACCATGTCAACTGCACCACGTCTTCTGGCGGCACTGCTCGCCCTCCCCGTCATCTTCCCTACCCTACCCGCGCTGGCCGAAGAAGCAGGGACACTGGAAGAGGTCATTGTCACCGCGAATTTTCGCGACACCACGCTCATGCAGTCCGTAGGCAGTATCAGCGTAGTCTCACAGGACACAATAACCGAACAGGCAGCGCAGCATCTGCAGGATATCCTTAGTGCGGTCCCCAACGTGACTTGGGCTGGCGGCGCCTCGCGCGCCCGCTTTGTGCAGATCCGGGGCGTCGGCGACCTTGAACAATACTATGACCCAAAGTATTACCCCGCGGTCGGTATCATGCTCGACGATCTGGAATTGGGTGACACAGCCAACGCGGGGATGCTCTTCGACATCGACCAGGTGGAGGTATTGCGCGGGCCACAGGGCACCCGCTTTGGTGCCAGCGGCCACGCTGGCATGATCTTTCTCCGCTCCAATGCTCCCACTGATATCTTCGAGGGCCAGCTCTCTGGCGGCACTGGCAATTACGACAGCAACAATCTCGGCCTGGTCCTCAGTGGTCCCCTGCGCGAGCAACTCGATGCCCGTCTGGCCGTGCAACAAAATAATGGCGACGGGTATATCGAAAACGACCAACTGCACACTGATAACACCAATAATTTCGATGAACTTACCGGGCGGACACAGCTGCGCTGGACTCCCTCCGCAACTGCACGGTATGACTTCTCAGCCAATTACTTTGACGCCAATAATGGCTATGACAGCTGGTCACTGGACAATACGCGCACGACTTTTTCGGACCAACCTGGAACAGATAAGCAGCAGCTCAAAGCCTTTACTGCTGCCGGAAACTGGTTGCTGGACGATGCACATTCAATTGATGCTGCCGTCAGTTATCTGGATGCCGACCTGCACCAGAGTTACGATGCCGACTGGGTATCCGACAATTTTTGTAGGATCTATCTCTGTTCTTCTGGCAACGATACCGCACAGGAAATTTTTGACCGCAAGCGCGAGCGATGGGTGGCAGATGTACGCTTTCTGGGTGGCGCAGAGAACACTGCCAAAGGCTCAGGCCACTATGTTATAGGCGTGTACGCCAACGCAGGTAGCGAACACTTTGATTACCTGCATCCCAGCCTGTGGTATGGCGATGCCTCGTCCAGCAGCGACTATGACACCAATCGCTATGCGCTATACGGGGAGTACGACTACAACCTCAGTGAGCAACTGACGCTGACTACCGGACTGCGCCTGGAACGCTTCCAGGACGATTACAGTGACACTGGCGATTTTAGTAGCAACAACGGCGACAACCTGTGGGACGGGGAAATCAGCGCGCGTTATACGCTCACGGACAACACCATGATGTACGCCACGGTGGCCAGTAGCCAGAAGCCCGGCGGCGTCAACACCACGGCCAGCGCCAACCAGCCTTACATGTCGCCCAACTTCCAGGCATTCACCCAGGACAAACTGAACTTTGAGGACGAAACGCTGCTCAACAAGGAGATTGGACTACGCACGGAGCAGCTGGATCAGCGCCTGTCCCTGCAGCGTGGCGCTGTTTCACGCCAACCGCAACCACGCGCAGCTGGAAAACTGGATGTGGGATGAGGAGGCCGGCTTGTGGATCGGTTACCTGGATAGCACCAGCGATACTACGAGCTATGGCGCAGAGTTGGAGACCACCTTCGATGTAAACACCCACGTGGAACTGTTTGCCAACCTGGGTTGGCTCCACACTGAGGTCGACTCCATCGAAGCCTTTGACCTCGACCTCGCGCAATTCGTGGACAAGCACAGTCGCGAGCAGGCCAAATCGCCCGCATACCAATACAATATAGGCACCCGGCTGTCCCTCACCGAACGTTGGTCGGGGCGTCTGGAGATCGAGGGACAGGACGACAGCTACTACGGCTATTACCACGATGGAAAGTTGGGCGACTACAACCTGCTCAATGCCAGCGTGCAGTGGCGCTTGGAACCCTTCTCCATCACACTGTGGGGACGCAACCTCAGTGATGAGAACTATGCGGTACACGGACTGTATTTTGCCGCCGATCCGCGCGATGACTTCGGTGCCTGGCAGAACCAGACCTACCTGCAACTGGGCGAGCCGCGCAGCTACGGCGTGCAACTGCTGTATTCCTTTTGACGGGCCGTCCACCTGAGATAACAGACATGCAAGAATGGCATTAACCATGATCGACCAACTGTCTCCCGCTTTGATCGTAGAAATTCTGGCCACCAGTGCCAATCTGGCCTATATAATACTGCTGATCAGGGAAAAGATTACCTGCTGGCCATTTGGTATTGCGGGCAGCCTGCTGAGCATCTATCTGTTTATCGATGTCCGCCTCTACTCCGAGGCGTTTCTCTACTTTTTTTACGCCGTGATGGGTGTCTGGGGCTGGCTCCGCTGGCATAGACGTATTGAACAAGAGAGTAACCCGGTGATCAGATGGCGCATTACGTATCACCTGCGCGCCATAGTCATCGGCTCTGTTATCGCTTTGGGTTGGGGGTACACCGTGCAGTTCTACAGCGACGCTGAACGTCCGGTGTTCGACGCCTTTACCACGATATTCAGTTTTCTCGGTACCTATCTGGAAGTCACCAAGGTATTGGAGGCATGGCTCTACTGGCTACTGCTGAACCTGGCCTCTGTGTGGCTCTACCACGACCGCAGCCTGGACATTTACGCCGTCCTGATCGGGCTTTACAGCGTGCTTTCGGTGTGGGGTTTTTTGAACTGGCGCAAGACGTTTCGAGCACAGCTCGTAACAGCATCCTGATATGACCACTGTGGGAGACACCACGATCAGCAGGCTATTTTCCATTGCGCCGATGATGGACTGGTCTGACCACAACTGCCGCTATTTTTGGCGGTTGCTGACCAGACAGGCACTGCTGTATACAGAAATGGTAACAACCGGCGCACTCATTCACGGCGACCGGGAGCGCTTCCTGCACTTCAACACCGAGGAACACCCGGTGGCCCTGCAGTTGGGCGGTAGCGATCCCAAGGACCTTGCGCGTTGTGCCCGCTGGGCGCAGGAATGGGGCTACGATGAGGTCAACCTCAACTGTGGCTGCCCTTCTGATCGAGTGCAGTCTGGCATGTTTGGTGCGTGCCTGATGGCTAGACCCGACCTCGTGGCCGATTGCATAAAGGCCATGGTAGACAGCTGCGACATCCCCGTGACAGTAAAGCACCGCATCGGCATTGACCACATGGAAACCTACGACGAATTGCTTGGGTTCGTCGAACCCGTGGCGGCTGCGGGCTGCTGCGTATTTATCGTGCATGCGCGTAAAGCCTGGCTACGAGGGCTCTCGCCCAAAGAGAACAGGGATATCCCGCCGCTCAACTATCCCTGGGTGTACCAGCTAAAAAAAGACTTTCCACAACTCACCATCGTACTCAACGGTGGTATCCAGACACTACAGGAATGCCAGTCCCACCTGCAGCAGGTAGACGGGGTTATGCTGGGCAGGGAGGCCTACCAGAACCCGTGGATGCTGTCCCAGGTGGATGAGGTACTGTTCGGGATGGACAAAACCGCCGAATCCCGAGATGATGTTATCGCTGCGCTACTTCCCTATACCGAGCGGCAACTCGCTGGTGGCGCACAGCTGAACCATATCACCCGCCACATCCTCGGTTTGTACCAGGGCGTTCCGGGTGCCAGAAAATTCAGGCGCCACCTGAGTGAAAATGCCTACAGGAAAGAGGCAGGCATTGAAGTACTCATTAACGCCCATGCATGCGTAAGTGGTAGCTATGAGCAACAAACTTGACCAACTGAAAGCTATGACAACGGTGGTCGCCGATACAGGGGATATCGAAGCAATCAGGCGCTTCGCACCCGTTGACGCCACCACCAACCCCTCCTTACTGCTCAAGGCGGCTGCCCTGCCCCAATACCGACGACTGCTGAACAATGCCAAAGCCTGGGCCAGGCGTCTGGGTGGCACTGATTCTGAACAAATGGCCAACTGCTGTGATCGATTTGCCGTTGATGTCGGCGCGGAGATTCTTGGCATTATCCCCGGTCGCATTTCTACCGAGGTAGACGCTCGCCTGTCCTTCAATACCGAGGCGTCCATCAAACGAGCGAATAGGCTGGTCGACATGTATGGGCAAGCCGGCTTCGGCCGCGAGCGCATCCTGATCAAGCTTGCATCCACCTGGGAGGGTATCTGCGCCGCCAAACAGCTGGAACAGGATGGCATTAACTGTAACCTTACGCTGCTATTCAGTTTTGGCCAGGCCGCTGCCTGTGCCGACGCTGGTGCATTCCTGATCTCTCCTTTTGTTGGTCGCATACTGGACTGGCATAAAGCCAACACCGACTTGCTGATTGAGAGAGGTCTTGATGACCCCGGCGTGCAGTCTGTCACCAGAATTTACAACTACTACAAACAGCACAACGTCCAGACAGTAGTAATGGGGGCTAGCTTTCGCAACACCGGGGAAATTGAAGCACTGGCCGGCTGTGACCGCCTCACCATCAGTCCCACTTTACTGGAGGAGCTGGAAGCGGATAATGGCCCGCTGCCGCGACGGTTGAGCGCCGCGACCGCCAGCACAGATGAAGTAAAAATACGTCCTTCAGAGGCTGAATTCCGCTACGACCTCAATGGGGATGCCATGGCAACCGAAAAACTGGCGGAGGGTATTCGCAACTTCGTCGCCGATCAGGTGAAACTGGAAAATTTGATAGCCGCATTATGATTCAAGTTTTGAAAGCATTGTTCGAACAGCGGCCGCGCGCAAGTGCAGAAACACAACAGCACAATCTGCGCCTGGCGGCGGCGGCATTGCTCGTTGAAACCGCCCGCGCGGATTTCAGCCAGGACGCGACCGAACTGACCAAATTGACTCAGCTGCTCTCGACAGCACTGCAGTTGGGGCGGGACGAGGTAAACGAACTGGTAGTCGCTGCCCAGCAGCGCGTGGAAGCGGCTACCTCTCTGTACGAGTTTACCCAGGTAATCAACGCACACTGCGACGCGGACCAAAAACTACAGCTGGTCAGCGCCATGTGGCTAGTCGCTTATGCCGATGGCAACCTGGACAAATACGAGGAGCACCTGATTCGACAAATAGCAGAACTGACCTATGTATCGCACAGGGACTACATTCAGTGCAAACTGGCAGCACAAAACTGAATCAACTGCGCTCCAGGGCAGTTAACAGGTCTTTAAAACGATCACGATTCTCATCCGAGATACCCATCAACACGCGATGAGCTTCTATCACCTTTTGCTTCACTGACTCCTCGCTGCCTTTCACGCTGGGAATCTCCACGACATCCTCGGGATTGCTGCAAGACTCTTCATGCAGTTCGAACAAACGGTGGAAGGCCATACTTTTCAACAGGCGGTTAATGCCTGGATCGCAGGAGTATATAGCCGGCTCAAAACCAAATCGCTCCTTAACCTTCAGGGCAAGCTTGGCGAGCAACCCAAGCGTAGTACTGTCAATCCCTTCCACATCACAAAGATCAACCCAGACACTCGCAAACTCCGGGTCTTCGAACATATGCTGAAAAAAATCGTCCATCGTGGTACACAGAGTGAGACGTACATCTCCCACCAGGCGGATGACATAGGCACCGTCCTGACTCGCTGCAAGTATGCGTCCTTCTTGCATATTAGCCACGCTTACGCACGAACAACCCCGCGATATCGTCGGGCGCTGTTTCCACGCGATCAAGACCAAGATACGTTACCAGTTGCTCCGGTGACTCTGCGGTCTGCTCAAATATGGTGAGGAAATATTTTTCCTTCTCAATAAGATTTTTCGGCGGCAGAATCTCGAGAATACCATCAGAGAACAGCGCCAACATGAACCTGTCCGGTAGCTGGATCACGTGCTCCTCGTATTGTGCATCTTCCATAATGCCGACGGTGGAACCCTCGCCTTCCAGAAAGCGTGCTGCGCCATCACAGACCAGCACCGGCAACGGCAAGTGCCCGGCGACACTGTAGCGCAGGACATTTTTTTGCATATCCAGCACTCCGACCACCATGGTAGCAAATTTATCCACGCCCAGATCAAGTAGCTCCTTGTTTACATGCTGCAGCATCGCCACGGGATGCATGATGGTGTCGTCATCGCGACGCAAATAATCAGAGCGTTTACGCGCAAACAGATTTTTCAATAGCACCGTGGCGAACGCAGAGGAACTACCGTGACCAGACACGTCAGCTATAAAAAACAGGACATGATTTTTACCGACCGTGAAGTAATCGGTGAAATCGCCACTGAGGTAGAGCGAGGGGATAACGGTATGACTAAAAACATAATCATTCAATACCATCGGTGTCGCCGGTAACATACGCAGCTGAACCTGCCGCCCTGCCTGCTGATCCTGCTCCAGCATTTTCACGGTACCGCGCAGCTCGCTATTTGCCGCCTCCAATTTGCGCCGCGACTCCTGCAATTCGCGGCGCAGGCGACGCTGCCGCACGCAGCGCTCAATGGACCTGAGCAGGGCCGCCTTGTCTTCCACCGGGCGCAGAAAAAAATCGCTGGCCCCGAGTCGCAGCGCGGTCATAATTCGATCCGCTTCAGCAACATCACAAAACATGATCGAAGGAACCTGTACATTCATTTCGCGCAAGGCGTGACGAGCATCAACCCAGGAAAAATCCTTGAGATCCA
Organism: uncultured Gammaproteobacteria bacterium; assembly: GCA_963747995.1. Lineage (GTDB taxonomy): Bacteria > Pseudomonadota > Gammaproteobacteria > Pseudomonadales > Halieaceae > Marimicrobium. The sequence goes on along the minus strand of CAVVHD010000010.1, from coordinate 46,655 downwards.
GTTCGCACAAAATCACATCCAGTTCACTATCCCCGCCGAGGGAGTACGTGTTCGTGCTGACGTTAGTGACGACCTGTGTCTGAAAACCGGAGGACGACAAAAAACTGGCCATCTCAGCAGCGCGATCTGGGTGATCATCAACGATAAGCACATTGCCTTTTGAAGCAATCATAGGGGGCTTTGATGGTGTATTGGGCGTGACAGTACGCCCATCATGGGACACAGGCAACACACGCAATTGAGCTTTGGCAGGATTTTACAATTTTACTGTGTTTTACAGGGTTGGGGTGGGTTTGACACAGCGCCCTGCGGGGCGGTCCCGGTCAGAAATCTTCGTACTCATCTCCCTCACCGAAGTCTGAAAAGCTATCCTTAACCTTCCCGCCAGTCAGAAAGTACTCACGCCGCTGCAAGTAGGCATTGCGTATAAAAATATAGCGATCACCGGTGATAAGGTCATCCGCCTTTATAAGGTTCGCACGCACATCGATCGCCTCTACGGCCCCGAAAAGATATTTCTCTTCCTGGTCGCCCAGCAGGGAAGGAATGGAATAAGTGGTATCGACAAAGTAACCCGCGCTACTGCGCACGGTGTGCGGACCGAACACGGGTAGCATAAGATAGGGACCAGATTCAATTCCCCACGTATACAGGGTCTGGTCAAAATCTGCCGGACTATGCTCAATCCCCATGGGTGAGGCAACATCTATCAGGCCGGCCAGTCCTACCGTAGTGTTTACCAGAAAACGTGCGCCGCTTTTGAGAGCATTTTCAGGGCGGCCCTGCAGCAGGGAATTGACGACGGAATTGAACTCATAGATATTGGCAATAAAGTTACTGACCCCCTGTTCTGCGGGATCTGGCACAACAAAACGATAGCCCTTGGCCGCAGGGAGAAGTACATACTTATCCAGGGTCTCATTGAAAGCAAATATGTTGCGATTCAGCGGCTCCCAGGGATCAATGTCTGACCTACCGTCCATCCCCCAGGCTGAAATTCCCGGAATTGCCATTAAAATCAGTAACAGGTAGTGCGCTGGGGTCATCAAAAATTGACTGGGATTTTGAAGAGGGCATGGTACGCGCAGGCCGCATGCAGTTCAACACCAGATTGGTGACAACTTTAGGGCTGCACAACAAGCACCACAGCAAGTTCAATCAACTGCCTGAGCTGATCGCCGCCAAATGCAAGTATCAACTCCTCTGGCATATCCAACTCACTGGCAAGGCTCACCAGCAAGGCACGGACTGTGTCGGTGTCGTTCTCTCTGACTGTCTCCAGCAGGCGGGCCGTGGTCGCATTGAGCGCCATAAACCGGACCTGGTCCTCCCTGTTCCTGTAGACCACCAGGTAGGTCGGTTCAGCCGCATCGACGGGCCTGAAATCGGGTCCGATACGGTGCACCGGAAACTGGTAACGGAGTACCCATACCAGCGGTGACAGGCGCGGAATCGCGGTCAGGATATCCTCCACCACAACGGCATCCGGGAGTTCTTCCTGTGCTGTATCCAGCGCAAGTTCCACCCACTCATAGTGTGCCAATTCCGCCAAAAAGGGAGGGTCACGCTCCAATGTGCAGTAGTCCTGCAGGAGAAACTGCACAAATTCCTGGCTGATCTCCAAAAAGTACGGTGTGTGACAGCGGTGCTGTGCAATAAATGTTCGCACCAGCGCGTGCCAATGGGCATCGTCGTAGAGGCTGCGCAATACCGGAAAACCACCACTAAGAAAGCCTTCGATATTATTGTAAACGAGATCGACATAAATCTTCAGGCGGCGCGGCTCCACCCCGGCAGGAGGCGGCTGTTGCCTTGGGTCACGCAGATAGCGCGCCATCGTCAATTGGCTTGCCTTCAGTGGGGAATCAGCCATGGCCTAGCCGACTGCCTCAAGCAGGCTGTAATCAGATGCCTGTTGCAGCGCTCGTATCTGCACCACCTCCTGCAGCAATACTGGTAGTGGTGGAAAATTGAAATCTCGTTCCAAGAGTGTGGGAACTGGCCCAATGCGCTGGTACGCGTGTGTGAGTAATGCCCATACCGGGTCTATCACCGCCGCCCCATGGGTATCCACTTTCAGGTCCGCAGCCTCATCGTAATGCCCCGCGACATGAATATAACGCACCCGCCCCAGCGGCAATGCGTCCAGAAACGCCACCGGATCGTAACAATGGTTGACGGAGTTGACGTAGATGTTATTGACGTCGAGGAGCAGGTCACAACCACTTTCCTGTAGCACGGCGTTGATGAATTGCACTTCACTCAGGTCGGTATGGGGTTGGGCGTAGTAAGAGGCGTTTTCGAGCGCAATGCGCTGCCCAATAGTGTCCTGCACCTGCCGCACACGCGCGGCGACGTGGTATACCGCTTCTTCAGTAAAGGGCAGGGGCAACAGGTCATACAGGTGCCCCTGGGCCGCACAATAGGTCAGATGTTCGCTGTACAGCGGCACATCGATCTCGCGCATCAAGTCCCGCACTGCACGCACCAGTTGAGTATCAATGGGGTCGGGGCCGCCAATATCGAGCGACAGTCCATGCAGTACGATAGGATAGCGCTCGGCCATCAGGCGCAACTGCTTGCCCAAACGGCCGCCGACACCGAGCCAGTTTTCCGGTGCCGCTTCCAAAAATTCAACCTGTCCCTGGTCCATAGCCAACAGCGGTTCCAATAGGGCCCGCCGTAAACCGAGCCCCGCGCCATGGAGCTCCCGGTCAGAGACAGGCATTACTGGGCGCTGCTCTTAGCCTCCCCGGCAGCTTTGTTGCCGCCGCAACTACCTTCATGTGCGGCCTTGTCAGCGCCACAACTACCTTCATTTGCAGCCTTCATGCTGCCACAGCTACCTTCACTTGCGGCCTTCTTGTCACCGCAGCAACCTTCGCACCCGGCTTTCGCCCCGCCGCACGTGCCTTCTACCATCTTGTCGCCGCACATTCCTTCACCACACTTACCTTCGCCGCATTTGCCCTCGGCAGGTTTGTCATAATTGGCTAGATCGTAGCCGCCGCTGAGTTGCTGGGCGGAGAAAGGGTTTGATGCCGCAGCAACCAGAGGTGAGATTGAGGTTGCCAGAAACGCTGCCCCCAACACTGCAGCCAGTGGTTTATTCAAAATAGCCATGATAGTCACCTGTCAGTCGTAAGTTTTTAAATAGTATTACCCGATGCACTCTTGGGACTGTGCCGCAGCGAACAATGTCCACAACGGTTACGAGAGGATAGCAAACTGTAGGTTTCGCCGCACAATTGCGTTCAGAAAAAACACCGAGGCCAGTTTCCATACATTAGTGAGGGTTTTTATCCAGCCACCGTCTGACGGAATCCCATTGTTCCCGTAACCGTTTTTCCGAAACAGCCTGGCGCGTGCCCAGGTTCTGGGCGAATAGGGACACGCGGAACTCCTCCAGCATCCAACGGTAAGTACTGGCCTCGACAGAGAGCAACAGCAGCCCCGGGCGCTCCTGCACTGTGTCCAGCAGCGGCTGTGTCAGCGCCTGCAGGCTCCCGGTGTACTTCCGATCCTTTGGATACTGCCCCGCCAGCCGCTCTAACCGTTGCTGCAGTGCCTTCAGGTACCGGGGGAAGTGGACCAACGATTCAGGGGGGGTATCGCGTTGAAATGCTGCGGCCAGCAAGCCCGATATCTGCGCTTCGATATCTGCTCGAGTATCGGCCCACTTACCCGCCTCCAGTGCAGCAAGTTTCTGACGAATCTCTACCAGCAGCCGTAATACGGTGAGCAGAATCATCTCGATCTCGCTGGCGCGGCCTACCACCTCACCCTTGCCAGCCACTACAATTGCGTGAAAGTCGCTTTGCGTGTACGGCAGGGCCATATCCAGGCCCATGGCCTGCATAAAGGATGCGTCGATCAGGTCCTCCACCAGCGCGCTGCGCTCCAACCTCGCCCCCGCTAACACCAGGTTGAACTCATTGCCGCGCAACAGCTGCTTACGCAAGTACTTCACCTGTGGCGCCCCTTCAAGGCGCAACAGGCGCAATACGCCCAGACGGTGTCGAATATGTGCCGCGCTGGGGTAATCACAAAGCTCAATTGCCACGGTCTCGCCCCTGTCCACCAGTGCCGGATAAGCCACAATATCGACACCTGCCTGGCGAAAACGCCACTCCCGTGGCAGCTCTCCCAGATCCCAGCAAGTGATACCCTCCCGTGCCGGGGACGCTTGATGATTAGCGCTGATACTCTGGCGGGTGTCCGCACGGAAGCGCCGCACCAGCTCAGCCAGATCGCGGCCCTGCGCCAGCAGCTGTCCCTGCGCATCCACCACCCGTACATTCATGCGGTAGTAGTCCTCGAGTTTGTCCTGCGCCCAGTCGTTGCGATCCAGCGCGATACCACCTAGCTGTGCCAGTCGCGCGGCCAGGCTGTCCAGCAAATCCACATTGTCCGGCTGCAACTGCTGCAGCGCCCTGTCGACCATGTCGGGCGCAGGCACCAGGCGTTTGCGCTTGTCCTTGGGCAGGCCCTTCACCAACTGGATACACTTTTCCCGCAACAAGCCCGGCACCAGCCAGTCAAAACGAAAGCGCGGAGTCCGGTTCAACAAGGCCACGGGGATGGTCACAGAGACCCCGTCTGTGGCCTGTCCGGGTTCGAACTGGTAGGTGAGCCTGAAGCTCATGCCCTCCCAGTCCAGGTGATCAGGAAATTGCGCGCCGACTCCAGCCCCCGGATCGCGAGCGAGCAACACCTCCCGGGTCATATACAGATTGCGCTCCTTGTCCGGGTTGCGCTTCAGCCAGGATTGCAGGCTGGCTGCTGTATACATGTTTTCGGGGAGTCGCTCGTTGTAGAAATCAAACAAGACCTGTTCATCCACCAGGATATCGCGCCGCCGCGTGCGTGACTCCAGTTCCTCCAGCTCCTGCACCAGGCGCCGGTTGTACTTGAGGAACTGCGGCAACTGGCGGAAGTTGCCTGCCACCAGCCCATCGCGAATCATCAGCTCGCGGCTCTCGGCGCGCGCCAGCGGTCCGTAGTGCACCACACGCTTATCCGCCAGTATGAGGCCATACAGGCTGATCCGCTCGTAGGCCACTACCTGTCCACGGCGGGAGTGCCAGCGCGGCTCGTAGTAGTGGTACTTGAGCAAGGCCGGATTGATGCCCAATGCCCAGGCTGGATCTATCGCACCCACTTCCCGAGCGAACACCCGGGAGGTTTCGACAATCTCGCCCGCCACCAGCCACTTGGGTGACTTGCGCGCCTGGGACGATCCCGGAAATATCTGCAGTGTGCGGTTGCGACTACCGAGATAGTCCCGCCCTTCATCGTGCCGGGCAATATTGCTCAACAGGCCGCTGAGCAGTGCCGTATGGACCGCCTGGTAGTTTTCTTGCTGTGGCAGGCCGGGCCGGGAGGCCAGCTGCTGCTGGCGGCAGGCGATGCTGAGCTGGGTATGAATATCGCGCCACTCGCGCAGGCGCAGGAAAGACAGGAACTCCCGCTGGCACAGCTTGCGCAACTGATTCTGGCTTAACGCCTGACGCTGCTCCTCGTAGTATTGCCAGAGACTAAGCCAAGCCATGAAATCCGAGCGTGGATGGGCAAAGCGGGCGTGCATCTGGTCTGCCTGTTGCTGCTTGTCCGCCGGTCGCTCCCGCGGGTCCTGTGCCGTCAGCGCACTGGTTATCACCAGAATCTCCTGCAGACAGCCCTGCTCGGCAGCGGCCAGCACCATGCGCGCCAGCCGCGGATCCACCGGAAGCCGGGCCATGCGCACACCCACATCGGTCAGGGTGCCCGCAGCACTGACCGCGCCGAGTTCCTCGAGCAATTTGTAGCCATCGCGTACCATGCGCGAGTCGGGGGGATCAATAAAGGGAAATTGCTCCACGTCTCCCAGCCCGAGCGTCAACATTTGCAGCACGACTGCGGCCAGATTGGTGCGCTGTATTTCGGGCTCGGTAAACTCCGGGCGACTCCGGTAGTCCTCCTCACTGTACAGCCGTATACACACACCGGGACCCACCCTGCCACAGCGCCCCTGCCGCTGGTCGGCGCTGGCCCGTGAAATGGGTTCTACCGGCAATCGCTGCAGTTTCGTGCGGTGACTGTAGCGACTGATACGGGCCTCCCCGGGGTCGATCACGTAACGTATGCCCGGCACCGTAATAGAGGTTTCCGCGACGTTGGTGGCCAGTACCACCCTGATGCCCGACCGGCGCCGTGAGGTGTCGAACACCCTGTTCTGCTCTGCCTGGCTCAGCCTGGCATAGAGCGGGAGAACTTCCACGGCAGTGCCGTTACGCAAGGCTTTGGCCAGTTCCCGTATATCGCGCTCGCCCGGCAGAAAGACAAGAATATCGCCACGCGCACCAAACTGACCGGCATCAATGTCCTCAACCAGCGAGACGATTTGTGCTTCAACCCCTTCGTCCTGCCCCTGATCACAACCGAGGTACAGCGTTTCTACAGGAAACGTGCGCCCCGACACTTCGATAATGGGCGCATCGTCGAAGTGCCTGGAAAAACTCTTCACATCAATGGTGGCCGACGTCACAATGAGTTTTAAATCGGGTCGCTGTGGCAGGATACGCTTGAGATAGCCAAGCAAAAAATCAATATTGAGACTGCGTTCGTGTGCCTCATCGATAATCAGCGTGTCATATTTACGCAGTAACCTGTCGTGCTGCATCTCCGCCAATAGAATGCCATCCGTCATCAGCTTGATCGCTGTGTTCTGTGAGACCCGTTCGGTGAAGCGCACCTGATAGCCCACCAGATCACCGATTTGGGTCCCCAACTCCTGCGCGATGCGCACGGCGACCGTGCGAGCCGCCAGTCGTCGCGGCTGGGTGTGGCCGATCAATTGCTCTACGCCACGGCCCATCTCCAGGCAAATCTTCGGCAACTGGGTGGTCTTACCGGACCCGGTCTCTCCAGCAATAATCACTACCTGGTGCGCTGCAATGGCGCGCGCGATCTCCAACCGACTTGCAGCGATCGGCAGATCCTGTGGGTAGACTATCTCCGGGACACGCCTGACGGGTCCGGTATTTTCTTGCATACAGCAGCTCTGCCAGTCAGGTTTTTTGCGCAACGGTGCAAAAAAATAGGGTAAGCTTCGCGGGACTTTTCTGTGTCGAGACCCACAACATGCCGCAAATGCGCAACTATACCTACGACGAGATAACGATAGGGCAAACCGCCACGTATTCCAAGCTGATCGAAGAGCGCGATGTGCAGCTTTTCGCGATCGTTTCAGGGGATGTAAACCCGGTGCACCTGGATGCAGCATTTGCAGCGACAACACAGTTCAAGGAACGCATCGCGCATGGCATGTTGAGTGGCGCTGTTATCTCCGCGGCAATTGCCATGGAACTACCTGGGCCCGGCACCATCTACCTTGGCCAAACTCTGCGCTTTACACTGCCGGTAAGATTGGGCGACACCATCACTGTCAATCTCGAAGTCACCGACAAGAAGGACACGCGCAGCATTGTCAGCCTTGCATGCCAGGTTTTCAACCAGCACGGCAAGTTGGTGGTCACCGGCACTGCCGAGGTGATGGCTCCGAAAGAAAAGCTGGTGCTGAACCGACCAAGTCTTCCCCGGGTGCGTATCGGGGACTAATTCTTCGTGTGAACCTGTACCGCAGCGCAAGCCAACGTGGCTACCTCGAGCCCTTAACATGTAGACTGCATGTATGCCGGGGTGTACTGGCTGGTTGGTTTAACGCCTGATCTGGTATCATTTGAGCAGCAATTTACCGTAATCTCTCCTGGCCCATCAGCTGGTTTGTTCATGCATAATCCTTCTATCACAGTTACTGGCTCACAGGGACGCTTTCTCTGCTGTCTGGCTGTGTCCTGTGTCATACTTTTTGCAGGCCAGGCTGGCGGGCAGTCCACTGAAACGACCAGAACCCTGCAGCGACTCGCCGACGAGAGAGAGTCCCTGACCGCCGAGCTGGATCAGAATCGCAAGACCATGGCCATGCTACAACCGAACGGCAAGCCTGCGGAGGAAAGCCCAAATCCGGCAATCAGAAAACTCGCCGTTGAGGCGGTAGCGTTGAAGAGGCAGCTGATTGTCGTCACCGAGCAGGAAGTTACCCTGCGAGAACAGCACATATCCCCGGCCACCATGAAGACAGCAAACACAGCAAATAGCACGGCTACCAAGTCGAGTAAAGAACCACACCCGGGGAACATGATCGAAAGTCAAGAACTGCCCGCTGTCGACACTGAATATAACCCGCAAGCGGAAGCTGAAAATGTGGCGCGCCTGCACGGGTTGCTGAAGAGCTACTATCTCGAATTGCAGGAGTCTGCCCTGGTACTACCCACCGCGGAAGAAACATCCCGCCGTGAAGTGGCCCAGCGTGATGCTGACTTGTTGGAAAACATTCCGTTCAGCGCTGGCAAGGTGCGTCTCACTGGTGCCGAAGGCAGCACTGCACTGGCTGAAATCACCCAACGACTTATGGATCCCGGGATTGCCGAGAGCCGCCGCGACATTGCCCCCATCTACCTCGTCAATACTCGCCTCTTCGATACCTTGATCGTCAGCGAAAGTCGTAGTCTTCGGCCCATCGGAAAAAATCACTATATCGCCAGGGTACGGTTACAGCCCGGCGATACGACCATCAGTATTTTGTCGAACGAGTGGCAGGTGCGCCTGCCTCAGCAAGCCAGTGCGAGGGATTATCTCATCACACTGTATCGCCCGGTGGACGGCGCCCCCGAGTTACATGTATTCGCCATTGAGGACCTGTTGGCAACTGACAAACCCCATATCCCTGCGTGGTTGCCGGACGATCTGGAAATCAAGAAAAAAGAAGGATGAATCGAGACAATTTGCCCTGGCGTGGTGTTCAGCCTGCCACCCTGTACTGGAACGAAGCAGGAGTACCGGTATCTGAAACTTTCGACGATATCTATTACTCACAGGAGAATGGGCTCGACGAAAGTCGCCATGTTTTTCTCCAAGGCAACGATCTGCCGCAGCGTTGGCACCACCGGCGGCGACATTTCTGTGTCGGCGAGTTGGGTTTCGGCACCGGCCTCAACTTTCTGCTGACCTGGCAGGCGTGGCGGGAACTGCCCGAGCCCCGTCCAGACCTCCATTACTTCTCGATCGAGAAACATCCACTGACGCAGGCTGATCTGGCAACAGCCCTCACTGTCTGGCCGACGCTGGCACCACTGGCCAAACCGCTGCTGGACGCCTACCCCGGCCTGCTGGCCGGGCAACATCGAGTCCTGCTGGACGACGGCCGGGTCAGGCTGGATCTATGGTGGGAGGATGCAGCAGAGGCGCTGTCTGATCTGGCCGGTCGTGAGCAGCGACTGGTAGACGCCTGGTATCTCGACGGTTTTGCCCCCTCACACAACGCAACCATGTGGACTGCACCGCTGCTGCAGGCAGCTGCGTCGCTTAGTCGACCGGGGGCCACTCTGGCCACGTTTACCGTCGCCGGCCACGTGCGCCGTAGTCTGGCCGATGCAGGATTTCAGGTCGAAAAGGTACCCGGCCACGGTCGTAAGCGGGAATGCCTGCGCGGTAGGCTAGCGAACCTGCAGACATCCGCCGCAAGCAGTCATATGTCGTCCTGGGACATTCCCGCCAGGACATCTGGCCGACCTGAGAGCGTTCTGGTGGTGGGTGGCGGACTCGCCGGTTGTCATGCCGCCGCAGCGCTGGCCAGGCGTGGCGTTGCCGTCACTCTGCTGGAACAGGGGTCGCTGGCCGGAGCCGGCTCCGGTAACGACCAGGGCATTCTGTACACCCGCCTGTCGCGCAAGCATTCCGCGTTGGTGGATTTCGCCCTGCAGAGTTTTCAATTTGCATCCACCTTTTACCGGCAGATGTTTCTGGATGGCACACTCACCGCGCAACTGGACGGTGATTTATGTGGCAGCTTTCACCAGAGTGACAACGCCAGTGAGATGGCAGCAGTGGATGAGGCTTTAGGCGGACTGGAAGAACTGGCGCAGGTACTGGACGCCTCGCGTGCCAACGAGGTGCTGGGTATCGATCAGCCCTGTGCAGGCTACTGGTACCCGCGCTCAGGCTGGCTGCGTCCAGCGGCCGTGTGCCGGAGCCTTGTTACTAATGCGAACATTCGTGTAATTGAGCATTGCGGTGCAGTTACGCTGTGTGCCAAGGGTAAACTATGGCAGGCTGTAGCGAGCGAGCAAGTCCTGGCGCAGGCTGACGGCGCCATTGTAGCAACCGGCACCTCAGCAACAATGATCCCGCAACTGAAGTGGCTGCCCCTGCAGACCATACGCGGCCAAATCACGCACCTACCTGCGACGCACACCTTTGAGGGGTTGCGCGCTGCGCTATGCCACGCGGGCTATATAGCCCCGGCAAGGGACGGGAGCCACAGCATTGGAGCTACTTTCCATATCAGCGGTAACGACCCCGCCCCGCGGACTGACGATCATCGTGATAATCTGGCCAAACTTGCCGCTGCCATACCGGCTTGGCGGGAGGCACTTGAGTCACTCGACCCTGCCGCACTGGATGGCCGTGTCGGTTATCGCTGCGCAAGTCCGGACTACCTGCCAATGGTGGGACCTGCGCCTGATATGGCAAGCTTCCTCAACGATTTCGGGTCACTGCGCAAAAGTGGAAAACATCCCGTCAGCAAGCGAGGCGGCTATCTGCCCGGTCTCTATGTCAGCACCGCCCACGGATCGCGCGGCCTGACGTCAACGCCCATTGCAGCGGAGCTGCTAGCCAGTATGATTTGCGAGGAGCCGCTACCGTTCAGTCGAGAGTTGTGTCGCGCCGTGGCGCCGGCACGGTTTATCATTCGCGATCTGGCACGTAATAGGATCTAGCTATGCATCTCCTGCGTTTCATACTCTTTTTCACTGCTTGTCTGCCCATGGCGGCGTCGTCATTGCAACAGTACACGGTGCGGGTCACCGACCAAAAACCGCAAGCACGGGAAAATTTCGTACAGGGTCTGGAAATTCATGACGGCTACCTGTATGTCAGTGCCGGGAACTACGGCGAGTCACAACTGCTGCGTTACCACTTTGCCGACGGGGCAACGGATGTCGCCCGAAAACTTGACCCACGTATCTTTGCCGAGGGTCTGACGATCTTCGGCGATAAAGTCTACCAGCTGACCTGGCGCAACAGGGCCATGCTGGTCTATCGCAAATCCGATCTGCTATTCCAAAGAGCCCTGCCCCTGGCGGGAGAGGGCTGGGGCCTGACCCATAACGGCACTGACTTGATTTATAGCGACGGCAGCGAAAAACTTTTCTTTATGACACCCGATACAGCAAAAGTTTTGCGTACCATCACCGTGACTGAACAGGGTCGGCCGGTGACGTTTCTCAACGAACTGGAGTGGATAGACGGTGCGATCTGGGCCAACGTCTGGCAGAGCGATCGCATCGTGATTATCGATCCGCTCAGCGGGGTCGTCACCGCAACCATCGACCTGCGCGGACTGCTACCGCCCGGCGAGTATCGTCAGGGCACTGATGTGCTCAACGGTATCGCCCGCGATGCCGCCGACGGGACTGTCTGGGTCACTGGCAAGCGCTGGCCCTGGCTATACCGTATAGAGCTGGTCCCGGTGGTCGACGCCAGCGAAACACAGCAAAGCAAATCGAATTCGCGTTAGAATAGCCCGCTTTTGTAGTTTCCAACTATCCAGAGACCCAGTATGAGTCAAACCGGCACCACTGTTTCCACCGCCCACCCCGCGTTCACGGCCATTCGCCAGCAGAATATCGAGTCCCTCAACATCCGGGTGGAGCAGTACGAGCACAAAAAGACGGGCGCTGTGCACTACCACCTCGCCTCTGAAAATAGCGAGAATGTCTTTCTCGTGGCACTGCGCACGGTGCCCCAGGACTCCACCGGCGTGGCACACATCCTTGAGCATACCGCACTGTGCGGCAGCCAGCGCTTCCCGGTACGCGATCCATTTTTTATGATGCTGCGCCGGTCGCTCAACACGTTTATGAACGCCTTTACCAGCTCGGATTGGACGGCCTACCCCTTCGCCAGCCAGAACCGCAAGGATTTCGACAATCTCCTGCAGGTCTACCTGGACGCCGTCTTTTTCTCCCGACTGGATCCACTGGATTTCGCCCAGGAAGGGCACCGCGTTGAGTTTGCTGAACCCGCTAATCCGGACAGTGAACTGGTGTTCAAGGGGGTGGTATTCAACGAGATGAAAGGAGCGATGAGTTCTGTCAGCAGCGTGCTGTGGGGCAAAATGTGCGAGTACCTGTTTCCCACCAGCACCTACCACTACAACAGTGGCGGTGACCCGCAGCACATACCCGACCTCAGTTACGAGCAGCTGCAGGCGTTCTACCGCAGTCACTATCATCCCAGCAATGCGATATTCATGACCTTCGGCGATATTGAGGCCAGCACGCATCAGGGCGTGTTTGAGGAGAACGCACTGCGCCACTTTGGCAAGCTGTCGCAGCGCATCCAGGTGCAGCCCGAACAGCGCCTGTCCCAGCCGCAGCGCGTGCAGGACAGTTATGTCTTCGACGACAACGACGCAACTGATCACAAAACACATCTCGTGATGGGCTGGATGTTGGGCGAAAGCTCTGACCTGCAGCAACTGCTGGAGGCCCAACTGCTGTCCAGTGTACTGCTGGATAACAGCGCATCCCCCTTACAGCACGCACTGGAGACCACCGATCTGGGCCGAGCGCCATCGCCCTTGTGCGGCCTGGAGGACTCCATGCGCGAACTGGTGTTCTGCTGTGGCATAGAAGGTAGCGAAGCGGAACACGCTGACGCACTGGAAGCGCTGGTGCTTGGGGTTATAGAGCAGGTGGCCCGGGAGGGCGTCAGCCAGCAGCGACTCGAAGCCGTATTACATCAACTGGAACTACATCAGCGCGAGATCACCGGCGACGGCTATCCCTATGGCCTGCAACTCATTCTGCAGGCACTGGGCTGTGCCACGCACTACAGCGACCCTATCGCAGTGCTCAATCTGGAGCCAGTTATCGCCGGCCTGCAGGAGAAGATCAAGGATCCAAACTATATTCGCCAGCTTGCGCGCCAGCTGCTGCTGGATAATCCGCACCGCGTTACCCTGGTGATGACACCGGACACCGCACTGGCCGCCAGAAAGCTGGCGCTCGAGGCTGCGCGCCTGGCCGACATCAAAGCCGGCATGGATGAAGCGCAGCGCAACGCCACCGTTCAGCTGGCGGCTGACCTGGTCGCGCGCCAGGCACGCGTCGACGATGACAGCATGCTACCCAAAGTCGAGCTCAGTGATGTGCCCGCCGCCTTGCCCGAACTGTCGTTTAAACAGACGCTACTTAACGGTGTGCCTTGCACCACCTATAGCCAGGGCACCAACGGTATCGTCTACCAGCAGGCGGTAATGCCGCTGCCCCCACTGCGTGATGAACAACTTCAAATTCTGCCCCTGTATACCAACATCCTGACCGAGGTGGGCCTGGGGGAGCATTCGTACATGGCGGTACAACAGCGCCAGGCCTCGACGGTAGGCTCTATTTCTGCGTTCGTCAGCATGCGCGGTGACGCCAATGATGAGCAGACAATAGATGCCAATTTCACTCTGTCCTCCAAGGCGCTGCTGCGCAATGCCAGCGCCCAGGCAAAGTTGATGAGCGACACGCTGCACCGTGTGCATTTTACGGAGACCGACCGGATTCGCGATCTGGTTAACCAACAGCGTGCCCGCCGCGACCAGTCCATAACCGGCAGTGGACACAGTCTGGCCATGACAGCCGCAGCTGCTGGCATGAGTCCCCTGGCGCGACTCCAGCATCACCAGTCGGGTCTGGCCGGTATCCGCCAGCTGCGTATCCTGGACGACAGTTTGGCCCACGAGCAGGGCCCGACAGCGCTGGCGGCGCAACTGGAAGAGCTCCATGCAAACCTTGTGAGTATGCCTATGCAATTTCTTGTAATAGCCGAAAATCACCATGTGGACGAGGTCGCCCGCAGTGCCAGTGCCATCTGGTCGCAGGCTACCGGTGGCGCGGCAAGTGCGCGCTTCACGCTAGCCTCGGTACGCGAACGTCGCGGTGAGATGTGGCTGACGAATACCCAGGTTAACTTTTGCGCCCGGGCCTACCCCACCGTGCCTGAGCAACATCCCGATGCCGCCGCGTTGACTGTACTGGGTGGTTTTCTGCGCAACGGCTTTCTACACCGGGCGATACGCGAACAGGGCGGCGCTTACGGCGGCGGCGCAACGCAGGACTCCGGTATCGCAGCATTTCGCTTTTACTCATACCGGGACCCGCGCCTGATCGAGACGCTTCGGGATTTTGATCTGGCGGTGGCATGGATGCTGGATACACAGCACCAGTACCGCGCGCTCGAGGAAGCTATCCTGGGCGTCATCGGCAGTATGGACAAGCCCAGTTCACCCGCGGGAGAGGCCAAGCAACACTTCCATAATCGCCTGTTCGGGCGCAGCCACGCGACGCGCGAGTTGTTCCGCCAGCGCATACTGGCGGTCAGCCTGGACGATCTGCGGCGGGTGACAGAAAGCTATCTAAAGCCTGAACTGGCCAGCACGGCAGTGGTGACAAACTCAGGACAACTGGAGTCTACAGCCGCGCTGCGGGATGAATTGAACCTGTCAGTACAGGAGCTGTAGTCAAGCAGTCTCTTGCCACTGGGTCTGGACAATCTCACCATGACAACACAGCAACACCAGCAACTTGCGGACAACACTCCGATCATCATCGGCGCCGGACAGCACGTGGAGCGTCTGAACCCGTTATCCCAACCGCCGTTCAGCTCCCCCATGCAATTGGCAGCCACAGCGTGCCAGAGTGCACTCAACGATGCAGGAGTGGCGGCCGGAGAAATAGATACCATCGCTGTCATCCGGCTGTTCTCTGATGCCGCCAAGGCCTGGGCATCCCCGTTCGGGGGCAGCAATAACCCACCGGAGTCTGTCGCCCGTCGCATTGGTGCCACTCCAGCGCAGCGCATCTACAGCAACGCCGGCGGCACCGAGCCGCTGCAGATAATGGTGGAGCTAATGCATGCCATTGCAAGGGGCGAAACGACACTCGCCCTGCTCACCGGCGCGGAGGCCATTGCCAATCAGCGCTTTGCAGTGCGCAAGGGTTATGACGATAACTGGCGTGAGGAATTCGACGCCCCCCTGGATAAGCGCGAATACCACAAGCGCTTCGCGTCGAAAGAAGAATTCAGCAGCGGCTTGAGCCTGCCGGTGCACTATTACGCGCTGATCGAGAATAGCCAGGCGCACCAGATGGGTCACAGTTTGCAACAGCACCAGCAATACATGGCACAGCTGCTGGCGCCGTTCAGTCGCGTGGCGGCAGCTAACCCCTACTCGCAGTCGCCGGTCGCCTACACCGTAGAGGAGTTGGCAAAAGTCGGGGCAACGAATTATCCAATCAGTCTGCCCTACTCCAAGCTGTTGGTGGCACAGGATGCTGTCAATCAGTCCGCGGCTCTGCTGCTCACCAGTGTCGGCCACGCGCGTCGACTCGGTGTGGACCCTCGTCAGTGGATTTTTGTGGAAGCCTACGCGCAGGGCGAGGACCAGTTCCTGTCCCAACGCGCGGATCCGGGCCACTCTATTGCTATGGCACGAGTACTCAGCGCTACCATGGCGATGGCCGGGGCTACCCATGCGGATATGGACCTGATCGATATTTACAGTTGCTTTCCCTGCGCCATCCACGCTGCCTGTGCCGTACTGGACCTGCCCACGGACGGCTCACGCCCATTGACCGTCACCGGCGGCCTGCCCTTTTTCGGCGGGCCTGGCAACAACTACAGCCTGCATGCACTGGCAGAAGTTGCAGCACGCCTGCGCGGCAAGCCAGCACGAGCCCTGGTCAGCGCCAATGGCGGTATCCTGTCCAAACACGCCGCTGCTGTGCTCACTACAGAACCGGCACGAGCTGCTGCTATTAACTGGGTGGATGATGGAGACTTGACTGTGGATTGCGCTGATATTCCGGTGCAACCCTACACAGATACGCCGCAGCAAGGTGAGATTATTTCCTACACGGTGATTGCGCGCCGCGATAAGGCCGATATTGCGGTCGTCCTGGCCAGGACAGGCACGGGCGAGCGTTTCCTCGCTTCGAGCACGGAGCCTGCGGTTACTGCATCAATACACGACAACAGCCCCATCGGGCGAGCTATAGACGTGCACTCACGGGAGGGGCGACAGGTTTTCAGTTTTTGCGGGGCGTGATGATGCGCGGTGCTATTCAGCCGCGGCGTTGTGCGATGACCCGCTCGGTTGCTGCAGTAAACAGAGCGATGTTGCCCCTGGAGTAGTTCACCACCAGCTCTGATCTGCAAATCTTCCAGTCGCCATCAATCTGCTGGTAGTGATTGGTATATTCCCCTACCACAGTCACCACATCCTGATCACCGACTATGGGCATTTCCGGATTGGGAAAAATGACGTGGTCGGCACAGAGATAGGCGCGACAACTGACCTCGGTGTCCGATATGACAACGCGGTGGTTGGTAATGCAATGGCGCGTGATATCGAAACCGTTGATCACCCCCTGCAAATAGCCCATCCAGTCATCAGCGCGGCGCGGGACGCCTGGAGCGCCGCTCGCGGCGCTGAGGCTGCCATAATCAATCAGCACCTCATCGGCGAAGCAGGCGCGCACCAGCGGCCAATTCTTGCTGTCCAGGCCCTCGGCGTAATTGTTGTAACTGTCGATCAATGCGTTTCTGATCAGTACATGCTTGTTCATGGAAGGCATTCCTACTCGCTGCTATTTTTTGGTCACAACACCTGCGGTAATGGTCATCGTATTATCGATGACCAGCGCGGCGCCATTGACAGAGTTCGATTCATCCGAGGCCAGAAACAGCACCATGTTCGCCACATCAACGGGCTCACCGATCCAGAGAGTGTCCATGGCCTGCGCCGCTTCGGGATCGTTGGCCCGCACGATGTCCTGCACACCCAGCAGCATTGGCGTGCGCATATTGCCGGGGTGAATCGAATTACAGCGCACGCCGTAGCCGTTCTCGGTGCTGAGGCAGGCCACCGATTTGGTGATCCCGCGAATGGCACTCTTGGACGCAGCATAGGCAAAGATGCCGGGACCACCGGAAATACTGGCTGTTGAGCACATGTTGATAATGGAACCGCGCCCGGCAGCCTTCATCACGCGCAGGGCATGCTTGCAGCCAAAGAAAGTACCGTCGGTGCCCACCGCGTTAACCAGGCGCCAAATTTCCTCGGTGGTGTCCTCAATGCTGGCAAGGCGCACGATACCAGCGCTGTTGAGCAGGATATCAAGGCGTCCGTATTCGGCTATCACCTTGTCCACCAGCGCTATCCAGTTGGCCTCCCGGGTCACGTCCAGCACTTCAAAGCGACTCCCGGGAATTTCTGTGGCAGCCGCCTGCCCCTGCTCTAGGTTGACATCCGCTATCACTACCGTGGCACCCTCTTCCGCCAGACGGCGGGCTGAAGCCAGTCCCAGACCGGATGCACCGCCGGTGATCAGCGCTACCTTGTTTGCCACTCTGCCCATAAAACGCTCTCTCCGTGTATTGAAACAACGCGCACATTGCCAAGGAAAAGGCATCGTTCGCTTGCAATAGTTTGTTGGCGTGATACCTTATCATAAAACAGTCAGGACGTACTGTTTATTCTGATTTTGCCCGGAGCACGACCCTATGAGTACAATCAGTGTAACCAATTATGACGACGTCACCATGTACGGTTTGACGGCGGAGAAACAGGAAAAGCTGCTGTTAGCGCAGAACGAATTGACCTTTATCTGGACCACCAAAGACGGTCACGGGATGGGTGTCACCATGAGTTATATCTGGCGCCATGGCCGTATCTGGTGCACAGCGACCGAACAGCGTGCGCGCATGAAAGCACTGGCCCGCGACCCGCGCTGCTGCGTGGTGATATCCACCACCGGCATAGATGACGATGCGAGCCAGACCATCACGTTCAAAGGCCATGCAATTTTGCACAGGGACCAGGCCACCAAAGACTGGTTCTACCCCGACTTTGCCCGCCACGCCAAAAGCCCGGCGCCGACGCCCGAGGCGTTTGTGGCATTCCTGGATACACCGGCACGCATCATCATTGAAGTGGTACCGGAAAAATCGATTACCTTCGACGGCGGCGTGATGCGCGATACCACCACCGAGGCGCTGAAGAAATAGGCAGGGTGCGCAGGCACCCTGCGCGCTGATCAGGCTGCTGCTACTTCCTTGAAGGTGGCCATGCCCTCCTCGAACTCCCAGAAGCCGCGCAGGGCGGTCAATTTGCCCTCTTCGTTGCAACTGTAGGTGAACACGCCGTTGACCTGCTGTGAGTACTGCTTGCCGTTGACATTCATCAACACGTTGAGGGTGACGATATTGGCGCACTCCAGGTGGGCAGTGTAGGTCTGGTGGATGATGTACTCGATATCCGCATTGGCGATGTTGCGGTCGTAGAAGGCTTCCCGAGCAGCTGGCGTGGAGTGGCCCTTGCCGTCAGGATCGAGAATTGTGGGGCCGATCGGATCCTCAATGATGCCGTCCTCAGCCCACATGGCAAGCCAGCGTGCCTTGTCTTTGGTTTTGAGGCACTCACGCGACCTGAGTGACATCTGGTAAGCGACATTGTCTTTGTTCATGGGGTGTTCTCCGCAGCTGTATACACGTGGAAACTGTTAAAATTGTAGCGTATGCGGCGGCAAATCGCACTACAAGGGCAAGCCCCCAACCGCGCCATTGATAGAGCCGGTGTCAGCATAGGCGCGCATCAGCAAATCCGCGATCCGCATCTGGTGTACTTCATCCGCACCGTCGGCCAGACGCGCCCAACGCGCCTGTTGCAACATGCCCGACAGGGGCGAGTCCTTCGAGTAACCGAGCGCGCCGTGCACCTGCACCGCGCGGTCACAGACGCGCCACAGCGTGTTGGCGACATGATGTTTGGCCATCGAGACTTCCTGCTTGAATTCCATGCCATGCTCTATTTTGTAGGCGGCGTGCAATACCATCAGCTTGGAGGCATACAGCTCCATGGCGCTGTCCGCCATCATCCACTGGATACTCTGCTTCTCACTGAGCAGCGAGCCGTGCGCGAAACGTTTACTCGCGCGATCGATTAACATTTCCAGCGCCATTTCGATTTCACCCAACCAGCGCATACAGTGTGCCAGGCGGGCCGGACCGAGCCTGACCTGCCCCAGCTTGTGGCCACCGCCGCGCTCGCCGAGCAGGTTGGCTGATGGCACACGCACATCCTTGTACAGAATCTCGCAGTGGTTGTGGCTGCCGGCCATCGTCTCGATGTCGCGCACAATCTCAAAACCGGGCGAGTCGCAGTCGACTATAAAAGCAGAGTTACGTGCCTGGGGAATCTCCGCATCCGGATCAGTGCGGGCAATCACAATCGCAAAGTTTGCTCCGCGGGCACCGGAGGTAAACCACTTGTGTCCATTGATCACCCACTCGTCACCGTCTTGCACCGCGGTAGTTTGAATCAGGGTCGGGTCTGAGCCAGCCACTTCAGGCTCGGTCATGGAAAAGCAGGAGCGCACTTCTCCTTCGAGTAATGGGTTCAGGTAGTGCTCGCGCTGGTACTGCGTGGCAAAGTGATGCAGGGTGTGCATATTACCTTCATCGGGCGCATGGGCATTGAGTATGTAGGAACCGTAAGGGACTTTTGCCGCTTCGGCAGACACTGCGGCAAGCGCAGTCACACCCAATCCCATACCTCCCACTTCCTGGGGCATGTGTGGCAGCCAAAATCCCCTTGTTTTGGCCTCCGTGCGCAGTCCCTTGATCAACTCGGACCAGTCCTCCCGCCTGGCGGCCTTGTTCGCACTGAGCACGTCGTAGCGCGCTTTTACCGTATTGTGCAGGAACTCGCGAATGCCGGCGCGAGCCTGTTCCACTTCGGGACTGAAGGTGAAGTCGATGGCCACTATTACTACTCCTGTTTATTGTTATTTCAGCTGAAGAGTTTACATACGGGCCACGCCAAGGCGCTTGCCCCTATTGAGAATGCAACACTACTAATTTTGCAACGGCATGCCGTAATCAACAAAAATCGGCGAGGACCAGGCGCGCTCCTGTGCATTGGCGAGGCAGTCATCCGTATAAGCCGTTGGCGGTACCGCGCGGCACGGGTTCACCGCAATACATTGCCCCTGTGCGTCGCGCTCACAGCGCAAATTGTCCGCGTTTATCGTCGGTGTGGCATCTTCCAGCGCGCGCACGTAATACACCGCATCCCGCTGAACGGACACAAAATCGGGATCGCTGAAACGCACGGTACAGCCCTCGCCACCGACTGGGCAAGGTAATACGCGCCAGGGATCCTCAATCAGGGAACCCACCTCTTCACCGGCGACAATCTGCGGACGAATGCGCACCACTTCAATACGATCAATGTGTTTACGACGGTCGCCGGGGTTATAACACTCCCCGCCGCACAACCGCTGCAACCGGTCTGCGGGCAGCGCGCGCAAGCTATCAGCGGGACAACCGGGTTTCTGATCAAAGGCGCCCACAGCATTGACTTCAAACTCCGGCACGCTTGCACTACGGACACTACTGCCCATGGGGAGGCGCTTATCCGGTTGCACATCGATCAGGTCAAACCACAACAAAATCCGATCGCCGCTGGTGGCATACACTTCCTTGCGCTGCAGGGCATCCCAGATCGCCTGCCGATCACGCCCGTTGGCGTGGACCGCAACCAGGCCCCCGGTGCCGAAAAAGGAAGAGTGCCGCTCAAAAAATGGGCCCCGGATTCCGCCTGTCTGCTCCAGCGTGACAAAGTTTGGTAAGGGTTCCTGCTCGACCAGGAACGCCGATGGTCCAACTTGCTCCACGCCCGCGTCAGTCATATTGCGGCGCATGATCTCCTTATACCCGTTGCCGGCGCGCGCGGTATGTGAATCAGATGACCCAATGATGCCCCAGCGAAAACGTTGGGGGGGCCGGGTCGCATCGGAGAAATCTCGTATGGCCAGACCGTACTGCACCGAATTGGTGGGTCGAAAATTGTAGGTTGGCATATAGCAGTCGCGGCACTGGCCCGCATCCAGCCAATCTTCCACGGTAGTACCCGGTACCGTCCAGTGGCCAGAATCCTTGGTCAGGATAAAATTGGCGCGCGTACCCACAGCCCGTCGCTCGCACTCTTGCTCAGTCTCCCCTACCGCTAGGCAGCGCTTGCGGATAATCTCTCCGGCTTGCCAGCATTCGGGCAGGAAATCCGCAGTAGGCGCCGGGCAGTAGCTGTTGCCCAGTTCATCAACCGCCACGGCGCGCCACGGACGATAATATTCGGAATTGCCGTGCCCTGAAAAAATTTCGATCAGCGGTTCATGTCGCTCGGGATCCGTGTGCGCTGCCAGCTGCTTGTCCCAGCTGCTCAGGGGTGGCGTGTAGAAACCCCAGGTATTGCCATGGGGAATGGTCAGGTAGGGATAACCCCAGTCGTCCAGTTTGGCAAACAATTCGGTCGGCGTGAGGGCACTTTCCTGGCAATCTTCGGGCAGTTCCCGTTCCGCTTTTCCACGTGCACAGGGCACCAGTTCGTCCTGGTCCTGCAGGAAATGAATGTAGTTGTAATACTGCTGCCGTACAGCGCCATCGAGTACTGCGGATAATTCGTCATCGCCCTGCAGCAGGCGCTTAATGTTGTGATAAAACTGTCGTACATTGCCGTCGGCCACGCCTGCTAGCAGCAGCAGGCGTAATTTCGCAGTATACAGGCTGATCCCCTGGGGAGACTCCCATTGTTGCGCAGCAATGGGACGTGCAGGCACCTGACTCTCCTCTGTGTCGCGCAACACCACATTTTTGTGGCCATAGTGGCTTTCAGCCGTACTCCCGGTCTGAGTCCACTCCCAGCCGAGGAACGTCACCATATCGGGATTGGCGGGATCACCTGCCACCGCGTTGCACTGGCGCACCATATCCTTGGTCTGTGACCACAGCTGCGGTGTCAGCCCCTCGGCATGGTCATTGATTGACCAGAAATCCAGACCCGAGCAATAACGGGCAAAATCACAGGCGTCCCCCGGCGGATGTGAGCCTTCGCCCTGGTACATCGGCAGACTGGCATTGTAGGCGTCAGAAGAATAGGTGGTGTGAACGTGCAGGTCACCGAACAGGATCTGCTTCTCCGGCTGGGCATACGGTTCTGCGCCGGACAGCTTATCGCGGGCAGCGCGCTGGCGCAGCTGCTCCTCACTGACGACCGCTGGGTCGCGGGGGACGCTGGCCATCTCTCCGACACCCTGTGGCTCACCCAGATACCCGATAACGGCCAGGTAAGCCCAGGCTCCGGCAATGACCGGCAGGACAAGCAAAACGGGCAGGATGACGCGGCGTAGGGCCATGATGGAAAGTATTCTCGCGTGAAGTATGCCAGCACGGGAAAGTGGCGACAGATGAAGTCACGCCACGTACCCGGACACCGTAGCCTGACACGATGCCCGTGCAGTGGCGCTACTGTCAACTGGGCTGAACAGACTCTCGAATTACGCCTCGTGGCCCGGGACCTTCCCGTCATAAGAGGCCTTTGAAATAGCATCACCGTCAAACTTGATGGCTTTTTCCGGCACCAGTTCCAGAATAACGCGCAGCGGCGTATCCAGGTGCTTGATTGCCGCCTCCACAGTAGGTGCGGGATACGGGCTGATGATCGCCGCCATGGCCGGGTAGAACCAGTCCTTGGTGGCCTGGTCATCATGGATGATGACATGACCCTTGTAGGTAATTGTCTTACCGGGGCCCATGTCAGTACCCATACTGGAAATGACCACAGATGCCCTGGGGTCACGCCGTAACGCCTTCACGCGTGCCCGCTGACTTGTTGCCGTTACCCAGATAGAGCCGTTACGGGCCACGTAATTCATGATCACACCCAGGCCATGGCCGTCCTTGTTGGTCCAGATGAAGTTGCACTCGATCTGTTTATGTAGCAACTCCTGCTCACGCGCATCGCTCAGTTGATAGAGCGTAACATCCTCGTAACCCTGCATTTCGGCGTCTGCCATGTTGATTCTCTCCGGTACAGTTTATGTGTTGGCCAAAAAATTAGTAGCGCGGAAGCCTGCCATGCTGCTGCCCGCCAGCAAGATCCAGTATCTGGCCATTGAGATAGCCCGAACGCTGGCCATCGGCCAGGAACAATGCCGCTTCAGCCATATCATCGAGCGTGCCCATACGCCCGCAGGGTGTGGCGTTGATGTGTCCCTCGATAATTGGTTGCATCGAGAAAAAGGCATCGGTCATATCGGTCTGGATCAAGCCAGCAGCGATGGAATTGAAGCGCACTTTTTGCTCGCCGTACTCAACTGCGGCGACCCTGATCGCGTAATCAATGCCGGCGCGAGCCGCAGAATACACTGCAAGGCCGGGGCCGGGAATGCGCGCGGTCAGCGAGGATATGGTGATTACCGAACCGCCCTCGGTCATTGCTGCGGCCGCATACCTGAAAAACAGCAGCGCGCCGATAAAGCTGATTTCAAGCGTGGGCCGTATCGTCTGCGCAGTCAATTCGGCAATGGCAACGCCGGAGTGGATACCTGCCGAGAATACAGCAATGTCTACCCGACCATAGGTATCCACAGCCTTTTTAAACAGCATCTCAATATCGCCCTCACGGGTCACATCACAGGCTACTGCTGTGCCGCCCAACTCAGACGCCAGTTGCTCAAGAGGCTCCCTGCGCCGCGCGGCCACGACAACGTTTGCACCCTCTGCCGCGAGACGCCGCGCAATCGCTGAACCAAAGTTGGCGCTGCCGGATGCGCCGAGAATTACTGCTGTCTTTCCTGCCAGTGTCGTCATATCCAATCGCCTGTAAAAGTGTTGTATGTCATGTCTGTTGAGTTTGTTTCGCTGCAGTTTCCTGCTCTACAGATGTTCATGATTCCAGTCCGGTCAGCTCGCAGCTGCGCTGCCAGATAGCGCCGCAAACCTTATCATCCAGTGCCAGTTTGTTGTCGGGCCTTTTCTCCTTGCAATCACTGAAGTACAGGCCGCCGCGTATCTGGTATTCCGGACTGGTTGCGACATAGACCGTGGTCGCTGCGCCGCGTGGCACTGACTTCATAAAGGGCAGCATGAAAATGCCCAACGCCATAAAGGGCAGGGACTGATCCCGGGCCAATTCCGTGGCGATGACACCCGGGTGCAAGGCATTAGCCACTATCCCGTTCTTGCCGTGGCGCCGATTGAGCTCCCTGGCGAACATCAGGTTCATTAACTTCGAATCGCCGTAGGAACGAAAACCGTTGAATTTACGCTGCTCCCAGTTCAGATCCTCCAGTGCCGGTGTAAGTGTCGCCATGCCCATGGCCGAGGAGGCCAGCACGACCACGCGAGCGCGGCCGGCTTCCTGTAGAGCATCGAGGATGAGGTTGGTAAAGAGAAAGTGGGCGAGGTGATTGATCCCCAAGTGCGCTTCAAACCCGTCCTCGGTGCGCCGCTCCATCGGAATCATGATGCCGGCGTTGTTTACCAACAGGTGTAGCGGCCGGCCCCGGCTGTTGAATGCCTGTGCGGACTGTCGTGTTTTGGCCAGCGAGTTCAGGTCCAGTTCCAACAGATCGAGCTGGTTTGTGTCGATACGGCCAGCGGCAGCGTCCACTATCGCGCGCTTGGCTTGCTCGGCCTTTTCCATGTTGCGACAGGCCATGGTGACATGCGCGCCGCGCAGTGCCAGCACGCGTGCCGTTTCCATGCCCAGGCCGGTATTGGCGCCCGTCACCAGCGCATTCCTGCCCGTCAGGTCGATACCCTCGCTGACCTGCTCCGCGGTTGTCTTACGATTGTAGCGTGCCATTAGCTCGCGCCTGCCAAAATGTCCCTGATCTGCCTGCGCAGTACATCCTTGCGCACCTTGCCGCTGGCCGTGCGCGGCAGCTCACAGACAAGCTCTATGTGCTGGGGTATTTTTTGTTTGGCCAGCAATGCCTTATCCGCGAATCTGGCGACGGCGGCCAGGTCCAACGCGCTGTCTTTGGACATAGCAACGATAAAGGCACAAACGCCCTCCCCCAGTCGCTCATGCGGCATGGCCACTACCGCCACTTCGCGGATATCCGGGTGGCCATGCAACACATCCTCGACTTCCTTGGCGCTGATATTTTCGCCGCCGCGGATGATGATGTCTTTTTTCCTATCCGTAATCAGGATCGCGTTATCGGGCGTGATATGGCCGATGTCTCCGGTCAGGAAGTAACCCTCGCTGTCATGTGCCTCGGCATTCTGCTGCGCATCCGCATAACCGAGCATCATGCCGGCGCCGCGCGCGGCAATCTCCCCGTCCTCGCCCGGCGGCAGTTCCCTGCCCTGCTCATCCAGAATTTTTACCTCGTAGGCATAAATCAGGCCGTCTGTTTCTGCCGCCAGTTGCTGCTGCCCGGCGCCAACAAAACCCTGCGTAATCACCGGCGTCTCCGTGCTGCCATAGACTCGAAACGCCCGGCAGTTGTCCAGCGCGGCACAGGCGTCATTGATCACCTGCGGCGGCACCGCAGCTCCGCCGCAGGCAAACAGGCGCATGCTGGGCAGGCCGGTATTGTGTCGTTTTGCTGCCGCAATCAGCTCCACCAGAAAGGGTGTGGCGCCGACGCTGGCAGTTGCGCCAACCTCGTTGATAAACGCCACCGCGGCATCGGCATCCCAACGATGCATCAACGCAGACTTCACTGGCGAGATAAACGGCAACACCATGCCGGAACCGTAACCGGTGATATGGGTGACCGGGGAAGGCATCAACATCACATCGCGTTCGTCCATCTGCCAGTAATCGAGTGAATTCTGGATCACCCGGGCCAGGGTGTTGTGGCTGTGCATCACCGCCTTGGGTGTGCCGGTAGTGCCGGAGGTATACAGAATCGCCTTGATTGAGTTGGGATCGACCGTGGGCAGCGCGGCCAGGTCCACAGGTGCGTTGTCCACCAGATCCTCATAACGCAACATATCGCTATGCGGCTGCTGGGCGCGCACTGTGACCACATACTCCAGGTCAGGCAGATCAGCGCGCAAGGCTGCGAGCATGGTCGGAAACTCCAGGCTGCGCACTTGCTCGGGAATATAGATAAGGCGTGTCCTGGCGTCCTTGAGTATGAAGCGCAGTTCGTGATCGCGGTAAATGGGGATCACCGGGTTGACAATCAGGCCCAGCGCACAGGCGGCGATATCCACCACTACTGACTCACGCCAGTTAGGTAACTGGAAACTGATCACGTCCCCCGACTGCATACCCAGCCGTTGTAACCCGCTGATCAGGCGCCGGGCTTCGTCCGCGATGGAGGCGTAAGTAATCGCGGCCTCGCCTTCCAGGTAGATCGCCACCTCATCGGGGCGCTCCTGCGCTTTTTGCCAAGCGCCCTGGGCGATGGTCCTGTTGCCCCACAGCGCGCCGTCGCGCTTGATGCGCTGGGCGCTCAACGGATTCTTTATCAAGGCATCAGTCCCTTCAGATTGGTGAAATACATTACGCGGTTACAAATCGGAGAGCACGTGTCCACCGTCCACCGTGATCGCCGCTCCCGTCATCAGGGAACCGGCATCGGAGGCCAGCAGCAACAGCGGGCCATTGAGTTCCTCCAGGTTGCCCGTGCGGCGTTGGGGAATACGCTTGATCAGTGCCTGCCCCTCATTCGTCTTAAACCAATCGCGATTCAATGCCGTCTGGAAATAGCCGGGGCACAGCGCATTCACACGGATATTGTGCTGCGCCAACTCCAGCGCAGCGACCTTGGTGAACTGCACCACGGCGGCCTTGGATGCGGCGTAATTGGTCAAGGCCTTCTGCACGCGTTCGGCCAGGATGGAGGCAATATTGACGATGCTGCCACCGGTGCCGGCAGCGATCATGCGCCGCGCGGTTTCCCGCGTGACATAGGCGACGCCATTGAGATTGGTATCGATGACATTGGTCCAGTCCTCATCACTGAGATCCAGCAGCAATTTAGGTATGGTGATGCCGGCATTATTGATCACCACAGTGACCACACCGAAGACCTGCTCGATCTGATCCAGCGCGATGGCAATACTCTTGCTGCTGGTCACGTCCATTGTCACGGCCAGGGCCTCGCCACCCGCAGCAATAATCTTTTCGGCTTCGGCCTGGATAAGATCGGTGCGCCGTGCCGCCAGCACTACCTTCGCGCCGGCACGGGCCAACAGCGGCGCGAAGTGCAGGCCGAAGCCGCTGGAGGCGCCGGTGACGAGAGCTACTTTGCCTTCAAGCAAAAATGGCTGTAACAGGTCGTTCATAGAAGTTGGCTCATGTGTGCTATCAAACGTGTGCGTTCAGACGTTGAGATACTTGTCCAGCGTCTGGTTGAAGTGCCGGATGCGCACTTCCTGGTAGTTACCCAGACTGACCGCGCCTTTCTTCGACGCCTTCAAACCCTTTTGCACCTGGGGCAGGTTGGCGCCATCCTGGTTGAACACATTGGACAATCCGGCCCCCATGACCTCTGCGGCATCGCTGAACGGCTCATCGATGCCAAGACGGTAGGTCGGCGCATCGTCTGGCGGCACAGTGCCCTCGGGATAGCGTGTCAGCAGGAATATATCCATGATGGAACTGTCGACATCATCGCCGTTGGGACGATGGCGATAGGTGATAACCGTGCCATGACCGGCCCAAGGCGCAAAGTTGGGAAACAGCAGGTACAACGTCGAGTCCATGAGCTCGGACATGGTCGCACGTGCTGTGAAATCTTCACCAGACTGCTCGTTGACGGTGGGCAGGGCGATCTCGGCGAGCTTTTCCCGCGCCGTCTGGCCAGGCGCCAGTTCGGGACGAAGCTCACTGCCGGAGAGCTCCATCATCGCATCCATCGAATCCTGTTCGGTAAACTGGTCGGCGTGCGTCGGATTGGGCACCCCGTAGGCCGTGATGGTGCGACTGACATGATCGCCCCAGACATCGTACTGGGAGTTATCAATCGCCTGGAACGGCATCAGTTGGGGATGCGTGGCGATGGCGTGGTACGACTCGATAAATGCTTCCAGGGCCACTTTCCAGTTGGCGGCAATCACTTTCTCCACATGCAGCGAGACATAACGCTGCTCGTGTTTCCACTGGTTCATGTGCGCGGGCAACACCCCCATGTATTCTTCAAGTGCTGGCGCTTTATCGTCCATATTGATGAAGACCCAGCCACCCCAGGTCGCCACGCGCACCTGCGGCAGCTTATTGGTATCCGCTGTCACATGCGGAAAATCCCACTGACAGGGCGCGCTATCGAAATCACCGTCCAGCTTCCAACTCCAGCCATGGTAGGGGCAGCGGAGGATATCGGCGTGCCCGGCACCGCGCTTCAAGGCGCGGCCCCGGTGCAGGCAGGAATTGTAAAACCCTTTCAGCTCGCCCGCGTCGGTGCGTGTCAACAGGATGGAATCGTTCACAATATCGTAAACAAAGTAGTCACCGGGATTGCGCAGCCGGCTCTCGCGACAGGCCACCTGCCAGGTCTTGCGCCAGACTTTTTCTACTTCCCGGTCAAAAAATTCCTGTGAAATATAACGCTCCACCGGGAGATCTTCAGAACCGAGATAGGTGTCGGTGCTCTCGCGCAATGCCTCAGGCACATGAACTTTTTCCAGGTCGAGAAGGTCCTGGAATGTCTCAGAGGGGTGGCGGGCCGCGATCTGCTGCGGCGTCAGTTTTACTTTCTCATTCATAGGACCAACCTCTTTGCTGTTGCACTAGCGCTGCAGAATCGTAACCGCACTGATACCGGGCGCACCATATACATGTGTATAGGCCAGCTTTGGATTGCCGGGCACCTGATGCTCTCCCGCCTGCCCACGCAATTGCAGCACATTTTCATAGACCTGACGCAAACCGGATGCGCCTATCGGTTCGCCATTGGCCAGGCAGCCGCCATCAGTATTGACCGGCATACTGCCACCGATGTGCGTGGCACCGGCCTGAATCAGCGCTTCCTGCTCACCGTGTTCACAGAAGCCATTCTCTGCCATGTGCATGATCTCGGCGCCGACTTCAGTATCCTGCAGTTGCAAAACATCCATATCCTGTGGTCCCACACCCGCCATCTCAAAAGCCGCTTTGGACGCGTCCACCGTGGGGCCATCCACCTGCTGCAGTGCCTGGCTGGGAGCGAATACCTCAAAGGAGCCAAAACGACGGGATTTCATCGCGGCAGCCTTCAAATACACCGGCGTGTCGGCATAGCGCGCGGCATGATCGGCGCGGCACAACACCATGGCCACAGCGCCCTCCGCTGGCGAGCAAAACATAAACTTGGTCAGCGGGTTATTCACCATCGTAGAGTTGGTAATCTCCTCCACGCTGATTGGCTCCCTGCGCCAGGCGTTGGGATTTTTTGCGCCATTGATAAACGCCTTCTCGGCGACCTTAGCCAGGGTCGGGGTCGTGATACCGTAATCGTGCATGTACTTCTGTATTTTCATGGCGAAAAACTGGGTGGTCATCATCATACCCACCTCACCGTACCACTCGCCGATGCCCAGTTCCTTTGGGTCGGCATTGAAGGCACCGCGGTCGTGCTTGTCAAAGCCCGCCACCATGCCGATATCGTATTGACCGGACTTAATCGCGTTAAATGCGGAAATCAGCGAACTGCCACCGGTAGCGCAGCCGTTGGCCACATTGATAAAGGGTATGCCGGTCAGTCCCAGCTCATTGACCAGCGCGTCTGCACTGCCGGCGCTGGCACTGCCGCCGAAGGCAAACTGGATGTCGCGCCACTCAATACCCGCATCTTGCAAGGCAAGGCGCGCAGCGTAGGCGCCCTGCTGCAGTCCGTTGCGTGAAGGGGTACGACCAAAGGGGTGAATACCAATGCCGACTATTGCTACATCCATTGTGATCTCTCTCGTTTACTCTTGTGCTTGAACATTCCCTGCGCGGGACATCAATTGACCGGCTTGAAGAAAAAGTTTATCACCTCGTCGCCATTGTCCTCGGTGCGATACGGCTCGAAAACCACCTCCATCGGCATACCGATACGCAACTTCTGCGGATCGTTCTCGGTCAGGCGACCTTCCACTCGCACACCGCCGGGAAGTTCGACATAGCCGACACCGTAGGGCTTGAACGTCTGTGCCGTCTCGTTACTCTTATACGGGGTTTTCGGCATAAATTGCTGAATAGTCCAGGTCCAGAGCGTGCCGCGACCGGGCAACTCCTCTATCGCAACGTCCTGCCCGGAACAGGCCATACAGGAATGGGCTGCGGGAAAGCTGGCGATGCCACACTGCTTGCAGCGACTGGCCAGCAGGGCCGGTTTGGCGGCAGGCCAGGTGAACAAACCTGCGGCGATGGGTACTTGATTGCTCATGATTTTATCTCACATTCTTACAGCAGCATTGACGCCGGATTTTCCAGAAAACCTTTCAGTGATTGCAGGAACTGCGCCGCCACGGCACCATCAATGGCCCGATGATCGGCGGACAGGGACACGCGCATCACGGTTGCCGCAACGATACTGTCACCGCGCACCACGGGCTTTTTAACGCCGGCCGCCACGGCCAGAATCGCCGCCTGGGGTAGGTTGATAATGGCGTCAAACTGATCTACACCGAACATGCCCAGGTTGGAAATACTGAAAGTCCCGCCCTGGAATTCATCCACACTCAACGAACCAGCCTGCGCTCGATGTGCAAGGTCACTGGACTCGGCAGCGATCTGCGGCAAACCCTTGGCACCGACATTGCGCACGACCGGGGTGATCAATCCCCCTTTCACCGCGACCGCGATTGAAATGTCGACCTGGTCGAATTGGCGAATACAGTCACCCGTATACTGCACGTTCACTTCTGGCACCTGACCCAGCGCGCTGGCACAGGCCTTGATCACAAAATCGTTCACGGAAATTTTGTGCCCCAGCTTGCCGTTCATATAGGCGCGCTGTTGCAACAGGCTGTCGATTTCTATATCCACGCTGACGCGGTAATGGGGAATGGTCTGCTTGGACTCGGTCAGTCGCGCGGCTATCGTCTTGCGCATACTGCTGAGTTTCTGTTCCCGATAAAACGCCACACCGGTAGCAGCGACTGCCGCTCGCTCGACATCCTCTTTACTGACACGGCCGCGCTTACCGGTGGCCGTCACATCATTGAGGTTGATGTTCAAAGTACGCGCCATACGCCTGGCCACTGGGGTGGAGGCAATGTGCGAATCATCCGCGGTGGAACGCTGCGGCGCGTTGGACGAGGCGGCAACACCCGCCAGCGGTCTCGCTTGAATACGAATACCACCTGCTTGCTCGACGTCGTGCTTGGAAACACGCCCATTACGACCGGTGGCGGGAACGTTGTGCAGATTTATGTTATGCGCTTTGGCGATGCGCCGCGCGACGGTCGACGCATTGACCGTGGAATCGTCCGGACCGTGCGACAGTGCGCCCGCTGCTACGGGAGCTGCAGTAGCCACAGCCGTTTCCTGCACTGCCGGTTTCGCCTGAGCGGCCGGGGCAACCGCGGCTGTCGCAGCAGAGCCCTGGGCCCGCGCGGCACCCGCTGCATCCGGCACAAACCCTGCGACAAACGCATCAATATCTTTGTCACTGGCAGCGCCTGTCGCTACCACACCCAGCAACATGCCAACCTTCAGTGTCTGGCCCACCTCGCCGACTATCCGCACCAGAGTGCCAGCGACAGGGCTTTCCGCCGCGTTGACGATCTTGGACGTTTCGATATCGACCACTTCATCGCCAACGGCAAGCTTGTCGCCCACCGCGACACGCCATTGGGAAATCTCGCCCTCTTCCATGGACATTCCCCACTTGGGCACGGTGAGGGCATGCAGTGTACTCATCGCTTGTACCCCAGCACGTAGCGCACCGCCGCCTCAATGTCACTCTCCTGTGGCATCCAGGCATCTTCCAGCGCGGGCGCAAAGGGAATGGGCGAATGGGCCGCAGTGACTTTCATAATGGGCGCGCGCAGCGCGCCAAACGCTTTTTCAGCAACGATACTGGAGATGTCTGCCGCCAGGCCACAGCGTGGCGTCATCTCATCCACTACTACCAGGCGCCCGGTCGTCTCGACGCTCTCGATGATGGCCTCTTCATCCAGCGGCGACGTGGTGCGTGGATCGATAACATCACAACTGATGCCCTCAAGCGCCAGGCGATTCGCCACGGCCAAGGCCTTGTTCACGGTATTGGAAATCCCCACGATAGTGACATCAGTACCCTCCCGCAAAAAACGGGCCTCGCCAAAGGGGATGGTGTACATCTCATCGGGTACTTCGCAGCTGGTTTCGTAAAGGAATTTATCCTCCACGAAGATCACGCAATCATTGTCGCGAATCGCCGTGATCAGCAAGCCCTTGGCGTCGTAAGCATTGGTGGGACAGACCACCTTCAAGCCCGGCACCATGGTGACCATCTGTGTCAGGTTCTGGGAATGCTGTGCGCCGCCGCGCAAACCGGCACCCGCCATGGTGCGTACCACCATGGGGCACTGTGCC
Organism: uncultured Gammaproteobacteria bacterium; assembly: GCA_963747995.1. Classification (GTDB taxonomy): domain Bacteria; phylum Pseudomonadota; class Gammaproteobacteria; order Pseudomonadales; family Halieaceae; genus Marimicrobium. Next base: position 14,212 of record CAVVHD010000010.1, on the reverse strand, counting down.
TTGCCGCCGAACATATAGCGAAATTTCGCCGCTTGATTGTAGATCTGGTCGAAACACACGCCCAGAAAATCCATGAACATCAGTTCAGCAATGGGGCGCAGGCCAGTTTGCGCTGCGCCCGCCGCCGCGCCCATGATGGCGGATTCAGTAATCGGTGTATCGATCACGCGGCGCTCACCGAACTCGGGGAAGAGGCCCTTGGTGACACCCATGACACCGCCGTAGGCATCGCGATCACCATCACAGCCAGCCCCACCGGCAACGTCCTCGCCGATCACGATAACCGTGCTGTCGCGGCGCATTTCCTGCGCCATGGCCTCGTTGATGGCTTGTCTATAGGTCTTGATTGGCATTACTTGATTACTCCAGATTCTGTATGCATTAACACGCTATGCAGGGGCCAGTTGTTCAATACGCGGAGCTGTAGACATCGGTCAACAGCTCCGACACGTCCGGACCGGGTGCAGCCAGGGCAGCCATGGCTGCCGCATCAATGTACGCGGCCACTTCTTCGTCGATCTTGGTCAACTGCGCCTTCGTCACCAGCTTTTTCTTGATGGCGTTGTCACTGGCAATCTTGAGACAGTCGAGGTCTTTCATCAGTCGCTTGACCTCGCCCTTGCCACGGTAGGCCTGGGCATCGCCCTCGAAATGGCCGCGGAAGCGGGTAATACTGGCCTCAATGGTGATCGGACCCTTGCCGGCGCGACAATGCTTCACTGCTTTCTGGCAGGTGTCATACACGGCAAAAATATCCGAGCCGTCCACTTTCAGGGCGGGCATGCCAAATGCCGCTGCGCGACTGGCGATATCCTTGGAACCCACCGCATAGCCCGCTGCCGTACCCTCGCCATAGCCATTATTTTCAAACATAAAAATAGCCGGCACCTGCAGTACCACGGCCAAATTCATTGCTTCAAAAGTGGTGCCCTGGTTGGAACCGCCGTCGCCGGTAAAGGAAACACCGACACGGTCCGTTCCAAGGGTTTTGGCGGAGAGCGCAGCACCAACGATCAGTGGTGGCCCACCACCGACGATGGCGTTGGCGCCCAGCATACCTTTCTCGACGGCCGCGATGTGCATCGAGCCGCCTTTGCCCGCGCAGCTGCCGCCCTGTTTCGCCATGATCTCTTTCATCATATCGCCGACATCGCCGCCCTTGGCGATACAGTGACCGTGGCCCCGATGGGTGCTGACAATGTAGTCATCGTCATCGAGGTTCATGCACATGCCGGTGGCAATCGCTTCCTGTCCGGCGTACAGGTGCAGGAACCCCGGAATATTGCCCTTGCCGAATTCATCACTGACCCGGTACTCGAAGTCACGAATGGTGCGCATGGTGCGATAGGCTTGTAGAAATTTTTCTTTATCCAGCGGCATTGATTACTCCTGGTACTTGCGTGGCATATTGAATTGTTTTCATCGGTAGCGTCTTACTCAAATTTCTGTTGTATTGCTATTGTCATTACAGCGTCAGCCCGGGCATCCAATTGGCGTGAAAACCATTGGGCACACGGCTGGGAATAAACACACGGGCCAGTGGGCCGCGCTCAATATCGCCGGCACTGAGGATGGACAGGAACGCGCCCTCCTGCGGATGAGTCACATAGCTCATCAGGTAACCGTCCTCTTCGCGCTCACTGCCGGGGCTGGGCACATGCACCGGCTCGCCGGCGCTGGCGCCTGCACCGTAGTCCCAGAAGCTGGCAGCGCCGCTATCCATGTCATAGCGGATTACGCCGTTGTAGCTATGGTTCGGGCCATCCCATTCAGCGCTATCTGACGCCGCGGCAAAACCGTAGCGATAACGCAGGCCGCAGCGGCGATCATCCGCCCTGCCGAATTCACAATAGGTGGACCCCAGTTTCTCATCGCTGACGGCACCGGTTGTCAGGTTCAGTGTCATGCGATGCATATTGCGGGTCTGGCGTTCACGACCGCTGTTGGGATCAAGCGCAAACGGTACGCTGGCCATCCACACATAGTCAACATAGAGCGTGTCGCCGCTCTGGAAACCATTGGTGAAGTGCCAGCTGAAAAAAGTCGATTTCTCGAACCAGATCGGCTCGCCACCGTCCCTGGGTATGGCGCAAATGCGCGTCGGCCGGTCGCCGTGCCAACTGAACGGATTGCCGCCGGTGAGTCCTGCATCCAGATTGGTAAACGCGGGCGGATAGAAGATCACCACGTAGTCGCCGCATATCTGCATATCGTGCATCACCGCGCGATCGGGCATCTCCACCACTTTCGACAGTGTCTGCTTGCCATTCTTATCCATGATACGCAGTGTATAAAACGGCGCATCCCAGCGCTGCGTGCAGGTCACCAGTTCGCCGGTGCGCCCGCAGATTTTCGGATGAGCCGTCAGGCCATCGCCCGGTAGCACGGCACCGTCATAATCCCATTCCCCCACCGTGGCCAGATCTGCCGTCAGTTCGTGGGCGTTACCCACTTCCCACAGTGCCAGCAGCTTTTTTCCGTGATACACAATATTGGTATTGGCCAGGTTTTTGAGGGGACTGGGTGGGCCGCCGGCCGCAACGGTCTCTGCATCCGGCATGCGGATTTTCCCGATACTGCCATAGCAGGAACGGCCGAGTGTTTCCTCGACCTGAAAGCCTGCGGTACGCACCCAGCGGTTACGGTAATGTACCCGGCCATCCTTGAAGTACACGGCGTGCACCATGCCATCACCATCGGCGGGATACACGTAGTGGTCGGGCTGCCAGGCGATATTCGGCCCGTTGCGCATAAAAGCGCCGCGCAAATCGGCCGGAATTTCGCCCTCGACACGCAAGCCGCCCTCTCCCTGGTCGAAGTCATATTCCTCGAGCACGGGGGCATAACTGCCCTGCAGATAGGGTGAGATGCTTAAGTCCATCTCAGGTCGACTGGTCATGCCGCAAGGCTCCGGGTGGTCACGTATCGAGTTAAGTGTTAGTTGAGTGTCAGGCCCTGCATCCAGTTGGCATGGAAGCCGTTGGGCACGCGCCCCGGGATATGCACCTTGGCGACAGGGCCATTGTCGAAATCACCGGCACTGAGAATGGAGAGAAAGGCGCCCTCACCGGGGTTGTGCACAAAGCACATCACCCAGCCGTCTTCCTCGCGCTCACTGTCCGGATTGGGTACATGTACCGGCTCGCCAGCATTGGCCTCGGGACCAAATTCCCACAGCTTGGTCTCGCCGCTCTTGAAATCGTAGCGGCCAGTACAGTTGTAACCGTGCGCATCCCCCCACTCGCGATTGGAGGACGCGGCGAAACCGTAGCGATAATCCTTGCCCATGCGGCGCTCATCCACGCGGGAAAACTCGCAAAAGACATCGGAAAACTGCTCGTCGGTCACTTGCTTGGTTACCAGGTCCAGCGTCATGCGGTGCATGCGGCGCGGTTGCTTCTCCACTCCACTGCCCTGCTCCGTGGTAAACGGAATGGAACTGATCCAGACGTAATCGAGAATAATCCTGGCGCCGCGCTCAAAGCCGTTGCAGAAGTGCCAGCTGAAAAAGGGATCGGTTTCGAACACCATCTGCTTGCCTGTGCCGTCCCTGGGGATGACGACAACTTTGGTGCCCAGCTCGGGTTCCCACATAAAGGGATTTTCACCCTTCATGGCTTTTTCCAGGCTGTGAAAAGCGGGCGCGTAGAAGATGATGACGTAGTTGGGGGTGATCTGCAGATCGTGGATGATGCCCTTGCGCTCAAACGCCACCGGAATCGTCTTCATGTGTTTGCCGCTGGCGTCGAAAATCTGCACCCAGTAATTGGAGCTGTCCCAGCGCTGGGTACAGGACACCAGTTGCCCGGTATCGGGACACACCTTCGGATGGGCGGTCAGCGCATCGCCCGGCTTGAGTGTGCCGTCGTAGTCGTACAGGCCTACGGTGGACAGATCGTTGTTGAGCAGGTGGGGGAAGCCGCCCTCCCACATGGCGAAGAGCTTACCGCCGTGGTAAAGCACATTGGTATTGGCGGTGTTGCGCACGGGATTGGGTTCACCCCCTGCGTCAATCACCTCTTGTGGCACCGGCACGATTTTGCCAACGCTGCCGTAAATCATGCGGTTGAATTTTCGTTCCGTTTTCAGGTGGCTGGTTTCCACCCAGCGGTTTTTGTACTGCACGTGGCCATCACGGAAATACACCGCATGGACCATGCCGTCGCCATCCAGCGGATACACATAATGGTTGGGCTGGAACGCAACGTTGGCGCCATCGCGCATAAAGGCACCGGCCAGTTTGCGCGGTATTTCGCCTTCGATGGTCAGTTGGTCTTCGCCACAATCGCGCTCTTCAGCGACCGGCGCATAATTGCCCTGCAGATAGGGAAAGGCACTCAAATCCATCAGCTCACCTCGGATGTGTTAGCGGTTTTTACAGACCGGCAGATTAGGGGGGCAGATAGTAACAGCACATCCCATTAAAAAACAGTCTCGTCTGTTTCTTTTCACCCCTGGTGGCGCTACAGTTACGGTCCATCAAGTCCACAGGTAGACCACCATGAATGCACTGGAAGACGAACTGGCCCTGAGAAACCTCATGGGCCGCTACGCGGATGCGGTAAACCGCCGTGATGCCGGCTGCCTGGGTCGCCACCTGGGCTGCGGACGGGGTATGGAACCTGCTGGGGAATCCGGTCAGCGGCCGGGACAATATCCTGGCCCTGTGGCAACAGATGATGGGCAGTTTTGAATTCGCCCTGATGCTGCCCAGCTCCTGCCTGTTCAAGGTCGACGGCAATACCGCCAGCGGCCACTGGTACTTGCATGAGTACACGCGTGACCTGCAAGGCAATGCCAGCACCGTGCTCAGCCGCTATCTGGATACCTATGTCAAACAGGACGGCCAATGGCTGTTCCAGTCCCGTCACTACAGCTTCATTTACAACGGACCCGCTGACCTGAGCGGCACTTATACCCCGCTGTAGCGGCAGCGATTGCCTCAGGTCGCCCCGGAACGTTGGCCCAGCGCATTAGCGTGAGTGTTCCGACCGGGGCCAGTCGCTTCATATATCCAGTACTCTGGACTCAACGCAAAACACCAGCTTGAAGCGCCGCTTCTGTACGGCGCGAAGAATCAGGCGCGCCGCCTTTTCCGCCGGCATGGCCAGGTGAAAGAACCTGAGCATTTTTTCCCGGTGCGAGGATTCCATACGCGCTGCCGCCAGAATATTGGTCGCCACTGCCCCAGGGTGTACGCAGGTAATTCCCACCGCGGTGCCCGCCAGCTCTATATACAGGCACTCGCTCAATCCTCGCACCGCAAATTTGGTTGCCGCATAGGAACTCTGCCCCTTCATGCCGGTGAGGCCCGCGGAACTGGACAGGTTGACGATATGCGCCTCATCCTCTTTTAACAGGTAGGGCAGGAAATACTTGCAACCGTAGATCACGCCCCAGTAATTGATCCCGGTAATCCATTCCAGGTCATCCAATTCCTGCTGCATAAAGGTGTGGTTGACGGAAACCCCGGCATTATTGAACAGCAGGTGCACCCCACCGTGCTCGGCGACAACCTGTTCGGGCAGCGCCGACATCTGTTGCTTGCTGGACACGTCCACCCGGTGCACGCTGGCTACACCTCCCAATGCCTCGATGGCCGCCTTCACCTCCGACAGCCTGCGCTCATCGACATCCACGAGCGCCAGCCGCGCGCCCGCCGTGCGAGCTCCAGGCTCAGCGCCCTGCCAATGCCGCTACCGGCGCCTGTTACCACTGCGACCCGATCCCTGATTTGCTTCATGGTGCCCCCTGTGTATTGTCAAAGAGGAGACTATCATCAATGACGCGTGGGCTATACTCGACCGGAAAAACGCAAGGGAGAACGGACGATGAACGGCAGGATGCAGGATAAAGTGGTCGTCATTACCGGCGGCGCGTCCGGGATCGGTGAGGGTATGGTGCGGCGCTTTTGCGCCGAGGGCGCCCGGGTGGTGCTGGCCGATGTGGATGAAGAAGCCGGCCTGCAGGTGAGCCGCGAGTGTGGCGCGCGCTTCGCCGCACTCGATGTCAGCAGTGAATCGGATTGGCAGGCACTGGCGCATACCCTGCGCAGCGACTATGGGCGGCTCGACGCCCTGCTCAACAATGCCGGCATTGTCAGTAACCAGTCGATTGTGGAGGCAGACGTGGCGACCTGGAACCGGCTGCTGGCGGTCAACCTGACCGGCATGATGCTGGGCTGCCAGACCGCCATTGCCCTGATGCGCGAAAACCCGGATGCCAGCGGCGGCGCTATCGTCAACACGGCCTCGTCCACCTCCTACCTGGCGATTCCCTCGGATGTGGCCTACACCACGTCCAAGGCCGGCGTGGTCGGCCTGACCAAATCGGTCGCGGTGTACTGCGCGACGCAGGGCCTCAATATCCGGGTCAATTCCATTCACCCGGGGGCCACCCTGACCAATATTTTGCGCAAGGCGCTTGTCGATACGCCGTTCATCGAGGACCGGCTCAAGCGCATGTCGCCCATGGGACGCCTGGGCACGGTGGAGGAAGTGGCGGCAATGGCATTGTTCCTGGCCTCGGATGAGGCCAGTTTTTGCACGGGCGGCCAGTTTCCCGTGGAGGGCGGCACCGTCAGCGAGCATCCGCGCATGTTTTGAGTGCGGTCATCCCCTGATAGCGTCGCAGGCCTACTGGCTATATACTGCAGCAGCCTTGTAACACGAATGCCTTGTACCAGGCATAGTATCGTTCCCAACCCAAAATAAGAGGAACCACCCATGACCACGCCCCCTGATTTCAAACGTCGCACACTGGTCAAGGCGCTGGCCGCCAGCTCCCTGATCCCGATCCTGGGCAGCAACCTGATCGCCTGCTCCAGCGGCTCGAACAATTCGAATTCGCTGAATACCCTGCCTGCCGATTTTAACCACGGCGTCGCCTCCGGTGACCCGCTGACAGACCGCGTCATCATCTGGACCCGGGTCACCCCCGAGACGGACGGACAAATCTGGGTCGGCTGGGAAGTGGCCACGGATGCCGGCTTTGCCAATAAAGTAAAACAGGGCAGCGGCAACACCTCGGCGGACGTTGACTACACGGTCAAGGTCGACGTGGAAGGCCTGCAGCCGAACACCGTCTACTATTACCGCTTTCTGACCGTCAACAAGACGTCGATGGCGGGCAAAACCCGCACCCTGCCACAGGGCGCGATAGAGGCCGCCACCTTTGCGGTGGTGTCCTGCTCCAATTACCCCGCCGGATTTTTCAACGTGTACCGCGAAGTCGCCAACCAGGACGTGGACGCCGTGCTGCACCTGGGTGACTACCTCTACGAGTACAGCGCCGAAGGTTACGCCAGCGAGCGCGCCGAGGAGTTTGGGCGGGTGGTGGAACCGGCCAATGAATTACTGTCCCTCGCCGACTACCGCACCCGCTACGCGCAGTACCGCCGGGATGAGGACCTGCAGGCGGCCCACGCGGCCCACCCCTTCATCATCGTGTGGGACGACCACGAGGTGGCCAACGACGCCTGGAGAGACGGCGCCGAAAACCACGACCCCGGCACGGAGGGCAGCTTCGTCGAGCGCAAGATGGCGGCGCTGCAGGCCTGGCACGAATGGCTGCCGGTGCGACCACCCGCCAGCATGGACGACATCATCTACCGCCGCTTCCAGTATGGCGACCTGCTGGACCTGCTGATGCTGGACACGCGCATTATCGGGCGCGACGAGCAGTTCACCTACAGCGACTTTGCCACCGACGGTATCATTGATGTGGAACAGGCGCGCGCCGGCTTTGACGACCCCAATCGCACCCTGTTGGGCAGCGAACAGTTCGGCTGGCTGCGCGAGCAGTTGAACCAGAGCAGCGCGCAGTGGCAGGTGCTGGGGCAGCAGGTGCTGATGAGCCGCTACCACTTGCCCGCGCCCATCCTGGAAGTCACTGGATCCGGGTATCTCCCCCGATAATCCGCAGCTGGACAAGGGTACTAGCCGCAGTGGTGGCATGCTGTACTCGCCAAAAAGACACCGCCGGACCAGCGCACGCCGGAGCAGAACGCGCTGCTGGCGTCGGCCATTCCCTACAACCTGGATGCCTGGGACGGCTACGCGGCTGAGCGCGACGATATTCTGTCATTCGCGCAGCAGTTGGGCTCCAAACTCGTGGTGCTGGCAGGCGACACGCACAACGCCTGGACGTCACAGCTGACCTACGACGGCAAAATTGCGGGCGTGGAATTTGGCGGCACCAGCGTCAGTTCGCCGGGGCTTGACGTGATTCTGGGAGGCGCAACGCCGCCCTGTTCAGCCCGCTGGTGACGACCCTGGTGGATGACCTGGTCTATGCCAACCTGGTCGGCCGGGGTTATCTGCACGTGGCGTTCAGTCGCGAGACGGTAACGGCCAGCCACCGCTTTATCACCACGATTGACTCCAAAGAGTATGCCGTGGACGAGGCCGCCACGAAGTCGTTCATCGTAAACAGGGCGGATATGTTGGTGTCGTGATCCGGGGTAACGCACGCTGCCGGAAGCAGTTCCGGTAGTGTGCTGATTCTAACGTCTGCTTTAGCTGCGGCACGCTACTCCGGCAGCCGAACCACCAGCTTGCCCTGGTTGGAACCATCAAACAGCCGCAGGAAGGTCGGCAGGATATTGTCCAGCCCGTCGACCACTTCCTCGCGATACTTGAGCTTCCCCGCCATCACCCACTGGGCGAGCTGGCCGATGCCTTCGGCGAAGCGGTCCATGTAATCGAGCACGGTAAAACCCTGCACGGTCACGCTCTCGGCAACCAGTTGCCACAGATTGGTCGGGCCGGGCGCGTTGGGCACGTTATAGGTTGAAATCCAGCCGCACACCGCCACCCGTGCAAATTTGTTCAGGCACAGCAGCGTGGCATCCAGAATCTCACCGCCCACGTTGTCGAAATACACATCCACGCCAGCGGGACAGGCCTTTTTGAATCGCAGCGACATAATCACCGCAGGTCTTGTAGTTGATGGCGGCGTCGAAGCCCAGTTCATCGGTGAGCCAGCGACACTTGTCATCGCTGCCGGCCATACCGACCACGCGGCAGCCTTGCATCTTCGCGATCTGTCCGACAATGGAGCCGACCGCGCCGGCCGCAGCGCTCACCAGCACCGTCTCCCCTGCTTTGGGCTTGCCCACTTCCAGCAAACCGAAATAGGCGGTGAGGCCGGTGGGGCCCAGCACACCGAGGAACGTACTCAGGGGAATGCCGGCGCTTTCATCCAGTCGATTGAGGGTCGCCCCCTGCACCGTCGTATACTGCTCCCAACCGCCCATGGTCATGGCGACATCGCCGACCGCATAGTCCGGGCTGTTGCTGTGCACCACGCGGCCAATCACCGAACTGCGCACGGCATCGCCCAGCTTGATCGGTTCTATGTAGTTCGGGTCATCGCCCATCCAGCCGCGAATGGCCGGGTCCAGGGAAATATAGAGATTGCGCAGCACCACCTCGCCGGGGGCGGGGTCGGGCACGGGAACGTCCCGCGCGGGTACATTGCTGGCATCGGGTTCCCCCACGGGGCGTGACGCCAGGTAATACTGGCGATTTATCAGAGTTGTCATGCGCGCAACATACCGGTTCGCAAAAAATCAGTCAACCCTGATTGTTTTAAAACCCCTATTCTGCTACTGTTCCGAGGCTTCCCGCTAACCACCCAATGCCGCCTTTGTCGCAGGATTCCATCATGACCGTACTTATCGCCGGCACCGTCCATCTCCCCGCCGAGACCCGTGAAAAAGCCCTGGCCGAAACGGCGCAGCTGGTGGTGGAAACCCGCACGCAACAAGGCTGCCTGCAGTATGTGTGGTCGGCGGACCCGACCTCGGCGACGCGGGTGTGTGTGTTCGAGAAATGGGCATCGGTCGAGGATCTCGCGGCGCACCTGGCCGGCCGCTACTACCAGGAGATGCTGGCCGCCCTCGGCAAATACGGCATCACCGATCCGCTGGTCGCCAAATACAAGGTGGCACTGGAAGAGCCGGTGTATGACCCGCAGGGCAAACCCCGGGCCGATTTTTTTACCGAGTAAACTGCCGGTCTCATGAACCGCTCTACTCGCAGAGGATGGCAACTGTATGACGCGTAAAACGGTAAAGACCTACTGCCGCTTCTGTCACGCCTATTGTCCGATGGAAGCGACCGTCGAAAACAACAAACTGATCGCGCTCGAGCCGGATACCGACAACGAGGTCTACGGCGGCTACACCTGCATCAAGGGGCGGCAACTGCCGGAGCAGTTGTACTACCCCAAGCGCATCCTGAGCTCGCTGAAAAAGAACGCAGACGGCAGTCGCACCGCGATCAGCAGCGCGCAGGCACTGGACGAAATCGCCGACCAGCTGCAGGCGATTCTGAAAAAGCATGGGCCGCGCAGTATCGCCAGCTATAACGGCACCGTCTCGTTCCAGAATTCCGCCACCCACCCGGTCGCCAAGGCCTGGCACGTGGCGCTGGACTCGCCCTCGTACTACACCAGCATCACCATTGACCAGCCCGCCAAGGTCGGCATTGGCGCCGCCCGTATGGGTTTCTGGAGTGGCGGCAGCCATACCTGGCGCGACTCCAATGTCGCCCTCATTCTCGGCAACAACACACTGGTGTCGCACTTTTCCATACCGGGGGGCATTCCCTCCTTCAGTCCCGCAACGCGCTGCGCGAAGGTAAAAAGCGCGGGTTGAAAATTATCTGCGTGGATCCGCGCCGCTCGGAAGTGGCCGCCCGCTCGGACCTGCACCTGCAGATCAAACCGGGGCAGGACGCGGTGTTACTGGCCGGACTGCTTCATATCATCCTCGAGGAAAACCTGCACGACGCGCGAGTTTTGCGCGGAACATATCCAGAACCTCGATACCTTCAAGGCCAGCCTTGCCCGGTTTACCCCCGATTACGTCGCCCAGCGCACCGACCTGGACAAGGGCGATATCATCGCCGCCGCGCGGATGTTTGCGGCGGGCCCCAGAGGCACGGCGAGCACCGGCACCGGTCCGGAGATGGGCCCGAATCCCAACCTGGTGCAGCACCTGGTGCAAGCGATCAACGCCATTTGCGGCCGTCACTACCGCGCCGGGGAGAGGCTGCCCAACGCCGGTGTACTGTCGCCGCTGGCACCGAGGCTGGCGCAGGCCGTCTCCCCGCAGCCGGAATGGCTGACCGGTGTCCGCAGCCGGGTATCCGACGATATCGGCGAGGTCACCGTGCTGACCGCCAACGGCCCGATCAAGGAAATGCCCACGGCGGTCTGCGCTGACGAAATACTGATGGAAGGCGACGGCCAGATCAGGGCGCTCATCTGCATCGGCGGCAACCCGCTGCTGGCATGGCCCGGCCAGCAGAAAGCGTTCAAGGCATTGCAGAATCTCGACCTGCTGGTCTGTGTTGACTACAAAATGTCCGCCAGCGCGGAGCTGGCAGACTACGTCATCGGCGCCAAGCTCTGCCTGGAACGCGACGACATGACCGTGCTGACCGATATCTGGTATGAGCAACCCTACAGCCACTACACCAAAGCTGTGGTGGAAGCCGAAGGCGATGTGATCGAAGAGTGGGAAGTGTTCTGGGAGCTCGGCAAGCGCCTGGGCCTCGAACTCAGCATTAACCAGCAGCACCCGCTTGATATGCAACACAAGCCCAGCAAGTACGACCTGCTGCAGAAGATGACCACGGGTTCACGCGTGCCTATCGAGGAAATTTACAGCCGCGAGGGCGGTCATGTCTACGATGTGCCCGATGTCATTATCGAGCCCGCCGACCCGGCGACCCGCGGCTATATGGACCTGTTCCCCGCCGGCCTCGCCACAGAGCTGGAGACTGCAGCGCGCGATGCCGACAACAGCCTGCAGCGTCAAAGACGACTTTCCCTTTCTACTGATCAGCCGCCGGATGAAGAACAACTACAACTCCACCGGAGCCGGAATTGAGTGTGCTGGCCGCCAAGAGCACGACCAACCCGGCCTATATCAACCCTGAGGATCTCGCCCAGCTCAATATTGCCGACGGCGAGATTATCTCCATCAGTTCCGCACAAGGCGAAATTCCCGCCGTCGCGCAGAGCAGCCCCGATATCAAACGCGGCGTGGTCTCCATGGCGCACTGTTGGGGTGCGGCGCCGGACGGCAGCACAGATGACAAGGTCCGCGAGATCGGCGCCAATACCAACCGCCTGATCGACAACCTGGATCATCCGGAAAAATACTCCGGCATGGCGCGACACAGTGCGATCGCCGTCAAATTGACCAAAGTTGGATAGTTGCAGGAGGCAGGGATCGACATGAGCCATAAACCATTCCGTTTTTCACTACAGAGCTTCAATACCGACTCGCCCGCCAACTGGCGCAAGCTGATTGCCAAAACGGAAGACCTGGGCTATTCCACGTTTTTCCTCGCCGATCACTTCCTCAGCGCCGGACCCGCACTGGACAGCACGTACCACCCGCCGCAGATGCTGGCGGCCGTGCCGGCGATCGCCATGGCGCTGGAGCAGACCAGCACACTGCGCGTCGGCTGCCGCGTCTTTTGCAACGACTACCACCACCCGATCATCCTGGCCAAGGAAGCGGCCACCATGGACTACCTGTCCGGCGGGCGACTGGAATTCGGCATCGGCGCGGGCTGGATCAAGAATGAATACGAGGCGGTCAACCTGCCGTTTGACGAATTCCCGCAGCGCTTCGAGCGCTTCGCCGAATTTGTCCACGCGTATAAAGCGTTCATGTCGGGCGAGCCGCTGGAGATTGCCGGCGACTTTATCCGCTGGTCGGGTTTCTCCGGCACCCCGGCTCCCGCGCAGACGCCCTACCCGCCCCTGATGATCGGCGGCGGCAGCAAGAAAATCCTGCAGTTTGCCGGACAGGAAGCGGACATTGTCAGCCTGAATTTCAACAACCGTGCCGGCATGCTGGGCCCCGATGGCATGGCCTCCGGACTCGCCGACGCGACGGCGAAAAAAATCGACTGGATAAAAAGCGGCGCCGGCGCGCGTTTTAACGACATAGAACTGGAAATCGGCGCCTACAACACCATCATCACCGACCACCCGCAGCCGACTGCGGAGGCCATCGGCGGCATGCTGGGCATGACGGCCGAGGACATTCTCAGCCACCCGCACTGCCTGATCGGCAGTGTCGATTTTATCTGCGACGAATTGCAGCGCCGCCGCGAAGCCTACGGCATTTCCTATATTGCAGTGCTGGACGACGGGCAAAACAACATGGTGGAAGCCTTCGCCCCCGTTGTGGCCCGCCTTGCCGGCAAGTAGACTGCGCCACACTAACCCGGAGAACTCATATCCCATGCTAAAACTTACTGATCCGTCCCTGCTTCGATCACAGCTGTACATCGACGGCAAATGGGTAGACGCCGACAGCGGCGCCACCATGGGCGTATTCAATCCTGCGACCAAAGAGGAAATCATCGCCATACCCAACGCGGGCGCGGCGGAAACCCGGCGCGCCATTGAGGCAGCCGACCGGGCGTTCACCAGCTGGCGGCAGGTCGTGGCCAAGGAGCGCTCGGCCATCCTCAAGCGCTGGTTCGCGCTGATCATGGCAAACCAGGAAGACCTCGCGCGCCTGATGACGGCGGAACAGGGTAAACCGCTGGCCGAATCGCGCGGCGAAGTGGCCTATGGCGCGGCCTTCGTGGAGTGGTTTGCCGAAGAGGGCCGGCGCATTTACGGCGACACCATCAGTGCCAACAATCCCAACCAGCGCATCGTCACGCTGAAGCAACCGGTGGGCGTGGTGGCGGCGATTACACCGTGGAACTTCCCCATCGCGATGATCACGCGCAAGGTCGCACCAGCGCTCGCCGCCGGCTGCACCGTCGTGCTGAAACCCGCCACCGAAACACCGCTGTGCGCTCTGGCGCTGGCCGCGCTGGGCGAGACGAGCCGGCATCCCCGCCGGGGCGTTCAGCGTCGTCGCGGGCAACAACGCGCGGGCTATCGGCGGTGAAATGACCGGCAATACCATCGTGCGCAAGGTGACCTTCACCGGCTCCACCGAAATCGGCAAGGTGCTGATGGCGCAGTGTGCCGGCACGGTCAAGAAAACCTCCATGGAACTGGGCGGCAATGCGCCGTTCATCGTGTTCGACGACGCGGACCTGGACGCCGCCGTGGTCGGCGCCATGGCCTCCAAGTACCGCAACGCCGGCCAGACCTGTGTCTGCGCCAACCGCATCCTGGTGCAGGAATCGGTGTTCGACGCCTTCGCGGCGAAACTGGTCACGGC
>CAVVHD010000009.1:0-241191 GCA_963747995.1 uncultured Gammaproteobacteria bacterium | reverse complement strand
AGTGAAAGCACTGAAGATGGGCAATGGCGCAGATGAAGGCGTGACCGTCGGCCCGCTGATCAACGACGCAGCCTTTGAAAAAGTCAGCGCCATCGTGAATCAGGCCACGGCCAATGGCGCCAAAGTATTAACGGGGGGCAAAGGCAGTGAAGCCCCCGGACAGAATTTTTATGAGCCCACCGTACTCGTCAATGTCGACGCCACCATGGATGTCTACAATGAGGAGATCTTCGGGCCCGTCGCACCCCTGTTCAAATTCAAGACCGAAGAGGACGCTATCCGCATCGGTAACGACACGCCCTTTGGACTCTCCGCCTACTTTTACTCCCGCGATATCGGGCGTATCTGGCGGGTCGCCGAGGGCCTCGACTACGGCATCGTCGGCATCAATGAGGGCATTATCTCTACCGAGGTAGCGCCCTTCGGTGGCGTGAAAGAATCCGGCATCGGCCGCGAGGGTTCCAAGTACGGCATCGATGACTACCTGGAGATCAAATACCTGTGTATGGGAGGAGTGAATAACTGATGTCCAGCAAAAAGGAAATTGCAGCAATGACCAGTGTCGCCGAGGATTCCGGCGATTCGCGAGGACATCAGCTGGCAGGCGCAAAAGAGCGCGATGACCCGCGACCGCATCCTGGACGCGGCGATCAACTGCTTCGTGGAACTGGGCTACACCAACGTCACCACGGCCAAGGTGGCCAGCTCGGCAGGGGTTTCACGCGGCGCCATGTTGCACCACTTTCCCTCGAAGACCGAACTCATCCAGGCCGCCGTCGAGTATCTGCATGACAAACTGCTGGAGGATTACACGCAGCGTGTGTCCAATATTCCCGCCGCATTAAAGGGTAAAAAACGTCGCCGGGCCGGCATCGACGCCTACTGGGATCACCTCACCGGCGACCTGTTCGTGGTGTACCACGAACTGTGCGTGGCCAGTCGCACCGACCCGGAGCTGAAGTCCATCCTGGAAAACTCGCAACTGCTGTTCGAAAAACACGTGCGCGACTCCAACGCGACGCTGTTTGACGAGTGGCAGGACCGCGGCGACCGCTTCCTGCTGGCCATGGATGTGACCAAGTTCATGATGGAGGGCATGGCCGCCGGACAGTTGATGACCAATCGGGACGCCCGCGTGAAGCGACTGCTGAGCTACCTTTCTGACCGACTGGAAGAGATCTTTGACGAGGGCGAAGGCAGCACGGCCATCGGGCGGCACTCCGGCGACTGAAGCATCATTGCGCACGGGTTGTGCGCAGTGGCATGACGGTCAGGCGGCGCGCTACGCTGCCAGATCCGCGAATTTCTGCAGGTACCAGGCCTCATCTCCGTAGAGTTTGGCCAGGATCATCAGGCGCTTGTAATGGTGGCCAACACACAGTTCGTCGGTCATACCGATGCCACCGTGCAACTGCACCGCCTGCTGCGCCACAAACCTGCCCGCCTCCGACACTTTTACCTTGAGCGCCGCGCACGCCGCTGTCGACTCGCCACTGTCCGCGTCCAGCTGGATGGCCGCATTGAGCAGCAGTGAGCGGGTTTCCTCCACCTTCATATACATCTCCGCCATGCGATGCTGCAGCGCCTGGAACTTGCTGATCGGCTGGCCAAACTGCTCGCGGGTTTTGGTGTACTCCACCGTGGCATCCAGCAGCGCCTGCATCGCACCCAATGCCTCGCCGCCGATGGCCACGATCGCGGAATCGATCACCGCCTCCATCAGCGGCAGGCCCTGATCGACCTCACCCAGCACCTGGTCAGCACCCACTAGTACGCTGTCCATGTGCAGGTGCGCGCCGCCACTGCCGTCCACGGCGACAAAGTTGTCACGCGTGAGGCCCGGTGAATCCGCATCGACAACAAAGAGGGTGATACCCGCGCGGTCGGCCGCGGCACCGGCTGTGCGCGCCGGAACAATGACATAGTCGGCGCAGTGCCCGTTCAGCACCGCAAATTTTTCGCCGTTCAGGACATAGCCGTCGCCCTGGCGCCGCGCTGTGGTAGTCACCCTGGCCAGATCATAGCCGCCGTGTTGTTCGGCGCAGGCGAAGGCCCACTGGGCACGGCCCTCAATGATCGCGGGAATATACTGCTGCTGTTGCTGCACACTGCCACCGCGCTGCAAAAAGCCACCGCAGGTCACGACGGTGGACAGGAACGGCTCGCGTACCAGGCCCTTGCCCAACGCCTCCGCTACTACCATCAGGTCGGTTGCGCCACCGCCAATCCCGCCCAACTCCTCGCTGAAGGGAATGGACAGCCAACCAAGCTCGGCGAATTGTTGCCAGGCATCACTATCAAAGCCTTGCGCGGTCCTGCTGAGCGCGCGGTGGCGCTCCACCGAGCAATGTTCACGGACGTACTTGTCGACGCTATCGCGCAGTAACACCTGCTCTTCACTAAGGGAAAAATCCACGGTCAGACCTGTCGTTAAAAGTGTGTTGGGGATGTCCGCTGGCCAGTGATCAGGCCGCGGAGCGGGCTGCCATGCTAGCAAACGGCCTATAGCAAAACAATCAGTCCCTACTGTTTTATTCCAGAGCGAATTGACCTAGACTCTGCGACGGAAAATACACCCCGAAAACCACACCCGACAGGAATACACATGCCACGACTCAAGCTGAGTGCCGACGAAGTACTGACCACCACGCGCGCGGTGCGCAAGCGCCTGGATTTTGACAAACCGGTGGAGATGTCCGTCCTGCGCGAATGCCTGGACATCGCCCTGCAGGCGCCGTCGGGTTCCAACTCCCAGGGCTGGCATTTCATCATCGTCACCGATCCCGCCAAAAAGGCGGCCATCGCTGAACTTTACCTGAAGGCCTTTGACGACTACGAGGCCGGCCCCGCCCAGCCCACCAAACAACATCTGGATGATCCGTCGATGGCGCCTACCCAGCAGCGCGTGCTCAGTTCCGCGCGCTACCTGGCCGACAACCTGGCCCGGGTGCCCGCCATGTTGATTCCCTGCTGCGCGGGACGCCCGGACACCCCCGGCCTGCCGCAGGGCGTGATCGCCAGCATCTACGGTTCCATTCTCCCCGCCGTGTGGAGTTTCATGCTGGCCGCACGCGAGCGCGGCCTCGGTACCTGTTGGACCAGTTTGCATCTTACCTACGAAAAGGAAGTCGCTGCGCTGCTGGGTGTGCCCGACGAATTCGCCCAGGTTGCCCTGATACCCATTGCCTACACCCAAGGCACCGACTTCAAAGCGGCGCCGCGCATGGACCTCGACAAGGTCCTGCATACCAATAGCTGGTAGGACTTAAGCAGAGGATTAAAACACGTGGATTTGGGCATCAAGGGCCGCAAGGCGCTGGTCAACGGCGGCAGTGCCGGATTGGGCAAGGGCAGCGCCAAAGCGCTGGCCGCTGAAGGCGTGGAACTGTATATCTCTGCGCGCGGCGAAGAGCGCCTGCTGGCCACCGCCGAGGAAATTCGCCGCGCAACAGGTACAAAGGTCATTGCCATCGTCGCCGATCACGCCAGTGACGCTGGGCCGCG
Organism: uncultured Gammaproteobacteria bacterium; assembly: GCA_963747995.1. Lineage (GTDB taxonomy): Bacteria > Pseudomonadota > Gammaproteobacteria > Pseudomonadales > Halieaceae > Marimicrobium. The sequence continues at coordinate 237,687 of CAVVHD010000009.1, read as the reverse complement.
AGAAAATCCTGTCGGTGTGTCCCGACCCGGATATCCTGGTGGGCACCTGCTCGCCCGCGCCGTTTACGCCGGATTTTCGCAAGGTCACTGTCGCGCAGTGGCAGGAGCATCTGGCGATCGGCCTGATCAGCCCCATCGAATTCATGCGCGCCACTATCGATGGCATGTGCGAGCGCGGTTTCGGGCGCATCGTCAATATCTCCACGGCGGCGTCGAAGTTTCCGGCGGAGTTACGTACCCTGTCGGGCCCGCCGCGCGCGGCGCTGTCCAACTACACTGTCGCCGTGGCCAAGGCCGTGGCCAAATACAATGTCACCATCAACAACCTGCTGCCAGGGCATGCACCACACCGCCACCGCCGAAGAACGCTTCGGCGCCATGGCGCAGGAACAGGGCACCACGTATGAACAGGTGGTGCAGCAATGGATCGATGACTGGCGCATTCCCGCGAACAAGTTTGGCGACATCGACGAGTTCGGCGCCATCTGTGCGCTGTTCTGCAGCAAGCAGGCCAGCTATATTATCGGGCAGAGCCTGGTGGTCGACGGCGGCGTCACCAACGCAACCTTTTAGGCCTGCGCAGGCAAACTCCACACAGTTTTTTTCGGCACAGGAGAATCACCATGGCCAGCACTGCTACCAATCTGGAATACACTGCCGGAGACACCCTGTGCAAGGGCGTTTACTTCACCCCTGCAACAGCCACCGGGCCGCTGCCCGTGGTTCTGGTGTGCCACGCCTGGGACGGACTGAACCAGGAAGTACGGGACAAGGCCACCAAACTGGCCGATGCGGGCTATATCGCCTTTGCCATCGATGTGCTGGGCAACGGTAAAGTAATGACCGACATGGCTGACCTCATGCCCACCCTGACACCGTTTTTTGCGGATCGCGGCATGCTGCTGCAGCGCATGCAGGCAGCAGTAGCAGCGGCCAAAACGATACCAGGCGCAGACCTGTCGCGTATGGGCGCGATGGGCTATTGCTTCGGTGGCACGGCGGTACTCGACCTGGCGCGCGCCGGCGGCGATGGTATCAAGGGGGTAGTGTCCTTTCACGGCGGACTGGAAGGGAATACGCTGGATAACCCGAAAAAACTCAATGTAAAACTGCTGGTGCTGCATGGCGAGGATGACCCACTGGTGCCGCCGGAGCAGGTTGCCGCTTTCAAGGCCGAGATGACGGCGAAACAGGCGGACTGGCAGCTGCACGCCTACAGCCACACCGTGCACGCATTTACCCGGCCGGAAGCCAACGACCCGGCGTTCGGTGCGGTCTACAACCCCGTGGCTGACCGCCGCTCCTGGCAGGCCATGTTAAACTTTTTCGCCGAGGTGCTCTGAGGCCAGCCTGTGACCGACAAACCCATTCCCGCCGCAAGCGAAATTACGCGACTGGCCGGCCACCGCTTCCCCGGTGGCTTCTATACCGTGGCCCACTGGGAAAATTTCCTGCTGACTGAATGCACCGGCGCCGACCTGCTGCCCGACGGCATGGTGCATCCGGTTGTCCTGTTTCACCTTCCCATCACCGGCGCGAACACCTCCATCGCTGAAATGTTCGCCCTCGGGCAGGCGGAGTCCGACCTCTCCATCATGATCGAGAGTTACGACTGGGAAATCTTCCTTCCCCTGCGCGAGGAAATTCGCTACCGCGTCAGCGGCGGCATCACCAGTGCGCAGCGCTGCGAGAATGCGCAGGGCAAGTTCTACGACCGCATCCAGTTCTGCTTTGAAGTGCATACCCCTGAAGACATACTGGCGGCACGCACTACCATTACTTGGCATTACACGAGGAATACGCTGTGAGCGTCGCGGTGGGTGACCGGATTCCAGAGTGGGTCATGGCCAGTGTATCCGCAGAGCGCATGCGTACCATGGCGGCGATCCTGCGCGACCCTAATCCCCTCCACTGGGATCGCGACGCGGTGGACGCCTTGCCCCTGGGCCTGGGCAAGCGCACCATCAACCAGGGTCCGCTCGGTCTGTCCTACATGATCAATATGCTGCACGCCTGGGCGGGACCACACTGCCTGCGGCGCATTGTTATGCACTTTCCCCAGGTGGTGCTCGATGGCGAGTGTGTCATAGCCCAGGGCAAGATTACTGCTCTGCGCGAAGAACAGGGCATTGCCCTGGCCGACTGTAAAATCTGGCTCGAGCATGCCGACAGGGGTATATTACTGGAGGGCACCGCCACCGTCGTATTGCCCGTCTGAGGCCCCGATGCCATCACTCTACGATTATTACCCCTCATGTATCCGCTGCTGGTGCCGACAGTCTGGGACGTACCAGCAAATCCAGACTGCGATGATCGGGGAGATACACAATGTCTAAAGAAGCGATTCATATTCACCATTACAGCCTGGCCGCTCCTGACGGACATGCTGGAACAGGTCGCGACTTTTTATCATCAGGTTCTCGGCTTGGAAAAAGGCTATAGGCCGCATTTCGGCGGTATTGGCGGCCATTGGCTGTATTCGGGTGAGCACCCGATTATCCACCTTGTTGAGGATCCGGGCAGGAGCAGCCAGAAATCCGGGTATTTTGATCATGTGGCACTGCGCTGCCCGGATCTTGCAGGCACACGATCCCGCCTTGCCAAACATGGCATCGTCTACAGCGAGTTCGAAACAAAAGAACTCAAGCAGCTACAGATTTTTATCACCGATCCGGCCGGGACTGCCGTTGAATTGAACTTCCAGCTTGAGTAACTGAAATGGCAATCGTACTCATGCCCCTGCCCAGCCGCGACTTCGATCCCACGGAGACGGGAGTCCCGTGGCTTGAGCTGACCCGGCGCGGACACCAAGTACGCTTCGCGACACCGGATGGTAGCATCGCCCATGCCGACCAGCGCATAGTTCACGGTACCGGGCTCGGACCGTTGAAAGCTATCTTGCGCGCAGACGCCAATGGTCGTGCGGCGTATGAGGCGATGACCCGTGACGCGTCGTTCAATAATCCGTGGGACTACGAACGTGCGCGCCATGAGAAAATCGATGGCCTGTTGCTTCCCGGCGGCCATGCCCGCGGCATGCGCGTGTATCTCGAATCGGCTGCGCTGCAAGCCATCGTAACTCGCGGCATTCGAGCGCAATATCCCCGTTGGGGCCATCTGTCACGGGGTCGTGCTGGCCGCACGGTCAAAGAGCGCACCGGGCGCTCCGTACTGTTTGGCCGCAGGACCACAGCCCTGACCAGCAATCTGGAACTCACCGCCTGGGCGGTCACGGCCGCCTGGCTTGGCAACTACTACCGCACCTATCCTGAAACTGTGCAGTCGGAGGTCACCCGTAGCCTGGAGAAGCGCCGACTTCGAAACGGGTCCGCTTGCCTTGCGGCGCGACCGTCCCGGGAATACTGAATTCGGCTTTACCATTCGTGATGGTAACTACCTGTCAGCGCGTTGGCCCGGCGACGCGCATCGGTTTGCCGCGGACTATGTGAGCATGCTTGAATAAGAACTGAACACCATTTGTTATCCACCGGCCTGTGAGGGCACCATGAAAAGTATTGACCCAGCGGTTACAACCCATGCATGAACTCGTGCCCCGCGATGTACAGTGCCCCTACTGCGGTGAAAATATCGAGGTTCTTCTCGATTGCTCTGTTGAACAACAAAGCTATGTTGAAGACTGCCAGGTATGTTGTCGCCCGATTGAATTTCACGTGACAGTCGATTACGAAGGAGTACCCTACGTAGCAGTTGCCAGCGAAAATGAGTACGACATTCTGATAATCACCCGGGGAGACAGTGCGATGGAATCGATTGAACAGCGTATCGAAAAGGCCGAGACACTGTGGCGCAGCGGCGCGCAGGCAGAACTTGGCCAGGACTATGCTTTGGCGCACCGCGTGTACACCGAGGCGCACGATGCCATCATGGACTGCGCCCAGACTACACCAGCACGCGCATGTGCAATTGCGGCGGGTAAATCTCAAGCTGGGCAATTACACGGAATTACTGGGTGATTGGTTCCTGCACCTTTTCGCGCCGCTAGGTATCTTTGAACTGGTTGCGTATTTCGCCAGAACCGACGGCGCGGGCTCGAAACTGTGCAAGCGCAATGGCTAGACTACAAATATTTGCCATCGTGGGTTCGGCCCCCTTCGGAAGCGCCACGGTTATTCTCGGCATCATCATGCTGTTTGTCTTTCCCTCCAGCGCAGAGTTGTCGCCGGGGTTTCGCACGCCCATCATTGCGTTTGAGTTTGCCAAAACCGATGCGGATCTGGCTTTTTTGTCAGGGGATAGCGACATCAGTCGCTCGAATAGGGAAAAGATGGACGCTGGGCATCGCTGGGACATGGTGTTTCCCTTCGCCTACGCCGGATTTGTCGCACTCCTACTATTGCAGATTGTAGCGCGCGGTCGGTACTGGCTTGGATTAGCCATTCCCCTTGCACTACTGATTATTCCTCTTGATCTCAGGGAAAACATTATCCTGCTGGCAATTACCAACGCATTGGGCAATTCGGCATCGATTGAGGTGCTGTTACAGGAACTGCATGTCGCGACATGGCTAAAATGGGGAGCACTGGGCATCAGCATCGCGGCGTTATCCATAGGATTGCTCGCGGAAAAGTCATATGCGTCCGCGCTGGTAAGCGCGATCGCCGCGCTAGGTATCGCCACCTGTTGGGTTTCAGGGTCGAAACCGGCTGTTACCGAAGCCATGTCACTAGCGCTATTTCTTTTCTTTTTCTACTTTTCGATTAGATCCGGGATGCAAGCCTGGCGACTATTTTCTGACAAAAGGGAAACGCATGTTTTTGTCCGCTAGCGAACTCGAAGCCGGAGTTGATGACATAAAATCCTCTCCAAAAGATGCGGGTGTGGTAGAGAAAATCGTGTGCCGGCCCGCGGTTGGTGAGCGCCGGGAACTCGATCGAGCGCAGCTCGACGTGCAAACGGGCCTGGTTGGCGATAACTGGGCCAAAAGAGTGTTTGGCAAGTTCACCCCGAATCCGGATATGCAGCTGAACCTGATGAACGCCCGGGCAATCGCGCTGATTGCCCGAAGCCCGGACCGCTGGCAGTTGGCGGGCGACCAGTTTTATGTCGATCTGGACCTGAGCCCCGATAACCTGCCACCGGGAACCCGGTTGCTGATTGGTGATGCGGTTATTGAAGTCACCGCAGAGCCGCACCTGGGATGTAGCAAATTCATCGCCCGCTTCGGACGAGACGCAGCTCTATTTGTAAACTCTGCAGTGGGTAAATCACTGAATATGCGAGGCATTAACGCCAGGATAATCCAGTCTGGCGATGTTCAGCCTTGGTGCGACAATTAGCAAGTTAAAAATCTAAAGGAACGTTGCCATGAGACGCGCGCGCAAGATCGGCATGGGCCTGCTCCTATCCGGACTACTGATAGCCGCTGCCTGGCTGCTGACCGGTCCTGGCAAGGCACCCCAACCCATCACAAGCAAGCCGTGGGCAGGCCAGGATTTCGTGCACAACTCCGACGTTATTCCTCAACCACTGACAGGTTTTGCCGCCGAGCCATTCTTACATCCGTACATGGCTTTTGAAGGCGGCGGCCTGCACGGCAATCACTTCAATTCTGACGTGCACGTCACGCCGGGACCCATGGGTCACAACCTGCAAGTCAAAACCCGCAGCGTATCGGCCTTGCCCGGCGGCCTCTGCCCCACCATCACGTTTGCCAAAAACGGTTTGATTGTCGCCATGTGTGCATCCTTCGTTGGCTTTGAACTCAACCTGTTTGAACCGCACACCCTGAATCTGCTGGCCACGCACCGCCTGGTCACACGCCCTTCCACATTTGAAGCGCTAATGAAGATGAGCCTCGATCCCATCTTTCTGGACACCAGTGGCGGCAGCTATTTTTACCTGGATAACGAAGACCGCGCCGTGCTGGCCGATGCCAACCAGGTGATCCAGCGCATCGCCCATCGCCAAAAAGAGAACGGCGAGTGGGAATTTTATGTGGCAGATGCCTGGGATATGAAGGCCGAAGCACCGCACGATTGCCGGGACTTCAATAACTGGTTTCCGCAGGGCGAGTGCGATCCCATTACTTCCGTCATGCCGGATTTCCAGGGCCGCATCTGGTGGGTGACGCGCTTCGGCCGTGTCGGCACGGTGAACCCCGCCACCGGACACAAGGCAGTGCATCACTTTGAGGGCGAGGAAATCCAGAACAGTCTGTCGGCCGACACGGATGGCATGTATGTCATTACCGATTACGCGCTCTACCACATGGCCGCCGATAAGGAAGACAAGCCACAGGTAATCTGGCAGGAAACGTATCCGCGCAGCAACAACTACCGCTACGGCAATATCAACAATGGTTCCGGCTCTACCCCCACCCTGATGAACGACGAGCGCGGGCGTAAGTATGTCGCCATCACCGATGCCGGCACGGCAGCAGGATGAACGCACCGCCCTGGTCGTCTACAAACGTGAAGCGACGGTCGAAGGGTCACGCCAGATTTGCCGCATCCCGCTGTTTACAGACAAAGGGTCTGCGGTGGAAATATCACCAGTTGGCTGGGGACGCGCCATTGTCGTCAAAAATGATGCGGGCTATCGCAGCGCATTCCATGGCACCTCAGAGGCAAAGATTCCCGGCGGCATCTGGCGCATCGATATTCGCGAGGATGACAGTGGCTGTGATGTCGTGTGGCAGGCGCCCGAACGGGTACCGGCTGTGGTGAACAAATTGTCTTCCAACGGCCTGCTGTATTACTACACCTTCGAGGAGCAACCGGACGGTGAGAACGCGTGGTTCTTTGTCACCCTGGATTTTGTCAGCGGCAAGATTGTCTACAAAAAATTTATCGGCCTTGGCCAGAAGTTTGATATCAACTGGGGCTCTCCGGCAATCGCCAAAGACGGGACTGTCTATCTAGGTATTCTCGAAGGCATTATCCAGATCGCTGACGGCCCTGCAGAAGGAAGATAACTATACGCTTCCCGACCTATCTGGCGTTTACGGATCCGATCACGCTGTGGCGCATTCTGCGCAACAACGGGGGTTTCGATGCGCGCTACACCTTGCGCGTGATTGTGCTGTTTATGGTGTCCGTCGTCATGCTGCCCTTCAATGCACTGGAATGGTTGCTGTTCCAGCGCAGGATAGCGCAGACACAGTTGAGCGACAGCCCGTTGATTATCCTGGGGCATGATCGCAGCGGCACCACACACCTGCTGAACCTGCTGAGCCTGGACCCGCAATTCGCGTACACGCGGCCCTCGCAGATGGTGCTGCCGGGCTGCTGTATCCTGTTCGATAAAGTGATGGACACACTGCTGGGAATTCTTGATTACCGCCGCCCGTTCGACAATATGGAAGTGGGACCGGGCAGTCCGCAGGATGACGAGGTGCCGCTGGTGAAGCTCACGCCGCACGCGGAATACCACAAGTACAGTTTTCCCCGGCACTATCGCTTCTGGCTGGACACCTACGTCTTCAATTTCTCCAGTGCATCACCGCAATTTGCTCTGTGGAAAAAGGTCTATCTTGGCACGCTGAAAAAGGCGGCGGTGCTGATGGGAAAGAATCGTTCGCTGCTGAAAAGTCCCGCAACGATGGCCAACCTGAATGTGGTGCTGGAGCTGTTCCCCAATGCGAAATTCATCCATATCAAACGTAACCCTTACAAGGTGCTTCCCTCACAGATGAACCTGCACCAGACCATGGTGAACAAATACGCGCTGGAATCGGTGAGTGACGAGGAGCTCAGGGACTTTGCCCTGTATCAGTACGAGGGCTATATGAAAGGTTACCTGCAATACAAACACCTGATTCCGCAGGGCAACCTGATCGAGATTCGCTATGAGGACTTTGTGCAGGATCGCCTGCAGTGGTTGGGGAAGATTTACGAGCAATTCGCGCTGGGCGACTTCGACAGCCGCAGGGCGTCACTGGAAGACTATCTCAACTCCATAGCAAATTACGAGGCGCACCGATTTCACGATCGACCCCGCACTAAAGCGGCAGATCGATGCCCGCCTGGGGTTTGCCTTCACGGCACTGGGGTACACTGCAGCTTGATGCCATGGAAATCCACCGTGGCGCTGCCGTGATGTTCCCAGAATTCGATCCCGGTACGTCCGTATTTGGCGCCGCTCGCCGCCACCTGCGGAAAGATGATGGCCTGCTCGTCACCGTAGGTGATAACCGCTGCTGGCGGATCGAGTTCATTGTAGTACGCCATGAAAAACGGCTTGGCGTTATCGTTACAGGCAAACTCTACAGGCGTCGCCGCCATCACCGCGCCGCTGTTAATCTGCGACTGGACGCGGCGGGCCAGATTCTCTTCCTGCAGACACAGTTGCTTTTCGGTCTCGTTGGAGACACTGGCACAATCGGAGGATGGCTGTGCCGGATCTGTGGCGGGGCCAGGGGTGACACCAACAGAGATCAAGCCCTGATCAGCCGCTGTTGCTTGCTGCTGGAATAGAGACAATACAAGGACAGCAATGGCCAGCTGTAATGCTTTCATAAGTGAGTCTCCGAGAATTGATTAACATCAAAAAAAATCATTTTGATTCTATGCCCAACCGGAGTAAATTCAAGCGTGCTGTCGCTGCAGCCAAACTACGGAACACCATCATACAAAACAGGAGTTTCAGTATGAAAAAATTGTACTTGACGCTGGGTGCGCTGGCCTTGTCAGCCGCCAGTTTTCTGACATCAGTGGCGTACGCCCAGTCATCCAAACCCAATATTCTGTTTATCGTCTCCGACGACACCGGCTACGGCGATCTCGGCCCCTACGGCGGGGGTGAAGGGCGCGGCATGCCTACACCGAATATCGACAAGATGGCCGACGAAGGCATGACGTTCTACTCCTTCTACGCCCAGCCCAGTTGCACACCCGGCCGCGCCGCCATGCAAACCGGGCGCATCCCCAACCGCAGCGGCATGACCACGGTGGCCTTCCAGGGCCAGGGCGGCGGATTGCCGGCGGCGGAATGGACGCTGGCCTCCGTGCTGAAGCAGGGCGGCTACCAGACCTACTTCACCGGCAAGTGGCACCTGGGCGAGGCGGACTACGCGCTGCCCAACGCACAGGGCTACGATGTAATGAAGTATGTGGGCCTGTATCACCTCAATGCGTATACCTATGGCGACCCGACCTGGTTCCCGGACATGGATCCGGAAACCCGGGCCCTGTTCCAGAAAGTGACCAAGGGTTCACTGTCCGGCAAGGCCGGTGAAAAGGCTGTCGAGGATTTCAAGATCAATGGGCAGTATGTCGATGAGCCCGGCAAGAGTGTCACGCTTGACGGCGTCACCTATCCCGATGGCGTGGTCGGCATACCTTACTTCGACGGCTACGTGGAGAAGGCCGCGCTGGAATTCCTGGATACCGCATCCAAGTCGGACAAGCCATTTTTCATCAACGTAAATTTCATGAAGGTGCATCAACCCAACATGCCGGCGCCGGAGTTCGAGCACAAGTCCATGTCCAAGACCAAATACGCTGACTCCATTGTGGAACTAGACACCCGCATCGGCCGTATAATGGACAAGCTGAAAGCACTCGGCCTCGACAAGAACACTCTGGTGTTCTACACGACAGACAACGGCGCCTGGCAGGATGTGTATCCGGATGCGGGTTACACCCCGTTCCGTGGCACCAAGGGCACCGTGCGCGAAGGCGGCAACCGGGTACCGGCGATCGCCATCTGGCCAGGCAAGATCAAGCCTCGTACTAAAAACCACGAGATCGTGGGCGGACTGGACCTGATGGCAACCTTCGCCGCCACGGGCGGTGTAAAGTTGCCAAGCAATGACCGCGAAGGCAAGCCCATCATCTTCGACAGCTACGACATGACTCCGGTACTGCAGGGCAAGGGCAAATCGCCCCGCAATGAATGGTTCTACTTCACTGAAAACGAGCTATCTCCGGGCGCTGCGCGCGTCGGTCATTACAAGGCGGTGTTCAACCTGCGCGGTGATAACGGACAGCAAACCGGCGGCCTCGCAGTCGATACCAACCTGGGCTGGAAGGGCGCCGAACAGTATGTCGCCACGATTCCCCAGATTTTCGATCTGTATCAGGACCCGCAGGAGCGCTATGACCTATTCATGACCAATTGGACCGAGCGCACCTGGACCATGGTGCCAGTGAGCGCGGCCATTGAGAAGCTGATGAAAACTTACGTTCAGTACCCGCCACGCAAACTGCAGAGCATGGGCTACGACGGTCCCATCGAGATATCCAAGTACCAAAAGTTCCAATGGATGCGCGAACAGCTCTCCAAGGATGGCATCAATATTTCGCTACCAACAGGCAACTGATTCAGCCACCCGGTAGTCGATGAGCGGCCAGGACTCGCAGTCCTGGCTTTTTTTTGGGAGATGCTTTCTAGAGTTTTCTGGAGAAAGACATTGTTGGACTGTTGACCCGAGTACGCACAAACCATTTCCGTACCTCCTCAAGCACCAGCATGGCGATTGCGAAGGGCAGTATAAACAGCCAGGTAGCCGCCGGAATCGGCGCCGTGCCGAAAATGGCATTGCCCCAGGGGGTATAAACTATCAGCGAGATCAGTGCGATCTCTGCCGCAACGCCAGCAAGGATCAGATTGTTGCTGAAAAGGCCTGAGGCGAAAGCGGACCGACGATCACTGCGACAGATGAACACGTTTACAACCTGCATGACGATGATGGCACTGAGGCAGGCGGTGGTGGCTTGCAGGTAGAGAGGGTCGTGTGCTGCGAGGATCTCTCCTATATGCCAACCACCGGAACGCAGTGTGAACCAATAGGCGCTCATCGCGGCGGCGGCCTGCATCAGGCCGAGAACAAATAGGCACGGGCCAACAGCGGCCAGTTCAACAGGCGATCCGTGCGCGACCGCGGCGGTGCCTGCATAATGTCGGGGGCCGGCTTCTCTGCCCCGAGACCAAGCGCGGGCAGCATATCCGTGCCAAGATCAACGGCCAGGATTTGAATAATGGTGAGCGGCAGCGGGATGCGAAAGACAACGAATGCAAGATATGGAATGAGCTCCGGCACGTTTGACGTCAGGATATAGGTGAGGAAATTGCGGATATTGGTGAATACCGCGCGGCCTTCTTCGATTGCAGCCACGATGCTGCCAAAGTTGTCGTCCAGCAACACTACGTCCGCGGCCTCGCGTGCCACGTCGGTGCCGCTGCGACCCATGGCGATACCAACATCAGCTTTGCGCAGCGCGGGCGCATCGTTGACGCCATCACCCGTCACGGCGACGATCTCACCTTTACTTTTTAGTGCAACGACGATGCGCATTTTTTGCTCGGCCAGCACGCGCGCGAAGAGGATCTCCGGTGCGTCAAGTGCAATTTGCAACTGTATATCGGAGAGCTGGTAAAGTTGGTCACCGGTGATTACGACGGGGGCCGTAGAGCGCAACAGTCCGATTTCCCTGGCAATCGCTGTCGCGGTATGCGGATGATCACCGGTGACCATAATCACCTTGATGCCCGCATCCCTGCATTTCTGTAGTGCGCCGGGGACTTCCGGGCGCGGCGGATCTTCGAGACCAATGAGTCCGGCGAGGGTCATTTCGGCTTCCGCGTTCTCCAGCCCTACACTCTCGGGCAGCCGGCGCCACGCAAAGGCAATTACGCGTAGGCCTTTCTCGGCCATGCTCTCCGCTGCGCTACGGAATGTGTCCACCAACTGATCCGAGAGAGGCGCGCTGCCACCGTCCATCATGGCGTACGTGCACAGCGGCAACACCACCTCGGGCGCGCCCTTGCAATACAACGTCCGTGCCTCCCCAGCACCATGTATCGTGGAAAGCCGCTTGCGCTGTGCATCAAACGGTATCTCATTGCAGCGCGAGCTGTTCGGCAGCTGGTGTAATGCCCGCTCGGCAAGTTCGACAATGGCCACCTCCATTGGGTCGCCCAGCCAGCGCTGATCGGCGCCACCGCGACCGTCTCTTCAGATCGTGACAGTATGCAGCGACCTCAAAGAAACGGTGGTACGGCTCGATAAGCGGGGCAAATTGCTCCGGGATGGCGTCCATCATCTTACCGGCGATAAAGAGACGCTTCGCAGACATACAGTTCTGGGTTAGTGTTCCGGTCTTGTCAGTGCAGATCACCGTGGTGCAGCCCAGCGCTTCAACCGCTGGCAAATGGCGAATCAATGCATTGCACTTCGCCATGCGCTGCGAGCCCATGGCAAGCGCCAAAGTGACCGTCGGCAGCAGTCCTTCCGGCACGTTGGCCACGATAATGCCAATGGCAAAAATGAATGTTGCCCAGAATGGCAGCCCTATCGCCTGCCCGACGAAAAAAAAGATCACGCCGAGTGCGAGTGCGAGTCCGGCGACAATACGGCTGACGCGGATGATCTCCAATTGCAACGGTGAAACAGTATCGTCTGTCGCCTGCGTCAACTGCGCGATCTTGCCAAACGCGGAGTGCGACCCGGTAGCAAAAACTAGCGCTTTGGCCTCACCGGATACGAGCGAGGCGCCAGCCAGTAGCGTATTACGGCTTTGCATGGCGTCCGACATATCGCATGGATCGGCATCACGCGAAATCGGCAAAGACTCTCCAGTGACCGTCGCATTATTCACCCGTACGCTGAATGCCTCCACCAGTCGACAATCGGCCGGCAGTATATCGCCCGCCTCCAACAGGATCACATCGCCTGGCACAAGCTGCGCTGCGGGTACTTGACGCGCCGTTCCTTCGCGCAGCACTTTGGTTGTGTTCGGCAACAGCTTCCGCAGAGCGGCCAACGCGCGTTCCGCGCGATAAGACTGCCAGAACGAGAACACACCATTGATGACGATCACACCAATAATCGCAACTCCCAGTGTCCCCATGCGCTGTCCAGGCTCGCGCCACTCCGCGAAGAACGCCAGCCCGGCCGCGATCCACAGGATAATTGCAAAGAAATGTACGAACTCCCTGGCAAATGTTAAAAGCAGCGCCTCTCTTGCAACCTCCTCCACGGCATTGGAACCATACTCTGCGAGGCGCCGCGCAGCCTCGTCCTCACTCAGGCCATCGGGCCCGCTGTTCAAGCTGGCCAGCGCATCGGCGACGGTGAGTTGGTGGATCTTCATTACATACTCTGCGGCTTACGCCCGGCTATATAGTCATCGATCAGCTCATGCAGGCGTGATACACGGCTCTCCTGCCCCGCCAGATAGGAGCCCTTATAGCCTCGCGAGCGCATACCCAGCTGCTGGGCAGGGAATATCGACATATCCTGGTCGATCGTCAGGCCCATGGACTGCGTGCCCGCCGCAAACACCTCGTGCTCTACCACTGCATCGCGTTCCACCAATCCGGCCGTGGTGCGCGCCGGTGTGGTGACGCCCCGAGGAGCAGGTGCGTACCACCAGTTATCAAAAATGCATTGCTCAGGGTCCGTAGGATGCGGCCGTGCGCGCAGGAAGTGAAAGCCGTCGACCCACAGCGACACCGCGAAGTTGGGAAACAGCGTGTAGTGGTAGGCGTCCGTCAACTGGCTGTCGTTGAGCTTATTGAAATAGTCGTAACCGCGGCCGGGACCAAGTTTGCGCCGCGCCTTTTGCAGCGCCTCGCGCGTGTCCTCACCGCGCCCGGTAAACTCTGCCGGGTCCAGTTCCCACTCCGTCAGGATGCCGGCGAGTGGCTCACCGATGACACCGGTTTTGTCGATCGCCGGACCGGCGTAACCGCCCAGCATGATCATGCGTCCGTGCCCCTCGTCAGCCATATCGAAGCGCGTGGTGGTGAAGCTGGTGTCCACCCCGGAATGAATACGCAATTTCTCCACCTCCGCACCTTTCGGACGATGCACGGTATTAACGTGGTAGGACTCATTAAAATTGTCCATCACCACCTTCCAGTTCACGGGAGCGACGGTGGTCTTGGCCACATAGCGCTGCCACTTCTCGATACCGTACACTTCCCAGTCGCCCCACACAGGTCCAAGGTACTCACGCAGGCTGACACATTCCGGGTCCATATTGATCCACACGAAGCCAGCAAAGGTTGCACACGGAATTTCCGTCAGCAGCAACTTGCCACAGGGGTTGCCCGCCGGAAAATCGTCGGGGTCCTGCACAAAGTCCAGTGAACCGTCGGTGTTCCAGGCCCAGCTGTGATAGGGACAAATGAAGCGGCGCACATGCCCTTTTTCCGCACTGACCAGACGCTGTCCGCGATGCTGGCAGATATTGTAAAAGGCCTTGATGCCGCCATCCTGCTGGCGCACCATGAGAATGGATTCCCTGCCAACCTCCTCCTGCTGCCAGTCGCCGGGATTGGGCATCTCATCCTCGCGCCCCAACAACAACCAGACTTTGGTCCAGATGTGTTCCCACTCCTGCTCGGCAAATTCGCGCGAGGTATAGCGATACCCTTCCAGCTTGTGCCCGCGCAGTGACTGCTGCGGCCAGTCTGGCAAGTCGCCGGGTAGTTCCTGCCGCTTTTGCTGCTGTGTCATATTCCGGTGTCCTCTCTTTGCTACTATCTGTTGATGGCCGCGTCGCCGTCGCGTTAGCTCGCGGCGTATTTCCTGCTAAACTGTGTTCTCATCTCCAACCGCCCAGGCTGTAACCATGACCCGCGATGACACCAAAGACCGCATCGAACTGCAGGACGTGATGCTGCAGTATGCCGCCGCTGTCGACGAGCGCGACCTTGAGCGCTATAAATCCTGTTTTGCCGACGACGTCGAAGTCGTGGGCTTCGGCACCCAGACCTATCAGGGCCGTGACGTCTGGGTGAACTATGTGTGGGGCGCGCTGGCAAAATACCGCGCCACCCAGCACCTGCTCGGGCCCCAGTTCGCTACCATCGAAGGTGACACGGCACACACCCGCAGCGATGTGCAGGCCCTGCATTTTCTCAACGGCGACAGCGCACGCTTTACCCTGTGGGCTACCTACCACACCACCATGCAACGGATCGACGGTCGCTGGCTGATCAGCCGGCATGAACTGGTGGTCTGCGGCACGCATACAGACTGACATCCTCACTACTTCCCCGTGAACACCGGCTTGCGGCCTTCCTCGTAGGCCTTGATTGCCTCTGCATGATCAGCGCTGGGCCGGGTCAGCAGCATGTGCGATGACACCATGTCCAGGTGCGTATTGAGATCCATCGCCAGACTCTGGCGCACGGCGCGTTTCACCAGTCTCATCGCCAGCGGCGCGCGCTCCGCAATACTGTGCGCAAACGCCATACTGCGCGTCATGAATTCCTTGTCCTCGAATACCTGGTTCACCATGCCTATCGCCAGTGCCTCATCGGCACTGATCGGCTCGGCCGACCAGAACAGCTCCAGTGCCTTGGCTTCACCGACAATGCGCGGCAAAAAGTACGTGCCGCCGTTGCCGGGCACCAGGCCGAACGCGGTATAGCTCACACGGAAGCTGGCACTGCGCGCCGCGAACCGGATATCGCACTGCAGGCTCACATCGACACCCGCCCCGGAGGCGAGGCCATTGACGGCGGCAATCACCGGCTTGTCGATCTCCGCCAGCTTTTTCGGTATGCGGTGCAGGCGCTCCCAGAACTGCTCCTTGATCTCCAGCGGCGAGGGCATCGCGTGTGCGCCGAGTTGGTTGGTATCGCCGCCGCGACAAAACGCCTCCCCTGCCCCGGTGACAACAATGACGGCGACATCACTATTGGTGCGGCACTCTTCCAGCGCGTCTACCCAGGGTGGCAACATGGCCTCGTTGATCGCATTGTGCACCTCAGGCCGGTTGAGCGTGATGATGGCGACCTTGTGGTCGAACTCCAGCGTAACAGGTGCACTCATGATCCTTCTCCGGTGTCTGCCTTGAGATAGTTGTCCAGCGTCTGGTGAAAGTGGCGAATGCGCACTTCCTGGTAATTGGCCAGTTGTACGTGACCGGATTGCAGGGAGCGCAGTCCCTTTTGCACGTAGGGAAGATTGCTGAAATCCTGGTCGAACACGCGCGCCAGACCTGGCTCTATGCCGGGAGTCTGCGCCAGCGACTGGTCGGCGGGTACGAACTGCACACTCGCATCCCTTGGCCGCGCCTGCGAAGTCGGGTAGCGCATCAGCAACATGATCTCCATGGTGCACATCTCATGGCTGTCATTATAGGGCAGGAAGCGATAGGTAACATTGGGGCGAAAACCCGCCCAGGGCGCAAAATTGGGGAACACTGAATACAGGATCGCATCGAGCACCTCGCTGTGTGTGACGAAGGGCGAAAGATCCTGCTGGTACATCTTCGAGAAGCGCCGGAGGTTCATCTCACCGAGGAATTCCCTGGCGGACATGCCGGCAGGAACGTCCGGCAAGCCCTCCTCTGCCGCCACCCCGTACACGGTCAGCCACTGGTGTACTGACTGCTCCTCGGTCGTACTCGCGACATGCGGGCTCACCACCCCCATCGGCGTGATGGTGCGACTGACATAGTCATTGAAACAGTCGTACTGCGAATTGGAATCCCCGGTATAGGGCAGCAACTGCGGATGTGTTGCCACCGTGTGGTAAGACTCGATGAAGGCCTCGTGCGCCAGCTTCCAGTTGCAGCGCAACACTTTCTTGATGTGCAGGGCCTTGTAGGTATCCTGCGGCGCCCAGCGCTCGAAGTGCGTCACCATGACACCGAGATAGTCGTGCAGCGGCGGCGCAGTGCCGTCGATATTCACAAATACCCAGCCACCCCAGGTGTCGACACGCAGGCCCGGGAGTTCAAAATTGTGGCTATCGATATGGGGGAAATCCCACTGGCAGGGCGCGCCCTCAAAGCCGCCCTCAAGGTTCCAGCGAAAGCCATGGAAGGGGCAGGTAATGTCACGACTGTTGCCAAGACCGGAGCCGGAACCGTCCTTCAACTGCCGTCCGCGGTGCAGGCAGGCATTGGGATAAGCGCGAATAGCGCTGCCCTCAGTGCGCACGACCAGTACTGAAGTGTCGGCAATGTCCTGCACATAAAAATCACCCGCGTTGGCAATTTCTGTCTCGCGGCATAATGACTGCCACACGCGCGGCCACAGTTTGCGCTTCTCCTGTTCGTGGTAGTCGCGTGACAGGTAGCGCGCCACTGACAGCGGCGCAGACCCGAGAAAAGTATTCGTACTTTCACGCAGCGCAGCGGGCACAGGGCGAGTTTCCCGGTCAAGCAAATCCTGGTAGGAGAGTCCCGCAAAGCGCGCCGAATTTTTTACGCGTTTATTCAACTGTACCTCTGTGCTATTAATAGTCGCCCTTCAAACTACAGATGACAGCGTCCAATGTTTTCCGATCCCAAGTCCATCCTAATCACTGGAGCATCGAGCGGTATCGGTGCAGCCCTGGCCCTGCACTACGCCGCGCCAGACATCACCCTGTTCATCAGCGGGCGCGATCAGCAACGCCTTGACGCAGTGGCGCAGCAGTGTCGTGCCAGAGGTGCCGTCGTATCAGCCTGGGTCGGAGACGTCACCGACGAAACTGGCCTGAAGGACTGGATCCATTCCTGCAACGACGACTGCCCACTCAACCTGGTGATCGCCAACGCCGGCATCGCGCTGGGTGCCACCGAGGTCAGGGGCCTGCACCAGGCTGCCGTCGACTCCTTCCACATTAACGTCAACGGCGTGTTCAATACCGTGCATCCCGCACTGGAGGTCATGGCACAGCGCCGCCCGTATCCAGTGCGCAATGCCCAGGTCGCGGTGATGAGCTCCGTGATGGGCTACGCCGGTATGGCGCGCTCGCCCGCCTACTCCTCTTCCAAGGCCGCGGTGAAACATTACGGCCAGGCGCTGCGCGGTGCATTTCGTGGCATGGGCATCGGTGTGTCGGTGATCTGCCCCGGCTATGTCAGCAGCGCACTGACCAGCCGCAATAAATCCCGTATGCCCTTCCTGATCAGCGCCGAAAAAGCCGCGGCTATCATTGCCAAAGGTTTGGCGCGCAACCAGGCACGAATCACCTTTCCCTGGCAGATGGTATTGCTGACCCGTCTAGCCATCAACCTGCCGGGTTTTATCGTCGACCGGATCAATAAACCCTGGGGTGTACCCCGACTGGAAGACCAGCCCTAGCCAGCAGGCCGCCAGGTGCCATGGAAACACACTGGCACCCGGTGTGACACCCATGCCTTGCCGAGTGGACCGGCGCTGATATTTTGCGCATCGAACACGCATAACGCGCTGGTATTGCTCGGGATATCGTACACACAGGTCAGCACGTAACCCTCGCCCTCTGCTGCGGCAGCATTGCGCGGCACAAACATGGGCTCGGACACATAGCCCGCCTCGAAGGCGTATGTATCGGACTTCAGGGTTTTCACATTGAAATGCACGATGGCGTTGTACACCACGTCGCTATCCGGTATCCGCGCCGGAATCTTGCGGTCGGAAGATGTGTACCAGCCGTGCGTGTAGTCGCGCATGGCGTAACGCGGGTCGATCACGGGAAATTCTGCGCCGTGATCGGCCAACGCTTTCATGTTTACCCTCGGATTTGCCGCATTCAGGTCGATGGTCCAGCGCGCGAGGTACGGGTGAATATTGGGCGGCGTCGGCGTGCCATCCGCCATCGGGAACAGCGGCGGCGAGTCGAAGTGACAGGCCTCCAGGGTGATCACGCCGTCCTTGTCGCGTCCGTTCATAAAGTGGAAGACATAGCACGCATCTCCATTGATCCATTGCATATCCGCAGGTGTGCCGTTGCGCGGCATCACGCCCACTGTGGTGCCAACCTGGGGTTCCCAGGCAAACGGCGGCTTGCCCGATCATGGCGCGGTCCATGCTGCCGGTGATGGGCATCACGGGAAATAGAATGTAGTTCTCGGTCACCACGAAATCATGGACCATCGCCGAGTACGGCGCCTTGAACACATGAGACTCGATCATGTGCCCCGCCTTGTTCACGCGGTACAGACCCATGTCATCGCTGAACGGGCCCGTCGCCATATAGGCGTGGAACAACAGTTCACCAGTGACGGGATCCACTTTGGGATGCGCGGACATGGTGGTATTCAACTTGCCGTAAAAGCTCCAGGCGCCGTGTGAATCCAATGTGTCCGGATCCATCTCAAACGGCAGGTGCCCCTCTTCCAGCAGCAGCAACCTGTCGCCGTGGTAGAGCACGGAAGTATTCGCTACACCCTCTTTATCTGTGAGGACGAAGTCCAGGTACTCCGGTGGCGTGTCCAGCGGGTTCATGCCGCTGAACAGGGACTCACCGGTACGCTGTTCGATCCGGAAACGCTCGGTGCGGGCCCAGCGATTCTTGTGACTGACCTTGCCATTGTTAAAGGTAAAGGCGTGGACCATGCCATCGCCGGTAAAGAAGTGATAATCGTTTTTCGGCGGCACCTGGGGATTGGGACCGTTGCGGTAAAAGGTACCGTTGAGGTCTTTGGGAATCTCGCCCTCAATCACCAGGTCAGGTGCGGTGCACTCGGCGGTAAGTGGCTCGTAGTAGCCCTTGAGGAATTCGTTATCCGGCCATGGTTTCATCTGGATGTCTCATCGTTATAGTTACGGTTAGCGTCACAGCCACCACAGTGGCAATCGATTCCGAAATTACAATACGTTCGGGACACTATATTTGTAAAATGAATTATATAGATATATAGTATGCACACATAGAATATATTATCATGATCGCTAGTACTGCGCGAAAAAGCGGAGACAAGCAACACGCGATGGATATTGGCAAGCTCGATCTCAACCTGCTCAAGGTACTTGATGCACTATTGAAAGACCGCAGTGTGTCAAAAGCGGCCCAGCGCCTTAACCTCAGCCAGCCCGCCATGAGCCATGCCCTGAATCGCCTGCGTGAACAGCTCAATGATCCGCTGATGGTGCGCAGCTATCACGGCATGGACCCCACGCCCTATGCACAAAGCCTGATTGATCCACTGAGCAAGATACTCAGTATGATTGAGCGGGACATTTTGCGGCAGGAGCCCTTTGACCCGCTGACAACCGAAAAAGCTTTCACCATTGGGGTGGATACCCATCTCGCCAATACTTTTATCCCACCCCTGGTGTTATCCATCATCAAAGGCGCACCGAACAGCAGTGTGCACAGCCGTTTGCTACCGTCTGACTTTCAACACCGGCCCTACCTTGAAGGTGGCATCGACCTTGCCATCGGCACCGCATCCAACAACCCGATAAAGCTGTCGCGGGAATTCCTGTTTCGCGATGAAATTTGCGGCATCGTGCGCAGGGGTCACCCGAAATACAAGAAGAAGATTTCGCTGAAGGAGCTGGCCAACAACTTCGAGCATATCGGCTACTACATCAAGGGCGAGACCACCACGATCATCGATGACCTGCTGGCGGATCATGGCCTGCAACGTCACTGCCCGGTAACCGTTTCCGATTTGCAGGGTCTGAACGAAATATTGCTCTACAGCGACCTGATACTCGTGGGTGCCGTAAAACAGGTGCTGGCGACTATAGATCGCTTCGGCATCGAATTGCCTTATCACATCATCCGGCTGCCCTCGATAGTGACTGAACGCTACTCTGCCAATGTGAGTATGTTCTGGCGCCCGCAGGACTCAGACGACCCGGCGCACCGCTGGTTGCGGGATCATGTACGGGAGATTGGAGCGACGATTAACTCGACCAGGGTGGAGCTGAACAGAGGCTTGACAGTGGGAGTATGAGAGTCCCCATACAACGCATATACACTCTACACGGCGGCCTTATGCCCGTTGTCGATCAAGGTCTGTTGCGCCCGTACTTGTCGTGCGCGGCTACAAAGTCACCGGCCATGATGGAGCTGGCCAGGGAGATATCTCCGGCCAGCACCGTGGCGGCAACAATCTCGGCGAACTTGCGCACCTTGCCCTGGCCATAGCAACCGAGCATCTCCAGTCCTTCGCGCTGCGTGGCGAGCCCCGTGCCGCCGCCGTAAGTGCCGACGATCAATGAGGTCAACGTGACCGACCAGTAATAGTCGCCGTTGTCCAGCAGTTGGGTGTACGTCAGTCCCGCGTGCGACTCAGCGACATTGGCCACATCCTGTCCTGTCGCCAGAAACAGCGCGGCAATGCCATTGGCAGCGTGCGCGCCGTTGCTGGCATTGCCCGCCATCAGCGCACCCGTGTTGGATATCTGGCGCAGTTTGAACAGGGTTTTCCCGCTGACGTTCATGATGTTGTGCAGCACATCTTTGGGAATAGTGACCTCGGCGACAACGCGCGTACCGCGCGAATTGAGGGTATTGAGCCGCGAGTATTTTTTATCCGAGTCAATATTGCTGGAGAGTAGGTAATCGGCACCGCCGGGATAGGTGTGTTTGATCCATTCGCAGGCAGCATAGGTGGCCTTGTTGGTCATGTTCTGCCCGGCGGCATCACCGGTGGTGTAGTTGAAGCGCAGGTAGCGCATGGGCCCGATGCCGTACTGCTCGATATGCACCAGCTTGCCGATGCTGGTGGTGGCTTCTGCAACCTCGCGCACGGCATCCATATTGGCTTTCAGCCATTCACCGAAATCGCGGGCCGCGAGAGCGTCGGCGAACTGAAACACGGGCGCGCGCTGCATATGGCTTTCCAGCACCGTTGTTTTAACGCCACCACTTTCCGTCAGCAGGCGCATGCCGCGACTGTAACTGGCTACGAGCGTGCCTTCCGTTGTCGCCAGAGGCACATAAAAATCACCCCGCGCGTGCTCGCCATTGATCAGTACAGGGCCGGCGATGCCGACGGGAATCTGGACAACACCGGTAAAGTTCTCGACGTTGCCAGATACCAACGCACTGTCAAAGGAGTAGTGGCCCATGTGGTGTAGCTCGGTGCCCGTCTGCTCGCGCACAAAGTTGCGGCGGGTTTGCGCGCTCTGGGCGGTGTAATCATTC
Organism: uncultured Gammaproteobacteria bacterium; assembly: GCA_963747995.1. GTDB lineage: Bacteria > Pseudomonadota > Gammaproteobacteria > Pseudomonadales > Halieaceae > Marimicrobium. Next base: position 215,912 of record CAVVHD010000009.1, on the reverse strand, counting down.
TGCTTGTCGCGCGGTATTTTTACTCGGGTCATGGTGGTGCCTCAATTATTGTGCGTGTGAAGCCAGATCAGCCAATCCGGCGTCCGCTGTCTTGCCAGTAGGGTTTGCGCAATTCAGTGCGCAGGACTTTGCCTGACGGGTTGCGGGGCAATGACTCCAGCGCGATGTATTGTCTGGGCACCTTGTACCCGGCGAGGTGTTGCCGGCAGTGTGCAATGAGTGCTTCCTCGTCCAGCGCCGCGCCGGTGCGCAACACACAAACGGCCAACAGCGCCTCGCCATATTTTTCGGAGGGCACCCCGATGACTGCCACATCAGCGATTGCGTCGTGCAACAGCAGGGCGCGCTCCACCTCGTTGGGATAGATGTTCTCGCCGCCGCTGATGACCACGTCATTCTTTCTGTCGAGCAGGAAGAAGTAACCTTCGCTGTCGCGATAGCCGATATCCCCGGTATGCAACCAGCCGTTGCGAATGGCCTTTGACGTCTGCTGCGGCTGCTTCCAGTACTCCAGCATGACGGTGCTGGACATGACCGCGATCTCTCCCAGCTCGCCATCCAGAAGGGAGTTGCCGTCTTCATCCACCACCCGCATGGTGGTCGCTGCATTCTGTCGACCACAGGACTTGAGCAGGTCCGGTCTGCCGGCCAGTGCCCTGCGGTGATCGGCCGCGGTCAGCTGCGCCACGGCGCCGCTGGTTTCCGTCATGCCATAGGACTGCTGGAAGTCACAGCCGAAAACCGCCATCGCGCGCTTGAGTAGTGTCTCGCCAATCGGTGAGGCGCCGTAGTTGATCCGCTTGAGTGTGGAGAAATCGCGTTTCTCCAGGTCGGGAACCACAGTGAGTATCGCCTGCAGCATGGCGGGTACCATGAACACGCTGGATAGGCGGTGGCGTTCTATCGCATCGACCACCGCGACAGGGTTGAAACTGCGGTGCAGGATCACGTTCACGCCGATCATGAGCGTATAAAAGAGCGACGCGACGGCACCGATATGAAACAGGGGTGCAATGAGCAGTTCGTTGTCGCCGATATTGAGCCGTTGCTCGGCGGCAACCAGCCCGGCATAGGACAGGTCGAGCAGGTTGCGATGGGAAATAACCGCGCCCTTGGGGCGGCCGGTAGTGCCGCTGGTATACAGCTGCAGGAAAGCATGCTCTGCCACTGTCACGGACTGCGGCTCGTGATCCCCTCTGCCCTGCCACCAGTTGGTCCAGTCGCGCCACCGCTGCGGCAGATGATCGCCAGCGCCAAGTAGCACCGGTTTATACAGAAGATCCAGCTGCGCCACGGCGGGTATAAACTGCGCATCGGGCACGACCAGCAGCCGGGCCTCACAGTCGTCGATCACGTACTGCAACTCCGGGCCCGCCAGGCGATAGTTGATCGCCACCGTAACCGCACCGATCTTGGCCGCAGCCAGCATCAGCACGACGTGGTCTATGGAGTTCTCCGCGATAATGGCCACGCGAGCGCCCGGGCCGATGCCTTCGGCCAGCAGGCCATGGGCAACCTTGCAGGCGCGAGAGTTAAGACCAGCATAGCTCAGCGCACTCACATCCAGGGTGAGGGCGAGCGTGTCCGGACGTTGGACAGCGTGGTACTGAATAATCTGGTCAACCCGCATACTGGCTGTCTACCTGATGAACGCCTGGTAAAGAAAAAAACGACTACCGGCAGTCCGCCCATCGCGCCAGACATCTTTTTTGGCACTTCTGGTGCTTGCCGAATCTGGCAGCCTAGCAAAATCGAGGACAAATAAAAACAGGATTGACTGTTTTATTGATTTGGAGTATCTAGAACGGCAGGCCATCCGCAGTGGCGCGTTATGCGCTGCGTACCATTTACGTGTCCAGCCCCGAGACCCACTACCATGACCGAGCAAGCCGTAAATTATGACGATGTAAAGCAGTACCGACTGGATCCCGAACGCGAACGGGAGCTGCTGAAAACCGGTGGCGAATGCACCTTCATCTGGGCGAATAAATCCGGCCATCCCCTGGGCGTCACCACAGCGTATGTGGCGACAGGCGGAAAAATCTGGATGACGGCCACCCGGGAGCGGGTGCGCATCAAAGCCATTGCCAGGGACGGACGTTCCTCGGTTGTTATTAGCAGCAAGGGTACGCCGATGGGCGGCGGGAAGACGGTCACGTATAAAGGACATACTGTTATTCATGACGACCACGAAACCAAGCTGTGGATGTACACGTTGTTGGCCGGGGGCGTCGCCAGTTCCGGCCACCACGACAAGGGCAACGCCTTTACCGCTGGCATCGACCCGCAGATGTTCATCCGCTTCCTGGATACGCCCGAGCGGGTAGTGCTGGAGTTTACGCCCGAGATGTCGATACCCTTCGATGGCGACAAAATGGCGCAGGGTACCGCACAGGCTTATGCTGAATTTGCCGCCCAGGATGCGAGGAACTAGCACATTGTTCAGTGAAGACGCAGAATCCTCGATCAGGGCACTGAGTGCACGACCGGCGAACCGACGTGGTGCGCGTGCAGCCGCAGTCAGTCCATGCTAGTGTCAGGCGCTTGAGGGGCGGTTCCAACAGGTCTGGCACGATGAAAAAAATCAGGGTAATTCAGTGGTACACGGGGGAAATCGCGCGACACCAGATCCGGGTGCTGGCACAGTGTCCCACCATGGAATTGGTAGGCGCCTTCGTTTTTCACCCGGAAAAAGCCGGCATTGATGCGGGCGTGATCGCGGGTATCGACCCTCTCGGCGTCATGACAACCAACAACATGGAATACATTCTCTCGCTGGATGCGGATGTGGTGCTCTACAATCCGCCGCTCGAGCGCTACGATGAAATCATTCCCATCCTGGCCAGTGGCAAGAACGTCATCAGCATCATGGCAGGCTGGAACCCCACGGGCATGAAATGTTACCCGCAAATAGTAGAAGCCTGTAAAATTGGCAATGCCTCGCTGTTCGGAACCGGCCTGAATCCTGGCCTGAGTTATGAGCTGGCATTGCTGGCTTCCTCCGTGTGCACGGAAGTGGACTCCGTCTATATCAAAACCTGTGAACAACAGGCCTCTCTGAGCGAGGTATTCCTGCAGCATTTTGGTTTTGGCAAGTCAGAGTCGGAACTACGCAGCAGCGCTGACAGGACCTACGCTATATTTCATAACCTGTTGGATATCACCGATCTTATTGCCGATAAGCTGAGCCTGCCGAGGGATGGCCGCAGCTTCAATGTTGATTTCGAGCCAGCCACCCAGGACTACGACGATAAGATTTCGGTCAAAAAGGGAACCATGGCTGGCCTGCTGGTCAAGGCCAGCACGACCAATGCCGGAGTTCCCGTGGCCACGATCGAAGTGCGTTTTCTGCTGGGTGATGAATACGTCAGCAGCAAATTCCTTGAGGGGCGCCCCAAGCAGGGCTGGATTGAGGTGGACGTGCGGGGTATCCCGGGCAGCCGTATCTGTCATGAGGTGTACATGGAGCAGGATATTATCGGCACATGGTCGACGGGAACCCGGGCGATCAATGCGATTCCCGCTGTGGTGGCTGCGCGCCCGGGCCTGTTGTCGCCGCTGGATTTGCCCCTTGCACACAAAATAAAGTTAAAGGCCTAGCACCTTGTTTAGCCTGGCATGCTGGCCGCAGGTGGCATTTTTTGTTACAGGGGGAGCAGGACGCGCCCCCTATCAGTCAAGACTCAAGCACCCGGGCGCCAGCCACCGTGGAATCCGGCGGGCACACGGTGGGACAGGTGCACCTTGGCCAGCGGTCCATCGGCGAGCTTGAGCGCATTGAAGATATACAGGCTGCTGGTTCTGGTTTCAAAACTGGTCACCACCGACAACAGGTAGCCCTCGCCTTCCGCAGCCTGCGCGGATTTAGGCACAAAGATCGCCTCGGAGGTCATGGCCTGCCCACAGGAGTAGCGGTCCACGGCACCCGTCTTGTGGTCAAAGTGGCCTAACGTATTAAAAACGTTTTCGTTCTCCACCCGTGTGCTCTTCAATTTGCCGTCGGGAGAGGTGTACCAGCCGTGCCGGTACGCTTTGCCCGTGTAACGCGGGTCGCACTGGGGAAACTCCGACTGGAACTCCTCAAGCCGCTTGAACGTGGCGCGCGAATTCGGGTCGTTCATGTCGATGGTCCAACGGGTCAGGAAGGGCTCGGACTTGCCAGTGGACTTGCCATCGGCAGTCGGGAACAGAGGCGCAGTTTCAAACTGGCAGGCATCGACTGATATCACGCCGTCCTTGTCAAACGCGTTCATAAAGTGAAACGCGAAGCTCAGATCCATTTCCACCCAGCGAATGTTCTCAGCGGTGCCGCCATGCCGCGGCAGTACGCCGAGGAATACGCCTTTCTCGGGTTCCCAGGCGAAGGGAGGACCGCCGACCATGGCGCGATCAAGGCTGCCGGTAATCGGCATCACCGGGATCACTATATAGTTCTTTGTGATGACGAAATCGTGGACCATGGAGGAATAGGGCGTGTCAATGCGCACGCTCTCGGTCAGTATTCCCTGCGGATTGACCTTGTGGACCATCACATCGGCGGAAAAAGGGCCTGCGGCCATGTAGGCGAAGAACACCATCTCGCCTGTATCGGGGTCGATCTTCGGATGAGCCGTCATTGCCGTGCTGAGCTTGCCACGGTAGTTCCAGCTGCCGATCGATTCCAGCGTGTGGGGATCGATTTCATAGGGTGGATGCCCCTCCTCCATCACCAACATGCGGCCGCCATGCCAGACCACCGCCGTATTCGCCGTGCCGTCCTTGTCGGTGAACACAAAGTCGCTGTACTCGGGATCACAATCAAACGGGTTCATGGGATTGATCAACGCCCGCGCTTCCCGGTCTTCCAGCTTCCACTTGTTGGTGCGCACCCAGCGGTTGTTGTAGTTCACCTTGCCGTCCCTGATATGGAAAGCGTGCACCATGCCATCACCCATAAACAGGTGATAATCGCCGCGTGGCTTGAAGCGCTGGTTGGGCCCGGCGCGATACAGGCTGCCGCACAGGTCGGCAGGGATTTCACCCTCGACGACCAGATCGTGAGCTTCACACTCCATCTGGATCGGGCCATAGGGAAAATTCAGGAAAGGGTTGGTCGCAGACATCGGTTGGGCCATGGGAATTCCTCGTTGCTATAGATTTAGATGTTCGACAGACAGTGTAGACGGCAGAAACATTACCACCCGATTTTGATGTTTACAATAGAAACACCGAAGTATTTTTGTTAGCATGATGCCACCGCAAACAATAAGGACATGGCGCGTGACGGCAGCGAAAGAAAAATACCATCATGGCGACCTGCGTGCGGCACTGCTGGAGGCTGCGCTGGCGGTGATCAGCGAAATCGGCCCGCAGGGCCTGTCTATCCGTGAGGTGGCGCGCCGCGCCGGTGTTTCCCACGCCGCCCCCTACCGCCATTTCGCCGACCGTGATGAGCTGATCCTGGCCGTCGTGGAGCAGGGCTTCGACCTGATGCAGCAAACCATGCAGGCGGAAAAAGCAGCGGCGCCTGATGATCCGTTGAACCAGTTTGCCGCCAGCGGACTCGCTTATGTCAACTTCGCCTTGGCTCACCCGGCCTACTACCGCGTAATGTTCAGCGGCGACCTGCTCAGCAGTACGGGACACCTCTCGCTGCAGCACACCAGCCACGAAGCCTTGCAGGAAATGGTCGCCAATATTGCGCAGTGCCAGCAACTGGGTGTCGTGCGCAAAGGCGATCCGATCTCACAGGCCCTCACTATCCTGTCTACCATTCATGGCTTCGTCTCCCTCGTCAACGATAACCGTATCGGTCATCTCATCGACAAACCCTACACCCTTGAGAGCATCCGGGACGCGGTGCTTACCGCAATCTTTGAAGGTTTGGCTCCTCCGCAAGCCCAGCCAGCCTGAAACGCTGTCTTAGTCAGCGCCAGGATCCCCTTTACTATAAAAAATCAGTCAATTCTGTTTGTTTTTAAAATGACGATTTGGTAATGTTGCACCCCTAGTCGCCGTGCCCGCAGCTGGCGAACTTCCCCGGCGCCTGCAGTGGCCGATAAACATAAGATTCTACTGGTGATATTCATGGCTAATCGTCGACGTATTTCGGGTCGGGCACTGCTAACCCTCCTGCTGACTCAATCGCTGGGGATGGCGGCTTACGCCGAGGATGAGGTCGATCCCAACGGACCGGACCCACTGGCGCTGGAGGAGATTGTCGTCACCGCCAACAAGCGCGAGGAAAGTATTCAGGAAGTGCCTATGTCGGTCACGGCATTTACCAGCGAGTTCTTCAAGAACGCGGGCGTCACGAATCTTACCGGGCTGGAAGAGTACACCCCGAGCCTGAAAATCACTCCCGGCACAGACTCCAACTCCACCTCTATCCGTATTCGTGGCATCGGCTCGGTCGGCACCAACGCCGGTATTGATCCCAGCGTCGGCATATTCATCGATGGCGTCTACCAGGGCCGGGCCGGCATGAGCATCGGCGACCTGATCGATATCCAACGTGTGGAGATATTGCGCGGCCCGCAGGGCACGCTGTACGGTAAGAATACGGCCGCGGGCGCAATCAGTATTATCACCATGGCGCCCTCCCCCGATGTGCAGGAATCCACGGTTGAAACCACGTATAACTCGGATCAACGCGCTGAAGTACACGCTATGACCAACATACCACTGGGCGACTCAGGTAACGCCATGCGCCTCACCGGTTACGGCATTGACGGCGATCACCTCTACGAAAATACCTACACCGGTGAGGGCGTCAACGATGCCAACAAATGGGGGGTGAAATCGCGCACGCTGTTTGACACCGGTGCAAAATCAGACGATGACGGCTTTGGCGAATTTCTGCTGACCCTGGATTACAACAAGGAGGATACGGACTGCTGCGCACTCGCCGTTATCCAGTACCAGGGCCTCTCCACCCTCAACGCGCCGGGGACCAATACCCCCTCAGCGCAGCTTTCCCAGCAGCTTGGCCTCGCGACCTCCGGCCCAAACGCGGGCAAGCCCATTTTGCAATGGACCTCCTTTGAGGATACCGCACGACCAAACAGCAATCCGAATTTACCCCTGGTGGGCGCCCCGCCCAGGAATGACCCGTTCGGGAACGATTACTGGTTTGACGCCGACATCCACAATAAAGTGGAGGTCGGCGGTACAGCCCTGGAATGGAACAAGGACATTGCCAACGATGACGTCCTGACCTTTATCAATGCCTGGCGTAAATACAAATCTGACAGTGCCTATGACGGCGACTTCACCGCTTACGATGCCGTGACTGGCTCCACCGTCATTGACTACGACCAGTATTCCTCGGAGCTGCGCCTGACGTCTCCAGGTGGCGCCACGCTGGATTACCAGGGCGGACTTTACTACTTCTACTCGAATATGGATTCTGTCGGCACCTTTCACCAGTCCCCGACGCTGGTCAAAAACCTTGGCATAGCGCCTTTTTTCCCGGACCCTGCCCACCCTGGAGACCCTAACTACAATTCCGCCACTCTCAATACTGACGACAATACATTTACCACGACCAGTTATGCCGCCTTCGGCCAGTTGGTGTGGAACATCAGCGAAAAGTTCAGCACCACGCTGGGACTGCGCTATACCCTGGAGCAAAAAACCCGTAACGGCTCACAGCTCACCTCACCAAAATCAATACTGGATATTCCTCCGGTGGCCGGCCCCGACGTGTATTACGATGACACCCGCAGTGACGACGATATTTCGCCGACGCTCATCGCACGGTATTTCGTCAAGCCAGAACTGATGACCTACGCCAGTATCAGTCGCGGTTTCAAATCCGGCGGCTTTAACCAGCGCCGGACGATCGCGTCGCAAAACGGCGAATTTGAGCCCGAAACCGCCACCAACTATGAACTGGGCTGGAAAGGTTCCACCGAGGACCGGCGCCTGCAGTTGAACGGCACCTTCTATCTGGTGAATTACGACGACTTCCAGGCACAGGCCTTTGACGGTTCCAGTATCACCGTGACCAATGCGGGCTCCCTGCAGAGCTACGGCGCGGAACTGGAACTGACCTTCGTGCCCATCGCCGATGTCATTGCGGGCAGCGCGGTGGGCTATAACAAGGCTGAGTACAAGGAATTTGACAACGGGCAGTGTACCGTCGACCAGCAATTTTACAAGTACTACGTCGTGGATGGTGCACAGAGTGGTTCGCCGGCGCTGGCTCCGCAGTGTCTCCAGGACCTCGCCGGTCAGCCACTCGATAATGCGCCAGAATGGACCGTCAGCTCCTACGTCCAGTATGACCATGACCTGCCCGCAGGCCTGGTGGGCACTGTGCGCCTGGAACACAGCTACATCGACAGTTTCTTCCTGGACCAGGCGCTCGATCCGGTCCTTACCAATGACGCCGTCAATCTCATCAACCTGCGCTTTACCGTGTCCGACGCTGACGACACCTGGGAAGCCGCGATCTGGGGCCGCAACCTGCTGGATGAGGAGTACTACGCCTTTGGTATCAATATCCCGGTACTGGGTGGCTACGCCGGTGTCACGGCGCCCGAAGCGGTCTACGGTGTCACTGTGCGGTTCAATTTCTAGCTGTGCACAGAAGATTCAAATGTTTGAATACGCCGAAAGGGGAGTGCAGCATGTCTGACCAGACTCTTATCTCTACCGACCGCGGCACAGGCCGCGTTGCGGCCCCGAAAAAAGCGGGCTTCTACTACAACTGGGGGCCACAGGCGTGGATCGACATGTGGATGTCCAACACCATGCTGGTGAAAAAGGCGATGCCTATCGTCAGCCACACCTTCGTACCCATCCTGCGATTGTCGGGCGATAAGGCCCAGGTCGATCGCGATTACGAGCAGATCAAGTCGCGCCGCGAAATTCTCAGCACCTTCGATTCCCCACGGGAAAAATGGCGCAAGCGTTATGGCAATTTTGTGCGCGAGGTGGAGTGGGCATTGCTGGAACTGCGCAAGCATTACAGCCAGAAGCAGTACGAGGAGATTGTTATCGGCACCTCGGTCGCCCTGTCGCACGAGACCTCCGGCGATTTCCTCAAGATGATGAACAGCATGTCGGACAAGAACAAAAACAAGAAAGCCAAACCAACCAAGGACGGCAGCCCGTCAAAGCCCGGGCGCTGGAGCACTTTCCTGTTTGAAACGTTCAATCCCGCGCACTGGCTCACCGGCCCGGCGACTGTTACCGAATTCGATCCGGCCAGGGGCATCACTGTGATGGAAATTCCGGATTGCGGCTGGCACACCTGCGGCCCGCAGGATCGGCTGCCCAATCCCAATGCCCTGCCTGAAGAGGGTTGTCTGAATATCTGCAAAGGCCCGTTTGAGGCGTTGTTCAATGGCGCAGGCGGCGGACTGAAGATGGAGTTCGACCCGCACCTGCCGCAGACGTCCTGCACGGTCAGCATGAGTTGGCAAACTAATTAGCAGCCACGGACTGCTGCAATGGCAAGAATGTTGGAGATTTTCTCGGCGCAGAAACGCCTGTGGCAGCAACGGCAGGAGATCGTCCAGCTGCGCAGTGAACTCGCAAAACTGCGCGCGCAGAACGACAGCATGCGCGAAGGCATGCGGCGCTGTGTGACCTGTGACTACCGTATCGATTTCAAGCAGCGCCAGGATGCGGGCAGCGACGCGCGGCCGGCCCCTGCCCCAATGCAGACAGACACACGAGCAATAAACGCCGACCCTATCCACACCTAACATTGAGAGGAACATCATGTCCGTTATTCTGGTTACAGGTAGCAGCACCGGCATTGGCCAGGAAACCGTGCTGCACATGGCGCGCAAGGGCCACCAGGTTTTTGCCGGGCTACGCAGCCCGGCCACCGCCACTGAACTAAAAGACAGGATCGCCGCCGAGGCCCTGGCAGTTGAGATCGTGCAACTGGACATCACTGATGGCGACTCCGTGGATCGCGCAGTCAGAACGGTTATGGGCAGCACCGGGCGCATCGACGCACTGGTCAATAACGCCGGCATCGGCGGCGGTCGCGCGGTAGAGGAAACACCGCTTGAGGAAGTGCGTGCAGTCTTCGAAACCAACTACTTTGGCACCGTGCGAATGTTGCTGGCAATCACTCCCATTATGCGCGAGCAGCGATCCGGCAGAATCGTCAACATGAGTTCACTCGCCGGCCGTATGGTATTTGGCTGCCACGGCCACTACTCCGCCGCCAAGTGGGCGCTGGAAGGGCTGAGCGAGGCCCTGGCCTTTGAGATGGCAGAGTTCGACGTACGCGTGGCCCTTATCGAGCCAGGCTCTGTGCCAACCCCCGCCTGGGAAAAAGGCACGCCACCACCGCCTGACAGCCACTATATGAGAAGCCTGCAACGGCTGGGCCAATGGGCAACACACACCATGAAAAATCCCGCGGCCACCCTTGACGTCGCCAAGGCTGTTGCCCACGCCATAGAGTCCGATACTCCCCACTTTCGCTACCCTGTTGGGCAGGATGCGATAGAGGATATTGCCGGCCGTGCCAGCGTCAGCGATGACGAATGGATAGAGGCCAATCGCCTGCAGGGAGATTCCTTTCGCCAGCGCTGGAAGGAAATTGTCGGCGTGGACTACTTCGGCTAAAACCGACAGCCCGATCTCCGGATGGGGCAGCGCAAATTGCGCGCCTTAAAATCGTCCTGGAATCGCGCTGGATATGAGGCCCTCAGTGGGGAGCGCCTCCAGAGCGAATGACTTCTCTTTTTGAGCGAGGAGGCGCTCCCCACTGAGGGCCGCGCAACAGGGACCGAACCGTTACATCCGAGTCAGCACCTTGCACTGGTGGCTCGGAGTGCGTAAGGCTTCAAACGCCGCAGGCAATTCATCCAGCGTGACAATGTCCGTCACCATGGGGGAGATATCGATGCGGCGCTCGCCCAGCATCGCCACACAGGTATCGAAATCGTCGCGGTTGTAGGCGATGGCAAACTGGATTTGCAGCTCCTTCACCAGTCCGAAGAACGGCATGATGCTGTCGGGCTTTTCACACACCCCGACCGGAATGATCTTGCCGCGATGCGGCGCCATTTCGATGCACTGCTGCAGCAAGCCTGGCGCACCCACGCATTCAAAAATCACATCCGGCGCACCGCCGGCCACTGCGGCGAATTGTTGTAGCAGACCCTCGGCACCTTTGTCCAACTCGGGATGGATCACCGCCGTGGCACCCATTTTTTTGGCCAGGTCCGCACGGGTCTTCGTCACCTCACTGACCACCACTTCCCTGGCCCCGAAAAATCGGCACCACAGCGCTACCGTTAGGCCGATAGGCCCGGCACCAATCACCATGACCCGACTCCCCGCCTTCACGTCAGCGACTCGCACTGCGTGAATACCAACCGCAAGCGGTTCTACCAGCGCCGCGCTTTGCAGGTCGAGGTCATCGGGCAGCAGTATCGTTTCGCGCGACCCGGTAGTGACGAATTCCGCGAAACCGCCCTGGTCATCAACACCGGAGACTTTTTTGTTGGCGCACTCGAAAAACCGCCCGGCGGCGCAGGGCAAGCAATGCCCACAGGCAATAAAGGGCATGGCACAGACCCGATCACCTACCTTCCAGTCCCCCGCCGCTTCCTTACCTACTTCCACGATCTCGCCGACATATTCGTGGCCGAGAATCTGGCCGCAGCAGGCCGTGGTCAATCCCTCTCGAGTGGCATGCAGGTCGGTGCCGCAGATGCCGCAGAAACTGACTTTCATCACCAGTTCCGAGGGCTCTGGCACCGGGTCCGCAACGGTCTCCACGACCAGTGGCTTGCCGACTTCCTTGAATACCGCCGCTTTCATACGTCTTCCTCGTCTAGTGCTGCTTGTCTGGATAGTCTTAGCGGTCTAGGCGACCTGTGATGGGTGCAAACTGGCGGCGACGCTGGGACGCTCGGCAATGCGTTTGAACCAGGCCTGCAAATTCGGCAGTCCCTCGGGAATGCCCTGACCGATCATGGCGCCAAATTCAGCAAAGATAAAAAGCTGTATGTCGGCGAGTGTGAAACGCTTGCCGCAAATATACTGCTTGCCGGCCATCTGCGGCTCCAGCCAGGCCCAGGATTCCTGCACCGTCGCTTTCAGGTCATCCGCCGCCTGGGGAATAACATGGTAACGGTTCTTAAACATCTCCAGCGCTTCAGCACTGCGAAAAGCCAAAGACATTGGCTCCAGGATGCGCGCATCAAAACGACGAATCCACATACGGGTTTCCGCCCGCTCCTCGGGCGTCGCACCGATCAGCGATGGACCGGGGGTAATTTCATCCAGATAGCTGCAAATCACCGTTACTTCCGCCACCACGCTACCGTTGTCCAGCTGTAAACAGGGCGACTGTGCCGAAGAATTGAGTTTTCTGAACGCCTCGCCAAGGTTCTCCCCAGCAATGATGTCCACCTCCTGCAGGGGCATTTCGATGCCACGCTCTGCCATGAACATCCTGACCAGACGGGGATTGGGACCAACGGAAGTGTAAAGTTGCATCGTATTCTCCTTAAATGAAAATGCTGCTGTTCCAGCGCGCAGCTAAGTGCTTTTATTGCTGGTTTGACCGGCCAAGGCGACCACAGTATCGGATAGAAAATAAACAGTCAAATCTGATTGTTTTTTAGAAACAGGTTTGATAACGTGCCCCTCGAACACTCGTTGACCACCAGATATGCTGCCAGCTGGATTGCCAGCGTCGACCTGTTGCAGGCCGGCAGATTCACCAAGCAGGTACAGCCGAGCTATGAGTAAGAGCGATCGCATTGACGTCTACCTGGTCGCAGGTGGCAAGTTCCACAATATCGACCACGCGCGGGTTGAAATACTCAAGCTGCTTGCGGAACAACCTCGCATCAAGGTACTGGTGGGCGCGGACTTTAGCGATATCGACGCTATCTGCGCCAGTGACTTCTTGATCACCTACACCTGTGATGTTATCCCGACGCCCGCAGAAACCAGTCGCCTGGTAAATTTCGTTAACGGCGGCAAAAAATGGTTCGCCCTGCATGGCACCAATTCCATCCTGCGCTTCCTCGAGCCCGGCGCTGACGGCGCACCCCGGGTGGACTGCCCGGAGGAAAACCTGCCCTTCATGCAAGTGCTGGGCAGCCAGTTCATGTCGCATCCGCCCATCCATGAATATGAAGTGCATGTCACCGAGCCGAATCATCCGCTGGTAAAGGACATTCCTACCTTCAAGGTGGATGATGAACTCTACCTGTGCAAGTTTCACGGCGAACACCAGACGCTACTGCATACGCACTGGTCGAACCCGGTAGAAAACTTTATCCGCAGTGACTGGATGAAGGAGACGGATGTGCAGCCGGTGCTGTACATCCATACCCACGGCAACGGCCAGGTATTGTACCTGACGCTCGGACACTGCCGCGGCAAATACGATATGCAGCCCTATATTGAGGAATACCCGGTCCCGGAAGAAGGCGCCTGGAAAACGGCTGAATTCTATGAATTGCTGCGCCGCGGCATCCGCTGGGCCATGGCAGCCCTTACACTAGTCGTCCCAGGTTAATGCCATGAATCTCAACTTCAGTGAAGAAGAACTGCAATTCCAGCGTGAAGTGCGCCAGTTCCTGGCAGAAAAACTGCCGGCGAATATCATTGAAGGCGCCGCCAACAACGGCAGCGTGTTTGTCGAAAAAGACATCGCCCTGCAGTGGCAGGCGATCCTGGTGGAAAAAGGCTGGGCTGTACCGCAATGGCCGGTGGAGCACGGCGGCACCAACTGGACCCCGGCGCAGAAATATATTTTCAGCAAGGAGTGCTACCATGCGGGCGCACCCATGCTGATACCGCTGGGCCTGCTGATGCTGGCGCCGGTGATCATGGCTTTTGGCACCGAGCAGCAGAAAGCGCGAGTACCTGCCGAAAATTCTGCACGGCGAGCACTACTGGTGCCAGGGCTACTCCGAACCCGGTGCCGGCTCCGACCTTGCCAGCCTGAAACTCAAGGCAGAGGCTGACGGCGATCATTACATCGTCAACGGCTCCAAGATCTGGACCACGCACGCCCATCTGGCAGACCATATTTTCTGCCTGGTGCGCACCGACAATAGCGGTAAACCGCAACACGGCATCAGTTTCCTGCTGATCGACATGGATAGCCCCGGCGTAACAGTGGAGCCCATCATCACCATGGCGGGCGATCATGAAGTCAACCAGGTGTTCTTCGATAACGTGCGCGTGCCCATGGCGAATCGTATCGGCGAGGAAAATAAGGGTTGGAGCTACGCCAAATACCTGCTGGAATTTGAACGCGGTGGCGGTTTTAGCGCGCACCGGATACGCCACGAACTGGATCACCTGCAGCAATTGATGCGCGACGCTAAACGTGACAACACCGAATTTGATTCAAGCGGTGAGCTCGAGCGCAAGGTTGCACGCATTACCATTGACCTTAAAGCCCTGGAAATCACCGAGCTGCGCATTCTCTCCTCGGTCAGTAGCGGCGCCAATCCGGGACCGGAGTCATCCATCATGAAACTGTCCGCCACACGACTGGAGCAGGAAATCAACGAATTGTCGGTCGATGTGCTGGGCTATACGGGCTTCATCATGAACCCGGTCGCGGATGGCAATCCGGTCAGAGATGACTACATCAGCTCGGTGGTGCCGCGCTACCTGAACAATCGCGCTGCATCTATCTTCGGTGGATCACAGGAAATACAACGCAATATCATCGCCAAGATGGTGCTGGGTCTATAGGAGAGTTGTAATGCAACGGCAACACCTAGTTGAAGAAATCAAAACTCTGATGGACCTGGTGGCGCGCAACACCACCTCGCTCGCTGACAGCGTGATGGAAATCGACGTCAACGAGTACACCGATCCAGAGCAGTTCCAGCGTGAAAAACTTGAGTTGTTTCGCAACTATCCGCAGTTTGTCGGACCCAGTTGTATCGCACCGGAAACTGGTGATTACTTCGCCTTCGACGACACTGGCGTTCCGATACTCATCGTGCGCCAGAGTGACGGCGGCCTGAAAGCATTTGTGAACATCTGTTCGCACCGCGGCGCGCCGCTGAACGAGTGCGACCATGGCAAGGCGAAGAAAGGCCGTTTGTTTGCCTGCCCCTACCATGGGTGGACCTATGACCTGGAAGGCAAACTGATTGGCGTGCCGTTCGGCAAGGAAGGTTTTGACAGCATTGACCGCGATACACTCGGCCTGCGCCCACTGGACGTGCAGGAAAAGCACGGCATGATCTTTGTCATGCCCAACCCGGACAACACCTTTAATATTGACGAGGTACTGGGAGGCATCCAGGAGCGCCTGTCAGGCTTCGGGTTCGAAGACCACTACTACCTCGGCGCCAAGCGGGTCTTTACCGATTTCAGCTGGAAGCTCAACATGGACACCTTCCATGAGTACTACCATTTCGAGTTCCTGCACCCGAACTCCATCGCGACCATGGCCTACAGCAATATTGCCAACTACAAACAGTATGGGCGCAACCACTCCATGGGCTCTCCGGCGCTGGCCATCAACGAACTGAAGGACATCCCGGAGGGAGAGTGGGAGCCAAGAAAATACAGCTCCTATGTGAACTACATTTTTCCCAACACGGTAATCTTCGTCGTGGCGGATCACTTCCAGACCTGGCGCGTCTACCCCATCGCGCCCGACCGCTCCGTGGTGTACCACAGCATGTTTCTGCCCGAGGAACCCGCTACACCGGAATTGCGCCAGCACTACGAAGACTATTTCCAGATGATCAATGGTGTGGCCGTGAGCGAAGACTACTCACTGGTGGACAAGGTCAACCGCGGCCTGAAGGCCGGTATAGCGCGCAAGGTGCTGATCGGGCGCAATGAACCAGGGGTGCAGAACATGCATCGCCAGCTACACGAGGTACTCGGCGAAATTTAATCCCTCGCACTTGATTTGAAAGGCACCGTACCCCCCAAGGTGAAGCCCAAAACCTCGCTCTTCCCGATTAAAAAAGTGCCTCCCCACTTATCGGCATCTGTGTGCCCAACTGGTCATTGCACCACAAGTTAACAGTTGAAGCGGAGCAGTCCGCCATGGCGATTAGTCGAATATGCGTTGCTTTGGAAAATGAGTTTTTCACCTCTACCACGTTGACCGGCAAGGTGAAAGAGTACTGATGCGGGGTTTGTCTGACAAGCTAAAACGGCTCCCGAAAGAGCCGCTGCGCTTGATGACTATCTCATCCTATCCGCTTAGGTGGAACAGGGGGACTTTCTTATCCCTTCTTCTGGCCACGAGCACTAAACCCATCAAGGCTGAACCCAATAACCAGGCAGCTGCCGGAAGCGGCACCGCAGTCAGGTCATCAGAGATCAGGCTCCCTATCTTCTTCCCTTTGAAGTCCTCCCAACGAACTTTCAGATGGAACGTATCCAGAAGCGCGCCTGAGTCAAGCGCCAAACCGAGGACGATCGCGAGGTTGCCATCGGCCGAGGACGGCCTAGCGCCGAGATTCTCCGCAAAAGCACACCCACGTTTACTTGAACTCCCTGTTCCACTATCACATGCGACACCCTGTGCACTGAGCTCGTCATTGTTGGCGCCCCAATCGGTTAATGACACAGAGGTAATTTTAAAATTTCCTCCGAGATCTTTTATCCCGATACCTGCAAGGTAGCCATCCACCCCACCTGCAAAAGAGGCTCCACTGGTATTGGCTTTCAACGTAATCGTGCCCGTCTGCGAGCCTACGCCGGTCATGCTGGCCGTCCACGAAACTCCATTTCCTACCAGCACTGTCGATGCATTGGCATACGAACCCACCAGCATTAGCAGACCCATCAAAACCGTCTTTGTTTTCATCATAACCTCCACTTATATCTAGAAATCACGCAACTGCATGACAGGGCACTTTTTAACACATGTAAGTGACACTTTTTTGCAGACCTGTGCCCACGCCACGTTTTGATAGTGATTTTTGTGACCCAGTTCCGCTTTTACAAATAGCAACGCTTCAGTGAGTTAGTCTGCCCCAAAACGGACTCGCTAAAGTAGCCATGGTCACACCCAATTGGGTTAGGTGAGCCATCTTCTGGCCAAGTCTGCATAGCGGATCAAAATAGTAAGGGTGCACAATTGATGGCAGGCATCCTTTGCCGGGCAAAACACATATAGCCGCCACTTAGGACCGCTACTTTAGTCTTACTGCCTAGAGTAGACTGCTACATTGTTCCTGCCCTAAGGAGACACATGACGACAGCTCGCTGGTTTACGGCCTCAAGCTTGCTGATGGGCGCAATCTTTTCGGTCAGCGTCGGACTGCAATACAACGATCCAGATCCGCTCCAGTGGGTGTTGATCTATGGCGCGGCAGCGGTAGTGTCATTTTTGGCGCCTTGGAAGTCCGTCGCCAGGAGGCTCGCCTTAATTGTTTTCGTCGTGGCGTTGGCCTGGCTTTTCTGGTTATTGCCCCAAATAATAGGCGTGATATCCTTCTCTGATCTCTTCTTGAAGATGGACGAAATAGGCGGCGCAGTTGAGGTTGGTCGCGAGACTGGAGGTCTAGCGATCGTCGCTGCCTGGATGCTGTGCTGCGTGTGTATCGTCAGCGCACATGGGACCAGATGACCTGAGAAATATTAGCCAGACAGGCTGCCACCCAGTCGTGGAAATGCTGTACTCGCACCTCGTCCTCGTTTAATACCGCACAGTCGAAACCGCGTGAGTGCATACCCGCCTGCATATCGGCCAGATAGTAAATGTCCTGGTCCAGCGTGATAGTGAGAGAGTGCTTACCGGCGATGACATCCGCCGCGCTGAACACCTCGTGCGGCGGCCGCTCGTCGTCGCGCGATGCCATCAGGCGCGGATTCAGTGTCAGGCCGCGCGCCAGTGTCACAACCCACTTCCAGCGGAATCTGCAATGTCCATTTGTCGAAGAAACACTTGTCGACATCCGTGGGGTGCGGCCTGGGGCCGTAAATCCACACCTCCTCCGCCTGTATGGTCATGAACGTGTTAGGGAAAATATCGTACTGCCAGATATCGGACACCTGCGCGTCTGTAAACCCCGAATAATCAAAGCCCAGCTCCTTGCCGACCTCCCGCTTGTGCTGTTGCACCGCCTGGCGAATGTCGGGCACGCGTCCGTTGAAATCATCCGGGTCCAGGCCCAGCCCCTGCAGTAGCGGTACCAGATGAGCGGGAGTGTGCTGCGGCACCGGGTAGCGCGCATTGGTGACGAAACCCTCGACCATCGTCGCCGAGTGTCCGTAGGGCCACAGGATATTGGTTGAGTTGCAACAGTCGACAAAACTGGCGTGCTGCGGGTGGATGAAGTCGACGTGATACTGCTCGAGAAAATTGTCGCGCACGGTTTTCCAGTTGGCGTCGAGCGACGACCGTCTGGTGTTTGGCGAGCACCATGTTCTCAAAATGGTAGGGCGCCAGGTTGTCGATGATCGGGCCGAGATAGTCCTGCAAGCGGCTGCGCATCCGGGTCCATATTGACCCACACAGTGCCAGCCCAGAGCGCCATCTGCACCGGTTTCAGCGAGCGCTGGCCTTTTGTCCACGGCGGGGCAGAAGCGTTCTGCATCGGGGACTTCGACCAGCCGGCCATCCAGCGCGTAACGCCAGCCGTGGTAGGGGCAGGCTACCTGCTGCACGGAGCCGCTCTCACTGGTAAAAATGCGATTGCCGCGGTGCTGGCAGACATTGTAAAACGCGCGGATTTCGCCCTGCTCGTCGCGCAACACCACAATCGACTCGCGGCCCAGCGCGTAGACGAAGTAGTCACCCGGGATCAGGCAGGTCGGACACAAGGCCGGCAAATAGCCAGCAGCGGGTCCAGATACCCTCCCACTCCGCTGCCAGTGTGGATGGGGAGGTGTAATCGTGTTTGTGCAGGCTCGCCCTTAGCGGGGTGCGGGCATTGATCCCACCCGCAAAAGACTCCTCAACAGTGACCTGTGGCATCAGTTGTCTCCCGCCATCGTCAGCAGCAGCTTGATCCCTTCCTCATCGACCCGCACCGGGTAGGTGGCCAGTGCGACCGATGCCGGGCGCGTCAGGGCGCTGCCATCACGCACATCGAAAGCGGCCCCGTGCAACGGGCACAGTATGCGATGGCCCTTGAGCTTGCCCTCACACAATCGCGCCGCCGCGTGGGTACACAGATTGTCCACCGCGAAAAAGCCGTCGCTGGTGTGGCACAACAGGATTTCCCTGCCGCCCACTTCAACACACAGTGTTTTGCCTGTGGCGATATCCTGCGCGCCGGCGACCCGGCGCCACTCCTGCCCTGTCACCGACTCACTCCCTCGCTGCGGCGCCGGACATAAACTCATCCAGCGTCATGTGTACCCGTCGAATGCGCGACTCCTGGTAGTTGCCCAGTGTCAGCCCCTTCTTGCGGCTGGTCTTGAAACCCTGTTGCTGCAGGGCGAGATTGCCGGTGTCCTGGTCATAGACCGGACCCAGCCAGCTGATGCCCTCCACCTCGGTATACGATTGCTCCACATCGAGCTGCACCGGTTCGGGCGGCAGGGGGTGCTCAACACCCTCCGCCAGCGGCTCCAGGATCAGCAGATCAAAAATACTGCTGTCCACGTCCATGCCGTTGGGGCGAAAGCGATAGACCATGGGGATATTGATGCCGGGAAAGAAAAACATATTGGGAAACAGGTGGTACTCGATAGAATCCAGCATCAGGCATTCGCTGACCTGAGAAAAATCGATGCCCAGTGTTTCACCAAAGTAACGGCGCAGTGCCTGCGCCATATGGGCGCGGGCTGTCTCACCTTCCGGCACATTGCCCGGATCAAGTCCATACACCGCCAGGAAGGCTCGACCATTTCATCATCGGTCATGGGCGGCTTGCGCCATTTGTCGCCGGGATAATCGTCAAGCGACTGGGGACTGTAGTTGCCGATATTGTGAATGAAGCGGCTGACATACTTGCCGAAAATATCGTACTGGGTGTTGCCACCGTTGGGCGAGTCGTGCGTTTCGAAATTGTGGTAGGCCTCCATAAAGGCCTCCTGCGCGGCCTTCCAGTTGCAGGGCAAGGTCTTTTGCACATGCAGCCTGATGCGGCGACGCTCCAGCGGAAAGTGCTGGAAATGCTCCGGCAATACATCCAGGTAATGCGCCAGCGGTTTCGCTTGCGGATCCATATTGATAAAAACAAAGCCGCCCCAGCGCTCACACTTCACCGGCTGCAGGTCATGCGTGTCGTGACACACATGGGGAAAATCCCAGCGCCCCGGAATATTCCTGATCGAACCATTGATCTCCCACGACCAGCCGTGGAAGGGGCAGGTAAATGCCGGACTGTAGCCGCTGCCCTCCCCCGCCAGCAGTCGGGTACCCCGGTGGGTACAGCTGTTCAGGAACGCCTGGATGGTGTCCGCAGCGGAGCGCACGATGATTACAGAATACGGTCCGATATCGTAGACGTACGTATCACCGACATCGGGCAGATGTTCCTCGCGGCAGGCCCACTGCCAGGCGCGCGGCCACAGCTCGCGCATTTCGCGCTGAAAGAACTCCGACGAGGTGTAGCGCTCAAAGGGGATATCCTCGTCACCGAGGAACTCATAGCGACTCTCGAGTAGCGGCGGCGGTGGCGGATAGCGGTCGCTGGCCAGGGTGTCGGCCACCGAAGGCCCGCTGGCCCGCGCCGCGCCCGGCCGATTGGTTGTGTCACCCGTCATCTGTGTTCAGGCCCCTGTCTTCCCGGGTAATTTGATGGACTTCCAATCGGGGCTGATAATACAATCAGGTCCGACTGTTTTTTTGAGTATGTACTTTTTTGAGCAGTCAATGCAAGTATTGCCCTGCCCTTTCCACCGCATCGAGACCGTCGTTATGACAACTGACACAGGTATGACTCTCACCACCACAGAGCTCGCCGATCGGCTCGCCATACAGGACGTGTTACATCTGCACTGCCGCGGCCTGGATCGCCTGGACAAGGACGCGATCCAGTGTGCGTACTGGCCCCAGGCCGAGGTGGACTATGGCAGCTACAAGGGCAGCGCACACATCTTTGCGGAATTGGTCGTTGGAGCTCTGAGCCAAACCTATGAGCTCACCCGGCACAGCATCAGCAACACACTGACAAAGTTCACGGGGCATGTCGCCCGCAGTGAGTCCATTGTGCACGCCGGCCACCTGTTGATTGGGGCGCAGGAGGAAATGCTGTTTTACGGCCGCTACCTGGATAGACTGGAAAAGCGCCAAGGACAGTGGAAGATCCTGCACCGGCAAGTCGTCATGGATTGGAGCAAGCGGCTACCAGTGCAGGACGAGCGCAACGGTGAGGCGTTTGCTGCTTTGGCCAAAGGTGCCCACCTTGACGCTGATCCGCTCTATCCCTTTCTAAGAACCGAATAGTTAAGAGGTATGTATTGTGCATGATCGACTGGAAGCGCTGCTCGCGAAGCAGGATATCTATGAATTGTCCTGTAAATACATGCGCGGCCTGGACCGCCTGGACGAGGCATTGCTCGTATCGGTATTTTTTGAGGACGCCTGGTGTGATTACGGCTTCACCAGTGGCTCGCCTGCCCAGTTCGCCCACTATTGCATCACCGCCCTGCATTCACACGCCGCCAACCAGCACATGATCGGCAATGTGTTGATCGAGCTTGAAGGCGATGAGGCCTTCGGCGAGGTCTATTTCAACGCCTACCACAAGGTGATGGGAGCGACCGGCTTCGAGGATGTGATTATTGCCGGGCGCTACCTGGACCGTTACGAGCGGCGTAACGGTGCCTGGAAGTTCGCCTACCGCAGCGAGCGCGTCGACTGGAGCCGCACCCAACCCACCAGCGACAGCTATTTTGACTTGGCCCCGGACTGCCTGAGGGGCGGAAGGCAGGACGACTTCGTGTACGATAGGGCAAACCGGCGACGCAAGTAAGCAGCAGCATGAACCACGGCAGCTACGAGGACGAACCGAACCAGAAAATCAACTGGCACGTCATCCGGATAATCTGGCCGTACCTGATGGAATACCGCAGCCGGGTGCTGTTCGCCATGGGCTGCCTGATTCTCGCCAAGCTCGGCAATGTGATTGGCCCATTCCTCCTCAAGTACATTGTCGATGCCCTGCCGTCCGATAGCAGCAAACTGGCTGCCGTTCCTGTAGCACTGGTTCTGGCGTACGGCCTGGCTCGCTTTGCTAACGTCATGTTTGGCGAGCTGCGCGATACCGTATTCGGTCATGTCACCGAACGGGCCATGCGCAAGCTCGGCCTCGAGGTATTCAGACACCTGCACAATCTCGACCTGGATTTCCATCTCAATCGGCGCACCGGAGGACTGTCACGCGATATCGAACGCGGCACCACCGGCATCAGTTTCCTCATGCGCTTCTTTGTGTTTAACATCGTGCCCACCTTTATCGAGATATTCATGGTGGTGGGAATTTTGTTTTTCAACTACGGCTGGGGCTTCGCTCTTATCACCCTGGTGGCGGTTATTGCTTATGTCTGGTTTTCCGTAGCGGCGACCGAGTGGCGCACACAGTTTGTGCGCGATGCAAACATGGCCGACTCCGCCAGCAACAACCGGGCGGTGGACAGCCTGCTCAATTTTGAAACAGTAAAGTATTTCACCAATGAAGAGTTTGAAGCACAGCGTTACGATTATGAGTTGGCTAAATGGCAATTGGCCCGCCGCAAGAATCGCTTGTCACTGTTTTCTCTCAATGGCGGCCAGGCGCTCATCATTGCGCTCGCCATGACCGCCATGATGTGGCTCGCCGCCTACCGCGTTACAGTCGGGACGATGACTATCGGTGACTTTGTGCTGATCAACGCCTTCATGATCCAACTGTTCCTGCCGCTCAATTTCCTCGGCATGGTCTATCGCGAAATCAAAGGCTCCATGGCCAACATCGAGAAAATGTTGCAACTGCTCCAGATCATGCCCAGCGTCAACGACAAACCGCATGCCAGAGTACTGAGTCTCGATACCGGGGCCATCGTATTTGATAATGTCTCTTTTTCCTATCGACCGGACCGCGAAATTTTGCGCCAGGTGTCGTTCACTATAGAAGCAGGACAGAAGGTAGCCGTGGTAGGCGCCAGTGGAGCCGGTAAGTCTACCCTGGTGAAATTGCTATTTCGCTTCTACGACCTGGCGGAAGGCAGTATTACAATCGGCGGCGCTGATATCAGCGATGTCAGCAAACAGTCCCTGCGCCGCGCCATTGGTATCGTGCCACAGGATACCGTATTGTTTAATGACAGTATTTTCGAGAATGTACGCTACGGAAACCCAGACGCCAGCGATGCCGACGTCGCCACTGCCATACGTCTCGCCCACCTCGACGCCTTCATCGACCAGCTCCCTGCAGGACACCAGACTAGAGTGGGCGAGAGGGGTCTAAAGCTGTCAGGAGGTGAAAAGCAACGAGTGGCAATCGCGCGCACGATCCTCAAACGTGCACCAATCCTTGTTTTTGATGAAGCCACTTCATCCCTCGACAGCAAGTCAGAAAAGGCCATCCTGGCCGCATTAAGGGAGGTTGCGCAGGGTCATACCAGCCTCGTTATCGCACATCGACTGTCTACCATCATTGATGCAGATAACATTGTGGTGCTTGATCAGGGGCGCGTGGTTGAGCAGGGGACGCACGAGCAACTGCTGGAGCTGAGCAGCCACTATGCCGAGCTATGGTTTGCGCAGCAAAAAGAAAGGCAGCAGCATGAAGCGCATTAACATCGTGGCCTGGCACAATGGAGGTGGGCTCAGTCGAGACATAGACATTCTTTTCAAGGCACTACAGGGCAGCGAGTTTGAGCTATCCCTTAACGGCTCACCTCTCGATACCGCCCCGGTCCGTAGACAGCGTTTTGTACACCGCACGTCCAACCTTGCACATTTGTGGTTCCACCGCAAACAGCTGGCTGCATCGCCGTATGATATAAACGTGTTTCTGGAAGATATTACTCCAGGCTTTTTCAAATATGCTCGCGTCAACACGTTCATCCCAAATCCGGAATGGTTTAGAAAAAGCCAGCAGCGCTATTTGGCCGGCATCGATATGGTTCTATGCAAGACCAGGAGTGCACAGGAAATCTTCAGGAAGCTGGGAAGCGATACCCGATTTATCAGTTTCACCAGCGAGGATCGACTCGATACGACGATCGACAGAGCCATGCAGATCGGCTTCTTGCATGTGGCAGGGCGTAGCTGGCAGAAAGGAACGAAACCACTGATTGACCTGTGGTTGCGGCATCCCGAGTGGCCGCTTCTGACGGTAGTGCAAAACGCCAAGACATACAGTCAGTCGCGAGTTGAGCCGGTCGATGCACAGAACATTACTCATATACTTGAGCGCATCAATGATGTGGCACTACGAGAGTTTCAGAACACTATCGGAATCCATCTCTGTCCCTCAGAGGCAGAGGGATTTGGCCATTGCATTGCCGAAGCCATGAGCTGCGGCGCCTTGATTCTTACGACGAATGCACCACCAATGAATGAGTTGATCACAGCCGACCGAGGTATCCTCGTAAACTACAACAAAACACGCGAGCAGCGCTCAGGGGCAAACTATTACGTAGATCCCATTGATCTTGAACATAAAATTGAAGAAATTATTCGAATGGATCAGGTGACAAAGCAACAACTAGGGCAACGCGCTAGACAATGGTATGAGGAGAACGACCGCTTTTATCGTACACAACTTGTTACAGCTCTGGTAGATATAGTTGAAAAGCACCAGTTCTAGCAGGCGACTGTGCATTGGTAGTGTTTTATCGGAGCCAGTCTTTTGTACAGTGCGTCAGAATGGTTCATTCATGCGCTGGGTCTCGATGCACCGCAGTCGCTGACGTCCCGCCAGTCTGGCGGATAGCGCCTGTTGATCAGGGCAAGAATCGAAATCCCCAGTCGAGTACAAAGCCCGAGCACGAGTGGCAAAATAGATTTGATCATGACACGCAATACATGAGCAGATACTCGGGGAAAGCGGTGTCGCACTCTCGCCCGGTGTCCCCCCGAAACTTCATAGCCACTCTCTGCCAGGACACGCCCCGCGATTGCCTCGAAGCAACCCAGATCGTTCTCGGACATCTGCGATTTCCATTTCGAAATATTGTCCGACGCAACGATGCTGAGCATTTCAGAGTGACTTTCTGTGTTGGACAGCGCTTTGGCCAGTGCTGATTGCGAGCCGTCATCCACTGCGGAAATGGCTGCTCTATTCAGGAAAGTCTCCAGCTTGCGGATCGTCGTCTCTTTATCCATTGCAAGGTCCTCATAGCGAATCTCAAGATAGCGCGAGGGATTTTGACGACCCCAGTCCCTGTTGACATCCACATGATCACGCCATAGTTGTGCTGCATCGTGTATGTTGGCAGGACCGAACCACTGCTTTGTCCAACTCAGTGCGACATCCCTTCCGTCACGAATGACATGCAACATTAGCGCTTTCGGAAAAAGTCCGAGCGTCAACTGTGGGTTGGTAACGCGATAATGTGCGCTCTTGTCTCCCGATGCGCTCACGGCGTGAAGATCAGCAAATTGCCGGAACATGGCCAGGACCAATGAAGGGTAATCACTAGACTCCTCAATGATTGCTTTCGCGCGGCCTTCATCGAGAGTAACGAGCAGGCTCAACCGACGTATCTGGGCCAGGTACTCGCGGGACGAGGAAGAGCGCGCAGTCCATATTTGCAGGAATTCATAGATATTTGTCAGCAATCGACGCCTGTTTGCAGCAATGGAGAGATCACCCCAAAGCCAGATGTATTTAGAAAAAATTGGAATGAAATGTGTTTCGCTAGGGAATTTAATACCGAACCGGGCCTGCAAAAGATCTACAACCCAGTAGGTCCCGGACCGTGGCGCGCCTACGATTACAACTGACAGCGGCGTCATGTCGACCTGCTAACGGCGGCGACTATCTGTTTCAGACTAAAAAGACCACCTTCAAAAAAGACGGCCGCCACTCCCAGCAATGACGTCATAACAATCACGTAAAGGTTCAGGAATACTGCAAGCGCAAATGCGCTTGTCTCACTAACCGCGTAAAGCTGCAATGCAGATACAATAAAGAGCTGATAAGTGCCTACCATACCCGGAGCAGAAGGCAGTATGCTTCCGACACAGAGAAAGACCAGAGCCACGATGGCCGCCGCGACTGGTACTGAAATTGAAAATGCCTGCAAACACAGCACCATATTGACCACCTCCCAGCCCCAAATTACAAGCGTAAGGACAATCAATGTGGCGAAATGGCGAGTGTTCCGCAGTGCGTAAAGTCCAGTAGAAAATTTCTTCACTGCGCCGCGAAGAAGCGTTTTCAACTTATCAAAAAGGGCTACCGAAACATCAGTGCGCACGGAAATTGGAATCCTCGCATCAACCCTATCCACAATTAATAGGGCTAGCAGTAGCAAAGGAAATGTGGCTAGCATCATTATTCCGGCGCTGGCAACCCAGGGAGGCAAAGGGGCTAACAGGAATGCCATTCCCAATAATAAAAGAATCGCGAGCGCATCAATTACCTTTTCAAGTACGATCGTCGCCAGCGAGCCACTTACGCCAATAGAAGGCAAAAACCTGCCAATGACACTCGCTCGCAACAGTTCCCCGAGCTTTCCCGGCATAACGTTATTCGCAACCTTGCCAATGAGCAAAGCATCCAGCGTATGGCGAAACGAGGGCCGACTGTCGTCGGGAAACATGAGTCGCCAACGTACACTGCGCAGAACAGTATTCAAAACAAAAATCAGTGTTAGCGGCAACAACCAGAGCGGATTGACCGCTGAGATTGTTGCCACTGCCTCATTGAGGTCAACTTTTCGGGTGGTGATGTAGAGAAAGATTCCGCCGATTAACAAACCAGTGGCGAGATACAACCAACGGCGAAGGGGCGAAGAGGACGAGGTAGATGCAGTTGATGGGACGGCCTCGGGTTGCATTTTTACGACGTCTACTCGAATATCTCGTCGATAACATAGGCATCTCTCTTACGAGCCTGTGCAAGGGTGCGCCACATGTACTCACCAATTACACCCAGCATAATCAACTGTATCCCGCCAAGAAACAGGCCCACCACCATCAGAGCAGCCCAGCCCTGGATGTTACTTCCCCAGAACACCCTGTTGGCAATGATGTATACGGCGTAGAGAAACCCCGATAGGGCGATGAACGCGCCAGCAACTGACATCAGTCTGATCGGCATGAACGAATAGCCCAATACACCGTCGAGCAGATACGAGAATTTTTTACCCAGAGTCCAGCGAGACTTACCCATTTCACGTTTTTTTCGATGGTAACTCAGGTACTTGATGCTAAAGCCCATCCAGAGAATCTGCCCCTGCAAAAATGCGTGTGACTCGGCGTTACGTAACAATACCTGCACTGCCCGCCTGCCCAGCAGGAAGTAATCGAAACCACCCTCGGGCATATTCGGAAAACTCAGTCTGCGAACAAGGGAATAAAATATTTGTGACGTAAACTTCCTGAAGAAGGACTCGTCGCGCTCATCCCGATGGCATATAACCACCTCGTAGTGCTCATGGAAATAGCCCTTTATCATCTCGTTGATCAGTTCCACAGGGTCCTGCCCATCCGCCGACATTGCAACGATGCAACGCCCCTTGGCCTGCGCAAATCCCGCCATCAACGCATTGACCTGACCAAAATTTCGAGTGAATTTTACGATTTTGACCAGTTCCGGATACTGTGCGCGCAGACTGAGCAGTTCATTCAAAGACCCATCACGCGAACCGTCGTCAACGAAGACTACTTCGGCAACGTATCCGGGGTTCGCGTCAATAACGCGCTCTTTCAAGTCGTTGAGGGTTTTGGTCAGGGCGCCCTCATTATAATAGACCGGAATAACACAGGAATAATCTGGTGAATTATCTGAAACCGCGGTGTCAATAAGTGCTTTCTCCGTCATACTTCTTGAGTCCTACTATGAGTTGTACTAATCACCCGGGCGGGAACTCCATAGGCTACAACGTGATCAGGCAGGTCACTGACTATGACGGCGCCGGCGCCGATAATACACCCCTCGCCGATGCGTATACCATCACGTGCGACACTACCAATACCGACAGTCGTGCCCCTTCCGACGGTTACTCTGCCAGCGAGGTGGACACCAGGCGAAAGATGGACACCGTCCCCAATCACACAATCATGATCAACGCTGGCGCATGTGTTAACAATGACGGCAACACCGAGCCTGGCTGTAGGGTTCACTACGCTGGCCGCACAAAGCACCGAACCGGCACCAATGTGCGCAGTTGCCGCGACAATTGCCGTGGGATGCATAGCCGTAATGAGAGTGAATCCAGATTTGAGTGCAATATCGGCGATTTTAAGTCGGGCTTTGCAGTCGCCAATGCCAAGGGCCAGCTTATTAACTCCGCTCCTTGCCAGTTCTTCCAGTTCTTCCTGACCACCGACAATGATAGCTCCACCAAATGATTCGCCCTTGCGATGAGGGCTAACGCTATCCACGTATCCCACAACAACATAGTTACCCATGAGGCGCAGAATGTCCGCCACGACCAGCGCATGACCTGATGCACCCCAAACGATAACCTTTTCCAAAATTGATCCCATTTCGTTCCATTCTTCTTCAGAGTCTCAAAGCCCACTTCAGCGTACATCAGCGAAGCAAGTTCTGGAATGTCGTAAGGTTTTGATAATCCCGATAGATAGTAGTAGCCTGAGCTAGACTACACGCAGATAACGACTCAGTGCTCGTTCACTATTCTCGATAAAACTCAACCAATTCAACTGCATGCACTATGGCGCACCGAAGTATATCGATAATTTCAGCAATGGCCTCAAGACCAACATCTGTTCCCGTCGGCAGTACGATGGTCTGCCTTACAAGTTTTTCTGTTTCAGGAAGAACGAGCCCCGCCTGTGGCTGCAACGAGCGGTAAGGCTCCATTCGATGACAGCCGGGATAAAAATATCGTCTGGCTATTACATTTTCCTTCTGGAGAATGTCAATCAATCTATCCCTGGTGATTCGGGCAACTTTTTCATCCAGTATCAAAACGATATACTGATAATTAGTGAGCTCTTTATCAGAATAATGTAGCAGGCTGATCCCCGGTATCTCCCTAACACCGTCACTATATGCCAGATAGTTTCTATAGTTGATGGCAATAAATTCGTCCATACTTTCCAGCGACGTTAGCCCCATTGCGGCAGAGACCTCTGGCATCTTTCCGTTTGTTCCGACATATACCACGTTATCATAGCCAGAAAAGCCGAAGTTCTTCATCAGCCGTATTCGATCGGCGAGTTCCGAGTTGTTAGTTGTGACTGCTCCGCCTTCGAAAGAGTTTATGAACTTTGTCGCGTGAAAGCTGAAGACCTCCGCGTCGCCGAATCCGCCTATCATTTTTCCACCAGACGTGACACCCAAGGCGTGAGCCGCGTCATACAGCAGTCTCAACTGGTGTCTTTCCGCGATCTCCTGCAGTGCGTCTGTATTACATGGCCTACCCCAGAGGTGGACCCCAATAATGGCGGTGGTCAGCGGCGTTATGAGTTCTTCTATTCGCGAACTTTCTATGGTGCAGGACGCTGGATCTATATCGCAAAAAACCGGTTTTATTTGTTGCCATTGCAGGGCATGAGCTGTCGCAACGAATGTCAGTGAAGGTACAATCACTTCGCCCTGCAGGCCAAGAGCTCGTATTGCAATCTCAAGCGCGACGGTTCCGTTGCACATGACAATGCAGTGTTTAACACCCAACATATCGGCCAAACGCTGCTCGAGTTCGTTGACATAAACACCTGCATTGCTAAGCCAACGACGGTCGAGCAGATCGTTTATGCGCTCCATAAGGCGCTCGCGACTGCCTATATTGGGGCGGCCCACATGGAGTGGGCTTTGAAACGTCGGCGGAGCTCCCGCTATCGCCAATTCCTGAACTGATTTTCTCATTCTCCAATTTCCCTGGCAAATTGCATGCGTTCGCGTTTTCCTAGACTGGCGTGCAAAAAAAGGCGGGTTCGACGGCCAACAACGTCAGAGGTTAATATAAACCCCAGCCAAAGTCACAGTTCAAATGTCGCAATCTGTAAGAACTGTGGCATTTATCGCTAATTTCCCGCCTAGGCCGAGTAGTAAAAGAACTACTTTATCCAACGTACCGCGGTAGAGGACGCCACGGCTATTTCTGCAAATCCAGTGTGGCCTGAAGCTCCCTGTAATCGCCCATATAAATCTGCTCGATGGTGCCTTCCAGTATTTTTTAGTATAGTGCCTCATCGCATGCCCGATTGTGGCGGATCTTGGACGCATGGAGCCCTAGGTATCTCTGTTATGTTTACACGATTTAGCCGTCTGTTAATAATCAATTCCGAAAGCAGCACTACTCTTGAGATAAGTATTTCCATGAATGTGAGAAAGGTTTTTAGGAGCTTTATCAGGCCCCTGGTTCCCCGCGCATTCTTGCCGCTTGAGGGTGATAAGGGAATTGCGAAAGCAGGACATCGATTTTACGTTGGCGGGCACTGGGAAGAAATTGGAAAACTCCAGTTTGACTTTCTCAGATCAAAGGGATTAAAGCCCGAGAGCTACTTGCTCGATATCGCGTGTGGTTCCTTGCGTTTAGGTGTGAAGGCGATTCCCTTTCTTGAACGAGAGCACTATTTGGCATAGAAAAGGAAAGCGGCTTGGTTGCAGCCGGGCTTGAAAACGAGCTGGCTAAGGATATAGCAGCGAAAAAGTGTCCTAGAATTGTAATTTCTGATTCTTTTGAATTCGAGCAAGATTGGCCAGAAAGCGGATTTCGCGATCGCACAATCATTGTTCAGTCATTTGCCGCCCAACTTGATTGCTCTTTGTTTTAAGAATCTCCATGCCTGGCTCGCTGATGATGGCGTCTTCTTTGCAACTTATTTTGAGGTCAAAACATCGAGAAAGAATGCCAGTAAGCCCCACGATTTTGGCTATTTTGCCTATACAAAATCGGAAATGCTTGCGTTTGGTGAAGCTAACGGGTTTACGGCTAATTACATTGGAGACTGGAGTCATCCACGCGGCCAGGTAATGGTGGAATACCGAAGGATCTGAATACCATATGGTATTTGACAACAACTTTCGGCCTAAAGCTATTCAGGCTCACGTGTTTCACTACCACATTAACCAAAAGTGATAACGATGTACAACGCCGGTAATTATCTCAGCCTCGTCAATTGTAGTACCGGTCTTCTCTGGTGCCGAGTTTCTAGAGAGTTTGGTCAGTGAAATTGAACGGATTCGTATGGAGTGGTCTAGTCTTGAAGTACCTTGTCGAGTCGACGAAGTAATATTCGTTGATGACTCCGCAATAGATTCTTCTGCTCAGGTCCTTGACACGCTTGCACGTGACCGTCCCTGGATCACAGTGCTGCACCTTGCACGCAACTACGGTCAGCATGCCGCAACAATTGCCGGTATTTTACATTCTTCCGGTGATTGGGTTATTACCATGGATGAGGATTTGCAACACCATCCGGATCAAATTATCAATCTTCTGAAAGAGGCCGTAGTAAGTCAGAGTGACGTGGTATACGCGAGACCCGCTGAAAATGTGCATCAAAATTTTATTCGCGACTTCTCATCGAGGAAATACAAATCGGTGATGGCCTACGTGACAGGATAATAAGGCATTGTACAATGCCAATAGTTTTCGCCTGATGCGAGGATCGACAGCCAGAGCCGCATCTTCAGTATGCGCTCACGACACCTATTTTGATGTTGCCCTGTCCTGGTTTACTAACAGATTTTCTACGAGCGCGATGACTCTGAAAGATCAGAGATATATTCAGTCTGGATCGAGCGGCTATTCGTTTCGTTCGCTTTTGTCCCACGCGCGCAAATTGCTCATTTCAAGCCAGATTAAGTTCATGTACCTGGGCGCCCTCTCGGCGCGGCCACCGCAGGTTTCAGCCTGCTGGCATCAATATTTCTTCTGGTCAGGCAATTGCTCTACCCCGGATACGTTCCAGTGCAGGGATGGGTATCACTGATGCTGGCGATTCTGATTATTGGCGGCTGTACGATTCTGATGATCGGTATTGTTCTGGAATACCTTTCGGTTCTTGTACAACGGGCACATGGAAAGCCCGTTTTTTTCATTGTTGATCGCTCCTCTGATGCACTACTCTTGGCGTATTTCCGGCCCCGCCCGTGATAATCCTGAAATGGATTGAGACCCCGTCGAAGCCGGTGCGGCGTATTGTTGCAATTTTCGGCGCCGGACTCATTGGACAGGAAATTCTTTCTGCCCTTAAAAGGTTTTATGCCCCCCAACAGATTTCACTACCTTTTTCCTGGTCTGTGCCGGCTCAACAGTCTGACCAAATCGATAATATTTTGCACACATTGACGACCATGGCAGTGCAAGATGAAGTTGAATGTACAGACATCGCTGTTGTATGGTCTGCTGGTGTAGCCGGTTTCGCTGGTAAAGAAATCGAGTTAGATCAAGAACAGGCGGCATTTTTGAAAATACTAGGCCTGTGCACAAGCCTCATCGAAATCCTATCCTTCAAGAATGTTGAGTTCCATTTCCTGAGCTCGGCAGGAGGGTTATATGAAGGGCAACGCCTGGTGGATTATCAGTCGTTGCCCGCACCAAAACGACCTTATGGCCGCGCCAAGCTTAGGCAGGAGAAAATACTGAGGGCCTGTAGTGGCGGCTTGAAAATAAGCATATATCGGCCGAGTAGTGTATACGGCTTCAGTGCGGGCACTACCCGACAGGGTTTGGTGATCAAACTTATAGACTGCCTGCTTAACGGACGAACAACCACTATCTATGGGCGCCCACACACGTTGCGAGATTATATTATGTCCAGCGATGTTGGATATTTCGTTGCCCATAAATTGGGTCACGTAACTACCTCGAACTGGACAGAGTATATTCTGGCGAGTGGCAAACCAACCAGTCTAATGGAGATAGTTCTTCTCATAGAGGAGATTTTCCAGAGGAAAGCTCTCATTCGCTATAGCCTTGATGCGGACAACGCGCTGGACAATACATTCCGACGTAGCTCTCAACCCAACGGCTGGAATCCCACGGATCTGGCTTATGGCGTTAGAGCTACCGCATTACGGCTTCATGTATCATCATTGCGGAAAGTCATGAAATTACATTTCGCTCGTTTTTCATTTCTCACAGTCTATCTCAATATCCGCTCGCGCAACTCTGGAAAGTCCGACAATAACAAAGGCCCTTTGGATTTTCGGTATAACTCTCGCAGTGCTTCGTATGACCTCTCTACCCGCGCTGGCATACCTTTGCCTTTTGAGTACTGCGTACGAAGCTTGATATTTAGTGTTCGAATCAAACCCTGTATATCAAACTGATCATTGCCCATAGCTTGTGCTAGCCTGTGAAACGCCGCATGCTGTGTGTCACTGTCAAAAAATTCGTCGAAATCAACCAACAGTATCGGGATATCGCCAGGTGCCTGCGCCATAAATCCTTCCACATGATAAAGCCAGTAACGATAGCCAAAAGCGAGAGGCAGCGACTCACGGCGTCTAATTGAACCGGCAACAGATTCAGGGTCTCTGAAGCAAAACACGATTTTCTGAATATCACCCAGTTCGAGCCATGCCTTCAGCGTAAGGCAAAAACGTGGGTCCTTGACATACTTACCAGCGTATTCGCCTGAAAATCTCTCAATGCTACTGGCATACTTCATCGCACGCTGATGAATACCGTCAAGACTCGGAAAGAAGAAGTACTTCCATTTTCGGGAAGAAATACTGTTGATTATCCGTTCCACGCGTTGCGCTGGCTGTTGCATCCAGTAATCAAACTTAGCCCTTTCTCCCAGAACGGCCCGATTATTCAAATCCACGATATCAATATTCTCAAGGTACCCCTGCTGGTTCCACTTATCTGCCGGAAAAAATCGATCCGGTTCGCCAAAGTCGGCTCCGAGATAGTCAAGACATTGGGCGACAAAACTTGTGCCACTACGGTGCATCCCGGTAATAATATTCACGACGACCTCAGAATAACGAATTTTATACTGTAATTTTGCAACTCACGGCGCCATGCGTTAAAAAGACAGACTTGCCAGATGCACGTCCGGCTAAGAAACGGCCAGTTTGGCACGCGATACCGCTCCCAAGACAAAGATGACTAGAAACGTTATCGCATACACCACTATTGAAGCAGCGAGCCCGATAGTTGGAGCTACACCCAAAAGGCCAAGAGCAAAAATTGCCGTAGACTGATATCCCACCAGGTTGCCCGGAAGGAATGCTAAAAGGAAAGACAGGTTGACCAGACCCATAAGAAGTGCTGCACCATGAAATGATAAGTTTTCTACAAAAGCACTATAGGCAACATAAAACGTCAACCCCATCATTAGCCATACCAATAGCGTTAGCAAGGCGAACCCGACCAGAAACCCATAACTTCGCATGAAGTGGAGTGTTGATGTTAATGAATTTGGCAATTTCTCTAAAAACGGAATCTTGATTGTGGTACGGCTGTGCAACAGGTAAAAAATAACCAGAGGCGGCAATGCGAGCAGACCCGCCACCCAATGCTATGGCCGATCCAACCTGTATATAATGAAAAACCATCATTGCACTACATAATGAGATGGCTGTAATTAAATAAAGATCTGCGCAGCGCTCAGCGATCCAAATAGCGGCCGTAGCCGTCACATCTACACCATGTTGCCTAGCCCACAGAATACGCACACTTTCCCCAGCGCGAAACGGCGAAATAGCACCGAGGAAAAATGACCAGAAGAAAATCGCTGCCGCGTCACTTTTCGCTAGAGGCACAATCGAATTCATCATGAAATAAAAGCGTGAAACGCGGGCAAGCATAGCACAAAAGAACAATCCCCCTCCGAGTGCGAGTAAAGTTGGATCTGCGTTGTTTGAAATTGCATTAGAGAGTTCATCGAAGGTATGGCATGCTTCGGAAGGATCTACTGAGCAAATAGAAAATTATCCACCCAAAAAATCAGAGTGATAGAAAACCGCACGTACCTTATCTTCATTGTTTCATCATATCGAAGACCAATAGATAGACGATATTTCTCACGATTACCTTAACCGCATGTTAGACGATAAATGCATTCCGAGGTTAGTATAAACTCCAAGCCAAAGTCACAGTTCAAATGTCGCAATCTGTAAGAACTGCGTGGCGTTTATCGCTAATTTCCCGCCCAGGCCGGGTAGTAAAAAGCACCCGTGTTAATCCGGGTCACTGCGCAGACGCCAGGGCTGTGCGTAGGAGCTCGCAAGAGCCTTGTGCAAATATGGCAGGCAGTTCTGCAGCTGTTGCTGCAATACCCAGGGCGGGTTGATGATGAACATACCGCTACCGTACATGCCCTCCTCCGTGGCCGCCTGCACCGGCAACTCAACCAGCAATGATTTGACAGGCATCGCCTCCAGCTTTTTACCAACTTGCCCACTGACTCCCGCTCCAACAGCGGATACCACAGGGCGTAGACTCCCGTGGCAAATTTTTTGGTGGCCAACTGCAGCGCGGACACTGCCGTGGCGTAATCGGATTTAATTTCATAAGGCGGATCAATCATCACCAGCGCGCGTCTCTCGACTGGGGGCAGAAGCGCCTTTAGCGCGGCAAAGCCATCGACCTCCTCTACCTTGATGCGCCGGTCCTGTTTGGCCCACCGCGCCAGCCTGCTGCTATCATCAGGATGTAACTCAAACAGTTGCAGGCGATGGCCGGCATGTAGGATCCTCGCCGCAATGGCCGGAGATCCCGGATACTGCACGAGTTGCCCTGCAGGATTGAAACTGCGCACCAGTGCGACGTAACTGGCCAGTGCCGGCGGCAGGTCTGCACACTGCCACAAGCGTGCTATGCCGCTATCAAACTCGCGGTTCTTGCTGGCGAAGGCCGCCCTAAGGTCATAGCTGCCCGCTCCCGCGTGGGTATCGATATAGCACAGCGGCTTGCCCTCCTTTTGCACCAGATACTGCAATACCAACACCTGCACCAGGTGCTTGAGCACATCCGCATGGTTGCCGGCATGAAAAGCGTGTCGATAACTGAGCATCGATTGGCACCGCTGGAGAAAGTGGCGTAATGTTAATACCAGCGACGCTCAATCGCACCCGTTTTCGGTCCTGTTGATAGAAGCTCACCACTACAGTATCTTGAAACTCTCCAATGAGACCGGTCTGCCATGGACCGGGAGAGGCGGTTATGTATGATCTGGTTATCGAAGGCGGCACTATCGTCGACGGAAGCGGCGCGGCATCCTTTATCGGGTCGGTCTACATACTATCTGGCAGGATTGCCAGCATTCAAGCTGAAAACAGCGCATCACAGAGTGCAGCTGGGCACCTGGACGCCAGCGGCAAAATCGTCGCCCCCGGGTTCGTCGACGTTCACACTCACTACGATGCACAGGTGTTCTGGGACCCCGTGCTGAGCCCCTCCCCATTCCACGGGGTGACTACAGTCATCGGTGGCAATTGCGGCTTTACCATTGCACCCTTGTCCGGCGATGACGCGGACGCGCAATACCTCAAGCGCATGTTGGCGCGGGTGGAGGGTATGCCCCTGGAAAGCCTCGACGCCGGTGTGCCCTGGGGTAGATGGCGGAGCTTTTCAGAGTATCTTTGCTGCCTCGATAACACCCTGGCCGTGAATGCCGGCTTCCTGGTTGGCCACTCCGCTTTACGGCGCACCGTGATGGGTGAACGAGCCAACAGCGAGGCAGCTGATGCCACCGACCTGGAGAGCATGAAAGCGCTGTTGCGCGAATCTCTGGGGGCGGGTGGCCTCGGCTTTTCCAGCACGCTATCACCCACCCATAACGACATGGAAGGCAAGCCCGTGCCCTCCCGGTTTGCCGCTCACCCAGAACTTCTCGAACTGGCCGGGGTCTGTAGCGAATTCCCCGGCACCGTGCTGGAATTCCTGCCCGGCACGAAGGAGTTTGACGAGGACGTATACCAGTTGATGACCTCCATGTCGCTGGCTGCGCAGCGCCCATTGAACTGGAATGTTTTTGTGCCGGGCAATCCGGCCATCGACAAGAGCCAGCTGGGCGCTACCGACTATGCGAGAGCGCGTGGTGCAGACGTTATCGCGCTGACGCCCGCACAGCCGGTGATCACTCGCATCAACCTTCATTCCGCCTTTATCTTTGACGCCTTCCACGGCTGGGAAGAAACCATGCGACTGCCCATCCCGCAACGGATAGCAGCATTGCAGCAGCCTGCGCTGCGTCGCAGGCTCAACGAGGGCGCCCACGCCGAGGAGTCAGGCGTATTCGTTTTCATGGCGGGCTGGGCTGGCTATACTGTGGATGAAGTCGTCCTTGAGAAGAACAAGCATCTGGAGGGACGCACCATCGGCGACATCGCCAGCGCACAAGGCAAGGGCGCGTTCGATACTCTGCTCGACCTTGCGATAGAGGAAGGCCTAAAAACTTCCTTCATTCCCCTACGCTACGGCGACGATCATGCCAGCTGGAAAAACCGCGTGGCCGCCTGGAGTGACAGCCGCACGGTGGTGGGCGCCTCGGACGCCGGTGCCCATCTGGACATGATCGACACCTTTTCATTCAGCACCCAATTGCTCAGCAACGCCGTCAGCAAACGCCGCCTGCTCAGCGTGGAACAGGCGGTACATCATCTGACCGAGGTGCCAGCCAAACTGGTAGGATTGCAAGAACGCGGATTATTGAAGGAAGGCTACTGCGCCGATATCGTGGTGTTCGATCTGGACACCGTGGCCTGTGGCGAAACCTACACGCGCCACGACTTGCCGGGCGGCGCCGGCAGGTTATACGCCGACGCGCACGGCATCGCGCACGTCTACGTTAACGGCGAAGAAATCATCCGCCATAACGAATTCACCGGCGCACTGCCCGGCAAGATCCTGCGCTCCGGTACGGACACCGCAACGGTTGCCATGCCGGGCGACTACTCCTGAAACACAACGGGGCAATGCCGATGGACCAAACACTGGCGGCGATGCCGATCATCGACGTTGACACCCATTACACCGAGCACCCCGACTTGTGGACGGCCCTGGCCCCGGCTACCCTGAAAGCGCGGGTACCCCGAGTGATAAGCGGCGCTGACGGCAAGCAGTCCTGGGTAGTCGATCACGACCTGCAGCTGGGTCCCGTGGGATACTGCGTCATCCGGGCCGACGGCAGCAAGGCACTGGGCACCACTACCCTGACCAGACTCGATGAGATGCACCCCGGCGCCACCGATCCCCAGGCGCGCTTACAGGTCATGGACGCACAGGGCATCAGCAAACAAATTCTCTACCCCAATATCCTCGGCTTCGCCGGCAGCTTTGTCATGAATATCAAGGATGTGCCGCTGCGGAATTTCTGCGTGCAGGCGTACAACGAACACGCGGCGGGAATGCAACGGGACACCGCCGGGCGACTGCTGCCCCAGGCGCTGTTGCCGATCTGGGACATGGAACTGACCGTGCAGGAAGTGATCCGCTGCCATGAGCACTACCGCCTGACGGGGCTGGTGCTGACCGATTCGCCGGAATTGTGGAAGTTACCCACCCTGTCGGAAAGCTACTGGGACCCGTTGTGGACGGAAGCCCAGGAGCGCGGCCTGCCAATCAATTTTCATATTGGCGGCGGTGCCGCTATCGGCAATTTGTGGGCCGGCATGGATGAACCCACCGCGATTGCCGCCATGTCATCGCTGGCGGACATCACCAACATGCGCTGCCTGATTAACCTGATTTTCAGCGGCCTGCTGGACCGCTACCCGCGCCTGAAGTTTGTCTCCGTGGAAAGCGGCATGGGCTGGATACCCTTCCTGCTCGAGTTGGCGACTTACCAGATCAGCCAGAACGGCGTCACCCACCTGAGCCTCACCCCGCTAGAATATTTTCAGCGGCAGATTTACGCCTCCTACTGGTTTGAGACCGACGTGGCCTACGCGGTGCAACGGCTGGGGCCGGACAACATCATGTTCGAGACCGATTTCCCCCACCCCGCCTGCCTCTATCCCTCGGTGCAAGACCAGGTGCAGCGCTCGCTGGGCGGATTGCCCGAGGCTATACAACGTAAGATACTGTATAAAACCGCGGCAATGGTTTACCAACTGCCCCTGTGACTAATCGCTCGGGGCGTGGAATGAGAGAGCGTAATGTCGATATTCAAAAGCTGGGGCTTTACATCCTGGATTTCTTTCGCAGTACTTTGGTTTCTTGCTACAACCCTTACAGGCATGATTTATCAGCCACGTTCTGATATAGAGCGAATTGCTCTAATTGCATTCGTGGCATTCATTGTGGCGATGATTGTGGGTGCACTACATTCAAGGTCCGAAAGAGTGCGCCGGAGGACTCAGACTGCAGCAGATTCTCGTAGTGTGGCCGCTCATCGGCAAACCCTGGACGCATGGCAGCAACTTGGGGCGGATCCGGAAGAGCGTGAACGCTCGATTAACCGGATGTTTGATACCCGGATGGGCACGGTCGAATTCGACTCGATGTGGGATTTCGATTACTCGCACACGAACAGCTCCGGTTTTACCGAAACTGCTTACAGCAGTATGAGTTTTCGTATTGCGCGCAATCTAGCAGCTATGGATAACCATGAGAGAGAATTTCTGCGTGCAACATACCTTCTTTACAACGCCAATCTGATTGACTTGCAGGCGTGGCGGGAGCTCTCATTCTGCTTTGTATACGGCGATGGCAAGGCTTCAATAATGAGTTGTGAATATCGCGAGCCGATTGAACTGCCGTTCAGTGATAGACCGGGCGCCATCAAGTACTTTGCGAACTACAATCAATCAACGGTCGAAAGTGCGGTTAGCAAAGTACGCTCCATCATAGAATGCTATGCGCAGGAGCCCAATGTGCCTCCCGTTGTGCAGCTCTTGATGAGCCGCATGCAAAGCGCCGCCGCTGAAGCTGACGTCCAGGTGTATGGCCCCCGGAACACTACCCGCTAAGATCGAAATGATGCATCACACGGCGCGCTCATGCGGAAAATTTCACCGCCGCAGCAGCGCAGGCAGTATCCACGCACTGGCAACTGATACGACTGCCATAGCCCAGACAATTAGTGCGCCGGTGGGGTAGTCGTACACCATCGATAGGCCAATGCCGACCACATAGGCGACAAGACCAATGCACCAGCCCGCCGGCAGTTGCTGTCGCGCTGATAATTTCCTGGTCGCCAGGGCAGGAATGATAAGGCTGCTGAACACCAGGTACACACCCACCATCTGTACCGAAGCGGTAATTGCCACAGCAAATATCAGGTAAAAACCCACAGCCGGCATGCGCTCGCCCAGACCGAACCACAAAGCGAGCAACACCGCATAGAGTGCCGCCAGTGGAATCAACTGCTGGTAATCGACCCACAGGATTTGCCCCACGAGCAGGTCTTTCAGGTGCTCACCGCCATGGGGATTGTCGGCCAGCACAAGGATGCTGGCGCTGGCGGCGAGCACAAACAGCACACCTATGAGGGCTTCCTGTATTTCCGGCCACAGCTTCTCCGTAATGTTCAGGCCCAGGGCGGCGCTCATGGCCGCCCCCACCGCCACCACCTGCACTTCCCAGCCATGCGCCTCCCAACCGAAAGTGTCCGCCAGGATCACGCCCAGTCCGGCTATCTGGGCGATGGCCAGATCGATGAAGATGATGCCGCGTTCCAGTACCCGCTTACCCAGCGGCACATGGGTGGATAACACCAGCATTCCGGCGAGCAGCGCAGGCCCGACAATGTTCCAATCAAACTCGCTACTCATGGGCAGCGTCCCCGGGGTTCAGCAGTGCATGTATCGTGATATCAAACAGACTGTACAAATCGACCGCCTCCGGAGTGCCACCGACAGTAGCGGGTAAAATTACATTGGGTATGCCGGTTTGCTTCGTAAGCCACTGCGAGGGCTGGGGATCCTGATACGGCGCGCGAATAATCAGCGCCGCGGGTGTCGCCTTTAACTGCAGCAGCAATTCCTCAAGATGTGCGGCACTGGGCGGCACTCCGGGTTTAGCCTCCAGAGTGGCGACCTCCACCAGGCCCAACCAGTTGTTCAGATAAGCCCAGCTCTTATGGTGTACAACGACCGGCTTGCCCCGCAGCGGCGCTGCCTGCTGTTCCCAGCCGGCGATGGCCTTACCCCACTTGTCCTGAAAAGCGATCAGACTCTGCTGATACTGTTGTGCATTGGCCGGATCAATTTGCTGCAGGCGCTGCGCAATGACAGTGGCCACCAGCGCGAGATTGCGCGGGTCGGTCTGGATATGCGGATTACCCTCGGCATGGAGGTCGCCCTGCGCGCGGTCCAGAACCGCGGGAATCTCCAAGCGATTGACATACTGGCTCGCCATCAGGTTACCCGGCTGCCCCGGTTGTACTTTCGGATTATTGCCCTTGCCCAACAAAACCGGCAACCAACCGGCTTCGAGTCCCGAGCCGGAGCAGATCAGCAGGTCAGCGTTGCGAATCCCCGCGATCAGGCTGGGCCTGGCCTGGATGTAGTGTGGATCCTGCAGGGCGTTGGTGGCCGAGGTGGCTTCGATGTTCGCGCCGCCAATTTCCCCGGCCAGCGCCGCCCACTCGGGCTCGCAGGCAAAGACCTGCACTGTGGCCTGCGCGCAGGAAGCGGCCATCAGGGTGAAGGCGATAACGATCTTGATCATGTTGGAGTAATACATAGCGTGCTCCTAGAATTCGTGGGCGCCGTGAGCGCCGATACTCATGATGTACTGGAGAGTAAACTGGTTGTCGTTTTCAACTCCAGTCTCGTCCCGTTCAAACTGCAGGCGGATCCGGGAAAACTCACTGTTCGAGTAATCGAGCATGAGTGAATAGCGCAAAGGGTCATCGCCGAGAGTATCGAGCGGCGTGCCGACAAACTGCGTACCTGGATCATCCAGGCTCAACCCATCGATACGCACACCGGTGCGCCAGCGGGGCCGCCACTGGTAAATCAGCTGGGCATACCAGCCTGCGGTGTCAGTATCGGCCAGCTGTGGGTTTTGCAGTGCAGGAACGACATAAGTGCCGTTCTCATTGCGCCACAGATACTCTGTTTGGAAAATGAGGTTGCGATCAATGTTGTTGCCGTTGGGCGCCCACTTCCAGATAAAATCGGCAATGTAAATGTCTGTGCTGCCATCAAACGATAGCGGGTCATCCTCAAAGCCGGAGTTGCGCTCACGCGCGTCTGCCGTAAACCACGACAGGCCTGTGCTCCAACTGTTACTCACGCCGACATCCCCACCAAGATGGGCAAACAGAGTCTGCGTTCCGAAACCGTTGTGCGCGTCCCCGGCTGCCGGGTAGCTACTGCCACGGAAGACCTCAGCGCCGAGTTCCAGATAGAGATCGGTGGGTACCAGCCAGCGAAACTGAATACCGTCGTCGCCATACTGGTTACCCAGGAAGGCGCTATAGGGCAGGGCCTGGTCGGCGAAATCCCAGCTGTGTGAATGCTTGTCGTTCAGGTAACCGATAGAAGAATAGAAGCGACCAAAGCGCAGCGCCGTGTTCGCGGGCAGGCTCAGGGTATCCACAAACGCTTCTTCAAGGGAGTAATTGAACTCACTGTCCTCCTGCT
This sequence comes from uncultured Gammaproteobacteria bacterium, assembly GCA_963747995.1. Lineage (GTDB taxonomy): Bacteria > Pseudomonadota > Gammaproteobacteria > Pseudomonadales > Halieaceae > Marimicrobium. Next base: position 173,427 of record CAVVHD010000009.1, on the reverse strand, counting down.
CCACCGCTGCGGTGACACGCATGGCAAACCAGTCATCCACGTTGGCGGTGAACACCATTTCGGTCTCGCCGATACTGAGCCCCTCATCGGCCAGACCAGCTTCTCCGCCCGCCGGTACGCCGGGAATATAGTAGTCTTGGGGATCTTTTTCGTAGGAGCGCGCGGCACCGTTCAGGATGATGCCAATGGCGGGATTGAACTCGTTACCCGAGGTAGCAGAGCGAGCTGCAACAGGGGCCGGAGTAGTTTCATAGGCCGCGGCAGGCGGCTGTACGGGCGCTACCGCTGGCGCCTGCGACTGAACAACTTGCGCTGGCTGTGCCTGTTTTTGCTGCGCCAGCTGCTGCTCTGCCGCATCAAGTCGCTGCTCCAGCGTCTCGATACGCGCTTCGTACTGCGCCTTCAGAGCATCCAGTTCAGCCCGGATGGCCGCTGTATTTTCATCTGCAGTCGCTGCAGGTACCAATAGCACTGCTAGCAGCAAGCCCGCCACCACAGTGAGCGATAAACGTGTACGTTGCATGGGAAAATCCTGTTTTCACAATTGGGTAACCAAAGCCTGTGCGCCACAGCGCGCAAGCATCCATTGCATCAAACAAGGAAGAAAGGCGGAGCGCGAGTCGGGTGGGAAGTGGGGAAGCTTACTATTACTGCGGGTGTAAATCGCTTTACGGCCGGAGGTGCACCATGGAACTGCAGCAGCGGCTCGAACTCCGTGGAGACCAGTGCCGCGCTGCTACTCGATGCCTGCAGGCAAATCTGGCAATCGGCCCGATCACCGCCGAGGTGGGATACGGCATGACCCGCGTACAACGCTTGCGACAGCACCAGTACAGCGAGCAGCGAAAATCTTCTTAACCACAGCGACATGGCAGGGATAGTACTACAGTTGCGATCGACTGCGGTAGACCCGCGCCGCATCAGGCACCAGTGGCCGCTCCAGTGCCTTCAATAATGCGCCATCCTGATCGTAGGGGTCGCGTTTGAAATGCACTTCGCCATCCTCTTCCACCTGTACCGTCCAGTACACCAGATAGATGGGAACCGACTTCGCCAGAGAAACCCTGCGGGTCTGGCGAGCATCGATGGTGGCATCTATCGCGGCACGGCTCCATTGCTGCGGATCATCCAGCAGCAGCTCCACCAGTTGCTCGATTTTTTCCACGCGAATACAGCCGGAACTGAATGTACGCTCACTGCGGTTGAACAGGTTGCGACTGGGAGTGTCGTGCAAATAGACCATATGTTCGTTCGGAAACATGACCTTGAGCCGGCCCAGGGAATTCTCAGGGCCGGGCTGCTGGCGAATCACGTAAGGGAAGCCCCGCTGCGGGTATTCCTTCCAGTTCACCGTTGCAGGGTCTACCACCGCACCGGCCTGGGTCAGCACCTGCATATTGTGGCTTTTCAGGTAGCCAGGATCACGCTTGATCGCGGGTAACACGTCCTTCTCCAGAATGCTCGGCGGGACCGTCCAGGTTGGGTTGAACTCGATATAGCGGATACTGTCGCGGAACACCGGGGTACTGCGGTACGGACGCCCCACCACCGTCCGGCTACGCAGCAAACGCTGGCCGTCGCGAAAAAACGACACCTCGAACCCGGCGATATCGACCACGACCGCAGTGGGGGGTATGTCCTGTAATACGCGCGCGCGCTCCAGGTTGACACGTATCTGGTCGATGCGCTGCGCCACCGGCACATTCATTGCAACCAGGGTCTGCTGCCCCACCACGCCATCGGCATCCAGGCGGTGTCGGCGCTGGAAGCGAATCGTTGCCTGCTCCAGCTCGCCGTCAAAAACGTCTGGGGCGGCACTGTTTCGGACGGCGAGATCACCCTCCGCCTGCAGGCGGTGCCGCAGTTGCGCTACCCGCGGCCCAGTCTCCTCCTTGCGCATTGTTGGGCCAGCAGACACCATGTCCCAGCCACCGCTTGCCGCAATTTCGCGATAGCGGGCCAGCGCGGACACCAGATTCTGATACAGCGCACTGCCGGGCTTGAGTTTGCCAAGCCCCTCAGTAATGCCGCCATTTTTTGTCACCTCGCCCAGCCACTCGACGGGATCCACTGCGGGTAACTGGTGCTCGAAATTCCAGGTCGCAACGAAATCCTTCGGATCGAGCTTGCCGAGCGCGTAATGGTAGGTAAGGCGCACCAGAGAGTCGGTGAGCAGCAGATCTCTGGCAGCCACATCGAGACTGAGCGAACCGTCACGCAGGCCCTGTACCTGCTGTTGATGATAATCCTGCGGATTCATACCCTCGCGCCACGCCTGTTCTATCGAGTCGGCCAATTCGCTGACGGCCACCGGGTTGGTCCAGACCGGAGAATAAGCCTCCTTGGTATAAAACTCCTGCGTCACCGGCAGGTCGTAGACGGTCGTACCAGCGATCTTGAGTTCTCCAGCGACGGACAGGCGCTGCAGCAGGTTCCGCAACGATTCCTGCGCAACGGACGGCAAGGGCAGCAGCAATGCACAGCAAAAGCACAGTAACTGCAGCCATCCAAACTCCGATAAAACAGAACCCGCGCCCGCAAATCGCATGCGCAGCCTTGTCATTTAACCTGCCCTGATTGCACCGAACTCCCACGCAAACCCGCGTGCAACAGAATATCTGCATCCTGGGAGAAAAACGGTGGCGGCTCGCCACCGGTAGTCACCCCCGCATCGATCACCAGCGTGTGTCCGGTCATGTAGCGGGTGTCATCACTGAGCAAAAATAATATCCCGCGGGCGATATCCTCGGGCATACAGGCAATGCCCAACGGTGAGGATGCGGCGATGAACTGGGCGGTCGATTCAGGATTATTATCACCCAATGCATTGGTCATTGGCGTGACAGTTCCCCCAGGCGCTACCGCGTTAACGCGAATACCCAGCCTGGCCAACTCACAGGCGGCAGACTTGGTCAGGCCCACCACGGCGTGCTTGGCCATGGTGTAGACATGCGGTCCCTGCCCACCCACTATGCCGGCGGTACTGGCGAGCGAGACGATGGCGCCCCGGCCCTGCGGCTTCATCGCCCTGGCGGCGTGTTTGATGCCCAGGAATACAGCCCGCGACAGAATAGCCATGGTGTGATCGAAGGCCTCTGCGCTGGTATCCATAATTGATCCGATAGCACCGACAATACCCGCGTTGTTGACCATGCCGGTCAAGGGCCCGAACTGCTGCTGTGCCAGTGCGATGGCGCTGACAATATCCTCCTCTTTCGTAACATCGGTGTAGTGAAAAATCGCTGCATCGCCCAGTTCTGCAACCAGTGCGCGACCGCGCTCTTCCTGCAGATCGGCGATCACAACCCTGCCCCCTTCCTCAACAATGCCACGAACAGTGGCTTCACCAATGCCACTCGCCCCACCGGTCACCACCACACACTGCGCCTTGAACCTGCCCATATCCGACTCCAATAGCTGTCCATAATGTTTTATACTGCGGGGCTTGACGTCAGCAACCTGTCCCATTGCAGACTCTTTACTCGCCCGGCGCAACGGTAACACCTGCCCACTTTCCCGGTAAGACTCACCCATGAAAAAAAGCCTCGCGCGATGGCTGCTGCACCTTACAGGCTGGCAACTTGTAGGTGCCCGCCCCGCATGTGACCATTATGTGCTCATTGCCGCACCGCATACGTCCAACTGGGACTTTCCGCTAATGCTGATATTTGCCGCCGCCTTCGAGATCAAGGTCACGTGGATGGCCAAACACAGCCTGTTCTATCCACCCATGGGCTGGATCATGCGGGCGCTGGGTGGCATGCCCATTATCCGGCACAAGAACCAGAATGTGGTCGCGGCAATGGTGGCAGCATTTGACACGGTAGCCCATCTGGTTCTGGTAGTGCCCACGGAGGGGACCCGGGAAAAGTCCGAGTTCTGGAAGTCCGGCTTTTACCACATCGCCCACCAGGCGGGTGTGCCCATTGTTCCTTCGTTCCTGGATTTTGGCAGCAAGCGTGGCGGCTTTGGTCCGGCGCTGGCCACCAGCGGTGACATACACACGGACATGCAGTACTTCCGCGAATTCTACAGCGGTATGCAAGGCAAATTTCCCGGGCAGTTCGGACCGGTCCGACTCAGGGAAGAGGATCATTCCGCAAGTTAACAAGGGAGCCAGACATGAGTCAGGAAGTCAGCGCACACATTCTCATCAATATCCCTCTCTCCGAGGCATGGGCGAAACTCCGGGATATTTCCCTGGCACACAATTACGTCCCGGGCATTGTGAAAACGGTGATCGTGAGCAAAGAGACCGAAGGGGTCGGTGCCAGCCGCTACGTCTATCGCAACGAGAAGAGTTACATTCAGGAAACTGTGGAGGAATGGCAGGAAGGCAGGGGCTTTCTGATCCGCCTGCACAGAGGCGATAAGCCCGCACCACCGTTTCGCAGGGCCTGGTTCCGCTACACGTTGGAGGAGCATGGCGCGGGTCAAACTCAGTTTACCGCCAGCCTCCGCTATGAAATGCCGTGGGGTCGCCTGGGTTCATGGCTAGGAGCAAAAATGGCAAAGTTTGTGCGCTCGACCATTGGCGATGTTGCCATCGCCATGAAGCTTTATTACGAAACCGGGATACCCACAACCCCTGCTGCCTTAAAGGGCTACAAGTCCCGGCTGAAGGACTAGAACGTCCGCTTCACCGTCAGCGCGATATTGTCGCGGTCTTTGATGAATGCAGCAGTGCCATTGGGCTGCGGGCCGAAATACACGTTATACGCCAGCGTGGCAAGCCAGACTTGATCAATATCGACCTGAACCCCAAGGCTACCGTTGCCGACTTTTTCGTTGCCGCCTGCCGAATTCGGTGCCTGTTTACCGGCAAACGTGTAGCTAACGCTCACGGGGACGCTGAGATCCCAACCCGATCGCACCTGATACCAGGTCGGTTTAAATACGCCGCTGATGTTGGCACACACGTTATCTTCCTTAATAAAGGTATTGGCCTTCTCCTCGAACTGGCCAAAGTCTCAACAGATTCGGAAAGGGCAACTTCGACGAGATATTGACCGCCATCCCACAGACCCAGGTGGCCATCCAGTAAGCCCAGGCCGTTCAGTACGATGTGCGCGGTATCGCCGGTGGGGCCGGGATACTTGTCACCGGGGTTCACGTCGCCAGGGCCGGCATACGGTTGCGCTGGCAGCAGGGATGCCGTCAGGTCAGGACTCAGGGCGTTATTCTTGCGATAAACGAAATCAGCACCCCAGCTGATTTCGAACATTTCCTTGGACAGGGCAATACCGAAGGTGTCGATATCGTCCTTGTAGACCCAGCCGTAGCTGCCAAGTAAAGAGGCATTGGTTTGCGCAGCCAGGTTACGATCTCCTGTGGTAAGGTCGGCTCCATTCGTCCCGTACAAACCGCTGGTAAGCCGGTCGGTGTTGTTCATGTAGATAAAGGCGGTCTCCAGATCCCAGGCTTCGATCTTGTACTGCACATTGATACCCCAGTCGCCGGAATCCTTACTCTTGTAGTCATTGGCAATGAATCCAATCCTTTGTCGGGCAACAAACACCCGCCGCGCGCGCAGTCAAAAATTCGGAGTTCTCCGTCAAGCCCTCGTTAAGACTGAAATAGGTACCCCCCTCCGGCCAGCGCAGAGGCACAAACTCAAACGCGTAAAATGCGTTCACGGTCACCTGATCGTTCAGCTGTACCACCGTGGAGACCTTGCCATTGGGCATAAACAGTTCCTTGGCCTCGGACCCCGGTGTACCCAGGCCCTTTGCCAGATCCAGGGCCGCCATGGAACCGGCAAACCCGTGAATGGCGCCGGTAGACAGAAGGCTGTTGCCCCAATAAAGGGTATGGCGGCCCACGCGCACGTTCGCTGAGGCATCAGCTACTTCAAAATTCGCAAACACAAAGGCATCCAGCAGTTCACCGCCACGATAGTGCAGATCCTTGGCCTTATCGGTGTACTGACCCGGATTGACCGTCAATGAACCCCAGGTATCAAGGGCGTCGGGGAAGCCCTTGGTTGGGCCGCTTTGCGGCATATCGCTGTTGCCATCATAGGCAAAGTCGTACCAGCCCGCCCCACTGACACGGAAGCCGTATTTGTCTTGCCAGATTACGTCCAGTTCCGACAGCAGGTCAGCCCGTTGGCTGACGAAATTGCCTTGGTCGACCGAATAATCGGCGTCGTCGGCCAGCCCGGCCGCCGCCGCTGGCACGGCCCGGTTCGGATCATAGATAGAGGGATCCTGATTCTCCACGCGAACCATTAGGTTACCCTTCATTGTGTTATCCCACCGGATATCCCAGTCGTCCGGGGTATCGAACTTGAAGGCCTGGACTTGCATGCTGGCAGCAGCAGCGGTCGCAAGAACGGAGTACGCAAGCAGTTTTTTCATTATCAGACCATCCATTTTAGAGTTATAAAGGGTTGGTTCTTCAAGCCTTACTGACTCTAACTTACAGAGTTCAGGGTATGACTTCATCCACTGTCTTCAGCCTAAATACTACAGCACTACCAGCGCAAGTCCAATGCGCAAAATGTGCATAATAATCAATGCAGGAAACCCTTCCTCAACAATTATTGATGCCGCTTCAAGCGCTCTTTGGAGCATCACTCGGCTTTATAAGGAACACCGCCAGCGATGGCATCAGGATCAGCGAGCCAAACATATTCCAGATAAACATGAAGGTAAGCAATATGCCCATGTCAGCCTGGAACTTGATGGGAGATATAGCCCAGGTAATAACCCCGGCCGCCAGTGTCACCCCAATCAGAGCCACCACGCGCCCGGTAAAATTCAGCGTCTCATAGTAGGCCGTGGTGAGGTCCTTGCCCTCCCGGGTTTTCGCCAGGATGACCGTCAGAATGTACAGCGAATAGTCCACCCCGATACCCACCCCAAGTGCTATAACTGGAAGGGTCGCGACTTTCACCCCGATTCCCAGCCATACCATCAGGGCTTCACACAGGACAGAAGTGAGCATCAGCGGCAGCACGGCGCAGATCACTCCCGGTATCGAGCGGAAAGTAATCAGGCACAGCACGATCACCGCCGCATAGACGTAATACAGCATTTCCCGGTTGGCCTCCTTCACCACGATATTGGTAGCCGCCTCAAAGCCGGCGCTGCCCGCCGCACCCAGGAACTGGATATTCGCGCTGGGCCATTCAGCATTGAATTGCTCCAGCGTATCAACCACGCGATTCAGGGTGGCCGCTTTGTGATCGGCCAGATAGATCGGCATGGGCCAGATCGAACAACCCGGATCCACATATTCCAGGTTGGTCAACTCAGTGACCGAGTAATTGATGGTGTCCTGGTTGCGAAACAGGGCCTCCCACTTGGGAAAACCCTCGTTGAGGCCCATCATGAGGTCTCGCGTGCGAACACTCAGGCCACCCACGTCCTCCACCCCTTCAAGCTGGCGCAATCGCCATTCAAGCTCATTGGCCAGGCTCATGCCTTCATGCTCAATACACCCATTCGGTCCGGTCTTCACGATCACCGCGAAGACGTCGCTACTGACCGAGTAGTTTTCCATCATAAAGGCAACATCGCGATTGTAGCGGGAGTCAGCGCGCAGCTCCGGCGCACCAGGGTCCAGGTCGCCAATTTGCAAACCCAGCGACACATAGAAGCCACCGGCGGCCATCAGTGCGGCGATCACGATTGCTGCTGTTGCGGGACCTTTGCGCGTGAAGGACAACAGAAAACGCCAGAAAATGTGCATGTCCTCGATGCTCTTGGCGCCGCGACTGGCACGCGCGGCGGACGTCTTGCCGACACCGGTATAGGACAGTGAAACGGGGATGAGGATAAGGTTGGTAAAGATCAGCACCAGTACCCCGATGCTGGCGGTGATGGCCAGATCCTGGATCACCTGGATCTGGATAATCATCAGCACCATGAAACCCACGCCGATGGCCAGCAGCGCGGTTACCCCCGCCAGAAACAGGCGCCGAAAGGTATAACGCGCAGCGATGTAACGGTGCGTGCCGCGACCGATGTCCTGCATGACGCCATTCAGTTTCTGGGCGCCGTGACTGACACCGATGGCAAATACCAGGAACGGAACGAGGATGGAGAAGGGATCCAGATCATAGCCGAGGGTGGCCAGAATACCCATCTGCCAAGTCAACGCGACCAGCGTCACCACGATGACCAGAACCGTGGAACGCAGGCAGCGCGTGTACCAGAAAAGTAGCAGTGTCGCCATCACCACAGCTGCGCCGAAGAACGCCATAACAGCAAAGAGGCCGTCAATCAGATCTCCAACCAGTTTTGCAAAACCGATAATATGGATCGATTTGTCTGGGTCGTCGGAGGTAAAACGCTCCCGAATCTCTTCCAGCTTTTTACTTAGCTCCGCGTAGTCCAGGCGCTCACCGGTCTCGGGATTGGTATCCAGGAGGGGCACAATGATCGTCATGGACTTCAAGTCGTTGGCAATCAGGTCGCCGAGGATGCCAGCGCGGACGATATTGAGCTGGACTTCGCCAATCGACTTTGGTGACGTTGCATCAAAGTCGCCGGGAATCACCGGTCCCCCTTCAAATCCCTCCTCCGTCACCACCCGCCAGCGAGTGTTAGGCGTAAACAGGGATTTCATGCCATTGCGGTCAACACCCGGTATATAAAATATCTCGTCATTCACCGTCTCGAGAAATTTCAGGTTCTGGGGCGTGAATATAGTGCCTTCCTTAACCGCGACTACTATGCGCAGGTTGTTCCCCAGACCCTTCAGTTCGTTCTTATTAGCCTGATAATTGAGGACGTACTGATGCGCCTTGGGTAGCGTTTTCTCGAAGCCAGCCTGCAACTGAATCTTGGTCGCCTGAAAACCCAGTACGAGTGTCACCAGCGCGCAAAGAATTAACACCGTCCGACGGTGGTTGAAAACAAGATTCTCCAGGAAATTGCCGGACTGCTCGTCAAACTGACTGAGATTTGAAATAACCGGCAGATCCGTAAGTGTTGAATGAGCCATTACTGGTTCTCCGATTGCTGTTATTGCGGTAACTTGAGTTTACTGATGCCATTGGGACCGCCCACCAGCAGCGTGCCCGGAGGGCCTTCCGCAACAGCATAGATCCGCCCGCCCTTGGTATAAAGCTGCCCAGGGCCGGCAATCGGAACACTTGCAAAACTGACGCCGTTGTCTGTGCTCATCAACACCTCACCACCAATGCCAACGGCTATCAGGCGACCATCCGTCAGCCGTGTCGAATCGACGATGGCGCTGGTCATTGGTTTTTTCACCTCAGCCCATGTCGCTCCGCTATCGGCAGTGCGATAGATGCGGCCGCGCAGGCCGCCCATTATGATGCTGCCGTCAGCGGCATCGATGATGGTGAAGAAGCTGCCTTCCCACGGTACGGTCGCTATCTTTTTACCCACTTCCTGCTGAACATCTACCTCCAGCAGCAGACCCGCTTCACCGCTGAGGACGAATTTTCCCGGCTGCGGCAGCGGCGCAACATCAAACAAGTGGTTAAAGGCGGCATTTTCAACCTTTTCCAGAATGTGTTGCCAATGCTCCCCACCATCCCGGGTTTCCAGAATCATGCCGTAGGCACCGAGGGCGTAGCCGTGAGTTGCATCGGTAAAAGCAACCCTGAACAGCGGTTTGTCAGCCCCCTGAGAGACCGCAAATTCCATTTCCTCCACCAACTTGGGATATTGCTCATTGTCGGGCTCGGCTGCGGCGCGAGACTGGTAGTAGGCAAGGCCCTCTGTGCCATAACGCAGACCGTCATACTGCTTGACCCAGGTTTTACCGCCATCCTTAGAGTGCAGGATTACTCCCTCGTGGCCTACCGCCCAACCCAGTTCCGGTGTCGGGAAGTCTATATCCAGAATACTGCTGCGCACCGGCACCTGTGCCTGTTGCCAGCTGTCGCCACCATCATCCGAGTACAAAATGTGGCCGTGGTGGCCAGTGGCAAAATAGCGGTCACCGAATTTCTTGATTGAGTAAATCAGCGACTTTGATGCCAGTGCACTGGGCACCGCAGGCAGTTCCAGAACATCGTATTTCGGCGCACCGAACGCCACCCACGGCGCAATTGTCAGCGCCAACGCGCAGGCCAGCACTACTGTTTTCAACTTCATAACACGATTTCCATTACTTGCCACCACTGGGGGAGCTCTGTCGACTGCGAGCCGAACGCACCGATTACCGACAATGCGAGCAGTTTTCGATTCATAGTGTTATCGCCCTTAACATTATTGTGGCGTTGCTTTGCGAGTTTAGCTGATCTGTGGTCGCCTGCTGAGAATTTGTTATTCAGGACTCCTTCGGCAATCATATCAGCATAAGTTATGGGAGCAACAGCCGAGTCACATTGATTCTGGACACGGTTTGGCGATTACGCCAGTCAGGCGACCACCACATGGCGCAGTAACGCCCCATAGCCACGAAACTGTGGCACCTGGTCCAGCGCGTGGCGGCTGCGCAGGTGTTGGCGTAACTCGGCCAACTTGTAGCAGGGCACGCTGGCCATAAAGTGGTGCTCCATATGGAAGTTTACGCCGCAGGGCGCAAAAATCATCCGCTGCCACCACGGTGCTTCCACGGTACGGGTATTCATGCGCGCATCGGGATCGAACAAATCCGGCACAGCGCCATGTTCGGCGATCTGCCGCACGCGGATAATCAACATAAAGACTGTCATGTAGGTTACAGCCCACACCAGATAGGTCCAGCCAATACCACAGGCTGCCAGGATCAGGAACAAAACCAGTTGTACCAGCAACTGCCGTAAAAAAGGCAGGGCTGAAGCTCGCTTTTCGCCAGACATCACGCCGGAAGCGCCGCGAAAGATATAAGACATCAGCTTGAAGCCGGTCTGGCCGGTGAGGTCGCGGATGACCTTGCGCCGAAAACTCGCCCGCGACACAGGATAGGCCTGATAGTTCCGCAGGTCCGGGTCGTCATGACTGCCGGCCTTGCGATGATGCTCAAGGTGGCCCCGCGCATAGGAGGGTTGGTCATTCATGACCGGCAGGGCGCACAGCCATTGACCGACCACGTCGTTGAGCCGGGCGGAGCGAAACAGCGTGTGATGACCGCAATCGTGCATCAATACTGACAGCCCAAGCTGTCGGCCCGCGAGCAGGACAACCGCCAAGAGGATTGTCACCGGATTGGGCCAGACAGCCAGGACCCAGAAGATGGCCGCGATAGACAGCCAGTTGCCCAGCACCAGGCGCCAGGCCTGCCAGTCGCTCTTCGCGGTGAAGTAGGCCACCTCCTCGCGGGACAAATAGTCACTTACCTTCATCAGAACCTCCTGACCAAAGCCACAGCCGTCGTATCCCGCCGGCAGCACCAGGTCACACTGCACAACGCCGTTGACTCATTTTATTATAGTCACACACTGAATAATATAGTTGGGTATCTTAACCAGCCTACCCAGCTTATGCCTGTCTGTCCCGGACGATGCCGCTCCCCAATCCGGGTAGACGCATAGAGGTAATACCGTTCAGATACGTGATTGATTTAACCGGCACAAGCCAGCAAACTGACCCGGTCAGGGCAAACACTCATTCAATGGTCACCTCTCTGGATTCCACCATTACCGATACCGAACTACTTCCTGGATTATTGGCGGGTGAGAAAACTGCGTTCGAATTGTTAGTACGACATTATCACCAACCCATGAAGCAGGTTGCACAGGCCATTATCGGCGCGGCGCAAGCTGAGGAGGCTGTGCAGGAAGCATGGATCTCTGTGATCCGTAACCTGCGAGAATTCCAGGGCCGCTCCAGCTTGAAAACCTGGTTGTTTACCATTGTTGCCAATGAAGCAAAAAGCCGCTTGCGCAAGAATCGCTCCAGCCAGGGAAAGCGGGAAGTATCGATCGATGATCAGCACGGTGGCGGCCTGCTAGACAACGGCCGTTGGAAAAAAGATGGCCACTGGATGGAAGCGCCCGGGGCCTGGCACGATAACTCACCGGAAACACTGCTCAGCCACGAGGATTTTCGTCACTGCCTTGATAAAACACTGGCAATGCTGCCAGAAGATCAAAAGGCCGTTTTGACCTTGCGTGACTATCAGGGTCTGGAACTGCAGGAAATTTGTAACATTCTGGGTCTTAGTGCGTCCAATATTAGAGTACTTATTCATCGAGCGCGCTTGAAAGTGTATGCGATGGCTGAGCGTTTTGAGGAGACCGGTAAATGCTAAACTGCAAAGCATTAGCGCAACTACACGCCAGTGATTTTCTGGACCGTGAGCTGACTCCACGCCAGCGTTTCGGTGTGCATGTGCACTTAATACTGTGCAAGAATTGTCGGCGTTTTATTAACCAGTTGCAGGTAGTGCGCAGCGTCTTGCGACACACCCCACCGCCGCTTGAAGCAAACCTGGTACAGTCGATAGCAGCAAGACTCCATAGCGCGCATCTTGAGCAAAATAAATCTTGAGCGCTTTTGTAACAAAGGGCGATCCTCTTCGTCTAATGTGTGTGGGTAGCAGGCTTACCCAGTTGTTAACCTTGGTCTTCTAATCCAATTGGAGAGTTACTATGAAAAACCGTACTGTAAAAAACATGTCCAAATTCGCTATGGCCACAGCAGCTGCAGCACTGTTCGCAGCGGCAACCGTTCCTGCTGCTTTCGCCGGCGAAGAAGCCGCGGCAGGTTCTGTCAAGTGCATGGGCATCAATGCCTGCAAGGGTGAATCCAAATGCAAAACAGCCGACAGCGCCTGTTCCGGCCAGAATTCCTGCAAAGGTAAGGGTTGGCTACTCACTGCCAGCGCAGAAGAATGCACCGCCAAGGGTGGCTCGGTGATCAAGTAGTAATTTGAGTTGTGAAACCATTCAGGGGGGTATTACCTCCCTGACTGTTTCTAGCGAGTACGACATATGTCAGCAGTAAAAACTTCTGCTCTGCTCGAAGGATTTGGCCTGGGTTTACGACCTGAGCACTATGTAGAATTCATCTCTTCTCCCCAGCGCGTAGATTGGCTCGAAATACTCTCAGACAACTATCTGGTCCCTGGTGGCAAGCCACTTTTTTATCTGGACAAGATACGCCGCGATTATCCTGTCGCCATGCATGGTGTGGCCATGAATCTGGGATCAGTCGATCCCCTTGATATCGATTATGTGCAGTCGATAAAACTACTTGCGAAGCGAGTAGAGCCTGCGATTATTTCTGATCACATTTGCTGGACCGGCGTTGCCGGGAAGCATTTACACGATCTGTTGCCATTACCTTATACCGAGGAAGCCGTTAGGCATTTGAGTGCGCGCATAGCGCAAGCACAAGACATTCTGGGTCGTCGTTTGGTGATTGAAAATGTATCCTCCTATATGGAAGCCAACACGCCTATGCAGGAATGGGAATTCGTCGGTGCCATCGCAGAGGCAGCGGATTGCGAGCTATTGGTGGACATCAACAACATTTATGTTTCAAGCCGCAATCACGGCTTCGATCCGGTAACGTATTTACAAGCACTGCCCAAAAGTCGTGTTCGTCAGTTTCATCTGGCCGGTCACAGCCACAATGGCACCCTGATTATTGACACACACGATCATGCTGTTTGTGATGCAGTGTGGGATCTGTATCAACACGCAGTGCAATTATTCGGTTCAGTCCCAGTGATGATAGAACGGGATGACAATATTCCACCCTTGGGGGAATTGGTGCAGGAGTTAGATCAAGCCAGGCATATTTCTCACAGCATTGCGCAGAGGAAATCCAATGCTGCAGCCTGAATTCGCATTGCAGGATTGGCAAGAGGCTGTTCAAGGCGCCATTCTTGGGCCAGAAGTGAGTTACAGATCCAAAGTTACAGGCTGGTTACGAAAGGACGGTGCCAGCCCGGAAAAGCGGCTCGAGGTCTATGCTGATGCCTATGTTTTGCGGCTGCAAGAAGCACTGCGCACCAACTATCCTGCATTGCATCAACTGCTTGGCGATGACGATTTTGATCGTATGGCCTGCCGTTACCTGGCCGCCCATCCACCATCACATACATCCATTCGTTGGTTTGGTTTCCGTTTATCAGATTTTCTGGCAAAAGAAGCGCCTTACGCCACTATCCCATCCATAGCTGAACTGGCAGAGTTTGAATGGGCTTTGCGGCACACGATTGACGCAGCGGATGCTGACATCCTCACCCTGGATACATTGCAGACCATCGAGCCACAGTCATGGGCGACTCTGACTTTCGCTTTACATCCGTCATTGTCCGTGCTGTTTTTCCAGTGGAACGCCCCGCAGCTATGGAATGCGTTAACGGCGGATGAACAACTACCCGAACCGGTTGCACAACCGATGCACTGGTTGGTATACCGACAACCCAATCTGGTGACTGGCTGGCGCAGTGCCACTGCACTGGAGATCGCCGCGCTCAATAGTATCCGTCGTGGTATGAACTTCGCCGATCTGTGTGAGGAACTCAGTGATGGGCTTGACGATACTGATTCCACCCCACTGACTGCGGCGATCTTCCTGAAGTCCTGGGTCGAACAGGGCCTGGTATCCGCACGGCAATCAACTGAGTAGGAGCAAAGTATGGCGAATGGCATTTCGGTGAATAACAGGTCGATGGTTTTGTGGGCATGGGACTTCGTGCAGGGCAAACTGGACAATCTCGCAGGCTGTGCAAACCTTGTGGCGCGTCTGTACATTGCGAAGATATTTTTCTATTCCGGCCTGAACAAATTCCAGGACTGGGAAAGCACCCTGTATCTGTTTCGTGAGGAGTATCAGGTTCCCCTTCTATCTCCGGAAGTCGCTGCTGCGATAGGCACCGCAAGTGAGCTCGGTCTCGCTGTATTACTCGCGGTGGGCCTGTTTACACGTTTTGCGGCGAGTGGCTTGTTCATCCTGAATATTGTGGCGGTAGTTTCCTATTATGACTCCCTCAAGGACTCCCCCGCCGCCATGCAGGATCATCTCGAATGGGGGATTTTACTGGTGCTGTTATTAACTACTCAGGTACAGAAACTAACCCTTGATCACTCACTGGCGCGCTTTAAAAATTCGCAAACTTGAGCCATCATCTATCACACTGGCGCGATGTGACAGACTTTTCCCATCCGCAATACGATTCTCAGGAGATGTCGGATGGGACTGCTTGAAAGCAAGATCGGTATTGTCACTGGCGCGGGTCAGGGCATCGGGCGCGCCATTGCACAATCCTACGCCCGCGAGGGAGCCCGTGTCGTCGTCGCCGACTTCAACGAGGAAACGGGCAGGGAAACCGTGAAGCTGATTGAGGACGCCGGTGGTACCGCCACTTTCGTGCATGGCGATGTCAGCCGGGAAGACTCCGTACAAGCCATGGTAGAGGCTGCAGTTGCTGCCTATGGTCGCCTGGATGTTGCCTGCAACAGCGCGGCATTGAGTCGCGGCGCGGGGCCGATTCATGAATACGATCGCGAGGTGTTCGACCAGACACTGGAAATGTGCCTGACCAATACCTGGCTGTGTATGAAGTATGAGATTGCGGCCATGCTGCAAAACGGCGGCGGCGCCATTGTTAACATCTCCTCCAACGCCTCGCTGCGCGGTCAGGCCTACAATACCGCCTATGCCGTCGCCAAGGGCGGAGTCAATATACTCACCATGAGTTCAGCAGCCGAGTACGGCACCAAAGGTATTCGTATCAATGCCGTGTCACCCGGGGTCATTCGCACGCCAGGTGTGGAGAAATATTTTACCGAACAACCGAAAATGGCCGAGGGCTTAAAAAAAGCCGCCGTCATGAATCGCCTGGGAGAACCCAATGAAATCGCCGAGGCAGTCACCTTCCTGTCCAGCGACCGCGCCTCGTTTATCACCGGCCAGGTGCTCTCGGTTGACGGCGGGGCCGCCGTGCGCTGAACATTCTACTGGCCCCACGTTGAACGCAGGTCGGTGCCGAGGCCGGATCAGGGGAACAGGGTCACAAACAGGTAGACAGCAAATAACATCATAAGCACCAGTCCCTGCAGTATATTGGTTCGGCCCTTGATAAGCGAAAGCATCAACACGAACAGCGACAACAGGAAGATCACCATACTCGGCGCATTGATGCCCATGGCCAGCGGCATACCCGTGCTCAGTGAAACAAAAACTACCACAGGAATGGTAAGGCTAACGCTAGCCAGGGCAGAACCCAGTGACAGGTTCAGGCTGCGCTGCAACTGGTTTGCCGCTGCCGCACGCACTGCAGTGATGCCTTCGGGTAGCAGCACGACGCAGGCGATGATAATCCCCGACAGCGCCACAGGTGCGTGGATGGCGTCAATGAGAGCGTCCAGCTCAGGAGCCATGCTCTCTGCCAGTAACACCACGGCCCCCAGATGTACCGGCAGCAATACCGCGCTCAGAATGGTCGATCGACCGGAAGGTCTCATCGCAGGTTCTGCCACGTTGTCGCCGACAAAATGATCCTTGTGCCGGAAATTCTGCACGAACAGCAGGCTGCCATACAAAGCCAGTGTGATTACCGCCACAAACATCAGCTCATGGTCGGAGTAGTAGGGGCCGGGCATGCCATTCGTGAAATCGGGCAATACCAGCGCAAGCACCGAGATCGCCACCAGCACCGTGAGCTGCGCATTCACACCCTGTGTGCTGAACTCCTGCTCGCGGAATTTCAGTCCCCCGATGAACAAGGTGACGCCGGTCATGCCGGTCAGGATGATCATGATCGCTGCGAACACCGTGTTGCGCGCCAGTACCTCAGCGCCTTCGCCAATAGTCAGCATCAGGGAGATAATAATGGATACTTCGATTACCGTGACGGACAGTGCCAGTAGGAGAGCACCGAAGGGTTCACCCACGCGCGCCGCAAGCACCTCCGCATGGTGTACTGCCCCCAATACCATCACCACCAGCGCTGCCACGGCCAGCGGCAGGTCCCAGAGGGCGTGCAGAGCGTGGTGCAGAGCGAACACCAGCCAGGCCAGTACGGGCCACAGCAGTGCCCTGGAAAGGGATGGCTCGCGGAATGGCTCGGATGTCATCGTTTTTCCATAGAATCAACGCAGCAGCTGTGGCGCCAGATGCTCGATCTGTCGCCGTATACCGGCGCGCCAGTCCACCCGGGTCTCGCCGATCAGGCTGTGCATCTTTTGCGTATCAATACACAGACTGCCAAAGGCCTTGGGGTTATCCTTAAAGATGGGCGTAAACCCCGTCAGTTCTCCGATGTAGGCACACCATTCTTCAATACTTACTTTTTCCGAGCCGCCAAAATTCAGAGTTGTGACTTCGGGGGTGGCAGCTGCGAGCAAGTATGGTATTTTCTCGATGTAATCATCGGCGTGCAGCGGATTGTAGTAGTTGGGCTTGTCTGGATGCAGGTCAATGGGTATGCCCTGCTGCATCATCAGCATATGGAAGTACATCCAGCCACCATTGTCACCATAGGGCACACTCAGGCGCGCAATCGTAGTGGGAATACGGTGCTGGTGTGCGACAAAGCGACACACGGTTTCGGCCGCGATCTTGGAGATGCTGTAGGTGGGAAACATCACGCGGTGGTTGTCCCCCAACGGCGCATTTTCCGCACGGGGTTCCTGGCCCACATACTCATAGACGGCTGTGGATGAGAAATGGAGGAAGGCTTTTACATTGCGACAACGGGTCATCAGATGGCCCACGCCCTCGGCATTGGCAGCCAGGTCATAATCAAAATCGCCGCTTTTCACCACTGCGAAGTTCAATACATAGTCAAAGTCCTCCGGCACTACTGCCAGGCTGCCGGCATCAGCCAGATCCGCCTGTAGCACTGTCGCGCCCATGCTTTCCATGAGCTCTCGATCCTCGGCCTTGCGAAACCGGGCCAGGACATTGACATCGGCGATCTTCGCCAAGTGCTCCACCACCGGCAGCGCCACCTGACCGGTGGGGCCAGTGATCAGGATTTTCTTGCCGATGAGATCGACGGGGGTTACAGGCATGAGGTTGCTCCTAATGGTAAATGGGTGGGTCTATCGGGTTTGTGCACGCGGGTAATTGCTATACCCCTCGGAGCCCGGGGTGTACATGGTAGCCACGTCGAAACCCGACAACGCCAATCCGCCCTGCCAGCGTTCCACCAGATCCGGATTCGCGATAAAGTTTCGACCAAAGGATACTGCCGTAAGTTCCCGGGCGGCGATCGCGCTCTGCGCTTCCTCAAAGGTATAGCTCTCGTTGCCGATCAACCGATCGCCGAAATAGCGTTGTCCCAGTTCAAGATTGTCCACGCGGCCCTGCGGATAGCGCATGACATGCAGGTAGGCGAGGTCCAGCGCACTTGCCTCTCGCAGCAGGTGGTCAAAGGTTTGTTGCGGATCGTCGTCGCGCATATCGTTGAAGGGGTTGTCCGGACAGATGCGCATGCCGACACGTCCAGCGCCATCGACACTGGCCATAGCGGACAGCACGTCGAGTACAAAGCGCGCCCTGTTCGCCGCACTACCGCCGTAGCCGTCCGTGCGCTTGTTGCTCCCGCTGCACAGGAACTGGGCCGGCAGATACCCGCTGGTGCAGTGCAGCTCAACACCGTCGAAGCCGGCGACAAACGCATTTTCCGTCGCCTGTCGGTAATCTGCTATTACGACGGTGATATCTTCCAGAGTCAGGGCGAGAGGTTCATCAAAAAGCTGCATGCCCTGCTGATCCGTGTAAATTTCGCCGCGGGCTCGAATCGCCGAAGGCGCGAGCGTTCTGCTGTGCGCCGGTTTATTCAGGGTATTGGCCACCCTGCCCACATGCATGATCTGGGCGACCATACAACCGCCCTCGTTGTGGACCGCGCGGGTGATTGCATGCCAGCCATCAATCTGTGCCTGGTTGTAAATTCCCGGTGTACGACAGTAGCCAAGCCCGTCAGCACTTGGGGCTATACCCTCAGAGACTATCATTCCAGCGCTGGCACGCTGGCGGTAGTAGTCCACCATGATGTCGGTGGGCAAGCCGTCTGCTCCGGCACGACTGCGCGTCATGGGTGCCATGACGATACGATTGCGCAACTCCAGTGCGCCGAGTTTCAGTGGTGTGAATAAATCCATCGTCGCTTCCTAACGCACGCGTATTTTGGGGTCAGCCGCGCCGCGTCGCATGCTGGTGAGAAACTGCTCCAGCGGCGCCGGCGAGGCCACCTGCGGCGCGCTGCTGTCCGGCGGATTGGCCCAGAATGTGGTCCAACTGGGCCACAGTTCATGGTAGGCGCCCTCGTATGCCTCGCGGTCCGGCCAGCGCATCTTGTTCTCACCCACTGGCGGTTTGTTAATGTCTGTGGCATACCAGTAGCACGGCAGGCGACGGCGAAAGTACCAGCGGCCGCCCTGGCGTTCGTAATTATCCCAGTACAGCATTTGCATGATGACCCATTCGCTGCGGCCATCGGAGACGGGCGTCTCGTGCTCATTCTTGGAATACACCACGCCGTGGGCGCGGTCCGCATCCTCGAACTCGATGATGTGGTTGCCGATATGGTGCGATGTGCCGGTGAACTGCAGGCGCAGGGTATCGTCCAGCCACCGTTTCAGGTGAGCGCGACCGACCTTATCGCGGCTGACCCGGATATCGGGCACAAACAGGTTCACATGGGCGTCCATATCGCGCATATCCAGCGACAGGGCATATTTCGCGGCGAGCTGGCGAATTTCATCCAGGGACTCAAGCCGGTCAAGGCGCGCAAGCAAGGTCTGGTCAGTCATATTCCGTTTCTCTGCTAATCGCGTCCAATGATCATCGCCCCGGTGGGTACGCCCACCCCGCTGCTCACCAATACATGCTCCACCGCTTTGGGTGGCTGACTGGTGGAGTTGCCGCGAATCAGGCGGACGCCCTCAGCGATATTGTTCATGCCGTGAATATAACCCTCGGAAATCAGGCCACCGTGTGTATTGTTGGGCAGGCGACCGTCGATATCCAGAGCACCTTCACGCACCATGTACTTACCCTCACCGCGCGCACAAAAACCAAAGCTCTCCAGTTGCATGATAATTTCCGACGTGAAGGCATCGTAGAGACAGGCGGCGTCAATGTCATCTGGCCCCAGGCCCGCCATCGCATACACGCGGCTGGCCGCCATTTCCATTTCCGGCAGAGAGTCCAGTTCATCCCGATAGTAACTGGTCATCTGTTCCTGGCCGCGGGTGGACGCCTGCGTGACACCGCGAATGATTGCCGGTTTTTGTCTGAGATCGCGCGCACGCTCGGCGCTGGTCACCAGGATGGCACAACCGCCGTCAGTCTCCTGGCAGAAATCGTACAGACACAGGGGCTCCGCGATCTTCTTCGACGCCAGGTAGTCCTCCATGGTGAGCGGTTTACCAAACCCGTAGGCGCGCGGATTGCGCAGGGCATGATTGCGCTGGGAGATTGCAACACGCCCGAGGTCCTCGCGGGTGACACCGTACTTGTGCATATACTTGTTGGCGATCATGGCAATCCAGGACCCCGGAATCAACATGCCGTAGGGCATATACCACGACCAGTGAATAAGATCGCTGCTGCTGATATCGCCCGACACGCCCTGCCCCATGCGCTTGCCGGAACGACCATTCATGGCGCGATAGCACACTACTGTGGTGGCTTGCCCCGTGGCAACCGCCATGGCGGCCTGTGCGATCGTACCCACCGCAGCGCCGCCACCGTAGTTAATACGGCTGAAAAAAGACAGGTCACCAGCACCCACCGCGCGTGCCACCTCGATTTCATCGGTGGAATCGAGCGTGTAGGTGACCAGTCCATCAATGCTGGCAGGATCCAGCCCGGCATCGTCGCAGGCAGACTTGATACACTGCGCGGCCAACGACAGCTCAGACACTCCGGAGTGCCGGGAAAACTCGGTCAGGCCAATACCGGCAATCGCAGTTTCATTCTTTAAGGAAATCGGCATCAGGCACTCCCGGCCAATTTGAACACCGGCAGCGCGAACCCATCGGGGTCACGCTGTATGTGCATCTTAACCGGCAGGCCGAAGTCCACATCCTGCGGCTGGCAGCCTATCAATTGCGACGTGAGGCGGGTGCCCTCCTCCAGATCCACCAGCACAATAATCAACGGGTAGTCGTAGCCGGGGAATTGCGGGTGGTGTAATACCGTATAACTGCAAATCCTGCCCTTGCCAGAGGACTCCACCGCGTCCCATTCGAGGGAGTGACACTCGCCGCACATGGGCCTGGGCGGATGGCGCAATGTCTGGCAGCCGAGGCAGCGCTGGATACCCAACCTGCCCTCCTCGGCCATCTCCCACCACCAGGCGTTGTCCAGCCCCATGGGTGGTTTTATACGAGTGGTCACAGCCTAAACTTCCAGTGCGCGAAAACCCAGGCTGTCGTCCTGCGCCAGCAGGCGGCCCAGTTGTTCCAACTGCTGGCTGGCATTGCCGAGGGAGTAACTGATTTGCTTGGCCATGAGGAAAAAACGGTGGATGGGGTACTCGACATCAGCACCGATACCGCCGTGCATATGCTGTGACGACGACACCACGCGATGCGCGGCGTCGCACGCCCACCACTTGGCTGCGCGAACTTCGGCCCGCGCATCCAGCCCTTCGCTGAGGCGCCACAGCGCCAGCCAGTAGGTGGAGCGAATTCCTTCCACATCGATATAACTGTCTGCCATGCGCATGGCCAGCGCCTGGAAAGTGCCGAGCGCAACCCCGAACTGTTTGCGCTCGCCCAGAAAGGCAGCAGTGCGTTTCATGGCTTCTTCGGTCACACCCACCTGCAGCGCGCAGTGGCCGATATTGGCGCGCTGTTCCAGCCACTCCAGAATCTCTGCGCCCTGACCGACAGCGCCAAGCACAGCGTTGTCGCCGACGGTCACATTGTCCAGCGTCAGGTTGGCAGCGCGGTATCCGGAAAGGCCAATCTCCACGGGCTGCACACTCACTCCCGGTGTACGGGTGTCGATGATAAAAACAGTCTGTTGTCCGGCGGCATCCGTGGCAGGCACCAGGATGAAATCCGCCACCGCGCCGTCGGGAACCACCGCCTTGTCGCCGCACAGCACCCAGCCTTCCTTCTCCCGCGTTGCCGTCACCGTAGTGACCACAGCAGGATTCATGGCGAGTTCGGCGATGGCGGCACTGAATTTGGCGCTGCCGGACGCCAGCGCCGGCAGATAGCGCTGCTGCTGCTCCTGTGACCCAAACGCTACAATAGGCAGGCCGCCCAACACCAGCGAGGCGTACACTGGTACCGGTGCAACACGGCGACCCTGCTCTTCGAGCACCAGACACAACTCCACCAGGCCCAGGCCTGTGCCACCGGCAGATTCAGGAATGGCAACGCCCAGTAGTCCCTGCTCGGCCAGCGTCTGCCACAGCGTCTCGTCGTAGGTCTCATCAGTGCGTGAGAATGCGAGCAGAAACTCGTCACTCGAACGGTCAGTAAATATCTGGTAGGCCAGTTCGCGAATCGCTTTCTGGTCGTCGCTAAAATTGAAATCCATGGCTGCCTGCCTCAGTGTGACCTGACCATGGCGGTCAGGTTGCGGGTGTATTTAAGCTGCTTTTCGTCCGGGTGCTGCAGGAACAGTGCCCGGTAAAACATGGTAGTGAGCAATTCGGCGAACTGCTCCACGGAAAGATCTGCGGCGCGCAGTGTCTTGCTGCCATTGATAAAGTATTCGCGTATCAGGCCCTCACCGATGCCGGCCAGCGAATACACCACCATGAACGCCTGATGCTTCCTGAAGCGCACCTGCGGGAACAGTTTGGGCATCAGGTCCACCAGCCACATCAACTGGTTGCGATAGTTCTCGCGCAACATGCCGGAGAACACCTCATCCTCATCGGCCAATTGCAGCAGGCAGCGCATGACACCCGGTCGCCTGGCATAACCGCGCACCACAACCAGGTTGTGCGCGTAAATACGCGCGTACCAGTCGCCCTTCGAGACATTTTTCTCAATGGCCAGAGGATCATTACTGGCCATGGCAAAATCAGTCAGCACTTCCAGCGTCAGGGACTTGAGATCCTTGAAGTAGTGATAAAACAGGCCCTGCGCGACGCCGGCCTCGCCGGTGACATCGGCGATGCGCATTTTGTGGTAGCCATCGCGCTCCAGCACCGTCAGCGCGGCCTCTTTCAAGCTGGCACGGGCGCGCTCCCCGCGGGCACTCAAGGCACCGGTATTCTTCGCTGTTTTGGCAATGGGTATCGACATGGGGTAACAAAATAGTTGAATTTGAATTCAAAATCAATATTATGTGTGTCATTAATTCGAAGGGGCTGGGCCAATGTTCGTCAATTACACCGAGAGCCAGAATGAACTGCGCAGGGAATTTCGCGCCTACTTTGGTAAG
Organism: uncultured Gammaproteobacteria bacterium; assembly: GCA_963747995.1. Lineage (GTDB taxonomy): Bacteria > Pseudomonadota > Gammaproteobacteria > Pseudomonadales > Halieaceae > Marimicrobium. Next base: position 150,205 of record CAVVHD010000009.1, on the reverse strand, counting down.
CTGATCAAGCCCGAGCACCGCGAGGAACTGCGCAATGCCGAGAGTGGTGATTTGTACAAGACGCTGATCCGGCAACAGGGTAAGGACGGCATGCTGGCAGTGGGCTGGCCCGAGGAATACGGCGGGCGCGGCCTCAGCCAGAGCGAGCAGTTAATCCGCTATGAGGAGGCATTGCTGGCCGGCGCCCCCACACCCTTTGTAACACTCAACACTGTTGGCCCGGCGATCATGAGCAAGGGCACTGACGAGCAGAAAAAGCGGTTTCTGCCTGGCATCGCCGGCGGTGAACTGCACTTTGCCATTGGCTATACCGAGCCCGGCGCAGGTACCGATCTGGCCGCCCTGACAACATCCGCAGTCAAACAGGGCGATCATTATGTAGTCAACGGCAACAAGGTTTTCACCAGCGGGGCCGAGGGCGCCGACTATGTCTGGCTGGCGGTGCGCACCAACCCGGAAGTGCCCAAGCACAAGGGTATTTCCATTCTGGTGGCAGACACCAAAGACCCCGGATTTTCCTATGGCCCGATTCACACCATGGGCGGTGTGCGTACCAACGTCACCTATTACACCGATGTCAAAGTACCTGCAGACATGATTATCGGTGCGGAAAACGGCGGCTGGCGCCTGATCACCGAACAGCTCAACCACGAACGTGTCGGTCTGGCAGCGTGGGGCATACAGGGCTGGAAAGTGTTTCGCGCCGCGCTGGAGTGGGCACGCAATACCAAAAATGCGCAGGGCCTGCGCGTGATCGACGATCCGCTCGCGCAACGCAACCTGGCGGAGGTCTACGCCCACCTCGAAGCCATGCGCGTGATGAACGCACGCATGTCCTGGCAGCTGGACCAGCAGGAGATGAATCCTGTTTTCCCGTCGGCGATCAAGGTGTACTCCACTGAGAAGATGCTGGAAATCTGCCGTCTGCTGATGGACGTGGTGGGCCCCCATGCGTTGGTCGCCGCCGGCAGCGAGGGCGCTGTATTGCACGGCGACCTGGAACACGAGTACCGCCGCGCCACCATCAATACCTTTGGCGGCGGCGTGGTGGAAGTGCTGCGCGGTCTCGTGGCCACACACGGACTGGGCATGCCCACGCACCGTTAATCGCACTCAATATAAAGTGATACCCCATTAGCAGGAGGAGCTTGCCCTGATGACCGCTGAAGACCTGAAGGCCTTTGAAAAGGAGATCTACGCCTTTGTCGGCCGTGAAGTGTGCCCGCCGACACCGGCCAGGGATGATGTGAACGTTGCCATGGTCCGCCAGTGGACCGAGATTATCGGCGACACCAACCCGGCCTACACTGACGCGAAATGGGCAGCCAACAGTGCGCGCGGTAAAACCATCGCGCCACCGGCCATGATGTATGTCTGGGGACAGGAAGGCTTCGCCGTCACTACCGGTCGACCACCAGATGCGCAGGCCGACCTGGTCAGCCTGTTCAACAAGCACGGTTATACCGGCGTGCTGGGCACCAACGTCAGGCAGGAGTACTTCAAGGAAGTCAGTCCCGGAGATAACGTGGTCATGGCCATGGTCATCGACAATATCTCCGAGCGCAAAACCACGGGCCGCGGCCCCGGCTATTTCTTTGAAACCCTGGCCACCTTTACCAACCAGCACGGCGAGAAGATCGGCACCCAGCGCTTCAAGGTGTTGAAGTTTATCCCGCAGGAGCAGCCGGTGGCAGCCGCCAGCGCAGATACGCTGCAAGTGCCGACACGCATCGCCTCCCCCCGCGGCCATGACAACAAGTGGTGGTGGGAAGCCTGTGACTCCGGCAAGGTGCTGATCCAGCGCTGCAAAAGCTGCCAAACCCTGCGCCATCCGCCGCGCCCCATGTGCGGCCAGTGCCAGTCCATGGAGTGGGATTCGATCGAATCCACACTGATCGGTGAAATTCTCAGCCACACGCAGCTGCACCACCCGAAAATACCGGGCTACCAATATCCATTGGTGTGCGCTGTGGTCAAGCTGGCCGAGGGCACCAATCTGGTCGCCAATGTGGTCGGCTGCGAACCGTCGGCGGTGCACATCGGCATGAAAGTGAAAGGTGTGGTCGAACAGGTGGATGCCAAGACCATGCTGCCACAATTTTATCCGGCGTAACGAGGAGCACGACCATGAGCAACTACAAGACCCTGACCTGCGCCGATATAGCGGTCGGCGACAAGCTGCCCGCTCTGGAAATTGATATCACCACAGCACTGGTCGTGTGCGGCGCACTGGCGACCCGCGACTTCGAGCCGGTACACCACAACAAGGCCGCAGCAGTCGCCACCGGCCTGCCCGATGTGTTTATGAACATTTTGACCAGCCAGGGCCTGATGACCCGCTACGCCACCGACTGGAGCGGTCCTGAAGCCGTGGTCAAATCCCTGGACCTGCGCCTGGGCGCCCCCAACGTACCGGGGATGGTCATGACCATGACCGGCGCGGTGACGGCAATCGACGCGGGCAGCGGCCTGGTCGATATCGCCGTGGTGGGAGAAAACAATATCTGGGGCATGCACATGCAGGGCTCTGTCCAACTCGCATTACCGCTGGAGGCCTGAGCCGTGGTTGCTAACGTAAAAGATAAAGCTGTCATTGTCGGCATTGGCAATACCAACGTTCAGTAAGGACTCTGGCGTATCTGAACTGTCACTGGCCGTGCAAGCCGTCAAGGCCGCTATCGATGATGCGGGCCTCAAGCCCAGCGACATCGACGGCATGGCGACATTCACCATGGACACCAACGACGAAATCGAAGTCGCGCGTGCGCTGGGCGTGGGTGAACTCACATTTTACGGTCGCTCCCATTACGGTGGCGGCGCCGCTACCAGTTGCCTGCACCAGGCCACCATGGCGATTGCCACCGGCATGGCAGAAACGGTTGTCATCTACCGCGCCCTGAATGGCCGCAGCGGCCACCGCTTCTCCGGCGGAGTCTCCGGTGAGATTACCACCGCCGACGCCATCCACTGGGGCTGGTACATGCCCTACGGCCTGCTGACCCCGGCCAGTTGGGTGGCGATGTTCACCCAGCGCTGGATGCACAACACCGGCGTCACCAAGGACGCCCTGTTTGAAGTGGCCCACTCGACGCGCGTGTACGGCGCCAATAATCCCGCGGCCGCCTTCTACGGCCGGCAGTTCGACCGCGCGGAGTACGACGCGGCCCGTATGATTTGCGATCCCCTGCAGTTGTTCGACTGCTGCCAGGAAAGCGACGGCGGCTCCGCCGTGATCGTCACCACACCGGAGCGCGCCCGCGACCTCAGGCAGCCCGGCGTGAGTGTGCGCGGTGTGGCCCAGTGTGCGGCCGCCGAGCAGGAGCAGATGACCTCGTTTTATCGCGAGGAATTTGCCGGGATTCCAGAGATGGAACGCGCGGCGCAGAATGTGTATGCCATGAGTGGCTTGTCGGCGCAGGATATCGATGCCGCCGTGATCTACGACGCCTTCTCACCCATTGTCCTGTGGCAACTGGAGGCCTGGGGCTTCTGCGGCTACGGCGAGTCCGGTGATTTCGTGAAGGATGGCGCTTTAAGAACCAATGGCCGCCTGCCGACCAACACTCACGGCGGCCAGTTGAGTGAGGCCTATATCCATGGCGTCAACGGCATAGTGGAGGCCACCCGTCTGGTGCGCGGCACCTCGGTCAACCAGCCCGCGAAGACAGTCAATCATGCGCTGGTGACATCCGGTGTGGGGATTCCGACTGGGGGTGCGATTCTGGGCAGGATGGACTGATACAGGGCCTTGCTATGGCAGGTTTACCTATCCCCTTTCGCCAGCCGTCCCTGTGGCAGACAAGCCTGGTCGCTCAAAAACAGAGGGCATTCGCTCTCCAGGCTTGTCTGCCACAGGGACTCGGATTGCTGTACGGGCTAGACATCGCTCGGGATCGGCTGCCGGTGAGGTCCAGTCCAGATGTGCCGTCAATACACTTTAGCATTCTGGAACATTGCATTACCATAAACGCGCTATTAATGGATAAGGTACCCGACCAGTGACGATATCCTCTTTGAGATTAACATCCAGCCGAGCACTCCCTGTACTTGCAATACTGCTCTGCTCTCTCGTGGCCGCGTGTAGCGACAACAATGACAATGACAATAACAACGACCAGGCATCGACGCTGGGCGTGCCCGGCGCGGGCAATCCCAATACCGTTGCTGTGCCCGCTGCCACGATAGAAGGCCCCATCGCAGGAGAACCCATTCTCGTCAGCACATTTATTGATCTTGGGACGCAGGGCTATGAGCAGGCGGAGTACCTGGTATCCGGCACAGCGAACTCCTATACCAACGTCAACGAATTGGGCTCCGATGGCAAGTGGCAGGTGCAGGCGAGTGAACAGGCCGACTACAAAACCCGCATTGTGGTGATCCGGCCCAGCGATCCAGCAGATTTTAACGGCACCGTATTTGTCGAATGGCTAAACGTCAGCGCGGGTTTTGATTCACCCCCTGACTGGCTGCAGGCGCACACGGAGCTCATGCGCAGCGGCTTTGCCTGGGTCGGGGTCTCGGCCCAAAAGGTTGGTGTTGATGCCCTTCTCAATGGCAAAGCGTGCGACATCAACCCACTGTGCCTCAATGGCGATCGTTACGAGAGCCTCGGTCTCAATCATCCGGGTGACAATTACTCCTATGATATTTTCTCTCAGGTGGCCCAGGCTATCAGGGACGCCCGGAGAGGTTTCGCTGCTGGGTAATCTGGCTGCGCAGCACCTGATCGCGGCGGGCGAATCCCAGTCCGCCGGGCGCATGGTGACGTATGTAAATGCCTTTGCGCCCATACATGCACTTTATGATGGCTATTTTATCCACAGCCGTTTTGAGAGCAGTGCGGGGCTGCAGCAGGAGTCATTCTGCAAAGCCGCTATCCCGGCCCCTGCGGTGGCGCGCGTCAGGGATGACCTGGGCACCCCGACCATGATGGTGCAAACTGAGACGGATCTTTTTATCCTGGGTTCTTACCCCAGTAACCAGGATGACAGCAGAAATTTTCGCCTGTGGGAAGTTGCCGGCACCGCCCACGCCGATCTATACACCTTTCTCGATAACCGCGTTGATGATGGCACCAAATCGAAGTATTGCCGCTGTCGTTGAAAATGCCATCCCTGTCAACTTTCCACCAACCGTTATTGATTGCACACCCTATCCAGTTAACGCCGGACCACAGCATTTCGTGGTCAACGCGGCGATAAGGTCACTGAACACCTGGATTGTCGATGGCACGGCGCCGCCCATGGCCGACCGTCTCGAGGTTGCAGGTGACCCTCCCGCCTTCGTCAAAGATAAACTGGGTAATACCAAGGGAGGAATTCGAACGCCTTACGTTGATACCCCGATCGCCATCCTGGAGGGCGAAGGCCAACCACAGCCAGACTTTTCCGCGCCTGGCGAAACCTGTGAAATAAACCTGGATACTGTTAACTTCTGCTTCCTCTCCGGCACCACCAAACTGTTTGACGCCGCCACCCTGCGATCGTTGTACGCAGACAATGCCGCCTATATCAATGCCCTCAAGGCGGCAACGGATGAGGCGGTGACCAAGGGCTTCCTGGTGCCCGAAGACGCTGCACTGATCAAGGCCAACGCGGAACGTTCAGATATCTTTGCACCCTAATTGTTAAAGGTACAGGTCTAGACAAATACTTCCGGATAAAAGCCACCGTGAAAGCCAAACGGAACATGGTGGTCCAGCGGGATCACCGCCAGCTCCTTCTGCATGTCCCTGGCATCGACAATCACCACCTCGCTCTTTTTACGCGCGTGGTTGTAGACGATGGCGATAATATAACCCTCGTCTTCCGCGGCGTTTTCCCCCGCCGGAATAAAGTTGGGTTCGGAAGTGAATCGTCCTATCGCCAAAGTCATGCACTTTTAACTCGCCAGTCTGGTGGTCGATCTTCTGGTACGCATTGAAACCATAGGGGGTACCGTTTTCAATAATGGTGCTGAGCCAGGTATAACGATTTTCACGCCCCGTATAGCCTGGATTCCAGGCGGGAAACTCGCCCGCTATAGCGCCAGGCACTAACGCTCTGGAGGACTCCCCGGTAGCCAGGTTGAGGGTGAAGCGATTGAACGTGGCGCCATTGGCCAGGAACCTGAAATCATCGCCCCGCTCCATGAACACGTTCGCCAGCCCGCCCATGATGTCCATGTCCTTGACGCACAATACATCGACAGCAATCTCCTCGCCGTGCTCGTGCGCATTGCCAATATGAAAACCGAAGAAGCTGTCAAACTCATACTCCCTGACCAGCTTGGCCGTGGCCAGTTCCAGCACCACCACTTTCGTTTTTGCCGTTTGATCAAATTCGATTGACTCAAAAATGCTGTTGAAGCCAAACAGGAATTTGAACGGTGTACGCATGAACGCCGGACATAACACGAAAACGGCGTGCTTGTCCGTGATGGCAAAATCATGGCACATGGAATAATCGCCGACGTACTGGGATACGTTGGACACCAGTGCGCCCTTCGATCCATCGTGTAAAAATGCAGTTTCGGTTTGGGCACGCCGAATACGCCGAAGTTATAGAGGGTTCCCGTGCGCGGGTCGAGCCGGGGATGTGCGCTGAACGGCTGGCTCGCAGTCAAGCCGCCCTCGTAGGTATACTCGCCCACCGTTGTCAGCGTGGCAGGATCCAGCTCGAAGGGCTTCCCTCCCTCCCACAGCGCCAACAGTTTGCCACCGTGCAATATCACGCTGGTATTGGCGGCGTTGCCGGGCGCCCTGAACATGTTCCTCAGGAAACCACCCGGAATCTGCGTGCCCACACCGCGATACAGGATTTTCTGCGCTGCGGTCTCGTCGACATACTTGGGGGTGCGTACATAGCGATTCTTGTAATGTACGCGACCGCCCTTGATAGTCACCGCACTGATCATGCCGTCGCCATCAAACCAGTGACCATACTGCTGCTCGCCAATCTTGTTCCTGCCCGGACAGTTCAAAAACAAGGTGCCCTCCAGCCCCACGGGAATTTCCCCGACAATTTTCTCCTGGCTGATCCAGTAGGATGTTTCGTCGAACAGGGTCTCATAACCTGCCAATTCACAGCCGGGAAGTACGCGGGGCTTATGGGGCAGTTCGATTTTGAGTGCGACGGTCATTGGTCATTTTCCCTATTTGGCGCAATTTTTTGTTGACGGCTGCGTTCTTATTACTGATGACGTTACTCCGTTGGCGTGCGCACTTCAATATGTGTTGCCTGGCGAGCCAACACATGTTTCTTGACGTGCCGTCCCTGTGGGGTATACGCCTGTTCGTTCAAGGACAGAGGGCATTCGCGCTCAGGCGTATACCCCACAGGGACTCGGTTTGGGATGTAATTCCCGAGCATGTTAAACAGAGATAGCATAGGAATTTGCACAGCACGAGGCAGGTGGTCCCGGGCTTGCCCTGCGGTGAATGCCCTCTGTGTTTGAACAAGCAGGGCAAGCCCGGGACCACCTGCCGGCAATCAAAGCCCCGCCAATTAGAGAACGGCTTAATCAGCTATACCATATGCGCTTTCTCGCCCGCATAATGCTGTCTGTTGGCGGTCAAAAGCGGCAAAATGGCTGCGCTTAAGTGACCCTATCCGTTATTGCCGAAAAACAATCGAGGATCAGCCATGCGTGAAGCCGTTATCGTAGAAGCAGTCAGGACTCCCATCGCACGCGGCAAGCCCGGCGTGGGCGATTTGTGCGACTTTCATGCCACGCATCTGCTGGCCCTGTCACTGGCCGAAATCGTCAAGCGCAGCGGACTGGAGTACGCAGACGTGGACTACCTGGCCGGGGGCTGCGTCACCCAGGCGGGCGAACAGGCCGGCAATATTACGCGCAACGCCTGGCTCACCCTGGGCAAGGACTACACCGCCGGCGGCACCACGCTGGATAACCAATGCGGCTCCGCGCAGACCGCCAACCACATGATCTCCTCCATGGTCACCACCGGCTCAGTCAATATCGGTATTGCCTGTGGTGTGGAAGCGATGAGCCGCGTCGGCCTCGGCGCCAACGTCTACAACGGCCCCGGTTACTTCATTCCCACCGATTGGCCCTGGGACTCCAGCCCCGACCAGTTCACCAGCGCCCAGCGCATTGCGAAAAAACGCGGCATCACCCGTGAAATGGCGGATCAGTTAGCCTACAATTCTCAATTGCGCGCCAAGCAAGCGTGGGCCGAAGGCCGCTTTGACCGCGAAGTGTTCAGCGTGGAAGCGCCTATCATGGGAGAGGATGGCAAGCCCACGGGTAAAACGCGCACGGTCAACCGCGACCAGGGCCTGCGCGAGACAACACTGGAAGCGCTGGCCCAGCTCAAACCGGTGATGGAGAATACGATTCACACCGCAGGCAATTCCTCGCAGATTTCCGATGGTTCCGCAGCGGTACTGTGGATGACGGCAGATGAGGCCAGGGCCCGCGGTCTCAAACCCCGCGCCCGCATCATCGCGGATGTCGTGGTGGGAACCGATCCCTACTTTCTGCTGGACGGACCGGTCGATGCCACCGCTGCGCTGTTCAAGAAAAGCGGCATGACCATGCAGGATATCGACCTGGTGGAAATCAACGAGGCCTTCGCGGCGGTCGTGCTGTCCTGGGCACAGGTGTACAAGGCAGACATGAGCAAGGTTAACGTGAACGGCGGCGCCATCGCCCTCGGCCACCCCGTGGGCTCCACCGGGGCACGCCTGATCACCACGGCGCTGCACGAACTGGAACGTTCCGACAAAACTACAGCGCTCATCACCATGTGCTGTGGCTCATCGGTCGGCACCGGCACCATCATCGAACGCATCTGATCCACGGCGCCCGCCTCCAGAGCGGGCCTCTTCATTTCGCACTTCAAGGAGCACATTCATGGGAGACCTGACAGGCAAAGTTGCCGTCATCACCGGCGCAGGACGTGGCCTCGGTCGCGAGGAAGCAATACAGCTCGCACGCCAGGGCGCACGGGTCGTCATCAACGATATTAACCGGCCCTGATGCGGCAGCCGCAGCGCACGCCACGGTGGAGGACATCAAGGGCTTTGGCGGTGAGGCGATAGCAGTACTGGGCGATTGCGCCGACAGCAATGACGCGCAAAACCTGTTGCAAACCACTCTCAAGACCTACGGCGACCTTAACATCATGGTCAACAACGCGGGCTTCTGCCGCGACAAGACCATATTCGGCATGAGTGATGATGAGTTTGACTCGGTGGTGCGCGTGCACCTGCGCGGTCACTTCGTCAATATGCGCAACGCCACTGCCTACTGGCGCGACAAGGCCAAGGGAGGAGAAGCCGTGTACGGTCGCCTCATCAGCACGTCCTCGGAAGCGGCCATCTACGGTTCTGCGGGACAACCCAACTACGCCTCTGCCAAGGCAGGCATTATCGCCATGAGCATGGGGGCAGCCCAGCTGCTGACCAAGTACGGCATCACCTGCAACGTGATCATGCCCCGCGCCCTCACTGACATGACCGCCAGTGGCCAGACTGCAGAGATGTTCCAGGCGCCGGCAGATGGTAGTTTCCACATGTTCAACCCGGCCAATGTCGCACCGCTGGTGGGTTATTTGTGCTCGCCCGAGGCGGCGCGCATCTCCGGCGAAGTGCTGGTGGTGTGGGGTAATGAGGTACAAATCCTGCAGCGCCCCACACTGACCAGCGCCTTCATAAATCCCCAGGGCGCGAAAAAGTGGGAGGTGCAGGACTTGCACACATCGTTGGCTGCGCACTATGACGACCACTACGTCCCTGTGTGGGGCGGTTATTCTGTAGCGCCTGTGTAGGACAAGGGGAGACCTCCATGTCAGCAAAGAAGGGCGCAGACCAGACGTTGGATCTGGCGGCACTGACGGGCCACCGCACCGGGCCGTACTGCAGCTTCAATCCCGTGAGCAGGGTGCAGGTCTGGCAGTGGTGCTCTGCCATGGGCGATTGCAACCCGCTGTACCTGGATGATGAGTATCGCAGCCGAGCGGGCTTCGATCGTGTCGTCGCGCCGCCTGCCATGATGCAGATGTGGACCATGCGTGACGTCAACGCGCAGTACGCACCGGGCACCGCCGCCGATGCGGGGCCCCGGGTCTTCGATGCCCTTGCGGCCCACGGCTTTCCCGGCATTGTCGCCGTGAGTTATGACATCAGCTTTCATCGCCTGTTGCTGGAGGGCGACCGCGCGCAGCACTTTTCCGCCATCGCCAACATCAGCCCGCTCAAGCAAACCGCGCTGGGAGAAGGTCACTTTGTCACCGATAAAGTGGAATTCATGGATCAGGATAAGGCTCTGTACGCAGAAGCTCTGATCACCTATTTCGTGTACCGGCCCAAGACACCGGATGGCACAGCGAAGCAGGCTCGGCAAGAAACGCCTGCCCCACCTACCCCTGTCGCCAGCGATCGGCAGTGGCGCACCGATTTCAGCGACATCAGCTACGATTCATTGCATGAGGGCCAGGCCCTGCCGGAACTGGCAATCCCCATCACCCACCTGCTCATCGTCAGCGGGGCGCTGGCGACCCAGGATTTCACCGACGTGCACCATAACCTGCCCGCGGCCCGAGCTGCGGCGATGCCCGATATCTTCATGAATATTCTCACGACCAGCGGTTTGTGCGCGCGCTACCTGAGCGACTGGGCGGGCGCGGGCAGTCGGCTGCGTAGCCTCAAGTTCAAACTGCAGGCGCCTAATGTGCCCGGTGACACCATGGTCATGCAGGGTAAGGTAGTAAAACTGGAGCAGGACGGCAGCGAATCCCGGGTGACTGTGGACTTCGCTGGTCGCAACAGCCGTGGCGTGCATGTCTCCGGCGCAGCCACACTGGCACTTGCCGGCTAGAATCACACGCTGCAATACCGCGCAGCATCGATAGAGGACCGCACCATGCAAGCCAAACGATTTCAGGGCAAGGTTGCCATCGTCACAGGCGGCAGCATGGGTATCGGCCGCAGCACAGCGCTGCAACTTTCTGCAGAGGGCGCGCATGTGGTGGCCTGCGCCCGACGCAAGCCCAAGCTGGATGAGTTGGCAGCAGCGATTCGGGCGAGCGGCGGCAGTTTCACTGGCGTAGAACTGGATGTAGCTGATGTTACTGGTTTTGCCGCACTCATAGCTGACACAGCTGCCAAACACGGACGACTGGACGTGCTGGTCAACAACGCTCCCTCAGTGATCGGCGGCATGGTCGTGACACAAACCATCGAGCAATGGCGCGCCAATTTCGGCGTGTCAGTGGAAAGTGTTTTTATCGGCGTACAGGCCGCGATGAAGGTGATGCAGGCACAGGGCTTTGGTTCGATTGTGAATGTTTCGTCGGTGAGTAGTTTGCGAGCAGGCATTGCCGCCGGGGCTTACTCGGCAGCCAAGGCTGCAGTAAACCAATTCACGATGTGCGCCGCCATGGAAGCCGCACCATACAACGTGCGTGTCAATGTGGTCGCACCCGGTGCCGTGATGACACCCGGTCTGGACGCATCAACAATGAAGAACAAAGTGATGCAGGATGCGATGGCAGGCGCCATTCCCATGCAGCGCATCGGCACCCCGGACGAAATTGCCGAAGCGATCTGCTTCCTCGCTTCCGATGCCGCCTCCTTCATTACTGGCGTGATCCTGCCAGTGGATGGTGGCAAGACGCCACAGATGCATGTCCCCGATTTCGACCTGACTGCGCTGGATAATCGCAACATCACCTAGCGCAGCAACCTGTACATCTGCGCCAGCTCAAGGCATCTAAAGTATTCATAGCGACTTGAATAGGCGTCCCATTATATGTCCCTTTAGGTGAATAGCGGTCGTCCGGTTATCGATTTTTTATGTAATCCATAAAGAGAAGCACGCCACTTCCCCACACGCAATGAGTCGATGATCTTTTTTGCCGCCTTGTGTTCGGTAACATTGCTTATGCGTGAATCTGCAGTGAACTACTTTGCGATTGTGCAAACTTCATCAGAATTTTTAGCGGAAATTGACTAAACAAACTTGAAGTGTTCTATGTTTACCCTCAGTATCAGATTTTGAACATAGAAACAATTCACTATCCATGTAATTCGTAGGGTTTTGATGTGAGCAGAATTGCGATTGTAAAAATACATCCCGGCCTGAATATGGCGCTCCCGCAGTTATCTGGCGATCTCACGCGAGCTGGCCACAAGACGCGGATGTTCTTTTTCAAGGACTATAAGTTTGAACGGGATTACATCGGAACCTTTATTCAAGAACAATCCCGCGATGTCACATCGACTGCACTCGCAGTGACAGAATTTGAGGAAGAGTATGAAGCACTAGCGGTAAGACTTGAGGACTTCCGACCGCACGCGATTGGACTTTCCGTAATAAGTCTTTCAATTCCTGAGGCAATCAAGACAACAGCCTTTTTACGCAGCCGGTTTGACGTGCCAATTCTCTGGGGCGGTGTTGGCACCACACTTGAACCCGAGAAAGCGATCGAACATGCGGACCTCGTTTGCGTCGGCGAGGGCGAGGAGGTCCTCGTCGAGTTTGCCAACTGCCTTGACAGTGGCGCTGATTGGAAAAATATCGCGGGCACGTGGACGCATTCTGCCGATGGTACCGTGATCAAAAATTCCAAGCGGGAGGTAGGCAGTCTGGATAACATTGCGATCCCTGACTGGGATCACAGCAAAATGGTCTACGTCACCGAAGAGAAGGTGATCTCAGGCCGACTCGCTCACCAATTGGTCACAGCTGCTGACTATCAGATTATGACGCAACGAGGCTGCCCGTTCTCCTGCTCGTTCTGTGTTGAGAGTCGCTATCAGGAGATGTTTGGCAAGAAGAACTCGCTGCGACGACGCAGCATTGACCTCGTGATTGAGGAGTTGGTCAGGGCAAAGGAACAGTATGAGCCTGCCGTCATCTGGTTCTGGGATGACGTCTTTACAGTCAATCCACGCTGGCTGCACGAGTTTCTTCCACGTTATAAGGAAGAAGTGGATATACCATTCTGGTGCTACACCTACCCAACGACGCATAAGTTGCCATTATTGCAGGAGCTAAAGGCAGCGGGCTGCAATTGCATATCCATGGGCATACAATCAGGAAGCGAGCGTATCCTGGAAAACGTTTATAACCGACCGACGCCACTTGACCGGGTCATTGAGGCTTCGCAGGAAATAGTGGATGCCGGGATTGTTGGCTATTTCGATTTGATTTCGAAATCCAGCTTTGAAACCGAAGAAGACCTGCGATCCACCTACAACTTCCTGATTGACCTTCCACAGGAGATGGTCTACGGCGGCGCTGGAGACATGAGAAGCTACCCGACTTATTCCTATACTCGCGAGGAAAAGGCTTTTATGGACAATCCTGTGCTGGCCTCAAGTGCCGGGGTGAGCAATGCGACGTACGACTACTACCACAACTTATACTGGGTGGCACGCAACCCTTTCATCGACAAGGAAGAAAAGCTAAAAATTGGTAGTGCGCCAATATTCAGGGACAATCCGGAGCTGCTGAGGCAATTCATTTTTGTACAACCTAGCTTTCATGAATCACTGCGGCAGATGCGAGAAGCCGTGATAACAGGTGTTCACCCGCATACCCTGCATTCGGGACCGAATTATAAGCATGTGCCGTTGCCGGCCACCTTTGGAGCTATAGCTTAGGCTACCCTGGCGACGGGCGATATTGACTATCTATTCCAAGCTATCAGTGACCGATAATATCATCACATCGCTAATAGCCATTCGCAGGTAATGCCGGAATTTTTCTGCCCACAAATTTTCCTGAACAGCCCTATAAAAGCGCGCCCTATTCCTCAGCGTCGTCGCTCTATACAAACGAGCGGATCAAAGTGGCTGTCCGGCGAGGAGATCTCAATATCGACCGGACCGGCCTGTATCACCAAAAAACGAGATACCCAGGAGAATGGAATTGGCTTTGACTTGGTATGGCCGTCAGTTAGTGAGACCAGGAAATTCCGCCCCCCGTTTAATTTGATGATGTCCCCCGCGTGGGCGGTCATGGTCAAACGGCCCGGCTTAGGAACACAGGTTGCGGCGGCACTGGGGTCCGGTCGCAGCGCGAGCAACGCATCTCCAAAGAGCTGATCTTCATCGTCGATCACCCCGCGATTTGGAATATCGCCATTCGCGAGGGCCAACCGCATCCAGTCAACAGTTGTCCCAACGTAGCCGCCTATGAACGGCTGGAAATCACCCGAGACCTGACCGATGAGCCTGGAGTGGACTACGGCGAGAAAGGCTTTACGGAACTGTATTGATCCACGCAATGCAGTTGAGGAGGGATTAACCAGTGCATCAATATTGCTCGGTACGCCTAGCGCCAACGCGATGACAGGAACAAGCGCCAGTATTAATCGTACGCGAGCGAGGCACAACCCTCCATACGCTATAAGCGGGAGCAAAAGCGCTGCCCCGACATAAACATACCTTGATTCTCCCGGAAGGTCGGGATCGAACGATAAGTTCCCAGCCCTCAGCGATGCTGCAACAGAGAAGCTGATCCAACTGACAAGCAACGCTGCAGGTATAGCAAGTGGGGCGCCTTTTTGCCCACGCACGGCCTCTCGGCCGGCGCACCACAAGCCGAACAAAATCACAACCCCAAGAACAACTCCAACGGCGGTACTCTGCCCAAGTGCAGACAATGTCTCGGTGGTCAGTCGTACGATCATCTCCAGTGTCTGGCCAAGGGTCCCCCGGTTTTCCGGTTGTGATGTACCGTACAGAACATACCAGGAAACAAAAACTGCTGCAGGAGGTGCTATGTGCAATGTGGCTATTACTGGTCCGCGACGCAAGAGAAGAGCAGTGAAAACTCCAATAATCATTGGAACCATTACCGCTGATGTCATCAAGCCGATGATAGCTATGATAACACCTGCAATATTTCGCTGATCAATCGGACCTTCATGATCGACGAGCAATAAAAAAATCAAGCCGCACAGAACCGAGCCATTCAACGTGATCTGGAATGCAAGGAAAATATTAAAGGCACCTGCGCCGAAGAACAGGAGCGTGCAAGCAACTGCGAAAGCAAGCCACGACTGGACCTTCATTCGACACATAAGCAAATAGTTGAGAATTACAATAGATACATGCGACAGGACAGAGAGCAGTTGATAGGGGGCATACGAATGGAGGCCGACGAGTTGGTAGATTCCGCGAAATGCCAAAAACGGCAAGGTCACCCAATGGCCCGAGTGGTTGGAGAGGATCCCTTCGGCGGTGAGCGATCGTACAGAAATGAAAGTCCATTCGTCACAGCAGAACCACATATCACTGCCGAGTATCATGTAAACGGGAATCGCCGCCAAAACGCAGGCGGCGAAGCCGATCGCAGCGAATCGATCGGAACGGACCAAATCAAGGCCCGCTTTTATGCCACCAAGGGCGCCAGAACTACGCATCAAGTTACCACGAAAACCTACAATGCGTAGTATAAGACCACTGGACGGCGAGTCGAGATTATTTTTTTATTAAGGGTGTAACCCGGTTTTGGTCGGCTCCACCTACAGGTCAATCACGTTTGACCTGACCATCACCCCGCCATCCACCACCAGGTCGTGCCCGGTAATAAATGAGGCGCGCTCGGAACACAGGTAGACCACGGCATCCGCGATTTCTTCTGGCTCCGCGAGTCGCCCCATGGCGTGGGCATTGAGTGCCTTTTCACGCATCTCGGGCATTTTTTTCAGGTAGAAGGCCATGCCGCCGGAGTTGATGCCGCCGGGACAGACGGTATTCACCCGGATACCGCGTTTGGCGTATTCCACCGCCACCGTCTTGCTGAGGGCGATAACGCCACCCTTGGCGGCAACGTAAGCCGACTGGAACGCTTCCCCACGAATACCTGACACTGAGGCGACATTCACAATTGCACCGCCGCCGGACGCTTCGATCAGCGGCAGCTGGTACTTCATGCACAACCAGACACCGCGCAGCGTGACCGCCATACAGCGGTCCCACTCCTCCTCACTGAGTTCGGTGACCGGTTTGTTCGGCGCACCCAGCGCGGCATTATTGGAGACCATGTGCAGGGCGCCGAAGGCCTGTCGGGTCTGCTCGATCACCGCCTGCACGTCGGCGGCACTGCCCATGTCGGCGCTGACGAAAAGTCCCTTTGCCACCCTGCGCTTCAACCAGCGCCAGTGTTTCGCGCCCACTCTTCTCATTCACATCGGCGATCACTACCGCCGCCCCTTCACGCGCAAAGGCCAGCACGGTCGCGCGGCCGGTACCCGCGCCGCCGCCCATGACGAGTGCCACTTTATTCTTCATGTTGTCGCTCCCTCCCGGGAACCTTGATGTTACTGACGAAATGAAGTTGAAGGTGATCGTACCTCATCAGCCGCCCCTTTGCGGGACAAGCCTGGTCGCTCAAAAATCATTCGCTCACCAGGCTTGTCCCGCAAAGGGGCTCACATCGTCATATACACCTGCCGCCAGGTACTGGTCAGAGCTCGATTTGAGGCTGTCGGACCGGGGTATGCCCTGCGGTGAATGCCCTCTCATTTTGAACAAGCAGGGCACACCCCGGACCGACAGCCGGCGATACTTCGCAATACCAAACAGCGCCAACAAACATTAAAACACCCGGTAGCGCTTTTGCACATGCCGTTGCCGGATGCTGATCTGTTGTCGCCGCTGCTCGGGACTGACCGTCCCGGTGCCCTCGGGCAGATGCTGCCTGATTTCACTGAACAACACTTTTCTGGCAGTAATCGTCGGCCAATCCTCAGGCGCGGGCGTTTCGCTATAGGTCCAGCGCGGCGTCATGAAACCCTCCCGGTGGCCGGTCGTATCCACCCAGTTGGGAACGCCGGGGTCATTGTGGGCCAGTACGATACGTATGATCCCGTCCGCATCGACGGTTGTCTGGTGGCCGTTGAGGCTGCCGATCTGGTTGGCGTACTCGATGGACTCACCCCATAAATTGCCGACCTGGAAACCGATATACTGCGGCTGCAGGCGAATGTGGTTTTCAATGATCAGCGCTTCATCCGGCGCCAGCTCGAACACGCCGCCGGCATAGAGATTCGTGCTCTGGCCACCGCCAGTCGCGCCAGAGGCGGCATTGATCGTGTTGAACGCGTTGCGCGGAAAGGCAATGCCGGGAATGCTCCCTTCACGCGCGCCGTACGTGCCCATCAACACCGTCCAGAACGCGTTCCAGAAGTGCATCTGGTTGCGCACGATCTCACCACAACGCCGCAGTTCCGCAGCCGCCTTGCCTGCGCTGTAAGGCGGCGCATGGCTGCCCTCGGCGCCCAGCTGGACAATTTCAAAATGGATGGCCTCCTCATGCTCCCAGTCGTTGAACAACTGCCGGCCGCTGATGTAATTGGCATAACGCTCGGGGGGCATGGACGGATCCGTCGGATGCGGCTGCTGCACCACCTTGAGGGTCGGGATAAAATTACCGCTATAGCCCGGTGGCCGTTCCGGCGCCAAAAGTATCTCGAAGCTGCCGTCCGCCTCCACCGCGATACGGGTTGAATCCAGGCGGCCGGTCTGTGTCTTCAGGCCGGGGCGCAATTCGGTGAGCGAACCCGTGTCACCCGGCAGCGCGCCACAGGTGGTTTCGAAAATGACGTAGTGCGGCGCCTTGCGCAAACCTGCGGCTGGTTCATCACCGCGCCAGTGACGGGTGTCCCCCGCCCTGCCCCGCAGGCGATAGCTGTGCCTGCCATCGATGGCGGTGTAGAAGTAGATGGCGTCGGCGTTATCGATGGTGCTGCGCGTGATGATGGACAAGGCATTGCGAAAATGCGGACGCACCGGGTCCTCATGGAAGGCGCGCTCCACCGCGCTGTGCACATAACCCATCAGGTAGCGGTAGCCCTCCGCCAGATTGCGCTCGGTGGCAGGCGGCGGCATCAGCTGTGGCTGGTCAATCGCGTCGCGGGCCTCCTGCAGTGCCGCTATCATATCGTCCCAGGCGGCGCGCAGTTCCTGCGCAAAATCGGTGTCTGTGGCGTTCATAACAAGTTCCTCACGCAGTTGCTTCCAGATCAGCGGCAAAAACGCATCGCCCAGAATGGTCTGTCCGTCCAGGCTCTTCACCGACAGACCCAGTGAGTGCAGCAGGCGGCGACTGTAAGTGACACAACCCACATGGCGGCCACGGCACAACTCCAGCGCCGCCTCGGCCATGACCTCCACCGGCTCCGCCATATCCGGATTGCGCCGGGCGATATCGCGCACGTACTCGGCACCGGAAGTCAGCACAATAGCCTCCGGCGCCAGTGTATTGACGTAGATACCAGCACTGGCGACTTCATGCGCAAGCCCCTGCGTGTAGCGATCCAGGGCCGCCTTGGTCGCGCCGTAGGCACAGATGATATGGGCCGCGACCTGTGAATCGCGATAAGGCACGACCGGCTGCAGCGCGGTGCTGCTGCTGATATTGAGAATCCAGCCGCAGCCGCGTTCGCGCATGCCGGGCAGCGCCTGCTGGGCCAGATCAATGGGTGCGTTGACATTGACGTCGAACATCCAGCTGCGCTCACGGGTACGTGGTCTCACTGGGCAGGCGCATTTTTGAGGCGGCGGCATTGTTGACAATGATGTCCACCGGTCCGAAGTGCGAGGTTGCCTGTTGCACAAGGTCGGCTCGCGCCTCGGCGTCACTGAGATCACAGGCAATGCCCGCAGCCCTGCCGCCCGCCTGCAGGATCAACTGCACCGCATCCTCCAGCGTTCCGCGCAGATTGCCGTGGGCACCCCAGCGGGAAGCGCACAGCACCACAGCGGCACCTTCCGCCGCAAAGCGCCGGGCGATTGCCAGTCCGATGCCGCGGCTGGCGCCGGTAATCAATGCGGTTTTATTGGCAAGCACACCCATCGTTCAGCTCCTACTGCTCTCGGTTGCCTGCGGCATGATCCCGGCACGGGGCCAGCCATAGGCGTCATAAAAGTCACTCAACTGTGACTCGATTTTCTCCCGCGACAGCTCGTAATCGTCGATACTGTAATGGAATTCCGTCGCGTGGGATTTCTCCCTCTCCTCCTGGGACTGCAGAAACTGGTCGAAGCTGTCCGCCAGGGGCATACCAAGCGCCTGATAAATCTTGTGCACCGTCGCGCGCGGCTCAGTCGTCAGCTCGCGGTAATCGACTACGATCTGGGGCGTGGCCGGATGACGCGACAGAACCTGCGCCGGGTGGTGGAAACTTTCAAAGGAGATATCCGTCAGCATCTGCAGCGAGCGCGCGTAGTCGGCGCGTCTCCAGCCCTTGCCCTTCCAGGAAATCTCCACGAGTTTCAGCACACTGGGAATACACTGGGCGGGATCGCGCATCATGACCACGATGCGCGCATCGGGAAAGGTCTCGATGAGCGCCTCCACCCAACCACTCATCACCGGGTTCTTGCTCAGGTGTATTTTGTTGCCGCCGTTCAGCAGTAGTTGGCGTTTCACGCACTCGCGGTAATGGTGCAGCCAGCGACGGCGTTTCTGCTGCGCCATCTCATCCACATGGAATACATCGATGACATCCATCATGGGTATATCCAACGACCACTGCTGGGTGACAAACGCCGCCCGCATCACGAACTGGTCCTCCTCCGAATTCCACAGGCTCATATCGTGCATATGCCGATACTTGCCGTAGGTTTTATCGTCCCAGGCGACAAGGCGCTTGTTGGCAACTCGACCCAGCCACTTCTCGTCGACGTAGCCCAGTGCCCTGATGATTTTCTTCTGCAACAGCGAGGGAAAGAACATCTCCCAGTACAGGAAGTAGCTGAAAGTTTCGCCGTCCGCAGCCAGCAGGCGGTGTGCCAGTGTCGTACCGCTGCGGGCGTGCCCGACAATAAATACGGGGCACTTTACCTTTTGCCGCCACAGCGCTGGGAAAAAAATATAGTCCAGCGTAAAAAAAAGTGCGTGGAATATGTATTCCAGTGGCACCAGTAACAGCAAACGCAACAGCGTACGGCTGCGCCCCGGCCACTGCCGCAGCGACCAGACATGACTCAGCACCCGCCAGTAGTATTGCCCATCAAAATACATGGGCAGCACCGATACAGGCGCGGCGCTCTCTCACGACCGCGGTGTGAGCAACACGGGCATCTGCTTGAACCCGTGGATGCTGTTGGAGCGGATAAAAACCGGCTCAGCGCAGGATTCGATGTGCGCAAAGTGCCGGAAGAACTCCTCGAAAAATATCCTGGCTTCCATACGCGCCAGATTCGCACCCAAACACAGGTGGATACCATGACCAAAGGCCATGTGCGGATTGGGATTACGTGTGATATCAAACTGCATCGGATCAGCAAAGACGTCCTCATCGAAATTGGCCGAGCTGTACAGCATCACCACCCTGTCGCCCTCCTTTATCGCCTGCCCGCGAATCCGGGTGTCACAGGTAGCAGTGCGACGAAAGTAGTGCAAGGGACAGGTCCAGCGCAGCATTTCCTCAACTGCCAGTGGCAGTAGCTCCTGATTGTCCTGCAACTGCTGGTACAGGTCCGGGCGCTTGAGCAGTTCCTGCATGCCGCTGCTGATCAAACCCCGCGTGGTCTCGTTGCCGGCCACGGTGAGTTGCACGAACAACGAGGCAAACTCGATTTCAGACAGCTGATGGCCTTCCACCTCCTGATTGATCAACAGGGAAATCAGGTCATCGCCGCCCTTATCCTTGCGCTCGCAGGCCAACTGAAACCCGTAGGTACCCATCTCCACACTGGCCTGGTTGACCTCTTCCATCGTGCCACCCAGATCGGGGTCGGAACCTGAGGTACACAGATCGGACCAGTGCCGGATGGTTGCCCACATGTCGCGCGGAATTTCCAGCATCGAGCAGATTACCGCGGTGGGTAAATCGCCCGCGAGACTCTCCACGAAATTGACTTCCTGCGTGGCGGTGATCTGCGCCATGACATCGCGCGAGATCTGGCGCACCTTTGGTTCCAGTTCCGCCAGCATGCGTGTGGTAAACCGGGTGATGACCGCGCGGCGCAGCGGGCCGTGTTTCGGCGGGTCCATGCCCAGCAATTGATTGCGGGTCATGTCCAGGATGTCCGGCGGCAGATCGTCCACCATGACAAAACCCGTCTCCGCGGAAAATGTTTTGTGATCGCGTGACACAGCGAGCACGTCAGCGTGTTTGCTCAATACCCAATAGCCGTGGCCGGCGGGATGCTGATGCCAGTAAACAGGCGCGTTGGCCCGCAACCAGGCAAACTGGTCATGCGGAATACCCGCAGTGTAATTATCGGGATTGTAGACGTCGATCTGCACGCTTAATCCACCAATACGTTAGGCTTGGGCAGGCCGGCCTGCTCGCACACGGCCAGGTAAAATTCCAGGGTCATGGCGCCGTCTATCACCGAGGTGATATTGCCCTGGGCGTCGAGGTTGATATTGGAGCCGTACATCTGGAACCAGACCTGCGTATCGTCCTCAATGCACTGCAAGGTGTGCACCGAACCCGCCGGTTCATACAGAAAGGACCCGGCACGGTTGACGTAGTCGTACTCCTTGTACTTCCAGGCGCCGGAGCGGGTGTAGCCCCACACCGGACCGGTGTGCTTGTGCGTATCCACCTCATAGCCGGCCTGGAAAATGTTTTCCACAATCCACAAACCCTCTTTGGGTTTGACTTGCAGAACCCGTAACTTGCTGCCGTCTCCAATGTCGATGTAGGGCAGGTCATCCCGCCCCAGATGGACCGCTTCTGGTACTGTCATTGATGCTCTCCTCAAGTTCAGGTATCACACGTTTTGTTACGGGCATTGTAACTGGCGTACGACGGCGGCCGCCAGATGATCATCCTGTGGGTTTTGCGGCATGGGAAAGGTCACGCGCCGCGTGAGGCCGGCGTAGCGCTCTCTGAAGACTTGTGCAATCTCTGCGTACGTGCCCCTGGGGACAAACTCGCCCAGCATGTCATCGGTGATAATGCGCGGCATATCGGCCCAGTTGCCCTGGCGCGTCAACTCCAGCAATTGCTGGCCCTTGTCCTGCCAGCCGAACAACTCCAGGCTGGGCCAATAGGCAGGAGTGGAGTAGAGAAACCCCAGAAGATTGCGCTGCTTTTCCCAGGCAGCGGCGACCTCGGCCTCATCCTTGCCGGTAGCAGTGAGTGGACCGAGCACAAATTTGAACGTCTCAGGGTCGCGCTGGCCCAGCTCAAATCCCTGCTGCAGACGCGGCAGGCACACCTCACGAATATACCGCGGTGGTGTATTGGTGGGATGGGTAATCATGCCATCGGCGATACGCCCCACCATTTTCGTCATGGCCGGACCCACCGCCCCGCACAGGATGGGGATGTCCGGATGCTCGATAGGGCCGGGATTAAAGAACGGTTGCAACTTGGTCAGGCTGTAGTGCTCGCCCACAAAATTCAGGCGCTCCCCGGACTGGAAGCTGTGGAAGATCGCCTTCATCGCCTGCACGTACTCGCGCAACTGGGGCACGGGTGAATCCCAGCGCGCGCTGTAGCGCTTCTCGATGTTGGGCTTGATCTGCGTACCCAGCCCCACTTCAAAACGACCGCCGGACATCGCCTGCAAATCCCAGGCCGCTATCGCCGTGATCATCGGACTGCGCGGAAACGCCACCAGTACTGCAGTGCCCACGATCAGCGAGTTCGTGGCGTTGAGCGCCAGGGCTGCGAGCAGCAGACCATCGTGGATCGCATCGGGCACCTGCAGCCCGTCAAATCCCATCGCCTCGGCCCGCGCCGCATGGGCACCTATCTGTCCCGGCCCCATATCCTCCGGTGTCGACGCAAATACCTGGAACACAACTTGAACCTCTTTCAACTTGACCGCTAAACTGGCCCTAAGCCTAATTGATCATGTGTAAATTGCAATGCGCAAAGAACCGCAACCCAGAGTAGCCTTCATCACCGGTGCCAGTCGCGGTATCGGCGCTGAATCAGCGGTGGCCCTGGCCAAGGCGGGCTATCGGGTAGCGATCACCGCTCGCACCCTGAGCGAAGGCGAGAGCCATGACCATGTCGGCAGCGCCACAGTACTGCCGGGCAGCCTTGAAGCGACTGCCGCCGCAGTACGATAAAGTCGGTGGCGAGGCCTTGTGCCTGCGCGGCGACATTCTCGATACGCAATCCATGGTGACCGCAGCACAGGCGGCGCTGCACCATTTCGGGCGCATCGATGTGCTGTTCAATAATGCCGTCTACCAGGGCACGGGGAATATGGAACCGCTGCTGGAGGTTGCCGAGGAGCAGCTGCGCGCCATCTACCAGGGCAACGTGTTCACACCCCTGGCACTGGTCAAAACCATCGTACCCGGCATGCTCAAACGTGGGACTGGCACAGTACTGAACATGGTGTCCCACAGCGCCTTCACCGATCCACCCGCAGCCGCTGACCAAGGCGGCTGGGGGTTTGCCTACCCCTCCTCCAAGGCCGCGCTGTCGCGCATGGCCGGTTCCCTGCGCGCTGAGCACCCCGGTACAGGCCTGCGTGTGTTCAATCTCGAGCCGGGCCTGGTGATGACGGAAGTGATGCGCCTGGCCGGTATCGATGACGCTGTGATGGCGCGTTTCAAACCCTGTACGCCAGCTGCCATCGCGGCCGTGGTCGCCTGGCTGGCGGACAACGAGCCTCTGCCGGACTGGGACCCGCAAAAGGATCCTGCGCGGGCCTGCCATCGCCAAGGCACTCAATCTGCTTAAATCGCCCTCACTATTGGAATCCTGAATCATGAGCACCGTGCTGCTGGAAAAACATGACGGCTACGCCATCGTCACGCTGAATCGTCCGCAGGCGATGAATGCGCTGTCGCGCGAGCTACGCAGGGACTTTGTCGCCGCCTTCCGCCCCTGCACCGAGGACCGCGACATCCGGGTGATTATTCTCACGGGTAGCGGGAAGGCCTTTTGCGCCGGTTTCGATCTGAAGGAGCTGGGCTCAAACGATGCGACCAATACCGCAGAGGAAGCCGACAATATGGTGGCGCGGGCCATGGAGGCCTTCGACGGCCCCATTATCGGCGCAATAAACGGCCATTGCATCACCGGCGGTTTTGAAATGGCGCTGGCCTGCGACATCCTGATCGCCTCCGAAAACGCCCGCTTCGCCGATACCCACGCCCGCGTTGGCATGCTGCCGGGCTGGGGTCTCAGCCAGAAACTGCCGCGCTTGATCGGCCTGTCCCGCGCCCGGGAAATTGCCTTCACCGGCGCGCCGATCTTCGCCCAACAGGCCTACGAGTGGGGTCTGGTCAACCATGTGGTGAAAGCAGACGAGTTACTGCCCAGAGCCGTCAAAATGGCGCAGGACATGTGCGCCTGCGTGCCGCAGGTCCTGCAGCAATACCGCACCCTGATCAAGGACGGCTACTCCATGCCGCTGAACGACGCGCTGGAGTGGGAAGAAGCGCGCGCGATCTGGTGGGCAAAACAAGGCCTCCGGCGCGATGATTGAGGAGAGGCGCAACAAGGTGCTGGAGAAGGGGCGTAGCGAGAAAGACTGAACAGCTTTCCAAGATTGAAGCCCTGGCGTGCTGATCACACTTTAATTGAAAGTCGCCAGAAGCCGAGGATCAGCTTCTCCCGGAAAAAACCCAGAGGGAGCTAACACTAAAAGTCCATGCAGCGACTGCCCCAGCGGCCAGAAACTGCACTATAAGATAGTGAACTGGTAATACCTTTACCCCGAATGCATCACCAAACCGTTAACAACCAATGCACCCAGACACATCAACAAATATTTAATCAGAACCCAGCCGTGGGGAGTATCAGAGGAAAAAGTCCAGTAGTAGTGCATGGAGTAGTTATATAAACCGGTCAGGATAACAGCGATACTGCTACCGAGGATGACTGGCACATGCAGGCCATCAACGAAAAGCCAGGTAAGGCCAAGGAGCAGGAAGCCACTAGTTCCTCCAACAAGGATAAAGCGGGTGAGCCTGCCGACGTCAGACATTTACCGGCACCAAATTTTTCACAAATAAACATCCTGATAAACTGCCAACTATGCACTTTACTGAGGTCAAGCTCTACCCGGGTAGTAAACCGCGTAGGCGCTACTTCCCCTTATTCGCCGCGGGAAGAGTGCCTCCTCCAGCTGGCACGCTGCTGATAGCAGCCGATGCAATGACCTCGTGGCTTTTCCAGGGGCATTAATTTTGACGTGTGGTGAATTCCAAGTAAGGACATCAGTCTCATTGGTAAATAAGGAAAGCGAAAGAAGTAGCCTGCACTTTTGATTGTCCAATTGAGATCTTTGGAAAGCTGTTCAAGCGTCTCGAGCGAGTAGCGCCGATAATGGCCGCAGAATGTGTCATTCTCCGACCAGAGTTCCGGGCAGGCGGGCACCGTGACAATCACCACGGCCAATTTTGGAAAGCTACTTTCCAGCTTCTTAAGAAACTGTTCCGGCTCGGGCAAGTGCTCGATGACATCCAACAGAAGAATCCCGGTAATCTCCGACCTGCGCTCTATGGGCAACTCGAAAGCATCTGTGCCTGAATCTACGAATGATTGCGCCCCCTCCATGGGTTTGACCTCGGCCAGCTCAACGCCATGGATGTTGAAGCCGCACGCCTTTAGGCTCTTGACAACAACCCCCCTGCCACAACCCACCTCAAGTAAGGAGTCAGTGCTACCAGATTCGCGCAGCAGGAGTTTCGCTAATAGCTGGTTACGGGCATGCGTCCACCAGTGGTGCTCTATCCCGGGAGGATAGCGCATGTCATACTGATGCTCTGAGAAGGTCGTATTCACAGGAATGGCAATGTTGACTTTAAACTTTGCAAAATACGGTCGACACACTTTGTATATGCCCCTATCATATAAACAGTTCTTTTCAATAGTGTTCCAGATTCTCGTTTTCACTTCAGGAAGCCCGTTGACAATATACCCTCCGACGCGGCCCATCACCAGAGGGTAATATCCTCGAAGCAGTTCTCAGCTTGATTAGTGATTACTTGCGTCACCTGGCAGTAGCATTGACTTAACTTAACAAGTCTGTTGCTATGGCCCAGTAACGAGTCCAGCCCCGAAAGGCAGGTCTCAGATCACGAAAAATTGTACAGCAGAAATTGAATGCCAATCTTACCAACCACCCGTAATCGACGCCGTGAGCCTAAAATAGGAACTTTACCTTCTGATTGGAGTTGATGGATGTCAACCTTAGCTGAAAAGACCATTCAAGATTCTTGATAAGCAGTGGTCAAGTTACAATGATGAGGCAGCACTTCGCTGCACTCGCTGACCATGGTGCTGGTCGGTGCCGTCGCTCGACGCCATCTCGCCGGGCGCGTTCGCGGTCGTTAGCCTGCTGTCCGCCTTCTGGTCTGGCACAGGGAATGCACCACACCGGGGAGTCAACGCTTGGCCCAATCGTCCTACCAAGCACCGCGATGACCCAGGGTCCACTGAACCCAAACCGCGTCCTCGGCGTGCCGGCGCTCTACCGCCTGCTCGGAACCATGCTGGGGCGCACCCGCCAGTGGCGGATCTTTGCGCGCGCACTACGTCGGTGCCCAGACCCGGCGATCGCATTCTGGACGTCGGCTGCGGTCCAGCCGACGTCTTGGCCGAGCTCCCGGCCAACATCGACTACGTCGGCTTCGACCAGAGCGAGCACTACATCGACTCGGCACGCCGGCGCCACGGGGCGCGCGGTCAGTTCTTCGCCGGCACAGTAGATTTGGCGCTCGTCGATCGCCTCGGTGCCGCATCGTTCGACATCGTCATCGCGCACGGGCTTCTGCATCACTTGGACGATCGCGATGCGACAGAGTTCTTCGCGTCTCGCGCGGGCCGCGCTGCGTCCCGGCGGACGACTCGTCACGGCGGACGGCTGCTATCTGGACGGGCAGTCGCGCATCGCCCGCCTGCTCCTCAAGATGGACCGTGGGCGTCACGTGCGCACCGAGGCAGGAGTACGTCGCCCTCGCTTCGCAGTCGTTCGCGGCCCCCGCCGCGTTCGTGCGCCACGATTCGGCGTACGTTCCCTACACACCGTCTATCTGGTCTGCCAGGCGTGACCCTCAATTACGCGCGGGAGGACGCGAAGGCGCCGTTCACGGCGAGGTCGCGTCGCTGATTTCGGCTTTCGTCACCACTGCGGTGGCACCAGATGCGGCCTCGGTCATATGCTCGCATGCTAACCGTGCGGACTGCGTCTCCGGGGGCATCGCGCCGACACGGTTGTCTGCCTCGTGCTCGCCGCAACGAGCGCAACCTACCTGATGCTTCGGCGGTGGCCGCTCGGGCCCGCAGACGAAGCCTACTACTTCTACCACGCGATTCGCATGCTAGAGGGCGAGGTGCTCTACCGCGATGTCTTTGAGCTCACTACGCCTTTCTTCCTGGACTTACTGGCGCTTGCGTTCCACCTTTTCGGCGCGACTTTACCACCGGCCGGGCGGTCGGCAGTGCCATCCAGGCACTTCTGATCGTGGCGATCTACTCCGGGGTGCGCGCCGTCGGCGCCGGCCCGGACGCTCGCCGTCGCGGCAGCCACTGGCGCATTTGGCGATTGGGCAGCCCGCCTGGCCTTACACGACACCTCACTGGCTGGCGGTCCTGCTGGTATGCGTACTCCTGTAATCTCCCTGGACCGCCATCGGGCGCGGACTGCCGGCTGGATCGTCTGTGCAGGGCCTGCTCCTCGGGCTGCTCATAGCAACGCGGCAACATGCGGGCCTAGCGGTCGGCGCGGGCATGGCGCTGCTCACCCTCGCCGACGCACTCTACGACCGCCTGATGGGGGCGGGCTCCGGGGCTGCCATTGGGCCGACACCTCCTGACGCTCGCCGTCGCGACGCTGGCGGGCGCCGGCCTGGTCCTGGTCCCCCACCTCATCCAGGCGGGCGCCGGGCAGATGATTAGCCAGCTCGTAATCCACCCGCTCACCGGCTACCACGACATCAATCAGGTGGCATGGGGCACCGATTATCTGTTCGAGCACGGTCCTTCACCTGGCCGGCGCTCCTTAAGTATCTCCCGGCTGTGGTGGCGAGTCACAGTGCTGCGCGCCGCTTCAGCCTGGCTACGCCGCTGCGACCGGCGGACGACGGAAACCCTGCTCGTCCTTGCGGTTTTCGGAGCCTGCGCCATCGCCTTTACCATGAGCTTTCCGGACTACACTCATCTGGCCATGATCATGCCGGTCGTCCTGATCGTCGCCGCAGAGTGCTGGCGTCGACCCTCCGCGCCATCAGCCGATGGGGGGGTCGCAGAGACCGTGCTGGGCTTGGCGCTGATCGTCGCCTGCACGGTGCAGCTGCAGCGCAACTACGGCGGCGCCCTCGCCCAGCACCCGATCCTTTACGACACGGCGTTTGGTAGGCTGCCCTTCGCCACGTCGGACGAAGTGGCGAACGTGGAGTGGGTGAAGGGCGCGAGTCGAGCAGAACCCAGGCCGCGATCTGCTGTGCTATCCGGGCTTTTCCGCGATGTACCTGATGACCGGCGCACGCAACCCGACGCGGCACGACCTGGCCTTTCCGAAATACCAGAGCGACGAGGAGATCCAGGGCCTGATCGAAACACTGGAGCGGAAGCGCGTCAGGGACGTGCTCCTCGTCAAGCCGATTATTCAGCCGGACGACCCTGTCGCCGACTACGTCGCGCGGCACTACCGCTGCTCCGGCGACCCCGTCCTGCTCTGCACCCGTCATGACGAGGAATGAGCCGCAGCGTCATGTTTGCAATGACCATGACACGAACTGTGGTACAGCCTTCCGACCATTTCTTCATTGCTACATCCATCTGCCGCATCGCGTCGTCAGCTTGCTCGATTGCGGGGCGCTTCGAACGACACTCCCCATCTGCCCGCGGACCTTGATCGACTGGCTGATGCGCGAACCGGGCCGGGAGTACCGCCTGGCGAACCAACCTGGTGGAGGAGGCGTTGGTGTACAAATTTGGAAGCCAAATTTGGCAGAAAGAGATGCTGAGAAGTAGCATCAACGATGCTTTTTTTATTGAGAGGAAAGAAGATGCAAAAGGTGCTGATGTGATTCCTAGAAGCAGTTCTCAGTTTGATTAGTGGCCAACTGCAGTGACATATCCAGCAGCAT
Organism: uncultured Gammaproteobacteria bacterium; assembly: GCA_963747995.1. Taxonomy (GTDB): domain Bacteria; phylum Pseudomonadota; class Gammaproteobacteria; order Pseudomonadales; family Halieaceae; genus Marimicrobium. The sequence goes on along the minus strand of CAVVHD010000009.1, from coordinate 121,225 downwards.
TGACTTAATTTAACAAGTCTGTTGCTATGACGCCGGAAGAAACTCAGCCCTGAAAAACAGTGTAACTGATCACGAAAAATGGTACAGCAGTAAATTAATTACCAATTTTACCAGCCACCCTCATCGACGCCGCGAGCCTAAGATAGGAACCTTACCCTCTGATCTGGAGTTGATGCATGTCAACCTTAGATGAAAAGACCATTCAAGATTTTGATAAACAGTGGTCACGTTACGATGATAACGAGGGCTGGTATGCATCGTTAGGCCTTTTTTCCGACATCGTCTCCCCCTTGATGCGTACCGATGACCTGAAAGGGAAAACCGTAGTCGACATTGGTAGTGGGACAGGACGAATAGTGGGCATGCTGCTTGACTCAGGCGCATCTCATGTTTATGCGGTCGAACCGGCCCCGGGCGCTTTTGAGAAACTCAAAAACAATCATTGCTTCGATGGAACGAGGAAAAGATGTTACCCCATTGAATAAGCGAGGCGATGAATGGACAGTCGAGGAGCCAGTTGATTTTGTTATTTCTATCGGAGTGATTGAGTTCATCAGTGAACCCGGCGCAACGGTTAAACGGTGTTATGACGCTTTAAAGCCAGGAGGGGAAATCTTTTTTTGGCTTTGTAGCTATGAGGGTAATGAGCTATATCTAAAGTTCGTCCAGCCACTTCGAAAACTCACGACCTATCTGCCGCATTTTCTTCTATTGGTTATAGTTGAATTACTTTACTGGTCACTTTACGCATATCGCCTCGTTGGCAAGCTACTTCCGCTGCCGCTGATGCGATACCTTGATATCGTTTGGTGGCCTATGTCCCCCAAAAAACGACGTCTGGTGATTTACGATCAGCTGAATCCTACGTATTTGAAATATTATAAAAAGCATGAGGCTCTTGCCCTTCTGGAAACGGCAGGATTTCAAGGACATTGAAATTCATCATCGGCATGGCTATAGCTGGAGTGTAAAAGGAAAAAAGGCCTGAGTTCTCCTTGTTCATACGCAGCCCGACAAAGTTTGAACACCGTCACAGTGTGGGTCAAAAGTACGTAATCCAAGTTGTGACTTGAACGCGTTTGTATTACAAACACCAAAGATCGGCTGTTACACCAACAATCCACGCAGTACAGCGTTGCCTGCCAGGGTCGACCAGGAGTGTGGGCTTGCCTTTACAATATAGCCAATAATTTCCTACACTGTTAAGTCAAAGATGCCGACAAAAGACCTTGTAAAATAAGGGATATTAAAAAGCGCTAACGCGAACAGGTCACTCAATATGTTGACTTTCAGGCCGCCAGCCATGAATCCCCAGGTTATCTTGATCAACCCGCCCGCAGGTGTTTACCAAGAACCAGGTGGCGAGCGGCATCACTCCACCCTTGGGTATCGCCTATATCGCAGCGGTCCTGGAACAACATGATATATCGGTCGATATTATCGATGCAGTGGGCTTGGCGCCCGGCACCATTAACTCATTTCACAAAGAAACTTTCGTACGTGGGTTGGCTTTCGAGGACATTGTGGCTCGCCTCGACGACCAGGTGAAAATTGTCGGCATATCCAATCTGTTCTCCTTCGCATACCCTGTTGTACAGGAACTTTGTCGGCATATCAGGGCCTTTAACAGCGATATCAAAATCGTTCTGGGTGGCCCGCATCCCAGTGCACTCTATGCTGAAATTCTTGATGAAGATCGAGATTTGGTCGACTTTGTCGTACTCGGTGAGGGGGAAAATCCCTTTCTTCACCTCTGCCAAAAACTGCTGCAGGACAACTTGCTGGCCCAGAGTAATATCGGCGGCGATATCAGCAACCTGGCCTATATTGATGACAGTGGAACCTGCCAGATGGGCACGGAGAAACTGGAGCGCAATACCAAGCTGAACAGCGACAGCATCCCTTTCCCTGCTCGCCACCTGCTGCCGATGGAAAACTACATTGAGGCTCAGGAATCACATGGCTACTCCAATGGCCGCTGGACCTCCATGATCAGTTCCCGTGGCTGCCCCTACGGTTGCACTTTTTGCGCATCCCGAAAAACGCGCTGGGTGTCGCGCAGCGCCACCGATGTCGCTGATGAAATCGAATATTGCATCGAGAAATGGAATATTCGCGAGTTCCATTTTGAAGATGACAATATGACCATCAACGTCAAGCGGCTGATTGATATCTGTGACGAAATAAAGCGCCGCAAGCTGGACATAACCTGGCAAACCCCCAATGGCATTCGAGCCAGCCGTATCGATGAAGAAATGCTCCGGGCCATGAAAGAAAGTGGTTGTGAGCATGTGACCCTGGCGCCGGAAAGCGGCTCCCCTCGCGTACTCGAGGACATTATCCAAAAGGGCAAGGACTTCGATCTGGATCATCTCAGGGACTGCGGCGCCACGGCCCATAAACTGGGGCTGAAAGTAGCCGCCTACTTCGTGCTCGGGTTGCCGGGAGAAACCCGGGCAGATATGGAAATGACGATATCCTATGCGCGCCAACTGGCACGAGTTGGCGTTGATGAGGTTAACTTTGGCCTGTTTATCCCGCTCCCTGGCACCCCGCTGTGGGAACCCAGCAAGCACAAAATTAAAGACATGGACTGGCTGGATTTGCTCACGGTGGGCGATCTGGCCAAAGCCGTATCCTTCAACGACGAAGTCGGCAGTAAAGAACTGGACTGGGTGCGCAAGAAAGCCTATATGAGCTTTCTTGCTCACGCGCATTATCTACCACCCAGGGCAATTCGCCGGCACCATCTTTAATGTATTGCGCGGCATCGAAAAAACCAAGACAGAACGGGTACTAAAAACCATCTATGCCCGCTACAAGAAAGACACCAAGGATGGAATCCATAAGTTGGTGTTCGATAATCGTACTTTCTACGCCTATCGTCACATGTACCGCAAGATTTTCCGGCTGATATTCCGCTAAGCTCTGCTAGATAGCGCGCCGGCGATGCTGGAATTACATTAGTCGCTGTCTTTTGAAGCCACTTGCATGAGAAGTGGTTTTCTCAATTAGATAGGTAGGCCGATGTTTGACCTCCATATACGTCTTGCCGATGTACTCTCCAACAACCCCGATCGCCAGAATCTGTAATCCGCCCAAAAGATATATTGGTATGCCGGTTGGCGCCCACGTGGTAGTACCACCAACTATCGCAGCGTACAGTGCCCACAAGCCGAACCCCGTTGACACCAAAAACACGAACAACCCCACCATAGAGATGACTCGCAACGGGAAAATGGAAAATGACGTAATGCCCTGAACGGACAAGCCAAGCATGTCCTTCAATCCATACTTGGACTCGCCAGCAAGCCTGCGGAGTACGCGTATAGTACACTTCCGACGCTTGCAGCCCCAACAAGGGAACAACGCCACGTAAATAGAGATTTGTCTCCCGATACTGACTTAGTATCGAAACAGCTCTCCTGCTTAACAGGCGAAAATCTGCATGGTTAGGTATGGTACGAACACCAAAGCGGCCCGACAGCCAGTAGTGTATGGAAGCCGTCCAGCGCTTGAATCGTTTATCACTGTGCCTGTCAGCACGCACGCCGTAGACGATCTCACTACCCGCAAGATATTTTTCGACCATATCATCAATGGCATTAATATCGTCTTGCAGGTCAGCATCAATTGATATCAAAGCATCTCCCTGCGCATGCATCAAGCCTGCGTAGACAGCATACTGGTGGCCAAAATTCCTGGTTAGCTTTATTCCCTCGAAACACTCGTCTGACTCGACCAATTGACAAATAGTTGCCCAGGTTCCATCGGTACTACCATCATCGACGAAATATATTTTTGATGCATGGCCTATGATTTCACGATCAACAAGGGATTCAATTTTCGATTTCAGCGCCTGTGCCGACTGGGGCAACGCCTCTTCCTCATTCATGCATGGCACTACCAAGCCTAGTACGGGCGTCTTATTAGATGGCATGTAAATGACCCTTTAAGCTGCTAAGAGCTAAACCTCGTGGGACAGTATATAACACTTGAAGTGAGTATATGCCCACGTATCAACCGCGCCATCCCACGCAATTGACCGCACTCTTTCTCAGTAAGCAATCTTTACAAAAACAAGTAACTAGTCCACATTGCCGTGGCGTATTTTGTTAACTTGCGGCGTTCCGTGCCACGAATAACATTACGCCTAATCCCCGCGATAAACATATGGGGAGTCACTGATTATTTGAGACCCCTTAAGGAGAACGAAATGTTCAAGAAGACCGCACTGATAGCCGGCATTGGCCTGGCACTATCTGTAACTGCCCAGGCTGACTACCGGTGGCAGGTGGGTGGTGATTATTCGGCAGGCACTACCGATACAAAGCTTACAACACCTTTAGGTTCCAGAGACAATAGTAACGATGCGGATATTTATAGAGGATATGGCACTTACTACCTGGAAAACGTCGATACCAGCAAAGGTCCACTGGGCGAGGCAGCCTTCCTGGATCACGCGTCCAACATTACGCTCTTCGGCAGTGATGGGGAGGTGGAGTTTAGCAATTTTGACAACAAAGACGGCCAGACCTACGGTGCTAAAGGCCGCTATGTCGCTGAAGGCCCGGGCTGGAAATTGTCCGGCTGGCTGGTGGATCTGGGCTATAACCGCTTTGAACCCGGCGACCTGTCAATCAATAAATACAACCTCGGGATCGGTAATTACGTTACCCCAAACACCACGGTGGTCTTAAACTACGGCGCTCAAAGTCTCAGCGGTGGCAATAATCTCAACAATGGTGGCGATACTGATTCCTACTCGTTGGATCTGGAGCATATGTTCCTGATGTCAAAGGGCGGCTTCAAGGCACGTGCCAGCGCTGGTCGCACTATCGTCAGCGATCGTGACGATGTCGACGTTTATACAGTGGGTGGCACCTGGTACCTTAACAACAACCTCAGCTTTGGTGCCGATTATCAAAACACCTCCGATAACGGTTATGAAGTCAACGGCTACAGCGTGTTCTCAGAGTGGTTCATCAATGAGAGCTTTGCTGTCAACCTGGCGTACGAAGAATCGCAGCCGGACGATATCAAACAAGGCAACGTAAAACTGGAAACAGACATCAGTGCCGTTACTCTCGGTGCGCTCGTTCGCTTCTAGGTCCCGCCTGTTTACAGTAGTAGCTAACTCTTGAGCTCCAGCATCATCAGTGCTGGAGCTCATGTACAATAGAACCTAAGTAAATCAATGCGTTAGCCCACCACAATACCCATTGCTCAAACCAGATTTATCCGGCTGATGCCAGAAAATCGAACCCTCTATTCAACCTGGGCAGCCACTACCCCAGCCCCGCCCAGAAGTGATCGTCCGTAGCCAAAAGGGCTCAAAATCGGCATGCAGCCAACCTCTTAAAAACAAGTAAATAGTTCACAGTATCCTCGGCCAATTTATTACCTTGTCGCAGTCCGCGCCATCGGTAATATAGGCCCTATCCCCACGTTCAAGAAATGGGGAGTCCCTAAGTTTCTGAGACCCGTAAGGAGAACACAATGTTTAAGAAAACCGCATTAGTAGCAGGCATTGGCCTGGCACTGTCTGTAACTGCCCACGCCGACTACCGGTGGGAACTGGGCGGGGATTACACGCAAGCGCAGACCGACACCACGATAAAGGACCGCAACACCGGCGCTAGCAAGTCCAACAATGTCGACTCCGACGTCGGCAGACTGTATGGCACCTGGTACATGGAGAACGTCGATACCAGCAAGGGCCCGCTGTCTGAGGCCGCGTTCCTGGATCACGCTTCCAACATCACTGTTTTCGGCAGTGACGGTGAAGTTCAGCTGAGCCAGGTCGGCAATAACAACACCCTCAATGATGAAGACGGCCAGCGCTACGGCGTTTCAAAGCCGCTACGTCGCCGAAGGCCCGGGCTGGAAGCTGTCCGGCTGGCTGGTGGATCTGGGTTATAACCGCTTTGAACCCGGCGACCTGTCAATCAATAACTACAAGCTCGGGATCGGTAATTACGTTACCCCGAACACCACGGTGGTCCTGAACTACGGCGCTCAAAGCCTCAGCGGCGGCAATAATCTCAACAATGGTGGCGATACTGATTCCTACTCGTTGGATCTGGAGCATATGTTCCTGATGTCAAAGGGCGGCTTCAAGGCACGTGCCAGCGCTGGTCGCACTACCATCAGCGATCGTGACGATGTCGACACCTACCTGTTGGGCGGTACCTGGTACTTCACCAACAATATCGGCATTGGTGCAGATTACCTGAATACCGGCACGAACGGTTATGAGGTTCAGGGCTGGCAGGCGAACGCCGAGTGGTTCTTCACGGAATCGTTTCGCGATCAATCTGGCCTACTCACAGTTGGATCCGGATGACATCGACTTCACCAACGTCAAGCTTGAACAAGAAACTGATGCCATTACTCTGGGCGCCAAACTGCGCTTCTAAGTATCGCGTTTAACAGTAGAAAACCGGGGCGGGCACCATTGGTGTCCGCCCTTTTTTTATGGCCTTGATGCACAACTCCCCTTATATTGGCCGTCTTGCCCCAAAAGACGGAGAACCACCCCATGCTATCTTCCATGGACGATTACCCACTGCACCAGATCGCCGACGTGATCCGGCATGTAGGCACCAGCGACCGCAACTTCTACGACCGCTACTACTTCAACCTGCACAACTGCAGCGAGGAGATTTTCGTGGTTTTCGGCCTGGGCCAGTATCCCACGCTGGGCGTGCAGGATGCCTTCCTGCTGGTGCGCCACGGCGACAGCCACAAGGTGATTCGCGGTTCCCGCACACTGGGTGACCGGGCTGATATCACCGTGGGACCGATGCGCATCGAGGTGCTGGAAGGCTTGCAAAAGCTGCGAGTAGTGGTCGAACCAAATACATACGGCATTGAGATGGACGCCACCTGGGAAGGCGAGCACTACCCCTTCCTTGAACCCAGGCACTATATTCGCAAACAGGGCCGCGTGCTGTTCGACACCATGCGCTTTGCCCAGTTGGGCCGCTGGCAGGGCACGCTAAAAGTAGGCGGCAAGACCTGGCAGATAGAACCGCAGCACTGGATAGGCAGTCGCGACCGCTCCTGGGGCGTGCGCCCTGTGGGTGAAGCGGAACCTGCGGGCATCCATGCAGGGTCGCCATCCATGGAGGGCATGTGGAATTATTTTCCCATGCTGTTCGATGACTTCGCCCTGCTCTATATCGTCAACGAGAATAACGACGGCAGCCGCACCACCGAGGAAGCCGTGCGGATATGGAAGGACCCGGCCAGGGAGGTCGAATGGCTCGGCAGGCCGGAACACGACCATACCTTCGAGCACGCGGCCCCGTTCATGGCGCGCATCCGCAAGGCCATCGTGCGATTCCCGGAGGCGCCCGGCGGGCCGCTGGAGGTGCACGGTACGCCCTTACTGCAAACCTATGTCACCGCGGGCACCGGTTACGGCCTGGAGGCCGGACTGGCGTCACGGCATGTACCAGGGGGAGCTGGTGGTGCAGGGCCTCGACTGGTCTGCGACACAGGGATGCCGATAAGATGCTGGGCCTGATTGAGACGCCGGCGCGCTTCCAACTGGGCGACAAGATTGGCTACGGCATGATTGAATTCGGCTTCTGGAGCCAGTTCGACAAATACATGTAAGGACGGGGGATTCACATGGCACGATTGGCAGGAAAGGTAGCAATTGTCACCGGCGGTGCGCGGGGTATGGGAGAGGCGACCGTGCGCCTGCTCGTTGAAGAAGGCGCGAAGGTTCTGATCGGTGACGTGCTGGACGCACCCGGTCAGGCCCTCGCCGATGAACTGGGTGAGAGCGCCGCCTATATGCACCTGGATGTCAGCAAAAAAGGCGACTGGGACGCTGCGGTGCAGAAGGCGGCGCAACTCGGCCCGCTGTCCGTGTTGGTCAATAACGCCGCCATCATCTTTCAAAAGACCATCGTGGACACCACCGAAGCAGACTTTTTGAAGATCTTCAGCGTCAACCAGCTCGGTGTGTTTTTAGGCATGCAGGCCGTCTTTGCCAGCCTGAAGGCCAACGGCGGCGGCTCCATCATCAACGTCTCCTCCATCGACGGCCTGCAGTCAAAGAACTCGCTGGTGGCCTACTCGTCCACCAAATGGGCGGTGCGCGGCATGACCAAGGCAGCGGCCATGGAAATGGGGCAAGTTCAATATCCGCGTCAACAGTGTGCACCCCGGCGGCATTTACACGGCCATGCACGGCTCTGAGTTCATGTCACTGGAGGACGCCAACAAGTTCTACCAGCACCACGCGATCCCGCGCGTCGGCCTGCCGCGGGAAGTCGCGGCACTGACGGCGTTCCTGGCCTCGGATGAGGCGACCTACAGCACGGGCGCGGAGTTTATCGCCGACGGCGGCTGGAGCGCGGGACTGGTCAACGACTCGCTCCCACAGCTCTAATATTGCCATGGGAACAGCATAGTTTATGCGCAACAAAGAGAGTGTGATGAGAGGTAATTATGTTTAAAGGGGTTTCCTATAATTACGCAGGCGCCACTGTACTGATCACCGGAGGTACCAGCGGTATCGGCCTGGCCTGTGCGCAAGAGTACCGGGATGCCGGTGCGGAGGTTATTGTCACTGGCCGTAAGGATCATGCCAGCGACTACGACACAGACCTCCATGATATGGCCTACAGGCAACTGGATGTCGCAGACCGTGACGCGCTCTATGCACTGGGGAGCTCACTCACCAAACTGGATATCCTGGTCAATAATGCCGGCGGCCTGCAGGGTAACGAATGGGAAGCGGATGCGTTCGACCCGTCCATTGGCGTTAACCTGTCCAGCGTGTTTCATCTCAGCGTGGCCTGCAAGGACTTACTCGCCGCCAGCCCGTTTCCCGGGCGGCGCCAGCGTCGTGGGTATTGCCTCCATGGCATCCTATTTCGGCTTTGCATGGACTCCGGGCTACGGCCCCGCCAAAGCCGGCCTGGTGCAGTTGATGAAGACCTTCGGCATGAGCTGGGGCGAGCTCGGCATCCGCGCCAACGCTGTCGCTGCGGGGCTCACCCGCTCCAACCTCACCACTCCGGTGCTGGACACCATGCCGGACATGGTGGATGAGACCCTCCGGCGACAGGGCCTGAAGCGCACCGGCGAACCGCAGGATATCGCCGCCGCCGTGCTGTTCCTCACCTCCCCCGCCGCCAGCTGGATCACCGGGCAAACCCTGCCGGTGGATGGCGGATTCACTACCGGGATGAACTGATTCGACCGGGGTGAGCAGCAGAAAGTCCGGGCAGAGCCGTCATGAAAAAGACACTGAAAATTCTCGCCGCCCTGCTCCTGCTGGCACTCGCGCTGGCTTATGTATTTCGTGAGCCTTTAAAGGAGCTGGCGTTTGCAGTGCTCACACAGGATATGTTCGTCGCCAGGGACAACGACGACTTCGATCCCGGTCCCGCAGTGGGCTCGAATTTTCCTGGGCTACAGGCGACCTACCAGGGCCGCCGGATCACCCTGATCAACGAATTCGCGGGCCGCAATGGCACGGTGTTCATTGCCAGCCGCTCGTATGACTGGTGCCCCTACTGCATGCGCCAGATGATACAGCTGCAGGAACGCAAGGCCGGCTTCGACGCCGCGGGTATTGGCATGGTGGCCATCAGCTACGACGATCCGGCATTGCAGCAGGCGTTTATCGACAAATTCGGCATTACCATCCCGGTGCTCGCTGACGTCGACGCACTGAGCTTCAAGACGCTGGGTATCCTCAACGACGATTACGCGCCTGGCGATTCTGAATACGGAATACCCCACCCCGGCATGATCGTTATCGACCCGGCAGGCAAGGTCGTGGGTAAACTTTTCCTGAGGGCCTACAGTTCGCGGGTGGACGCTGCGGCTGCACTGGCGTTTGCTAGAGCCAGGCTCGGGTTAGATCCTCTGTAAGGGGCAGCAGCCGGGCCTCGTTTGGCGTGACATGAAAAAGGGGCGGCCTTGGCAGGGCGCCCCTCTCAGTGCTTCCCGTTTTGCTGTAGCGGATTAGCCGCTTGGCCCCTTGCTGGCTGCAGCAGCTTGCTGCATCTTGGAGGCCATTTCGGCTTTCAGGGTATCAAGGTTGAAACTCGCGCCCTGTTGCATAGGAGGGAAGTCGAGGAAAGTCTGAATTTCCTTTTGCATCACCTGCTGTACAAACACAAAGCGCCAGAATTGAAATTTGAACCAGTCGAAGTACTGCTGGGCACCTTCCTTGGTGCCATTGTTAGGCCAGCCCATGCGCTCGAACGGGTCGAGGCGCAGGTTGGTAATATAGGGCACGTCAGGTTTGGTTTTTTCACCAAGCCAACCCTGTGGTTGGTCGATGAAGCGGAACTTGTAATCGTCGATACGCACGGCACCGATGGTGCTTTCGCCGAGGTAGAAGATCTCATGACGGTTGGACGGACCCTTGCCGGTAATCATGGCTGTCTGGTCGTAGCCGTCCAGATGGTTCTTGTAGGTACGATCACCAATCTTCACGCCCTTGAGCAAGTCAGCCGTGATGGTGGTATTGCCTGCAGCCGCAAGGAATGTCGGGAACCAGTCAAGCCCGGACATGAGGCCGTTCTGGACGGTGTCTGCCGGCACCTTGCCCGGCCAACGCAGGATAGCCGGCACGCGGAACCCTCCCTCCATGACCGTTCCCTTGGATTGCGCAAAAGGGGTCGTGCCGCCGTCAGGCCAGGAGAACAGCTCGGTGCCGTTGTCGGTGGTGAACACGACAATGGTGTTGTCATCCACGCCCATGTCCTTCAATTTTTTCAACACCAGTCCGATGTCGTCATCCAGCTGGGCCATACCGGCTTCCTGCTCCGACCAGCCGTTTTCCGAGTTGCGCATGGCCTCATACTTGGGGGACAGATGCGTGACGATGTGCATGCGCGTCGGGTTCAGCCACACGAAGAACGGCTTGCCGTCTTTCTTGGCCTTGTCCATGAAGTTGATTGCGAGATCGCGAATCTCGTCGTCCACCGTTTCCATACGCTTTGGATAGAGCGTACCGGCATCCTCGATCTTCTGCTTGCCGACCTTGCCCCAGCGCGGCATGACTGTCGGGTCGTCGGTTTCCGTGGCCCACGAGTGCACCATGTTGCGCGGGCCGACGACATTCAGCAGATTCTGTGGGTAGTTGGGATGTGCCGGGTCTTCCATCGCATCGAGGTGGTAGAGGTACCCAAAGAATTCGTCGAAGCCGTGGACGGTCGGCAGGAACTGGTTCTGGTCACCAAGGTGGTTCTTGCCGAACTGCCCGGTCGCGTAGCCCTGCGCCTTCAGTGCGGTGGCAATGGTTACAGCTTCAGCAGGCAGGCCGGTCGCTGCCCCCGCCTGGCCAACGGTGGTCATGCCGGTGCGGATGGGCAGTTCGCCGGTGATGAAGTTTGCGCGGCCCGCGGTGCAACTCGCCTCGGCGTAATAGTCGGTGAATAACATGCCCTCCTTGGCTAATTTATCGAGATTGGGCGTTCTCCCGGCCATCATGCCGCGATGGTAGGCGCCGATGTTCCACATGCCGATGTCGTCACCCATGATGACGACGATGTTCGGTTTTTCACTTGCCGCGTGTGCCGCGAAAGGCAGTGTTAGTGCCAGTGCCGTGCCTGCCAGCAATCTCTTCAGATTATTTTTCATATATTTCACTTCCTTTGTTACAAGCGACGGTAGAAACCCTATTTTTGCGGAAAGACAAGAGTATAGACCAAGCGGGCACCCCAGCCCTCCGGACCTACACCCTGAGGTGTGTCTGCCCAGTAGCGCGCTCCGAGTTGGATCGACATAGGTTGTTTGCCAATCTTGAAGACCTGCGTCACCGAGAAATTGATCGGCACCGACCAGTCATTGGCCTGCCAGTCGTAAGTCGACTCCGTATTTATAAAATAGCTGGTGTACATGGCTGTTGTGTACCCGAAAAAGGGCTGCAGGTAGGTCGCATCGACATCAGTGTCCTCGCCATTGCCCGCGTACGACCACAAATGATTCGTCAACATTCCATAGGTCCACCCGTTCTCCTGCTTGAGGGCGACGGCGGTAGGACCCGCCGACCACTTCTCGGCTCCCAGCAAATCATCCGTTGCCGTGCGCAGCGACAGCGCAGGACCCACACCCCAGGTCCACCCGTCGGCCAGCGCCCTGGGTGAAAAGAACAGACTCTGCAACACATCGCCAACACCACTGGTGTCGTTACCTGGCGGAACATCCTGCAGGTTGATGAGAGGAACGATGGTCCGTGAAATCACATTCCAGTCAGCATTCAGGTGGACGGGAATCACCGGCTGCACATTCAGGTAGGTGCGCTCGCCCTCTTTGGTCGGACCGAGATCCTGATCGTAATTGAACTGGAAAGGCACGCTGATCAGGTCAGCGATGGGGTTGTTAAGCTTCTTGGCAATGTCCGCCTGGCTTTCCTCGGCCATGGCTTCAGCACCAATACCGCAGACGAGCAACGCCGCTATGCCAAGCAAAGCGACGCGAGGCTGGTTATTCAATTTAGTGCTGCTCATAAAAACACTCCTTATGCTGGATAGCCTGTGTAAGATCTTTTGATTTTTCATTGCTTGTCGCGCCTTAATCGTTGCTATCGGCAGCAACCGCAGGACCGATCTGCGGCGTTTTTACCGGCTTGGCCATGCCGAAGAAAATCACCACACCCTGCCCACCGCAGCGTGTTGACAGCGCCTCGGTGGCACCGGGGTAGCAACTATCTATATCCTGCCAGTTATTCATCGCCCACACATCGCCCGCCGGACCAATGGCGATATCGGTCTGCAACTGCAGGCCACCGCCGACGTAGCCGCCAGGCGGTGAGATCTGGTCACCGGTTTTAAAGCCCGGCGGACAATTCTCGGTGCGCACCCCGCACAGCTGTACGATCGGGCTCGCAGGTGTCGCGAAGTTGCTCACCCAGACGTTGTCGTTGCCGTCCACCACCACCGCCCACGGACCGGGAAGACCGCCGCCCTTGAAGGGCGAGCCCGGGAACTGAGTGCCATCGGGCCGCAGTAACGTAACGCTGCCGCTGCCGCCCTTCTGTTCCGACATAGTCTTGGTCAGGTAGTCAGAAGCCGAGAGCACACCGCCGGTCTTCAGGTGCGCGGCCATGTCGACCATGTGCGCCATGCCGAGCAATCCGGGACCGAAGCGATTGGTCACCCAGACATTGCCCTTGCTGTCGATATTGAGTCCACTATTGTTGGATTTCACATCGAACTTCACGGCCTTGCTGGGGTCAGTGGCCGGGAAGCGGATGACGTGGAACGAACTGTCCGAGACCCAGATGCGATCCTGTTGGTCGATCGCCAGGTGGAAGGGCGCGGTGAACGACTTGCACGGTTCGGCGCTGTCGCCTTCACAGACGATACGGCCGTTGTTCCAGTCGCCCTTGGGGAAATGCAGCAACTGCCGCTTGGAGACGCCCAGCGCCCACATGTCGCCGTTGGGCGCGGTGATGATGCCCTGCATAAGTCCAAGGCGGCCGTCGAAGTTGATGCCGTCCGGCGGCGTCAGCGGCTTGCCGTCCTTGTCGAACACCGTGATGGACTTGCTACCATAGCTCGACAGCCAGACATTGCCCTTCAGGTCAATCGCCGCGCCGAACGTCCCACCCTCCATGCCACCGCCGGCGAAACCGGTGGTGATCGGCGAGAGCGGCTTGCCATTCGGGCTAAACTTGCTCGCATTACCCTGCCACAGCGCATCGCTGGCCTGCCAGCCGATGGTGAAGTTGTTGCCAACCCAGAGATTGCCCTCGGCGTCGAACATCGCCTTGCCACCGGCGCGGTAGCCGCCGCCGTCGAACTTCAGTGGCAGCACCCAGGCGCTGGGTGCAACCTGCAGGTACGGCATGTACGGCACCGGGCGCATGGTCTCGCCCTGCGCTATCGGATAGAACGCTTCAAGCAGCGCGAAGACACGCTCGGGCTGGTACCAGGAATCGCGAGCGATCGACTGCGCCGCGGTCAGTGTGTCGGTCGGCGCGGCCCCCTTGGGTCCTGTCGACGCTGCAAAGAGATTGCCACAAGCATCCGCCGTCACTCGCGTGACGCAGCCGGCCAGTGCATTGGCCAGCGTAGCGTAGTTCGCCATCGTCGGCGTCTGGCCGCTATTGAGCGGATCCTGAATGGCGCCACCCCAACCGCCAGTTTGCAGATCGACGAAGCTAGGCACGTTGCCGGCGGCGATCTTCAGTTGCAATGGCTGGGCCTTGATCACGGCGCCATCGATGAACTGGTTGTGCGTCCACACCGAGGCGACGGTGGTCATTTCATTGATAGTGACCGAAGCGGGCGCCTGCTCACCGAGTACTGTCAGCAACGCGATTGCGGGATTATCGCTTTTGGTTTTGCTGGCAGCCGACTGGCCGCCTTTGGCGACCAGATACAGGGATTCACCCTTGCCTGCCGCAGTGACGTCATTGAGGACGAAGCGCCCTTCGGCATCGGTCGTGGCCTGCGTCAGTTTGCGCGGCTCACCCTGCCCGGCGGCATACAGCGTTACCGCAGATTGTGCGATCGGCATTCCGCCGCCAAGGACTTGCCCGTTCATCGACGCAGCACTGGCCGTAGCCGCAAGAGCAACGCCAAAAATGCCAGGCAGAATAAAACGTCGCAGTGCCGACGAGGGATAAATCGTTCTGTTCTTTTTCATGGTCGTTCCCTTTTGCATTCTGGTAGTAAATGCCTGACAGTTTCAGTTTATTAACCGTCATTTCTCAAAGGCAAAAATTTGTTTCCAGTCATCTTTCATGCTGATGACGGTCCAGCCGTCTTTCTTTGCCTCGTCGTAGAGCTCCTGCGTGAAGGTGCCGACCTTGGTCGCGGGCAGTCCTTGCGCGGGGCCATAGGCGTATTCACGTTTTGCATCATCGTGCAGCACCAGTAACGACAAGCGCGCGCCGTCACCGGCTTTGGTGTATTCGAGCATCTGTTGGATACGTGATATGCGCCCCAAGCGGGAATCACATTGTGGTAAACCCGCACTAATAGCGAGCCCCATGCTGATTCCGAAATGAGGTCTACCAACGGTAGCAGCCGCGGTGTATTCGTGCAAATATATAGCATGTAATGTATCGATAACCTCTGCCTTATGATCATTTCCGAAACCCGTTTAAAGCACCTGCTCAGTTTATCCAAACACAGGCACTTCGGCCTGGCCGCCGCGTCTCTGAGGATTTCGCAACCGGCGCTGTCAAAAAGTATCCAGGGATTGGAAGCCGTACTAGGGGTCAAGTTGCTTGATCGTGATCGCAGCGGGGTGGTGCTAACAAGATTCGGTGAACTGGTGTTACAGCACGGCGATAAACTCCTGCACAGACAGGAAGAAATGCTGCGGGAAATACGCTTGCTCGCCAATCTGGATGTCGGCACGATCAGGGCGATGTTGGGGCCATATCCCAGTCTCGTATCCGGCTATCCAGCCGCCGGCAGACTGCTGGCCAGGCACCCTCGGCTGCGCCTCTCACTGCAGGTCCAGGCATGGCGCGATGTCATCAATTCGGTGATGGAGGAACAGGCGGATTTTGGTGTCGCGGAACTGAGCGACTGGGAAACCGACCCTCGTTTGGAAGGCGAAATTCTCGGTCAGCACTGCGGCCGCGCCTTCTGCCGTCCGGGGCACCCAATCCTTAACAAGGGTCCCCAATCATTCACGCAGCTTTCTGCCTATCCATGGGCGACTACAAGGATTCCCGGGCGAGTTGCCAATCGTTTTCCGCGTGAGCCCTCTCCCGCTGGACGCATCGACCCGCTGAACGGCGATTTCGTGCCCGCGATCGAACTCACTGTGCCCATGAATCTGGCTATGTTCACAACCGATACAGACGTGCTGGCATTTGCCAGCCTGGCGTTTCTGGAGGCGGAGTTGGCGGCGGGCATTCTGGTTCCGGTGCCCGGCTTCACTTTCGAAACCCGATATGGCTTTGTTCATTTGAAGACGCGCTCGCTCGCCCCGGCAGCACTGGCCTATATGGCGGAAATTCGCGCGGTGGAGGCGGAGTTCGTAAAGCGCGAACAGCAACTGGCTGTGCGCTACAAGGACTTATTGCAGTAACCCTGCCTTTCTAATGGTACCGACGTTGAATGAACGCCAGCACCGCCACAGGACCAACCCTTAACACAGGCAAGCGCTGTCTTCGGACATTCGTTCAGGGCGTATACCAGATAGGCGAACTCCAGGCGCGTTCCTGAATCACCTTCTGGTGCCGGGGCGCACAGCAGTCCTCCAAACCCTCGCCTATGGTTTCAGGCCTGGCGCAGTCAACCCCCTTGGCCACACAGATACGCTGGCTCCAGCGGCAGGACGGATTTTCCACCACGCGCGAATAGTAGTAGGCCTGCTCACCGGGCTGGAAGTCCGCATCCGTCCACACCGCGCACAACTCCCCAAAGCCTGTGCCCCGAGTGGCGCAGGTGTTGGTGTCAACTGAAGCGCCGTTAGCAGCGCTACCGGCTACATCGACCACCTTCTCCCGGAATTCCCCGGACGGCGTAAGCCAACCCTTGATGATTTGTACCCGCTGCAATGGCATACCCGGTTGGTCCGCCGTACCAGGGTCCTGGCTGGCTATAACGAGAAAGGTGGGCTTGGCGCCACTGGCGGCATCCAGTTGACCGCCCATGGGCACTCCGCCCGCATACGCCTGCGCGATCCTGTCGCGGCTAGAACACAGCTCGGGTGAATACTCCCAGCCCCCGAAAAAGCGACTGACGATGCGCGGCCCACTGGTGCCGTAGACTTCTCGCCTGTGTAGAGATTCGAACAGCGCGTCGCGGCTGTTTTCCTGCGCCCACAGCACGGCCAGGCCACCAGGATTGTTGGTCAATGTATCCGGCAAGCCGGGAGGTATCGCATCCTTTGCCGACACACCGGCATCACCATGACCGATATAGCCGTCCTCGGCCACCGCTCCGGCGGCGCCCAGATGGGTATCCGTGCTGCCGACAAAACCTAACTGGTAGGGATTGACGCCGAGTTGTCGCTGCAGCGCCATGCCATCGGCGAGCGCCTTGCGCGCGAAGCCTGTATCGGGACGCGGTGGGTTGTTGAAGCCGGCGAGATTATCGATGGGCTGCGGCTCGAAGGCGCACAATTCATCGCTACTCACCCCCGCTTCAAAATAGCACTCGGACGAACCACCCTTTTGCATGATTTCCAGCACCGGCTCAAAGCGCCGCCGCAGCTGCGCGTAGTCCGCCGTCATGGCGCTGCCATCGTCGCGCTTGCTGTCAAACATATAGCCGGCACTGAGATTGCCGTTGTGGGGTATCGACAACGAATCGCATCCTGAAGAGTGCTGGTTGCACTGCTCGTCCAGGCGCCGCCACAATTTTTCCGCCGCAGGCTCGTCGATAAACGTGATCGGCAACTTTGGCACCACCGCATTGCGAAACACCACGTTGCGGTGCAGGTTGCCGCCGGAATCCGGCTGCATGGCAGTCCATTCGTAGCCGACAAAAGTGGTAAACGCGCAGTCGGCACTGCGATCGTACTGCCGCTCGGCAGCCTGTTGCACATCCGCCCACGGTGTCGCGGCGGCCTGCTTGCATAAACTGTCATTTTCACCACACAGTCCAAGGTGGGACGCTTGCATCGAAGACATATAGTTGAACAGGTAATACGCGCCCCACGACCAGTTCCGATACACCATGCACTGCCACGAATCGTAACCTTCCACGTCGGGCGTATTGCACATATGCACCTCGCCAAACAGTTCGGCATGGTCCGACACCATGGCGAAATCCAGCGGCCGGCGCAGTTGCATGGAGCGCACGCTCTTGCCATCGCTGGTCCACGGCTGTATGTCGATTTTCTCGCCCTGGGCAAACCGGTAGGCCTGCTCCGGCGTGGTGCGTGTGCCCTGGGTGCTGGCGTCGAGCGAGTAGCGCGTGTGCACGTGCAAATCCCCGAAGAAGGGTTGCATCAGTGCTTCGTAGGAAGTGCAGGGCTGGCGCTGCTCCGTATACTCAATGGCGGCGCTGGAAATGGCGGGGGCGAGAAGCCCACAGAGCCACGCACATAAGCGCAGTACGCTGAAGGCACGCTGCCCGCGCGCTGGCTTCACATCGCCCTGCCCGAGGTGGAGCCATAACGTGCGGCGTGGGCATCGAGCGCCGCGAGAATGCCGTCGTGGCGCATGGCGATGACATCGCGGTAATCGTCGTGGGTGATGATGTAGAAACCGCCTTCACGTACCGCGTCCATCACCTGCTCTCCCACTACCAGTGGGGAAATCCCGCTGGCCACATCTGGCGCCGGTTGCTGGTGATCGATGCCGGAATCAAGTGCCGCGGGCCGCACGGCGAAAGACTGCGTGATCAGGTTGGTATTCACCAGGCCCGGGCACAGCACGGAGACGCCCACGCCCTTGTCGGCCACTTCCATGATCAGCGCCTCCGACAAACCCACCACGGCGAACTTGGTGGTGGTGTAAAGCCCTTCGGGTGGACCGGAGATCAGGCCGCCCATGGATGCGGTGTTGACGATGTGCCCCTCGCCCTGTTGCACGAACAGCGGCAGGAACACTTTCACGCCATGAATCACCCCGTACAGGTTGACGTTGATCAGGTACTGCCAGTCCTTGATATCGGCATCGTGCATCAGTGCGCCGATCCACACACCAGCGTTATTGCACAGCAAGTGCACGCTACCGAATTTCTCCAGCGTCGCATCGCGCATGGCTTCCACCGAGGCCAGGCTGGACACATCCACGGCGCAGGCCATGGCCTGCTCACCGATGTCGGCGGCGACCGCCCGGGCTTTCTCCACATCGATATCAGCGACCACGACTTTCATACCGGCGCGTGCCGCAGCGCGCGCGATGCCCTCGCCAATCCCCGAGCCCGCGCCCGTCACCACCGCCACCTTGCCTGCCAGATCCTGCATACATTATCTCTCTGTTTACTCGTTGAATTTCGCCAGCCGGTTCAAGCCTGGCAGTCGATCATGACTTTGATCGCGTTGTGTGGATTGCGGGCCAGCGCAAAGGCGGCACTGATTTCCGACAGTGGGAAATGATGCGTAACCATGACCGTCGGATCAAGTTGGCCGGATTGCAGCATCGCGATGACCTCATCGAACTCCTTGTCATAGCCCATGGCGGGGATGATATCGACTTCCTTGGCCAGCAGCATGACAAGATCGACAGTCGCCGCTTCCTTGTGCACACCGGTCAGGCAGATACGACTGCCCGGCCCGGCCATGGCGACAATTTTTTCAAACACAGCGCGCACGCCGGTCGCTTCGAAAAATAGCGTACTGCCCGGCATGGGCATACCAAAGAAGTTTTTAGTGCCATGATGTTCAATCAGTTTTTTTGACAGTTGCGGATCATCGGCGCGCAGCGCAATGGCGCCCAATGCACGCGCTGCTTCCAGCCGCCGGTCCGACAGGTCCACCACCACGATAGTACTGAGGCCGCGGTATTTGAGCACCTGCAGCATGGACAGGCCGATGGGGCCGGCGCCAAAAATCACCGCTTTGTCTGCAGCACTTGCCGCCACCCGGTTCGCGCCGTGCTGCGCCACCGACAACGGCTCCACCAGTGCGCCGTAGGCTTGCGGCAACTCTGGCGGCAGCCGCACGGTGCTGCCCGGATCGAGCGCGGCATTGCGCACCAGCAGCAACGGCGAAAAGCCGCCCTCGGCGCCACCATTACCGATGTTGTTGCCATTGCTCATGGGCTGCACGACGACGCGGTCTCCCTCTGCCACATGGGTCACGTTGGCACCGATCTCACTCACCATGCCCCACAATTCATGGCCCAGCGGCATAGGTTTACCGGGGCCCATCAAACCGCCCATCGCCAGGTAGCCCAGATCGGAGCCGCAAATGCCGCACTCACGCACCTCTACTACCACGTCGTCGGGGCCGCACAGGGGTGATGTCGTCCTATCGAGGCGCAGGTCGTTGACGCCGTGGATGCGCGCCAGTGGAATTGTTGTCATGGTCTTATCTCTGTGTACAGGAGTTAACAGCTGCCCCACTGACCATAGGTCCGGGTCTGCTGCGGGTCAACCACTGCGGCCGGAATATTGAACCGTGCTGTGGCATTTATCGCGAACGCTGGTTCAGCCGGGCAGCCGCTGCCACACTGTGCGCCACACACAGAGGGGCGGGGCTGCATGTCCGTAGTTAATCCAGACCTGGAAGTCGACTGGCTGGTGGCAGGTGCCGGAGCCGCGGGCATGACCGGTGCCGTGGTGGCCCACCAGTTGAGTGGCTCCGTGCTGGTGGTCGAGAAGGAACCTGTTTATGGCGGCACCACGGCCAAGTCCGGCGGCGTGGCCTGGATTCCCGGCAACCACCGACAGGCCGAAGTACACGTTCGCGATACCGTGGAGGAAGGCTACGCCTACCTCAAGGGTTTGATCGGTGACAGCGTCAGCGATGCGCGCATCAGGGCCTATGCGCAGCGCGGGCGGGAAATGCTGCAGTTCATGATGCAGCACAGTCATGTTGAGTATTCCGCCCTGCCCCACTACATGGATTACTACGAGCATATTCCCGGGTACAAGTCCGGGGGGCGCTCCATGGACAACACCCCGATTGACCTGCGCAAGCTCGGTCCGGATGCGAAGACCATCCGACTGGGCCACTACGATGGTCTGCTGCCCTTCAACGTCACCGTGGAGGAGGGCCAGCGCATGCAGGCGATGGATACCGGCGCATATTTTCTTATCCTGCGCATGATGCTGCGCTATCTGCTGGATATTCCAGGTCGCATAAGACGGCAGCGCGATAATCGCCTTACCCTGGGACCAGCGCTGGTCGCCAGACTGCGCCTGTCCCTGCAGGATCGCGGTATCCCGCTGTGGCTGGATGCGCCGATGCAGGAGTTGCTGCAGGACAATGGTCGGGTCTGTGGTGCCCTGGTCAAACATGAGGGCCGGATACAACGCATACACGCCCGCCGCGGCGTATTGCTGGCGACCGGCGGATTTCTCCCATAATGCTGCAATGCGCACGGCAATACCAGCAATCACCCATCGGCAGTGACTGGACCGCCGCTGCGCCGGGCGCAACCGGTGATGCCGTGATCATGGGCGAGCAGCTTGGCGCCGCACTGGGTTTTATGGCATGCGCCTGGTGGTCGCCCACCTACACGATTCCCGACGGGCGCGTCCTGGCCCTGATCGCGGGCAAATCCAACCCCGGCTCGATCATGGTCAACCGCCAGGGCAAACGCTTTGCCAATGAAGCGCAACCCTATGAAGACCTGATCAAGGCGCAGTATGCCAGCGAGGCCAGAGGGGAAGGCGCAATTCCGTGCTACCTCGTATTCGACGCGACCTATCGCGGTAAATACGCCGTCGGTCATATCAAGCCGGGGAAGGTGGAACACGACAGAACGCTGGCGCCGGCCAATTTCGAATCAGGACTCCTGACCCGGGCAGACAGCCTGGAAGAACTCGCGGATAAACTACAGATTGACCGCGCGTCATTGCTACACACCGTCACCAACTTCAACCGCCATGCACGCAACGGCGAGGATCCCGAGTTTGGTCGCGGAGCAGACGCAACATGATCGCTACTACGCGGACAAAACCGTAAGTCCCAACCCATCCCTCGGTCCACTGGAAACAGCGCCCTACTACGCACTGCGCTGCGACCCGGGCGACCTGGACACCAAGGGCGGCCTGTTGTGCGACGAACACGCTCGCGTGCTGCACATCAACGGCTCTGTTATCGCAGGGCTGTATGCCGCAGGCAACGCCAGCGCCGCCGCCGTGGGCAATACCTATCCCGGTGCAGGTGCAACTATCGGCTCTGCCATGACGTTTGCCTACATCGCTGCGCAGCACGCCTTTGGCCAGAGCACCACAGAGAGCCCAGCATGAGCAAACCCAGGTACGCCTTTCTCCAACCGAATCGCTTTGCCAGGGGCTGGCACATCGTGCTCTTTTCCCAGGAATTACCGGTGGGCGAGGTCAGGCAGTTGCACTACTTTGGGCAGGACCTGGTCGCCTATCGCGGCGAGTCGGGCCAGGTCGCCATACTGGATGCCCACTGCCCTCATCTGGGCGCCAACCTGGGCAGTGGCGAGGGCCGCGTGCTGGGCGACAACATCGCCTGCCCTTTTCACGGGTGGACATTTAACGCGCAGGGGCAGTGTGTGGACATACCCTACGCGAAGGTCATCCCCGAGCGAGCGGTCCATGCCCTGAAGGGTTGGCCGGTGCTGGAGAAAAACGGTTTTATCGCGCTCTGGTACGAGCGAGCAGGCGAGGAGCCGGAGAACTACCTGCCGGATATTCCGCAGTGGGGCCCGCAAGGTTGGGGCGACTGGGTTTTTTACCGCTCGCGCATCCGCGCCAAGCCCTGCGACATCATCGAAAATATCGTCGACATCGCGCACTTTCCTCACGTCCACGGCGGCGCGGTGCAGTCCTGGGAAAACCGCTTCGGGGAGCGCAGCGTCACCCAGTTATCGACCGTAAGGCGCGACCCGGATGCGCGGATGATTATCCCGCCGGGGGTAGTATTTGATGTGGAGGCGGCGCGCAGTGAAGCCGGTGTAGAAGCCGATGCCTGGGGCGATGCAACCTACCACGGCCCCTCCATCATGTACTACTACACAGAATCGAAGAGTCCGGAAGTGAGTTTCAGGAGTTGGTGGGTGAATTGCCACACGCCGGTAAACGAGCATGAAGTCGATCTGTGTTCAGCTGTGATCATCAGTAGTTTGACGGACGAACCGCTGGCACCCGAATTCGCGCAGTTATACCCGCAAATGGCGCACGTCGCCTTTGGCCAGGACGTGGAGATATGGAAAGACAAGGTGTACCGAGAGGACCCTATTCTATGCGACGGGGACGGCCCGATTAACAAGCTGCGCCGCTGGTATGAACAATTTTACCTGCCACTGGAAAACACCGGGCAATAAAAAAGCCCGCCCTGGTTACAGAGCGGGCCCTTCATACGAGGCGGGTTTTACACCGCTACGATATTTTCAGCCTGGGGACCTTTTTGTCCCTGGGTGACGGTGAACTGGACTTTCTGGCCTTCAGCCAGCGTCTTGAAGCCTGAGCCTGAGATAGCGCTGAAATGCGCAAATACATCAGGTCCAGATTCTTGCTCGATAAAGCCAAAGCCCTTGGTTTCGTTGAACCACTTAACAGTTCCGGTAACAGTTGCCATACATACTTCCTATTCTTTCTAAAATAATTGACGCCTTTTGTTAAAGGCAGGTTGTGCTTGAAGTGGGATTGCAATGACTTATGAAAAACAGGGCGAGGTACGTACTGTGGGACTTCGAGATGGTATACATAAGAACTTTCTACTTACAAGCAGACCGCAGTATATAGCCCCAAGCGGGTATGTCAAAGGAAATATTCGGGCATTTTCAAGCACATGCAGAGCGCGCGCTCGAAAATGCCGTCGTGGACAGCCCTCGTCACAGACCGGTAATCACGAAACGGCTGTCTTGTTTCCCAACTTGATGTGCCGGTTGACCGCCATAGTGGGCTGGCCACTGATACCGGACTGGATGACATCGATTTTATTGCCAGACTTCAGGAATTCCCGGGTTTGCTCTTCGATAGACTGTGATGTTTCCACTGCCGCCGGTTGCTTTCTCTTGGCGGGCGCTCTCGTGGGTTTGCGTGCCATAGTGTTTTAACCTTTATCAAAGAGGGGAACCGGGCATTATACACAATATCGGTCTTAACGGTTAAAAAACTGCTCTGCACGCAGTTTCTCGCAGAAAAAGGGGACAACTTACGCGTCCCGATACTCTGGTTTGCGCTTGTCGAAAAAAGCAAGCCCAGCCTCCACCGCATCATCGGTGAGCGAGAGCAGCGATTGGTGGCGGTCCTCCAGGGCCATCGCCGCCTCGAGGCTTGAGGCATCCACGCTGAAGTTCAGGGCATCCTTGGTAAGGCGCAAGCCCATTGGCGAAGTCAGCATCATGTCGTCAATGTAAGACTGTGCCGCGTGCTCCAGTTCGCCATCGGGCACGACCTCGGACACCAGATTGACAGCTAGCGCCCTCGGCGCATGAATAAAACGACCGGTCAGCAACAGTTCGGCGGCCACCGAGGTGCCGACCAGCCGCGGCAGAAAGTAACTGCTACCCATATCGCATCCGGTCAGACCGATCTTGATATAGGCAGCGTTCATTTTTGCACTCTCCCCGGCGATACGAATGTCCGAGGCCAGCGCAAGACTGAAACCGCCACCGCAGGCCGCGCCCTGTACCAGGGAGATAATCGGCTGGGGACATTTGCGCATGGCCACATAGATGCGGGCAATGCGTCGCTGCAATGCCCAGACGTTATGCGGATTGCGTTGATTTGCCGCAAAGGCACCGGCAGAGAGATCCAGGCCGGCACAAAAATGTTTGCCGCGAGCCCTGAGGACCACCACGCGGATGTCCTCACGCTCGCGCAGTCCTTCGAAATAGCCCACCAGCGCCCCGACCAGATCGGCATTGAGCGCATTGCTGGCATCCGGTCGGTTCAGGGTAACCCACTCCACCGCTGCGCGTTGCTCTGTCATCAACACCTGTTCTGTAGCCAATGGGGAAACCTCCTTCGGAGTTAGTAACCTCTTTAAAAGCGCGGGGCCAAAAACAATTTCTCGGTGGCACCGCAATAGTGCCTTTTTCTCAGAGCGGATATAGTGACACAATCCTGTTTTCATGCCACCATCTGCGCTCGCTCAGAAACGATCCGGGGATCATGTGACCATAACAAAATCCACGCAGGCTTTTTTTACCGCCTTCTGTGCAGTCCTTTTCGCCTCAATCGCTTGTGCCTCGGTCGTCAATGTAGAAAACTACGGATATCCCATCACAGATCGCTGGGAGGCCACTGTCATTGGCACACCTACCGAATTCGAAGCCAAGCTACCAAAGAGCATTCCCTTCAAGGAAAGACGTATTACGATATTCCCTGAGCGCGTGACGCCGGACGTATTCTTTTACGGGAGTGAATTACTCTACTCCGTGGCACTGCAGAAGCACGATGCTCCTTTGATTTTTCTCATCGCCGGAACGGGTGCCGCGCACAATGGCAGCAAAAACCAAAATATGGCCAAGGCGTTTTACCAGGCCGGCTTTCATGTCGTCTCCATTTCCTCTCCAACCTTTAACAATTTTGTGACTGCCGCCTCCAAGACCGGCGTGGTAGGCCATGCTGAAAAAGACGCGGAAGATCTCTACCGTGTGATGGAAATGATCTGGGCCGAACTGAAACCGGATGTCACTGCAACCTCTTTCAACCTGACGGGGTATAGCCTGGGTGGCTTCAACGCCGCTTATGTATCGAAGCTGGACGAAGAGCGCAAGTCATTCAATTTCAAACACGTTCTGCTGATCAATCCGCCAGTTTCCATTTACAGCTCCATTTCGCTGCTGGATCGCATGATCCAGAACATCCCTGGCGGCGTCGACAACTTTGACAAGTTCGCCGACGACCTCATTCACGCCTATACCAGCGTGTACAAGGAGTCCACCGACGCAGCCGGTGACGATTTTCTCTATAAGGCCTATAAAGCGCTGCATTTAAAAAACGAAGAACTGGCCGCCCTCATTGGCACTTCATTTCGTATCTCTTCGTCTTCCCTAACATTTACGTCCGATGTCATGACTGATTACGGCTATATCAAACCCAAGGGACTGCCGCTCGACCGTTACAGCGATCTTTCTGTCTACAAAAACGTCGCTCTGCGACTGGGCTTTACAGATTACTACCATGAGTTTTTCTACCCTTATTATGAGGCGGATTACCCAGGCAAAGACCGGGACGAGATTATCGCTGCTATGAGCCTGACCAGCATCGCCGATTATCTGCGCAATACAAAGAAGATTACGATGATGGGCAATGCCGACGACATCATCCTCGAGCCGGGACAAATTGACTTCTTTCGCGACGTGTTTGGGGACCGGGCCACGATTTATCCCCACGGCGGCCACTGCGGCAATATGAATTACCGTGACAATGTCGCCCACATGGTTGCTGCATTTACGGACGGAGGGACGCAGTAATGCCACAGTCCCTTCTGCGTATTTCTATTGTGCTTCTGACCATGTCACTCGGCGCCTGCAGCAGCGGGCCTCAGCCCCAGCCACAGGCAGCCGACTACCCCGAACCGGTGTTCAGCGCCAAGCGAATACTACCTCCAGATCACGCCGATATTACGGCGGTGTACGATCCCTGGGAGGGAATGAACCGACGGATCTACATTTTCAACTACCATTTCGATCAGGTCGTATTCCTGCCCGTGGTGCGCGGCTATGAGGCTGTAGTGCCGGGCGTTGCGCGCACCGGTGTGCACAATTTCTTCAATAATTTTGAAGATGTGTCCACGATGTTCAACTCCATTCTGCAACTCAGCCCCAATAAGTTTTTGCAGAGTACCGGGCGCGTGGTCGTTAACAGCACAGTCGGCCTGTTTGGACTGGTAGACGTCGCCAGCGCAATGGAAATTCCTCGACCGGAGGAGGATTTTGGCCAAACACTGGGCCACTGGGGCGCGGGCCAGGGACCCTACCTGGTTATTCCCTTTTTGGGTCCTTCGAACCTTCGCGATGGCGTGGGCAAGATACCTGACTTCTATGTGCAGAGCTCCGTCCAAGACGAGGTTTTGTCCGATCCCGTTAATCTCGGGGCGACAATACTCAACCCAATTGACACACGGGCCAATACCGCGTTTTATTACTATGAAAACGGCTCCGCCTTTGAGTATGAAATGGTGCGATGGCTTTTCTCCACCAAGCGTGAAGTGGACGTACTCCAATAATAGCGGGGACCAAAGTGATTCGACATTTATTCCTAACCTGTTTTGCCTTCGTCCTTGCACTTTCCGGCGCGGCGCATTCGGCTGAGGCCATCAAGATCGGCACGACTCAGTCACTGACCGGACACTACAGTGAGTTCGGCGTCGAGCAATTGCGTGGCTTGCAGATGTGGGCGGCGGATGTGAATGCACGTGGAGCACTGCTGGGCCGACCCGTGCAAATAGTGCACTACGATGACGGCTCTCGGGATGCCGGCACTGTGGCAGGCTTTGAAAAGTTGATGACGAAAGACCAGGTGGATTTTCTGGTCGGACCCTACTCTTCATCACTCACCCTTAAGGCCAGCCTTGTCGCAGAGAAATACAACACCCCGATGGTATCCACCGCTGCCTCGGCCGAAGAAATCTGGAGCCGGGGCCTGAAGAATATTTTCGGTGCCGACACTCCGGTTGACGACTATCTAAGTGGTCTTCGCGTTGCCGCAGACGCGGGCGCCAAAACCATTGCCCTGGTTTATGCGCGCACCGAGTTCGGCGAGGAGTTGGCGGCAAGTTCACGCAAGTCGATGGAGAAACGTGGTTTGCATATCGTGCTGGATGAGGGCTATGCGCCCCAGCAGCGCGATTTCACCGCCCTGGCCAAGCGGCTTGGCAAGATAAACGCTGATGTGGTCTTTGGCATCTCCTACCTGGATGATTCTGTCGCGCTGGTCCGGGCCCTGAAGAAGGAGGGAGTAAATCCGAAAATGCTGGGATTCACCGTGGGGCCTGGCCAGCGCGAATTCGGAGATCAGCTAGGCGGCGACGCGGAGGGCGTGGTCGGCGTGGTCCAATGGTTGCGCGGCTCACGTCAGCCGGGCGCGCAGGATTTTGCTTATCGGTTTCACCAGCTCTACGGTTACAGCCCAGGCGTTTACGCAGTTATGGGCTATAGCGCCGGCGAAATCCTAGAAGCCGCTGTGCGCCTCGCGGGCACCACAGACCATGA
The DNA here is from genome assembly GCA_963747995.1 of uncultured Gammaproteobacteria bacterium. GTDB lineage: Bacteria > Pseudomonadota > Gammaproteobacteria > Pseudomonadales > Halieaceae > Marimicrobium. The sequence continues at coordinate 93,519 of CAVVHD010000009.1, read as the reverse complement.
CGCAGTGCGTGAGCAATTAAAAACAATGTACTTCCGTGCGTTGGTTGGCGCCTATCAGGTCGATGAGACTGGCCGCCAAAAGGACCGAAACAACTACGTATTGCAGTGGCAGAACAACCATCGTGTCGTAGTCGCACCCGAAGAGATCGCACAGAGCCCGCTGATTTATCCCCTGCCCTGACTGACCCTGTCCTGATGCACGCACGGGGAGCCGAGAACTTCTACAGACCTATGCAGCGTCTTACTCTCATGCACGTTTTACAAATAGGGTATCACTACACATTTCCAGATGAAGCGACTCGAACACTTGAGCACAGAGATGAGCCGGCATGTCCTGTCCTATAGTCTAATTCGGCGGCATACCCATCTCGACGGGGTCAGCCCAGAGGCCTTTGTAAGGGCCTCAATTTGAGGCTGGATATTGTCAACTGTCCAAGGGCATAGTCCGCTATACTCTTGGACAGTACCTCCCGCGCTACATGATGTAACTTGTCGGCCTTGGTCCCTTCTTTTGCTTGCTACACTCCCGTGGCTGTAAGCTTGCCCATCCGCCAGCGACGGCACCGCCTGAATAGTCCCTATAACCAATTGATAAATAATACAATTAATTAATAAAATATTTAAAAGTACCGCCAAAAGTACCGCCAAATTTAATTGGTGCAGGCGGGGCGCTGTGCATGGGTGTGCACCACGGACTGTTCTGTGTGGGGTGCTGCTGGAGCCTCATGCTGTTGCTGTTTGCCGGCGGTGTCATGAATTTGGTGTGGATCGCGGGTCTGGCAATCCTCGTGCTGCTGGAAAAAGTGCTGCCCCTGGGTGAGTGGCTGGCGCGCAGCAGTGGCGCGGTGCTAGTTACCGCTGGGATCATACTGTTATTGGCATAGTCTGCTGGAAGTGGCCGGACACCCCTATCTACAGTAGCAGCACCCGGTCCTGCCAAGGTCGGCTAGCCTCTGGTCAAATTTGCGATTCACTGTCCGCATTATGCAGCGCCTTGAATAACTGGCATGGACGGTACCGTTAGGGCCGCTGCAAGGTGTTTAGAGTCGAAAATCAACCTTCAAAAATCCATCAACAAAGAACCGCTTTTGATACGACGCGTCCCCCTGAAATACTGAAATAGGCAGGTTCGTCTAGACAACTGTGAGATGCAAAGGGACCTTTTCCGGAGCCCTGACTAAACCAGAGTCAGGGGCCACTTGTGGACTAGAAGCAGCCTGTTTCGTAATCGTGACCTTAAATGTTTGCTCTAAGTTGGAGGGGAATAAGTGCCGATGATTCACGAGGTTCTGAAATACACCATAAGCGTGGGTTAGGGCCTCCTCCACAGAATAGAACAGATCACCATGGTCATAGGAATCGAAACTGGATTCCTTGTACACCTTCATCTTCCAGGTATACAAACTCCTATCTGGCACACTAGTGGGGATATCGCTGGGAAATATGGCGATTTCGGGAATACTCAAGGCTGTTTGCATTATTGCTCTCCTCAGTTACACCACATGATCCAGAGAAAGCGACCGAACTTACCGGAATTAATAGCTCCATTCACATCATCTGTAAATGCACTAAAGTTTAGCTGCAAGGGGTTAGTAGGCTTTACTGATGCATATAAGCGCATAGGACTGTGCGGAGAAGTAATTCCAAGGAGCACGGTGGTCTACTTCCTCTTTGAGGTGTTTGCTGCTGTTGGGAAGCGGTGCCTGGACAGCCTAACTACGTCCGCTATCCTACCCATGAGCGGTCACTGGTAGGGCTGAAGGGGTAACGCCCGCCTTCGCCTACGAACGGTCTTTAACGATAGAGAACAATTGATCGGCTTTTGTGTCACGCTCGAAACCAAACATCGGGCTGGCGTTTGAACTATCTGCAAGACTTTTCCCAGCAAATAGTAACCACTCATTGCCTGTGGTCTGATCCTGGGATTTCGACCCCCAAAAAAGTTAACTTGCCAGAACCCTTCAGCGACTATAAACCTACTTAACTATCAAGCTTTGTGGTGCAGGTAATTGTAGAGCACTTCCCAGACTTTCCAGTAGGCCGGCTTGGGGCTGCCATCATCCCTTCTCAGAGTAGCCCAGTCGAATAATACTTGCGGCCTCCACCAGCTCGTGGCATCAGTAATGGCCCAAAAAAATACCGTGTTGCAATTACCTGAATCTAGACAAGCCTTGACCATAAGTTCAAATCGCTTTGCCTGGTCTTCCTCAAATTCTGGATTACCTCCCATGTCATCTTTCAGCGCAACATCGACTTCCGTCAATGCCCAGGACAGATTTAAATCCTTGGTCCATTTGGTCAGTTGCACATAGTCCGCAGGGTAGGGCCACTCGGTGTTCCAGAGAATGTGGTGTCCCATGACGCCGATCCCGTCAATGGGCACGCCACGCCGGACGAAGTCCTGCGCCAGAGCCCTTACCGCAACACATTTAGCAACATCATCGCAATTGGAACGCAGGGAACTCGCACCTACGGACTCCTCGTATGTCGGATCGCGTCCAAGTATAAATTCACCAAACATTATTGAACCATCGTAGAAATCATTAAGGTAAAGCTTTGCATTGGGATCCGCCTCGCGTGCAAAGCGAAAAGCCAGCTCGATGTAATCGTCGCCTATAACCTGCTGCCAGATGGTTCGCCGTCGGCTCCCATCGGCGTTGAAGGCCTCGTTCACAACTTCCCATTGCTGCACAACGCCTGGAAATTTATCTCGATAATGCCCCATAACAGTATGAATATGATCACGCATTACTTCGATCAACTCTTCTCGGGTCCATGCAGCACGCCATGCGTCCGTATTGTCCACCCATGGAGACCCTGGATCCAACCATCCGGGCACTTGTAGGTGCCAGATCAACACATGTCCATATACGGTCTGCGCATTTGACTGAGCATATTCCACGATTCTGTCAGCACTCGAAAAATTGTAAACATCTCGCTGCGGATGGATAGGGCCAAACTTCATCGCATTTGCCGGGACGATGAGATTTGCATCGGCCGACAGGATATTCTCAAGAACGGGGTCGTCCAGATCGGCTTCATTGATGCCAAAGCCCAAGTTTACTCCCCCACCCTCGGCAAGCTCACGCAGGCATCCGCTGTCACAATCTGCCGGCGTGAATAGGGCCTTGAGCGGTGGCATGGCCTTGCCCCAGAAAGCTTTAACCGTCGCCGCATCAACAGTAAAACTGCATTCATAGTTCGGGGGCGTCGCAGTCTGGCAGTACGTGACCCAGTGATTAAACTTCCAACCGGGTTTAGCCGTTGGCGTGTAGGTTTCCTGGTACGCCCCGATAACATAGTTTCTACTGCACACGGCATCTGCTGCTTGGAATTCACTCAGCGTACACGTCCTGCTGCCGGTGGCAGAGATGACATCGCCTTCGCCCACGATTTCAATCGGGTGGCTGCATGCTTGTATAAAGAATATTGCGAAGCCGATGGAAACTAATTTTGCCGGATTCATATCTTCTTACTCAAGGGTTCTATTATTCGTTGCGCTAACCGCTTGGCTTGTACTTAAGCACACACATTACCATTCGAGCAAGTTTCATTCCTACTCACCATAAGTCTATGACAAATAGAGTATTACCTATCCGGCATGCACAGCCTGCCGCCGTTGAAACGCCAGAAATGTAAAGATTTCGGACATAAACTACGGTCCAGATCAGCGAATTTTGAACAATTCTGTGCAGTGCGCTACGGGCTGAAATGGGAATGTCCGTTCGGAGGATTCTAGGGAAGTAGCTTGGGTGCCAATCGGCGTCACGGCTACTATCGCTTTCTGCAGCATAGCGGTCACTGGTGAGCCTGGAGCGGGAACTTCCCAGAACGCCTAGAAGGGGTCATTAGCAAAATGGAAAATGCATCGGCTTTATGAGCAAAAAAACGGCCCCCGAAAGAGCCGCTGCGCTTGATGACCATCTTAACCGCTGGGTCAGGTGGACGAGAGCGGGGTTGGGAGACTAACTAGTGCCGAACTACTATGGGGTGCCATGCCCTCTCCGCCTATTTTTTCAACCACACATCAGCCTGCTTCTGGGCTAACCGAACCAAATCACCCTGGGCCAAACCCACGTCAAGCACGTGCAGACCCCAGCCTGGAGGGAAATCCTCAACATAATCCACTCGGGGATCGTCGGGGTCCCCATTGATAGTGATGGCAAGATAGCCCTTGCCCTCCTTCTCAATACACTCTGCCTCGAACAGCCCAGGCAATTTCACAAACGGGGTGGTAATTGTCTTGTTGAGCGCAGGGTCGGTATAGGGCTGCAACTGCGCTGGGGAGAAGATAGCATCCAGTTCCAGTCGGCCCGCGCCCAGGTCTACCGGGTGGGTGCACGCCGCACGAGTATCAGGGCTGTTGGTGTAACCAAAGTCAATGATCGCTTGCCCGGGTACTGGCGGTGCCGTCTCCCGGAAACTGACGTAAGTGACGAAGCAATTCGTCTCCTCGTCGAAAGTACACGGCGGCGTGTTTTCAAATGAAGCGCCCACCTCTGCGTCATTTGGTAATGCCACAGTCATACCGATTAAATGCGCAGCTATCATCCTGCTGGCTAGATAGGGGTTAGCTTCAATCTCTTCCTGTATAAGCCGAATCAAGTGGGTACTGCCTTGGGAGTGACCGATGAGTATGAAACCACGTCCATTCGCATTGGCAACATAGAATTTGAAGGCATCAAGTACATCGGCATAGGCCACACCAGAAATTTCAGGGTCATAGTATTTACCCGAAAACAAAGCCGCTACCGTGATCTGCTTGTACAGTGGCGCAAACATTTTACAGACCGACCGATAACGTGCCGCCTGGATATATGCAAAATCTATCTCAGCGTCCGCGATAAGGTCGGAGTTATCGCTTCCATCCCCGCTGACCGTCGGGTAAACATAGAAACAATCTACCGGCTGATTCTCCGCAGTGGGCGATTCTTCCAGTTGTCTAGTTCCGTCTGCAAAGACGATAGTCGTCGAGAGATCCCATTGGCAGACATTGGATTCATCCTCAATATCTGGCCGGCACAACCAGTTCTCCTTGCCGCCATACTGTTCGCTGGTGTAGCCCGTATAGGGGTTCTGACTATTGTTGTTATTATCCTTGCCGTCGTTGCAAGCACTTACAAGCAGCCCAAGCAGCAACAGGGAAAGTACCCTCATCTTCAATCTTCCATGAATGGAATCACTAACCCAGAAAGATAAATCGTACACTGAGCTATGGTAGTGGCCATTGGTCTGGTGTCTGTAGACATAGATCAACACTTGGGCTTTTAAACTGCCCTCGGTTACTCTCAGACACACAGTAGATGGAAGATTTGCAGTTCGCCGATGAATTCACTCCGTAGCTCGACCCAGATTTGAAGTTCCGTTTCGAAAACCCGTTTCAGGTCTAAGGGCCTACAATTGCCGGAGTAGAATGTCAGGCTTCGGCTTTGTTTCTCGATATAGCGAAAGTCCTCTGTGTGGTTTAGAGTCAAAAATCAACCCTCGAAAGCTCACCATCCCACGACCGCTTTCCTACTCAGTAGCGGTCAAAGCCAAGTCTGCGGCGGGAACTCCCGGAATCGCCTAAATGCGGCCCTTAGCGTTAGAGGCAATTCATCTTCTTTACGATCAAAAGACAACGGCCTCCGAAGAAGCCGCTGCAGTTCGGTTCAGGAATGAACGAATATGAATTGCATGATCACCGCCAAGGGTCCGATACGAACACAATTTCAGGAAAATCGGGAAACTTTTCGCGAGAGTGCAATACTCACCAGGCAGACAATCTGCTCGATACACGCCGTTTATACCCCCTATATTTCCTGCTACCGCGCGCCCTTCCCCGCGAAAAGAGGGGGCGTGCCTGGTGGGGCCCGGGTGGGTGGCGCCAGAAGTGGGCGGGCCGGGTGACCAGCCAGTGCCAGCTGTAATTGGGCGCCAATACGCCGAAGAAGCGCCGGAAGGCGAGTAAGTCGTTGGGGGTATAGGCAGGATAACCTCAGTCAAGGGAGATTTCCCGGCGCGGCAGCCACAATCCCGCTGCAAACAGCGCCGTGGCTGCATCAGTCAATCCCGCGCGGTGTAGGCTTCAAGTACACCATAGCCTCGTTCGTCGATGCGATTGATTCGCGCGTCTAGCGGCGGGTGCGACTTGTATAGCTGTGCCAGACTGGCCGATTCGCTGCCGAGTGCGGTGAGCTTCTGCAGCACTGCATACAGCGCGAGCGGATTCATTCCGGAGCGGGCCAGATAGAACTCTGCGGCCTCGTCGGCGCGAAACTCTGCTTCACGATCCAAAGCAGTCAACATGACGGTCGCGCCGTTCTCCTCCGCGTATCTCCGGGCATAGCTGCCAGCGATGCTTTCGCCGCCAGTGTCGACATTTTGCAATGCGAGATCCTTGACAGTGGTCGCCAACTCCTGCTTGTGGATCACGTTGTAGTGATCGCGCTGCACATCATGGCTGATCTCGTGAGCGAGCGCCGCCGCCAGCTCGCTGTCGGACGACAGCAGCTCGTACAGACCGCGTGTGATCAGGACAAAGCCGCCGGGTGCAGCGAATGCGTTGACTTCAGGCGTGTCGATCACACCGAACGTCCACGGCAACTCCGGGCGGCTGGATTGATCCGCAACCCAGCGCCCCACCAGATTGACGCGGTGTTGCGCGTCGACATCGTTCCAAAGTGGACGCGCACCGAGAATGCGACCGGCAATTTCCGGGCCGAGAGCGAGTTCCTCCGCCGCAAGTTCATCTTCAGACTTGGGTATTGCCTCGGCTGCCTTGTCGACTAACGAACCGACGTTGACGCCGAATGATCCGAGCAAGCCGCCAACGGACTTCGCCAGAGCCGCAGTCGATGGCGTGCCTGGGGCCGCTGACTCCTTGCCGTCAACTTGCGCTTCATCGGTATAGACGACGCTAGTTGCCTGCCAGCCTTGCGTGCGTGCGTAGCCCGCCGCTGCGGCAGCGTCGACGCGGTAAGCGATTAGCGCATCAAGTTGCGCGCTTTCGAGTGCCGCGGCTTTTAGGTCGCTTTCATCGATGCCCCGCACCCCGGCGGTCTCCGTCACATGGCCTTTGCCAGCCTTGCCGCCCATCAGTACCCGCAGATTGGCTTCACCGTCCTCAACGCTTGCATAAGTCATACGCACGTCATTGACCCGAACGAAGCCCAATACGTCGGCTGGCAGGTTCAACTGGTACCAGAGGCCTTGCTGAGCAGAAATCTTCACCTCGGTGTTACGTTGCAAGGTTGCCGTCGTGGGCGAGTCGAAACTGGGTTGGGCATGGACGTCGACAGCGGGCTTCGTCACGACGGCTGCCAACTCAGCCGCACCGAGGTTTGCAGCCATAAAAGCTGCTGTAAACAGAATGAGAGCAAAAATTCGCATCACGATCCTCCCGGCGTATTATCCGCCCGATTAAAGTACGCTGCCCGTTGCGCCAGTGGTCTGTCGATCGGGGCTGCCACGATTTCACCAACGAGTTGGCGCAAGCAGCGACGTTCACCGCGGTCGTTATCGTCGCTCTCGTCATTAACCTCGGCGCATGCAAACGCGATGCGCACGCTGCCGTCATCAGGCAAGCGCGCGTCGTCTTCGGCAAGTTGCTGTTCGAGCCGCGCAAGATCGTGCATCGCAGCTGTGCGCGCCGCGACCTCGCTTTCGCCATGCCAGATCAGCACCATGAGATCACTCATGGCGTCATGCAACCAGCTCTTGCGTTCAACCACGCCCTCGAGCATGACCGCAGCGCTGCCGGAATACAAGAAGCGGCGCAGGCGGCGGTTGTATTCGCGCTGCCTACGCGCGGCGGACCTGTTGTCGAGTTGTAGGTCTGCAACGAAACGTATGCGCGCAAGCGCCAGCCAACGATCCCTGTCCGGGGAAAATTCCGCCAGAAAATCACCGTTGCCAACTGCGCGTCCGCGTTGCACTCCGGCGTACAGGCGGCACAGCCCGAAGATCAGGCTCACGAAACCAATGCTGGCAAAGATATCGAAGATGAATCCGAAAAGTGTGAGGCCGATAAACGCGATACTGAGCATGATGAGGTTTGAGGCTACGAAAATAGAGTCGATATCGTCAGCGGGCTCGCCACGGTAGAAAGCGAAAGTCGTAAACAGGACCAGGAACGCTGCAATCGTGTACTTAAGGCCTGCTGGCGGCGTGCGAATTGCGCTTCCGGCAAGCAGTGCTTCAGTGGCCTCCGCCATGACTTCCACGCCGGCCATGACCGGATCGACAGGGGTGGGCTTCGTGTCATTGATTCCGGAAGCCGTATAGCCGACCAGGACCACGCGATCGTTCAGTGCAGTCTGCGCGGTCGATGTAGCGCCGCATACAGACTTGCCGCCAGTCAACAGGTCGGCCGCGCTGATGTGCGGCAGTCGGTTTTGCCGTCGCCAGTTCGGCCGCAGCGTAGCGGCAACCTTGTCCGGCAATCGCCAGTCAGCCGCCATGGCCAGGCGTAACGGCAGCGAAGGCAGAGCCCAGTCGCCGACCGTCTCACGCAAGGGAATGTCACGCAGAATACCGTCTTTGTTGCGAGTGATGTTGGTAATTGCACTGAACTCGGTCATGGCCTTGCCATAGGGTAGCAGTAGGGCTACCTGCGGATCATTTTGGGGAAGAGGGTGCAGCGGAAATGCCCCTGGTGCCTGCGACGCTCGAAGCGGAGAACCCGCGTCGTAGTCCGGATGGAGTCGAGTGTAGTTAAACAGGAAGCGACCCGCACCACCCATAGCCATTGCTTCCAGAGTCTCGTCGCCGAGCTGGTCGGTTGGCGAGGGATCCGTAAATAGAACGTCGTAGCCCACCGCGCGCACTCCAGCACGGTCCAGCTGGTCGAGCAAATCCGCATGCCGCTGGCGGCTCCAGGGCCAGCCGCCCTCGTTGCGGGCGCGAAAATATTCAATTGAGCACTCGTCTATTTCAACGACCACCACCCGACCCGAAGGCTCGGGCTCAAAAGGGCGCCACTGCACGACCAGATCGAAAATTGCGTCTTCTGCAGCATTTAGTGAGCGGTCGTGGGTCCAGTCCCAGCCCAGCCAGCCGATAGCGCCGATAGCAAGCAACGGATAGAACGCAAAGCGGAGCCGCACTGCTACAGAAGACATCGGTCGCCGGTAGCTGCGCTCGACCTTGGTCCACTCGCGGATGAAGCCGTGGCCCAGCGCTCCTAGGGCTGCGTCGATCGAGGCGAGTAGTCGCTTCCTCAGTGAGCCGAGCATTAAGCACTCCTCCCAGGCCGCATCATCTCAGGCTTGACCGGCAGCCGGCGGCTCTCCTGAGCAGTCACGCGATTGGTGTGGCCGAGACAACCGTCCTGAACCGCACCCGGGGCTTTTCCCACTAAGAGATCGCATATCAACACGCTTACCCCAGCATTGAGATCTAAGGCACCTCTATCCACACCTGCCCGTACCGTGCCTGTAAGTATAAGCAATATAAAGAGGGTATTGGCAAGAAATCCACTCGCACCATCCCGCTCTCATACCCGAAGATGACACCCTGCCATCATTGACTATGCCGAGATCAGGCCCGTGTCACTCTCGTCGTAGATTTATTCCGACCACTCCTGGGAGGTTCCGATGCAGCGACACGGGCATGGAGTTTACGCAAAATGCAGTTTATTCTTGGCTGAATTGACAGGGTTTCACTATGAGCGCGCCCACCCGCAGGCAATGGGCAAGGTGCTGGGTATCGTTTACCTGGCGATCTCGACCCATCTGATCCACAAGGCCGGACTACAACTCAAAGACGGTGCGACTGGTGCGGTCACGCTGATACAACGCTTCAGCTCTGCTCTTAATCTCAATATACATTTTCATATCCTGTTTCTCGATGGGGCATATGTCTATCGCGACAACCGGCCCCCTCAGTTCCAGCGCGTCACGGCGCCGGATAAAAGTGAGCTGGAGGATCTGGTTCACTTGATTAGCCAACGTGCAGGCCGTTGCCTGGAGCGGCTGGGCTTGCTGGAGCAGAATGCCGAGAGCGCCTGGCTGGAACTCCAACCCGCAGACGACACCGATACCCTGCCACACATTATGGGCAGCTCCATATCCTATCGGGTTGCTGTCGGCCCACAGCAAGGTCAAAAGGCGTTCATGATCCGCGAACCATCCGACCGATGGTTTTCCCTGCACGCCCGCGTGGGCTGGGTCGCTGAGCTTGGGTCGTTAGGATCGCTGTGAGGTGTTTGCTGCTGTTGAGAAGGGGTGCCTGAACGACTGAGCTACTACCGCTTTTGTCCGGATAGCGGTCCTTAGATGGTGGATTTTTGAGGGTTGATTTTGGACTCTAACCACCTCACAGCGGTCCAAAATTTCCAACTCAGGTCGCAGCCCGTTAAAGCCGTCGCGCCTGCAGCGAATGGCCATGACGAGGGCCGCCAGTCGGGCGATGAAATCTACAGGATCGAACGCCACCTGCGTCATACCGTCCCATTGTTTCGTGCAATTGATGTGGATGGCGTGGTGCCAGTTTACGCCGCAGGAGTATTGTTGGGTGAGGAGAAAGGCATGGCGTTTGCCGATGCGCATGACCTGCCGGTGCTTATGATCCTGCGTGCCAATGATGGCACGTTCCATGAGCGCTACAACAAGAACTTCGCTCCTTACCTGGGTCAACATCCCGGCGGGAGGGCCGACTCCAGACGATAGATATTTCCTGTGTATAATTCTCCCACGTACAGTTCACCCAAATAGTCTTCCCCAAACGTCGACACATTCGACAGCTCGCCACTGGGCAGTGCGATGCGATGGGACAGGTTACCGGGTGGACCGCTGAGCGCGCGGATACTCGACTGACAGAAGTCGCTAAAAAAGTATTGCCCCTGCATGTGTGGTGAGCGCTGACCGCGATAAACCCGACCGCCTGTGATCGAACAGCCCGATGTGGCGTGGGAATAGGTGTGCACCGGCGACAGATACACCCGGTTACAACCGCTGGAATTATACGGTTCCGTTCCCTCGAAACAGCGCCATCCCAGATTAATACCGCCGCCGCTACCCGGTGGCAAATAGTTTACTTCTTCATAAATATTCTGCCCGACGTCCGCGATCCACATTGCGCCAGTCGCATGATCAATGGTGAAGCGCCAGGGATTGCGGGCCCCAAGGGCGAAGATCTCGTCACAGCCCGCTCCTCCCTTGCCGTTACTAAACGCATTGCTGGCGGGAATACTGTAGTTGGCGCCAATAGTGATATTGCAGTCCGGCCCTGTGCCCGGACCAGCCGGTGTGTTGACATCGATGCGCAGTATTTTGCCTAACAAGGTCGTGGTCGTCTGGCTATTGTTCTGCGGATCGCCGCCACTGCCACCGTCCCCGGAGGCAATATTCAGATAGCCGAAGGTATCGAAGTGCAGGTCTCCGCCATTGTGGTTGGCAAATGGCTGCTCGAATTCCATGAGCACCAGTTCGCTATTCGGGTCGGCGACATTGGGATTGCTGCTGACTTTGAATCGCGACACTCTAGTGCGGTCAAGGCCAGGCCCAGGGTCATACGTATAGTTGACGTAAAAATAGCGGTTACTTTCGTAGTTCGGGTGGAACGCAATTCCGAGCATTCCCATCTCACTGGAGCTGCTGTCAACCCGCGTCGCAATATTCAAGAAGGGTGTGGGTACAATGGAGCCGTTGGGTTGGACGATGCGAATGACACCCGTGCGTTCTACCACGAACAAGCGCTCGTCGCCGGCATTCTCAATCGCCACCGGCTCGCTGAATCCGCTCGCGAATAAGGTGGCGGACAGTTCGCTGACCGGCGGCTTCGGCGCGGTCGGCGGCGGCTCGAATCCGTTTATAACTGTGATAGCCTGGGATGTAGTCGCGATACCGTCTCCCAGCAGATTCAGAGCGCCGTTGGTGGAGTTACCCGCAGCATGCAAGGTCACTACCGTGTTGTAGTTGGGCGCTTTATAGCGAAAATTAAAGTAAACCTGATTGGAACTGAAAATTTTTGGCGCGGTATGTGTCAGCTCACCATCCAACTGATAGAGATAGCCGTCGAACGGTAACAAATTGCCGACGCGGTTTTCCGCGGAAATATCGATGCCTGCTGTATGCGCTGGTCCGCCAGTTATCGAAACATAGAAATTTGTTGTGGTACCGGCGTTAATTGTTGTAGGTCCGACAATTGCAATAGTGGGTGGAGTGGCTCCATCAGGCGCATGGCAGACACTGCAGGGAGCTCCGCCGTTGGTCGTTGGATCACCGGAAAAGCCGCTGCGACCTCCTGCGCTTGCATATACACTCGCGACTCCAAGCAAGGTCAGGAGAAATAGCAAGCTGTGAACCACAATTCCACAGCGGGGAACAATGATACTCAGGTACGACCTGAACATAACCCCTCGATCATGAAGCATAGGACATATAAAAGACCTATTGAGAGTAGATTTCCCCACTGACCCTGTCAACTGAACTTGCTGAACTAGAGAAATTCGCGGAATCCCCGCCTACTGACCTGAAATCTTGCTCGCGGCAGTGAGCACGCCATTCATATCCATTCGTATCCGTTCATTCCAGAACGAGAGAACGCAACAGCTCACGCCATGCGGTTTTCACTGGCTTCCTTGCGAGCTGAGTGCTGTTGGGCTGGAATCCTTCCCAGCGAAAAGAGGCCATGTCCCACGTGGCGCTCTGGGCCGTGGTATCAGTAGCGGTAGGTAAGGGGTGGCCAGCTCTTTGCCGCGCAGATGGGCCAGGATTCTGTCGAGGGCCTACCCCGCTTTATCGGACATAATGTCTTGAACTTCAATACACGCAATTACCCTGACCGAACTACCGAAGCGGCTGCAGACTTCGATGTCTATATTGAATACGCGCTTGAGCCTTTGCGCCCAGGTCATGCCCAAAGCACTCGCTGCGCTCGCGGGGCAGGCTCTAGCGGCATGACTCTCTGCTGGTGTCCTTGGGTCTGAATTTGCAACTTTCTTCAGTTCCTTGCCACGCCTGGCCGGAGTGACCTCCCCACGCCAGCGGTGATTTGGGGCAATGACACCGTGGTATCTGGTCAGGTTGACCCTGGGTTTGGGTACGAGGGCCGCCAGTCGGGCGATGAAATCTACAGGATCGAACACCACCTGGGTGCCCGATACAGCGGGGCAGGCTCTCGTACCGTCCCGATAAGGTGTCTTCAGGGTGTAGAGCACCTTGCCGGTCGAGCTGAGTGATAGACGGGGGATGGCGACGGCGGGACGAGCGATGTACCGGCAAAGGCGCTCTCGCTTGTCTTTTTGGGGACCCTCACAGTTCACACCTGCATGCAGTGAAAAGCCATTGGCCCTGGCCACCCGTTCCAGTCCCGTATCTGGCCTGTTCAGTGGTTGGATGGTGCGAATCATGAACGCCTTTTGGCCTTGCTGGGGGCCGACAGCGATCCGGTAAGACACGGAACTACCCAGGAGGTGGGGCATGGCATCGGTCTTTTCAGCAGGGTCGATATCCAGCCAGGCGCTCTCGGCATCCTGCTCCAGCAAGCCTTGGCGCTCCAGGCAGCGGCCTGCACGCTGACTGATCCGCTGAACCAGATCCTCCAGCTCGCTTTTGCCCGGCGCCCTGACCCGCTGAAATCGGGGGCTGGTTGGGAAGTTCTGCCCTGCTTTTATACGCATGCACAGGGGCAGTTGCAATGGCGGTGCCACAACTTCATGGCAATTGGTGTGACATGACCACGGATGCACTGGAACCTTCCCCCCGAGCGTCCACCCAGGCCACCAACTGACCCAGGACCTGGGCGACGGCCTGGTCAAAGGCCTCGGCGATGGCACCGACCCGATTGTCGCTGGCGGTAACGGAGGCCTTGAAGCTTCGGTCACCCGCGATGGACTGGTTGTGTGTGCGATCCAGCGCTGCGTGCACCTCAACCACTATCGTGGGGGCAGCGTCTTGGCCATTGTCGTAGCGGGCCTCGAACGTTCGGACGTCGAGCTTGAGCACATAGTCGACCTTGCCAATCTCGCCGTGGGCGATCAGGCGGGCAGGACCCTGGTCTGCGTCGAAGGCGTGTTGCACAGCGGATTCGAACAGGGCCACCGACGAGGTTACCCAGCGCGCGTCCTTGATGTAGGCCGCCTGTGTGCCGGTGACGGTCAGGATGCGGTCACTGGCGGCGGCGCGGTCAAAGCCGGTGACCGTCAGGAAGACGTCGAAACCTGGCTTGCCTGACGCTGTCTCCTGCAGCTGTGGCACCGTGGTGCCGAAGCGGTAGAGCTGGGCGGGGTCCGCCTTCGGGAAGAGCGAGATACAGCCGACCAGCAGGCTTGTCGCGGCCGCGAGTACTAGGCCCCCGATCACGGTTTTGGAGAAAGCGGTGTGCGGGGGAATCATGGCTTCACCTCGATTTCCTGTGCGGGCGGCCTGGCGAGCAGACCCTGGGGATTTTGTTGCACCTCGTCCAACGCGCGGTCGAGGTTGTCGACAGTCTGCTGCAGGCGCGCGATGGCGGAGGTAATTTGCGGCAGGCCGGTGGTGGCGAAGTCGCCCGTCGGACTCTCCAGCTTGCCCATCATCGTGCTCAGGTCCCTGGCCGCGTCGGCCAGCCTGGCCATGCTGCGACGGCCATCGCCATTGACCAGGGTGTTGCTCGACTTGGCCAGTTCGCCAATCTGCTGAGCAGCCTCGTTCACGTTTTCAACGGCGCGCTCTGCATCGGCGATGATCGACTTGCGATCGCGCAGCTCCGCGCTAATAGCCTGGATATCATCCAGCGTAGCACTGAGGCGTTTGATGTTCTCGTCCGACAGGATGCGGTTGATTCGGCCAAGGGCCTCGTCCGCCCGCGCCAGGACGTTGCTGCCGCCGTCCAGCAGATTCGAGAGTGCGCTGGGCTCGGAGCGGATGCGCGGTACGTTTTTTCGGGGGACTGTGTCCTTCAGCAGTTGCAGGGAGGGCGTTCCTGCGCTGATCTGCACATAGTTCAAGCCGGTGATGCCCTGCGGCTCCAGCGTTGCATAGCTATCGATACGGATGGGAACGTCCGACATCATCTCAGCCCTGGCGATTACAAGGGTGGGATCGACCGTATCGAGCGAGATACTGGTCACCTCGCCGACTTTAATGCCGTTGAAATGGACTTCGCCCCCCTGGGACAAACCGTTGACAGGTCCTTTGAAGACGATGTCGTAGTGGTCGTAGGTCTGTCCGAATTTGAACGCCGCCAGCCAGAGACTGAACACGATCAAGCCTATCAGCAGCAGCGTCGAGGCGATGCCCACGAGGGCGTAGTTAGCGTTGCGCTCCATCAGCTTGCTCCTTGCGTAGCCCGCGCCCCGGACGCCAGGCGTCCCCGTGGACCACCAAAATACTCCCGAATCCAGGGGTGGTCGGAATATTCGAGTTCGCGCACGGGCGCCATGGCGACAACTTTCTTGTCGGCGAGGACAGCCACCTGATCGGTGATCGTATAAAGGCTGTCGAGATCGTGGGTGATCATGAGCACGGTCAAGTCCAGACTGTCGGCAAGATCGCGAATCAGCTCATCGAACGCCGCTGCGCTGATCGGATCCAGGCCCGAGGTGGGCTCATCGAGAAATAGTAGTTCCGGGTCCAGCGCCAGAGCGCGCGCCAGACCCGCACGCTTTATCATGCCGCCGGACAGCTCGGCGGGCTTTAGTGCCCCGGCGCCGTGCGGCAGGCCGGCCAAGGCGATCTTCAGGTCCGCCAGCTCGTCGATCTCATCCTTGAGCATGTCGGTGTGCTCAAAAAGCGGGGCAGCCACATTCTCCCTGACGGTGAGGTTCGACCACAGGGCTCCTTGTTGAAACAGAACACCCCAGCGACGGTTGATCGCTGTCCAATGCCGGCGGCGGGCGTCGCGGATGTCCTGACCGAAGATTTTCACTGATCCGCCCTCGGCACGTCTCAGGCCGATGATTGTATTTAGCAGTACAGACTTGCCGGTGCCCGAGCCGCCAACTACACCCACAATGTCACCTCGGTTCACGACCAGATCAAGGTTGTCGTGGATGGTGCGGCCGCCGATCCGGGAGATTAGCCCGCGCACCTCAACCGGGGGAGCCTCTCTATCCAGCAGTGTTTCGTCATCAACTTCCATTATATGTCCAGCTGCATATAGATCAGGGCGAAGATTGCATCGATCAGGATAGTGGCGAAAATCGCCTGGACGACCGCCGCCGTGACGCGGCGGCCAAGGGATTCGACGTCGCCGCCCACTTCCATGCCATGCCGGCAACCGATAGCGGCGATCACCACCGCAAACGCGGGCGCCTTCGAGAGACCAACCCAGAAATGCGTCACCCCGACATTATCGATCAGGCGCTGTAGAAACAGCGCCGGACCCAGATCCAGTACCGTCCCGGCGATGACCATACCCCCGGCCAGTCCCGCCAACGTAGCGATAAAAGTGAGCAGGGGAATGCTGAGCAGCAACGCCAGGAACCGGGGGAACACAAGGGCGCTGAAGGGATCAACGCCGAGAACCTGCATGGCGTCGATCTCCTGCTTCATCTTCATCGCGCCGATCTCTGCGGCGAAGGCCGAGGCCGACCGACCGGCCAGGAGCACGGCGGTGATCAGGACGTTGAATTCGCGCAGCACGGAGATGCCTATAAGGTCCACGACGAAAACCTGAGCGCCGAACTTGCTCAGAATATTGGCGCCGAGCAGGCCCACGACCGCACCGATGAAGAAGGTGGTGGTCGCGACGATCGGGATGGCATCCAGCCCAGCCCGCTCCGCTAAAGAAAAGACGGCGGCCCAACGCACCTCGGCCGGTCGACGGATCGCCCGACCAAGGGCTAACAGCAGTTGGCCGTTGAAGATATTGAGTTGGTAGGCATCGATGCCGACACTCACGACGCCCCGGCCAGCGCGCTCGAACAGGTCGTAGAACGGGCGTGGAGTCACGATCGGTGTCCGCGGTGCTGCGGCGGCTTGGGCGACCATGTCCAGTAGCCGGACGATCTCCTGGCGAGCACTGATCTCGCCCGGCCCGGCCGCCTGCTCAACGGCTTTCAGGATGCCGTAAGCCCCCGAGGTGTCACAGCGGTCGATGCCATTTGCATCGATGAAGATGCCGTGCGTGCCCTTCAGCGCCTCGCCGAGACGCTCATTGGCCCACCCCATACGCACGGCTGTCCAGTCGCCAGTCAGCCCAGCGGTCTGACCCTGGTCTCTGGTCTCAAGCTTGAAGTCGGCCGGTTGGCTCATGCGTGTATGTCGTCAGACCATAAGGGACCAATCAGTCCGTTTTCCAAAAGACACTTTTCTGCCCGTCGCTGCTTCAGTCTAGTCTGCTAATCGCGGGCTGTGTACTTTTCGCGAGTCGCGGATTATCCGTGATGATAATGTTACCCGGTGGCAAATGCCGACGGGAGTGGCGGCAGCGGGATCGCATCAGGCCGCAGACTGGCTATGTGCGCCGACGGCCCGCCCGATGTACCGGGCACGCGGACGTATCAGGCGGCTGTCGCGCCTGAACTCCAAGAAGTGGGCGATGTAGCCATACACGCGCGACTCGGCGAGCTTTCTTCGTTTGTCTCAGTTCTCGTCTGCCTCGCTGCAGGCCGCAGCAATCCAGCGTCCGCTCATCTCGACATGTACCTTTCCGCCCTCGCCTTGCGCCATATCCATTGTGGCGGTATAGGTCTCGGGCGTCTTCGCGGCAACGGTCGTATGGGACCTCGAGGGTTCCGGAGCACCGCAGATTTCTTCTGCTTCGAAATGTCGGGCGTTTTGTTCGACAACATTGCGCTTGCAGTTCTCCTTTTCGCTCTTGATGAACTGCCCACGGTCGAGGTCTTCCTGGGTCACGCAGCTGCGATGAGTTTTTGTGTTCATCTCGCCGGAGCGTGCGCGCATTGCCGCCTCCATCTTCTCGCGTTGTGCGGCCGGCATATTCGCCAGCGCCTCCGCAGGAATTGGTACTCCGGACATTGCGGTCGACATTGTGATCTCCCAGAGTCCGGTTTTGATATCGAGAGATTCAGCGTGCACGCATAGCGGTAACACGGTGAAAGCCAGCAAGAATAATCGAATCTTCATCATCATTTCCTTTGATAACCAGAGGCAACAGTACATGCCCAAGGAGTATAGGACATATAAACGAGGTGTCGAGATCAGGATTTTTACTGAAGTTCCGCGGCTGAACCTGAAAGGAGCGTGAACCAGCCGTTTCACCAGGCGAAATCGTGCTCACATCAAGGTTCTGGCAGATCTTTTTTCACGCACTCGCCGACTGGGGAATGAAAGCCGATGAATCCTCTCCAACTCTTGGGGCCGATAGTTGGCAAGCAGGGAAGTTCCCCCATTAAGCCGGGCAATGACCGCAACTGAGTAGGATAGCGGTCGCAGGATAGCTGGTTTTTGAAGGTTCATTTTCGACTCTAAACACCTCACAAGGGACTTTACCGAAGGGCTAAATTGGCCAATATTTAGGTCACAAATGTGCCAGGAATGGTCATTCCCAACCTCAAGTCAGACGCAATAAAAAACCCACCGAAGTGGGCATACGTCAGAAGTTCTGCTCAGGCTTTTTTGCATTGACTAGCTACGGGCAACAACCCGACAGTAGAAGAACTCTACTTCGGCAGATGCTGATATATCGGCCGCTTTTAACATTTCATTTTACATCAATCCGCTTTGGTTCGACAACCTGCGCTTTCGCCTTCGGCACGACTAACTTTAACACACCGTTCTTAAATTTGGCGTCTATGTCTGACTCTTTAACACCGGGACCGAGGTTAAAACTGCGCATGAATTTCCCAGAGCGCCGCTCCTTACGAATGACCTTACCGTCTTCTTTCTCAGTTTTTTCCTCTTCGGTACTGGCTTCAATAGTCAATACCCCATTCTCCAGAGTAATGGACATGTGATCCTTATCGACGCCAGGTAGGTCGGCAGTGATCTCGTATTTTCCTTTTTTCTCTTTGATATCAACTCGCGGTGAAAAGAAGTCAGCAGTCATCTCCTTACTTACTGCGGGACTCCAGAAGTGATTAAACAAATTATCCAGATCAAATAGTGAATCTCGTGGTATTAACGACATCACATCCTCCTTAATATAGATCAACAATAAAATATGACAGCTAACCCTTCCCTTCATAATAATCTTTAATCCTATGGGCTTCTCAATTTTCTTGCATTGATATGTATCACTTATTAAGTTGAAATCAATCGATATAGATGGCGAGAATTAGTCGATCAGGGAAGTTCGTCTCCGCTGCTCACCGGCGACCGCTATCCTGACTAAAGCGGTAATAGCCAGGCTCTCCTAAATAGCAGCAAACACCTCGGAGCGGCTCTAACGTTCGGGCTAAGTGGCCTGCCGGCAACGCTCCGCTTGAGCGATGGGTTAGGCATCTCGCGCACTAAGGCGGTTCAGTGCAATAGACACACGAAGGTGTCTACTCCATCTCGGGACGCGCCCACTGAAATTTCCAAGTTTTGCGCGCCGATCATTCGAGACGAGCGAATGCGATCTATTCCAAGCGGAAACTCAACAATCTTCACATTTCCGGGTTCAACCAGAACATAATTCGGCGTTCCAGCCCCAGGCGGCACCTTAAGTCGCTGGAAGCAGTTGTAACCTACAGCTTGAGACTCGCCGAGAGCAAAATCTGAAACATGGGTCTTCGGATTACCCGGTGATGGTGAGGAATGTAAGGGACGAACTTCCACGCGCGTTGTTGGTGGCGCGCCTTCTGTTGGTGGGTCAGCGAAGCTTAGTTTATCCGCCTCACGTGGATCAAATGCCATGATCGTTGGAGCGAACTGGTTAGCTGCTATAGCGACCGAGATGCCGGTATTAATGTTCTCTGGCGTGTTCTGGCGCGCCGCAATGACACCGATTAATTTCCCCTGTCTGTCTAGAAGTGGGCCACCAGAATTTCCTGGCGCGACGGAGATTCTTGCCAGAATTAGCCTTACTGGCGCGCCTGCGAAAATGTTTGAATCAGAATTCACTGCCAGATCAGCAATGGCGCCGTCCAGCGGTACCAAGCTTATCCCTCTCGGAGCACCCCACAGGAAAACTTCCATTCCCGCACGCGGACTGGCAGCACTTAGTTCAAGCGGCACAACTGTCGCCGGAATTCTCTCCAATTTAAGAATTGCAATGTCATGCTGCTGACTCTCCTTCCACACAGTCGCTCGAACTTCTTCACCGAAAGCCGTGCGCACCTTAACCGGCGCAACTACCTTGCTCTGTCCCGGTGCTGGACGCTGCAGCGACGACTCAATTACATGAGAATTCGTTATTGCAAAGATGGAGCCGTTGATGTCGAAGAAAAATCCGCTACCCGATGAACTGGCAGCGAACACTTGCGCGACACCTGCCTGAGTGCGCTCAATCACGCTGTTCTCTATCTGAAATGGGGCCGTGAATTCGCTTTGGTTAGTCTGCGCTTCGCTAAATGTCGAAAACCCAAACAACAAAAGGGAAACAACGAACACTTTCACAGATTTCCTCCCGGTGTTTAGAAATGTCGCATGTAAGCAGTACTGGAAGATATTCATAACCGTTAAGTATACGGGCCATACCGTATAACACGAGGGCGCCTATCAATAGTTGGATGTGGGTGAAAGGGCATAGTTTCGCTACTTTTTTCAATCACTAAGGGCGTTTGTCGGCGATTCCGGGAGTTCCCGCTTCAGACCTAGCTATGACCGTTGCTGGGCAGGATAGCGGTCGTAGGATGGTGAGGTTTCGAAGGTAGATTTTAGACTCTAAATACCTCGAAGCGGGCGTAAATATTCAATAGATTTCGACAAACTAACGGGGAAAATCGCCGCCATGTATCGGGTGCAGATTGTGCGCTAATCTTGACCTAACGCAATGCGTTGCCTCTCTTCAGGATGGACAATCCCTGACCCTTTGTAGTGTTAGCGTGGAACCAGGGTCCGCGGGAGAAGCCACATGGGAAGTTCGCATTCCGGCAAGACGTCCGATATTCGCCTCAGTGGTCAACTCAGCGAGGCATTTAACCAATTCCAGGAACAGATCAGGGAAAGGGCCTATCAGCTGTCCTTGCTGCGCGATCCCGCTCTGGGGAGCCCTGTAACTGACTGGCTCGAAGCCCAGGCTGAGTTGTCGGAGCCGGTTCATCTGGAGGTGAAAGAGCAGAAAAAGAATACGGTGGTGGAACTTACGCTCAAGGGCTTTGCTCCGCAAGAAATCGAGATCGAAGTCGCGGGAAATGTACTGCAGATTTTCGGCTCGCATAGTGAAACGACCACGCAGAAAAAAAGTAATGGCGGCGAGTCGACCTCGAAAACACAATCATTCTTCGAGTCCGTACCGCTGGATACCCCAGTGGACTTAGACCACAGTCACGCTAAGTTGTTGAAGAATGGGAAGTTGAAAGTAATACTGTCGAAAAAATTGGAAAGCAAAGCCAAAGTATTTGAAAGTCCGTAAAATCTCTCTGACGATTAGGCGTTTTGGAAAGTTCGTGCTTGCTGTCCACCGACGCCCGCTTTGACGTGCATAGCGGTCGTAGCTCAGTCGTCCATGCACGGCTTCCAAACAGCAGCAAACACCTCTTTGCGGACATCCGACTCCTGTCAGTATTCTTTAAAAATGAAACCGCAGAATCATCGGGAAAATTGAAACTACTGTGCGGTATTAGTTGACCACAACAAGTTTTTGGAGACTGCTGCAACAAATATAGTCAACTCAACCCCGTTATTATCCATCGCAACGGCTCCTTCGATGCCCTCCTAAAACAAATCAATATTCGTATCAGGGCGTGCTACAGTTGGAGTTATTGCAATTTCTGTTACTCAGAATAATTCATTCAAGGATAATATATTGAGCGTCCCTAATCAGAACCGCATCGCCCATATTGACTCGATACGCGGCGTTGCTGCTTTGTTAGTTCTCTTTTTACATACGGCTTCAAACTTTATTTATTTTCCTGCAGTGAAAGCGCAGGGCACCCTTTTATACGATATGGCTTCAGATCTAAGTTTTGGGAAAACGGGCGTAATCGCATTCTTTGCCATTAGTGGCTTTGTCATTTGTCCGAGCTTGAAGGGGCAGCTATATACAGGTTCGCGTAAATTCGTAATTAGTCGTTTTTTCAGACTCTTTCCTGCCTTTTGGACAGCCATATGTCTTACTTTACTGGTTAACTTTGTATGGCAAGGTCGAGCCATTGACTGGTCGCAGGTTCTCGGAAACATCCCAATGCTCCATTCTGTTTTCCATGTGAAACCATTGGAAGGGCTTTTTTGGACGCTTGAAGTCGAATTAGTCTTCTACCTCCTTTGTCTTATCTTGTTTCTGTGTGGCTGGCTCCAAAAGCCTGTCATACTTTTTACTTTGGGGATCGTATTAGTGGCGATTTTTCAATGTGTGATAGACCGCCCGACGCTACGCACGAGGATTCTCGACGTGGCGGCTATACATTGGGTGGGGATGCCCGAATATCTGGCAATAATGTTTTGGGGTGGTTTATTTCGGGCTTGGTACGATGACAGGCAGGGAGTCTGTTCTATTCGTGGCTATCAAATTCCTATTGTTGTTTTTGTTGTTGCGCTCCTCTTTATCATTTTATTACGGCACCTGATATCAGTGGAAATATATGCATATTACGGTGATTTCAATCTGCTTAAACCAGCGATTCCCTATTTCCTGGGCCTAGGTCTGTTTGTTGTAGGTTCAATTTATATAAAGGTCACCAATCCTTTTTTCGTATGGCTGGGCACTATAAGTTACTCCATATATCTGCTGCATCCTGTAGTATTTATCGGAGTGATTCATTTGGTAAAAACTAACCTATTGAAATGGGGAGATATGCACCTCAGTGTGTACCTGCTGATTTGTACGACATTAACAATCTTATTATCGGGCCTTGTTTATCGCTGTATAGAAAAGCCCGCCATCAATCTCGGCCGCTACCTAAAGACTCGCTAGATTGGTGGTATCAGGCTCGGGTGCTAATGGCCGCAAATAGGCGAAAGCGGGAGTTCCCTCTCTAGTTGCAGCAATGTCCGCTATCGAAAAAGCGGTCGCTGATGCTCATTGGGTTGTTCAGTTTTTTTTAAAAATGAAAAATTTTCTGAGGGGTGACAGTACCAATCACTATGTCGTTTCAAACCGATGGCGGGGGTGGTTCGCCTGCCGTAGAGTCCGAGTAAACACCTAAACTACAATACAGAATCAGTTAGCCGCTACAGTCGCCTAAACTGGCGTGGTTTTTCCAAACTTCACTGTCACCACATTCCCCGCCTTCGCTTGGGCTTTAAGGTTATCCAGGTAGTCCGCCCATCCCTGCATCATTTTTTTTCGCTCTGGCAAATGAGACGTACGGTTATAAGCTCTACCGTTGGCATCCCTTACCGCGTGGGCTAACTGATGCTCAATATAGTCCACCCGGTAATTCAACACTTCATCCAGAATGGTGCGGGCCATGGCGCGGAAGCCGTGCGGGGTCATTGTGTCATTGTCATAGCCCATGCGTGCGCAGGGCTGTGCGTACACCGTTTTCAGACAGGCAGCGACTGCCACCCCTTGCGCTGGGGAATACGTACCGGCCCCGCCCGGTGAGCGCGTGCAAGTCTCACGTAACAGCGTCCACGCGCCTGAGCTGCATAGCGGGACAATGTGCGGCTGGCGCATCTTCATTTTTTCGGCGGGTATTTCCCAGCGCTGCTTCTTCCCAGTTGATTTCTGCCCACTCCATGGCGCGAATTTCGCCAGGGCGCTGGAATAACAGCGGGGACAATTGCAGGGCTGTTTTAACAGCGGGGGTGCCTTGGAATGCATCAATTGCCAGTAACAGTTTGCCCACTTGCGCCGGGTCTGTGATCGCCGCATGGTGTTTCTTTATGCGTGACTTGAGCGCACCTTTCAGGTCGCGCGCTAGGGTCGCGCTCACAACGGCCCGTAGCCACTGCATAGCGGAATACCTGTCCCGCCGTCTCTTTGGCCCGGTGAGCCATGTCCACTGCGCCGCGCGCTTCCACTTTACGCAGCGCCATCAACAATTCTGCCGGGGTAATCTGGTTAATTGGACGGTTGCCCAATGGGGGATACAGGTCATTTTTTAAAAGGCGTGCAGTGCGGTCACGGTAGCTGTCCGATTTGTCCTGTAGCTTGGACTCGTACCACTCGATAGCCACTGCCTCGAAACTGTCCGCGCTCGCGAGGTGTCGGGTGATGCGCTCAATCCGTTTCGCTTCGCCGGGGTCTATGCCTGTGGCCAGTGTCTCGCGTGCAGTCTGGTGCTTCCTACGCGCCACTGCCAGGCTGGTGTCAGAGTAAACTCCCAACGCAAGTGTTTTGCGCTTTCCAGCAAAGCGGTAATTGTATCGCCAGTACTTGGTGCCATTGGGTTTGATCAACAGGTACAACCCGCCACCGTCTGACAGTTTGACAGCCTTAGCCCGGCCTTTGGCTTGCTGTACTTCAGTCGCTGTTAGCTTGCCCATGCGCCACTCTCTCAAGTGGTGAATTTGGCGGTATCAACTTTTTTGGTATCAAAAGTACCGCCAAAAATACCGCCTTTTTGGCGGTATACTGCCGGACATTACCGGACAACTCAGGAAGGAGTATAAACAAAAAAGCCCTGATTTACAGGGCGTTGCGGACATTCTAGGATGTTAATTGTTGTCGTATATGGTCGGGACGGCAGGATTTGAACCTGCGACCACTTGACCCCCAGTCAAGTGCGCTACCAGGCTGCGCTACGCCCCGAGATCGCTTGATTTGCAAGGGCGGCATTATACTCAATACCGCGTTTGACACAACGGCTATTTGGAGGGTGCTAGAACCTTGAGGACATCTTCCAACTCCTCAATGGTTTCCTTGATCACTGCACTTAGCTCCGCCGAAAGAGGATCTTTCCTGTTTTCGTCAGTCATCCTCAGCCTGGCTCCACCGATGGTGTAACCCTGATCGTACAACAGACCGCGGATCTGCCGAATGGTGAGCACGTCTTCGCGCTGGTAGTAGCGGCGATTGCCACGGCGCTTGACTGGTTTTAACTGAGGGAACTCCTGTTCCCAATAGCGCAGAACGTGGGGTTTAACCGCACAGAGTTCGCTTACTTCACCAATAGTGAAATATCGTTTACCGGGAATCGTGGGCAGTTCATTGTTGTGGGTTGGTTCCAGCATATGCTTCTACTCGGGCTTTGAGCTTTTGACCAGGTCTGAAGGTAACGACTCTGCGGGCAGAGATGGGAATTTCTTCACCTGTTTTGGGGTTTCGACCTGGGCGCTGACTCTTATCGCGCAAATCGAAGTTGCCAAAACCGGACAACTTCACCTGTTCGTTATTTTCGAGGCAACCACGAATTTCCTCGAAGAACAACTCGACAATCTCCTTGGCCTCCCGTTTGTTGAGCCCTAGCTCTTCAAACAGGCGTTCAGCCATTTCAGATTTTGTCAGCGCAGCCATCTTCCCGTGTACCTACTTCCTAAGCTCAGCGTTATAGTTTTTTTCCAGCAGATCAATGACTTGACCTACGGCCAGATTTACATCTTCGTCGCCAAGAGTGCGGGATTGATCGCGGAATGTCAAACCCAGCGCAAGGCTTTTTCTATTAGGATCAATACCTTTGCCCGTATAGACATCAAAAAGCGTTAAGTCTGTGAGGTAAGTCACAGCTGCCATTCTAACATCGTGCATCAATCTGGCAGCTGATACTGAACTGTCGACAACCACTGCAATATCACGGCGAATTTCGGGGAATTTGGACAACTCCCTAAATTGGGGAACTCTTCCCTCCAGCAGCACAGCAAGGTCGATTTCGCAGAGATAAAGGGGCGCATTCAGTCCCAACCCGGACCCCACTGAGGGGTGCAGCGCGCCGACAAAACCCACCACCTGCCCCTTTCGGGTCAGTCGCGCACTCTGCCCCGGATGGAGCACCGGGCGCAAAGCGGTCTCGAATACATACTGCCCTGGGCTCTGAGTCAACGCCAGCAGGCTCTCCAGATCGCCCTTGAGATCAAAGAATCCCACCGCTTCCCCAAATTCTGTCCAGGCTTCTGCGAAGCGCTGCCCAGTACACACCATGGCCAGCGTCGGAACCTGGTGCAGTCCAGAGTCCCCAGGAAGAAATCGCAGGCCGGTCTCGAACAACCGCACTCTAGGCTGCTGTCGATTGACGTTGTGCAGCACAGCGGTAACCAGACCAGGCAGCAGACTCGTCCGCATTACCGCCATGTCCGCAGACATTGGATTGCTCAGTGCCACCGGTTCCTGGTCCGGATCAAACACCCGCTGCAATTCAGGATCCACAAAGCTGTAAGTGATCGCCTCACGGTAACCTCTGGCGCTCAGATGTCGGCGCAGATAACGGATAGACAACGCTGCTTCCGGCCGTGCTTGCATGACCAGATCAGCGCGGATACGCGTCACCGGTAGCCGGTTGTAACCGTACACACGTGCCAACTCCTCCAACAGGTCCGCCTCAATTCCTATATCGAAACGCCAGCTGGGAACGCTGCAAATCCAGCCTTCTGTGGTGGCCGTCACACCCAGACCGAGGCCAGAAAGAATACGCTCTACCTCACTTGCGGCCAGAGCGAAGCCCAGTACTTTCTTGATACGGGCTGCTCGCAGCGCTACATCAGGTCGTGTGGGCAGATGCTCTTTTGAGACCACCTCCTGGAGGGGACCCACTTCACCACCCACGATATCCACCAGCATCCGGGTGGCGCGCTCCATTGCCGCCACCTGCAACTGGAAATCCACGCCACGTTCAAAGCGGTGGGAAGAGTCCGTGTGCAAGCCATAAGATCGTGCCTTTCCCGCCAATTGATTGGGCGCAAAGAACGCCGCTTCCAGAAAAATATCCCTGGAAGTAGCACTGACTGCAGATTGCTTTCCACCCATAATTCCGGCGATGGCGAGCGGCCCCTTGCGATCAGCAATTATCAACGTGTCCGGGCATAATGTAATCGTCTGTCCATCCAGCAGTTCGAGAGATTCGCCCGATACGGCCATGCGCACCTCAATAGCTCCCTGCAGTTTTCTCAGGTCAAAAGCGTGCATGGGCTGACCGAGTTCCAGCAGCAGATAGTTAGTAACATCCACCACCGCGTCGATAGAGCGCATACCACAGCGTCGCAACTTCTCCCGCAGCCACATGGGGCTGGGGCGAGAAATATCGACACCACTGATGACCCGACCGACATAACGCGGACAACATTCCTTCGCACCCACCTCTATCGGAAAAGAGTCAGTTATCGAAGCTGGAACTCGAGTAAATTCCGGTGCATTCACCGCTAGATTGTTGAGCAAACTCACTTCGCGTGCGATCCCGGATATACTCAGGCAATCCGCGCGATTGGGTGTAACGCTGATTTCAATCACTTTGTCATCCAGAGCTAAATAGTGTCGCAAATCAGCACCCACCGGCGCGTCAGCGGCCAGTTCCATCAGCCCTTCCGAGACCCCTGTCAGCCCCAGTTCCTGCTCTGCGCAGAGCATGCCGTGCGACTCTACGCCACGTAGTTTCGCATGCTTGATCCGGAAGTTGCCCGGCAGTTCGGCGCCCACTTGCGCCAGAGGAGCTTTCAGGCCAACCCGTGCATTGGGTGCGCCGCACACAACCTGTAAGGTTTCGCTGCCGATACTGACCTGGCAAATGCGCAACTTGTCAGCATCCGGATGTTGCTCCGCGCTAAGGATTTGCGCTACGACCACCCCGCTGAATACACCGGCCACCGATTCAATCGCATCAACCTCCAGACCGGCCATAGTGATCTGATGCGCCAGTTCTGCAGTAGTCAATGCCGGAGAGACCCACTCGCGCAACCATTGTTCGCTAATTTTCACTCTTTATTTCTCCGCTCAGAACTGTTCGAGAAAACGCAGGTCATTGTCAAAGAACAGGCGCAGGTCGTTTACGCCATAGCGCAACATCGCGAGGCGCTCCACACCCATACCAAAAGCGAAACCGGAGTATTTTTCCGTGTCAATTCCCGAAAACTCAAAAACTTTGGGGTGCACCATTCCGCAGCCCATTACTTCAATCCACCCGGTCTGGCTACAGACACGGCAACCCTTACCTCCACAGTTAACGCACTGAATATCCACTTCCGCAGATGGTTCAGTGAACGGGAAAATAGGAAGGCCGGAATCTCACCGCCAGTTCACGTTCAAAAAATACGCGCAGGAAATCCTCGATCAGGCCCTTGAGATCGGCAAAACTGGAATGCTCGTCAATCAATAGTCCTTCGACCTGGTGAAACATGGGACTATGCGTCAGATCCGAATCGCAGCGATAGACCCGACCGGGGCAAATGATACGCAGCGGCGGCTCCTGCCCCTCCATCACACGCACCTGCACAGGCGAGGTGTGCGTGCGCAGCACAGTATGCTCATCCACGTAGAAGGTATCGTGCATGGCTCGCGCGGGGTGGTGGGCCGGTATATTGAGCGCTTCGAAGTTGTGGTAGTCGTCCTCGATCTCAGGTCCTTCCACCACGTCAAAACCAATTGCGGCGAAAAAATCTTCCATTCGCTCAATAGTGCGCGTCACAGGGTGCACGCCACCAGTGGACTGGCCGCGCCCCGGCAGGGTCACGTCGATGGTCTCCTGTTCAAGCTTCGCTTTCACCGCTGTTGCGTCCAGCGCGATTTTGCGCGCGCTGATCAGGTCCTGAAGCTCCTGCTTCACCACGTTTATCAGCGCCCCGGCCTGTGGACGGTCCTCTGCGGACAAGTTACCCAGACCCTTGAGCAGACCAGTAATCTGGCCCTTTTTGCCGAGGTAGTCGACACGCAACTGCTCCAGCGTAGCGCCATCCTCCGCTGCAGCTATCGCGGCCTTGGCCTCATTGGCCATTGGTTCGAGGTTTTCCATTTAATCTATCTCTGGTCTTGTTCTTGTATACATCACATGCCTTACACATGCATCCCAAAAACAAAAAGGGAAAGAGCACAGCCCTTTCCCTTTTTGGATTACATGTAGCCTGCGAACCGCCTGAGCGGTGGGGTTGGACTTAGGCCAATGCGGCCTTCGCTTGCTCCACGATCGCAGCAAAACCCGGCTTGTCATGCACGGCCAGATCTGCCAACACTCGACGATCCAGGCCGATCTCGGCCCTTTTAAGGCCATTGATCAAACGGCTATAGCTCAAGCCATTAGCACGCGACTGGGCGTTGATACGCGTGATCCACAACGCGCGGAACTGACGCTTGCGCTGACGACGGTCACGGTAGGCATACTGGCCCGCCTTGGTAACGGCCTGCTTGGCAACCCGGAAAATACGGCTGCGCGCTCCGTAGTAACCTTTGGCCTGCTTCAATATTTTCTTGTGGCGGCGATGTGCCACCACACCACGTTTTACGTGAGGCATAGTCTTCTCCTAATTTCTAATGGGAAACCAATTAGCGCGCCCGCAACATACGGTCGATCAGCACCTTGTCGTTCGCGTGGATCATTGAAGTTCCACGCAACTGGCGCTTACGCTTGGTTGTCATCTTGGTCAGGATATGACTTTTGTTGGCGCTCTTGCGCTTGTAACCGCCGGCAGTCTTTTTAAACCGCTTGGCAGCCCCACTGTGAATTTTTGCTTTAGGCATAATCAAATACTCCGCATTTGACAGTTGATATATAAAGAAACCAGGGCATTCACAGGCCGCTAGTTCTTCCGCTTGGGCGCGATAACCATAGTGAGTTGCCGGCCTTCCATCTTCGGAAATTGCTCGACAGCCCCCAATTCGGCCAGATCAGCTTCCACTCGCTTGAGTAGCTCCATGCCGATTTCCTGGTGAGCCATTTCACGTCCGCGATAACGCAGCGTGACTTTGGCCTTATCGCCATTTTCAAGGAAACGTACCAGGTTGCGTAGTTTTACCTGGTAATCTCCCTCCTCCGTCCCTGGACGAAACTTCATTTCTTTAATCTGCGTCCGCTTCTGCTTCTTTCTCTGAGCGGCTTTTTGTTTCTTGATTTCAAACACAAACTTGCCGTAGTCCATCAGTTTACAAACTACGGGGTCAGAATCGGCAATTAGCACCAGATCCATGGTAGCCGCCTCGGCCGCTGCCAGTGCCTCTTTAAGGGAAACGATCCCTACCTGCTCACCTTCGGCTCCAACCAGGCGAACAGGGTCCGCCGTGATCTGGTCATTAATAATCGCCTTTTTACTGGCTCCTTTGCCACTATCTTTCTTAATACTGATTCTCCAATACGATACGGCCGCGACATGCAACATCGTCCGTGAGGCGCGCTATAAACGCATCGAGATCCATGGATCCCAGGTCCTCACCACGACGGGCACGCACGGCCACAGTCTGTGATTCCACTTCTTTATCCCCTACCACTAAGCAGGTAGGGGACCTTCTGAATTGTGTGCTCGCGGATTTTAAAGCCGATTTTTTCATTTCTCAAGTCCGAAGTGACCCGAAAGCCATTGTTTTTCAAGGAATCTTCCACTTTTTGGGCATATTCGGACTGCTTGTCCGTAATATTGAGCACAACCACCTGCGTGGGAGCCAGCCAGGTGGGGAAAACCCCCTCGTAATGCTCAATCAAAATTCCGATAAATCGCTCGAAGGACCCCAGAACGGCCCGATGCAACATAACGGGCACCTGTCGACTGCCATCTTCCGCGACGTACTGGGCGTCGAGACGACCGGGCATGGAAAAATCAACCTGGATGGTACCCAATTGCCAGACACGGCCAATGCAGTCCTTGAGTGAAAACTCGATCTTGGGTCCATAGAAAGCGCCCTCACCCGGTAGTTCTTGCCAGGGCAGCCTGTGGGCGTCCAAAGCATCAGCCAGCGCCTTCTCCGCGCGATCCCAGTCCGCGTCAGTGCCGACCCGCTGCTCGGGTCGGGTAGACAACCTGTAAATAACCTCACTGAAGCCAAAGTCCTCATAAACGGCGTGCAGAAAATCAATGAAGGCTGAGACCTCAGGCTGAATCTGCGCTTCAGTGCAGAAGATATGGGCGTCATCCTGCACAAAACCCCGCACCCGCATGATGCCGTGCAGCGAGCCGGACGGCTCATTGCGGTGGCAAGAACCAAATTCGGCCAGACGCAGGGGCAGATCGCGATACGACTTCAGGCCCTGATTGAATACCTGGACATGACAGGGGCAGTTCATCGGCTTCACGGCAAAGTCCCGATCCTCTGACTGCAGCATAAACATATCGTCGCCGAACTTGTCCGCATGACCGGATTTTTTCCATAGCGAAAGATCTACCAACTGAGGCGTCCTGATCTCCAGGTAACCATTGTCCTGTTGGGCCCTGCGCATGTACTGCTCAATGGTCTGGTAAATGCTCCAACCAGCCGGATGCCAGAACACCATACCAGGGGCCTCTTCCTGGGTATGGAACAGACCCAGTCGCTTGCCGATCTTGCGGTGATCTCGCTTCTCCGCTTCCTCAATACGGGTCAGGTACTGCTTCAGCTGTTTTTGGTTGGCCCACGCCGTGCCATAAATTCTCTGCAACATTTCGTTGCTAGAATCTCCACGCCAGTAGGCACCTGCCACTTTGGTCAGTTTGAAGGCCTTCAGCTTGCCCGTGCTGGGCACGTGGGGGCCGCGACACAAGTCACCCCAAGCGCCCTGCATATACAGCGATATTTCTTCGCCTGCTGGCAGCCCTTCGATAATCTGTACTTTGTAGTTTTCGCCCATGTTGCGAAATCTTTCTATAGCCGCATCCCGACTCATCACCACTCGTTCGATAGGTACGTCCAGCGTCACGAGCTCTTCCATCCTCTGCTCGATCTTCTCCAGGTCCTGGGGCGTGAAATTGTGTCCGGTGGCAAAATCATAGTAAAAGCCATGCTCAATGACCGGGCCTATGGTGACCTGTACTCCGGGAAACAACTCCTGTGTCGCCATTGCTAAGAGATGGGCAGTGGAATGACGAATGATTTCAAGACCGGCATCATCCTGATCTGTGATGATCGCAATCACGGCGTCACGCTCTACTACATAGGATGTATCCACCTCCCGGCCATCTACCACAGCACCCAGCGCGGCTTTGGCCAGGCCGGGACCAATATTGGCGGCGATATCGTGCACCGATACCGGTTGATTGAAAGTGCGTTGGCTACCGTCGGGCAATGTAATAACAGGCATGAGCGCTCCTTATCTCAGTGGTGGCCCCTACTAAAGGTCACGTGAAGGTTTTATCATTGAATTGAATAGGTATTGTCTTGCGCCAGCTGGATTTGGTAGCAAATTTGGTAGCAAGGCGTAAATGGTTCAAACTACTAAACTATGCTCCAGCCCCCAAGGGACGCGCATATTGCCTTATTGGGTAACTAAAGGAAAGCCTGTACGGGGTGTCGTCAGGCTCAAATCACTCCCCGTTGTTGTGGGGCCATTCAGCCCCGTTTGATTAGGCGGTTTTCAACTGTGACAGCGCGTCCGTAACTTCAGGCGTACAGAGATTCCACTCAGCCCTTTGGTGCCAGTCATCCAGCATCTCGCTCGACAGGGCGCTGGCAGAATCCACTCAAGCAAGGTATTTCAGTATCTTGTTCTTTTAACTCACTGATGTTCCAGGCAGGGGCTTCACGCCTACACCACGGCACCCCGCTGATTGCGTGCATCAAGACCTGCTGCTCTTGATTTCATTGACCGCCCCACCAGTCTCGGCCAAGGCTATACTCAGCCGATAGACGACTACAAACGCCGCTATATCGAACTCAAATCGCGCTGGGAGGAATACTGTCTACTACAAGTGCAACTCAGGAAGGATCGCAAGGTCATCTACATCACATCCTGCCTGGCATTTCAATCCCGCTGGCTCAAAGTCACTGCCCCGATCGCGTCTTCCTTGAGTTGGAGTCCGGCCTTTTGGATCAGGTGAGTCAATAAAGGAGACCGGGGCGCAGAACGCGGCTCGGTCTCTTAAAGGCGGATCAAACGCGGACTATAAGTCGGCCGGCGTCGGCTTCGGACCACCCACGCGGCCCTGCATGCCGGTCGCAAACAGATCGCCCTTGTTCGGCAAGCAGTAGCCCGACTCCGGCGTATAGCCCGTGGCGCCCACGGCTGGCAGCACGGCCTTGATGTCGTCAGCCTTGCCGTCCTTAGGCGTCTTATCGGCGGTCGTATGACCATGAACGATATTCAGCTGCGGGTGATCGAACGGCGCTTGGTCGCACTGTACGCGCAGATCCGTCAAGGTGAGCATAAAGGCCACTAACGCGTCTATCTGTTCGGGAGTCGACTTGATGTCGCGGATGAAGAAATCGACGTTGGTGCCGTGCTCCGAGTCCGAAGGAAATAGCTCCTTGCCGAGCAAACCCGAGCCGGAGGTGTCGCCCCGTTGCGCCGCGTCCTCAAGGCTCTTACTGCGGCGGCTGCCGCCGCGCGCGTAGAACTCTATCACGCTGCGCAGGTCGCTGTAGTTGCCCGAGTGGAAGTACGGCGCGGTCAAGCCCACGTTGCGCAGGCTCGGCGTCTTGAAGCCACCGTCGACCATCTCGCGCTCCTGGCTCACGTCGAGCGTCCCGCTCGTCGGCGGGCCAACGTTGTCGGGGTTGTAGCCCGTGCTGCCATCGCTGTTCGTGACGACGTTGATGCATCCGAGGAACGGCGGCGTGCCGCCGCCCTCGATGATGTTGGGCGCCGAGCAACGATTGTATTCGTCGGTCGTGGCCAGCGTCCCCGTCAACGTGATGCGCCGGGCGATCGTGGGGCTTGCGGCCGTGGCCGGCGTGATCACCATCGGTGGGTCGACGGAGCTGCCGCCGCCTTCGTCAATGAGGAGCATGCGCGCGAGCGACAGCGTGTTGCCATAGGGGTCCAGCCCGCCGTTGCCAGGATCGGCAGACGAAAGCGTGACGCCGATGTTGAAGAACCCGCGATCGTGCACACCGCCGTTGACTTGGTTGAACGGCGTCGTGTTCGTGGGTGTGGCGACCGCTCGCGGCAACACGATCTCTGGAACACCATGCGTCGTGCCGTCGAAGTACTCCGACACCACATCGGCGCGCGAACGCTCGATAGGAGTGAACGGATTCGTTTGCCCGGATATGTACGCAGCCTCCGACATCACGGGCAGAATCACTGCACCGGGTGCCGCCGGAGGATTCGCGACCGGGCCATGGCAACCGGCACAGGCGGGATTGCCCGCGTTGCGAATGCCCGTGCCGCCGTTGTTGAACAACGCGAAGCCCAGGATTTCCTGTGCCGTCAACCCGTGGGACTCCGGAGCACTGCCGTCACGGCACGTTACGGTCGGGTTGCCGATCGGCACGGTCGTTCCAGCGGTGTTCGACGTCACCGGGCGGCAGCTCGCGAACCAGCTGTCGAAGCGGCTCCGGTCCGAGATCAACGTGCGCTCGTACATCATGATCGCGATGCCCCAGAACATGGAGAAATTCGTCTCCATCTGCGTGTAACCGAACGGATTAACGTTCAGTGCGCCGCCCTGGATTGAAAACCGCTCGGCCGCAGCCCAGTACTTCGGGTCGAACGCCTGCTTGATGAGTGCCGCATAGGTGTGCTGGATCTTGAGTCCAGTTCCTTTGGAAGCCGCATTCGCGTAAGACCCAAGCACACTGTCCGTAGTCACCACCTTCTGGCGCAGCAACGGGATCGTCGTCAGGAGCTTGCGGCCGAGGTCGGCAAACGTGCGGCCGCCGCACGACATCTCGAGCGCGCTCAACGGCGGACCGACCGCTTGAGAAGCCAGACTCGCATTGCGTAGTTGGAGGTACCCGAGTGTCGGGCTGCCCGCGGTGTCAAGGATGACGAGCCGCTTGTTCGGATCCCCAGCGATGTCGCGCAAGCCGAACACGCCGACGCCGTTGAATAAATTGTTCGCCCGGCCGTCCCAAAAGTTGCTGTAGTAGAAGGCCGAGTTGATCGTCGTCGGCGTATTGCGCGGTTCCACTTGCCGCGCCGGGAATTTACCCGCACGGAAGATCGTGCCGTCGGCTTTGCTGCAGAGGTCCTGCTGGCCCAATATCCTAACTCCGAAGAAGTCGGCGTCGTAGGAGCCCTGCGACGACACCGCGTCGTTCGTGGTCGAGATGAGCTGCGAGTTGCGGTTCGTGTAATCGGCCAGCTGGTGCAGAGGGAAGTCGGGCGCCGTCAACGTGTAGTTCGGCCCGGCCAAGGCACCCGAAGGCATGTGGCCCGGCGGGATGGCTCCCGTGTCGGATTTATTCGAGCCGAATACTTTGTCGCCACCGGCAAAGCTCGCGTCGAGGAATCCTGGCGAAAGCTGATTGCGCACGCGGTTGTCAGCGCCTGCCGCGAAGTGACAGCTGGCGCACGCCATGCCGTCGCTGCCCGCCTGTTCGTCCCAGAACAGCGCTTTGCCGAGCGCGAGCGCGGCCTGCGCGTCGACGATGATGCCAGCACCCGGATCGAGCTCCGGTACGGCCGGCGGAACCAGCTGGGCGGACGCCAACGGCGACAGCACCGTCAAAGCGAATGTTAACAACCACTTGGCTCGATAACGCATTTAACACCCCCAGTTTTTTAGGCCGATAGATGCTGTGTGGCCAGCAAAAATCTTGCCAAGACGCACGCAAGATTTATTTCTTAAGGAAATCAACACTTTCTCAGTGGCACGTCGAAGCGATCGGCGCGGACGTCCTAGGCAGTGTAAAAATTTCCGACGGCTATTGCGCGAATACTGTAAAGAAAAGAATTGGTCTTGAGGCGGTTACCGCACGCGCGGCAGGTGCGAGCTCGGCTCCGT
The DNA here is from genome assembly GCA_963747995.1 of uncultured Gammaproteobacteria bacterium. Taxonomy (GTDB): domain Bacteria; phylum Pseudomonadota; class Gammaproteobacteria; order Pseudomonadales; family Halieaceae; genus Marimicrobium. The sequence continues at coordinate 57,916 of CAVVHD010000009.1, read as the reverse complement.
CGTGACGACGGTGAGAGGGCGATTACCAACGACGCGCCGCGATAGAGAGCTACAAGACCCTGGACTGACCATGATGAATTGCTCATTAGACTACTCCTTGCAATATTTAGCGGGTGGCGGTCCGCCTGAAACAAGGATAACTAACCTACTATCAAATGCAATATTTTTGGTAGCATTTGGACGGGCGCAACACTGAAAACCAGTGCCTCCCACTTTGTGCTAGAAGCGCGATTTAGGCCGTAAATATAGAGATTTTGTGTACTTTATGGTTTTGATTAGGACAATATGTTACTAATCGAAACTCGCCTACTAAAGGTCACGTGAGTGTACTCAATAATTTGATTTGGTTAAAAATCGTTACTGTCTATGCGTTGGTGATAACAAAGTTAACGACGTCTACCCCATTTCGGGGCCGAGATAATGCCCGATTAGGTGACAGATTGCTATAGCTACCGGAGTTGCTCGCTATGCATGGGCGAGTTGCTAGCTAACAAAGGCCAGCTGCTTGATTTCTGCCAGTTGATCTCGCAGTGCGGCCGCTTGCTCAAATTCGAGGTTTTTTGCATGCGCATGCATCTGCGCTTCCAGTTGCTTGAGTTTGCGCGCCAGCGCAGCGGGTGCCAGGTTGGCGACCTCCGCACTGTATGCCGCCCGCGACTCTGCCACCTTTCTGGCCTTGTCCTTACCTCTGGTCGGCATGCGCCGGGCACCTTCCATGATGTCCTGCACCGACTTTTCGACGCCGATGGGTGTGATGTTGTGGAGCGTATTATAGGCAATCTGCCTGTCCCGTCGTCGGTCGGTTTCCGCCATGGCTCGCTCCATGGAACCGGTTACCCTGTCAGCATAGAGAATGGCCCTGCCATTAAGGTGTCGGGCGGCGCGTCCCATGGTTTGGATCAGGGAACGTTCGGAGCGCAAAAAGCCCTCCTTGTCAGCGTCCAGGATCGCAACCAGCGATACTTCAGGCATATCCAGTCCCTCACGCAACAAGTTGATGCCCACCAGGACATCGAACACGCCCAGGCGCAAATCGCGAATAATTTCCACCCGCTCCACTGTCTCTATGTCTGAATGCAGGTAGCGCACTCGCACGCCATGTTCACTCAAGTATTCCGTGAGATCTTCGGACATGCGTTTGGTCAAGGTGGTGACTAGTACCCGCTCACCCCGTTCAACCACAATGCCTATCTCACCCAACAGGTCGTCTACCTGCGTCCTGGCTGGACGCAACTCCACCACAGGATCTACCAGACCGGTGGGGCGCACCACCTGCTCAACCGTGCGTCCGGACTTCTGCGCTTCATAGGGTCCGGGTGTGGCAGAGACAAAAACCAGCTGCGGCACCAACTGCTCCCACTCTTCAAAGCGCAGGGGACGGTTATCCAAAGCCGAAGGCAGGCGAAAACCGTATTCAACCAACGTCTCCTTGCGCGAGCGGTCGCCCTTATACATCGCGCCAATCTGGGGAATACTGGCGTGGGACTCATCCACAATCACCAAAGCATTTTCCGGCAGGTATTCAAACAATGTGGGGGGCGGTTCTCCCGGCGCGCGACCGGACAGGTAGCGTGAGTAGTTTTCAATACCGGTGCAGTACCCCAGTTCACGGATCATTTCCATATCGTAGCGGGTGCGTTGCTCAAGACGCTGGGCTTCTACCAGCTTGTCGTTCTCCCTTAGCTGCTTGAGCCTGTCACCCAGCTCCTTCTCAATATGGACCACTGCATCGAGCATGACCTGTCTGGGCGTGACATAGTGGCTCTTGGGAAAAATGGTAACCCTGGGCACCTTGCTCTCCACAGCACCCGTCAATGGATCGAACCAGCTGATCTGCTCGACTTCCTCGTCATACAATTCTATGCGAACCGCATCGCGCTCTGAATCCGCAGGAAAGATATCGATCACATCACCGCGTACCCGGTAGGTGCCACGTCGAAAATCCACATCGTTGCGTGTGTACTGTAACTCCGCCAACTGGCGCAGAATGTCGCGTTGGTCAACAATCTCTCCACGAGACAGGTGAATCAGCATTTTGAAATAGGACTTGGGATCGCCCAGACCGTAAATAGCGGAGACCGTGGCCACCACGAGGCAGTCGCTACGCTCCAATAATGCCTTGGTAGCCGAGAGTCGCATCTGCTCGATGTGCTCGTTCACAGAGGCGTCCTTCTCTATAAACGTATCAGAGGACGGGACGTAAGCCTCAGGCTGGTAGTAGTCGTAATAGGAAACGAAATACTCGATGGCGTTATGGGGAAAGAACTCCTTGAACTCACCATACAATTGCGCTGCCAGCGTCTTGTTGTGCGCCATCACGATGGTCGGGCGCTGCAACTGCTCCACAACATGCGCCATGGTGAAGGTCTTCCCGGAGCCCGTCACTCCCAATAAGGTCTGCGCAGCAAGACCGGCGCGCGCGCCTTCCACCAACTGGCGGATAGCCTCCGGTTGATCGCCGGCGGGCTCGAAGCGGGATTCAACCTTGAAGCGCTTGGACACGATGTTTTTACCTGAGGGATGCGAAAATAGCCCTTTATTATCATCCACATAACACGCAAATGCAGCACGTTATCTAAAGCCCCATAGAATCCCCAATTAGCGGTTGACCGAGACCCTGTCCATCATTAATATACGCGACCTCTGGTTAACGCCATTCCGCCTTAGCTCAGTTGGTAGAGCAATTGACTGTTAATCAATGGGTCGCACGTTCGAGCCGTGCAGGCGGAGCCATATTAAGGTAAGCATATTAAAGGGTTGCAGCGATGCAGCCCTTTTTTATTTGTCCTGATGCTGCTTGATGGCTCCGAATAATCATCAAATTGTTGCATTAGTCCCATTCTATGGCAAATTAGGAGCCCAAAAATTTAGCTACATTCTGACTTTTCATTGGATGTTTGATTAACTTATCAGTGCTCGGCCATAGCCCTATTTGAGTGATATGCGATGAGAAAAATATTTTCAGGCTTAGCGCTCACGATTCTGTTTGTCACGGGGAGCGCTCAAGCGCTGCCACCGGAGGTGCTTGTGTCATCTAACGGATTCAATTTCCCGCTGATTAACCCCCAACACGAAAATATGCAATGGCTGCTGGTCAATGCGATGGGCTATCTAAAACAGGAGCACGGTTTAGTCGATGCCGCTTCCGGTTACCCGGTAGAAGGCTGGAACCAGGAACCGCAGCACGGACTCTATCTGCGCTCATTCACGCAACTGACCGCCATAGGCGAGCGTATTGAGCTGCTAGCCAACATCGCTGCCGGCTTCGCGGAAAATCCCTATATTTCTCGCGCTGAGTCTCTCAGCCAACTGAGGCTGATGCTTTCGAGTCTGCTGACCGACCAACAGGATCCAAAGGTGAGCGCCAGAGGACTCCTCGGAAATTTTCTCGGCTTTGACGGAGCTGGGCGCATCGGACCCCTAGGTGAGGAAGTTGAAAAGATACAGTTCGTCGAGGCATTTGGCGAAGAGCTGGCTACTCAAATCTGGGCTGCGCTAGTTGCCCGAGGGTGGATCCTCCCGCAGCAGGATGGCTCATTTGCCAAGATTTCGCGCAAGGGTGAGTACGGCGATAGTTTCTTTACCGGTGCACTGGCACCGTTCGGCGAGAGCAACACCCGCGCGAGGATTTTGTCCCTACTGGACACACGAGTTGTGCAGATTATTTTCGGCGACAACGCCAATCTTACAGCCTCGGCGGCCAAGGCGCTCGGTGCGCTACTGCACTCTTCAATTCATGAGGATCCTGCGGCAGTGGAGCTGCGTGATAAGCTGGAGCAGTTTATCGCTGCACAGGAAGATGGCTACCGTCAATTATACGATGAGGAATCCGGTTCGTTCTACTTCGGCTGGAATGCAACGCGAGACCGCTATACCGGGTGGGAGGATAATAGCGGCAACTGGGTTGTGGGGCACATGGATTATCTGGTGAATGAGTTCCGCGGTCCGCTCCAATTTGTGGTACAGCGTTTCGGCCTGCCGATAGATGCAATCAAGAACAGCGGCTTCAAGATCAAACCGTACCGCATGGCCAACGGGAGCGATGTCTATACATTAGCGACATGGAATGGCTCGGCCTTTGAATCGCTGGGTCTTTCGCTTTTTATGCAGGAGATGCGACTGCCGGGATGGCGGGAAAATCTGGAAAACTCAGTGGAAATCGAGCTCGATTTTTCAAGGCAGCATAATTTGCCCGGCTTCCTGAGCGAGGCGTACAGCGGCAACAGCGTTGAATACACTGGAACCATCGGCATTCCAGCGGTTGCTGTGAATGAGAAGCCACGCATCACCGATGCGCCGTCACTCTATATGTTGGGTACCGCCTATTCAATTGCGCCGGATAGTATTGAACGATTTATTGGAGAAAACCGGAAACAGATTGAGGCACTGTTCACCGCGCACGGACCCTGGGAAGGCTATAATACTACCCAACGTAGTGTTATAAAGTTTCAAACTACAGCACATACGCTGGCGCTAATTCTCGGCGGTATCAGTTCTGCCGAACTAAATATGTACCGCTACCTGACCTGGCAGGGTCTGGCTGCTATATCGAAATTCCATGGCGACAAGTCGGTGGCCTACAATTTCCTTGGCAGTGACGTGCAGTGGATTCCATGGAGTCCAACCGGCGATCCACTGGACGCTACGCGCTTGCTTGATCAAATTAGGATAAAAACAACCGCGGTGCGCAATGGCGCGATCACCGTAACATTGCCCCAGACCAAGGGTGTTAACTTGTCGAATGGGGCGCTGCTGATCCGCTACAACGCAGCCAGACCGCTTGGAGTCGTGATGACTCTTGCCGGATCGCCAAAGGTATTTCAAAACGAAATTTTTATCCGATTTGACATCACAGATACCGAAAAAGAAATTCGTATTCCAATGCCTGCAACACCTGGACTGGAGGATGTCTCTGAACTGGTAATGCGCTTCGGCGACGACCATACGCCGTTGCCAGTAGATCTGACGATCACTGGTTTTGAGTTTGTTCCGGCACGGTGATGTTGGTTGTCTCACCACGCCATTCCACGGACTGAAGATGTGGCCATACATCGCCTTTTCTCGCCCAATCTGCTATGTGTAACTCGCCCTCACGAAATTCCAGCCCCAGCAAATCCCGAGCTGCCGTCAGCATGCGGGCAGCCGAACCGGTGTACCAACTCCATCCACCACGGCCCTCATAACCGGGCCCGAAATATACATCTGCGGCTTGTTGATGAGGCTCCAGGCCATAGTTAAGCCAGCGCTCGGGTGCCGTGTGGGTGAGAGGGGAAATCTTGTGCCAGACTACCCCGGCACGATCGCGCCATGCTTTCGCTGCACCGGAGCTCCCCTCTTCTTCCAGCATCCCAGCCAGCTTCAGAGCCGCATCGACCAGCCAGGAGCTACCGTGGGAGTACTGTGCTCCATTTTCGCGCACGCCGGGTGGGTACTGTGCGATGCGACCTGGATAGGGTTTGCAAGACTTGTCAAAGGCAGGATTTAATAACAGGACCAGGGCCTCACGCTCCAGTGCGTTCAGGCCATGTTTCAGTACCTCTTCGCCATGCTCGGTGTCAGCCACGCCACTTAGAATCGGCCAGGATGACATCAACGCATCATCAAACACAAGTTCTTCACCGTTATCGGTGATAGCACGCACGTAACGCTGGTCACGAAGCTGTTGGTCCAGCGCTGCTTTGAGTTGCTGCGCCCCATCTAGTACGCGCGCACCGGCTGCGGGCCCTTCCCTTGCAGTAACCACCGGCACAAAATCGCGCAGCACACCATGCAGGAAGAAACCTAACCAGACGCTTTCCCCCCTGCCCTTGCGACCCATTGCATCAAGTGCATCATTCCAGTCTCCAGACCCTATCAGCGGTAGTCCGTGTCGACCAAAACGTGAAAGGACATGGTCAATAGCCAGGCGACAATGCACATACAAAGAAGCCATTTCGCGCGAACGCATTGGAACAGAAACAATACCTTCCATGCCAGGTGGAATAGGCTTGCCTTCGAGGAAGTGCAAGGGTTCATTCCAGATAGTGTCGTCCCCGGTCAGCTTGCAGTAATGCAAAGTGAGGTAGGGGAGCCATAGCGTGATGTCCGATGTCTGGTTGCGTGCGCCAATTCCGGTATCTCCATTGGCAGCAACATGCCACCACTGCAACACATCTCCTTCCAGGAACTGTTGCGCGCCATGCAGCAGGATTTGCTGGCGACACAGGTCAGGATGGGTGGCTGCCAGCGGCATCACGTCCTGCAGGTGATCGCGGTAACCGAACGCGCCCCCGCGCTGGAACGGACCGCTGCGGCCCCACAGCCGCGCGGTTACCAACTGGTAAGGAAGCCAGTCGTTCACCAAACGATCAAAGCCCGCGTCAGCAGTTTTCACCCTAAGCTTTGAGAGGAAATGCTGCCACCATGCAACAGTATCCAACAAGGCCCCCTGCAGCGCATCGGGACTATGCAGTTTATCTATAATCGTACACGCTTCCTGCTTCGTTGGTGCCTGCCCCATAACCAATCCCAGTTGCACAGATTGGCCGGGGAGAATCACCACCTCATGAGTAAGTGCCGCCACCCGGTAACCCGTATCAACAGCAGCAGTATCAGGGTTGCCATAGCGCGCCATGTGGGGAGCTTCCACACTGCCGCCCGCGCCGATGAACTGGCTGTACAGAGTTGCCACCGCTTCCGGCTGAAAGGTAGTTGCAATGAAGGCCGGGCCACGATAGAACTGTTGTGCTGGATTCTCGGCAAAAAACGCTTTCTGTGTTCCATCCCAATGCACCTTGAGCCTGCCGCGGCTGTCCTCGCCAATCTCCGCGAGCACCAACTGCAGACAGGTACTTACCCGCAGACGCAACGTCCGCTCACCCTCATTTCGCAGGGTAAGCAAGCGTCCTTCAGCCGGCTGATCAAATAAGGTGAAGATGTCCATTTCAAGAGCAAAATAACGACGGCGGGCTCGATACTGCACGCTACCTGGACGAAACTCAGACAAGAGTTGATCATCCCCGGAGGTACCCATACCCTCACCCAGCAACAATGGTATGCGCAACAAGGGTTCGTCCCTATCCATATCCCAGAAATACCATGCCTGACCCGGTGGGGCGGCGGAATCCAAAGCGGGACTGAACGGGGTAATAGCATTCTGCTGCGAGTTACCGCAGAAGGAATAGACGGCGCCCTGATTGTTGGCGAACGCGCCATAACCCCTGGCATTCGCCAGCGCATGAAACCAGGGTCGCGGGGTGTTGGTATTCAACTGCAGACACCGGCCATCGGGAGAGAACTGCCAGGGAATGCGGTGGTCGTCAGGATTTGGCAATTCTGGCCGTGACCGCCGCACTTGCCCGAGAGAGTGCTGTAGTTGCTGCAATGTGAGTAACGGTGTACCCAGGTGGCGATGCAACAACTGCATGGCCTCAGCATGGCTGGCTGCCCAGCCTTCTACAAAGGTCACGCTAACCCGCGCGCCGGGTGCAAGCCGTACTTCGACACCCAGACTGGCGCAAGGATCAAACCGGTGCACTTCACCCTCTTCCTGCAGCAAAGGTTGTTTCCGGAACAAACCGGAAGGGTGTTGCCTTGAGCCCGCGCCGATGATTGCGGCGCGGCTGTCCTGAAAACCCAGCAATCGAACATTCTCCGGCAATTGGGCAAGCGCATGAAAATAGACCTCACCTTCTGCTACCGAGTCGGTAACCCCGAGCAACCGGTTGGCGGCAAACAGCGCTTGCAACGCGGGCACAAACCCGGAGCTGATGTGCAGATCGTTATAACTCGGCTGCCGTGTTGCCATGTCTGCGCCATTGAGCACCAGGTCGCGTAAGCTGACTATCTGCAGCAGCCGGTGCTGCTTACCGCCATTAACCAAAGTGATGGTCCAACGTTCCAGTGGATCGTTGAGATCAACGCTGACCGTCACCTCGGCATGCAGTTCACCGCGGTGGCAGGAGTATACCAACGGCTTGTCTGGCCTCAGCTGTGCTGTGTAACTGGCATCAGGAGCGGGCCGTGGTGAGGCATGCAGGGACCAGATCTGCGGTGTGTCCTGAGGATGACTTTCCAACAGGTAGAAAATCTTGCCTATGGGCGAATAAGGCGAAGAAGGACGTTGCGTGAGATCCACATATCCGTCCTTGCCATGATCGCGCGCCGCTGCGCTGAAACCGCGTCCCTGCTTATCCAGTGACAGCGTATAGCGTGCATTGCCCAGTTCAAAGACTTGCGCAGACCAACCGTCATAACCACGGCTGGCAGCGCTGCTCCGGCGCCATCGCCACACTGACACCAGCAGGCCAATGAGGACAAATACAGCACATATCAGTGTGCTGGCCGACGGCGCTGCAGCTTGCGTCTGTAACGAGATCTGTTCAGCACTGTTCCAGGCCACAATCCACTCCTGACCTCGCGGAATATAAAATGGGAGCAATAGTGGCATCCATGTGCCAAAGCGACGCAGCCCTTCTGGAATAAAGCGTGCGGTCGCGGGATAACCAACGACACGCGCGACCTTTTCGTCGAGCATGTCACCACCGATAAATGACAGGTTGACAAGTGTGGCAACGCGCAATCCCATGTGGTCAAACCAGATCAGGATGCGTAGCCAATCGAATGCCAAAAGACTTACAAAGAGATTGATGCTCCAAGTTCGAAATGCGCTATCGTCCAACACAAGTGACATGCCCGTAGCAACCACCGTACGTATAGCACCATCCTGGTTGAACCACTGGGGGTCGGGGGCCATACGCAGAAAGGAATAAATGATCGGCGCCATCCACAGGCCCCAGCGTTCAACCAGCAGGGCCTGGACGATGACTTTCTTCAAACCGTCAGTGGTAGCAAATTCGGTAATTGGGCGCGTACTGCGTTTTAGCAACGCTGTGAGAAACACCATGTTGAGACTGAATAACGGCGCCGCCAGTGACCAACCGATCACGCCAGACAATGACTCGTTGAAAAGCAGGCGGCCACCGCTGGTCTCCAGGCCAAGATTGAGCATACCCCACTTACTGAACAATGGATAAATGATGTACGGTTCCGGCGATTCCACCGCAAGCGTCGAGTAGCGCGCGAATTTTTGCACAATCACCTGTAGCTGACTGGACTCTCCGTACCATGTCAGAGCGGCGCCGGTGACACCTCCTAATACGAATTGCACGAAATACATTTTCCAGCCCTGCAGGAACTCGCGCCGTCCACTCGCAATGCGTACCCAATCCCGCACCAGGTACACTCCAGCATAGACCAATGCACCCAATACAAAACCAAAACCGGACCGCTGCCACGAGCCTTGACCAGGCAAGTCAAGGTGTAGTGCCAGCACTATACCGACGCCAACTACTGCTCCCCGAAAGTAGTTGACCGTATCGCGCAGGCTGCTCATGAATCGCGTCAAGAACGGTGCGCTGCCATCAAAACTTTCGACAATGGTCTTAACCAGCGGGAACAATACAGCACCCATTACAGCACCAATGATGTAGGGATAGATCAGTAGCAGCGCTGCAAGATTATGATAACCACCGACCAGCATATGTATGAGCGTCATAAATATCCCGCCGTAAAGCGCGCCCTTATAGGCACCCTGTAACGAATGGCCTCGCGCTCGCTCCAGAGTGGGTAAGCGGCCAGCCAGCGCGTCCATCAGGAGGCCGGTTACCAGATAGGTTTGCGCCCACAGTGCGGCTTGTGACAATACAGATGTCACAATAACGGCGGCAACTTGCAGTATCGGTGTCGACAGTGTGGCACTGAATCGCCAGGGAATATTTGCCAGTGTAGGACCCAACGCCGCCAGTACAGATACCCCTGACAACATAAGCACCATCGAAGTATGCAGGACAAACGTTTGCCTGGTGACAGTTGCAAGTAGCTGCACAACCGTCAGGTTAAACATCAGCACCACCAAGACACGCAACAGCAGTGACTGCGTTGGCAGAGCCGGAGACACCAGCAGCAACAGCCAGCCAAACAGGCAGGGCACCAGCACCAGTGCGAGCACTTCGCGTAAATGGAGTCCCCGTCCACGTACCACCAAAGAACCGGCGTTCACACAAAAGAAAATGAGCAATAGGACCGTGGCCCCAACTCGACTAAAAGTGAATACACCCTGTAAATCGAGCGGAACGCTCCAGACCGGCAGCGCTGCCTCTACTCGAAGATTGAAAAACAGGAAAACAAACGCCAGTTGCAAAACATCTGCAAGGGATGGCTGCGTGCGAAACAGCATCCAGCGTAGCTGTGCGAAAGCTGCTAGATACAGCAACGTCGCGCCAGACAGAAGAAATGGCGAAACACTCACTGTAGCCATCCACACCGAGACCGCCGCCAGCAAAAAAGCCATTAGCCAGCCGAGTAACGCCATATTGGCGCCTATAGTATGGAAATCGCTCCGCGCACTCAGTCGCAGAAACTGATATCCTTCGCTAGATCAGGGAAAGTGAATCCAAATTTTTTCCCCAGCTCAGTACAGGATTTTGTAAATGACCGCTCAGCGCGGGAAAGTCTTTTCTTCTTTTGCCGCAGCCGCGGGCCGCTGATGACTTTCAATTACTTATCCTTCAATTGCTCTTGTTTGCGATATGCCCTACCGCTGAACAAGATATGGAGTCACGTGCGGGCAGCATAAACTGCCATTAGAGCTAATTCAAGCATCGCCATACACCGTCCGGACTCGCGCCAAGCGCCACGAGTCCCCGCACCCTCGCTTTGCTCAGTCCCTCGAGTCCGCTCGTCTAGCGGACCAATGCCTCAAGCACAGTAATTTGGTGAATCGTCACGGGCGCCTCCAGCTATCAAATTGCGTTGTTACTCATATCTATCAGCTTGGACAGTGATGACTAAGCAAGCCGGATGCCTTATAGTCAAGCCCCAGAATTTTTGAATTCTATGACATGGATTGTTAATCCGCAGTTGGATAGTGCAGCCCCTAGTTCGATAGGGGTAACGTCTGCCCCCCATGGCCAAGGAACCATAAGGATGAGCACCGCCAGAAATATCACTGCTGTATTTGTTGCCTTGGGCCTCTTTCTGAGCTCCATTGCAACCGGATATGTAGCCCAACGGGAGTATCAGGTTGCTCTCGACAAACTGGTTGATGGCGCTGTGGCACGAGTATTGAACCGTCCGGACTTACAACTTTACTTTTATCGCCTCGATGAATCTCGTCTGAAACAATTTCTGGGTTACTTCCTGCAATCCAACGCGGTCTCGGTCGCGATTGCCTATGATAGTACTGGCGACGTAATAGCGATGAGAAACCTCAGCAATTCGGCCCCTCTCAACATCCCATCGCTGCAGGCTACAAGGGCAACTTTCTCAGTCCCGGAAACCGGTTTAGTCGCATTCGACAGTGAGCACAAACAGTCCGGAATCGGATTTTGGTCATCCCTGAAAAAGAGCAATCCGACAATATACCTGACGATGCCTGTTTTTTCCGCAGTTAATTCGATCGCCAAGGGCTTGGAGTTATCTGACTTCGCTGAGGCGTTGATTGAACCCACCGCAAACAACAGCCTGATGGTCATAGGTTACATAAACCTGGCGATAGACCGCAGCATTTTGTTGCATGATATTCGCCCCGCCGTCAGCCGGTTTTTTTTTGCTAGCCTGATACTCCTTTTACTATGCACCATATCTGTCTATTTGGTTACAAGACGCACCATGGCACCCGTAACACAACTGCAGCAACTGGCCAGAAAAATTCTTTCCGGCGAAGACACAACGAGATTGGAAATAACCGAAGGTAGCGAGTTAGCGGACATCAAAAAGCTGGTTAATTCCGTCATAGAAAACTCAACCGTGCAAAAGTACGAGGTTGGTCTGGACCAAAAACTGCTTTCATTGAAAGCAGATGAAAGAGCTTCCCAGTTGTCCATGCGCGAACAGCAGCTAAGCGCTGCGACCGATGAGATCAGCGCGACCAGGGAACAACTGCATCGCCTGGCCAACTATGATCACCTGACGTCCCTCCCCAATCGTCAGTTATTTGTGGAACAACTGGAACTGCTACTACGCTTGTGCGCACGCAACGCAAAACCGCTGGCAGTGCTGTTCCTCAATCTGGACAGTTTTAGTCGTATCAACGAATCGCTGGGGCGCAATGCCGGAGACCTACTCCTACAGGAGGTTGCCAAACGTCTGGTAGGTTGCCTGCGCAGCAGTGACATACTGGCACACTATGTGAATACCAATGAGGGAATGAATATTTCCCGGTTTGGTGGCGATGAGTTCGCCTTTGTACTTAGCCAACTTGACAGCGTAGACGCAGCGGGAATGGTCGCCCAACGCGTAACTGACAAACTCCTTGAACCTTTGACGATCAATGGCCACGAGTTGGTAATAAATTCAAGTATTGGTATAGCAATTGCTCCTCGCAATGGTATGGATGTGGAGGGTCTGCTCCGATCTGCCAGTACAGCTATGCACCAGGCTAAAACGACCAGTGATAGTAGTTTCCTCTTCTACAAGGAGGATATGGAAGCCGCAGATCAGGATGATCTCAAAATCGAGTCAGAACTACGCAAAGCAATTGATCGAAATGAGCTCAGCCTGCACTACCAACCCCAGGTTGATACCGCTGACGGCTCTATTATCTGCGCTGAAGCACTGCTGCGCTGGGAAAACCCTGAATTCGGCCCCGTATCGCCCGCTCGCTTTATCCCATTGGCAGAAAAGATGGGGCTAATAGGGGAGCTCGGCGACTGGGTATTGGTAGAAGCCTGTCGGCAAATGAAAGTGTTTAAAGAGCAAGGTCTGGAACTCCCCAGGATTGCAATTAATATCTCACCCCAACAATTCAAGCCGGAATTCATAATCCGTTTAAGAGACGTATTAGTCGCTGCGAACCTGTCGCCTTCAATGCTGGAACTCGGCTTGTCCGAGGTAATATTGATGGATAACGATAGCGCTGTACTCAAATTCCTGCAGGAACTCAAAGAGACAGGTGTCTACTTGTCTCTGGAGAATTTTGGAACCAATCATGCGCCTATCAGTTACCTGAGTCGCCACCCTCTTGATGAAATTAAAATCGATCGCAGCTTCGTGCTTGATTGCGACAAGCGCAAAGAAGCGGAGAAGCTTGTAAAAGCGATCATCGCTATGGCCAAAAGCTTGAATCTGCATACAGTGGCGGAGGGTGTGGAAACTGAAGGACAGTACCGATTCCTGGCCGCCAACGGCGTAAGTATCATGCGCGGTTATCTCTTCAGTAAGCCGGTACCTGCCGCGGAGTTACAACAGCTGTTAATTGTCCCCTGGCATTTTATGCCTCAGCTTCAGCGAATGGCCCTGATGGCCGAATTGAAGTCGCCATCAGGAACGTCTTGATCGACAAATACCCACGACCTGCCCCAGACCCGGTTCGTGGCGCCTTCATTTCCATTGCATATCGGTCCAACTATTGGTTGGGTGTCAATTTTTTTGCTCATTTGAGTTAATTAGGGTCATCAACCGACCATTCCAGACTTTTTTGGGCACCAGACTGCAAATTGTTCGAAAATATCGCGCGCAATATCCCTCGAGGTGGTGTTTTTGCTATAGTGTTTTTCGCGTCCGCCCGTATTGGGTCGTGATTGGATAATACAAACTACAAAAATACCTGAAACTCCTCACAAAAAAATCTATGAAGAATTGTCTTGTTGTTTTGGGAATGCATCGCAGCGGCACGTCGGCTTTTACTGGCATTCTCAACCTTCTGGGGGTAAACCTCGGCTCAAAGTTGCTCGAGACACAAGCGGATAATCCCAAAGGATTTTTTGAAAATAAGTATGTCGTACTAGCAAACGATTGCATCCTCCAAACACTCAATAGATCATGGGACGACACTTTTCCACTGCCGCCAAACTGGCTGGACAAGTTTGAAGGCTGTCAACTGCTAGAGGACATCCGCGAATTTCTGCGCTCGGATATTATCGAAAATCAACTGTCCGCACTCAAGGATCCAAGGCTATCCAAACTGTTACCCCTATGGTTGCCCTTGTTTTCTGCTGAAGGTGTTGCACCCCACTTTGCAGTAGTTATTAGAAATCCGCTGGAAATCGCCCATTCGCTCGCACATCGGAACGGATTTTCAACCGAAAAGTCGCTGCTCCTCTGGATGCAACACATGATGGATGCCGAGCGAAACACTCGGCTGCTGCCGCGAGGCCTCATCAAATTCGAAACTCTCCTGAGTGATCCACGTCAGAGCGTTGAGCGGTTGTTTCGCAGTGCCGGCCTGGAACTGCCTATTTTTTCCGACGAGCATTCAGAGGAACTGTCTCATTTTATCGATCGAAACATGCGTCATTACGAAGTCTCAGATAATGCGCTTGAAACGCAGTGCTTGAAAGTTGTGACAGACTATTATCGATTGCTATGCAAAATCGCCGATCTGGGAGTCGCAACCTTACAAGATATTAAAGACATGGACGAACTGTACACCCAGTTCGAAGCCAGTCAGTCACTTTTTTATAATGAAGATATTCTCAAATCAAATTCTTCCCGTGGCCACGGATGTGCGCCCGCCGACTATCAAGCGGAGCTAGCACGCATTAAGGAGCAGTTTGAGCGGGACAAGATATTCAGGGAATACCGATATATTGCCAATACGGATTATCTCTATAAAGAACGACCGCTACTACAATCCCAGATCAAGCGCCTCGAACAGGATATCAACCAGTTCATAGGCAGTCCTCCTTGGCGGGTCTATAAAAAATATCAGGAGACCGTAGTAAAAGTCCTGCCGGAGGGCACACCGCTGCGTAAGGCGCTACAACGATTGAAGTCGTTATTGTTCGGGATAGCCAGTGCGAATGTTGGCTCCCGTGATCACCAGAGTGGGGGCAAAATTGAATCCACACAAGAATCTGGGATTGAAGCTGAAACCACGACAGGCCAGGTTTCCGTTAATAGGGCCAACGCCCCAGAAATTGCTTCGTCCTGGGAGCGTCTTATTTTTCCTGAGATAGAAAATCCCGAAGTCAGCATCATTATTCCAGTATTTAACAATTGGCATTTTACGTACAAGTGTTTGCAATCGGTTCACCTGCATACTGACGGGAGCTATGAAGTTATCGTGGTAGATAACCACTCGAGTGATGCTACTGCGCAATTGCTGGCGGACATGCGCGGTATTCGAGTGATCACCAATGCGACGAATGAAGTCTTTGTAAATGCCTGCAACCAGGCTGCAAAGAGCGCCAAAGCTAACTACCTGCTACTCCTGAACAATGACACCGAGGTGACCCCGGGCTGGCTCGACGCAATGTTAGCGCCATTCGATGACGCCAGCACCGGCATCGTGGGGGCGAAGCTGATTTATCCGGACGGCTCTTTACAGGAAGCCGGCGGCATCATCTGGCGCGATGGCAGCGGCTGTAACTTCGGCCATGGCGATGATCCCGAGTTGCCCCAATATTCCTATCGCAGAGCAGTCGACTATTGTTCTGGTGCCTGTCTTATGATTCCTCGTAAACTCTGGGAGAGGATCGGCGGTTTTGATCAACGCTATGCACCTGCCTATTACGAGGATACGGACCTGTGTTTTACGGTTCGTGCGCTTAACTACAAAGTCGTGTTCCAGCCCGCTGCACGTATTGTCCACTACGGTGGCGCTTCAGCGGGCAAGGAGACCAACTCCGGGTACAAGCGCTATCAGGAAATTAATCGCCACACGTTTGTAGAAAAGTGGCGAAAGGAACTGGACACAGATCACGTTCCGAGTTCGGACGGGCTCTTCAGGGCCCGGGAGAGAAGCGGCAGAAAACACATTCTCATCATTGATCACTATGTACCAACCTTTGACCGCGACTCTGGCTCTTTGCGCATGCTCAGTATGCTACAGATACTGCAGGATATGGATTTCAAGGTCTCATTCTGGCCGGACGACCTCACCTACGATGCAAGATATACAAAAAAGTTACAGGACCTCGGAATTGAAACCTACTATGGCGCTATGAATTTCGAGGATTTCATCAGAGAGCAAGGCGATAAGCTTGACTTTATTCTCATGTCTCGTCCAGCTACCGCAAAAAAATATCTACACCTAGTCAAAAAGTATTCCAATGCCCGGACTATTTTTGATACCGTGGATCTGCATTTCGTCCGCGAACAGCGCCGCCTTGAGCTGGAAGTACAGCAGTGGAAGAATCTTGAGTTTTTTCTGGCCGAGGAAACAGACAACACTTTCGTGGTCAGCCCAACGGAGAAGGAGATTCTTGCGGGGGAAAACTTTGCCGACAAGGTAGCGGTAGTGTCCAATATCCATTCCCTGGAGCCCTGTGTTAAGGGCTTTGAACAAAGACATGGCCTGATGTTTATCGGAGGCTTCGCCCACCCACCCAACGAAGAGGGTATTATCTGGTTCGTTGAGTTCATTCTTCCCCTAATCCGCAAGAACATCCCGGACCTGCACTTGACTATTGTAGGCAGTGATCCGACCGAAGCACTCAAAGCCATCCAATCCAGCTACGTTACCGTGACCGGGTACGTAGAGGATGTGTCTGGCTATTTCAATGACAGCAGGGTTTTTGTGTCTCCCCTGCTGCACGGAGCGGGTGTCAAAGGAAAGATAGGACAGAGCTTCTCCTACGGCTTGCCTGTGGTGACCACCAGCATTGGTGCCGAGGGTATGCAACTGACGGATGGACACAATGCGCTGATTGCGGACAGTGAGACGGAGTTTGCCAGCAAGGTCATTGAGTTATATACAGATAAATTTCTGTGGCAGAAGCTTTCCACCAACAGCCGACAGGTGATCAGGGAGCAATTCAGCACTGCTACGATTCGAGCCGCACTCGAAAAAGTGCTGGGGGACAACGCACCGCAAAGGCGCTCGAGAACTGCTGTGCCCCGACCCGTTATCGTACATTGCCATCTCTTCAAAAATGCGGGCAGCACTCTGGACTGGAGTCTGAAACGACAGTTTGGCGCTGGTTTCATTGATCACCGCGATGATGACAGTATGCGCCGAGGCGCGTCTTTTCTTGGGCCGTATATCGAAGGTCACACTAGGCTATCTGCCCTCTCCAGTCACGAGGTGAGGCTACCACTTCCAGTCTCCGAAGCGTTTCAGGTGTTACCTATTATTGCGCTGCGACACCCCATCGACAGGGCGCGTTCCGTTTACGATTTTGAGCGTCGGCAAGAGGCCGATACGCCCGGTGCGATTCACGCGAAACAGCTGTCGTTCGCCGACTATATCCGATGGCGCATGCAACCAGACGTTAGGCCTGTCATTCGCAATTTCCACTGTTGCTTTTGCATCAGCAATTTTGACACCATGATCGGAGAACAGGAGTATTTCGACAGTGTCGCGCTACTGAGTAGAACCCCACTTCTCGTCATCGTAGAGCGCTACGACGAGAGCATGATTCTCCTTGAACACAATCTTGAGCAGTATTTTCCGGATATCGACCTGTCATATGTTCGCCAAAATGAAACTCCGGGACGGGAGGGAAGCCTGGAGCAACGGGTTGCCGCCGTATTTGATGAACTCGGAGCAGAGCTAACTGTAGAGTTTCGCGAAAAAAATCATTGGGACATGAAGCTTTACGAGGATGCTCAGGCAATCCTGAACGAACGGCTGGGCTCGCTCGGCAGAATCGACAGTTTGCTGGAAAACTTCCATGCACGGTGTCGACTCTTGTCAGCGCACTCGGTTGAAGAGTAACTGCAGATATCTGAGGGCCTCGCAGGCACGGACAATACATAAACTGACTGGGACGTCGGGGTAAAATATACTGTCCGACCTCAGTAGAGTCGCTATAAAGAGAGGCTGTAATAATAAAACAGGTTTTCCCGGAGGAATCATGTCCAGCACCTACTCTGTTAATAACTGGCTAAAACTGCTTACATTCATGTGACGCAGCGGCCTCTATCATGCCGTTCCGTATGAACTCCAATGAGACAGCCATTCGGATGCCGGAAATCGGTCGCAGCGTCATCCACACCGAGGGCGTTGAGTTGATTCAGCAATGGATCAACGCCATGAACGCCAATGACTGCAAAGCAACGTAAGCACACCGACACAGGGGTGGCGAGATTTCTGCCAAGGCTTTCGTCACCCCTTCTCGCCACTTCGCCTGAGAGCTTCCGAAGGTAGATCCTCAACCGCCTTGAACTCCTTCACAGAACCACAAGAATCACAGCTCCCCCATCGACATCAGCATGCCAAATCTGGTTTAGTCTACCGCTAGGAGGGTGGGGCTTGTCATTCACGGCATGGCAACTCGCAGCATAAGAGTGGCGACCTGCCCAGGACATTCAAAGCAAGGAAGGACAATGGGACGGTTGGATTTAAAGCACCATATTCAGTCTACGACGAGGATGGCGCGCCGTACGCTTGGTCTTGAGCCTAAGGTCAGACCCTCCATATTGGTACAGGAGGAAGCCGGAATCCATGTCGGCATTTCCGCCGACCTACCTGCAACTGCCCGACACGCTGCCAGCAACATGGAAGATAAATATCGCAGCTGGTACGAGCAGGATCGCTTCGCTGCCTGGGGACAATACAAACGCCAGTATTTTACGGTTGCAGTAGGAGGTGGAAATACCATCAAGGCGCAGTATCAGGCTATGGTGGACGATCTGTACGCCACTATTGACTGGGTTGGTCATGTACGTTTCTTCTTTCTCGAGGAGTCCTCTGGTGAAGCCGGATGGGAAAGTCCGGAACATTCCCTGATCACGAATTTCATCGTGCCACTGGCGCGCAAGCTTATTAGTATCCGGGGATCACGGGCTGTTGCCGAAGATCTGCAGCTCGGCATCTCCGCTGACGAGAACGACATCTTCGACAGAATGATTACTACCGTGGTTAATCCTATCAACATGGCGCAGGTGAAACGGGCTCTGGATGCAAACAATCGCCCACTGGCTCTAAATCGGGCACGCAACGAAGCAAAGCGCTACCAGAAGGATATCCAAAATAAACTGGGCGCCAACATGGAGTTTCACTATATTGTCAGTGGCATCGGTAAAAATGGCACCCTTGGCGCCTTTGCGCCTTATATGCGTGAGCTCCAGACCAAGGAACCGGGAGTCACTGTAATCAAGCGTGGGCAAAAAGCATTGCGGGTAGCCTTGAACCGCGGGGTATTGATCAATGCCCAATGTGTATCGCTGCTGGTTTCTGGGAGCCTGAAACTGCGCGCGCTGGGTCGCTTCGAGATGCAAGAATCTCTCGATTTTGAACAAACCGTGATGGAAACTCCGTTACGTATGTTGCGCGAGACCTATGAGATCGCCCAGAAGGTCTATCTTTTCGCAGATGAAAAATCCCTGCATTTCGAAGTAACGCAATTCAGATACACGGAACAGGGAATATCCCTCTACAACAAGGCGGAAATGCGTGAGGGAGAGGAAATCAAAGGTCCTCATATCCTGTTGCTTCACGGCTTCATGGGCCTATTCAGTTTCACCAATTTTCTGGTGCGTTTACCCAGCGCATGGACTGTGTCCGCCCTGCACCGTGGAAGCCGTGCAAAGACGCTTGAGAATAATGATATTTTTCCTCACTACGCCAGAGTGTTGCGGCAGGCGGTCCTGGAGATCTGGAATCAAGGTCGACCCGCTCCTATCGCAGTACACTCCATCGCGGGCGTG
Organism: uncultured Gammaproteobacteria bacterium; assembly: GCA_963747995.1. Taxonomy (GTDB): domain Bacteria; phylum Pseudomonadota; class Gammaproteobacteria; order Pseudomonadales; family Halieaceae; genus Marimicrobium. Next base: position 38,344 of record CAVVHD010000009.1, on the reverse strand, counting down.
ATATCAGATCACCTGCTGTTATCCCTGTTGGATAACTATGAAGCGCCCATCATGCCCTACGCCAAACTGAAGGGAAAGAATCGGAAGCTGGTCGACGCCTTGCGCACCAGCGGCATCATCCATCTGGCCGCCTGGGCCCCCACTGACGGACTGCATACTAGGGAGAATATCAAATCTGTGGTCTCCCACTACCGCACAAAAACAGCACTTGATTACTCCAGTTTTGAGCGGATCTACTATCGACAAGGAGATCACCTGAGCACGACTGAGCAGGCGTCCGTCAGTCAGAAAGACAGCCTGCCACTACTGGACCGATTTCTCGATACGCGTCTTGCAGAGCCTATAGTTAGTAGCATGAATCTGTTAATGCGCTCACTGCTAAATAATAAAACCGTGCAGCAAAAAATATTGAACACCAGCAGCCCCTACGTTCTGCGTCTAGTCGGCAACCGTTTGCTTAAAACGGCCTCCTTTTATGGAATGTGCAAAGAAATCAACGCGGCCATGCACAGCCCTCGTGAATACCAGTTGCGCCACCTTAAAGCGCTGGAAATCATTGTGGAATACGACATTCCATTTTTGAGCATCGTCCACGAGGATGATTTTCTTGTATCGGCCAGACGACATGAGGAAGAACACAACTACCTGGTTGATCGCAGGAAAAGTAAGGAACGCGTTTCCAATGAAGGTGACCAACAGGCAACTGTGCGCTTTATCAGGCTAGAACGAAAACAGGAAGAACTGCCGCTTGACCCTCTCAACCCACACCTGATGATCATGGCAACCTCAAATGAGGCCAATGATATGGCCCGCCAAATAACTGCAGCCATGACCCGCTTCGTGAACGAAAATGTTGACCGGGCGGCAAGGAAAGGCAAGCTCAAACCTCTGGCCAGCGTGAAGAAGTGGATCCGGGAAAACGGCCACAAACCGCACGCGGCGCCAGTCAGGGTAGCCTAACGACATCCGCTCCGTTTATCATAGTCCACACACCAAAAGGAGATGGGCACTCATGGCTACTGAATTCACTGTAAGCGGTTTCCTGGCACGCTGGTTGTTTGCTGCAGTTCTGGTCTTCGGGACCTATAACCCTTCACAGTATTCCTATTTCAACTGGATTTGGAGTAAGGGTACAGACATTGGCCCGGTCATAGCCTTGGCAGGTGTGGCGCTATTGATCGCCTGGATCGTCTTCCTTAAGGCTACCCTGGAATCTCTGGGCTTGCTGGGCATCGTTCTCGGGGGTGCACTCTTTGGCTGCGTGATCTGGTGGTTGATCGACATCGGCCTGCTCAGCCTTGATTCAACGACAGCACTTACCTGGATCATTCTCTTGGTACTATCGCTGATTCTTGCTGCCGGAATGTCCTGGTCCCATATCAGGCGACACCTGACGGGACAGGTCGACACTCTGGATGATCACCATAACTGAGATGACGGAGCGCGCAGCGGGTGCACTTGAAATTCTAGCTGTAAAGAGATCAGGAATTATCCGGGAACAATTCCTTGACGTTAGAAGCTGGAATGGAATCTCTGGCAATCAGCCTACCCTGCCTTTTCCACATGTGATCATAGCGCACCTGGTGGTCACCAAAACCGCTTACAGCTGAACTCAACACCGAACTGATACCATCGCAGTCAAGGGTGTCACAATAACGTCTCAACTTCGAGAGCAGTCGCTGGATCTGGCTGTAAGGCAAACACTCCTCCTCTGCACGCATGATCATGGGATGTCCCGTGCCGGCCACATTGGTTCCGAGCAGCAACTCCTCGTGCAGCTTTTCTCCGGGGCGCAGTCCGATAAATTCAATATCAATGTGCTCACCCACGTGGGTGTCATGACTCATCTCATAGCCACTGAGTCTAATCATGCGCTTCGCCAGATCCACAATACGCACCGGCTCACCCATGTCGAGTACAAATACATCACCACCAGTACCCATCGCCCCCGCCTGTAGCACTAATTGGGCCGCCTCAGGGATGCTCATGAAATAGCGGGACACATCCGGGTGCGTCACCGTCACGGGGCCACCATCCTTAATCTGTTGCCGAAACAGCGGCACCACCGATCCGGAAGAACCAAGAACATTACCAAATCGCACCATGCAAAATCGAGTGGCCGTATCCTGCTGGGCAAGCCCTTGTAATATCATTTCCGCCAGGCGCTTGGATGCGCCCATGATATTGGTGGGGCGCACCGCCTTGTCTGTAGATACCAGCACAAAGGTCTCAACCCCAGCCTTGCGCGCCGCTTCGGCTGCGTACCACGTACCAAAGACATTATTGGCGACGCCCTCGGCAATGTTGTACTCCACGAGAGGCACGTGCTTATAGGCCGCAGCGTGATAGACCGTACACACTTCGAAGGTGCGGTAAATACTCTCCAGCCGACTCTGGTCCTGCACCGAACCCAACAGTGCTATGAGTTCCACCTGCACCCCCAAGCCCTGCATGGATTGTCGCAACTCACGCTCGATGGTGTACAGAGCGTACTCGGAATTATCCAACAATATTAATTCCTGCGGTTTCGAGCGGATTATCTGCCGACACAATTCTGCGCCGATAGATCCGCCAGCACCGGTAACCATCACTACCTTGTCGGTGATACAACGCTCGATCAACTCGGGATATGGCGGTACCGTCTCTCTGCCCAGCAACTCGTCCAGATCAATATCCCGTATCTGGTTGACGCTGGCCTCCCCGGCCAGTAATTCATTGATCGTGGGCACTGTACGTACATAGACCGGGAGGCCCACCAGAGAGTTGATTATTTCCTTGCGTCGCTCCGGTGACGCCGAGGGGATCGCCAGTAACACCTGGGTGATATCGTGCTGGACGATCAACTGTTCTATATCTTCCGGTCGCGCAACGTGCAGACCATTGATAACCGAGCGCTGCAAATAGCGATCATCGTCGACAAAAACCACCGGATTATACTGTTCCACATGGTGCAAGGCATGCAGCAGTTGCCGGCCGGATTGCCCCGCGCCATAGATAATCACATTCTCGGACTGAGCAGTAAACTTGGCCTGGTAATATGCCCGCACCGCCAATCTGGTTCCGCCGATACCTATCAGGAGCAGGACCCAGTAGATGAATGGTGTAGACCGCGGCACTTCCGCCCGGGCAAAAAAGACGGTGGCCCCCAACACAAGCGTGGAGTAACCCGCAGCCTTAATAATTGCCCAGATGGCCTGCTGCCCCATGAACCGGATAACGGCCCGGTACAATCCCAGCCGCAAAAAAATCACTGCACTGACAACAACGGTCACTACGCCACAGGCGAACTCCACGGGACCCAAATGGAAACTGAGATCTCCATAGCGTAAAGCCACCGCGCACCACATCGCGACAGCTACGTACAGCATATCAAGGAAGAGCAGGCAGGCCTGCTTTACGTTGCGGGGAAGTTCTACCACTTTTTGGAGGATATCTCGAAAACTTGCGCTGAAGCCCACAAGAGAACGCGACATGAAGCTGCTCGGGCGATTCGGCAAGTCCCCTCCGGTTCTCAAGGCTATATCGGGCACAAGACCTGAAGGTTCAAGCGCCCTCGAGATGCTGGAAGTCTACGCCACTCTTCCGATTTTGGCCATTCCGCACAGCAGGGGAAGGTATGCCAAAATTACCAGAAATAAGCTGTGATCTGGCCATATTTGCACCGCCGAGGCAAGCGGAAGCAGCCACAAAATGTTGATCGCCAATAACAGCATGTCCACCTTCGCGTGCGAAACCCAATATCGGCTCAAACGCTGGTAAGCATGCAGCCGATGGGGCTGAGTAAAGGCCTGCCCAGAGCCCACTCGCCAGACCAATGTCCAGGTCGAGTCAGTGATAAAAGCGGCCAATAGCACGAACCAACACAGGGGGTTGAGTAAGCCTTGCAACGACCCAACCAGCGCCAAAGCAGCCAGCAAAAAACCAGTGGGAACACTGCCGGCATCGCCCATAAAAAGTCGCGCAGGTGGATAATTCCAGACCAGAAAGCCGCCGTGCGCGGCCGCGAGTAGCAGGCAGAATGTGGCATAGTGAGCGCCGTGTCCGGTTCCCCAGGACAGCAACGCCGCGCCGCAGCAGGCTAGCACCGTCTGTAGCGCGGCGATGCCGTCAATACCATCCATAAAATTATACAGATTGAGCGCCCACAGCAGGGCAAGTGCCGCCAGTATTACCAGCACCCCGCCGCACAAGATACTTTCCGCATGCACACCGTGTAAAAGAACGGCAGCCACCGAGAGGCAAACCAGGCTATACACCACCAGGCGCAGTCGTACCGACAAGCCACGCAAATCGTCGATAACACCTAACACCATTAGGACCAGGGCAGCAACAGTCAGTGTGACGAATGATTCATCCCATGCACCATAAAGGCTTGTCGAGAACAGTAACCCCAACGTAAATGCCGACAACAGTGCGACCCCGCCACCATTGGGAGTAGGATGCAAGTGTGAACTGCGCTCGTTGGGCGCATCGAGAAATTGCCAGGCTCGGGCAAAGCGCTGGTAGAGGCCGCAGAATAGTACCGACAGCAAAAAAGTGGTCAGCACGGCCGTCACGAGCCAGCGCTCCCGACCCTGGCAATTTGTCCGACCACATCTTCCAACCGGATTCGGGGTTGCCAATCGGTGTCCCTCAACACAGCTGCATTGGTGTATAGCTCAGCACCAAACAACTTGTCGTAGGTGGATTCGTCTCTGCGACCGGAGGCTAAGTCCAGCAGCCGAGCACCCGCTCGCCAGACCCAGCGCGGCAACCATGCAATCCCCCTGTCCTTGCCACTGGCTCCACGCAACAGATCATAGATAGTTTGCGTGCTATAACTGTCCATGCCACAGGCTATCCATGTATGCACCCCCGATAGCGGCGGGCGCTGTGCTATGACGCACAGCAGCTCAACCAGATCCTCAAGCGCTATCATGGAACGACTGCCCCCCTGCGGAGGTCTGGGCAAGCCCTTGCGCACAGCGGTAGCGAGCATCTGTAGATTACCTTTGGCATTAACCCCGTAAACCAGTGCGGGGCGCACAATCACAACTGCCATCCGGTCGTCAGAAAACTGCTGCTGCAGCGCATATTCCGCCCGGCACTTGGACAGGCCGTAAGCATCTGCGGGTAGAGAGCAAGCACTTTCTGAACGCATAGCGGAAGAAGGCGGCGGCCCCATGGCTTTTACACTGCTAAGGAAAATGAAACATCGGATGCCGGCAGCCGACGCCAACCGGGCAAGGCGCTCTGTCGCCCGATAATTCAACTCTTCGTAAGCTGACTCGCGCTCCCGTCGGTGAGCAATACCGGCTAGGTGAAAAAAGACATCCACTCCCCGCAGCAATTCATCATCGGGATCACTTACAGCCAGATCCAGCGCCAACGTTGGCTCCCCACTACTCAGTGGCGCGCCGTATTTGCTCAGCGCAATGACTGTGTCACCGCGAGCTGCAAGTTGCTGGCATAGCTGGCGACCGATAAATCCGGTGGCACCGCTGACTAAACATTTCACGAAACTGAATCACTGTTGTGAAAAAGGGGGCAATAGCCCCCTAATGATACGGATGCGGTTGGCTTATTCCAGTGTTATTACTTCGCGGTTCATGTCAAGCGTGGATTTTCCGATCCCCTTTACCTCTGTGAGTTCTTCAGCGGAAGCAAAGGGGCCATAGGCCTCGCGATAGCGCACGATCTCCATCGCTCGGGTTTCGCCCACTCCCTTGAGATTGGCCGCCAGGGTCTGCGCATCGGCAGTATTGATGTTTACCCTGGCCACTTCGGGTTTTACTGCAGGCTTTACTGCAGGCGCAGCTGTGGGCAGCACTGCGGGTTTTTGCTCTTGTGCATGCACAGACGGACTGCCCGCCAGCACGCCCACACCGAGCGCCAGCATCAGACTCAAAGCAACGAGCGCGCCTCGAGGTTTTATTGAGAGAATATCCCGTGCTGCCGTGGCGGTCCGGGTATTGGTTTGTATCACATGTGAATCGGTCATAATGTAATCTCCGTATTGGTTAACTGCATCCTTGCAGGCATCCGTACCGAAAAAAAGTCTAGCAGTGATTTTGCGTTGGGGCATTAACGCGGCTGCATTTGATGTTACGGTGTCGGTCGAAGTTCCCGGTGGACGCGTTGCAGTGCCTCCAGCGGATCAGCAGCGGCCGTGATTGAACGGCCGATGACCAGGTAATCAGACCCCATTGCCAGCGCATCTGCCGGAGTAACTACTCGCCGCTGATCTGCCGCCTCGTCACCGGGCAGGCGAATGCCTGGGGTAACCAGGCAGAAACCACTACCATGAGCCTGACGCAATTCCGTCGCCTCCATTGCAGAGCACACCACACCGTCCAGTCCACTGTCCGCCGCCATATCCGCTAAGCGTAAAACTCGCTCATGGGCAGACTCGCAACAACCCAGCTCCCGTAAGTCTTCATCCGACATACTGGTGAGCACGGTCACCCCAATCAACAAGGGTCTTTGAGGATAAGCTGCAATGGTCTCCGCGGCCGCCGCCATCATCCTGCGCCCGCCGCAGGCGTGTACATTCACCATCCAGACACCGAGTTCTGCGGCGGCACGTATCGCTCCGGCAACCGTGTTGGGAATATCGTGGAACTTCAAATCAAGAAACACCTCAAACCCCATATGCTGCAACTTTTCCACTAACGCGGGCCCGCTGCTGGTAAACAGCTCCTTCCCCACCTTTAGCCGACACAGTGCAGGTGACAGGCGCCGTGCCAGATCCAACGCCGCTGGCGCCAAGGGATAATCCAGCGCGACGATAATCGGTGTCGTCACGAGGCGCCTACTACCGGACTCTCGCCACGCAACTTGCTAAGCTCCGTCAAGGTCCGGTCCAACTGCCGCCTACACGAACCCAGAGCTGCGTGCGTACGCACCAGGATGGCAGCGGAGACGATCATCCCCAATAGACCCCCAAGCGCGAAGGCAACAAGAATCCACAGAGCGATGCTCTGTGGCTCAAAGGTATACACGAGTAAATCAAGGGGCACCGGTATCGTGTTTTGTAAAGCGAATAACACGCCTACCACAAGCGTGACAAGTACTGTGAGAACTGTGAGTAGTTTGCGCAGACGTTTCATCAAATGGTCCAGGTCGCTAAAAGACGGTTAAAAAAAACGGTATGACCTTTCGATCATACCGTCTGGGATTGGCAGAACAAGCCTAAAGCTCCATTTGTAGCCTCATATTTACACGCTCTCGCAGATCCTTGCCGGGCTTGAAATGTGGAACGTTCTTGCCTTTGAGTTCAACAGAATCTCCAGTCTTGGGGTTACGGCCACGCCGGGGCTCCCGAAAATGCAGTGAGAAACTACCGAAACCACGAATCTCAATCCGCTCGCCATTGGCTAGCGCTTGCGACATGTGTTCGAGAATGGTCTTTACCGCCAGCTCGACATCCTTGGAAGACAACTGGCTCTGTCGGGACAAGATTGTCTCGATCAGCTCACTTTTGGTCATACAACCCCCTGCCGAGGTGTTCTTATGGTTGAGATCAATTGGGTGGTATTGTGAACCCTGTTGGTATTTTTCGCAAGTCGTTATTTTATAAAGGAAAAGTGGAGCTCATCTCAATTCGACTTTCACTACTGAACCAGCAGAAACAAAAAAGGGCCCACCTGAGGTGAGCCCTTTGGCGTATCTAGCTCATCTGGAGCGCTACTGTTCGCCCATCTGTGCCTTGATCAGGTCGCCGATGGTACCCGGTGAAGCCGTTTCGTTCTCGGAATCCTTCAGGGACTTCACTGCCTCCTTCTCATCGTCAAAGTCCTTAGCCTTGATGGACAGGGCCAAACCGCGACTCTTGCGATCAACCGCGATTATCTTGGCTTCGACAGTATCGCCGACCTTGAAGGAATTGCGGGCGTCTTCAACCTTTTCACGACTGATGTCAGAAGCCTTCAAAATGCCTTCAACCTCCTCCGCCAATTTTACAGTCACCGACTTGGCATCCACTGCCACGACCTCACCAGTAACGATCGCACCGCGATCATTTTCGGCAACGTAGTTACCGAAAGGATCACCTTCCAGCTGTTTGATGCCCAGGGAAATACGCTCGCGCTCAGGGTCGATAGACAGAATAACCGTCTCAATCTCGTCGCCCTTCTTGTAGTTGCGAACAGCTTCCTCACCGGGCTCATTCCAGCTGATGTCGGACAAGTGCACAAGGCCATCGATATTGCCTTCCAATCCTATAAAGATGCCAAAATCAGTGATGGACTTGATGTTACCGGAAATTTTTGCGCCCTTACTGTACTGTGATGCAAAAGCGTCCCAGGGGTTTTGCTGGCACTGTTTGATGCCAAGGGAGATACGACGACGCTCTTCGTCAATATCAAGTACCATCACCTCCAACTCATCGCCAAGGCTGACGATCTTGGAGGGATGAACATTCTTGTTGGTCCAATCCATTTCCGACACGTGCACCAAGCCTTCGACACCTTCTTCCAACTCGGCAAAACAGCCATAATCGGTAAGGTTGGTGATCTTCGCCTTGACACGGCTGCCTTCGGGGTAACGGCCGGTAATCTCCAGCCAGGGATCTTCGCCGAGTTGCTTCAACCCCAGTGACACACGGTTGCGCTCGCGGTCAAACTTGAGAATCTTGACGTCGATCTCCTGGCCGACTTCCACGATCTCGGAGGGGTGCTTGATGCGCTTCCACGCCATATCAGTAATGTGCAGCAAGCCATCAACACCGCCCAAATCCACAAACGCGCCGTAATCGGTCAGGTTCTTCACGATACCCTTGACAGACATACCTTCCTGCAGCGATTCCAGCAGGGCATCGCGCTCGACACTGTTGGCCGCTTCCATGACAGCACGGCGCGAAACCACCACGTTATTGCGCTTCTGGTCCAGTTTGATGACCTTGAATTCCAGTTCCTTGCCTTCCAGATGCACAGTTTCACGCACCGGTCGAACATCCACCAGAGAGCCAGGGAGAAATGCGCGAATCGTATTGATATCCACGGTAAAGCCACCCTTGACCTTGCCGTTGATAATGCCGATAACCACTGCGTTGGCCTCGTGGGCCGCTTCCAATTCTTTCCAGGACTCGGAGCGCTTGGCCTTTTCGCGAGACAGCTTGGTTTCACCAAAACCATCTTCCACGGCTTCCAGCGCGACCTGCACTTCGTCGCCAATGCTCAGGGTGCATTTGCCATTGGCATCAAGAAACTGTTCACGGGGGATTACCCCTTCAGATTTCAGACCCGCATGTACGGTGATCCACTCGTTATCGATGTCGATAATGACACCGGTGACAATCGCACCGGGCTGCATATCGACGGTTTTCAGACTCTCTTCAAATAGTTCGGCGAAGGATTCGCTCATTGCACATTACCTGTTTAAATTGATCGAGACAGTTGCCCGTCTCTACCGAGCCTCCAGCCGGCCCGGGTCATCCAGAATAAACTGTCTTCCCCACCCTGACTGGATTCGGTGAGAAAAACAGCGTTAATAGCTCTTTAAAAGGAGTTAAGCGCCAATGGCGACTAGATAAGACCTTTTTTCTTCACTTCAAACATCACCCGCGCAAACACATCGGCGATGGGAGTGGCGCTGCTGTCGATGACGACGGCGTCTTCTGCGGGAACCAGGGGAGAGATTTGGCGACTTCTGTCGCGGTCATCCCGCTCCCTGATATCCTCAAGAAGGCGCGCGAGATTAACACTTTCCCCCTTTGCAATCAACTGCTTATAGCGCCGCTCCGCGCGCTCGGAAGCGCTGGCTGTCAGGAAAAATTTCAGCGGGGCATCCCTGAACACCACGGTGCCCATATCACGCCCATCAGCCACCAGTCCAGGCGGCTGCATGAACTCCCGCTGCCGCTGCAACAAGGCATCGCGCACACCCGGTATCGCCGCCACGGTGGATGCTCCGCGCCCGCCCTCTTCTGTGCGAATAGCCGCGCTCACATCTACCCCTTTGCAGGCCACCAGCATTTCACCATTGGCCGCGAGAGAGAAAGTCACATCCAGATGCCTGGCCACTTCGGTCACAGCCGGGTGGTCGTCCCAACTGACGCCCTCAATTACACAGGCCTGGCCAGTCACGCGATACAGGGCACCACTGTCGAGCAGGTGCCAGCCAAGGTGCTTTGCGAGCATATAACTTATTGTCCCCTTGCCTGCACCGGAGGGGCCATCGATAGTTATCACCGGCACGCTAGTCACCCGCGCCTAACCCGCCACCGCACTGATGTGCAGGCCAAGGCCGCGCGCCAGTGTGTCAAAGGCCGGGAACGAGGTGGCAACATGGTCGCAGTCCAACACCGTGATTTCGTCCGCGGCACGCAGGGCAGCGATGGCAAAGGACATCGCGATGCGGTGGTCGTGATAGGTATGGATGACGCCGCCACCGAGGTTACCGCCCTCGATAATGATACCGTCCTTTAGAACTTCGTTGCATACTCCCAAGGTGTTCAGGCCCTCTGCCATAGCGGCAATGCGATCGCTTTCCTTGACGCGCAGTTCTTCGGCACCACGCAATACCGTACGCCCCTCGGCGCACGCAGCGGCTATAAAAAGCGCGGGAAACTCGTCGATAGCCAGCGGTACCTGTTCGATAGGGATTTCGATTCCCCGCAGCGGAGCGTGTCGCACACGAATATCCGCGACCGGCTCACCTCCCACTTCCCGCTGGTGCTGAAGCGTGATATCCGCCCCCATCAACTGCAGAATATTGATGACACCGATACGCGTGGGATTGATGCCCACATGAGTCAGCAATAAGTCTGAGCCGGGCGCAATGCTCGCTGCGACGAGAAAAAAAGCCGCTGAGGATATATCAGCAGGGACATCAATATCACAGGCCCAAAGAGTGTTTCCCCCGCACAGCGAAATCACGCCCTTGTCGCACTGCACCGGGTAACCAAAACCCCGCAGCATTCGCTCGGTATGGTCACGAGTGGGAGCCGGCTCGGTGACCGAGGTACGGCCTTCGCTGTACATACCCGCCAATAGCACGCAGGATTTGACCTGGGCACTGGCCATGGGCAGGTCGTAATGAATTCCATGCAAACGTTGCCCGCCACGGATCGACAGGGGCGGTCTGCCGCCTTCGGCAGATTGGATGCTGGCCCCCATCCTGCTCAGGGGGTCGATCACTCTACCCATGGGACGACTGCGCAGGGAAACGTCTCCGGTGAGTTCGGAGTCAAAGGCCTGCCCAGCCAGCAGGCCACACATCAGGCGCATCCCGGTGCCTGCATTGCCCAGATCCAGAGGCTCCGCAGGGGCCTTCAGACCGCGCAGTCCAACCCCGTGAATCGTGACACTGCCGTTCTGTGGCCCCAGGATCTCGACCCCCATGGCGCGAAACGCTGCCAGAGTGGCCAGAGCGTCCTCGCCCTCCAGAAATCCCTCAACCCGCGTGGTGCCGTGGGCCAGGGCACCGAGCATAATGGCGCGGTGAGAAATGGATTTATCCCCCGGGACTCGGGCCTCGCCCCTAAGGGCACCGCCGGGCAGTAACTTGAAATGCATATCGTGTGAACCTTAGGGTGTTGTTCGCCCGCTGCGCTGTGCCAATAGGGCAGCGAATTCATCACGGGCACGTTTGGCCCGATTGAAGGTATTTAGCAACTCGTCTGCGTTCGCATCCTGCACCGCGTCGCGCATACGCGCCAGATGCCCACTGAACAAATCGATGGACTCCAGCAACGCGGTTTTATTGGCAATGGCAATATCACGCCACATGACCGGATCGCTGGATGCAATACGGGTAAAATCCCTGAAACCCCCAGCAGCGCATCGAAATATTTCATCACTGGCATCCGATAAAGACAATGCATCCACCAATGTATAGGCCAGCAGATGAGGCAAGTGGCTGGTCGCCGCGAGCACGGCATCGTGCTGCTCCACGGTCATGTCGACCACATCGGCACCGGTACTTACCCACATGGACCGCACCAACTCCACTGCCGCCGGGTCATTGCTCGCAACCGGCGTGAGAATCACCCGGTGATTAACGAATAGGTCAGCGCTGGAAGCGTCTACGCCGCTGTGTTCTGACCCGGCGATGGGATGACCCAACACGAGTTGCGGTGGCACTGCTCCGGCCACGGCTATCGCCGCATCGCGCAGGCTGCCCTTGACGCTGGCCACATCGGTCACAACCGGTCCACCGGAGCGCCCCGACAATCGAGGCAGAATTTGTTCCAGCATCCGCGCAGCGGTCAAAGTGGGCGTACAGATCACCAGGATATCCGCCCGCTCAATGGCCTCGTCCAGATCGAGCGTGAACTCGTCTATGACGCCCAACTCCACACCGCGCTGCAGGGATGTTGCACGGTGTCCATAGCCAATAAACCGATGACTGAACCCACTAGCGCGCAGTGCTCTGGCCAGAGACCCGCCAATGAGTCCCAGACCGACAATAACAAGATTGCCAGTAGCGTACGTCACAGCAATCCTACAGCAACGCCTGGGGATAGGACCCCAGGGGCTTCAGCATGATGGACTGCTCTTCCAGTTCCGCCATGATCGCGGCAATTTTCTCGTCCTGTAAATGGCCTTCGAACTCGATAAAAAACACATAGGCCCACTTTTCAGTACGCGAGGGTCGGGTATCGATACGGGTCAAGCTGACATTGCCGCGCCGGAAGGGCTCCAGCAATGTGAATAGAGCGCCTGGTTTATTGCGACTGGACACGATGATCGAGGTCTTGTCGCGACCGCTGGGCGGTACTTCCTCGCGCCCGATAATCAAAAAACGCGTAGTGTTATCCGCATAATCTTCAATGTGGGTTGCCAGTTTCTCCAGATGGTACAGCTCCGCTGCCATATCGCCGGCCACTGCCGCCACACCCGGCACCTGCGATGCCATACGGGCCGCTTCCCCGTTACTACTGACCGCTTCACGCTCTATATGGGGCCAATGTTTATCCAGCCAGTCGCGGCACTGGGCGAGTGCCTGCTGGTGCGCACAAATACGGGTAATATTTTCCTTTCGAGTGTTCGCAGCAACTAGCAAATGGTGGCCTATGCGCATCTCAACCTCACCGGAAATCTTCAGGGATGAATCCATGAAGTTGTCGAGCGTGTGACTGACCATGCCCTCGGTTGAGTTCTCCACCGGCACCACGCCGTAATTGCACTCCCCGGACTCTACCTGCGAGAACACGGCGTCAATGGTGGCTTGTGGCACGCAGATGGCCGCGTGACCGAAATGCTTAATGGTCGCCCCTTGGGTAAAAGTACCTTCGGGCCCCAGATAAGCGACTTGCAGCGGCTTTTCAAGCGCGAGACAGGCCGACATGATTTCACGGAAAATGTACGCCACACTGGTACCGTCCAGTGGCCCTAAGTTGCGACTGATAATGCGCTGCAACACCTGTGCTTCACGCTCCGGGCGGTAATACACCACCTCGGTCACGACGTCACCTCTTTCACGCGCTGCCAAAACCTCAGCGAGTTTTATTGCAGCTACACGCTGCGCACACTCCGCCCGGCGATTGATCAACGCCTGGATGTCCTGATCGATGGCATCGATGTCTGCCCTGACCTGATCTAGATCCCTGGTGTCTGCCATAAGCGAAACTTAGCCGTTGCGTTGTTCAAAATCCTGCATAAAGGCGATCAGGGCATCCACTGCCGCCTCACTCACTGCATTGTAGAGACTGGCGCGCATCCCGCCCACCGAACGATGGCCCTTGAGATTCAACAGGCCCGCCGCCTCTGATTCCTTGAGAAACTGCTTATCAAGACCGGCATCTGCCAGGGTAAATGGCACATTCATCAGGGAACGGCTGGGAAGTTCCACCGGATTGGCGTAGAAAGCACTGCTATCGATCGCCGCATACAGCTTCTGTGCCTTGCGGCGATTCAGCCTTTCCATTGCGCCAAGGCCGCCTTGCTCCACCAGCCAATCAAATACCAGTGCCGCCAGGTACAGCGCGAAGGTTGGCGGCGTGTTGTACATGGAGTCATTGTCGGCAGCGATCTTCCAATTTAGCATGGCAGGGCACATGGCGTGGGCCCGACCCAACAGGTCACGGCGCACGATCACCAGGGTGAGACCAGCAGGCCCGATATTTTTTTGGGCCCCGGCGTAGATTACGCCGAACTCGTTTACCCGAATCGGACGTGACAGGATGGTGGAGGACATATCCGCGACCAGCGGCACATCCACCTGTGGCGTCCAGAAGTACTCCACACCACCAATGGTTTCGTTGGGGGTGTAGTGCAGGTAGGACGCATCGGAGCCTAACTGCCACTGCGACTGCGGCGGGATCGTGGCAAAGTTGGTGTCCTTGGAACTGGCCACCACGTTGACCTCACCGTAGCGCCGTCCCTCCTCGATCGCCTTCTTCGACCACTCCCCGGTATTGACATAATCCGCACTGCGCTTGTCGCCGAGCAGATTGAGCGGCACAGCGGAAAACTGCGTGCTAGCACCGCCCTGCAGGAACAACACGGCATAGTCGTCCGAGATACCCAGCAAGCTGCGCAGGGTCTGCTCGGCATGCTGTGCCACACCTACCACTTCAGGACTGCGGTGGCTCATTTCCATCAGCGACAGTCCCGTGCCATGCCATTCCAGCATATCATCGCGAGCTATTTTCAGAACCGACTCCGGCAGTGATGCCGGCCCGGCGCAAAAGTTGTAACAACGGGTCATATTACTTGCTTCCTCAGGGCTTGGGGGGGGAAGGCGCGTTACTCCACGGCGCCTTCATCGGTTTCGTTTTCTGCTACCGACTCGGCAGCGGGTTCATCGATGCGCTGCACACCCACCAGGCTCTCGCCCTCCTTGGTGCGAATCACACGCACACCCTGCGTATTGCGACCGAGGATGGACACTTCGTCAGTGCGGGTTCTGACGAGGGTGCCCTGATTGGAGATGAGCATCAGTTCATCTCCCTCGAAGACCTGCACGGCACCAACCGTTCTGCCATTGCGTTCACTGGTCGACATGGCAATCATACCCTTGCCGCCGCGACCTTTTGTGGGATACTCCTCAAGCTGGGTGCGCTTGCCATAGCCGTTCTCGCTCACCGTCAGGACCATTCCTTGGGGCCGTGGGATAATAAGAGAAATCATGCTGTGCCCCGAACCAAGTCGAATCCCGCGTATACCGCGTGCGGTGCGACCCATCGCTCGCACATCGGTTTCCCGGAACCGCACCGCCTTGCCCTCGCTGCTGAACAGCATGACATCGCAATCGCCTGTGGTCACTGCCGTGCCGACGAGTACATCGCCCTCATCCAGATGCAGGGCGCGCAGGCCCACGCTGCGCTGGCGGGCAAAATCCATGAGGGCGGTTTTCTTTACAGTCCCGTTGGCGGTTGCCATGAAAATATAGTTACCCTCGGCGTACTCCTCCACTGGCAGGATAGACGTCACCCGCTCGCCCGCTTCCAGCGGGAGCAGGTTGACCATGGGGCGACCCCGGGAATTACGGCCTGCAAGTGGTATCTGGTATACCTTGAGCCAGTACACTTTCCCCAAGTTGGAAAAGCACAAGATGGTGGCGTGGGTACTGGCGATCAACAGGTGCTCGACAAAGTCCTCGTCCTTTACTGCAGTAGCGGACTTGCCCGTACCGCCACGGCGCTGGGCCTGGTAGTCACTCAGCGGCTGGGTCTTGGCATAACCGCCGTGGGAGATAGTGACCACCCGATCCTCTTCCGTAATCAGGTCCTCCACGGTCAGGTCGTGCTGGGACGCAGTAATTTCCGTGCGACGCTCATCGCCGTACTCGGCAACAATCTCTTCCAACTCCTCCCGGATTACCAACTTGAGGCGCTCGGGATCGCTGAGGATATCGAGAAAATCAGTAATCTCACGCAACCTTTCCTGGTACTCGTTCAGTAGCTTCTCATGCTCCAGTCCAGTCAGGCGGTGCAGGCGCAACTCCAGAATGGCCTGAGCCTGGACCGGTGACAGGCGGTACCTGCCGTCGTGCATACCGTACTGCGGCTCCAGTTCATCCGGGCGACAGGCATCGCTACCGGCGCGCTCCAGCATTCCGGTGACATCCCCCGGCTCCCAGGCCTGCGCCAGCAATTTTTCCTTGGCCTCCGCAGAACTGGGTGATGCCTTGATCAGAGCGATGATTGGATCAATATTGCTCAGGGCAATGGCCAGGCCTTCCAGGATATGACCGCGTTCGCGAGCCTTACGCAACAGGTATACCGTGCGCCGCGTCACCACTTCCCGACGGTGCCGGATGAATGCTTCGAGTATCTCCTTGAGATTCAGAACCTTGGGCTGACCATCGACGAGAGCCACCATATTGATGCCAAAAACAGACTGCATTCCGGTCTGGGCGTACAAATTGTTGAGCACCACATCGCCAAGCTCGCCACGGCGCAGCTCGATCACAACCCGCATGCCATCCTTGTCGGATTCGTCACGCAGCTCAGTGATCCCCTCTATCTTTTTCTCTTTCACCAGT
This sequence comes from uncultured Gammaproteobacteria bacterium, assembly GCA_963747995.1. Classification (GTDB taxonomy): domain Bacteria; phylum Pseudomonadota; class Gammaproteobacteria; order Pseudomonadales; family Halieaceae; genus Marimicrobium. The sequence goes on along the minus strand of CAVVHD010000009.1, from coordinate 21,934 downwards.
TCTGCGATGCGCTCAATCAGGCGCGCCTTGTTCAACTGGTAGGGCAGCTCGTGGATGAGGATAATATCCTTGCCGCGTTTCTCGTCATGGGTAACTTCCGCCCGCGCCCGCACATAAATCCTGCCACGGCCTGTGCGATAGGCCTGAATAATGCCGGCACGCCCATTAATAATCCCGGCGGTGGGAAAGTCAGGGCCAGGGATATGTTCCATTAACTCATCAACGGTGATATCGGGATCGCGGATTAAAGCCAGGCAGGCGCTAACCACCTCGGTCAGATTGTGCGGCGGGATATTGGTGGCCATACCCACCGCAATACCGGATGAACCGTTGATCAACAGGTTGGGAACGCGGGTGGGCATGACCGCGGGTATACGCTCGGTGCCGTCGTAGTTATCGACAAAGTCGACGGTTTCCTTATCGAGATCGGCGAGTATGGCGTGCGCAATCTTGCGCATGCGTATCTCGGTATACCGCATGGCCGCCGCGGAGTCGCCGTCGACTGAACCGAAGTTACCCTGGCCGTCGACCAGCATATAGCGCAGGGAAAAGGGCTGGGCCATGCGCACAATGGTGTCGTACACCGCAGAATCACCATGCGGGTGGTACTTACCAATCACATCGCCTACGACGCGGGCGGACTTCTTGTAGCCCTTGTTCCAGTCGTTGCTGAGTTCGTTCATGGCGAACAGCACGCGTCGATGTACGGGTTTCAGTCCGTCTCGAACATCCGGTAAGGCCCGACCAACAATCACGCTCATCGCGTAATCCAGATAGGACTTCTTCATCTCGTCTTCAATATTGACGGGGACGATTTCTTTAGCTATTTCACCCATGTACTACGACTTCCTTGACTCGCTGCGAGCGCAATTCCAGGACAACGACAGAGTCTCTTGCATGGACTCTTTGCTGCGCTAGTTTCCACACTGCGCAGCCCCGAAATTAACTCGCAGATTATACGGGAAGTTGCACCCATCTCGCCATGTTTTTGAAGAAAATCAAGGCTATTGGGGCAGCGTCGCCCAATTTATGGTTATACTTTCGCGCGGACTCCCCGAATCCTCCTGAACAAGAGACCAAGGAGCCGTCATCGAGTGCGTACAGACGGTCCGGGAAACAGGAAAAAACACATGCAACCGCAACAACTAACGGCAGACACCTTGATCCATCCTGGCTGGATTATTCCCGTGCTACCCCATGGCATCGTACTCGAAGAATACAGTATTGCACTGTCAGGGGATCGCATTACGGCTTTGCTGCCACGGGCGAAAGCGGAGTCCATTGAGGCGCGGCACGTACTGGAGTTGCCTGGGCAGGTGCTATTACCGGGGCTGGTGAATTGTCACGGCCACGCCGCTATGAGCCTGTTGCGCGGTTACGCGGACGATCAACCGCTCATGCCCTGGCTGGAGCAACATATCTGGCCTGCAGAGCGAGCCCATGTCAGCGAGCAGTTTGTAGGCGATGGCACTGAACTGGCCATTGCCGAGATGATTCGCTCAGGCACTACTACCTTCAGTGATATGTACTTTTTCCCCAACGTGTGCGCTGCTACCGCCCAACGGCTGGGTATGCGCTGCCAGATCACCTTCCCTATTTTCGATTTCCCCACCGCTTGGGGCCTGGACGCGGACGACTACATCAGCAAAGGACTGGCGCTACGGGACGACCTCAAGCACAGCACGCTGGTGACTGTCGTATTCGGACCCCACGCGCCTTATACCGTGTGCGAGGGCAATCTGGCGAAAATAGCCACTCTCGCGGCGGAGCTGGATGCTGCGGTACACATCCACCTGCACGAAACCTCGGGTGAGGTGCTGCTGGCGGTAGAGCAGAATGGAGAACGCCCGCTGGACACTCTGCAGCGCCTAGGATTGCTCGGCCCGCGAACCCAGTGCGTACATATGACGGACCTGGGCGACCAGGACATCGCCCTGCTCGCGGCAACCGGTGCGCACGTTGTGCACTGCCCGCAATCCAATATGAAGCTGGCCTCCGGCACCTGCCGCGTTAGCGATTTACTGGCCAAAGGCGTGAATGTGGCCTTGGGTACGGACAGCGCCGCCAGTAATAATGAGCTGAATATGTTCGCCGAAATGAAGGCTGCAGCCCTGCTGGCCAAACTACAGTCGCGCGATGCGACTGCGCTCCCTGCCGCGGAGACCCTGGCCATGGCCACCATTAATGGCGCAAGGGCACTGGGGCTGGAAGACAGCATCGGTAGCCTGGAAGTCGGTAAACAGGCCGACCTCATTGCCGTGGATCTGCGTGGTCCCGCAACACAGCCGCTGTATCATCCGCTGTCCCAGTTGGTCTATGCCTGTAACGGCAGTCAGGTAAGTCATAGCTGGATCGCCGGTGAACTGGTGATGGCGCAACGGGAGCTCACTAAAATTGATCTGCGCGCCCTGACACTGCGCACCAGCGCCTGGCAGCAACGCATTGTCAACACAGCGAGTTTTGCACCATGACCAAAGGCTTGAATATTGACCCGCAGGAAATCGCCAAATTTGAAGCACTTGCCTCGCGCTGGTGGGATCGCAGCAGCGAATTCCGGCCCCTCCACGATATCAATCCACTGCGCGCTAACTACATCGACTTGCACTCCCCGGTCGCGGGCAAGTCCTTGGTGGATGTGGGCTGCGGTGGCGGTATCCTGGCAGAGGCCATGGCCCAGCGCGGCGCCATCGTCACTGGCATAGACATGGGTGCAGCGCCCCTAGCAGTGGCCAGACTGCATCAACTGGAGTCCGGTGTCGCGGTCGATTACCGCCAGTCTACTGCAGAGCAACTGGCCGCAGAAGAGGCGGGAGCCTACGATATCGTGTGCTGCCTGGAAATGTTGGAACATGTTCCCGAGCCGGGAGAGGTCATCGCCGCGTGCGCCGAACTGGCAAAGCCCGGTGGCGCATTGTATTTTTCCACGATCAACCGCAACCCAAAGTCCTTCGCCTTCGCCATCGTGGGCGCCGAGCATATTCTGCAACTGCTGCCAGCGGGCACACATGAGTACGCCAGGTTCATCAAACCCTCAGAACTGGCCAGCTGGCTACGCGAGGCGGGCCTGGTGCTGGAGGGCATGACCGGGCTCACCTATAATCCCCTGACGAAACGCTATCGCCTGGACGAGGCCGATGTCAGCGTGAACTACATGGTACGCGCGGTAAAGCCTGCCTGATGCAACAAACACGCACAGCCTTTCCTAAAACGCTGCGGGCAGTTATCTTCGACCTGGACGGCACCCTGGTCGATACTGCCGATGAATTCATACCGGTGGTACAGCGTTTGCGCGCTGAACACGGTCTGGACGCAATGGACCCCGAGCGCATACGCGCGTCTGTATCCAATGGTGCGCGCGCACTGGTCAGTCTGGGACTGGACATGCACGAGGAGACGCCCGAGTTCGAAAGCAAGCGCCTGCGACTGCTGGATCTCTACAGCCAGGTGCTGGGTACGCTGGCCTCGCCCTACCCCGGCATTGCCTCGCTGCTGGCTCACTTGCAGGACAGAGGGATTGCCTGGGGCATATCCACCAACAAACCGCGAGCTTATACGGAGCCACTATTGGCACGCCTGAATATACAACCGCCCCCTGGGAGCGTGGTCTGCCCTGACGACATCAGTAATCGCAAGCCGCACCCGGAATCACTTTACCGCAACTGTCACGACCTGCAGTGTGCCCCCCACGAAGCGATCTACATAGGCGACCATCTGCGCGACATTGAGGCCGGACGACTCGCTGGCATGTATACCATCGCTGCAGCCTACGGCTACATTGAACCGAATGATGACCCTCGGCGCTGGGGTGCCAACGCTCACGCCAAGCACAGTCACGATCTGCTCGAACTGATTCTGGGCCCACAATAAACAGGACACCGCATGTCAGTGCTTAGTATCCCTGCCAATTACCTGCCGCGCACCAATCTGCTCGCCGGTAAGACTATTCTGGTCACCGGCGCTGGCGACGGCATCGGCCGCAGCGCCGCACTCAGTTACGCCAGATACGGCGCCACCGTCCTGCTTCTGGGACGCACGGGCAGCAAGCTCGAGGCCGCCTACGATGAAATCGAGGCCGCAGGCGGAGCGAAGCCAGCCATTATAGAAATGGATTTGGCGACCGCCTCCGAGGACAGCTACGCCAACCTCGCGGCAAGCCTGGGCCAGGAATTCTCCTGCCTGGATGGCATTTTGCACAATGCTGCACTATTGGGTGACCGGCGCCCGATCGCCAACGCCGGCTACGGCAGCTGGCTGGAAGTCATGCAGGTAAACGTCAACGCCCAATTCCTGCTGACACGCTACCTGCTGCCCTTACTGCATCTGGCACCTGTTGCGTCGATCATTATGACGTCATCCACGGTGGGCCGTACCGGCAAAGCCTATTGGGGTGCTTATGCCGTATCCAAGTTTGCCACGGAAGGTTTCATGCAGGTGCTGGCCAGCGAGTTGGAGCACACCTCAAGAATTCGCGTCAATAGCCTCAATCCGCGCGCCACCAACACGGCCATGCGCAGGACCGCCTACCCTGCGGAGCTACCCACGAACAATCCCGCGCCGCAGGACATTATGTCGGCGTATCTTTTTTTAATGGGGGATGACAGCGCCGGGGTCACCGGCAGGGCATTTGACGCCCGCTAGGATGGACCGGGACAGTCAGGAACGGCCTCTTTTCTTTGCTGCACCGCGGCCATGGCGCTTGCCAAACTGGCGTTCCATGACTTCACGCTCTTTGGGCGTGGTGCGTTGCATTTCTTTCGGTGACAGTGCTGCCATACGGTAAAGGGATTTGACTTCCGCACGTTCCAACTCCACCCACTGGCCCTGTTTGACCTTGGGCGGAATGAACACCTCGCCGTAGCGCACCCGCTTGAGTCGCGATACGGTCAAGCCTTGGGACTCCCACAAGCGCCGCACTTCCCGGTTGCGGCCTTCCATCAGCACCACGCAAAACCAGCGGTTAATACCCTCACCGCCGATCTCCTGAATGTCCGTGAAGCGTGCCACGCCATCTTCGAGCATGACACCTGCCAGCATGCGCTGCAGCATATCCTCCTGCACATCACCCATCACCCGCACCATGTATTCGCGCTCAATATTGGAGGACGGGTGCATCAATGCATTGGCCAACTCGCCATCGGTAGTGAACAGCAGCAGGCCGGAGGTGTTGAAATCCAGACGGCCAATGGAAATCCAGCGACCTGTTTTAAGTCTGGGCAGCCGCTCGAACACGGTGGGGCGACCCTCAGGGTCATTGCGTGAACAGACCTCCGCAGGAGGCTTGTGATAGAGAATACAACGGGCTTCCTGCGCCGGCGCCAGCTCAAGAGTCTTGCCATCAACGGCCAGTCGGTCGTGTGCGTTCACACGATCCCCAAGATGGGCGGTCTTGCCGTTGACCACCACTCTTCCGGCTTCGATCCATCGCTCCATTTCACGGCGCGAGCCAAGGCCAGCGCGAGCGAGGACCTTCTGTAGCTTTTCTCCCTCCACTGGAACGGCCGCGTCCAGCGCTGGCTGCTTCGCATTAGCCTTGGGCGAGTCCTTGCCGGACTTGTTTGCCATCTCAGGTCACGCCTGTGATTCGGGCTTGGCTGACTCACTGGCAGGATAGTCGTCCAGGCCGGAATCGAGATCACCGTCGTGGTCGACACCACGCAGGTCTGCGGCCAACGATAGCGCCGCGCGGGATTCCAGCTCATCTGCAGCCGCAGACAGCGTGACTGCATTGTCACTGGCCTGACTCATCACCGGTTTGTGCTCGGTGCCACCGACCACGGTCAAGCCTGGACTATCCTCGCCAGCAACAACAAGGTCAGGCATTGGCTCGCTAAAACCCAGCTCGGCGTTGAGTGTCTCCAGATCACGAATTTCTGCGAGGGCGGGCAATTGGTCAAGACTCTTCAGATTGAAGTAGTCCAGAAACTGGCGCGTGGTGGCATACATGGCAGGCCGCCCCGGTACGTCCCGGTGCCCCACCACACGTATCCACTCGCGTTCGTGCAGGGTCTTGATAATGTTGGTGCTAACGGCGACGCCGCGGATTTCCTCGATCTCGCCCCGCGTAATAGGCTGCCGGTACGCAATCAGGGCTAACGTCTCCAGCAGGGCGCGGGAATACTTTTGCGGGCGCTCATGCCACAGGCGCACTATCCAGGGACTCAGTGACTGACGCACCTGAAAACGAAAGCCACCAGCCACTTCCTGCAGTTCGAAACCACGGCCCTCGCAGCGCGCTGCTGCCTCCGCGAGCGCATCTCGAATCGCTGTATTTTCCGGTCGTTCGTGCTCATCAAACAATTCCGCCAGTTGCGCGACGGTAAGCGGCCTGCCAGCAGCCAGCAAAGCGCCCTCGATAATCTGCACCAACCCTGTTTCCGACATATTACTCCGACCTTGCCTTGACGTGGATAGGACCAAAATTTTCGGCCTGCACGATTTCCACGAGTGCTTCCTTGATGAGTTCCATTAATGCCAGGAAAGTCACCACCACTCCCAGGCGCCCCTCAGACACACGGAACAGAGATACGAAGGGCACAAACTGTTGCCCAGCGAGTCGCTCCAGCACCTCGCTCATACGCTCCCGGGTAGAGAGGGCCTCGCGCTGAATATGGTGGCTCGCAAACATGTCAGCCCTGCGCAACACTTCGCCCAGGGCCAACAACAATTCGCGCAAATCCAGCTCCGGGTCGGGACGCGAGCGATGCAATTCAGGAAGCTGGGCACTGCCTATCCAGGTGTCCCGCTCCACGCGGGGTAATTCCTCAATATCTTCCGCCGCCTTCTTGAACCGCTCGTACTCCTGCAGGCGCCGGATAAGCTGCGCGCGCGGATCCTCCTCCTCGTCATCCATCTCAGTGGCGCGGGGCAATAACATGCGCGACTTGATTTCGGCCAGCATGGCAGCCATCAGCAGATACTCTGCTGCCAGTTCGAACTGCATGGCGTCCATGAGGTCCACGTATTCCATATATTGTTCTGTAATACGCGAAACGTCGATTTCCAGAATATCCAGGTTCTGTCGCTTGATCAGATATAAGAGAAGATCCAGCGGACCCTCGAAAGCCTCCAGAAATACTGCCAGCGCCTGGGGGGGGATGTACAAATCCTTGGGGAATTCCGTGAGGGTCTTGCCCATCACGATGGCAAAAGGCATTTCGCCCTGCTGTGGGCGAGCACCGGCCGGGGACATGCCCTGGCCGCCCAAGGCACCCGCGGACGCCGATTGCGCCTCCGCCTGAACGTCGATATTGGATTCGTTGACTGACACTGTGTTTACCCGCTTTTATTGCGATCCCAGTATACCTCACTAATCCGTAAAGGGTGAACGTGATTGCCGCTGTTGATGCGGTTGTCGCCGAAATCCGCCACAACCGTGAATCAGGCCTTCCGCTAACCTCAGGAATCTATATAATCGAACTTCCACGCGCCCGTAGCTCAGCTGGATAGAGTAACTGGCTTCGAACCAGTTGGTCGGGAGTTCGAATCTCTCCGGGCGCGCCAATCATTGGTTATCCCCTAATGGTGGCGATAGAACAGGAAGTCCCGCCTTGTTGGCTTGCTGAACACTGCCCCAGGACATCCCCTATCATCCGGACGATGCATTTTGCCTATTGTCAGGCAATTAGAATTTCGTGACCGGGTCGGCGCTCTACAAAAAAAGATTCGTTATTCGCCATTCGATACAGTATCTTTGTGCCGAATATAAAAAGGCTTGCTCGGGGGAAGCCATTCATGCGCTCTGCCAATACCATTTTGGGACTATCAGCGTACTACCATGATAGTGCTGCCGCCTTAGTAAAAAATGGGGAGATCTTGCGGCCGCGCAGGAAGAACGCTTCACCAGAAAAAAGCACGATGCTGGTTTCCCGGAGAACGCCATCCGCTATTGCCTGTCTGAAGCCGGTTTAACACTGGCCGATATCGATGAGGTGGTATTTTACGACAAGCCCCTGGTTAAATTTGAACGCCTGCTGGAAACCTATCTTTCCTATGCACCGAATGGCCTGCGGTCCTTCATTGCAGCAATGCCGGTTTGGCTCAAGGAAAAACTCTACCTCAAGAGCACGCTGAAAAAAGAACTTACAGCGCTGGGTGATCTGAAGAAGTCAGAGCTACCTGTGTTGTTATTCGCCGAACATCACCAGTCCCATGCGGCGTCTGCGTTTTTCCCCAGTCCGTTTGACAGGGCCGCCGTGCTCTGCCTCGATGGTGTTGGCGAATGGGCAACCACCACAGCATGGATAGGAGAAGGCAATACGCTTAAACCCCTGTGGGAACTGGATTTCCCGCACTCCCTGGGCCTGCTCTACTCGGCATTCACCTATTACACGGGCTTCAAGGTGAATTCCGGTGAGTACAAGCTGATGGGGCTTGCCCCATACGGTGAACCCCGGTATTTCGACCTTATCCTGGAGCACCTGCTGGACCTGAAAGATGACGGCTCTTTCAGGTTGAACATGGAGTATTTCAACTATTGTACCGGTCTGACCATGACCAATAAAAAGTTCGACCAGCTTTTTGGGGCGCCTCCCCGCAAAGCCGAAGGTGAACTCACCCAAAGAGAGATGGATCTGGCAGCATCGATACAAAAAGTGACTGAAGAAGTCGTGCTGCGGCTGGCAAAGACCCTGCGCAAGGAGACCGGGTGTCAGTACTTGTGCCTTGCTGGCGGGGTCGCCCTGAACTGCGTGGCTAATGGTGAACTGCTGCGCTCCGGTGTATTTGACGATATCTGGATTCAGCCTGCCGCCGGTGACGCCGGTGGTGCGCTCGGCGCTGCCCTGAGCGTTTGGCATGAGCGGCATAATGGAGCTCGCTCGGTCAACCGCTCGGACAGCATGAAAGGCTCTTATCTCGGACCCCGCTTTGCAAGAGCGGACATTCGGGAGCGCCTAAACAAGAATGCTGCCGTATACCAGGAACTGGAAGATGAACAGTTAATGCCATTGTTAGCAGACATACTCGCTGCTGAAAATGTTGTCGGCTGGTTTCAGGGACGCATGGAGTTCGGGCCACGTGCGTTAGGTGGGCGCTCCATCATTGGCGACCCGCGCTCAGCCAAGATGCAATCTGTCATGAATCTAAAAATCAAGTATCGCGAATCGTTTCGCCCCTTTGCTCCTTCCGTGCTTAATGAAGACGTGAGTCATTATTTCGAACAGGACAGGCCAAGTCCCTATATGCTACTGGTCGCGCCCGTGGCCGAAAGAATAAGAATTCCGATGACAGCAGATCAGGAGAAACTGTTCGGCATCGAGAAACTTAATATCCCGCGATCTGAACTCCCCTCAATTACACACGTGGATTATTCGGCCCGCATCCAGACAGTACACCCGGACACCAACCCGCGCTATCATCAACTAATCTCTTCATTCAAGCAAAAGACCGGCTGTGGGGTGCTCGTCAACACCTCCTTCAATGTACGCGGCGAACCGATTGTCTGCACACCGGAAGATGCCTACCGTTGTTTTATGCGCACTGAGATGGACTACCTCGTTATTGAGAACTTTTTGCTGGAAAAAAGCAGTCAGCCCGCCGTGGTAAAAGACGACACATGGATGAATGAGTTCGAGCTGGACTAACTGTGAGACGCGATGAGATGTCAAAGCCAGACGCAAAAATGAGCATTAAGGAACTACGCAAGTTCGGTCTTGTGACCGGGGGCATGCTGGTCCTGTTTTTTGATCTGTTAATCCCGTGGATCTGGGGTGTGGCGATGCCCTTGTGGCCGCTCATCGTGGCGGGCATCCTCGCCAGTATGGCCCTTATCGTTCCGGCCGCGCTCGGTCCCATCTACACAATCTGGATGCGTTTCGCCGAAGTATTGGGCTGGATCAACACGCGCATCATTCTCAGTGTGATATTTTTTGCGATATTTTTTCCCTTCGGACTGATTATGCGCATGTTCAATGATCCCATGCAGCGCAAATTTGACCCGGCAGCGGACAGTTATCGAGTTCCATCCAACCCGACGAAACCTGAAAATATGGAGCGGCCTTTCTGATGTTCGATCTACTGCAAGACTTATGGGGATTCATGAAGGAACGCAAAAAGTTCTGGTTATTGCCCATTATTCTCATGTTACTTTTTCTAGGCGGCTTACTGGTACTTGCCCAGGGCTCTGCGATTGCCCCATTTATCTACACCCTGTTCTAAGGTTGTGGCAATGCCGCCAGACAGCTACGGCAAGGCAGTACGATGAAGTTTTTTAATGACCTGGCGGATTTCAACGCGGCTGAAATAGAAGATTTGGTCGCGTTTGCCCGCAACCTGGACAAAAACCCGCAGCCGCGGGCATTGGAAGGAAAGGTTCTCGCGTTATTATTTCTGAATCCTTCACTACGAACATTGGCGTCTTTCCAGTCGGCGATGACCCGCCTCGGTGGTGGCGTTTTTGTCATCTCACCGGAAATGTCGATTCATAACATTGAATCCCGCTCGGGCATCGTGATGGACGGTGCTGCAGCAGAACACATTCGCGAGGCCGTTCCAGTCATCGCATCCTACAGCGACGCAATCGGTATCCGCGCCTTTGCAAAACGGGAAAATCTCGCTCACGACCTGAGTGACACCCAGTTTCATGAGATGACCGCGTTGATCGATTTGCCCTATATCAATATGGAATCAGCCATCAATCATCCGTGTCAAAGTCTTGCGGACTGGAAGACCCTGGACGATCTGAACATTCCCTCCCGCGGCGGCAAGTTTGTACTGTCCTGGAGTTGGCACCCGCAGCCAATGCCCTTGGCAATACCGGCGGCGACTGTCCACATGGCTGCAATGCGGGGCATGGATGTAACGGTGTTGCGCCCGCAGGGCTATGAACTACCGGATTCGATCATGGATAAAGCGCGTGCGGCGGCAATATTGAGCGGAGGATCAGTGACAGAAACCGATAACCGCCACCATGCCATGGAAGGTGCCCGGGTTATTTACGTCAACTCTTGGACGTCGCAACGCCATTATGGCGACATCCGTGGCGAGGATGACTTCAAACATGAGCTGCGCAGCTGGTGTGTCGACGAACCATGGTTCAGTAACGCCGCCCCTGATTGCCGCTTTATGCACGCCCTGCCCGTACGCCGGGAAGTCACAGTTACTGAGCGCATACTCGACGGGCCCCGCAGCGTCGTCATTGCGGAAGCGCGCAATCGCATGCTGGTGCAAATGGCAGTGTTGCACAGGATGTTATCCGGCTCGGGCAATTCCGCAGACTAGCCCCCAAAGGGCACCACACTCCCCTTGCCGACCCGCAACACCAGCGGTGTATCGTCCGCCAGATCCACGACCGTGGTCGGCTCCATCCCACAGTAGCCGCCATCGATGACAAGATCGACATCGTGTTCCAGCGTTTCACGTATATCGTACGGATCAATAAGGGGAAGGTCATCCCCAGGCATTATCAGAGTCACACTCATCAGTGGTTCGCCCAGGTCCGCCAGCAGGGCCGCGGCAATGGTATTGTCAGGCACCCGCAATCCAACGGTTTTACGTTTGGGGTGTAACAGGCGCCGCGGCACCTCGGAGGTGGCCCGCAGGATGAAGGTATAGGGGCCCGGCGTGGTGTGTCGCAACAGTCGATACACGGTATTGTTTACCTTGGCGTAGGTGGCGATCTCCGACAGGTCACGGCACACCAGGGTAAAATTGTGCTTGTCGTCAAGTTTGCGAATGCGACGAATCCTGTCGAGGGCATTTTTATCGCCGATATGACAGCCCAGAGCGTATGCCGAATCGGTGGGATAGACCACCACCCCGCCGTTGCGGATGATGTCGACCGCATGACGGATCAGGCGCTGCTGGGGATTATCGGGATGAATCTGGTAAAACTGACTCACAGCGTATCTCTTTTATGATTGGAACGCGCTCTAGCGCGGGACTGCCCAGCGCTCCCATACGCGGCGCAAGCCCTCAAAAGGCGCAGATTCTACACCCAGCGGCGCACTGTAGGGAGCATCCCGATGAAAATCACTACCGACGGATATCTCCAGATCAAACTCCAGGGCCAGACGCTTCAGTTGCGCTATCTGATCGAGCGTCTGATAGCCGCTTAGTACTTCGATACCGCTACCCCCTGCTGCCACAAAAGCAACAATCAAACGCCGCAACTTCATTGCGGTAAAGCGGTACTTTAACGGGTGGGCGATAACGGCCGCACCGCCGGAGGCCGTGATCCAGGCCACGACCTCGGCCAATTCCGGCCAGAACGCCTTGACATCCCCGGTCTTACCCTGCCCCAGATACTGATCAAAGGCCTGATTGTGGTCCTTCACATGTCCCTGCTGAACCATCCATGCCGCAAAGTGTGGGCGGCCCAATTGACTGTCACCGGCCTGCTCCAAAGCACCTTGCAGGGCGCCGACGAAACCCCGGGACGCGAGTCGACTGGCAATCATGACACCCCGCTCCCGCCGCGCAGTATCCATACTGGCCAGTGCACCGCACATGGCCGGATGTTTACAATCGATACCAAGGCCAAGTATATGGATCGTCGTGCCCGACCACTGGCAGGACAGCTCGATCCCGGGGATGAGCTGCATACCGCGCGGCTCCAGCCTATGATAAGCTGCTGCGACCTCGTAGCCAGTCACCGTATCGTGGTCGGTTATAGCCAGCAAATCGATCTTGTTGGCCAGCGCTCGCGCCACCAGCTCGCAGGGATCGAGGGCGCCGTCAGAGGCACTGGTGTGAGTGTGGAAGTCAATCAGCACTGTCTGTACCCGCACCGTGGGTAGTGCTGTCGTGAATCGACTCGTATTGTTTAGTCATCGCACATGGTAACAGCCGGAGCAGGATAGAATCCATGAAGCAAATTGCCGAATTCGTCCCCATCGTCCTGTTCTTTATCGTCTACCAGCTGCATGGCCAGAGTGTTTCATTGGCGGGCTGGCAGTACCAGTTCGATGGTATTTTCTCTGCCACCGCCGTTCTGATGGTGGCCACCGTGTTGCAAGTAATCTTCACCTACGCAGTGACACGCAAGTTGGAAAAGCGGCTGCTGTGGCTGTTGCTGGCGGTATTGGTATTCGGTGGTGCCACGCTGATATTTCGAAACCAGATGTTCATCCAGTGGAAACCGACCATTTTCAATTGGGCACTGGGACTTGCTTTTGGGTTTTCACAGTTCATCGGCGACAAAAACCTGATGGAGCGTACCCTTGGTAGCCAGATTCACCTGCCCAAGCCTGTGTGGACAAGGCTTAACCTGCTATGGGTGGTTAACTTCGTTATCGTGGGCGGACTTAATCTGGTCGTGGCGTACAGGTTTAGCGAAGAAGTGTGGGTCAGCTATAAAATGTACTCTTCAATCGGATTTACGCTGGCACTTACCCTCCTGACGGCACTCGTCATCAGCCCCCACCTGAAGGAAGATACAGCGGAAGAGCAACTGCTACAGCGGGACGATTAGCGCCTTACGGAGAGCAAAACACATGTACTACGCCATACTGTGCGAAGACGTTGAAAACAGCATGCCGCTGCGCCAGAGTGCGCGCCCGGCGCACCTGGCACGCCTGCACGCACTGGCAGATCAGGGAAAACTGCTGGCAGCGGGCCCGCACCCCGCCCTGGATACGGAGGAACCCGGTGAGGCCGGCTTCACCGGCAGCCTCATTATTGCCGAGTTCGATAGCCTGGAAGCGGCCACCGCCTGGGCCGACTCCGATCCCTACGTGGACGCCGGTGTTTTCAGCAAGATCATCGTAAAGCCATACAAACTGGTATTACCCTGAACTTCAACTTCTAAAAAAGGAACCCATTTTGCGATTCTCCGTGCCCTTATTGCTGTGCTCATTATTATTTTCCGCGGTCAGCACGGCTGCGGACGTTCGCTACGTCGGTGGGCAGCAGTCTATTCCTCTAAGCAGTGGAGCTGGCGAGGACTATCCTATTGTTTATCGCGGCATTCCCCCTGGCACCCGCCTCACTGTGGCGCGCACCTCCGAAGACGGACTGTGGGCAGACATTACAACGGACAATGGTATTGCAGGCTGGATTCCTACCCGAAATCTCGTGCTGGAGGTTGCCGCGCGCCCGGGACTGACTACGGCCACCAAACTTGTCCCCGGTCCAGGCGATGCCAGCATCGATTTAGCCTCTACCATTCCAGTGCAGGCAACGGATCCAGCGGAGTTGCTTAATCGTATCAACACCTGTGATTCCGAGTTCAACGCAGTCGCCCAGGAACTACATCAATTGAAACAAGTCTCAGGCAAGGCGGTACAGTTGGACATCGACAATCACAGGTTGGTGGAGGAGACAGAAAACCTGCGCTCTAATATAGAAATGCTGCAAGCGGAAAACCAGCGCCTGCTCGACAAGCTTGACAGTGAGGACTTCATGAATGGTGCCCTGGCAGTACTGCTGGGTGTCATCATTGCACTGGTAGCACCCCGTCTGGTTCCCCAGCGGCGCAAGAATTCCAGTTGGACCTAAAGGAGATCACCATGTTGAGAGTATTATTGCTGTGCCTGTCGCTGCTGTTGCCTTCCATTGCAGGCGCCGCAGAAGCAGCGCCGACTAACCCGCGGGTTGTCATCAAAACCAGCGAGGGGGATATCACGGTGCAGTTGTATGCCGATAAGTCTCCTGTCACGGTCGCAAACTTCCTGACCTATGTGGATAGCGGTTTTTACAGCGGTACCATTTTTCACCGGGTTATTCCCGAATTCATGATACAGGGCGGCGGCCTCGGGCCGGACATGAAAGAGAAGGAAACCAGCGCCCCCATAGTCAACGAATCAAACAATCGGCTGCATAATATCCGCGGTACACTCGCTATGGCTCGCACCAATGATCCGGATTCAGCCACTTCCCAGTTTTATATCAACCAGCGCTCCAACCTGAGCCTGGATTGGGCCTCCGGGCGCCCAGGCTATACCGTATTCGGTGAAGTCATCCAAGGGATGGACGTGGTCGACTTCATCGCCACCGCGCCAACTGGCCGAGTGGGAGGGATGGGCGATGTACCGCAAAAAGCTATCATCATCAAAGAAATCCTGCGCCAGCAACCCTGATGATCGCACTGAGTGTCAATCTCAATAAAATTGCCCTGATCCGCAACTCGCGCGACACCACCAACCCCGATATTCCAGAGCACGCCCGCATGTGCATCGACGCCGGCGCTGATGGCATCACGGTACACCCGCGCCCCGACCAGCGGCACATCCGCGTGCGGGACTGTTTTGACCTGGCGGCGATGCTCAAGGCTGAATTCAATATCGAGGGAAACCCCATGACCGGCCCGCGCCGCAGTGAACGGGTTGGCGTGGAGGACTACCCAGGGTTCATGGCGCTGGTAAAGGAGATTCGCCCGACGCAGTGCACCCTGGTGCCCGATGGGGACGGACAGCTAACGTCCGACCACGGCTTTGACCTGAGACAGGATGGCGAGCTTGTCGCAACCCGGGTGCAGGAACTGCAAGCACTGGGTATCCGCACCAGCCTGTTTATGGACCCCGATCCGGAGCAGATTCGCATCGCGGCGCAGACCGGTACTGACCGCATAGAGCTGTACACCGAAACCTATGCCCGTGCGTGCCGGCTGGGCAAGGATGTGGATACAGTGTTCCAGCAGTTCGTGGCGGCGGCAGACGTCGCGGCGCAGGAAGGGTTGGGTATCAATGCCGGCCATGACCTGGACCTCAGCAACCTGCCGCGTTTCGCCACCATTCACGGCTTGCTGGAGGTCTCCATCGGCCACGCTCTCATAGTAGACGCCATTCGCATGGGACTCGCTACCACGGTGGCCGCCTATCAAAATGCACTGGGCAAGCACTGATGGATGAACGTTTACAGGCGCTGCTCGACAAGCAGGACATCACTGAGCTGATACACGCCTACTGCAACGCAGCGGACCGTCACGATCACGACAAGATGCGCGCACTCTACCACGAGGACGCTATTGACGATCACGGAGCCTTCTTCAAAGGGCTAGCTATGGAGTTCATCGATGCCTTGCCCGAGATACAGGCACCCATGCTGATTTTGCACCACAATGTCACCACCGTGAACATCGCACTCGACGGTGACTACGCGGAGGGTGAAGTCTACATCCTGGCATTCCATCAGGTGCAAACTACAGATCAGCCTGTGGATTTATTCATTGGCGGGCGCTATTTCGACCGTTACGAGAAGCGCGCAGGTGTCTGGAAATTCAGTCACCGGGCGGTGGTTGCAGACTGGGCCACGTTTAACAACCCCACCACCGTATGCCTGGACCACCCCATGATCGAGGGCTCACATATTGGCAGGCCCGGTGCGGAAGATCCTTCCTACGCGTTCTTTCGTCTGCTCAAGCGCGGCGCACGCTAGAGCGCTGCTACCTTGTCCCGCAGCGCGTCGGGAATTCGCTGCGGGGATTTGCTCTGCGGGTCAATATGCACCAGCACCGCCTTACCGCGCACCGTCATCCTGTCGCCCTGGGACATTACGGTGTGCAGCGTCAATGAGCTGTTGCCGATAACCGCCTCAATGATTTTGGCGGTAACGTCTGCGCCGTAGAAGGTTTCTCCTACAAAGTCGATGTGCACGGAGGCCAGTATCCAGTCTTTGGCAATGCCCGGACTGCGGTCGGACAATGACTCGAGAAATCGCACCCTGACTACCTCAAACCAGGCGGCGATGGTGGCGTTGTTGATATGCCCCATGGCATCCGTTTCGTATAGGCGCGGGGTAATGGTGATAGCAAATTCTTGCAACTTTACTCTCCCTGATCTGTTCTTGTGACACCGACTGTTTTGTACCAACGACCAGCCTACAACAAAGAAGAAAGCAGTATAATGCCCACCCATAAACTATTTTGACTGGACATACCATGCGCCTGATGCTGGCCCCCATGGAGGGCGTTATCGACCACGTCATGCGCGAACTGCTAACCTCTCTGGGAGGCATTGATCGCTGTGTCACCGAATTTGTGCGCGTCACTGATCGCCTGCTGCCACCGCGTGTGTTTCGCCGTCTGTGCCCGGAACTGGACAGTGGGGGCACCACCCCTTCCGGCGTCCCCGTTTATCTGCAACTGTTGGGCGGGCAGGCGGCGGTGCTGGCCGACAATGCCGCGCGCGCAGCGGAACTCGGCGCGCCGGGCATCGACCTGAATTTTGGCTGCCCGGCGAAGACGGTGAATCGCTCGGATGGGGGTGCTATTCTGCTGCGCGAGCCACAGCGGGTACACAGCATCGTCGCGGCGGTGCGCGTGGCGGTGCCAAAGCACATCCCGGTTACAGTAAAAACCCGGTTGGGCTACGAGGATCAGGCCCTCTTTCTGGACATCGTGGCGGGCATTGAGGCGGCAGGTGCAACGGAACTGACGATCCATGCCAGAACCAAACGCCATGGTTACCGACCTCCTGCCTATTGGGACGCCATCGCTGAAGCACGGCAACTGCTGAAGCTGCCTATCATCGCCAATGGCGAGATCTGGAGCATTGACGATGCCTTGCGCTGTCGCGCCGTCACGGGCTGTAAGGACCTGATGCTGGGCCGGGGCGTGCTGTGTCGACCGGACCTGCCGCGACTGATAGCGGCAGCGACCGCCAGCGGTGACTCACGGGACTCCTTGCACTGGGACGATATTACGCCACTGCTGGCTAAATTCTTTGAGCTGAACCTGCAACACTACGATAGGTACAACGCAGGCAATCCCCTGAAACAGTGGCTGGTCTACCTGCGCGGCTATTTTCCCCAGGCCGCACTGCTGTTTGAACACGTCAAGCGCCTGCGAAATCCGGATGATATTCGGTTATTATTGCAACAATCCCTGCACGCCGGGGCTGCTGACCGCTGCGCTGCCTAGCGCCACAGCCAAGAGAAAATACTATGGACAACACTCCACGACATATCCAGTTAATGGACACCACACTGCGCGACGGCGAGCAGACCCAGGGTGTGTCCTTTTCCCCGGATGAGAAGGTCAACCTGGCCCGGGCGCTGCTCGAACAGCTCAAGGTCGATCGTATTGAGGTTGCCTCCGCACGGGTCTCGCACGGCGAGATGGAGGCCGTGTCCAATATCAACCAGTGGGCGCAGCAGCAGGGGCTGGGCGACCGTATCGAAGTGCTGGGTTTTGTCGATCACAAAAAGAGCGTGGACTGGATCCTGCAGACTGGCGGGCAGGTGATCAACCTGCTGACCAAGGGCAGTGAGAAACACTGCCGTGAACAGCTGGGAAAAACACTTGACCAGCACGTGGCCGAAATACAGCAGACCGTGGACTATGCGTTGCAAAATGGCCTGCTGGTCAACGCCTACCTGGAGGACTGGTCCAACGGCTATCGCAACAGCCGCGACTATGTGTACACGATGATGGATAAGCTCAAGGACTGCGGCATCCGGCACTTCATGCTGCCGGATACGCTGGGTGTGATGTCGCCCGAGGAGGTGTTTGAGAGCATCAGCGATATGTCCGCACGCTACCCGCAGCAACAGTTCGACTTTCATCCGCACAACGACTATGGACTGGCCACCGCGAACGTGATGGCGGCGGTGCGCGCCGGCGTGAATACGGTGCACTGCACCGTGAATTGTCTGGGCGAGAGAGCAGGCAATGCGTCACTGGCAGAAGTCAGCGTCGTGCTGCGCGACAAGTTGGGCATGAACCTGTCCATCGACGAGAGCTACATCGTGCAGTTGAGCACGATGGTCGAGTCGTTCTCCGGCAAGCGCGTGCCTGCCAACGCCCCTATCGTCGGCGCCGATGTGTTCACGCAAACCGCCGGCATTCACGCCGATGGCGACCAGAAGGGCGACCTGTACAAAACACGGCTCAGCCCGGAACGCTTCTCGCGCACGCGCAGCTACGCGCTGGGCAAGATGAGCGGCAAGGCATCGCTGCTGCAGAATCTCGAAGCACTGGGGCTTAGCCTATCGGAAGAAAACCAGCAGAAAGTGTTGGCCAGAGTGGTCAAGCTGGGCGATTCAAAAGAGTTGATCACTACCGATGATCTGCCCTTTATCATCGCCGAGGTACTGGAAAGCAAAAACTACCACCACATCAAGTTGCTGGACTGTACCGTGACCAGCGGCCTGGACGTGAAATCGACGGTGAGCATCCGCGTCGATGTGGACGGGGATATCCAGCAAGCGGTCGGATCGGGTAACGGCGGTTTTGACGCATTCATTTACGCCATGAACGAGGTCATGGCCTCAAAGAACTATGTACTACCCACGCTGGTGGATTATGCGGTACGCATCCCCAAGGGAGGCCACACCGACGCTCTCACCGAATGTGTGATTACCTGGGATTGCAACGGACAGGAAATCAAAACCCGCGGCGTGCATTCTAACCAGGTCTTCGCCGGCATACTGGCCGCGTTGCGGATTATCAATTTGCAGTTGCACGAACGTGCAACCGCCCAAGGCATGTCAGTTGCGAAAATAACGGGCGAAGTATAAGTATGGCGCGGATATTCAGCGTGACCGCGCCAGTGGCCCCACGGTGCCCGAACGCAACACTTCATCTCTTTGACCCTGAAGGGACCGCACTCTAAAGCCCTGGGCTATAGAGCGGAGGCGGTGGTGGACGAGACGGCGACATCGACGAGTAAGGGAACACACTTCGGTGCGGCGGCGATGCTGCTCGCCGGCAGCATACTGCTCTCGCGTATCCTCGGCTATGCACGCGAGTCGCTGCTAGCGTATCGCATGGGCGCCAGCGCCGCGACCGACGCTTACTACGCCGCCTTCCAGATCCCGGATCTGCTGAACTACCTCCTCGCCGGCGGCGCCCTCTCGATCGCCTTCCTGCCGCTCTACACTCGCTACCTCGCTCGCGGCGACGATGCCGGCGCGGAGCGCTTCTTCGCCACCGTGCTCGGGACCCTCAGTCTCGTCGCCGTGGTCGCCACCGCGGCGCTGTGGTGGTGGGCAGAGCCGCTGGTGGCGCTGCAGTTCCCGCGCTTCGATGCTGATACCCGCGCCCTCACCGTGCATCTGACACGCATCGTCCTGCCGGCGCAGATCTGCTTCATCGCCGGCGGCATCATCAATGCCACCCTGTTAGCGCGCCAGCGCTTCGTCGCGGCCGCTGCGGCGCCGCTGATCTATAACGCCGCCATCATCGCCGGCGGCATCGTCCTCGCGCCGCAGATGGACGTCGGTGTCGAAGGCTTCGCCTGGGGCGCTCTTGTCGGCGCCGTTCTCGGGCCGCTCCTGGCGCCGTGGATCGGCACCCTCGGTCACGTGCGCGTGCGAGCCCGCGTCGCCTTCGATCGGAGCTTTCTTCTCTACTTCGCCGTGGCGGCGCCCTTGATGTTCGGCCAGACCCTGCTGACCGTCGACGAGTGGTACGAGCGTTGGTTCGGCGCTCTGCTCGGCGCCGGCACGGTGGCGCACCTCGCCTATGCGCGCCGCCTGATGCAGGTGCCCGTCGCTGTCGTCGGGCAGGCGATCGCCACCGCCGCACTGCCCACGCTGGCGCGCCTGTGGGCGCAGGAGCGCCGCGAGGAGCTGAACGAGGTCGTCGAGCGCACCTTGCAGACCGGCCTGGCCCTCGCCGTCCTCGTCGCCGGCGGCTTCTTTGCCCTGGCGCAACCGCTGGTGCAGGTCGTCTATCAGCACGGTCGCTTCACCGCGGCGGACACCGCGCCGGTGGCGGCTATTCTGTCGCTGCTGTCGCTGGCCGTGCCGGCCTGGATCATCCAGCAGATCGCGGCGCGCGCCTTCTATGCCCGCGGCGACACGTGGCGGCCGATGCTGCTCGGCACCGCCGTCGCGCTGCTCGCCATTCCGCTCTATCTCGTTCTCGGCAAGCAGTGGGGAGTCGTCGGTCTGGCGGCGGCGGGCGCGATCGGCATGACCTCCAACGCCCTGGCGACGCTGCTGCTGGCGCGCTGGCTGCACGGCGCGCCGCGGCTGCGTCTCCTGCTCGCGACTCTGGCGCGCGCCGCTCTCATCGCCGCCGGCGCCGCCGCGGTGGTGCGCTTCGCCGTACTCGACGACGGCCGCAGCAGCCTGGTCAATTTGGCGCTCGGCGGCGGCGCCTTCACCGTGCTGATCCTCGCCGGGAGCTTCACCATCGGCGACGAGGGGACGCGCAACGCCCTGCGCCGCGTCCTGCGCCGAAGCGGCCGGGCCTGAGCCCGGTTCGCCGCACTAGCCTGCTTTCGGCATCCCCCGCAGCGCCGCGACAACTTTATCGCCGAACTCATGGGTCTTGATCATCTTCACGCCACTGCCGGGTTTGGACAGATCCGCCGTTGAATAGCCGTCGGCAAAAACGCTCTGCATCGCGCTCCACACATTTTTCGATTCCTGCACCATGCCAAAGCTGTCCTCCAGCATCATGGCGACAGAGCCGATCATGGAGTACGGGTTGGCGATGCCCTGTCCGGCAATGTCCGGCGCAGAGCCGTGTGACGGTTCATAGTAGCTTTTCTGTGGCCCCTTGCAGGCCGATGGCATCAAACCCAGTGAACCCAGAATGCCGCCGCCCTGGTCGCTCAGGATATCGCCGAACATATTTTCCATGACCATCACATCGAACTGCCCGGGATTGAGGCAGAGCAGCGTCGCGGCGGCATCGACCAGAATGTGTTTGATCTCCACCTCCGGATATTCCACGGCGACCTCTTCCAGCACTTCGTTCCACAGCACGCTGGATTTCAGCACGTTGCTCTTGTGGATATTGTGCAGCACTTTTTTGCGCCGCATGGCCAGTTGCAAGGCCTCGTGCATGATGCGGCGAATCTGCTCCTCGTCATACTCCAGGGTCTCCTTCACGTAGCGCAGGCCGCGCTCGTTGACACCCACCTCCTTCGCGCCAAAATACAACCCGCCCACCAGCTCGCGCACCATGATCAGGTCGATACCCTCGCCGATAATTTCCGGTTTTAACGGAGAAAAATGCGCCAGCGCCTTGGGCAGGAACACGGGGCGGAAATTGGCGAAGGTGTTGTAGCGCCTGCGCAGGGGCAGCAACGCACCGCGCTCCGGCTGC
>CAVVHD010000008.1:0-153648 GCA_963747995.1 uncultured Gammaproteobacteria bacterium | reverse complement strand
ATCACCGGCGTGATGGTCGCGTGTGGTGTGTTCCAGGCGTTTTTCGCCAGCGTCGCAATGATGAGCGACCTGGAACAAGTCGCGTTTCTGGATAAAACCTTCAATCGGAAAAGCGCGACCGGCACATTTATCAATCCCAACCATCTGGCGGGATTCCTGGAAATGAACCTCGCGATCGGCATCGGCATGCTGCTGGCACAACTGCATCGACACCCGGCAGGGAGTTGGAACGAATTCATGCGTCGCACTATCGACATTGTACTGAGCAGCAAATTCAGGCTGCGTCTGTATCTGGCGATTATGGTGGTCGGGCTGGTCCTTACCCGCTCGCGCATGGGTAATACGGCGTTTTTCTCCAGCCTGTTGCTGTGCGGAGTGGTGGGCCTTATCTCTGCAACAGCGCCTGACGCGCAATGCGGTTATTTTCTTCGTCAGCCTGCTGCTGATTGATATTTACATCGTGGGTAATTGGTTCGGCGTGGATAAAGTCGTGGAGCGCCTGCAGAGCACTACTCTGGATACCGAGAATCGCGATGAGGTAGCGCGCGACACGGTTATTATGTGGCGGGACCACTTCTGGGTTGGCACCGGAGCGGACACGTTTTTCCAGGCCTACGTGTACGGCGGGTACATGAGTCCGGATTCGCTCTATTACCGCCATCCTGAAAACGATTACCTGGAAATTGGCTCCGGCTTCGGTTTCATCGGCTTCGCCCTGCTTGGTACTGCCGTGCTTACGAGCCTGAGGCAGGCACTGCTGTCCCAGCGACGCCGCGGGTCGCGTGTGCGACAGGGTCTGGGATTCGCCAGTATGATGGGTATCTCCAGTATCCTGATCCACAGTTTTGCCGACTTTAACCTGCACATCCCCGCCAACAGCCTGTGGTTTGTGGTGCTGCTGGCCTTTGCCTGGGTGGCAGTATCTGCAGACGATGTACGTGACCCGGCTGACCCTTGACTGCACCGAGCAAGTTGCAATGCGTAAATAGTAAGCCTATATTTATACCCTCATTGAGATTTTTCAAAAGGTTGTGTGTCATGCGGTATTTACTTCCCTCGCGTGTGTTGCTGTTCCTGCTGGTTGTGACCAGTGTTAACGTCTGGTCAGCTGACGGTCGAATAGTCAATTTTGAGGGTGATGTGCGGGTCAACGGACAGCCGGTCGCTGCCGATACAGAGTTAAAGCGGGAAGACACCATCACCACCGGACCCGGTGCGTCAGTAAAGATCGTGCTATCCGACAATAGCGTGATTGACCTGGACGGCGGCTCGGAAATCCTGATCAGTGATTACAGCTTTAATCCCTCTGCACCCGAAGCCAATACCAGCAAAGTGGATATCCTCGCGGGCACGCTGCGTTATGTCAGCGGCGCCATTGCCAAAGATGACCCTAAAAACATTAGCTTTACTGCGGGTAATTCCACCATCGGCGTGCGTGGAACCTTTATCAGTATCTCCGTCGATCCCAAAACCGAGAAGTAATTAGTGCGATTACGCTCCAGAATCCTCTTACTGCTGACGCTACTGCTTACGTGCGTTACGAATGCGTGGTCGGCTGATGGTCGAGTCCTGAATTTTGAGGGCGACGTGCGGGTTAACGGCAAACCGGTGACTGCTAACACCCAATTGAATAGCCAGGATACGATCGTCACGGCAGAGGGCGCCTCGGTCAGGATTGTGCTTTCCGACAACAGCGTACTGGACATAGACAGCGGCTCAAAAATCAAGCTGAGCGATTACAGCTTCAATCCCGCCGCACCCAAAGAGAACAAAAGTGAAATTAGCGTCGTAGAGGGCACACTGCGCTACGTCAGTGGCCTGATCGCCAAAGAGGACCCTAACAATATTGGCTTCTCTGCGGGTAGCTCCACCATCGGGGTGCGCGGAAGTTTCACCGGGATAGAGGTCGATGGTGTCACCGTCAATGTCGAGGCCATGATCGGGGAGGCCACCCTCATACAGAAAAATGATGAAGGCCAGAAGGACACCATAGTTGTGCCTACTGGACAGGCCACCCAGACCGACCCGAAAACCGGCAAGACCATGGTAGCCGCAGCAACGATGCCTAATGCGGTAAATGAAGTTGTCCAGGCCATCGCTGCTGCAGCGCCGGATGCCAGTAATCGATTATCAACGGATGAGGGTTGCAGCGAGGGTGTGAAACCCCTGCGGGACGTTGCCCATCCTCCTACTGACGCAGAGGCCGCAGCCGCTATTGAAGCGCAGCTGGCAGCCCTGAGCGAAGGCGAACTGATGATGGTGATGGCGGTGTTAATCAACAACGCCGGACATTTGTGTATCGATTCGGATACGGTGGCAGCCACTCTCACCAAGATAGCAACGGTACGCCCGGATGTCGTGGCCAATGTGGTAGTCGTGGCAATTCTGCTCGACCCCACTAATGCCGGTAAATTTACTGACGCCGCCAAACCCCCTGGGTCGCAGGTCAATACCCCACTGCCCCCGGCAGAACTTGTAGACCCACCCATCAATAACGAGATACCTCCCGGCGGCGGCACGCCTCCGAGTCCCGAATAACACCTAACGAACCTCAGCGGGCACGCGGCCAGGGTAAGAAACCCGCACATGAAGCAGTATTTCGCTAAACATCGTTCCAGAATTGAGCTGGGAATTATTTTCACGCTCCTTGCCCTTTGGCTACAGATGTCAGGTGCCGATTCGAGCCGCACGATCATCAACCGCCTGGACTACCTCGCCTACGACCTGCGCCTGAACCTGACCCTGCCCACGCACCGACCCACCGAATCGAATGTCCTAATTGTCGACATCGACGAGGACAGCCTGAGGGCGGAGGGACGCTGGCCCTGGAGTCGGCAGAAAATGGGTGAGCTGGTAGCAGCACTGAAGCGGGCGGGCGTGAACACTATTGGATTCGACGTGGCCTTTGCCGAACCTGAACGTAACGTGGCTAAGGAGTTGATCGAGGCGGCATCACGCTCGGGACGACTCGAGCATCAGGACTACCTGGAACAGCTGATCCCGGACATGGACAGGGATCTGGTTTTCTCAAAATTGCTCGTGGGTCAGAACATCGTACTCGGGTTCCTGTTGCACGCCACCGGAGATGAGTCGGTGGGCGCGCTGCCGTCACCCTGGTCGATGGTCTCAGAAGCCCAGAAAGGCAAACTCACCGTACCGATGATGTCCAGCTACACCGGCAATATGCCTCTGTTGCAGAAAGCGGCAACATATGGCGGCTTCCTCAACACCACCATGGATGCAGACGGTGTGCTCAGGAGTACGCCGCTTATTCTGGGGCACGACGATATGATCTACCCCTCCCTGTCCCTGGCGATGGCTCGCCGCTATACCAAATCACTGCGGTTCAAAATTGAAACGGCGCACGCCGGAGCCTCAGAGCGCGTGACCGGACTCTTGCTTGAGCGCACCCTGATACCCACTGATCAGTACGGGAGAGTGCTCATTCCCTATTCCGGTAAACGCGGTGGAGTGCCGTACATCTCGGCCACCAAAATCCTGCAAGCGTCGACCACCGATGAGTTTCCGCAACTTAACAATGCGGCGGTATTGGTCGGGTCTTCAGCACTCGGCCTGTCGGACCTGGTGAGCACCCCGACCGGCCCCACCTTCCCCGGCGTTGAAGTGCACGCCACGGTGCTGCAGAGAATTCTGTCGGGCACGCCATTTCCCCGGGTACCGGACTGGGCCAATGCCGCTAATGCGTTAACAATAGCCGTATGCGGTTTTTTCCTGACTTTCCTGTGTCCCGCCTTCGGCGCTCTGGCCATCACTATTTTTGCCGTCTTTTTTCTGGCACTGGTAATCGGCGGCAATGCCTGGCTATGGAGTTCAGCGCAATTGGCCCTGTCCCCGGTAATGCCGCTGTTCACCGTCATTGCGATAATCGCGATGAACGTACTGTTTGGCTATTTTACCGAGGCGAAGCAGAAGAGGCAGGTGCGCAAGGCCTTCAGTTCCTACATGGCCCCCGCCCTGGTCGATCAGTTGGTAGCCAACCCCGACAAACTCAGCCTGAACGGAGAATCCAGGGAGATGTCGTTCCTGTTTTCTGATATTGCCGGTTTCACAACGTTCACTGAAACCGCCAGTCCCGAATTGCTCGTCTCAGTATTGAATGAGTACCTTGACGCCATGTGTCGCTGCGTTATGGAGCACGGTGGCACGATCGACAAGATCGTTGGCGATGCGGTAGTCGGTATATTCAACGCCCCGCTCGATCAACCGGATCACGCTGAGAAAGCGGTACAATGCGCCCTGGCCATGGATCGCATCAGCAAGGATTTTATCGCTAAAATGAATTCCCGCGGCATGGAGTTTGGGGTTACGCGGATCGGTATCAATACCGGCCGCGCTATCGTCGGCAATTTCGGTGGCAGCGGGCGCTTTGACTATACTGCACACGGTGATGCCATTAATACTGCGGCCCGCATGGAAGGTGTCAACAAGCATCTTGGCACCCAGATCTGTATCTCCGGAACCACGGCCGCAAAGTGTCCCAATCATTTTTTCAGGCCAGTCGGCGCGCTGATTCTGAAGGGCAAAACAGAGTCTATTGAGGCCTTTGAGCCAATCACAGAGGATGTTCTCAGGACACCTCTGATAGTGAGGTACCTCGAGGCCTTTGAACTACTGAGGCACGAGGACCCGAAGGCAGTAGAGCTGTTCACGCAACTCAAGGCGGATTTTCCGGATGATGCCCTGGTAAACCTGCACTATGAAAGAATCATCTCCGGGATTCTGTCCTCCACCATCGTGCTTGCGGAGAAGTAACATGCAACGCCTGATTGGGAAGCACATGCAGTCTCTGCGGGAGTTGAGCGCCGATAACATCATATCGATCCTGCTTTCAGGCATCATTGCAGGAATCGTCACGCTGATTTCCAGCGTGAGCTTCGCCGCATTGATATTCAATGGCGCGCTGACACCCTACATTGCCTCAGGAATCACCATTCTCATCGCCACCGCAGTGGTGGCAGGGTCACTGTTCAGCCTGTTGAGCGCCGCCCGACCCGTGGTGGCATTGCCCGATGATGACACCGCACCCATATTGGCATTGATGGTCACCCTGATCGTAGCCGGCTTTCCGGAAGGTACTCCGGGAGATGTCCTGTTTATAACGACGTTCGGCGCCCTGGCATGCACAGCCCTGTTGACCGGCATTGTCTTGACGGCACTGGGCTACTTCAAACTGGGTTCACTGGTGCGCTATCTGCCCTATTCGGTGATGGGCGGTTACTTTGCGGGTGCCGGGTGGCTGATGATACAAGGTGCGCTGCGCGTGGTCAGCAATCTCCCGTTGGCGTCTACGCAGGATTTTCTGGCCCTGCGCAACCCGGAGATTTTGTTGCGCTGGCTGCCCGCATTGCTCGCAGCTGGCGGCATACGCTGGGCTATACGCCACTGGCACCAGTCACTGGCCATGCCAGCGAGTATATTTCTGTTGATCGCGCTATTTTTTGCGGTGGCAGCGGTGACGGGACACAGCCCGAGTGAGTTGATGGCCGACGGTTGGCTGGTTGGTCCATTCCCTGAGACCCGGCCAGAGCTGCTTAACCCGGTATTGTTCCAGCGCTCGGCCGACCTTGACTGGAGTCTGGTAGCGGGGCACCTGAGCAGTATTGGTACGATTATTATGCTCAGTGCCGTCTCGCTGATGTTAACCGCAAGCGGGTTGTCGCTGCAGCAACGCAGCAACTTCGATATCAACCGGGAGTTGATGGTGGCCGGTTTCGCCAATACTCTGAGTGGCATGGGTGGCGGCCTGATTGCCCTGCCTTCGCTGTCGCTGACCGAACTTGCGATGACAGTGGGTGCGCCCAAGAGTCGGCTAGTCGGGCTGGTTGTAGCACTGTTTTGCGCTCTCATGCTGTACTTTGGCATGTCGCTTATTGCCTGGTTTCCCAAAGTAGTCCTGGCCGGCCTGTTGATTTTCCTGGGTGTGTCGCTGCTGGAGCGATGGCTGATTGAGGCAAGCAGGCAGTTGCCACGTCTGGAGTACCTTGTGGTCGTGATTATCGTACTCGTAGTGGCCACCGTAGGCTTTCTCGAGGGCGTTATGGTAGGCCTGTTATGCGCCATCGTCCTGTTCGTTATCAACTACAGCAGGATCAATGTAGTGCGCTACGCACTGACCGGCAAAGAGCGCGGCAGCAATGTGGAACGCAACAGTGCCGAGGAGAAATTCCTGCGCGAAAACGGCGGCCAAACACTGATTTTGAAATTGCAGGGTTACCTGTTCTTTGGCACCGCTGCCGCACTGGCCCGCCGCATAGAGGATCGTCTGGCGGACAAAGAGCAACCAGCGCTGCGTTACGCTGCACTTGATTTCGCCCAGGTAACGGAAATGGATTCTTCCGCCGCGCTAAGCTTCATGAAATTGGCACAGGAAGCGTCCCAGTCCAATTTTTTCCTGTTGTTGACCGGCCTTACTCCGACCATGCATCAACGCCTTATGGGCAACTGGTTTGAAAATGAAAGCACCAGCTACGTGCAGATCATGCCGGACCTCGATCACGGTATCGAATGGTGCGAGGAGCGTATTCTCAAAGAACTGTCGCTGGGCGAAGCACACGAGGGCATCATGCAGCAGCTCTCCAGATTCTTGCCCACTCTCGATGATCACAAGATTCTGGACACGTACCTGGAACATCGCCACGTTGAACCCGGCGACCAGCTCGCCCGAGCAGGGGGATCCTTCCGATGAAATGTATCTGCTGCAAAGCTGTACCGCCTCGGTGTACCTGGATACCAGCTCGGGCAGAAAGCACCGGATTCGCCGGGCCGGCGCTGGAACAGTGTTCGGCGAGGTGGGTTTCTACCTGGGCACACCACGCACCGCCTCAGTGATTATCGACACCGGGGGCGAGTTGTTTGTCTTAAGCCAGGCCGCCAATGCCCGACTGGAGCAGGAGCACCCCCATATCGCTGCAGCGCTGCACAAATTCATGATCCGCGTAATTACCCGTCGGCTGCAATTGACCACAACCACCTTGCAGGCCGTATTGACCTGAAGCAATAGATATAAAAACGGAGAAAAAAATGGATTGCCCCAAGTGTTTTAAGCCTATGGAGACAGTCGAGTTCGGAACCAATATCAAGGTCATGCGTTGCACTGGATGCAGCGGCTTGTTCTGCAAATGGCAAACCCTGAAGGAATTGCGGAACGAATGGCTCGCAGATACCGTGCTGGATAAGGGCAGCGCGGCACTGGGGGCAAAGCACAATGAAATGCTGGATATTCCATGTCCTGACTGCGGCACCACAATGGATCGCGTGAAAGATCAGCAGCAGAAGCATATCACGCTGGATAGCTGTGCCAAATGCGATGGCGTCTTCCTGGATGCAGGCGAACTAACGGATATGAAGTCTCTTACCCTGATGGACCACGTGCGCCGCTTACTTACCCTGCTTGGCAAGTAACACTTCGCCGAAGCCCTGCCTGCGCAAATCGCTCGTGTAACGGGCGATATTGGACTGGGCGGCGGCTTCAAGACGATCTCTGAAAAATGGCGACTGGAACAGACTGGGCCAACTCTGCAACTCGCTCAGAAAGCGCAGTTTTCCCTGATAATACTGCGCATCGCCAACACTGCTCGCCTCCTCCCTAAGGGCATTGGAATCGGCCAGATAGCTATCCCACGGCAGGCCAAAGCCGGACAGGTCTATGTCCACAACAAAAGCTATCGCTGCATCCCTGGCGGCTCCGGTATGTTGTGTAGCAATAATAAATTCGCAGACCCGATCAATGAATTGTGTCGGCATAGTGGGCCCGGCAACATTCCTGAAAAAGGCCGCACTGAGGATTTCGTTGTCCCTCGCCCCATAGTGATAAATGATGTCGTGGAACCATAGCGCCATCTCGGTGGCGTTGAACTCCGCGATATCGGCTTTCGCGGCATCCAGTTGAGTTAGGCAGTGGGTCAGGTGTCCGAGGGTGTGGTAGTAGCGATGGGGCTCCGTATAATGCTGTTGCAATTTCTGCCACACTTGCGCGGTATTCGTTCCGGCACATGCCTGCCACAGATCGCAGAAACGCTTGGATAGATATTTTTCGTCCACGGGTACTCCACTATGACATTAGCCAGCACACGAAGCCCCGGATAAGACACATCTGAAGGAAGCGCGGCTGTGCTAATCCGGGCCACCCTGTCACAAACAAACTTCAACCAAAGTTTAGACTAGCACACGCGGATTGCAGCAAGAAAGATTATTCGGTATTGGTTCACAATTTCAACAAAGCTCTATTGTGCTGCCTGATGCCGCTCTAAATGGGACTGGTGCGCACCCAATCTGACCACGAACAAGCAGTGGCCGCAGAACAGCAGGAAGTAGCACAACAGGCTTAGATATTCGGGTATCCGTTCCAGCATCAGGCCAATGACGGCGCACAGAATCGCGTAGCCCACCATCAGGACCAGGGTTTGCCCTGCACCAAGGCCCCCATCCATCAGGGTATAGTGCAAGTGGGAGCGATCCGCCTTCATCAACTTATACCCGTGCCTGAAGCGGCGTGCCATGGTAGCGAGCATATCCATCAGCGGTACGGTCACCAGCCATAGCGCCGTTACGGGCCGGATCAGCGCGTCATCGCCCTGGGAAAAATACACCAGCGATGCGGTCACCAAAAAACCCAGTGTCACACTGCCCGCATCACCAAGAAACATTTTCGGCAGGAAACGGTTGTTGGGGCCGAGGTTAAACAGCAGGAACACGCCCAAAGGCACCAGTAGCAACAGCAGAGCGTCGGCCATAGGATGGCCATTCTGCAAGGCCAGCAGGTATAACACCAACAGCGGTAGCGCAATGGTGCAGGCCGCCAAGCCGTCGATACCATCAACCATATTGTAAGCATTGCTGAGTCCTGCTACCGCCAGGGCGGTAAGCGGCACGCTGAGCAGCAGCAGTGGAATGGCACCCATGGCGAGCAGGTTGCCCACGTTGGTGATGGCTATGTTGCCGTAGGTAGCGAGCAGGATACCGCTGGCAAATCCGATCAGCAGCCTTACGCTGGCACGGATGTGGCGGACATCATCAAATACGCCGACGACAAATACCACAGTAGCGATAACCAGCATCGGGTAGTTATAAGGTGCAATGCCCAGTGCGAAGGTACCAAACAACAGCGTAACAAATATCGCGATGCCACCAGCAAGGGGCACCGTTCCCTGATGTAGCTTGCGCGCATCCGGTTTGTCCAGCAGTCCCATGCGGGCACCGAGACTTACCGTGATACGTGTCATCACCAGCGCAGCAAAAAGGATTTGCAGTATCAGCACTTCAGCGGGCTCGTCGGAGACGGTGTTAGTTGGCAGAGGGCTTATTATAGCTAGTTACAGTGATTGAGGCATCACACAATCGCGGGGATTCATAAATGCGGATTCGACAGAATTGTCGCACGTCACGCTAGAGCATTCCCTCAAATGTCCTGGTGGAGTGTCGCTATTGTCATCGACCATCCAGGGTGCTGTTGCGCTTGCCTGCTCACCATTGAATAATCGCAGCCGGGGTGTCCAGCATAAGTCGCTGCGCCCTTTCCTCACCATACTGGCTGACAATATGCTCGAACGTCTGGCGCAGTGCTGGCGGCCTTGCCCTGGCATTGTGGCCGTCACTGGCCAACACGGCAACCGTGTCACTTTGCAGCAACTGATAGGCGATGGTCCGCGATTTCTCGCCAAAATGGCCTATTACTGAGCCTGCCGTAACCTGCAGCCAGCAACCCGCATCGATGAAGGGCTGCAACTGTGAGGCATCTTTCATGATCTGCTTGTTGCGTTCGGGATGAGCGATCAGGGGTCGGATACCCTGCTCCAATAACCACTGTGCCAGCTTTTCACCACCCGGAATCAGGTGGCCGTGGGGAAATTCCAGCAGCATGACCTTGTAGCCATCTACCATTCCGTAGAAGGGAATCTCGTCATCAGCGACCTGCTGCATGATTCTGTCCGTAAGCCGGACTTCCCCGGCAAAGCCCAGTCGCAGTGGGATATCGTGTTGCTCCAGGATGCGCTGCAGATTGCTACAGGCCTGGGCGATGGATGTGCGGCTATTTTCCCAGCGACCGGGATGAATGTGCGGGGTCACAACGGCCTGGGTAATGCCATCGGCCACCGCCATGCGACAGAGTTCGAGCGCTTCCTCCAGCGTATCCGGTCCGTCATCTATGCCAGGCAGCAGGTGGCAGTGCAGGTCTATCATTCGTTCTACAGTATTGCGTTTGTTCTGGTGTGTCCATTGAAGCGCCGCGGCATCGAACACAAGCTGATGGCCGCAACGGTGCATTGTAGCCCATAATACCCAATCCGCAGCCAGTGCCTTAGCCGGATAGATGACATTGCAGCATTCAGCCTATAACAACATGCCACACCACTATGAGGTGTACGGCATCACATTGGCCTGCGACACACCGTTGCCGGGGCTGGATGCCGAAAAAGTCGCGCAGGGAAATGCCGCCGACATTCGCATCAGCACCGGATTTATACCCGGCGGCATTCAACACCTCATCGAGCGCCACGCCACCACGTATTATCTTGAGCCGGGCTATGCGCGAGATGACCCGGAGCACCTGATCGTCAATAACGTGCCCGGTGAACGCTATTTTCATTTTATCTATGGGGAGGGTGTGGAATTCGTAGTGGACACCCATGCCTCAAACGTCTGGTGCCGATGGCACGCGCCATTAACATTCGAAGATGTTGCCCTGTACTTGCTGGGCCCGATTATTGGATTCATGCTGCGCTGGCGCGGCACTACCTGCCTGCATGCCAGCGGCGTGCTGGTGCATGGCGCTGCCTTGGCCATTACCGGTGCATCCGGCGCCGGGAAATCCACGCTGGCGGCGGCTTTTGCAGCCGCGGGCTATCCCATCCTGACCGATGATGTATTGCCACTGACCACCATTAACGGCGAAATACATACCCAGTCCGGTTATAGCAGGCTGCGCCTGTTTCCGAACTCTTTTAAAAACCTGCAGGAACTGCCCGATGAACTGCCGCTGTTGGCACCGGGCTGGGACAAATGTTTTCTCGACCTTGCCTCCGACAACTACCAACTACACAAGGCCAGCGCCCCACTGAGAGTCATCTATGTCCTGAATTGGGGCGCCAGTGAACAAGAGTCCACCACGATTACTCCGATAGCGAGCTCCGCCGCTGTCTCCCTGCTGGCAGCCAACACCTACCGCAACGATTTACTGAGTACAAAGATGAGAAAGGAGGAGTTTTATTTCCTGAGCACCCTCGCTGCCACGGTGAAGGTGAGGCAATTGTGCCCGGTTGATGACATCGCATCGATACCGCTGGTGCGCGAGATGCTGCTGGCTGATTTTGAGCAGATGACCGAGCTCGCAAAACTGGAGCATGCGGAGCAAGCTGAGAGTGGCGCAGTGCGATGAGCGGCTTTATCGCGGTCGTCAATACCGACGGCACACCGGTCGACCGCAGCCCTGCTGGAAAAATTGACAGCAACACTGCACTTTCGCGGACCCGATCGCCAGCAGGTATGGACGGATGGGGCGGTAGGGCTGGGTCATACGCTGTTTCGGACGACTGACGAGGCCCGTCACGAGAACCAGCCCGCCAGCCTCGATGGCAAGGTCTGGATCACCGGTTGTATCAGGATCGATGCACGCGAGGATTTGCTGCATAAACTGGGCCTGCAGCGCGACATACGCCTGGCGGACACCCCGGACTCGCATCTTTTGCTGTATGCCTATCGCGCCTGGGGTGAGCAATGCCTGCAGCATTTGCTCGGTGATTACTCTTTCGCGCTCTGGGATAGCGAACAAAGAACTCTGTTTTGCGCCAGGGATCGCTTTGGCCTGCGGCAACTATGTTATGCTCAACAGGGCAACGCGTTTATCGTCAGCAATAGTACTCACTGCATTAGGCAACATCCCGCGGTTTCAGATCGCCTGTGCAAGGCAGCGATTGGCGATTTCTTGCTGTTTGGCGACCATCGCTGGAGCGACCGGTCGCTGACAGCGTTTGCGGACATCAAGACGCTGGAACCTGCCCACTGCCTGGTATTGAAGCAGAGCAAGGCCAGGACACGCCGCTATTGGGATGTTCCCACAGATGTGCCGCTGCTGCGTTACCGCCGGGAAGCCGAGTACGTCGAGCATTTTGAGCAGGTGTTCAAATCCGCCGTGTCGGACAGACTGCGCACCAAGGACATTGTGATCTCCCTCAGCGGCGGCATGGACTCCTCCAGTATCGCCGCTGTTATCCGGGATTTACAACGAGAACAGAAACCCTCGCTTACACTGCATGCAATCACCGTATTGTATGACTCCATTCATCCCTGTGACGAACGCTACTATGTCGAGCAGGTCAGTCAGGCACTACAGCTGGCGCCGCATTACACCGATGGAGGCAGTTATCCGCTGCTGGCACCGTACGTACAAACCACCTGTCCACTGGAGTCGTATCAACCGCAGCTGTCGCTGGACACGGACCGGTATGACCCATCGCGGGGTCGCGTCATGTTAACTGGCGATGGCGGCGACGAGGTACTGGCTTTTTCATCGGTCAGAGAGGCGCTTAAGGATGTCAGCGCCGTTAAGGCTTTGGCGATGGTCTACCGTCTCAGCTTGCTTTATCGCACGACGCCGACCTTAGGTACTGGCTTGATGGTACTGAAAAAACGTTTATTTCACAGCGCCACGGAAGCTCTCCTGGAGTATTCCTACCCGGCCTGGATCAACCCCGACTTCGAGCAGGAGTGGCATCTTAAAGAGCGCTGGTCGGCCTTCGCACCAGCATGGAATTCCGATCCCGCACCGAACCAGCCGCGCCACCGCAAAATTGCCAGATCGATGCTGACACCAGACTGGAATGCAGATGACGTGTTCATGAATTGCGGTGCCACGCTGATGGAGCAGCGCTGCCCTTTTCTGGATCCCAGGCTAGTGGACTTGATGATGTCGCTACCTGCTTTACCCTGGTTGTTTAACAAACATCTACTGCGCCGTTCAATGGCCAATAAACTTCCACTGGAAACCCTGCGCCGCCCCAAAACCCCGTTAGGCTACCTTTACGAATCGTTGCATGTACCTCTTTTATTGGAAAAATTCAGACCGGTTGCCGCAACATCGACTTACATTGACCAGAAGTGGATGGATGGATTGTCCGCTTGTGCCGGGAGTAAAACCGACTCCTACCTGGACCTGCGGCCGCTCATTCTCAATTCATGGCTTGCAGCACTGTCCCCATAAAAAAACGCTATCGCCACCTCGTGCTTTCTCGTGAGATCTGCTTATCTTTCAGCCTAAGAAACCATGTTCATACCCCCCATGGTTGGTCCGCCATCAGCTTTCATCATTGATCGTATTCGTTTGCGTAAGCTGAGTAACGGTACCGAAACTGGAGAGTTTGGGGCTGTGATAGGACTTCCTGTGAGTGGCCTGCTTCACGATGGGGATATTCTTCTCGTTGTCACTAGTCATCTGCGTGTGCCTCCATAAACCGCTTTTATTAGACCAAACATTTCCCGCAAAGGCTAGCTCAGCCACTGATAGCCTAGCCATTGACATGGGAAACGCAGGCGGTCGCGCCAGCCACGCAGGGACATCTAGCTGTAGTGCTCTGCCAGGTTTTTGGCAAACCGCAGGGCGTCTGTCTCCGTGGCGAATTGCTCGGGGTACTGGTCACGCATTTCGGCAGCCAAGCTGCTGACGGAAACCTCGCCTGTCATCCGCGCCAGTAACCATTGGGCGGCCGCTCCGCGCACACTGAGCGCGGGCTGATACTGATCAGATGCCTTCAGCAGATCGCGCGGGGGTCAGTGGGCTGCGAGAGGAAGGTGCTCTGGCGCTGCCGCTGCCCGGCGTATTCTGTGGTCCAGGTCCAGTCGCCGAACTCGGGGCGCTGAAGCGCAAAGTGCAGGTGCTCTCCAGCCTCTACTTGCAGCGGCTGCGCCAGCGGCAGGAAGACGGGGCTCCAGTGGGTCGCATCCGGCTCGCCAGCGGTGGACAACCATTCATCCAGCAGGCGCATCTGGAACCAGCCCAGCCAGCCGTGGCAGGTACCGTCCTGCTCCAGTGTTACTTCAATCTGGTGGTCGCAATCGGCGCGGGAGGCAAGCGTCAGGTCCAGTTCCAGCAACTGCGCAGGCGCGGCCAGTGGCGTCGCATTAAAATGTTCCCGGTTATCGTAATACATGGTATTGGCGGCGTAGGGGCGCACGACACTGTAGCTTAGCGAGGAATTGTCTCGCTCTGCTCCTTGCGCGGGACACCCATTCCACGACTCTATATGCATCTGATAGTACTCAGCAGCCATCACCGGCACCACCTCCATGCGCGCGCGGTCGGGAATCATCGTGCCGCCCGGCGCCAGAAAGTGGTCACGGGCGTAGAACAATGAAGGCAGCAAATCCTCGGTCAGCAGGAAGTTGCCGGTGAATACCGACACGATCACATCCACTTTTTCCTGCAGATCCAGCTCTTCCACGCGACAGGGGAAACAATAAACGTTGTGTAACTGGTTAGCGGCGGCGATCTGGCGGGCCACCTCGATCACCGGCTCCGGCTCGACCAGCAACACCCTGGCGGCCCCGAGGCGCGCCGCGTTCAGCCCATGCACACCCAGGCCGGCGCCCAGATCCATGACCGTGGTAGCCGGGGTGACCACCTGTTCAAGGGCGCGCAGGTAAGCCTTGTTACGCCGGGCATCGAACACCATGGCGCGGTGATCGCTGATCTGGGAATAGGACAATGTGCGCGGGACTCCTCAGCCTTCAAAGGGATGGCGCAGGACAATGGTCTCCACCCGGTCAGGGCCGGTGGAGATGATGTCGATGGGGGCGCCCACCACGTCTTCGATTTTTTTGATGTAACTGCGTGCCGCTGCGGGCAGTTCATCCAGGGTTTTCGCGCCCAGGGTCGATTCGCTCCAGCCGGGTACCTCCTCGTAAACTGGCACCAGGCCCTCGTAGTCATCGGAATCCATCGGGTTGGTCACGGGCTTACCGTTTTTGCAGGTATAACCGATGCAAATCCTGATCGTTTCCAGGCCATCCAGCACATCCAGCTTCGTAAGACACAGACCGCTGACGGAGTTAATGTTGACGGCAGTGCGCAGCGCTACTGCATCGAACCAGCCACAGCGGCGTGGCCGTCCAGTAGTGGAGCCGAATTCGTGGCCTCGTTTGGCGAGGTGCGCACCGGTCGCATCAAACAATTCGGTGGGGAAGGGGCCGGACCCCACGCGGGTGGTGTAGGCCTTGGTAATACCCAACACGTAGTCGAGGTACAGCGGGCCGAACCCGGAACCCGTCGCGGTGCCGCCTGCCGTGGTGTTGGAGCTGGTTACAAAAGGATAGGTGCCGTGGTCGATGTCCAGCAGCGAGCCCTGCGCACCCTCGAACATGATATTCGCCCCGGCCTTGCGGTACTCGTGGAGCATGGCGGAGACATCGGCCATCATCGGCAACAACTCCTTGCCCATCTCAAGTGTGTCAGCCAGCACCTTGCTCACGTCCAGCGCTTCCACCTGATAGTACTTCTCCAGGAAAAAGTTGTGGTACTCCATCACGTCCCGCAATTTGCGGGCGAAGCGTTTCTCATCCTGCAAGTCACCGAGGCGCACGCCCCGTCGGCCGACCTTGTCCTCGTAGGCGGGACCAATACCGCGACCGGTGGTGCCGATTTTGTCGTTGCCGCGCTTGGCTTCACGCGCCTGATCCAGGGCCACATGGTAGGGCAGGATCAGCGGACAGGCGGGAGAGATTTTCAGGCGCTCGCGCACTGGCACACCCTTGGCCTCCAGGTCAGCGATTTCCCTCAGCACAGCCTCCGGCGACAAAACCACACCGTTACCGATCAGGCAGGCCACATTTTCGCGTAGAATGCCCGAGGGGATGAGATGCAAAACTGTTTTTTCGCCGTCGATGACCAGCGTGTGACCGGCATTGTGCCCGCCCTGAAAGCGCACCACGACGCCGGCCTGATCGGTCAATAGATCGACGATCTTGCCCTTGCCTTCATCGCCCCATTGGGTGCCCAGAACTACCACGTTCTTACTCATTGTCTTGGCTCTTGTATTGAATCGGATTGAGAATCAGGCGCACGGGGCATACCCTACATACTGTCATTGGTACGCAGAGGCTTTACGAGCCACTGGCCGTTCACCTCGACGAGTTGGCGATCGCAGCGCGGATCCGGGGCACCTGACAGGCAGTTGATAACCACTTCTCCTGCCGCCCTCAAGTCATGCACCTGCAAGTCCAGGGCTGGATCGTCCGCATCCGGCATACTAATGGCACCACCGCCATCGATTGATGTTGGCAGCATTGTCATCAGGGCCTTCAAGTCGGTAGCGAATCCGGTCGCAGGGCGGGCCCTGCCGAATACGGCACCCACATCGTTGTAGCGGCCGCCGTTAGCCAGAGCCTGGCCACTACCGGCCACATAGGCGGCAAACACCAGCCCCGTGTGGTAGTGATAGCCGCGCAATTCTGCCAGATCGAAGTAAATATTCAGGTCCGGTAGCTGGCGGCGAATATCACAGGCCACCTCCTGCAGGGCATCGACCGCCACCAACGCATTCGGTACAGCCTCGGCAAACAACTCGCGGGCGTTGGCAAGCACTGTTTCGTCCCCATGCAAATCTACCAGGGCAATAATGAGTGCCGCGTTTGTGGGCTCCACACCGACCAGTGCCAGACGCAAGTCCGGCACCGATTTGCGCTGCAAGGCATCAAACACTGTTTTTTCCTGCTCGCCGCTGAGGCCCGCCATGGCCAGCACAGCCTCATAGATGCCCACATGCCCAAGATCGAGCGTAATCCCGGTGAGTCCCGCCGCCGCCAGCGTCGCCAACATCAGGCGGACAACCTCCACGTCTGCTCCCAGACTGTCATCTCCATAAAGCTCTGCGCCGACCTGAATAGGCGAGCGTGAAGCCAGCAACGACTTGGGACGGGTGTGCAGGGTAGACCCCGCATAGCACAACCGGGTAACACCCTCCTCGGCCAGGCTGTGGGCATCGATACGCGCGACCTGGGGGGTAATATCAGCGCGAATGCCGAGTGTACGTCCACTCAGTTGATCGGTCAGCTTGAAGGTAAGCAAATCCAGATCCTCCCCCAACCCGACCAACAGAGATTCCGTAAACTCCATCAGTGGTGGAATGACCAGCCGGTAGCCCCAACTGCGGTATAAATCCAGCAGGATACGGCGCAGGTGCTCCACAGACTCCGCCTGCGCGGGAAGTACTTCCTCCACCCCATCCGGGAGTTGCCAGTGATCTACCGTCGTCATTTCATTCACCAGGCCTTAATGCACCAAATACAGTATAACGACCCCGAACAACATACTCCCCAGACCAATATTGCGAATCATACGGTCGTCCATCTGTGCAGCCATGGCCAGCATAGTGCGCCAGCGGTTTGGGCTGATAAACGGCATCATGCCTTCGATTATGAATACCAGAGCTATAGCCACTGGAAGTACCTGCCAGAAGTCCACACTCTCTCCATAGACACAAAAAACCGCAGGACCGACGATTGCCTACAAACGCCGAAACCCACGGTTAAGAAATTCTACCACAGGAGGCTTAACCAGTACCTGTGATAATTACAGCAGCACCGCCGCTGCGAGAATCCGCTACTTCCCGCCCTTGGAATCTTTCAGGTAACGAAAAAATTCGCTGTCTGGCTTTAGCAGCATAATATCGCCATTGCCCTGGAATGCGTCCTGATAGGCCCTGAGACTGCGCGTAAATGAGTAAAACTCCGGGTCCTGGTTGAAGGCTTGCGCGTAAGTGGCTGTGGCCGTGGCGTCACCCTCACCGCGAATCAGTTCTGAATCGCGGTAGGCATTGGCCCGCAGGACTGTGACCTCGCGATCCGCCGCCGCGCGGATACCCTCGGATAGTTCCTGGCCCTGGGAGCGATGCTCGCGAGCCTCTTTCTCACGCTCGGCGTTCATGCGCCGATAGACAGATTCGGACACATCCGGTGGCAGATCGATCTGCTTCACGCGTACATCGACCACTTCAACGCCAAGTCCCTCCTGAGCCACGACAGTGAGCTCCTCGGTGAGGGCTTGCATCAACTCATCCCGTTCACCGGATACCACCTCCTGAATAGAGCGTACGGCGACCTGGTTGCGCAAACCGTCGTTAATGCGCTGGGCCAGCAGCGCCATTGCGCGTGACTCCTCGCCATTGGTGGCAGTGTAGAACTTGGCCGTATCCGCTATTTTGAACTTGGCGTAGGAATCTACAATCAGTGCTTTCTTCTCCTGGGTGAAGTAGCGCTCAGGCGCGGCATCCACGGTCAGGATGCGACCATCGAATTTGCGCACATCGTTCACAAAGGGAATCTTGACGTGCAGTCCAGGCGCGAGGTTGGGATCGACCACCTCGCCGAACTTCAACAGCACCCCACGCTCTGTTTCCTTGATAACGTAGAGCGCTTTACTGGACACCACGACCAGTAACAGGGCGATAAAAATAAAGACCATATTACGTCCAGCCATGTTCAGCGCCCTCCCCTGCGGCCATCCGTAGCCGCGGCATCGCTGCGCAACTGCTCGGTAACGGCGTTAGTCAATTCACGAATGTTGGAGCTGTCCAAACTGACCGCGCCCGGTGCAGCGGCGCGCTGGCTCTGCTCTGTCAGTTTATCCAGGGGCAGGTACATCATGTTGTTGCCTCCTTCGACATCGACCATTACCTTGTTGGTTTTGGTAAACACCTCTTGCACGGCATCCAGATACAGGCGCTCGCGGGTCACCGCTGGCGACTTTTGATACTCCTTCAGCAAGCGGGTAAAGCGCTCCGCCTCACCCTGGGCATTGGCTATAACCTGTTCCTTATAGGCATTGGCTTCCTCGATCTGGCGTTGAGCGCCGCCACGAGCCTCGGGGACGACGGCATTCGCATAGGCCTGGGCTTCGTTCTGCACCCGCTCCTCGTCTTCCCGGGCCTTGATCACATCGTCAAACGCGGATTGCACCTGGGTAGGGGGCTTAGACTCGTCGACCGTCACTTTGCTGACCAATATGCCGGTTTGATACAGGTCGAGGTACTCCTGCAGGCGCTGTTGTACATTAACGCCGATCTGAGCACGACCCTCTGTGAGCACCATATCCATACTGATCCCACCCACCACGTGACGCAGCGCGCTCTGTGCAGCGTGCTGCAAAGAGCGTTCTGGATCGCGTACCTTCAGTACAAAATTAACAGGGTCGTTGATCACATACTGCACCGAGAGTTTCACATCGACGATGTTTTCGTCCTGGGTAAGCATGGTCTCGTGAAAGCTGGCAGAGCGGACCTTGGTAATATTCAGCCGGGTGACATCGTCAATAAGCGGCGGATTCCACTGCAGACCTGGCTGCACGGTGTCGTAATACTTGCCAAAACGCAGCACCACGCCACGCTCCTGCTCGTCCACCTGATAGATGCCCAGCAGGCCCCAGATCAGCACGGCAACAGCGGCCAATACACCCAGCGCCGCCCCGGAAAGACCCGGAGTAGCACCGCCACCCGAGGAGCCGCGACCACCAAACAGCCCACCCAATTTGGCCTGCAGCTTTTTAAGCGCTTCATCCAGATCGGGCGGGCCCTGGTTGCCACTGCCCCAGGGGTCCTTGGGCTTGTTGTTACCACCACCCGGTTCATTCCAGGCCATATTCAACTCCTATCTAAAACAGCGAAACAGTCTATCAAACTTTTTGTCGATGGTACGCAGAACCGGCTGTCCATGCACAACTAAAATAGCGGCTCGGGCCCTTTCTTCATCAACCGATTCCAGTCCGCGCGAGGCAGGCGCACGCTCAGGTGGGCCACGCCGTCTTCGTCGTAATGTTCATTCTCCACGGCACCCATGCTGTAGAATGCGGCACGCAGGCTGCCCTGATTCGGCTCCAGCTGAAGTTCTTCGCACACCATATCCCGACCCACCAGTTCAGCAATGGCCTGCAGCAGCAGGTCAGTGCCGGCGCCAGTTGTGGCGCTCAGCCATACGCGCTCGGGCAAACCGTCCGCATTGCGCTCCAAACGCGGCGACTGCTCCAACAAATCGAGCTTATTGAACACCTGCAGCTGCGGAATATCCTCGGCGCCAATCTCACTCAGCACCTCCTGTACCTGTTCCATGTTGCTATCCCGGTCCTGACTGGCGGCATCTACCACATGTAACAACAGGTGCGCATTCAGGGTTTCCTCCAGTGTCGCCTTGAAGGCCTCCACCAATTTGTGGGGCAAGTGGGCGATAAATCCTACCGTATCGGCAAGGATCACCGGGCCGACATTTTCCAGCTCCACACGACGCAGGGTGGGATCAAGGGTCGCGAATAGTTGATCGGCCACGTACACGCTGGACTGGGTAACACGATTGAACAGGGTAGACTTGCCGGCATTGGTGTACCCCACCAGAGACACAGTGGGTATTTCTGCCCTGGTGCGCGAGCGCCGCCCCTGCTCACGCTGTATACGCACTTTCGCCAACCTGGCCGTGATGGACTTGATGCGCTCGCGCAACAGGCGCCGGTCAGTCTCCAACTGGGTTTCACCAGGGCCGCGCAAGCCAATACCACCTTTCTGTCGCTCTAGGTGGGTCCAGCCCCGCACCAGCCGGGTGGAGATATGCTGTAACTGCGCCAGCTCGACCTGCAACTTGCCCTCGTGGGTGCGTGCCCGCTGCGCAAAGATATCCAGGATCAGACCAGTGCGATCCAGCACGCGGCACTGCAGTTCGCGCTCCAGGTTGCGCTCCTGGCTGGGGCGTAGCGCGTGGTTGAACATCACAATTTCCGCCTCGTGCTCGCGCACCTGGCTGGCGATTTCCTCCAGCTTTCCGCTGCCCACAAACGTGCGTGGGTCCGGAGTCGCCCTGGCACCCATGACATAAGCGACCGGATCACCGCCGGCGGACAACACGAGCTCCTCGAACTCCCGAGGGTCTTCGCGCTGCGACTCACTGGCAAGATTCAGGTGAACGAGCACGGCCCGCTCCCCCGACTCGGGGCGATCAAAAAACAAGATTACCTCGTCAGGTCGGGATTAACTGGCGACGGATACCCCACGGGCACCCGCCTGCAAAGCGTTTAACTGGCGTCTTCTTCTTCATCTTCCGGGTTTTGCAACGGTATGCGCACCACGCGGGAGGGGACAACGGTGGAAATCGCGTGCTTGTAGACCATCTGGCTGACGGTATTTTTTAGCAACACGACAAATTGATCGAATGATTCAATCTGGCCCTGCAGCTTGATGCCATTCACCAGATAAATGGAAACCGGTACGCGTTCCTTACGCAGAATATTCAGATAAGGGTCTTGTAGCGTGTGCCCTTTTGACATAGATATCTCCTAATGAGGCTCAATATGAGCCGAATATTTATAAAAAAACAACCTCTTATCACCGTGCACAAACCAATCCATAGCGGCTTTCAGAGTGGGTATCGGGTCTTCGGTGTGACCGAGGACAGTATAATGCATTTACCGCAGACTTATAGAGGGCGCTGGGCAAGATAGTGCAAAGCTAGGCCGAGCGGTTTCTCACCGACCCATCCCCCTTCGCAGTCGGACAGCCCACTTGGTGCCACGTTCCCTGCATGATCGGTGTAAATCCAACCCAGATGTGACCATTTTCGCAACCAGGTTAATTGTCGCTTGGCCAGCTGACGGGTTGCTGTGATGGCATTTTTCACAGCATCGTCAAGGCTGCACTCGCCCTCAAGGTGTTGCCACAACTGCCGATAACCGACCGCTCGCATTGCCGGCAAGCCGGCATGCAGGTCCGGACGCTGCCACAGGTGGCGCACCTCCTCCAGTAAACCCGCCGCCATCAT
The DNA here is from genome assembly GCA_963747995.1 of uncultured Gammaproteobacteria bacterium. GTDB lineage: Bacteria > Pseudomonadota > Gammaproteobacteria > Pseudomonadales > Halieaceae > Marimicrobium. The sequence goes on along the minus strand of CAVVHD010000008.1, from coordinate 131,847 downwards.
CACCTCAAAACGCCGCGCGATACGTTGATGCAGAATCGCTCGCTCAACCGGGCAGATCGCCAGTTGCACCACACGGTATCGGTCACTAGCGTCTGCCCCCGTATTGTTGTGCCACTGGGTCAGGGCCACACCGCTGGCCCGGTAGACTTCCAAGGCCCGGCTCAGGCGCTGGGAGTGATGGGGATGGATGCGCGCCGCGGACTGCGGGTCAACATGCGCCAATTGCTGATGGATATGGGGCCAGCCATACGCTTCGGCCTGGGCTGCAATCTCGGCACGTATGGCTGGATCCGCCCCCGGCATCCGGGCCAGCCCTTCGAGAAAAGCCTTGAAGTAGAGCATGGTGCCGCCAACCAACAGCGGTGTCTTCCCGCGGGCGATGATCTCCGCTGCCAGTCTGTGAGCGTCCGTCACGAATTCTGCCGCTGAGTAGGCCTGGGCAGGATCGCGAATATCAACAAGGTGGTGGGGGTAATCCGGCTTGGCGCTGCCGATGTCCATGCCGCGATACACCAGCGCTGAATCGACACTGACCAGTTCGCAATTGAGCCGCCCCGCCACCTCAATAGCCAGATCCGTTTTGCCCGAGGCCGTGGGGCCCATCAGGCAGATCAACAGGGGGCTTTCCGGATTCACCTGTGCCTCAGCGGCCGCGCAAAAACAGCTTGTCCAGTTCGTCCAGACCGAGTTGAATCCACGTGGGCCGGCCGTGATTACATTGGCCGGAGCGCTCGGTTTCCTCCATATCACGGAGCAGGGCGTTCATCTCCGGGATAGTGAGACGCCGGTTGGCGCGCACCGAGCCGTGGCAGGCCATGGTGGAGAGAATTTCATCCATGTGCGCCTCAATCCGCTCAGAACTGCCAAATTCGATCAGGTCGGCCAACACATCCCGTACCAGCTGCTCCACATTGGAATCGCGCAGGGCCACCGGAATCTGGCGGATCACCAGACTCTCCTCCCCGCCCTCTTCGACCGCCATACCCAAACGTTCGAACAATGCGCTGTGCCGGGCGGCCACCTGTACCTCCCGCTGGCTGACCGCCACCGATTGTGGCACCAGCAAAGGCTGGCTGCGAATACCCGTCGCATCGCGAGCAGCTTTCAGACGCTCATAAGTGATGCGCTCATGTGCGGCATGCATGTCTACCACCACCAGACCATGAGCATTCTCGGCCAGAATATAGACACCCTTTAATTGCGCCAACGCGTAGCCCAGCGGTGGCACCTCCTCGGCGGAGACTTCCGGGGGCAGACCGTGCAGCCTGGCATAGCCGCGCAGCTGTTCGCTCACCTGGGTAGCGGTCGGCGCGTAGGGCCCGAAGGTACGAGCGGACAGGCCCTGAGACCCTGCGCCAGAAGCGCCCCAGGCCAGCGCGCTCTGGCTGCGGATCTCGCCGGTAGTCGTGTCTAACGTCATACCATCGTCAGTTGCCTGCAGGTGCGTCGAGAGAGACTCTCGCCCTGCATCCTGGCCCGGACGCACCTCCGCCAAGGCGCGGTGCAGACTGGAAAAAATGAAATTGTGCACGGCCCGACCATCCCGAAAACGCACTTCGTGCTTGGTGGGGTGTACGTTCACATCCACCTGAGCCGGGTCCAGTTCCAGGTACAACACAAACGCCGGGTGGCGTCCGTGGTACAAAACATCCCGATAGGCCTGTTTTACAGCATGGGCGACCAGACGGTCGCGGATAACCCGGCCATTGACAAAAAAGTACTGCAGATCGGCCTGGCTGCGAGAAAACGTTGGCAGCCCAACCCAGCCCGTCAGGCGGTACGGCGGGGCCTCCGCCTCAATCGCTATGGCCTGCTCCATGAAGGCTGGCCCGCAGACCGCAGCCACACGGCGCTGACCTTCGGACTGCTGTGTAGCCCCTTTCAGGCTGTGCACCACCTTGCCATTATGGCGCAGGGTAAACGCCACATCGAAACGCGACAGGGCCAAGCGCTTCACGATTTCCTCAAGGTGGTTGAACTCGGTCTTCTCCGTGCGCAGGAACTTGCGGCGGGCCGGTGTATTGAAAAACAGGTCGCGCACTTCCACGGTGGTGCCGCGGGGGTGAGGCGCTGGCTTGAGCTCCACCGCCATGTCACGCCCTTCACAGGCGGCGCTGCTGCCCTCGCTGCCTTGGTCGCTGGCATTGCTGGTAAGTGTCAGGCGGGAGACCGAGCCGATGCTGGCCAAGGCTTCGCCGCGAAAACCCAGACTACCCACCCGCTCCAGGTCTTCCAGGGAGGCAATCTTACTGGTGGCATGGCGGGCCAGGGCCAGGCACATATCCTCGGCGGGAATCCCACTACCGTTGTCACGAACCCGAATCAGCTTGGAGCCACCTGATTCCACATCAATCTCGATCCGGGTTGCACCCGCGTCCAGACTATTTTCCAATACTTCCTTGGCTACTGAGGCGGGGCGCTCGACGACTTCCCCAGCGGCGATCTGGTTAGCCAGCCGGGAACTGAGCAAGCGAATTCGGGACATGGCAACAGCTTTATGAGCTCTTTGGAATGGTCAGTTTCTGCCCCACCACAATCTTCGAGCCGTCGATACGGTTTTGGCTCTTAAGATCGGAAAGGGGCACGCTGAAGCGATCGGCGATGCCCGACAGTGTATCACCGCTGGCGATGATGTAGTGCTGCGCGCCCTCTTGACCGCGTTGCGGAACGCCCTGCTGCTTCTGCCAAGCCAGAAGTGTGCCCGAGGGCGGATGGGCCTTGAACCATTCCCTGATACCGCGATGGATGGCGCTGGCCATTTTCTTCTGGTAACTGCTGGTCGCCAGTTGCCTGGATTCCTCTGGATTGGATATAAAGCCCGTCTCCACCAGAATGGAGGGGATGTCCGGCGATTTCAGTACGGCGAATCCGGCCTGCTCTACCGAGTCCCTGTGCAGTTTGGCGACACTATCCACGTTGCGCAGCACCTTGTCGCCCAATTTCAGGCTGGTATCCAGGGTTGATGTCATGGACAAGTCCGCCAGCACCCCCGCCAGCACATCGTCCTTATCCGACAGGCTTACGCCTCCCATCAGATCTGCGGCATTCTCACGCTCAGCCAGGTAGAGGGCCGCTGTACTGGTAGCTCCCCCGGTGGAAAGGGCATAGACCGAGGCCCCTTGCGCCTCCTTGCGATCGAAGGCATCGGCGTGGATGGAGACGAACAGATCCGCCTGGCGTTTGCGGGCCAAATCCCTGCGCCCCTTAAGGCTGATATAGTAATCCCCGCTGCGGATCATCGTCGGCTGAAAGCCCGAATCTGCCTGAATCAATGCACTCAGCTCCCTGGCGATACCCATTACCACATCTTTTTCCTGCACGCGACCGGGGCCCATGGCACCGGGATCCTCGCCACCGTGGCCAGCATCAATGGCGATGATCAGGTTGCGCTTGCTGGTTGGCTTAACGCTCTTTTTAACGTCTGCGGTCGCCACTTGCTTGTCGTATAAATCCAGTACGAGACGGTCCCCCGTCTGGTCATTGGCCTTCAGGGTAAAACTGCGCGGATCAACTGCAGCACTTATCTCCATTACCACCCGCAGGTCATCGCCCGAGTGCGCACCGGAGTGCACGGATACCACCGGCGTTTTGGCCAGCTGCAGGCGGGCAAGGTCCGCGCGCAGCTTCGTGTTTCGAATATCCAGAACAATACGATTGGGATTGGACAGCAAGACGAGCGAGTGCTCAACAGGACCGGTGAGGTCAAAAACAATACGGGTGTGATCGGGCGCGCGCCACAGGCGCACATCGTGCACCTCCACGGCCCACGCAGAAGATGTCCCAAAAAAACCAAGGACCACCAGAATCCACGCCCTGCCCATAACACTCCCGCCCACTATCTATTATCTGCTCAAGGCTGGGGTTTCTGTGCCCCGGGGTTTGCCAGCATTCTCGCCAGCACCCGCCTGCCCTGTTCGGTCGCGGCAGCGTAGGCCAGAGAACGCCCCTGACCTTCCCGCCCAATGCTAATCACTATATCTGCTGTGGGCAAAGCACCCAAGCCCCGCCCAGGCCATTCCACCAGACAAACCGACAAATCACCAAAATAATCGCGAATTCCCATGAACTCCAGCTCCTCCGGGGCTCCCAGACGGTACAAATCAAAATGAAATAGCTGTAATTCCCCCAACTGGTAGGGCTCGACCAGCGTGTAGGTGGGGCTCTTGACTGGCCCCGCATGCCCCAGTGACTGGATAAAACCCCGGCTGAAGGTGGTCTTCCCCATGCCAAGATCTCCCTCCAGGAAAACGATCAGACCCGGTTCGCAGGCCGCACCCAAGCGCGCCCCTAGAGACACCATTGCCGCCTCATCCGGAGCCATGATCGTATATTGCTCGCCCTTCACCCCAGCAGTGCCCGCATGCGGGGAATTAGATCGCTGGCCACCAGGCCGCGCTGCCCCTCCCCCGCAGCGCTATCCGCAGCCGCGCCGTGCAAACATACCCCTAGCGCCGCCGCCTCCAGGGGCGGCAGGTGCTGGGCCAGCAACGCACCGATCACACCGCTGAGCACATCCCCCATACCGCCGCTGGCCATACCGGGATTGCCGTAGTCACTAAGCAAAACTTCGCCGCCGCCAGCAATCAGGCTACCGTTACCTTTCAGAATGACCACCCCGCCATACCGCTGCTGCAGCGCGCTAACGGCCGCAAAGCGGTCGGCCTGCACCTTGGCAGTGGTACAACCCAACAGCCGCGCGGCTTCTCCCGGGTGCGGCGTCAACACCCAATTGCCAGCAGGACGGCCGCCACCCAACATGCCAACGGCCAGCATATTGAGCGCATCGGCATCCAGCACCAGCGGCTTGCTCGTCGCCAGGGCCAGTTGCAACAATTGTGCGGACCACGGGGACTGTCCCAGGCCAGGCCCGACTACCAATACGTCGGCAGCCTCCAGCATTGGGGCGAAGTCTTCGCCGGAATTCACGCCGCGGGGCATCGCCTCCGGCGCCCGGGCCACCAAAGCGGCCACATGCTCCGGGCGGGTCGCCACCTTTACCAGTCCGGCACCGCAGCGCAGCGCAGCCTCGGCGGCCAATACCGCCGCCCCTGCCATACCGTAGTCGCCACCCACCACCAGCACAGTACCGTAAAGCCCTTTGTGGGCCGTTGCGGGCCGGGGCGGCAAGCAATCCAGCAGCGACTCCAGCTCAAGTCGTGCGCAGTCAGCGGGAACCGCAGCATAGACCTCTGGGGGGACGCCCAGATCAGACAATTGCACAGCACCGGTGTAGTCCGGTGCCTGCAGAGTGAACAGACCGCGTTTCAAGCCGATAAACGTGACCGTCAGGTCAGCACGCACGGCCGACCCCAGCACCCTGCCGGTGTCAGAGCACAGTCCCGACGGGATATCGACTGCCAGCACCGGTGCACCACTGGCATTAACTGCGTCGATAGCGTCAACATAAACTCCGCGCACCTCGCCACCGAGGCCGGTGCCCAGCATGGCATCGACTATCACCCCCGCAGGCGCTAACGCAGCACCATCAAACGGCACTATTCTGACCCCGTTGGCCAGCGCCTGCTGCCGTGCCAACAAAGCATCCCCACCTATTTTCTCCACATCGCCCAGTTGAAAAACGGTGACATCAATACCGCGCTTATGTGCCAGGTCCGCGATCATAAATCCATCACCCCCATTGTTGCCGGTGCCGCACATCACCTGCAGACTCGCTGGCGCGGGCCATATTTCAAGGAGGTAGCTGAATGCCGCGGCGGCGGCCCGTGACATCAGTGTGATACCCGGAATGTGATGATCGTGGATGGCGCAGTGATCCAGCGCGCGGATCTGTGCCGCAGTGTACAGTTTTTCGGTGCCTAGCATTTTTCCGCCTTTTTCCGCCGCTGTCTGTCAGAATTATACCGACATGTCACCCAATGGTCGTTCCAATTTGCCGCAACAACTCACATCACAGGAGCAGGAGGCGCTGCTGCAAAAAATCCGGCAGTGGTCCACAGAACTTGGATTCCAGCAACTTGGCATCACTGGCGTGGATCTGGGTGAACATGAGGCCTACCTGCAAAAGTGGCTGGATGCGGGTTATCACGGCAGCATGGATTACATGGCTCGCCACGGCAGCAAGCGCGCGCGACCACAGGAACTGGTGCCGGGCACCCTGCGTGTCATCTCACTGCGTATGGACTACCTGGACAAAGACACGCAAGCGCTGGAGGTGCTGGCATCGCCCGAAAAAGCCTATATCTCGCGCTACACCCTGGGGCGGGACTACCATAAATTGATACGTAAGCGCCTGTCGCAACTGGCGGGTCGCATCGAAGCGGAGGTCGGGGGCGGCCGGTACCGCGCCTTCGTCGACAGCGCCCCGGTGCTGGAACGGGCGCTGGCAGAGCGCGCGGGACTTGGCTGGATCGCAAAAAACACCATGCTGATCAACGCTGACGCGGGGTCCTGGTTTTTCCTCGGGGAGATTTACACCAACCTGCCGCTGCCAGCAGACAAGCCCCACACCAGCAAGCACTGCGGCACCTGCACTGCCTGCCTGGACATCTGCCCGACGGCTGCCTTCACTGGCCCCTTTCAACTGGATGCTCGCAAGTGTATTTCCTATCTCACCATTGAGCATCACGGCAGCATCGATCCGGCCTTACGACCACTGATGGGCAACCGCATTTTTGGCTGTGACGACTGCCAATTGTGTTGCCCCTGGAACAAGTTCGCGCAGGCGACGGACGAAAATGACTTCCGGCCCCGGCACGGACTGGCGGATGCACAGTTGGTGGAGTTGCTGCTGTGGGACGAGGAGACGTTCCTCGCGAAAACCGCAGGGTCGGCCATCCGCCGCATCGGCTACGAGCGCTGGCTGCGCAACCTGGCAGTGGCGCTGGGCAATGCGCCGCGCTCAGAAGCGGTGATCAACGCACTGCTGCAGCGGCGGCTCCACCCATCGCCCCTGGTGCAGGAACACGTGGCCTGGGCGTTACAGCAACACGACGCTAAGCCAGTTTGAGGAAGTGTTCGCGGTAATAGCGCAGTTCATTGATGGACTCACGAATATCATCCAGCGCCAGGTGCGTGCCGGTCTTGACGAAACCTGACTCCAGCTCTGGTCGCCAGCGCTGCATCAGTATCTTCAGCGTACTGACATCCAGATTGCGATAATGGAAATAGGTCTCCAGCTGCGGCAGGTGACGGACCATGAAGCGCCGGTCCTGGCAAATGGTATTGCCGCACATGGGAGAGGCGCCCTTGGGCACCCACTGCGCCAGGAAGGCAAGTGTATCCTGCGTAGCTCGCGTTTCGTCATGTTTGCTGGCCCTCACCCTGTCCACGAGCCCGGAGCGGGTGTGTTGTGTAGTATTCCATTCATCCATGGCCGCGAGCCTGGCGTCACTCTGGTGCACCGCGATCACCGGCCCTTCGGCCAGTGTATTGAGTTCGGTGTCGGTGATGATGGTGGCGATTTCAATCACCATATCCTGCTGTGGATCCAGGCCGGTCATCTCCATGTCTACCCAAATGAGATTGCTGGCGTTCTGCATGTGCTCGTTGCCCTGGATTGTCGAGAGAGCTGGCAGTGTAACAAATTGCCTCGACAGACCAAGCGCATAACCCAATAATGCCGGTATGAGTAAACGCAAACTCAGCCGGCAACAGGCCTGGCGCATTGAGAAAATACAGGAGGAACGCTCCAAACGGGCCGCGCGGCGTGATAACGATGCGCAGGGGGCGCTCACCGGCGGTGAGTTGGGTCCTGAACAGGAAGGACTGGTCGTCGCGCATTATGGTACGCAGGTGGCGGTGGAGTCCGCCCCGGGCAACAGCCAGCGCTGTCATTTGCGCGCCAACCTGGAGGGCCTGGTAACCGGCGATCGGGTCGTGTGGTGCGAAGGTGACCCCATGGGCGTGGTGGTGGCGCAACGGGAACGCCACAGTGTGCTGTCCCGTCCCGACCCCTATGGCAAGCTAAAACCTGTAGCCGCCAATATCGACCAGATACTACTGGTAATTGCCCCACTGCCTGAACCACACGCCAATCTTATCGATCGCTATCTGGTGGCGGCGGAGGTCGTGGGCATTGAACCAGTCATCCTGCTTAACAAAATGGATCTGCTGGCTATAGACCCTAATCTGAAAACAGCGCTGGAGGAACTCTTGGCTATTTATCCCTCCCTGGGCTATCGAGTACTTCGAACCTCTATCAAGGACAGTGGACTGGAGGAACTGCACAGCGCACTGCATGCACGGACCAGCGTGTTCGTGGGACAGTCGGGCGTTGGCAAGTCCTCACTGGTGAACGTGCTGTTGCCCGAGGCGGACATACGGGTCGGCGCGCTGTCAGAAAGCACGCAGAAAGGTACGCATACGACCACCACCGCGCAGTTACTGCACCTGAACTGCGGTGGCACCCTGATTGATTCACCGGGCATAAGGGAGTTCGGTTTGTGGCATATGAGCAAGGAGCAAGTGGAACAGGGATTTCGTGAGTTTCGTCCGTTACTCGGTACTTGCAAATTTCGCGACTGCCAACATGAGCACGAGCCGGGCTGCGCCATTCTGGATGCAGCACAGTGCGGGGTAATCAGCGCGCAACGGTTGGACAGTTATCGACGTATCGTGGCCAGTCTGGACGCGGGCTAGGACGTGGCGCTGAGCGGTGCGTGCGCGGTGGTACGCATGCTGAACGAACCAAACTGTGCCCCCATACGCGTCGCAGCGCCGGACCGATAGCCCGCGTCCCAGTCAACAACACCCTCTGGAAACAACAGAATCACTGTGGAGCCCAGCAGAAAACGCCCCATCTCTGCGCCCTGTGCAAGTGTCACCGACTGCGGCAGATTCATGTAATCCACGCTCACGGGCTGTCGCGGTGGCGGTGCCACCCGCCCCGACCAAACAGTTTCAATACCGGCGACCACCATGGCACCGACCAATATCATTGCCATCGGCCCGCGCTCTGTTTCGAAGTAACACACCAGGCGCTCATTGCGGGCAAACAGTCGGTCAACATTGTCAGCGGTGACACCATTGACCGAAAACAATTGCCCGGGAATGTAACAGGTTGCGGTCAGCCGCCCCGCCACCGGCATATGTACCCGGTGATAGTCCTTAGGCGACAGGTAAATGGTGGCGAACTGGCCGCCATTGAACTGTGCGGCACGCACCGCATCGCCGCCCAATAATTCCTCGGCAGAGAAGTAGCGCCCCTTGGCCTGAACCAGCAGGCCGTTGGAGATGGCGCCCAACTGACTGATCGCGCCATCGGCCGGACAGAGAATGTCGGCGGCGGCCAAGGGCCGTGCTCCATCGCGTAACGGGCGCGTGAAAAAATCATTGAAGCAGGCGTAGCGTGTGTAGTCCGGCTCTGCGGCTTCGGTCATATCGACGGCGAAGGACCGGATAAATTGCCGAATGATCCAGTCTTTCAACCAGATGGGATGGCGCAGTTCCGCCAGGGCACCCGTACAACGGGACAACAGGTGCTGCGGCACTATGGTCTGAAACAAGATGAAAAGTTTATCCATGGTGCCCAGTTTACCGTGCAAGAGCAGCCCCTGTATGCCGGGGCCGCACCATCCCCCTTACAGATTTTCCTCCGCAAACGCCGCCAGGCGTGAGCGAACAATCCCATTCACATGCATGATACCGGCATGAGGATAGGCTTTGCTTTTCTCAACAAGGTAGGTCAGTCCCGAGGTCAGCGGTGAGATGTACTTGTTGTCGATCTGCGCCAGGTTGCCCAGTACCACAATCTTGGAGTCAGCGCCCACGCGACTGATCACCGATTTCAACTGGAACTGAGTGAGGCCTTGCGCTTCATCGATAATAATATAGGCGTTATTAAACGAGCGACCGCGCATGAAATTGAGCGACTTGAACTGGATATTCGCGCGCTCCTTCACATAGCTAATGCTGCCATGACAGGACTCGTCCGCCCCGTGCAATATTTCCAGGTTATCGTCAAAAGCCGCCAGCCAGGGCGCCATTTTTTCTTCCTCTGTGCCAGGCAGGAAGCCAATATCCTCAGCGATGGGTGGTGTGGAGCGCGCCACGATCAACTTGCTGAACTTGCGCTGCTCGAGGATCGCGTGCAACCCATATGCAAGCGCCAGCAGGGTCTTGCCGGAACCGGCAGGACCGGTCATCACGGTCATATCAACACCTTCATTGTCGAGCAGGGACATCGCCATGGCCTGCTCCAGATTGCGCGGCGCCAGCCCCCAGAAGCGTTTATGCATCAGGTTGTCGCGACTGTCGCAACGCATGTAAACAAAATCCCTGTCGACCCGCTTCACGAAGGCAAGAAACTCCAGGTCATCGTAAACAAACATGTTCGGATAGGCCTGCGGTAAGGATTTGCGCGGAATGCGATGCAGCGTGCAGTCGCCCTCGCGCAGCGTATCCACCTCACTGATGGTCGACCAGAAATCGCCGCTGATGTGCTCGTAGCCAGTGGCCAGCAGGTCGATGTCATCGAGCACGCGATCACGGCGATAGTCCTCCACATGCATCAGACCAGAGCCCTTGGCCTTGATGCGCATATTGATATCCTTGGTGACCAGGCAGATAAAGTCCTTGGGATTTTCCGCCTGCAGGCGCAGAGCCACGTTGATAATCCGGTTGTCGTTGGCCTGATCCGGCGTGCCGTCAAGGTAGGGCACCTCGGAGTTTGCGCTCAGACGCTGATCCGGGTAGATGGCCAGCGTGCCGGGGGTCAGTCCCTCCAGCGCAGTGCCGGGCACTGGGACACCTGCCTGGATTTCCTGTGGCGAAGCGAATTCCACAACTTTGTCGATCATCTGAATGGCAATACGGGCCTCCCGGCTAACGGTTTTGTCGTGCCGGTCCTTGATGTGATCCAGTTCTTCCAGCACGGTCATGGGTATGACCAGGTGGTGTTGCTTGAACGCCGTAACGGCCATGGGGTCGTGCAGCAGGACGTTGGTGTCCAGTACATACGTTTTCTTAATAACAGGTTTCAGGGGTGTGGCTTTTTCTACACGCAGCGTAGAGCCTGAGTCCATAAAGGAATCCTCATAATGATTGCATGGAAGATTGGGCGGTGAGTTTGATCCAGTTTGCCCGATGCGTCCGGTCGGGTGAGGGGTTGAGGACAGTGTGTAATAAATACTCGGGGGACGGCTTTAGAGGGCGTAGAACACCCCACCTGCTGAGGCTCGCTAAGGTGTTCGCTGTACGACACAGGATAATCGGCGATGACCAGATTGCCCGGCGTCCGGAATTTCATCAAAGGCGCGTCCCGGCGGATTGCAACCGCGTTGCACTGATTATTAAACCCACGACGACAGACTGTCAATGCCGAGGTGCGAAGTTGAAGGCGCATTGTGGAATTCGACCATAACTCACTGACAGGAGAGGCGATTTCGGCTAGGATGCCCGGCTAATCTCTTCAAAAGTTGTCCCGCCAATGCTTAGCCAGGATACGCTCTCACAGCTGCAGGGCCTGAAATCCCAAATGGAGTCCGCGAAGGAGCACGCTGAAGCAGTGATCAAGGGCACTCAGGCCCGCTACGGCTTTGCCGTGCTTGATGATGGTCGCGAGATATTCATTCCGCCACAGGAAATGCTCAAGGTCTTCCCGGATGACCGCGTCCGGGTCTGTATCCGCCCCGTCAAAGATAACAAGACGATCGCCGACATTGAAAAACTGTTGAGCAGCCCCACGGTGGACTTTACCGGACGCTGTGTGCGTAAGGGCAACGCCATTTTCGTAGACCCCGACCTGCCGCAGTTGAATCGCTGGCTGTTCATTCCGCCGCAGGCGCGTAATGGCGCAAAAGAAGGCGACTTTTTACACTGCGCTATCCTGCGCCACCCCATCCGCGACGGCAAACCCCAAGCCAAAGTGCTTGCAGTGATCGGCGACGAGAATACGCCTGGCATCGAGAATCTCTACTGCATGGCCAAGTACCGGCTCGACACACAGTGGAGCAGCGACGGCATAGAGGACCTGAAACAGTGCCTGGCCAGCCGCGAGCCCATGGAAGCCAAAAAGCGGCGTGATCTCACCAGCCTGGAATTCGTCTCTATCGACGCGGCCAAAACCCAGGATATCGATGATGCCCTGTATGCAGAGATCAGCAGCGATGGCTGGACGCTTTACGTGGCCATCGCGGATCCCACTGCCTATGTCGATGCCGGATCAAATCTGCACCGCGATATAGCGGCTCGAGGGACAACAATCTACTTCCACGGCGACGTACTGCCCATGCTGCCGGAGGAACTCTCCCAAGACACGTGTGCCCTGTCCGAGGGTGCAGATCGCGCAGCTCTGGTGTGCAAGGTTGCAATCAGCGACAGTGGCGAGGTGGGAGATTTTGAATTTATTGAAGCTACAGTGCGCTCCCGGGCGAAGCTGTCCTATTACGCGGTTGATCGCTACCTCAATGGCCAATTCAACGAACTAATGAGCCACGCCACACCGCTGGAAACCTTGTATCAGATATACAGGGCACTGCGCGCACAGCGCGAGAGCGGCAATCTGGTCATGGAAGATCGCCAGGAATTTCGCTGGATTCTAAACGAGAACAAGCAGATCGAAAGTATCGAGCCGTCGGACAAGCTCCTTTCCCAAAAACTGGTGGAGGAATGCATGGTCGCCGCAAACCGCTGTGCGGCGCGTTTTCTCGTCGAACACCAGGCCAACGGGCCGTTCGTCTCGCACCCTGGATTCCGCGGTGACCGCCTCGATGAGGTGCGTAAATTCCTCACTATGCACGCACCTGAACTGACAGAACTGGATCCGCGCACGGTGGCGGGCTACCGTGACATCATGCGCGGACTCTCTGCACCGGGACGGAGTCTGCCCCTGCGCGCCATGGTCAATCGCTTGTTGACGCGCGCTGACCTGACTACCGAGCCTGCACTGCACATGGGAATGGCGCTGGACAGCTACACTAATTGCACATCACCCCTGCGCAAGTACGTGGACTTTCTGGTGCACATGCAGATCAAGGCAGTACTGAACGGCACTGCGCCCCCAAAAGTCGAGCCGCAGATGCTGGATGAATTGCGGCGGCGACTCGCCCTCAGCCGTACCGCCACCCTGGAAGCGGAACGCTGGCTGGCGAGTAACTACCTGACCAGGCTGGCCAAGGATAAAGCGGGGCTCTTCAAGGCGACAATCACCCACGTCACCAGCGGAGGCTTCACCGCGCGACTGGCTGATAATGGATTGACGGGGTATGTCGACCTGCGCAAGGATGCGGAAAAGTTCAGTTATGATAAGTGGACGGCCAGCCTCACCAGTACTACCCGCCGCTTTCAGTTAAACCAGGCGGTGGAACTGACCTTCCTCGGTGTGGATACAGAAATCCTGTATCAGGCCCTGTTTACGCCGGGCAAGGGTTGCGGACTGAAGCCGGTAGCCGAGCAGTGCTAATGGGTGTCGCGATTCTGTCCCCTTAGACCGGCATTTGCTGCAGACGTCGCCTGTACCTGGACTGATACACGGCTCTCGTCACTTTCTGCCATGTGCTGTCTCAGGCGAGACACCAGTTGAATCATCTCCCGCACACCCAGGCTACGCAGATATTGACCCAACTCATCAATGCTATCGCGCAGTACACCAGCATCCACCGATCGAAACGCCTGGATAATCGATAACTCCCGTGCAGTAAAACCCTCGTCCCCAAAAATCAGCTTGGTGAACGTATTCACGATGGCCATTTCTGTCACCGGCCCGTTTGTGTTTTTATTGTATGCACGCTGCACTTTAAAGCCTCCACTGCGCCTGTCCACTTCTGGCCAGAACCTCTACGAGTGCTTTCAGTATGGTCGAGAAGAATTCATCTCCTGACCGTATTTTTGGTAATATTACACAAATTCTGTGCGTGGCCCGTGGTAAACGCCCTATTTGGGTCAGGGTTTTCGGGGGCGTGAAATGGCGACGATCGTCAGAAGATGGCGTGACCAGGAGTACGGGGAAACGGGATTGCATCGCGTACATTTTCCATACCGGTGACATAATTGAGCAGGCGCTCGAAGCCCAACCCAAAACCCGCATGCGGAACGGTGCCATAGCGGCGCAGATCCCGGTACCACCACAGGGACTCGCGCAGTTGGTCATCCATGCGCGAATCCAGCACATCCAGGCGCTCCTCCCGCTGGCTCCCGCCGATGATTTCGCCGATACCAGGGGCCAGCACATCCATGGCCGCCACAGTTTTGCCGTCATCGTTAAGGCGCATATAGAATGCCTTGATGTCTCTGGGGTAGTTCATCACCACGACTGGCCTGCCCACATGCTTTTCCGTCAGGTAGCGCTCATGTTCCGACGCCAGGTCCAGGCCCCAGGCCACAGGAAATTCAAATGCCTGATTGCTGTTTTTCAGGATGCCAATTGCCTCGGTGTACTCCATTCGCTCGAACCTGTTATCAATCACACCCCGCAAGCGTGTAATCACACCCTCATCTATTTGCTGCTGGAAAAACGCGATGTCGTCCTCGCGCTCATTCAGCACTGCAGCAATCACATGTTTAAGTAGATCCTCGGCGAGCGCCGCGTTGTCTGCCAGATTGGCAAACGCAATTTCCGGCTCCACCATCCAGAACTCCGCCAGGTGGCGGCTGGTGTTGGAGTTTTCTGCCCGGAACGTGGGGCCGAAGGTGTACACTTTGCTCATGGCCAGACAGTAAGCCTCCAGTTCCAGCTGTCCCGACACGGTGAGAAAGGACTCACCGGAAAAAAAATCCTGATGGAAATCTACCTGCCCGTTTGCACTGCGTGGCAGATTGGCCAGATCCAGCGTACTGACCCGAAACAATTCCCCGGCGCCTTCGCAGTCGCTGCCGGTGATGATGGGCGTATTGATCCAGTGAAAGCCATTGTTGTAGAAGTAGTTATGAATGGCATTGGCCAGCGTAGTACGCACGCGGGTAATCGCCCCGAAGGTATTGGTGCGAGGCCGCAGGTGCGCCTGGGTGCGCAAATATTCAAACGTATGACGCTTTTTGGCGATGGGATAGGTCTCTGGATCTTCCACCTCACCCACCACCTCTACCCTACTGGCCTGGATCTCCACGCTCTGGCCCTTGCCTTGCGATTGCACCAACTCGCCGCTGACAATCACCGCGCAGCCTGTGGACAAGGGCAGCACCTGCGACTGGTAATTCTCCAACGTATCGGGGACCACGGCCTGAATAGCGTCAAATGCCGAGCCATCATGCACTGCCAGAAAAGAGATGCCTGCCTTGGAATCGCGCTTGCTACGCAGCCAACCCTTCACGGTAACCTGTGCACCAAGAGGTACTTGGCCCTTGAGGATTGCAACGATTGAGCTGTAGTCGGACATGCTAACGAACCGCTAAGTAACGTGCGTACATACAACCTCTCCCTCAAATCTCCAAGGACTGTTCCACCAACTCCTCAGACAGCGACCAGAGGCGCTCGGCGGCCGCTGCGTTCAGGGCATAGGATTCTACGCCACTATTGGAGCCGGGCACGGCAGGTTGAGCGATCTGACAGTTTTCCAGATAAATTCCGCCCTTACCTTCCAGTTCTGCCGTGGTCGCCGCCCACACCGTGGTGGCGGCACCCTGCTCCAGCGATTTAAATACCAGCTCCTCACCCGACGGGGTCTTCATGCTGAGTGATTCAAAATCCGCCGGCTGCATATGTCGGCTAAGCCTGGTCATAATAACGCCCGGGTGCACGGCAAGGGCGCGCACGCCGCGGTCGCGCAGACGCTTGTCCAGGGCAACGGTAAAAAGGATATTGGCAGTCTTGGATTCTCCGTAAGCCTGCCACTTGTCGTAATCGCGATCGTAATAAGCCGGATCGTCGAAATCGAAGTTGGCGAACTTGTGGCCTGCCGAGCTCAGGTTGATTACCCTGCCCGGCGCTGCGGCGAGCAACGCAGGCGCCAACAGACAGGTGAACAGGAAGTGCCCCATATGATTGGTGCCAAACTGCATCTCGAAGCCTTGGGCAGTGCGTGCCAGCGGACAGGCCATTACACCGGCATTATTGATAAGCAGGTGGATGCGCGGGTGGCGCTGCAGAATCTCCCCGGCGGCAGCGCGCACACTGTCGAGGTCTGCAAGATCCATGCACTGCGTGTGCAGTTGGGCCCCCGACTGTTGCTGGCGCAGGTCCTCAGCCACAGCCTGCAGTTTGATCTGGTCGCGAGCGACCAATAGCACCTCCGCCCCCGCTGCACAGAGAGCGCGCGCGGTCTCCACCCCGAGTCCTGAGGAGGCTCCAGTGATCACAGCGAACTTGCCTGCTAGTGAAATACCACGTGTGACGTCGTCGGTGGTGGATGTCGCATCAAAACGGCTCATGACGAACTTTCTCCTGGTTGTCGCGCGGTGGCTATTGTAGCCTCTGGCGAATGACGATTTAATGGCATTCGCGGCCAAGTTCCTTAAAATACAACCTTACAGGTTTTTCTATGAACGCCAACGAAATCGAGTTTCTGGAGGGGGGCAGCTATATCAGTTTTGCCACCCGCAAGCGCTCCGGCGAGTGGGTCGCTACACCCGTGTGGTTCGCGCCGGACCGGGGCAACTACTATGTGTTTTCCGCCGGCAATTCGGGCAAGGTGAAGCGCCTGCGCAATTTTAGTGAATCGCGCATTGCTGCCTGTACCATGAGCGGCACACTGACCGGAGAGTGGCGTGATACCCACGCCTATGTGCTCGACAAGCCCGCAGACCAGAAAACTGCCTTGGTCGCCCTGCGACGCAAGTATGGCTGGCAGATGCTGATGGCCGATTTTTTCTCCCAACTCACTGGCAAAATGGGGCGCAGGGCCTATATACGTATCAAGCCTTGATTGTCTGCCCGGTAAGCATTTGCTCCTGGCATGCACGCAGGTTTTGATCTACGTCAATGCGTCCGCCCAGGGATTGGAACAGTCTACTCTACAGTACTGTATCCAACCAAGGCTACATGGGAGCACCGACATGACCCAACACCTACTGCCCGAACAAACCCTTGAAGACCGCCGCACCATGCGCCGACTGGCAATTGTCATCGGATGTTTTCTCGCGCTCACCGCCGCGATGGCCGTCGGGATCGGCGTGACGCTGGGCTAAGGAAGCCTCAGGCTGCGGTGTGCAGGCCACACTCGCGGCCATCGTGCACTTTGGTGGGATCGAAGTAGTGCTTGCAGGTGGGCAGATCGTACTTCGCCATATAATCCTCCACGTCATCTTCTGACCAGTAGAATATCGGCGCTACCTTGATGATGCCGCGGCCATCCACGGACACGATATCCAGGCTCTTGCGCAGTTCCGTCTCCTCGCGACGAATACCCGTGAGCCATATCTCGGGCTGGAATGCTTCCAGCGCTCGAGCAAAGGGTTCCAGCTTCACCTGCCGGGTAAAATCCTGGTGGCGCTCTTCTTCATCCACGGAGGGTATTCCCCCCATGATCGCGTTGCGGCGCTCGGACGTCATTTGGGGTGAGTACACGTGGATATTCACTTCCAGATCGCGGATCAGGCGCTCTGCGACGACATAGGTATCGCGCAGGTTATACCCGGTATCAACCCAGATTGTCGGCAAGGATTTATCGACCTGACGCACCAGATGCAACATCACTGCCGCATTGCGGCCCATGCTAGTGGTCGCAATCGTCCTGCGCCCCAGCCCCAGCGCCCATGCCATAATCTCGGTGGCACTGGCGTCGCGCAAGGTGCTGTTAATACTGTCGAAGTCCAGTTCCAAGGGGGTATACACCGCAAACTCTTAGCGTCAGGTGGGGCACTTTATATAATCAAAAAGGGAGTTACAAATAACCAGGAAGTATATGGATATACCCGATCCACTGCGTAACGCCGCTCATGCTGTGATCAGGCGGCAGTGGTGCGCGCCGCCGCCTGCTCGAGTTCCGCGTGCAAATCCAGGAATTGGCCGGTCAATTTATGGCTGGGTGCCAGATCTATCAAGGGCCGGTGAGCCCGGTGCGATTCCTTCATCTTCACGGAAGTGGTGAGATAGGACTTAAAGACCGGCAGACCCTCTGCTTCCAGCTCGGCCACCAGTTCACCCGGAAGTCGCGCCTGGGCACTGAACTGGTTGATGATAATGCCCTCCACTTCCAGCTCCGGGTTGTGATCCTCCTGCAATTCCCCGATATTATCCAGCAACGAATACAGGCTCTGGCGGGCAAAGCTGTCACAGTCGAAAGGAATCAATACCGAGTCTGCGGCAATCAAGGCTGATTTGGAATAGAAATTGAAGCTGGGCGGGGTATCGATGTACACCCGGTCGTACTCGCCCTCAAGTTTTTGCAGGGCATCGCGCAGTTTGTAGATCTTGTAGCGGGACTCCAGTTCGCTCTCCATTTCCGCCAGCACCGGACTGGAGGGCAGCAGGAAGAGGTTCTCATAAGGGGTTTCCCAGACAAAGGAATCCGGATTCTTGCGCATCTTCTTTGAGCCCACCGTCTGGCGGTACAGACCAGCCACACCCTGCGCCTCTGCGGGAAAGGCATCAGCATCGATTTCCCCAACCAGGTAATGGGTGGTATTGCCCTGTACGTCGAGGTCTACGACCAGGGTGCGATAGCCCATCGCCGCCCCGATAGCCGCCAGATTACAGGCAATGCTCGTCTTGCCGACCCCACCTTTTTGGTTGAATACAACGCGTCTCATATGCAGATAATCCATCGTGATTGAAGGTGAACGATGCTTGACCAGTGTAAACAATGGCGTGCAGTAATGTAAGCGCAAGAGGCGACGACACGCCGGTTTTTCGCTACCGCTCGAGGATTTCTGGGCCGGCCCGCGCGCCTACCAGATGAGCTGGTAGAGTTGCACGATCTCCTGCGCCACGGGCACGCGCGGATTGTTGGCGGGCGATCCTGAAGCCAAGGCCTGATCAGCCATCAGTTCAAGGGAGTCGAACCAGTCGTCGCGCGCGATACCAAAGGCCTGCGGTCCCGGCACCTGCAGGTCGGCGGTCAGTGCGCGCAGTCCCGCCACCAGTTTAGCGCAAGCTGTAGCATCACTCTGTGACTCGTAGGCGATGCCCATATAGCGCGCACAATGCGCATATCGCGCGGGGGCGTGGTCGACCGACCAGGCGGTGACCTCCGGCAGCAACATGGCATTGCTCAGGCCATGCGGCACATGAAACAGTGCACCGATCGGGCGACTCATACCGTGGATCAACGTCACCGAGGCATTGGCGAAGGCAATCACCGCCCTGAGTGGCAGCCAGCATCATCGCCTCCCGCGCCTGGCGGTTGTCGGGCTCGGCGCAGGCGGTGCGGATGTTCTGGTAAATCGTGCGCATCGCCGTAAGCGCGATACTGTCAGTGAACGGATTGGCCTTGCGGCTGACATAAGCCTCGAGCGCATGGCACAGACTATCGATACCGGTGTCTGCGGTGAGTCGATAGGGCATAGTCAGGGTCAACTCAAAATCGACCAGCGCTGCTACCGGCATCAGGCCCAGACCCATGCACAGCATTTTCTCGCAGGTTTCCGTATCAGTGATCACCGCCACCCGGGTGGCCTCGGAACCCGTACCCGCCGTCGTGGGAATCGCGATAATGGGAAGGCCGGAGTCAATCTGGCGGGGCACTTTGTAATCGCGCATAAGACCCCCGTGCTTCGCCAGCACCGCGACCGCCTTGGCGGTGTCCAGGGAACTGCCTCCTCCGAGGGCCACCACGCAGTCGTAATCCCCTGCCTGCAGCATTGCCAGTGCGGCATACACACTGTCGGTAGTGGGGTCCGGCACACACTCGCTGAACAAACCGTAGGTGATGCCTGCCGCCTCGAGCGGCACCTGCAACCGCTCACAGTAACCGCACGATTTTATAAAGGGATCGGTCACCAATAAGGGCCGCGCCAGACCCAATTCCGCCAGCGTCGCCACCAGTTGCCCGCTGGCCCCGGCGCCGACGCGCAGGATCCGTGGCAAATTGATGGTGGCGACCATCGAAACTCAGCCTTTGATGTCGATCAGCTCAATTTCAAACACCAGCGCCGCATTGGGCCCGATGACGCCACCAGCACCGCGCTCACCGTAGGCCAGATTGGGCGGACACGCGATACGCCATTTAGAGCCGACTGTCATCAGCTGCAGCGCCTCGGTCCAGGCGGGAATAACCTGGTGCACGCCGAATGTGGCGGGCTCGCCCCGGGTCACCGAGCTGTCAAACACCGTGCCGTCTGCCAGCGTGCCGTGGTAGTGGGTGACGACCATCGAGCGGGGGCCGGGACGGGCGCCACTGCCGGTTTCCAGTACTTCGTACTGCAGGCCGCTGCCGGTGGTGGTCACCTCCGGGCGCGCCGCGTTGGCCGTGAGAAATTGTTCTGCTTGAAGTTTCAGATGTAGTGCCATGATAATTTTCCGTAATGCTGGTTTAAAGAGAAGCGAACCTTAGCATATCAAGCGACTGACGGGTGTACCTGGCATGACGGACACCATTACAGAGATCCACGATTTCTGGTTCGGGGAACTGGATGAGAATGGCCTGTGTAGAACAGACCGCAATGCGCTGTGGTTTGGCGCGGACGAGCAACCGATGCGAACTGTCGCGACCGTTTCGGTGCGGCACTGGCACTCGCCCTGGCGGAAAACTGGATTCATGGGCAGATACCGATCGGGGCCTGATCGCCCTGGTGGTGTTGCTGGACCAGTTCTCACGCAATATCCACCGCGGCACGGCGCAGGCCTTTGGCGGCGACCCGATGGCCCTGGCACTGGCGCAGGACAGCATCGCCAGTGGCCGCCACCTGCGCGCTGCCAGTGATTCACCGGGTATTCCTGTACCTGCCGCTGGAGCACAGTGAAGACCTTGCCCTGCAGGACACATGTGTCAGCCTGTTTGAGGAACTGGCGAAGGCCAGCGACCATCCACAATTCGCCAGCTTCACGCGCTACGCTGCAGCACACCGCGATGTCATTGCGCAATTTGGTCGCTTTCCGCATCGCAATGCGGTGCTGGGGCGCCAGTCGACGCCGGATGAACTCGCCTAGCTCGAACAACACGGCGGCTTTTAGGGCGACGCGAATAGTGGTTGCAATGCAAGACCGTGTCTATACTGAGATGATCGGCGGGTGTCGACCCGGGCATCAAGATCCACAATTGCACCCATAGCCAAGTTCAATTGTACTCGTTCGGCCAACAGGACTAACTTTATCGCAGCAGCGTCACGGCTGTTCCACTCAAGGAGAATTCCAATGCGACGATCTGTCTTTCCCTTACTTGCTGCGCTCGCGGTAGCGCTGTCACCGCTGGTGCCGTCAAGTTCAGCTTTTGCCCAGGATGAGCCGAAATCGAACCAGTTCTGGTGGCCGGAGCAACTGAATCTCGCGCCGCTGCGCCAGCACGCTGCCGAATCCGATCCCATGGGCGAGGCGTTCAACTACGCCGAGGAGTTTGCAAGCCTCGACCTCGACGCCGTGAAGAAGGACATCAAGGCGCTGTTGACGACATCCCAGGACTGGTGGCCAGCAGACTATGGTAACTATGGGCCATTTTTCATTCGGATGGCCTGGCACAGCGCGGGCACGTACCGCGTGGCTGATGGCCGCGGCGGCGCCGGCGGCGGTCAACAGCGCTTCGAACCGCTCAACAGCTGGCCTGACAATGCCAACCTCGACAAGGCACGGCGGTTGCTCTGGCCGATCAAGCAGAAATACGGACAGAACATTTCCTGGGCGGACCTGATGGTCCTGACCGGCAATGTCGCGCTGGAATCCATGGGCTTCAAGACCTTCGGTTTCGCCGGCGGGCGTGCGGACGACTGGGAACCCGACCTGGTCTACTGGGGTCCTGAAACCAAGTTTCTCGCGGACGAGCGCTACAGTGGCGACCGGAAACTGGAGAAACCGCTCGCCGCTGTCCAGATGGGCCTGATCTACGTCAATCCGGAAGGACCCAACGGCAATCCGGATCCGCTCGCAGCCGCCAAGGACATTCGCGAAACGTTCGGCCGCATGGCGATGAACGATGAAGAAACCGTGGCGCTGATCGCGGGCGGCCACACGTTCGGCAAAGCGCATGGCGCCCACGATCCGTCCAAGTGCGTGGGTCCCGAGCCAGCCGCTGCGGCATTGAGGAGCAAGGTTTTGGCTGGAAGAACAAGTGCGGCAAGGGCAACGCCGAAGACACCATCACCAGCGGCCTGGAAGGCGCCTGGTCTGCCAACCCGATTGCCTGGACCACGCAGTATCTGGACAACCTGTTTACGTTTGAATGGGTGCAGACCAAGAGCCCCGCGGGCGCGATTCAGTGGATTCCCAAGATACGCAGACTCGCCAAAATCGTGCCGGATGCTCACGATCCGAACAAGCGGCACGCACCGATCATGTTCACCACGGATCTGTGCACTGAAGTTCGATCCGGCCTATAGCGAAGATTGCCAAGCGCTTCCAGAAGAACCCGAAGGAGTTTGAACTCGCCTTCGCCAAAGCCTGGTTCAAGCTGACGCATCGCGACATGGGCCCGCGTGCGCGCTATCTTGGCGCTGAGGTTCCCGCTGAGGCGTTGATCTGGCAGGATCCCGTTCCCGCGGTTGACTACAGCTGATCGACGCAGGGATATCGCGCAGCTGAAGTCGAAGATCCTGGCATCGGGATTGACCGTACCTGAACTGGTCAGGACCGCGTGGGCATCGGCCGCCTCCTTCCGCGGCACCGACATGCGCGGCGGAGCGAACGGGGCACGTATTCGCCTCGCGCCACAGAAGGACTGGAAGGTCAACAATCCGGATGAATTGGCGAAGGTGCTGAAACAGTCTGGAGAGCATCCAAAAAGACTTCAACAGCGCGCAATCCGGCGGTAAGAAGGTATCGCTTGCCGATCTGATCGTGCTGGGTGGTGCCGCGGCCATTGAGCAGGCCGCCAAAAAGGCCGGGCAGGACGTGCAGGTGCCCTTCTACGCCGGGGCGCACGGATGCAACGCAGGAACAGACCGATGTGGATTCGTTTGCCGTGCTCGAACCGACCGCTGACGGGTTCCGCAACTACTTCGGTAGCGGTAACAGCTCGATCACCGGCGGAGTTGCTGGTCGACCGGGCAAACATGTTGACTCTGAGCGTTCCAGAAATGACCGTTCTGGTCGGCGGCATGCGGGCCCTGGATGCCAATGCCGGACAGTCTGAACACGGTGTGTTCACCGACCGGCCCGGTACGTTGAACAACGATTTCTTTGTCAACCTGCTCGATATGTCCACGCAGTGGACAAAGTCATCCAGCGCCGAGGGCGTTTACGAGGGCCGTGATCGCGCAACGCGGCAAGCTGAAATGGAAGGCCACCCCGGTTGACCTGATTTTCGGGTCAAACTCCGAGCTGCGTGCGGTGGCAGAAGTCTATGCCGCTGACGATGCGACAGGAAAAGTTCGTGCATGACTTTGTCGCGGCGTGGGCCAAAGTGATGAACCTCGACCGCTTTGACCTGAAGCGATCACAGAAAAAAGGTGGCGGGGATCCGGCGACGCACGGTTAAGGCTGACTGATCAGGTCAAGATAGGGCTGGGCAAAACCTCGGTACTGGCTTTAAAAAGTCATTCAGGCGGCGTTGCGGGAATTGCAGCGCCGCCGCATCCACGGCTGCGCGTGTTGGGTATTGTTGCGGCTGATCTTTTGCTAGACTTCAAACGAAGACATCGGCTTTATCGCGGGCGTTACTGGAGACTGAAAACCATGCAGAATAGGCGCGACTCTAAAACAGATCGAATCACCAGCAGTTTAACCTCCCCGTTTACGACACTCCTCATAGTGACGGCACTACTTGTCAGTGGCTGTGCCATGAACGAGACACAGCAGCGCACCGCTACCGGCGCCGCTGTCGGTGCACTCGGTGGTGCACTTCTCGGCACCAGCAGGGAAAGTGCGGCAATCGGTGCCGCAGTTGGAGCCGCAGGAGGGTTTCTCTTTGATCAGGTCAATAAACGTGAATCTGCACAAACTGAAAATGAGCGACTGCGACAAGAGAACGAGCGCTTGCGACAACAGGGTGCCCAGTAACCTGGCTTACTGAATTAGCCTGCCGCTGCAACCGAACAATTAGGGCCACAGGAGTAATAGCAATGACATGTTGGAGATGGACGGGCATATTGGGCATAGCGCTGTGTGGTGCCGGGTGGATGGCGCCGAGCAACCTGTATGCCGATACCAATGTTGCTGTAACGAAAGACCTCAGGCTCACTTCAGCCGGTGACCTATTAAATATCTGTACCCACAAGCCGGAACAGGAAGACTACACTGCGGCAATGTCCTTCTGCTATGGCTTTTTCGAAGGTGGCATTCGTTATGCGGAGGCTATCGCGGGAGCGAAGAAGCAAAGGGAACTGGTCTGCACTCCTTCCGGCACCACCCGGCTCCAGGCGGTCGATGTGTATGTCGACTACATGAAAGCAAATCCCCAGTACATGGCTGAAGGACCAATAGACGCAGTCTACAGGGCTTTGATGGACAAATGGCCGTGTCACGAATAGCGGTCACGGACCGTTCATCTCCCCCTCGACGTGTTGTTGACCGATATACCCAACTGAATACAGGGACCGCCTTTCCGATAACCGAAAAGCTTGGGTCAAGTTTCTGGAAAGGGATCAACCCAGCGCTGTGACACCGGGCGCAAGTCATAGCGACTCTCGGTCATCTCCGCCTGCCATACTTCAAAGCTGCCGCTGTCTAGGTCGTCGTAGGCTTGCCGGATAGAGTCATTGACCTGCGGGTAGGCCACCTGATCCCAGGGACACTCGTCACGTGTATAGAAACGACAGTCCATGGATTCGTCACCCGGCAGGCAGAAATCCGTTTCCACCGTCGCCCGAAAACCCATGTAGACCTGGTTGATAAACGTGATGCTGCCCGTCATGTACAACTGCAATCGCTCAGGCGGCAACAAAATTCCGGCCTCTTCATACAATTCCCGTGCGGCGCCCTCGGCCAGCGTCTCACCCTGCTCCAGGAAGCCACCTGGGATGGCCCACTTGCCACGCTGCGGTTGCAGGCCGCGCTGCACCCACAAAAGGCGCTTGCCACTAGCGACAAAGGCGGTGACGACGACTCTGGGATAATCGTGATGGGGTGTCTGGCAGCGCTGACAAAACCAGTGGTTGCGCGGCTCACCACCCACCACATGCCGCAACAGGGGTCCGCCGCACTCTGGGCAGTAATTGAAATCGGGCAAACGCGCACTCCTTATAAGTGGACGATAGCACTTTGCCTTGGCAAAAGCATTGGCGCTATGCTGGCGACCTACATACACGAACAGGACTCCCATGACAGATTCGCCATTGCAGGTACAACTGTTGCTCACCGGCAACGAAATCATGAGCGGCGACACAGTAGACTCGAACTCCGCCCTGATCGGACAGCGTCTCGGCGAAGTAGGCATTGGTGTGTACCGCAAGGTAACAGTGGGCGACGATGTGGACCTGCTCAAGGCGGAATTGTCAGTCATGATTGGCGCTGCGGACCTGGTCATCATCAACGGCGGGCTGGGTCCAACCATTGACGACCTCACGGCGGCAATGCTGGCGGCGGTAGCGGGAGTACCTTTAGAGGAACATCCGCAGGCGGTGGCGCACCTGCGGCAGTGGTGCGCCAAACGCAATCTGCTGCTCAATGCCGCCAACCTGAAACAGGCCATGCTGCCCATTGGGGCGGCCATCGTTGACAACCCCATCGGCAGCGCCGTGGGCTTCGAGATGACGCTGGGCACCTGTCGCGTCATTTGCACACCTGGCGTGCCCGGAGAACTCGCTGCCATGCTGGATGGCATCGTCGCCGACCTCGCTGCGCGACTTAAGCGCCCATCGGGACGCAATATCCTGCGCCTGCAGACCTTCGGCCTCGGCGAGTCCACCGCCCAGCAGATCATTAGCGACGCCGTGACAGACTGGCCGGCGGAGGTGGAGCTGGGTTTTCGCGCCGGGGCGCCGCAGATGGAGATAAAACTCAGTATCAGCAGTGCCGGCGCAGTTGGCGCGCAGCGGCGTTGCCGGGAGCAACTGGTGCAACTATTTGGTGATCACATTATTGGCGAGGGCAATATCACGCTGGCCGAGACGGTCCTGCAGTTGTTGCGTGCGCGCGGCGCCACCCTGACGACGGCCGAGTCCTGTACCGGGGGGTTGATCGCCTCCATGCTCACCCGCGTACCCGGCTCTTCGGATTGCTTTCACGCCGGCTTCGTGACCTATTCCAACGCCATCAAGCAATCAGTCTTGGGTGTGTCCGAAGAAACCCTGGCCGCGCACGGCGCGGTGAGCGAGGAGGTAGTGCGGGAAATGGCGCTGGGCGCTCTGCAACGCAGCGGCGCAGATTACACGATTGCCGTGTCCGGTATCGCCGGGCCCGATGGCGGCACGGCGGAAAAACCAGTCGGCACCGTGTGGCTGGCCTGGGGTGACCGCCAGCAAATACACACTCGCTGCCTGTGCTGGCCAGTGGAGCGCTCGCTGTTCCAAACCATGATCGCCGCCGGGGGTCTCGACATGGTACGCCGTATGCTGCTGGGGATTGCGGACGAACCGCGCTACTTCAGCCAACGCCGGGTGCGCTAGTCCAGCGCCTGGACAAACCGTTACTGGATGTCGATCTCGCTCACCACATCATCTTCATTGTCAACAACGGTCTTGCGGTGCCACACCAGGGAATGGAAACGGGTGGTCTCGCCCACATGGTCTTTACCACTGAGCACCAGAGTCTGCCCATCGAGCTCCGTGTGACGCAATTGCTGCGTACCAACCATGTTCGGGTTGAGGCTCTGTGTGACAGTGTGGATAACGTCTCCGTCCACCACGCGGTAGCGACCGGCGTAGTGGAAATAGGAGGAAAACGCCGCCGCCCTGGCGCCTTCCGGCAGTGCGCGAAAACTCACATCATCCGGTAGTAGCGCCCGGCCGGCGCGGCAGATGGAAGCACTCATCCAGCCATCCTCGGTGTAGAGCAACAGGCCCTGGGGATCCTCACCGTAGGGATAGCTGAAATCGTCGCGATCTGCATAGCCAATCGTCCAGGATTCCAGTTCCCAGGTACCGCTCAGTTGTTCCTTGCTAATCATGGCTGTCTCTCACTCCACACACATTGTCAGGGTTGTAACTGTTCGATCTGCCACTCGTTGTCGGTGGCGCGCCGGTACAGAAAGCGGTCGTGCAAACGGTGCTCTCTGCCCTGCCAGAACTCAATGCGCCGCGGCACCACCCGATAACCGCCCCAGAAGTCCGGCATGGGAATCTCACCGTCGCCAAATTTCCTACGGATTATCTGCGCCTGCTGTTCCAGCAGCGCACGCGTGCTAATGGGCCTACTCTGGCGCGACGCCCAGGCCGCAATCTGGCTCTCCCGCGGCCGCGTAATAAAATAACTGGCCGACTCGGCGTAACCCATTTTCTGCGCGGTGCCAGCGACAATAACCTGCCGGTCCAGCGCATTCCAGGGAAACAACAGAGACACAGACGGCTGCCGTTCGATGGCATGGGCCTTGTCGCTGCCGTGATTGGTGTAAAACACAAATCCGCCGGCGGACAGTCCCTTAAGCAACACGATACGTTGCCACGGCGTACCGTCCTCATCGACCGTTGCCAGCACCATGGCCGTGGGGTCTTCCAGCCCGGCCTTTACCGCCTGTTCCAGCCATACTTCAAACTGGCGCAACGGGCAGGCATCTAACATCTGCCGGGTGAGTCCACCGGCAGTGTATTCGCGTCGGAATTCTTCGTATCGCAATGCCGTATCCTGCCGGGCCGTCAACACGCTATAGTAGCCGTCGAACAAAGCAGAGGCAAAGCCCCGCCCCATGGACTCACCGCCGATCATTCGCAGCGCCGAGTCCGCTGACCTGGATACACGAATGAATCCCGCCTGAAAAACTCCAGCGTTCAGTCTCGCGTACTGGGATACACCGGCGCTCGCTGCGCCATTGCGGGAATCTGCGGGAAGGGAAAAAACTCCTGCCAGTCAGCGCCGAACTCTTCCTCAATACTGCGCCCGAAGGCCGCAAGGTAGCAGCCATCCATAGACTCAAGCAACGCTGCGGGCGTGGCAATGCCAAGCAACACAGCAGCCTCCATCATGCCCTCGGTGCGCAGCCGCTGGCCGGGTGACACATCGTCACCGCCGGCCAGGGCGGCAAACATGCTCTGCCAGCGTTGTTCCAGTTCTGTCTGTAGCACGTGCATCGATCACAACTCCGGATTCACATGAGTCTCTGGCGCCGGCCATGTACCCTTCCCTGCTGCGAGTATGCGGCGCAAAACAAAACAGTTAAAGTCTGCCTCTGGCAAAAAAGGAAGCCCTTCTGGTGAAAAACTTGCGGCAATTACTACTGACCCTGAGCCTGTTGTGCCTGGCCCTGACCTCCTGTGTCACGATTGATCAGCACGATACAGCATCATCCGTTACCCATGCGCCACCGGCGCCAGTGGGCAGCGCTCCAGCGGCCACTACAACACCGATAATTGATTACCGGGAGCGCTTCCTCCCGATCGTCGCCCGCCACGGCATGGTGGCGGGGCCGGAGCAACTGGCCGCCGAGGTGGGGGCGCAAATACTGCGTCAGGGCGGCAACGCCGTGGATGCAGCAGTGGCTACAGGTTTTGCGCTGGCGGTGACCTACCCGCGCGCAGGCAATCTCGCCGGTGGTGGCTTCATGCTCATCCACCTTGCTGAAGAGAATCGACAAACCCTGATCGACTACCGCGAGACCGCCCCGGCTGGTGCCAGTCGGGACATGTTCCTGGACGCACAGGGCAACCTCGACCACGACAAGGAGTACTTCAGCCTGCAAGCGGCCGGCGTGCCCGGCACCGTGGCGGGCCTGCTCTACGCGCTGGAAAAATACGGCACGCTCTCCCGCGAGCAAGTGCTGGCGCCGGCCATCGCCCTGGCTGCCGAGGGTCTTACCGTGTCCTTTGGCCTGAACTATGAGATCAACGCCAGCGCGGAGCAGTTGCGCAAGAATCCCGCCGCCATGCAGTTGTTTTTTCACGCGGACGGCACGCCCTACGATATGGGCGATACCTGGCGCCAGCCCGACCTGGCCTGGACGCTGGGCGAGATCAGCGCCAGGGGTAAAGACGGTTTTTACAGCGGTGCCGTGGCGCAACGCATCACGGCAGAGATGGCCGCCGGGGGCGGCCTGATCACAACCCGGGACCTCGCCGATTACCGTGTGGTCGAGCGAGAACCGGTGCGCGGCACATTCAGGGACTTCGAGATTGTCTCCACGCCGCCGCCCTCCTCCGGTGGCGTACACATTATCCAGATGCTCAACATTCTGGAGGGCTTTGAACTGCAGGCTATGGGCCACAACTCCGCCGCCTACCTGCACTACCTGACGGAGAGCATGAAGCTGGCCTATGCCGACCGCAGCCTGTACCTGGGAGACCCTGATTTTGTAGCGGTGCCGGTGGCACAGCTCACCGACAAGGCCTACGCCGCGCGGCAGCGGCATCTTATTGACAGCAAGCGCGCCACGCCCTCGGTTGACATCGCGCCAGGACGACTACTGGATGGGGAAAGCACTGAGACCACGCACTACAGCGTGGCTGACCGCTTCGGCAACGTGGTCAGCAATACCTATACGCTGAATTTCAGTTTCGGCTCCAACATCGTGGTGCCCGGGACCGGCATGCTGCTCAATAACGAAATGGCGGATTTTGCGACCAGCCCCGGTAACGGCAATGCCTTCGGCCTGGTGCAGGGAGAGGCCAATAAAATTGAACCGGGAAAGCGCCCGTTGTCTTCTATGAGCCCGACCATTATTTTTCGCGATGGCAAGCCGTGGCTGGCCACCGGCAGTCCCGGCGGCAGTGTGATTATCAGCACGGTGTTGCAACTAGCACTCAACGCGATGGAGTTCGACATGAACGTGGCCACTGCGGCGGCGGAACCGCGGATTCATCACCAGTGGATGCCGGACGTGCTGCAAATGGAAGAAGGCTTCAGTGTGGATACCGTCAGGTTGCTGCAGGGCATGGGCCATCCGGTCAGCGTCAGTGATCGCACCACCGGCTGCACCAGTTCCATCATGCTGGAAGACGGGTGGCTGCTGGGTGCCGCTGACCCCCGGCGCTACGGCGGCTGGGTGGCGGGTTATTAGGAAACGACGGCTATCGTTTCAGCCCTTGGGAAGTCGAACCTTCGCCGTCTGGCGACTGATGGCGACCAGCGCTCCTGCGCTGTCCCAGTATTCTCCATCCTCTTCCAGCACGCCCCGGGTCAGGTGGCGCGTATGCAGGCGCACCTGCAAGGGCCCTGGCGCAGGATGCGCGCGAACCTGCACGGTTAACTCCAGCGTGGGCACCCAGCCCACGGGGCCGAGCACGGTAAAAATCGGCGGCGGAAAGGAATCGGCAAACATCAGCAGGGCAATTGCATCCGGATCGCTGCCATCGCTATGGCGCACCCAGCCGCAAAACTCGCCGCTGCCATTGGTCTTGCGCTCACGAAATACTTCCGCGCCGCTCACCAGGCGCATTTCTACCAGGTGCCTGAATTCAATGCCCTTGTCCGGCGGCGGCTCGCACTGCTCCCAGCTCGGGTATCGGGGCCGGTCGACAGCTGACCAGCTCTCACCCCTGAGTTCGTCCAGATCGGTATAGGCGGCCGTGACTTTCACCTTGAGCTGCCCGTGCTGGAACATTCTGACCTCGGCAAAACTGGTGCTGCGCCCGCCACCCAACAGTTCGACCTGGCATTCGATCGGGCCCAGCTCGGTGGGCGTGAGGTAGTACGCGCTGACGGTGAGCGGATCCTTGTGCGGCAACACGGCGCGCAAAGCGCGCCCCGCCACGGCCAGCACATAACCGCCGTTGGGTACGGCGCCGATGCGCCAGCCCTCACACAACTCGCCCCGAAAGAGATTCTCCCCGATGCGTTCGATAGCGGTGTCCCGCGCAAACTGGCCCATAACATTCCTCTACATAGCGACACGTTGCCAATCCGGCAATGGGCGAGTATTTTGTGCGCCAACCACGGTAATGTATAGTCCCGTTGGGCCTTGATATACGCGGCTGAACGCGGTTTGCCCGCAGCTCTTCCCAGGGGGGTGTGAGATGAATATTACGTCCTTTTCCGGCAACCTGTTGCCCGTACTCTTAACAACATTCGCCCTGGGCATGCTCCCGGCGTGGAGCCAGGAGCAGCAGGAAGTACCGACAACAAGTGTCGGCACCAGTCCCGAGGAACGGGCCTACCAGAACACCATACAGGAGATCGAATCCAGCGAGGGCGCCTACGCCGACGGTTTGTCGCAGTCGCTGCTCAGCCTGGCGCTGACCCTGCAATCCCAGGGGCGGCATGATGAAGCGATAAAACTCTTCAGGCGCGGCATCCACCTACGCGGATCAACGAGGGCCTGTATTGTCCGCAGCAGATTCCACTGTTACAGGGCGAGATTGCCAGCTATAAAGCAACGCAAAACTATGCGCTGGCGGATGAGCGCCAGCATTACCTGTACCGCGTACAAATGCGTGCGCTGGGCAGTGGCGATGCACTGGCCGATGCCCTCATGCAACAGGCGAAATGGCAGTATGACGCCTACCAGATGGACCCGGGACCTGAGGGCTATACCCACCTGATGGATATGTGGGACCTGTATCAGCAGGCACTGCAGGATGTCACCACGAGGGAGGGCAAAGATTCACCCAAACTCCTGCCACCCCTGCACGGAATGCTGCAGGCGCAGTACCTGATCTCCGGCTATGAGTGGCAGCAATCCAATCCTCCGGGTTTTGGGGAGGAGGAGCGTATCAGCGAGCCACTGTTGCGCTTCAAAGCCTATTGTGCCGAGAGTTACGAGCAGGGCAACACCATCATCGAAACCATTTCCGGTATCGAACAGGAACGTGCCGCCCGGGCTAAAAAAACACTCGCCCAGAACCTGGTAATGCTCGGTGACTGGCGCCTTTGGAACGGCCGGACTGAGGCTGCCTGGCAGGCCTACCGGGAGGCGCAGACGGAACTTGCGCAGGCCGATGATGCCCAAGAACAGACCCGGCAATTGTTTGGTGAGCCTGTAGCCCTGCCAGATCTTGCTGACCTCAGCCCACTACCGCCCACCGTGGACCCGCAGCAGGCAAATATCCTGCTGGCTTTCGGGGTGAGTCAAGAGGGACGGGTGCAGGATCTGCAGCGCATGGATGACAATGAGGCGGATGACAGGCAGGCTGCGCGCCTGATGAAGCAATTGCGCAGGACCACCTTCCGGCCACGTTTCGAGGCAGGACAACCAGTAGAGACGGAAAAACTTGTCAAAGCATTTAACATTCAATAGCGCTGTACTGCGGCGACTGTGCAACTGTGCAGGCGTGGCCTGCCTGTGCCTGCTCCTCTGCGGCTGCCCCAGCGCCAGCACGCCGACACAACCAGAGACACCGCCGACACCAGCGCCAAGCACGCCACCTCCCCCGGCGAGCGGCTCCAGCAGCCCCAGCCAACCCGCCGCCAGCGCGCCCACCAAAGCACCCGGCGGTCAATCCACCACCAGCCCGAGCGGCGCCGCAGGCGGCACTAGTCGCGACCAAATCGGACCTCCCGAAGACAAAGCCGCAGGTACCAGTGGTGCAGAGACGGCGGCCGGTGGCAGCGCAGATGGTCAGGAGCAGGGCGGCAGCAGCGCAGAGCCGGGCTCTGCGGGCAAGGCTGGCGGTAGCGAGAAACTGGACGAGCCCAGCCTGCAAGACATACCAGTCGCCGCCGGGCAAGGCCAGATCAAAGCGCCGGAGAAATCTGCTGGCGCCGCTGGTACGTCTGGCACCGGCCAGCCCGGGAACACGGTTGCCGGCAGCGGCGCCAGTGGCTCCCCCGGCGCAGGCCAACCCGGTGGCCAGCCACCCGGCGGCGGCAACGTTAAAAGCAGTAGCGGCAATCAGGGTACGCCAGCGGGAATGCCCTCGGGCAGCGGTGGCGGCGGGCCGCTGACGCCCGCCGAGCAGGTGGCCATACTCGACGCCCAGCTGGAAAAAGGCGCCGGCGAGTTTGACGCCATGATCCAGAAGACTGATGCGGAGCAACGCGCCACTGCGCGCGAACAGGCTGCCAGCCGCACCACCGTTATTGCCAGCACGGCAGGCGGTGGTGCAGCCGGCAGTTCCGCAGAGGGCGGCGGCGCTGCAGAAGGCAACAGCCCCTATGAAGACGGTGTAGCCGATGCCGGCAGCAGTGGCGGAGGCGGCACTGGTGGCGGTGGAGGCGGCATGCGCGGCGCAGGGGGCGGCGGCGCGCCCGACACCACCAAATACCCGCCCCCTGCCGATATTCCCAGCGGCAATGACGACGATGTGGTGGCCAGACAGCTGCGCGAGGCCGCTGCGCGCGAGCCCGACCCCGCGGTGCGCGCAAAACTGTGGGATGAATATCGCAAGTACAAGGGTATAGAAAAATGACCACGGTGCGCTTGCTGGCGTGGATCGGGCTGTGTGTGCTGCTCAGTGCCTGCGTCAATCAGTCAATCAAGAGTACGTCTGTGACGCCGGTCAAGACGCCATCTGCGACGGTCGCCGAGGAGCAACTGCTTGATGTCGCGGTGGTGGTGTTCAATCCGGGCCTGGACGACTACGACGAGGACGATCAGGTCTACCCGGAAGTGCGCAAGGCCGAGGCCCGCTTCATGCCCATGCTGTTGTCCCAGGCCATGCAGGAAAGCGGTGCCTGGGGCGCTGTGCGCGTGGTACCCAATGATAGCCAGATTACCGACCTGATGGTGCGCGGCGAGATACTGCGTTCCAATGGTGAAGAATTGCAATTGGCGATCACGGCGACCGACTCTCGCGGCTACGTGTGGCTGGACAAAAAGTACACAGGCAATGCCAGTCGTTACTCCTATGACTCCAGCACCCGCACCAAGGCTGACCCGTTCCAGACAGTCTACAACACGATCGCCAACGATCTGCTGCTGCATCTGGAGGAATTGAAGCCACAGGACCGCAGCGACGTGCGTGTGGTCAGCGAGCTCGCGTTCGCACGCAGCTTCTCCCCGGACGCTTTCGACGGTTACCTGGACAAGACGTACAGTGGCAAGTATCAGATTGTGCGACTGCCCGCCGAGAACGACCCAATGCTGGAACGGGTGCGCGAAATTCGCGCACGGGACCACCTGTATGTCGATACCCTGCAGGCCTATTACACGAATTTTGACGCACAGATGCTGGTTCCCTATCAGGAGTGGCGTAAAAACAGCTATGAATCGGTCGTGGCGCTGGAGGAACTGCAAGCGGAGAGCACCCGCAACCTGATTGTAGGCGGTGTCGCGGTGTTGGCCGGCATTGCCGCTGCCACCTCAGGTGACAGCAGTGCCAGTCGGACCATAGGCCAGGCCAGCGTCCTTGGCGGCGGCTATCTGCTCAAGAGCGGCATGGACAAGCGCAATGAGGCCCAGATTCACGTGGTGGAACTGGACGAACTGGGCGCATCACTGGAAGCAGAAGTCGCTCCGCAGAACATCGAACTGGAGGATCGCACGGTGACACTGAGTGGCAATGTGGACGAGCAATATGCCCAGTGGCGCGCACTGCTGGCGGAAATTTACCGCGCCGAGATTGGCGCGCTGGAATTACCCGAGGCATCCGCCGTCTCTGCTGATACACTCTGATCCGTTCCCCTGATTCACAAGGCACCAACGACGGCATGCCCTCTCACAATGACCCAGTACAGCCTATCCCGTTTGACGTAGTCCAACCGGCTCCCACCCCGATCGCACCAGCACCCACCGCGGATGCTGCGCGGCACAGGGGCACGCCGCGCTGGGTACTGCCGGCACTGGGCGGGCTATTCTTGCTGGCACTGCTAGTGATCTTCTGGCTACCCAATAACCTGCAACTAACCAAGCCCGCGCCCACAGAAACCGCCACTGCATCATCGGGCGCTGAGGCACCGGACCCAGCGAGCGCTACTGCAGACACTCCGCCGCCCGCCGATACTGGCGCCTCCCCATGGTCTGATGCGCAGTTCGCCCGCTTGCGCAAGGAGGCACAGGAGGTGCTGGCGCAGTTACTGGATGTGCAATTTGCGCTGCAGGAGCATGGCGTGGAGAAGTGGGCGCCCGCGCCGTTTGCTGAGGTCAAAACCATCGCTGCAGACGCTGACGCGCTGTATAAAAATCGCGAGTACGAGCAGGCCGTTGCGCGCTATCGGCAGGCTCTGTCGTCCTTGCAGACACTGCAAGAGACTATGCCGCAGGAGCTGCAGCGACTGCTGGAACAGGCACAACAGGCCATTGACAAGAGCGATGCCACAGCAGCCGTCGACGCCCTGGCACTAGCGGCGCTCATTGCGCCCGACAACGGCGACATTGCAACGCTGCAGCACCGCTCTGCAGTGCTGCCACAAATACTGCCCCTGCTGCAGGCGGCAGCGACCGCTGAGGGAGCAGGCGACCTGGCCCAGGCGCAGCAATTACTGCAACAGGCAACGGCGTTGGACCCGCTGCACCAGCGCGCTCGCAGCGAGCTGCAGCGGATCGCGGCAAAGTCCCGGGACAAAGGCTTCAACGCGGCTATGAGCCAGGGCTATGCCGCCCTGAAAGAGGGCCGCTTCGATAACGCCCGCAAGGCGTTTACTGCGGCCGCACAAATGCAGCCGGGCTCGAAGGAAGCGGCCGGCGCGCTGCAGGAAGTGAAGACCGCAGAAACTGCCCGGCAGCTCGCCAGCCTGGAACAACAGGGGCGGGAAAATGAACAACAGGAACAGTGGCAGAAAGCCGTGGCCACTTATGAGCAGGCGCAAAAACTTGACAGCAGTGTGCTGTTTGCCGGCGAGGGACTCAAGCGCAGCAGCGCGCGGGCGCAACTGGATCAGCAGCTGCGCACCACCATTGATGATCCGCAACGGCTGTCCGATGCCGCGGTCGCCGCAGCGGCGGCGCAACTACTGGAACAGTCCAGACTTATCACACCGCGCGGCACAGTGCTGGAGCAACAGATCAAACGGCTCGATACCCTGCTGAGCCAGGCCAGCGCCACTGTCGCTGTGACCCTGCGCTCGGATAAGGAAACCGAGGTGCTTGTCTATAAAGTGGCCAAACTTGGCCGCTTCACAGAGCATCAACTCAGCCTGCGACCGGGTACGTATACAGCCCTGGGAACCCGCAATGGCTACCGCGACGTACGCGTGAACTTTACCATTGCAGCAGACAATACCCCGGCGCCGGTGACGATTATCTGCACTGAGCCGATCTGAGATGGCAGATCACACATCAAACACGCCGGTGACTATCGCGCCCAGCGCTTTCACACCACTGGAACACGCCACTACCAACAAAGCACGCAGACC
Organism: uncultured Gammaproteobacteria bacterium; assembly: GCA_963747995.1. Classification (GTDB taxonomy): domain Bacteria; phylum Pseudomonadota; class Gammaproteobacteria; order Pseudomonadales; family Halieaceae; genus Marimicrobium. Next base: position 95,675 of record CAVVHD010000008.1, on the reverse strand, counting down.
GCTGCGGCCGGGCCGGATTGTCCTGCTGGTTTGCCTGGCGCTGTTCGCGCTGGTGATGCTGGCCCTTCATAACGCCCGCTCACTGCAGATAGTGGTGGATGCACAGGCACCAGCACACATCTCGATCGCCGGACTCGTCCTGCCTTTTGGCAAACACTATCTGCTGCGACCCGGAGAGTATGAAGTGAAAGTCACGGCTGCAGGTTACCAGATGCTGGTCACCACCGTCACAGTGGACGAGCGCGACGACCAGACCGTTACGTTGGCACTGCAGGCGCTACCTGGACTGCTATCCGTGGACAGCGCACCACAGGGCGCCAGCGTAACGGTAGACGGTAACGCCGTCGGCAAGACGCCGCTGCGCGACCTGCCGCTGGCAGCAGGCGACCACCAGTTGCATCTGGAGGAAGCGCGACATTTGCCACTGGAGCAGTCGTTATCGGTCACCGGCCGCAATGTGCGACAACAACTACAACTGCAACTGGCACCGGCCTGGGCTGAGGTTGCCGTGGACAGCCTGCCGACCGGCGCCAGTATTCTGGTGGATGGCGCAGTGGCGGGACAAACACCGGCCACCCTGGAAGTCCTGCAGGGCGAGCACCAGCTGACCTTGCAGCTGCCGACCTATGCCGACCGGCAGCAAACGCTGAACATCGTCGCCGGGGTAGACCAGGATCTGGGTCAGGTGAGCCTGCAACCGGCGCCGGCTGGACTGGCGCTGGACAGTACCCCTGGTGGCGCCACTGTCACCCTGGACGGTGAGTTTCAGGGCCAGACGCCGACGACCCTGGAGATAAGTCCGGGACGCACGCACCAACTGGAAGTCTTCAAGCCCGGCTATCAGCGCTACAGCGGCACGGTGGAACTACCCGTGGGCGGTCGTGACCAGCTCAGCGTGAATCTGCAGCCCCAACTGGGTGAGGTGCGCTTCAGGATCAGCCCGGCCAACGCCACCGTGCGCATCAATGGCAAACCCCTGGCCAAGGGTGAACAAGTGCTGTCGCTGCCCGCCGTGGAGCACAGCGTCGAAATCAGCCTGGACGGTTATTCCAGTGTGCGCCGCAGCGTAACCCCGCGCCCCGGTCTGCCACAGCTGGTGGAAGTCACCCTGCAAACTCCCCAGGCAGCCGCAACAGTCCGCATGAAACCGGAAGTCACCACTGCCGTGGGCCAGACCCTGCTGCTGTTCAAGCCCGGCGACTCAGCCCTGGCCGACTTCACCATGGGCACGTCCCGCCGCGAGCCCGGACGCCGCGCAAACGAGGTGTTGCACCCGGTCGCCTTGCGCCGCATGTTCTACCTGCAAACCACCGAGGTCACCAACGCGCAGTTTCGCCAGTTCCAGCCCAGCCACAATTCCGGACAGGTTGATGGCAATAGCCTCAACGAGGATCACCAACCGGCAGTGCAGGTGAGCTGGCAGCAGGCCGCTGCGTTTTGCAACTGGCTCAGCGCGAAGGACGGCCTGCCCGCGTTCTACCGCCAGAGCAATGGCATTATCACGGGCTTTAACCCCGCTGCCACCGGTTACCGGCTGCCCTCGGAGGCCGAATGGGATTGGGCCGCACGCGCCAGCGGCCAGACCCTGCTGCTATTCCCCTGGGGAGAGAAATTTCCGCCCACAGTCGCCGTGGAAAACTATGCCGATAACACCTCCGCCAACGGCAACGGTCAGGTACTGGACAACTACAAGGATGGCCACATGGTCAGTGCACCAGTGGCCTCGTTCACAGCCAACCAGCACGGCCTTTACGACATGGGCGGCAACGTCGCCGAATGGACACACGATGTCTACACCATTCCCAGAGCCAATGGTCCCGCCCAGAAAGACCCCCTGGGTGGCCAGACCGGCGACAACTACGTTATTCGTGGCGCCAACTGGACGCAGGCGAAACTGTCCGAACTGCGCCTCTCGTACCGTGATTATGGGCAAGCCGGACGGGATGACGTAGGATTCCGCATTGCGCGCTATGCAGAGTAACGCATGATCAAGTCACGACAGCTGGCTCCCCTGCTCATCACACTGGCATTGATGTCTACGCCCCTGCTTGCCCAGCCGGCGCAGGAAACTCCGGCCAGGGCGACCGGGGAGCCGGCGACCCGGGCGGCCGATAAAAATGCTCCGGCCCCACAGGCACCTGCGGCGCAGGTGCCGACACAAAAAAGCGCACCGCCAACCACTGGCAAGGACTCACCCTTTGATTACCGCTCCTCGGAAGAGATATCCGAGGATGTGCCTGTCTCTTTCCCGGTGGATATATAGGACACCCTCATGAAGCAAAGAATGTCATCGGAATTTCTCTTCCAGGTTTTCGCCCTGCTGATCACGGTTATCGTGGTGCATGCGGTGTACGTGGGTTATGTCAGGCCCACCGCACGCGCCCACATTGAGCACGAGGCGGCATTACAGGCCTCCAAAGTAGAATACGTTCCCACGCGCAGCTTTGCCGTGGTGATTGGCGATTACGAACAGGAGGCTGAGGTTATCCTCACGATCTGGGTCCTGGCCTTTATGGCCTACAAGGCCCGCCGGGTCATGCACGAGAGAGACATGCTGGAGCGGCGCCTGCTGGAAATTCCCGAAGGCACCAGCGTATTGCCGCAGGATGCCCGCGAGTACAGCCGTGCACTGGAAGCCCTGCCCGAAGCGGAACAGGATTACCTGCTACCGCGCACCCTGCTCTCGGCCCTGCAGCGCTTTGCCTCCACCGGCAACATTCAGGCCGTCTCGGATACCATCAAAGAAAACTGTGAGATCGAATCGGAGCGCATGGATTCCGAGATGTCGATGGCACGCTACGTCACCTGGGCTATCCCTTCCATTGGCTTTATCGGCACAGTGCGTGGTATTGGTGACGCGCTGGGACAAGCCTACAAGGCGGTGGAGGGCGACATTTCAGGCGTCACCGTCAGCCTGGGAGTCGCCTTCAACAGCACCTTTGTCGCACTGATGTTGAGCATGGTCATCATGTTCTGCCTGCACCAGCTGCAACTGTCCCAGGAGCGCCTGGTCATGGACTGCCAGCGCTATGCCGACCGGCGCCTGCTGCGCTTTCTGGTGGCCCCCCAATGAGCATCGGACTGCTGGACCTGCACGACAGCAACCTGCAGCTGTGGTATCAGGACACCCGGGTGCAGAGCCCGGGCTATGCCCTTCTGCGCGAGGGAGAGTACCTGTTCGGCGCACCGGCGCGCGCTGCCGCCCGCCTGCAACCGCGCAACATCAACACGCGGTACTGGTGGCAACTGAGCACCGAAGTGCTGCAGCCCGCGCTCGGCCCGGCGCGCCACACCGGTGACCTGGTCCATGCCCACCTGCGGCAGTTACACCAGGAGGCTCAAAAACCCGCTGAAGTACTGTTGGCCGTGTCCGGCAGTATGCAGCATGAGCAGCTCGCCCTGCTGCTGGGCATCGTGCAACAGTGCCCATTCGATGCAGTGGGCCTGGTCAATCGCAGCGTGGCACTGGGTAGTCTCTACACGCAGAGCGAGCGTCTTTTCCATCTGGAAATCCAGCTGCATCAGGCACTGCTCTCGGAGCTGGCCGGGCGCGATAACACGGTGGAGCTGCGGCGTACCACGCCCCTGCCCGGCTGTGGCCTGCTGCAATTGCAGGAGCGTCTGGTCGAGATTATCGCGGCAGAATTTGTGCGCCAGACCCGTTTCGATCCGCGGCACAAGGCGGGCACGGAGCAACAGTTGTACGATGCGCTGCCCGCCGCGCTGCGCACCCTGCAGCAGAGGGGAGAAACCAATCTGGATGTAAATGGTTACCAGGCACGGATCACCGCCCAGCAATTACAGGCGGCGGGGCAGCGGCTGTTCGACAGTGCCAGAGAATGCATGGGCCTGCTGCGCCCGGATGACCATGTGCTTGCCGACCCGCTGGCCGCCTTGCTACCGGGTCTGACCGGCGCTTTCACGAGACTGGATGTGTTAGCACCGGACGATATGTATCGCGCACTGCAAATGCACCAGCGAGAATTGATCCAGCGCGACCAGGCCCTGAGCTTTGTCTCCACCTTGCCCTGCCTGAGGCAAAAGATTGTCCCCAGGATAGAACCCGCCGGCACACAGCAGACGACGTCAAGCAAGGCGGCAGCCCAACCCACTCACCTACTGTATCGGCACAAAGCCCGGCCACTGCACGAGTCCGGCACCGCCCTCATTGATGGCTGTGAAATCTTCCGCAGCACGACAGGCTGGCAGTTGCGTGGCGGCGACGGCTCCGCGATGGTAAACGGCACGGCGTATCGTCCCGGGCAGATTCTGGCCAGCGGCGATGTGATTGCCATCGGTGCGGGGGACACAGCCCTGTTGATCGAGGTTGTGGCCTAGCTGTCATGGCCAGGAAAACTCGCGAATTTACTACCTTCAGCCTGAGCTTTCTGGACATCATGTGTTGCGGTTTTGGCGCGGTGTTACTGGTTTTCCTGCTCATGAACCACGCGATTGATAAATCGAAAACGGAGAAGAACCAGGATTTGCAGTCCGAGGTAAATTTGCTCGATGAGGATATCACCGAGGGTAAGGAGGGCCTGGTGCGTTTGCGCAATACGCTGTCGGAACTGGATCAAAAAATGGTGGAAGCCCAGGGCGAGGCGTCACGAATTGCCCAGGACAAGGACAAGTACGAGGCCCAGATAAAGGACCGCATGGGCGAGGGCTATACCGAAAAGAGCGACATCGAAGCCCTCAAGGCCGAGCTGTTGTCCCTGGAAGCGGAGGTCAAAAAATTACGCGCGGCGAGTAAGGATGACAGAGGTACCAATGCCCGTGCGTTCACCGGTGATGGCAATCGCCAGTACCTGACGGGGCTCAACCTCGGAGGACAACACATTGCCATACTGCTGGATGCGTCCGCCAGCATGCTGGCGGACAAGCTGGTCCAGATCATTCGGCTGCGCAATATGAGCGAAGCCATTCAGCGCAGCGCCGAAAAATGGACCCAGAACCTGAACACGGTTGACTGGCTGACCGCCCAACTGCCGGTTGGCAGCGAATACCAGGTCATCACCTTCAATACCGAGGCCAAGGCCGCCCTGCCAGGCACCGATGGCAAGTGGCTGGAAGTAGCAGACCAGGCCCAGCTCGCCAGTGTGGGCGGCGCACTGCGCAAAATTGTCCCCAGTGGCGGCACCAGTCTGGAAAATGCCTTCCTGGCCCTGCGCAAGCTGTCACCCCCGCCGGACAATATTTTCCTCATTACCGATGGCCTGCCCACGCAAGGCACGACGCCCCCGCGTGGTACCAAAGTCAGTGGGCAGGAGCGCCAGAAGTTATACGCACAGGCTCTAAGGCAGCTACCAGGCAGTGTCCCGGTGAATATCATTCTGGCGCCCATGGAAGGCGACCCCATGGCAGCGGCGGAGTTCTGGCAGCTGGCCCAATACACGCGGGGCTCTCTGCTGATGCCCTCCAGAGACTGGCCCTGATGGCGCGGCGCAGGGCAAGAAGGGGACCGCCAGAGGGTTCAATGTCGTTCCTGGACGTAATTTGCTGTGGCTTTGGCTCAATCATTCTTCTGTTGATGATCACCAAGACCGTACAGCCACAGATTATGGAAGCATCCACTGTGAATCTGCAAGGCAAACTGGCCGCAATGCAGGAGCAACTGTTTAACATCCGCGGTGAAACCACGGTGCTGAACCGAGACCTGAACGCCAAACAGGAGCAAGTGTCTGACTATGAAAAACGCATAGCCATCCTGCGCGGCCAGATGGCCAGCGCGAAATCCCGCTTCGACAGCCTGCGGGTTGATACCAGCAGCGATGCGGCGATTGCCGGGCAGCTGGCAGTGGCAAAACAGCAGCTGTCAGAAGAGCAGAAACGTCTACTGGGTACACAGCATCACTCGAAAAATCAGCTGATCGGCGGCATTCCCGTGGACAGCGAGTACATTATTTTCGTCATCGACACCTCAGGCTCCATGTTTGGTTACGCCTGGGAGCGCTTGCTGAAGGAAGTCGAGGCGACATTGGATATCTACCCTGAAGTGAAGGGCATCCAGGTAATGAGCGACGAAGGTACCTATATGTTCCCCAGCTACCGCGGGAGGTGGATACCCGACAGCCCCGCCCGGCGCCAGGTGATCATCCAAAACCTGCGCAACTGGAATGTATTCAGTAACTCCAGCCCGGTAGAGGGAATCGAGGCGGCTATACGTGACTTTGCTGGCCAGGGGAAAAAAATCAGCATCTATGTTTTTGGCGATGAATTTACCGGCGAGTCGATCACGTCAGTGATCGACACCGTGGACCGCCTCAATAAAAAGGATGCCAATGGCGATCGGCTGGTACGCATCCATGGGGTGGGCTTTCCGACCCAGTTCAGCCGGGAGGCGAATATGCAGACGACGGGGATTCGCTTTGCTACGCTGATGCGGGAACTCACGCATCGCAATGGCGGTACACTGGTGTTGCTTAATGACTTTCGCTGAACACAGGCTCCAGCGGGATAAGTCTCCTCGTATGCAAGTTTCGGGGAAGCAGGCAAGAGACTTATCCCGCTGGAGCAGTTAGCGCTGGCAGCGTTGCTGCTGGGCCTGCTGGTCGGATGCGGGCCAACCAGAGTTGTAGTGCAGGGCAATTTTCCATCACCGCTAGTCGAACCTCTACCGCTAACCCTCGGCGTGTGGTTTGGCGACGACTTCGCCAAACATGAATTTTTCGAGGAAGCCAAAGACAAAAAAGACGCCAGCTGGGTGGTCAGCACTGGGCAGGCGCAGGTGCAGATGTGGGATACCCTGCTGGCGGGCATGTTCGAGAAGGTCGTACATATGAAGGATAAGCCCGGGCCCGGCCAGTCGATCCCGGATATCGACGCAGTACTGATTCCTCATGTCGAGGAGCTGCAGTACGCGATACCGGCGCAGACCAATGTCAAGGTGTACGAAATCTGGATACGCTACCGCTTTGAGTTGGTCACCACAGACGGCACGCCGATCGCGCAGTGGACCATGGCCAGCTACGGCAAAACGCCGACCGCACTGTTGCAAAGCGACCAGGAGGCGATAAACCTGGCCGCCGTGATGGCGCTGCGCGATGCCGGCGCCAACTTCGCTACCCACTTCACGCGCGTTCCCGCAGTACAGGATTGGCTGCGTGAGAAAGGTGTGCCAGGCAATACGGTGACACCATGAGAGTCGCTGCCATGCGCAACCTGCTGGTATACGCAGGCATCACACTGACTTCTGCCTGCGTGACGTCCACGGTAGACCAAATGGTCTCCAACGAACCCAGCCTGGGGATTGGCGATGCCAGCGTGGTCATCCTGGGTCGGCGGCACGCCAGCGACTATGAAACCGAACCCGATTTTGTGACGTGCGTAGGCCAGTACGTCGCCTCCCGCGACCCGTCGGTCACGGTTATCGGCGAGCTGGAGTTCCTCAACGCACTCTACCCCTGGTTCGAGCCACGCACAGCGCCCATGCACCCTCAAGATATCGAGCGTCTTCTGGCACAGAAGCCGGTGCAGGAAAAAATGGCAGCGCTGAAAGTCGAGTACATGATCTGGCTGGACGGTTCAACGGTGCGTTCGGGGGGATCAGGCTCAATGGCCTGTTCGCTGGGCGGATGCTTTGGCTTTGGTACCTGGACCCAGGACTCCAACTACGAGGCCACAATCTGGGATTTTACCGACCGGGCGGAAGTGGGACATGTCAACACCAGCGCCACCGGCCAGTCCTACTTGCCGGCCGTGATTGTACCCATCCCGATTATTGCGCCGGTACAGGGCACCGCCTGCGACGGGATCGGCGAGCAGTTGTTGGCATTCCTCTCCAGCAATTACTAGAGTTGCGCACTGGGAGCTGGATCAAGGTCGTCCTCTAAGTGGCACCACCCTCCGCCTCTAGCTTGCGCCGGATTGACTGCAGAACCTTGCGCTGTTTCGGGCTGACTTTTGGATAGCTCAGCTTCAGGTCATGGAGTGCATCGATAATGGCCTGGGAAATAATCAGCCGGGCGTTTTTCTTGTCATCGGCGGGAATGACGTACCAGGGCGAATCGCGCGTACTGGTGGCCTCCAGACACTCCGCGTAGGCCTTCATGTAGTCGTCCCACGCCTCCCGTTGCGCCATGTCAGCGGTACTGAATTTCCAGTTCTTGTCCGGATTATCAATGCGTTCGATGAAGCGCAGTCGTTGTTCCTCGCGGGACAGGTGCAGGAAAAACTTGATGACGCGGGTGCCGTTGCGATGCAGGTGACTTTCCGAATCGACAATGGAGCGGTAACGGCCTTCCCAGAACTTCTTCTCATCCAGGACTGATGCCGGCAGGCTCTGGGCATGGAGGATATCCGGCCGTACTTTTGCAATCAGCACTTCCTCGTAGTACGAGCGATTGAAAATGCCGATGCGGCCGCGCTCCGGCAGTGCAAGGTGGGTGCGCCAGAGGAAGTCGTGGTCGAGTTCCTGCGCACTGGGATGTTTGAAGCTGAAAACCTGGCAACCCTGTGGATTAACACCGGACATGACATTCTTGATGGCGCCGTCCTTGCCCGCAGCATCCATAGCCTGGAAAATCAACAACAGTGAGTAACGGTCGTGGGCGTAGAGCAGGCGTTGCAGTTCGCTGAGGCGCTGCGTGCTCGCGGCCAGAAGTTCTTTGTAATCACTATCGGAATCGTAGTGCGGTGCACTCCGCGTTGGCCACTTCTCGAGTTTGACCTTGGCTCCAGGTTTGACCCGATAGTCACTGACGTCAATGGTGTGATTCATGCTGTGGCTCCCGTCGCGTGTCGTGTCGCGCCAAAAGGTGTTGGTGTCGAACTAAACCAGTATAGCCTTACTCGCAAGCTAAAACCGCGAGACAAAAAAAGGGGGTCTAAAGACCCCCAAACACGCATCGGAGGATGCGCCCGCAAAGACCGTAGTATCACGCCCTGGCCCGCTCGCGGCCAATCAGTACCGGCGCGGTCACCACCGCGGCGGAAGGTGCCGGCGTCACCGCCTTCGCGCGCGGAAAAACACTGAACAGCTGCAAGCGCAAGCGCAGGTCCGCACCGACCTGGAATTGCGACACGTCGTGATGGAGGTGGGGTAACTCGACCGTGATTTCCAGCTGGGTATCCGCCACGCCCGCGGTGACGCGTACTACGGGGCCGGTGCGGTGGACTTTTTTTATCTGCACCAGCAGCCCTTCCGTCTGGTGGATTGCGGTGGCGCGCAAGTCGCCAGGTCGGACGTAGATGTCCACCGGGCCGTCGGCGAGTGTCGTGACGGCCAACCGGGCGACTATCTCACCGCCGACGTGCAGGCCGCCCGCGACCAACTTTGCGGGAATGATATTGGTGTTGCCCAGGAAATCAAACACCAAGGGCGATGCGGGGTGCTCGTATACCTCATCGACCGAGCCCGCCTGGGCAATGGCGCCCTGGCTCATGATTACAACGCGGTCCGCCAGTTCCAGTGCCTCCTCCTGGTCATGGGTCACGAAAATCGTGGTTACGCCGGTCTTGTGGTGCAATTCGCGCAACCACTGCCGCAGCTCCTTGCGCACCTTGGCATCGAGTGCGCCGAAGGGTTCATCCAGCAGCAGTACCCGTGGCTCGATCGCCAGCGCCCGGGCCAGCGCCACACGCTGGCGCTGGCCGCCGGACAACTGGTGGGGAAAACGATCGCCGAGACCGGCGAGTTGCACCAGTTCCAGCAACTCATTGGCGCGGCGCCGGATCTCGGGTTTTGACGGGCGCTTGTGGCGCGGGCGGACGGACAGGCCGAAGCTGATGTTGTCACGCACCGTCATATGCTTGAACAGCGCATAGTGCTGGAACACAAACCCGATCTGCCGCTCGCGCAGCGGGGTGTCGGCCATGTCCATGCCACCGAAGGACACCGCGCCGGTATCTGCGTACTCCAGGCCGGCGATGATGCGCAGCAGCGTGGTTTTACCCGAACCGGATGGCCCCAGCAGCGCGATCAATTCCCCTGACTCGATGGTGAGATCGACGTCGTGCAGGGCGCGAAACGAGCCAAATTGCTTGTTGATGTTGCTAAGTGAAATTTCCATATGCAGTGCCTGAATTAATTGTGGTCTAGTGTTTCTGGCTGCGCGCCAGTTCGTTGCCATGGCGCGCTTCCAACAGTGATTTCAGCCCCAGTGTCACCAGCGCCAGCCCTGCCAGCAGGGAGGCGACGGCGAATGCAGCGGCGAAGTTGTACTCGTTGTACAGGATCTCGACATGCAGGGGCATGGTGTTGGTTTTGCCCCGGATGTGGCCGGAGACCACCGATACCGCACCAAACTCACCCATCGCCCGCGCGTTGCACAGCAGCACCCCGTACAGCAGCGCCCAGCGCACATTCGGCAGGGTCACATGCCAGAACGTCTGCCAGCCGTTGGCGCCCAGACTCAGGGCCGCCTGCTCGTCGTCCGTGCCCTGCTCCTGCATCAGCGGGATCAGCTCGCGCGCGACGAACGGAAAGGTCACGAAGATCGTGGCAAGGACAATGCCGGGCACCGCAAAGATGATCTGGATGTTAGTGGTATCCAGCAACGGCCGCGCCCAGCCGGCGGCGCCGAACATCAGCACATAGATCAGGCCCGCGACTACCGGCGAGACGGAAAAGGGCAAGTCGATCAGCGTGGTAAGGAACGTTTTGCCGCGAAACTCGAACTTGGTGATCGCCCAGGCGGCGGCAACGCCAAACACCAGGTTCGCGGGGACGGCGATGGCTGAAGCAATCAGCGTCAACTTGATCGCGGCCAGCGCGTCGACGTTGGTCAGCGCCTTGACGTAAGTGCCAAGCCCATTGCGCAGCGCTTCGGTAAACACCGAGACCAGCGGCAACAACAGGAAGGCCGCGAGAAAGGTGAGAGCCAGCGCGACCAGCGTGAAGCGGACCCACGGCGGTTCAGTGATGGCCGATCGGTGCGCCGCCCTGGCAGAGGTGTTGGCAGTGCTCATTTCAGTTCTCCTTGGCAGCACCCGCCGGATGGCGGTTGCGATGGCGGTTGGACCAGGCTTGCAGCGCGTTGATCGCAAGCAGCATCGTGAAGGACACCACGAGCATCACCGCCGCAACGGTGGTCGCGCCGGCGTAGTTGAACTCTTCCAGCCGGATCACGATCAGCAGCGGCGCGATCTCGGAGACAAACGGAATGTTACCGGCGATGAAAATGACCGATCCGTATTCGCCGACGCCGCGCGCAAACGCGAGCGCGAAGCCGGTGAGGAGCGAGGGCAGGATGCTTGGCAGGATCACGCGCACGATGGTCTGGGCGCGCGTCGCACCCAGCGATGCGGCCGCTTCCTCAAATTCCCGCTCGATATCGCGCAGCACCGGCTCCACAGTGCGCACCACAAAGGGCAGTCCGATGAAGGTCAGCGCCACCACGATGCCCAGCGGGGTGTAGGCGACCTTCAGCCCCAGCGGCACGAGCAAGCTACCGATCCAGCCATTGGGGGCGTAGAGCGCAGTGAGCGCGATGCCGGCCACTGCCGTGGGCAATGCGAACGGCAGGTCGATCGCCGCGTCGAACAGGCGTTTGCCGGGAAATTCGTAGCGCACGAACACCCACGCTACCAGCAGGCCGAAGACGGCGTTCAGCAATGCGGCGAGCAGCGCGGTGCCGAAGGACAGCCGCAGCGCCGCGAGCACCCGGTCCGAGCTGGCGATGTGCCAGATCTCGGCAGGCCCGAGCGTCGCGGTCTTGAAGAACACGCCGGCGAGCGGCAGCAGCACGATCAACCCGAGCCAGAACAGCGTGAAGCCCAGCGCGAGCGGGAATCCGGGAATCGGTGAGCGCGGCAGTCTGCGCGCGGTGGCAGCAGTTGTAGTTGCGATCGATGTCATGCGAAACGTAATCCTGTGGCGTGATAGGAGCGGCGCTGCGGTTGCGGCGCGCCGGGGATCTCCAGGATGCTATGGTCGATCCAGCGTGTACCCGACAGCCAGAGACCGTTGAAATTAATGCCCTGCGCCGCGTTGAGGATGTCGATACGCCTGGCCTGCCGCGACAGCAACACGATGCGGTTCTCCGGACCAAGACTCTGCTCAAAGATGCGCAGGAAGTCGCGATCCTGCGCAAGATCGTAGTGGCGCAGCAGCAGCGGACGTAATACGTCCGTGACCAGATGCCAAGTGTCGGAGCGATCAGCCAGCCGGCGCGGCACATCGACCTCGCCGTTGTGCATCAGGAACATCCCGGGCACGACCTCGAAGGGCTGCACGTTGCCCGCATCGGCCGCGCCGCGTGTGCGATAGCGCAGGTGCAGCACCAGTTCATCGTCAATTCGCATATCCGCAAACTGTCGGATGTCGCACGCCTGTGTCAGCTTATAGCGCGTGATGATCGTGCGTCCGCTGGCAGTGAAGCCCATCGCACCCCAACCATCGCTGTTGAAGCGCACCGCAGCCTCGACGAGCGTGGCGGGAATGGGCGTACCCGCGGGCTTGTGAATGATCAGGCACATGGTTTATGCCTCCAGCTTGGCAATCATGACTTCGCTGGCCTTGAACAGCGCCAGCGTCTCGTCGCCGATGCGCAGGTTCAGTCGGTCGATGGAGCTCGAGGTGACAATCGCGCCGATGATGCCGGCCGCCGTCTCGATCTCCACCTCCGAAACCACGTCGCCGCGATGAATCGCGACGACCTGACCCCGGAACTGGTTGCGCGTGTTAACTGCGCTAATGCTCATGGGCACTCTCCCGATTAACGGCTGGAGAATATCTGGTCGAAGATGCCGCCTTCGGCGAAGTGTTCCTTCTGCGCCTTGGTCCAGCCGCCGAAGTCGCCGTCAATCGTCACCAGCTCCAGTTTCGGGAAGCGGGCGATATCGGCGGGATCAGCATGCTCGGGCGAGACCGGGCGGTAGTAGTTCTTCGCGATGATGCGCTGGCCTTCAGGCGAATACAGGTAGTCCAGATACGCCGCGGCGACGTCCAGAGTGCCGTGCTTGCGCGCGATCTGGTTCACCGTGGTGACAGGCGGCTCGGCCAGGATCGACAGCGAGGGCACGACGATCTCAAATTTTTCCGGACCCAGTTCGTTCACCGCGAGGAAGGCCTCGTTTTCCCAGGCCAGCAGCACATCGCCGATATCGCGCTGCGCGAAGGTCGTCATCGAGCCGCGCGCGCCGGTGTCGAGGACTGGCGCATTGCGAAACAGTTGGGTCACGAACTCCCTTGCCCCCTGGTCAGTGCCTGATTTCTTCTTCGCATACGCCCATGCGGCCAGGTAGTTCCAGCGCGCGCCGCCCGAGGTCTTCGGATTCGGCGTGACTACGGTGATGCCCGGCTTCACGATGTCGTCCCAGTCCTTGATCCCTTTTGGGTTGCCCTTGCGCACCAGGAACACAATGGTCGAGGTGTACGGCGAGCTGTTGTGTGCGCGCTGCTGTCTGCCAGTCGAGCGGCAGCAGGCCCTTGGCCGCGATGGCATCGATGTCGGCCGCCAGCGCCAGCGTGACCACGTCGGCCTCAAGGCCGTCGGTCACCGCGCGGGCCTGCTTGCCCGAGCCACCGTGCGACTGGCTGATGGTGACGGTGTCGCCGGTTTCCTGTTTCCAGTGCGCCGCGAACGCGGCGTTGTACTCCTCATACAACTCCCGAGTGGGGTCGTAGGAGACGTTCAGCAGTTCCACCTCGGCGGCAGAGACGGCGCCGGCGCCGAGCGCCAGGGCGAGGGTAAGATATCGGATTGTACGTTTCATGTCAGATACTCCAGATTGTGTGTCGTGCTATCAGTAGTTAAGTTGCAAACGCGTGGAGAACACCTTCTCATCCGGACGGTCGCCGCCGTTCGCGGCCCCACCGTCAAATTGTGTATAGGTATAGTTGGTGAGCACCTTCACGTTCTGGTTGACCGTCCAGTTCACACCAAACGCCGCCTCTTCCGCCTTCTGGACGTTTTTAGCCGGATCAGAGAAGCCCAGGTCAAAAATATTGTCATCGACTTCCAACGTGGAGTAGCGCAGCGCCAGTTCCCAGGCGCCGTAGGAATTGATCGGCTTGAGGATGCCTTTGTAGGTCTCATTCTCGCCGGTGATCGCCCACACGCCGGTGATCTGCGCCGCCTTGTTGGTGAAATTGTCGCTGCCGAAATCTTCGGTTTCGGTCGCATAACCGACCTCCTGTGTCGACTCGGCGTACTCGGCCATCACGCCAAAGGGACCGATGTAGGCATAGGCCTGCGGTGTGAAGCGTGTGTGGTCGCCGTCGGCATTGGCGCCGGTGTTGTACTGGAATATCGTATTCTGCGCCGGGCTGCGGTAGCGCGGCAGGAAGGCCTGGTTATTGCTGCTCGATGCCGTGCGCGTATCGTTGTCGCTGATTTTCTCGCCGTGCGTGCCGGCGATACCGAAGCCAATGCCGGGAACCGGCTCGAAGAATATGCGTGCGTTAGCCTCAGGCTCGCCGTCAAAATCGGTGTTGGTGGCGTCGCGTCCGTCCGCCGTACCGTTGGTGACAGCCAACTCCAGGGCCAGGCGTTTATCGAACTGGTAGGTATAAAGCCCCAGGCCGCGGTCGCGGTTGGGTAACAGCTCGGTCGGGAAAGCGCGCTCGAGGAACGTGATCGCACTACCGGACTGCAAGCGTTCAAGACCGACCGGCGCCTTGAATTGGCCGGCCCTAAATAGCGCGTTCTGCGGCTGCACCGGGAAGTTCCAGTCGATATAGCCGTCCACGAGGTCGGCATCGTCGTTGGCGAATTCCGGCGTGATACGCCAGGCGAAGTCGCCAATCTTGCCTTCGATGGTCGGACGCAGGCGGCGGAACAGGAAGGTATCATTGTCCTTGTCGTCATCGATGCCGAAGCGGCCATCAAACTGCATCAGGCCGCGGAATTTGATCTCCGCCGTTTTATCGGCGCTGGTCAGGGCGAAGCCGTCCGGACCCGCTTTTACCGTGCCCACGCCCGGGGCGGCGGCCTTGGCTTTGTCCGCAACGTAGACTTCCTCGGAAACTTCCTGCTTGCGGCCCAGTAAACGTACCATCTGTTCCAACTCCTCAATGCGTTGCTCGAGTTCTGCCGTCGTAGGGGCCGCCGTCGCGGCACTGGCGGTGCCGCTCAATAATGTGCCAGCGATGACGCCGGCGGTGATTTTGAGTAACTTGCGCATGACTGTATGTCCCTTTCATTAGATTTCCCGTCCTCCGGTTGTCCGGTCAGTCAGCTTGAGTGTTGGTGTGGTCCGACAGGTGAGACCTGTCGTTATTGTCGAGACGCATCTTTTCCCGCCGCTCGATCTGTACGATGCGGCCGTGATGTACTGTCACCACCACGGACCCGAACTCGAGCCCCGTCAACGCCGCTTTCACATCGTGGGCGGTGACTTCGGCAACCGTCGGGCTACCTTTGGGTGATTTGCTCATGTTGAATCCTGTGGAGTTGATGCGTTCGAGCCTGTAACGCAATGCCCGTGCCAACGTCTGCATGAACTCTAACTTATTGATATAAAATGGAGAAATATTTTTGCATCCAAAATACACTAATTTTTTCTATTAGATATGGCGATTAAATACGTTATATTTGGAGATCAGTCGTTATATTTGGAGAGTCTGCGTGTCTGCCATCAAGGAATCACTACTTCTTCCGCTCTGGGCCGAGGTCGGCCGCCACGCCCATTTACATGAGTCCCTGCCGGTCATCGTGCACAGGCTGCTCGACGTGTTGCCCCTGGCAGGCATTCGCTTCGATGAAGTGCTGGCCACGGAGGGTGAATTGCAGGTGTTGGCGGAATGGACCGCGCATGGGGGCCTCGACCGGGGCCACCGGACCAGCGGCTATAACAGTGCGGATGTACAGGCCCTGTTGCGCTGGGCGCGGTCCGGGATACCGGAGATAGTCGAGCCGGGAGACACATGGCCGGCAATGGTGCCACAGCTGCCGACCTGCCGACCGACGCGCCGTTCCTGCTGGCGCCGGTCATGCATCGCTCCGAACCGATCGGCCTGATTCGTATCGTGTTCGCCAGTGGAGCAACATTCGGCGCACTGGGGCGCAGCCTGCTGCAAGATGTCCTGGCGCCGCTGACCTCACTATTCGAAAACGACTACCGGCTGCGTGAGATGGAGCGGCTGCGTGCCACCGCCGAGGCTGACCGGGAGACGCTGCTGGCTCGCCTTGGCAGGGACACCCTGAGCGAAACCATCATCGGCGCGGACACCGGGTTGCGGGGCGTGATGGAGCGGGTCACACAGGTGGCCCCCACCGATGCCAGCGTCCTGATCCTCGGTGAAACCGGCTCCGGCAAGGAAGTCATTGCGCGCGCCATCCATGAGCGCTCCTTGCGCCACGGCGGGCCATTCATCCGGGTCAACTGCGGCGCCCTGCCCCCGGAGTTAATCGATTCGGAACTGTTCGGGCATGAGAAAGGCAGTTTTACCGGTGCGCTGGCCATCCGGCGGGGCTGGTTCGAACGCGCCGACCGGGGCACCCTGTTCCTTGACGAGGTGGGAGAATTGCCACTGGCCGCCCAGGTCCGGCTGCTGCGCGTCCTGCAGGATGGCGTCCTGCAACGAATTGGCAGCGAGGAGGACATTCACGTCGACGTACGGGTCATCGCGGCCACGCACCGGGACCTGCCGCTCATGGTCCAGGAAGGGGGGTTTCGGGAAGACCTGTGGTACCGCATCGCGGTATTTCCGATCATCCTGCCGCCGCTGCATGAACGCCTGGAAGATATAGAGCCGCTGGCCCGGCATTTTATCCGGCGCGCGGCGCAGCAGCTCGGGGTACAGGAGCCACCGCTGCGGCCGCAGCAGGTCCAGCGCTTGATGGCGTATCGCTGGCCGGGCAATGTCAGGGAACTGGGATCCGTGCTGGAGCGGGCGGTGATCCTGGGCTATGGCCGGGAACTGGATCTCGATACCGCACTGGGTGTGCAACTGGCGCAACCATCTAAACCAATTAGCGGTGAAGCTGTGACAGGGACCGCTACTTCTGCGTCGTCCGTAGAGACTCTGGACAAGGTGGTGGCAGGGCATCTCGCCCGGGCGCTGGCCGCAACACGAGGCCGGATCGATGGACCCCGTGGCGCCGCCCGCTTGCTCGGCATCAATCCAAGCACGCTGCGGGCCAAACTTTTCAAACACAATATCGATAGCGCGAGCTATCGCGCGCACCAACCTTGAAAGAAAAGTGCTACGCCCCGCGCGGCACACTTTCGTGCCCTGCCTCCGCCTCAGCCGTAGCGAGAGTCAGCAACAAAGGGATTGGTCTGGCGCTCGTGTCCGAAAGTCGAGGTCGGGCCGTGACCCGGAATAAACGTGATGTCGTCACCCAACGGGAATAGTTTCTCGCGGATACTCGCGATCAGTTCTTCGTAGTTACCCCTGGGGAAATCGGTGCGCCCGATGGAGCCCTGGAAGAGCACATCTCCCACCCAGGCAACTTTCTGTGGCTGGTAAAGGAACACAACGTGGCCGGGCGTATGCCCCGGACAGTGAATCACTTGAAGTTCCTGTGCGCCCACCGTCACCCGATCGCCCTGCACCAGCCAGCGGTCGGGGACAAACGCATTCGTTGCGGGAAAACCCGATCTCCGGCACGCCTCGGGGAGGTTCTGCAGCCAGAACTCATCCTCACAATGCGGCCCTTCAATCGGCACCTTCAGTTGCCTGCGCAGAATATCCGAGGCGGCGCAGTGGTCCAGGTGGGCGTGCGTCAAAATAATTTTTTCCACGCTGGCATCCATCTGTTTAACGGCAGCCAGAATGCGCTCCACATCCCCACCGGGATCAACAATCGCCGCCTTGCCGGTGTCCTCACATTTGATAATGGAACAGTTCTGTTGGTAGGGAGTAACCGGAACGATAGTACATTGGATAGACATAGCGGTGTGACCAGTTCAATCGGCACAGGGGCCGTTCACGTAGCCCGACACCGCGTTGTCTGCGCATGCGGTGCATGGCGAGGCGAATTCCTTGCGCCCACCGGCGGCGAGCACCGCACAGGTCGGCAGAAACTCCCTGGTGCACACCAGCGGCCGTGGCTCCGTACATGCGGTGTTTGCCACGGGCTGACCGGCACAGGCCGACAGCATGAAAAGGACGGCCATAACGCAGGTAGTTCGCATTGTATTCTCCATGATTGGCACAGCTAAATTAGCAGCTCGAAGCCTACCACCGGGCTGCGCACGGCGCACGCAGAACCTGCCCTCACCACTCTAGCGAGCGCCACGTTGCATCATCTGCCGGGCGACCTCGATGGAGTTCTCATAGCTATGCACGCCAAGATACTCGTTGGTGCCATGAATGGACCCCGCCTGACTGGACTCAATCATCATCCCCTGAAAGCGGTACTGGTTATCCGACACGTCAATGTAATGGCGGGTATCGGTGGTCGCAACCAGCAGGGACGGCACTACCACTGCGTCTGGATAGACTGAAGCGACTGCTTCAGCAATCACTTTGTAACCCCCGCCCGTGTAATCCGATACACCGGGCACCTGAGCCCACTCGTCGTAACTGATCTTGATCTGGGGGTCATCTACCAGGGCCGTGATACGGCTCACCACTGCCTCGGGCGTATCGCCAGGCAGCAGGCGGAAATTGACCTTGGCCTCGGCGCGCTGCGGTACGACATTCTCCTTTACGCCGGCATTGAACATGGTCAGCGCAGTGGTGGTACGCACATAGGAATTGGTCATTGGATCCTCGCTCATCCTGTCTGCCACCACACCCCCGGTTAACCAAAGATGTTCAAAGACAAATCGATTGGGCTGCTCCAGGTACGGGCCCATGGTTTCCAGCATCGCCGCCACGGGCCCCACCAGTCGGGTGGGAAAGGGATTGTTCTCAATGCGCACCAGCGCCGCCGACAGGCGCCCGATGGTGCTGACTTTCGGTGGTCTGGAAGAGTGCCCACCCTCACCGGTAGCCACCAGTGTCAACGTGAGATAGCCTTTTTCCGTGACATTGACAATAGCCACGTCTTTGTCGGGCAACAGGGGATTGTCGGAAATCAGCATGCCGCCTTCATCCACCATCCACGCAAAATGCCAGCCCAGTTCCCGCATACGCTCAGCAAGTTTGCCGGCCCCTTCCTTGCCACTGATCTCCTCATCATGCCCGAAGGCGAAGACCATCGTGCGCGGTGGCACGAAGCCCTCTGCCAGCAACGATTCCGCCGCCTCCAGAATGCTCAGCAAACCCTGCTTGTCATCCAGCGAACCGCGACCGTAGATGCGTCCGTCAGCGACCACGCCGGCAAAGGGGGGATGTTGCCAACCACCCTCGGTTCCGGGCTCAATTGGCACCACATCCATATGGGCGGTGAAGAGGATGGGAGCCAATGCGGGATCGCTGCCCGGCCAGCGCAGCAACAGGCTGTAGTCATTGACGGTTTGCACTTCCAGTTGTGCAAACACCAGCGGATAGGCCTCCCTTAGAAATTCGTGAAAGCGGCGAAACTCATCGAGATTGATTTGGCTGCGGTCCTGGTAACTGACAGTCTGGAATTGAATCGCCTCACCGAGGCGCTCGGCGGGAGTGGCACCCGCAAAAGACATTGAACTGGCGAGCAGCAGTCCAGGTAGCATGGCGGGAACATATCGTGACATGGCAGGTCTCCGATGTTGGATGACTCAGGGGCGCCCGGTGGTTCGGGTCAGGGACTGTACTGTAGCACCGGGCGACGTTGTGGCAAGTCCCGGTAGCGATCAATCTGCTCCTATTCAGGCAGCGTTAGGATTGGGTTATACGGTGTGGTTTAAAGACTATACTGTGAAAGAAGCTGGACAGATCAGGCAATGGAGGCACGTATGCTGCAATCGGTCAATCTGCGGGACTATATGTTACCCAACCCGGTCAAGGTCCACGCCGAGGACAATGTCATGGATGCTATGAAGGTGATCATCGACAACAAGATCTCCGGCGTCTGTGTGGTGGATGCCGACGCGAATCTGGTAGGCATCCTCTCGGAACTGGATTGTTTGCGGGCTGTGCTGGGAGCGGTTTATAACCAAAGTAACATCGGCGTCGTGCGTGATCACATGTCCACCGACAATCTGATTGTCGCCCATCCCAACGAAGACATTGTAGATGTCGCCCAGGATATGCTATTGAAGAGCAAGCGCCGCCGGCCTGTGGTCGAAAATGGCAAACTGATTGGACAGATAACCTGCCGCCAGTTACTCAGCGCCGTCATGAAATTCAGCAACTGAAGCAGCGCTCACGCTAGGGCTTCTGCCAACCATAACGGTCGGCATCAACCTCAATACTCACCTCCTGTTGATTACTGAGCCTCTGTCGCAACCAGGGGACGAGCTGCTGGAGCAGGTCGGGACTGCGGTATAGCAAGGGGACGGTCACCAGTACAGAATCTCCGAGCCCATTCAGTGTGACCACGTGCTCAGGTCTGTGGGGGGTAGCCTGTAATGCCAGGTTCTCCCACTCGATTGCAACCCCATGCCGTTGCTGCCAGGCAAGTTCGTCGGTCAGGGTCATAACCTCACGCAAGAACTGTTCACAGATGGGGCGTGAGTTTGCCAGATTCTTCTGGCTTTCAAACCGTACTTTTACTCCCTGGTAAGCGCATACCGAGCCCTGTGCCGAGAATGTCCAATCCGGCCTCACCCGCTCGGTGGGAGCGGGTAGCGACTCCGGCGCAGCACTCCCCGGCGAGAATTGCTCACAGCTATGCTGGGTACAAAAGTCCACCAGGATCTGCTGCTCGAAGGCGCTTTGCTGGGTCAGGCGAGGTGGGCTCACAATGACGGTTCTGTCAGCTACCGTGATAGCCAGGGATTGCTCGCCACCGAGCGTCAGGCGCACTGGCAATCCCAACTCTATGTCTGACTGTAATACCGGTATCTGGCGAGCATAATAATCTACCATTGCCGACCAACTGCTAAGGTCCGCATTGTGGCCTGCGGCCCCGGCTTCCTTGCGAGCCAGCTGTGCTTCATCAAGATACGCCTCTGCCAGATTCGTTAACGCAATGGCGGCAAATTCTCCGCGCAGTTCAGGTGAAGCATCCTGCAAATACTGTACGGTTCGCTGAAATCGGGTTTGACCCTTGGTCTCCTGAGCCACAGATATTTGCGCCACACTCAAAATGCAGGCGGTGGCCCACCACACAAATAACCATGACGGACGGACGGCAAACTCTCTGGTTCTGCTATACATTGCTTGGGGAAGAGCTGCGTTTAAGCACGACTTCCCTCTCAATGACCGTCGCAAACGAAGGTTTCTGTATGCGTAAAAAAATAGGACAACATTATTAAAAACAATGAGTTGAGAAATTTCTCGATACAGCCACGACGGCGTTTCTGCTCTCCCTTTCATTTTGTTAGGTAGCTCACATCCACGCGCATCCCGCTTCACTAAAGACACCATTAATGTTAGGTTATTTACTCAGGCAACGACAACGATATAGGAATTTTATGAGTCAAGCGATGACCAGCCAACCGGGCGATACGGCCATGGTAGCTAGCCAGTACCTGCTCTCCCCACAACAGATCCATTTTTTTGAGACGTTTGGTTTTCTCAAAATACCCGGTCTGTTTGCCCACGACATCGATGAAATCATTGGCGGATTTGAGGATCTTTTTGGCAACGACGACCAGCCTGTGTGGGAAACCAAGGAGGCGCTGCACGGTGAGGAACGGCGAGTCATCATCCCGGGGTTCATCGAACAGTCACCGCGGCTGGCGCCACTGCAGCACGATCCACGTATTGTCGGTATTGCTCAGAGCATCCTTGGTCGTGAATACAGTTGGGCGAGCAGCGACGGCAACCTGTTTTACTGCGAGAGCTACTGGCATCCGGATGATTATGCGGCGCCCCTTCACCACTACCACGTCAAGTTATCATTCTATCTCGATGACCTGACTGGAGGGAATGGAGCTATCCGCATCATTCCGGGGAGCCACTTTCACCAAGAGACTTTCTCTCGGACCTTGCGTAAGGACTTCAAGGATCCGGCCAAAGTAGATGAAGTTTTTGGGATAGCCGGTGGAGATATTCCTTCCATTACTGTCGAAAGCGTCCCTGGCGATCTCATCATCTGGAACTTCCGTACCATACACGGCAGCTACAACGGCGGTGAGCGACGGCGGCTGTTTTCGATGAATTTTGGTGAAGCAGTTCCTGGCACTCACGATGCGAATCAGCTACCAAATAAGCCTATTTTGGTGAGGAACGCACTCAGCGGCTGAGCCGAAATACCTTTTTACCATTGAAAACTCCCAGCATCTATCAGCTGAAAAAAGTCTTGATGTATCCCCGCAAGGTGTACATGCGCCATAAGGAAAACCTTGAGCCGGGGTTTATGCGCAGCGCTATGGAGTTGCACTACTATCGGCCTGCCTTCTACAAATGGCTCGGGGCAATAAGCGCCAATGGCCTCTTACTGCACGAAGTGGATATCGATTCGAACAGCATAGTGCTTGACGCTGGAGCCTATACTGGCGAGTGGGCGCAGGAAATCATGGACCGGTATAACCCCACAATACACGCCTTCGAGCCCGACCCCCGCAACTACAAACAACTGGAGAAAAAGACGCAAGTCAATTCCCGCCTCATCCCCTATAAATTCGGTCTTGGCGATAAAAATGAAACTGTTCGTATGGCGCTGGAACACCTGGGGTCATCAACTTTTTCCGACACCAGTGGTAAAACGGGTGTGCCATGGGCAGAAGTTGAAATACGGGACATCGCTGAAACGTGGCAAGCACTGGAACTGGATCGTGTTGAATTCATGAAAATTAACATCGAAGGGGCTGAGTTTCCGCTTCTTGAGCGAATGATAGAAACCGATCTTATAAAAAAAGTGGATTGCTTTATGATTCAATTCCACGAATGGCATCCCGGAGCCTACGGGAGACGAAGAAAAATTAGAAAGGCGATGAGCAAAACCCACAGGCTGGTTTGGGACTACCATTTTGTCTGGGAAAAATGGCTGTTGAAATAATTTCGCGCCCAAACCGCCTTTAAATGCGAACCCATTTCTCCCAGACAAAATAGTAATCCCACTCCAATCGATGTGTTTTCGAAAGCTCTTCACGGATTCGCCGACGCTTTGCATATGCGCCAGGGTGCCATTCGTGGAATTGAATCATAAAGCAATCCACCATTTTCAATAAATCCGTTTTGATCATCTTATCCAGGAGCGGAAACTCAGCCCCTTCGATGTTAATTTTCATGAGGTCAACGTGCCCGAGTTTCAGGTCACGCCACACTCTGTCGATTGCAGCAATATCTACCTTTATACGCGGCATACCCGAGTTACTGCTACGATCGTCACACATGGAGGACCCAAGCCCATTCAACGTAAAATCTACACTTGAATCCTCGTCACCCAGGCCATAGGGCTTAGGTTGGAGTTTGGGGTTATTAACGGCTTTTTGCTGCAATAGCTCAAACGATCTGGGATTGGGCTCGAATGCATAGATAACAGGGTCGTAGCGGTCTACCATGTGCTGCGCCCAACTTCCGGTAAACGCACCGACATCGACAACAACACTATCAGAATTAATGTCCGCATCGTGCAGGATATGTTTGTTGTTGATGGTCGCACCGACAAAATGCAACATGGCAGGACGATAGTAGTGAAGCTCCAGCATAGCCTTCATGGGACCGCTACTCTTCCTGAACTTCCAACGCATAAAAAGCGTGCGCGGCCACAACAATGCTTTCTTTATCTCATAGCTACTGGGAAGAATGCTGGTCATATTATTTTCAGAGAGTGAGACAAACGTTATTGTTGCCTTGGCGGGCAATGGTAGTATATCGACTCACCTATGTCGACCAGAGCGAGATAATGCCAGCGACCAGATCATCAGTTCTTGATGATAAGTATACAAAAGCGATAGCACTGCTTGTGATACTCTTCTTTTCCTGGCTCTTGAGTATTAAAAACTTCGTCGTCGATTGGACTCGAACTGCCGAGGAGTCGCAAACTGCAAAAACTCCCAACATCCTTTTTATTGTCGTCGATGACCTCGGCTACGATGATACGACTGCGATCAACAGTGGTGGCTTGCCAACGCCCAATATCAAACAACTTGCGCAAGAAGGGGTAACCTTTCGGAGACACTACGCTGACTCCACCTGCACCCCAAGCCGGGTGGCGATGTTAACTGGCCGATATCCGGAGCGCTCTGGATTTCGACCTGTAGGTTCGGAGATTCCCGCAGAATTCTCAACTATTGCGGAAGAACTCAAGGGAGCCGGATACGCAACCTACCTTACCGGCAAGTGGCATGCTGGCGAAGAAAGACCTCAGGCCTGGCCACAAAACAAGGGATTTGATCATTGGTTTGGGTTCCTCAATCAATGGGAGCTATCAGGTGAGGTAACAGAATCAAAAAAAGGCCTGAGAAAACCAACCTATCACAACCCAATGCTGCGAGAAGATGGCGGTGAACAAAAAAGATACAGTGGCCATCTTACCGATATCCTGACCGAACATACCATCCGAACACTGCAGCAGTTACAGGCATCAGGGAAGCCATGGTTTCTGTACCACGCATTTCTGGCACCACATCACCCGATACAACCCGCCGAGCGCTATGCGAAAAGATTTCCGGATACTCCGGAAGGCAGGTACACCGCACTGGTCACGCAATTAGACGATGCTATTGGCCAAATACTGCGGGCCATCGATAGAAAAAACACACTGGTAGTGTTTGTGAGTGATAACGGAGGAACAAACAATGAAAGAAACAACAATTTTCCATATTTTGGCAAAAAAGGGGAGATGTACGAAGGCGCTTTTCGCACTCCCCTTATAGTAAGTTGGCCAGGGTTTATCCCCCAAGGAAAGGCTGTGGATGACGTAGTTATGAACGTCGATATTTATCCCACGCTGCTCGCAGCCGCTCACAGGCAGGCGCCACCGGATCTGGATGGAAAAAATCTGTGGCCACTCTTCCTAAACGCTAATGCTATCGACACACGCAGCAGGAGCTGGGAAGTCTATAATCCGAATGTTAATACAGTGGGCTTCAGCTTTCTTTCTGAGTCTGGTGACTGGCGGCTGTCCAGTTTACAAGGCCTTGCCCCAAGCCTATTCAAGTTGTTGGATAATCCTCCAGGCGACATAGATGTAGCCGGTGAGCACCAGGAAACCGTCGCCACGCTCACTTCGGAATTTTGGCGAGAGCACTGGAAAAAAAGCCTTATCGCGGTGAGCGACCAGCCCGGTAGCATCGAGGCTCAGACTCTTTATGGGGGATTTGACGCCATGCGCACCCCGCATCGATATGGCTTTGCGATTGGCCTTGAGATTGGTCCCCTCCCTTCCACGCTGATCCAATCGCCTGACAAACCTTATTATGTTCTGGCCG
Organism: uncultured Gammaproteobacteria bacterium; assembly: GCA_963747995.1. Taxonomy (GTDB): domain Bacteria; phylum Pseudomonadota; class Gammaproteobacteria; order Pseudomonadales; family Halieaceae; genus Marimicrobium. The sequence goes on along the minus strand of CAVVHD010000008.1, from coordinate 70,436 downwards.
GACAGAAAAATGTTTGGGAACTACGGTTCAAACCCAATCACGGACTGGAGTGGCGCATGGGCAATGTGGTTCTTAGCGATCCCGACTTTGAACCTTCTCAGTGCAACGCAATCATTTTGACCGGCTACTTCGAGCCAAAGGGGCATCTCGCAAAACGTGAGCCAAAATCCCAGATAAAGCTTTATTCTTCAGGCTTTTTACGCGACGCCAATAGCGAAATAGCATATAGACCGGCCACTGATGAGCAACTACACCACCCCTACGTTTGTGAACTTCCATGGCAGGGCCAAGTTTTCAAATATGATGCTCAGCTCTTTCGCAGACAGTTACTCACCGCGGTTATTGCCCCAGTACCTGGACGTGTATACCTCGCATACCGCGAGAAACAACTGTCCATTGCGGATGTCAGGATGATGGATGCCGAACTCTGCAACTGATGCCATTGTTTGAATCGTGGTGGCTGTCGATAGAACGAGAGATCGCGCCATCACATCTCTTCTCTTGCATGGCTCATGCGTCAATGGCCATGTAATCCTTAAGGATACGAGATGCAAGCAGATAGTCGCTGGTTAGACCAGATAAGGCCTAAACCGACCCAAAGTAATGGAAAATGCGTTAAACTGTCATGCCAATCGCATTTATGGGGACTGTTCTTGACAGTCCGAAGTCTTAAGTGCAATTATTTTTCCGATTATATTGCGGTGAGAGCTACATGTTTCTAACCATTGACATCGAGATCACCAATCGATGTAACGCGACCTGCCATTTTTGCCCGCGTGACGCGACACCACATCAGGGCATCATGGATGTAGATACATTCGACAAAGCCCTGGCGCGCGCCATCGAGTACCGTGAAGTCGTGAAAGAGGTGTCGGGGCTGGAGATAACCGTTAGCCTTTGTGGTTTGGGTGAACCACTGATCAATAGAAATACCGTATCGTTCGTCGAAAAGGTCAAAAACGCTGGCTTCAAGTGTTCCATGTCCTCCAACGGCGCTTTGCTTACGGAAGACAAGGCCCATGCCCTACTGAATGCAGGACTGGACGAAATCTACCTCAATATCTCCGACATCGATGAGGAATATGAGCGCATATACAACCTTCCTTTTGGTCCCTCTTGCGCAAACATCACTCGATTTGCAGCGTTGGCTCAAGGGCGATGCACACCGGTAATCATCCTCGTTGATCACCGTAATGACAGAGACCACCTCAATGCCATGGAGGCTTTCTGGCGCGAACGCGGATTAAGGAACTTCCACGATTATAGCGTTATAAATCGCGGTGGCGCCCTCTTCGTCGAACACATGCAGTTCGCGCAGTACGCCGAGATGGTCCAGGCGCGCCACGAGTTGACCGAGGGCGGAGCGCAACCGCTGTGCGGCGCACCGTGGGGCTTCCTGTTCATCGGATATGACGGCAACTACTACCTGTGCTGTTCAGACTGGCGCAAACAGGCCAGCCTGGGCTCTGTATTTGATTACAGCTTCCTTCAGGTTACACGGCAGAAGTTGGCGATGGTCGTGAGCCGCGAGCCTGTTTGCAAGACCTGCAACCACGATCCCATTAATATGCTCACTGAAGAACTACGTGCACTTAACCGTGGTGAGGTCTCCGAGGAAGAAGTGAACAAATTGAGGCAATCGCTGCGCGCAGGCAGTCAGGAGATCGACGTTGCCCTGGGTGAATTGCTCAAATACGGTGATCGCCATCCGCAAGGCATGCTGCCCGCAAATATGATACCCGTAGTCGCTACCAACTGACGATTTCTAGTCGGAACAATGTGTACTGTTTTGAATCCGACGCCGTATTGTTGACCTCATTCCTTTACTAGACTTGGTGAAGAATAGAACCTATGGAAGACTGCCGCCAGATTGAAAACCTGATCTACCGCTACGCCGAACTGATCGACGACGGCAATCTTGAAGGAGTAGCAGAGCTGTTTCGCGATGCTGAAATCGTTTCAACCGTTCACAACGTACGGCACCAGGGATTCGATGAAGTATTGCAAATGTATAAGGTTGCCTGTCGCATATATGAAGGAACGGGCACACCACTCACCAAGCACCTTACGACCAACGTGATCATCGAGCTGGACAAGAATGGTAAAACGGCCAGCGCACGCTCCTACTACACGGTAATTCAGGCAACCGACTCTCTGCCACTGCAACCTATTATCTGTGGAAGGTACAAGGATCGTTTTCGCCAGGTCGATTCTCAGTGGCAGTTCGCTAGCAGAGAAATGATCGTGGATTTGATTGGTGACTGCTCGGCTCATCTGCTATACAGCTCCAGCAGCCTGAAATGAGTCTATAGACTCGCGACAGCAAGCTCAAGCATGCGCCAAGTCACTATTCCTTTGTGCATATGAGCAGAAAATGCGCACAATTTGCCTACCACAGCTAGATCTAGTTGTATCGATGTTCTAGTCCGAACATACTCCACAACTGTCAACATTGATGGCTCCTATATGCTAACTGAAGCTCCGAACCGAAACAATGTAGATAGACAAAAAATTTATAAAAAGATTTTTCTTCATCCACTGTGATGAAAACCGGGGGGACCTCGTTTGCAGAACATCTTCGCGCCAATTTTACGGCCGAGCAACGCTATCCAGATGCATGTATAACATCAGAGATGGGATTTTTTGACCGTGTTGAAGCCTTACATGCATGTGCCGAAACTTGTGGCTGATGTAAATAAACTGGATGGGGAATTGCGCATCGTACTTGGGCACGTCCCTTATGCGGTGCGCTCATTACTCACCAAAGATTATGTGGCGATGACTCTGCTCCGAGATCCAGTCGATCGCACGATCTCCTACCTCAAGCATTGCCGCCGATATCATATAGAGCACATGGCGCAGACGCTGGAGCAAATCTATGAAGACGCCATGGTTTCACGCATCTTTCATCAGTAACTATCAGACCAAACTTTTTTCCATGTCCGCACAAGAGGCTCTGGCTGAAAATCGATTTTTGGCTACTTCGCTAAGAATTGCCGCCGAGGCGAGAGTTGGGCGACGGGCAAAATCTCTCTTCCGATATTAAAGCACTGCGAGACAGTGCTCCGGGTCGTTTCTCTCTTGAAATGTTTCGCCGCAAGCACTGGCGTTATCAATGTTGATGATGAGCGGTTAGCCATCGCAAAGAAGAACCTGTCGGCAGTCGATGTCGTAGGCGTCACCGAACACTACGATCGCTTTCTCCAGCAACTCGTTGATCGATACGGCTGGGAGATCAAGCCTATACCTCATCGCCATGTCGGAGAAGTGGATGCTATCTCGCCTGAATTTCGAAATCGCATTGCGCACGACAATATTTTTGATATGGAACTTTACGAATATGCCAAGTCCCTATCTATCTGAGCCCACAAACCACGGATTGGCAGGCGTCACCATCTCAAGGCCATCGATCAGTTAGTCGTATCCTTGACGCTAGCTCAACGGTATTTGTTGGACCTTGCCGTCTCTTTGTGAGGAAATAGACGGCTTTAAAAGCCAGGCAACGAATCAGCTTTCAATCTGGAGTACGAACAATGATAAGTCTGTGGAGCGACGCGACCGCTGCTGAATTTGCCAACGATGACCTTGCCATGCGGGTATACACATCCCGATTGCTGGGCTCCAATGAAGACCTGGTCATGCACGGCGGAGGCAATACTTCAGTCAAGGCAATGACCACCGACTTTTTTGGTAATGCGCTTGAAGTGTTGTATGTAAAGGGCAGTGGCTGGGATCTCAAGACCATCGAGAAGCCAGGATTTCCTGCCATCAGGCTGCAGGAAACCCGGATGCTGGCCGAACTGGAGGCACTCTCTGACCCGGATATGACACGACAATTGCGCGCGCTAATGCTGGACCCTTCCGCGCCATCCCCGTCAGTTGAAGCCATCCTGCATGCAATCCTGCCAGCGAAATTCATTGACCATACCCACACCGACGCAGTCGTCACCCTGAGCAACAACCCGCGTGGCGCAGAAATCCTCGCCGAGATATTCCAGGATTGCTTGATACTTCCGTACATCATGCCTGGCTTCATTCTCGCCAGACAGGTTAATGAGGCGATCAAACACCACGACCCTGGGCAGTACAAGGGCATTATCTTGATGCACCATGGTGTCTTTACCTACAGTGACAATGCCAAAATTGCGTACGAAGACATGATCGAGCTGGTTTCCAGGGCTGAGGCTTACATCGCGACCAAAGGAATAACCACACTTGCATCAGCGCGGTGCAAGGTGGATCTACTGGATCTGGCGCGGATTCGTAGAGCGGTATCGTCAGTTCGCGGTTGCGCCCAATTGGCCATGCTGGATCAAACACCTGATGCACAAGGCTATGCCAGTTTGGACAATGTCAGCGACATCGCCACCCGCGGCCCTATAACCCCTGACCACGTCATTCGCACCAAGCGGGTTCCGGTCGTTATCAGCGCCAAGCCGGCGATGGGAATACCGGAGATCGATCAATATGTCGCGGACTACAAGGCGTATTTTGAGACCAACGGCAGTCCACAACTACAAATCCTTGACCCGGCGCCCCGCGTTGGCATCTGGCGCAATGCCGGCTCTATAGCGTTTGGCAGTAGTGTCAAGGAGTGCAATATTATCGCCGACATTGCCCGACATACGCGATGGGCAGTCCAGACCGGCGAATCAATAGGCGGCTGGCAGGCGCTCCCGGAGAGAGACATATTCGACCTGGAGTACTGGGTACTGGAGCAAGCCAAACTCGGTAAAAGCAACGGGCCCGCAAAGGCACATCAGGGCAAGATTGCACTCGTAACTGGCGCCAATAGCGGTATAGGGAAAGCCACCTGCGAAGTGCTTGCAGCGGACGGCGCCGTAGTTATCGGATTGGACATCGACCCGGCCGTAGTTGCGCAACTCAACCGGGGCGGGATGTCGGGCATGGTCTGTGACCTCACCGACAGCGCATCCATTACGGCAGCAGTAAATCGGGTAATCACTCTGTATGGTGGACTTGATATCGTGGTATGCAATGCCGGAATTTTTCAATCCGGTGAGCGCATTGAAAACCACACAGAACACACCTGGGACCAGACCCTGGCCATTAACCTTACGGCGACGCAACGCTTCATGACGGCGACGATTCCCTACCTGAAGTTGGGCGTAAACCCGTCAATTCTTGTCGTTGGCTCACGTAACTTTACAGCACCCGGGCCTGGCGCTGCAGCTTACTCCGTCAGCAAAGCCGGTATTACCCAGCTCGCCAGGGTCGCTGCGCTGGAATTGGCCGCAGATGGCGTACGGGTCAATGTGGTACATCCTGATGCAGTGTTCGATACGGCGTTGTGGACCGAGGATGCCCTGGCCAGCTCTGCTGCCCGTTACGGCATGACCATTGCGGAATACAAAGCAAAAAATCTGCTAAAGAAAGAAATCCGCTCTGTGGATGTCGCTCGACTGCTCTCAGTAATGGCAAGCGATGCTTTCGCTGCAACAACGGGTGCGCAGATACCCATTGATGGCGGTAGCGATAGGGTTATTTAGTGCCTCTTGTTACGGGGAAGTTTCTGCTCGTCCCATAAAAAAAATCCCGTAGTACGGTGTACCACGGGATTGGGGATTAAAGCCTGGCGATGACCTACTCTCACATGGGGAGACCCCACACTACCATCGGCGATGCACTGTTTCACTTCTGAGTTCGGGATGGGGTCAGGTGGTTCCAATGCTCTATGGTCGCCAGGCAAACTGGCTCGATTGTCCTCGGTCTTACCTGCCGGTGGCAGTGCCTGGTGGCAATCAAATAAGGCGGTAAATCAAGCTGTCTGTTCTTGTCTTAAACACTGGACCTGTCACAACACCCGTCGTCTCTGTCTTCTACGACCTCCATGGAGGGAGGAAGTGTCGAGAATCGTCTGGAACGATTCCGACCAAATAACTTGGATTATATGGTCAAGCCTCACGGGCAATTAGTACTGGTTAGCTCAACGCCTTACAGCGCTTACACACCCAGCCTATCAACGTCCTGGTCTTGGACGGCCCTTCAGGGGACGTAAAGTCCCAGGGAGAACTAGTCTTGGGAGGGGCTTCGCGCTTAGATGCTTTCAGCGCTTATCCTGTCCGAACGTAGCTACCGGGCAATGCCACTGGCGTGACAACCCGAACACCAGGGGTTCGTCCACTCCGGTCCTCTCGTACTAGGAGCAGCTTCCCTCAATTCTCCAACGCCCACGGCAGATAGGGACCGAACTGTCTCACGACGTTCTAAACCCAGCTCGCGTACCACTTTAAATGGCGAACAGCCATACCCTTGGGACCGGCTTCAGCCCCAGGATGTGATGAGCCGACATCGAGGTGCCAAACACCGCCGTCGATGTGAACTCTTGGGCGGTATCAGCCTGTTATCCCCGGAGTACCTTTTATCCGTTGAGCGATGGCCCTTCCATACAGAACCACCGGATCACTAAGACCTACTTTCGTACCTGCTCGTCTTGTCAGACTCGCAGTCAAGCGCGCTTGTGCCTTTACACTAACCTCACGATTTCCGACCGTGATTAGCGCACCTTCGTGCTCCTCCGTTACTCTTTGGGAGGAGACCGCCCCAGTCAAACTACCCACCACACACTGTCCCCGGTCCCGATAAGGGACCTGGGTTAGAACCCCAACATTACCAGGCTGGTATTTCAAGGTTGGCTCCACGATGGCTGGCGCCACCGCTTCAAAGCCTCCCAGCTATCCTACACAAGTAAGGTCAAAGTCCAGTGTGAAGCTATAGTAAAGGTTCACGGGGTCTTTCCGTCTAGCCGCGGGTACACTGCATCTTAACAGCGATTTCAATTTCACTGAGTCTCGGGTGGAGACAGTGCCGCCATCGTTACGCCATTCGTGCAGGTCGGAACTTACCCGACAAGGAATTTCGCTACCTTAGGACCGTTATAGTTACGGCCGCCGTTTACCGGGGCTTCGATCAAGAGCTTCTCCGAAGATAACCCCATCAATTAACCTTCCGGCACCGGGCAGGCGTCACACCCTATACGTCCACTTACGTGTTTGCAGAGTGCTATGTTTTTAATAAACAGTCGCAGCGGCCTGGTTACTTCGACCAGCCTCAGCTCAGGGAGCAAGTCCCATCACCAAAGCCGGCGTACCTTCTCCCGAAGTTACGGTACCATTTTGCCTAGTTCCTTCACCCGAGTTCTCTCAAGCGCCTTGGTATTCTCTACCTGATCACCTGTGTCGGTTTACAGTACGGTTCCTTATTACCTGAAGCTTAGAAGCTTTTCTTGGAAGCATGGCATCAACCACTTCATTCTGGCTCTCACCAGAACTCGTCATCAGCTCTCAGCCTTAGGACCCCGGATTTACCTAAGATCCCAGCCTACAACCTTAAACAGGGACAACCAACACCCTGATGGCCTAGCCTACTCCGTCCCTCCATCGCAATAATAAGAAGTGCAGGAATATTAACCCGCTTCCCATCGACTACGCATTTCTGCCTCGCCTTAGGGGCCGACTCACCCTGTCCCGATTAGCGTTGGACAGGAAACCTTGATCTTCCGGCGAGGGGGTTTTTCACCCCCTTTATCGTTACTCATGTCAGCATTCGCACTTCTGATACCTCCAGCAAACCTCCCGGTTCACCTTCAACGGCTTACAGAACGCTCCTCTACCATGCGTGCAAGCACGCATCCGCAGCTTCGGTTACCAATTTAGCCCCGTTATATCTTCCGCGCAGGCCGACTCGACTAGTGAGCTATTACGCTTTCTTTAAAGGATGGCTGCTTCTAAGCCAACCTCCTAGCTGTCTAAGCCTTCCCACATCGTTTCCCACTTAACTGGTATTAGGGACCTTAGCTGGCGGTCTGGGTTGTTTCCCTTTTGACGACGGACGTTAGCACCCGCCGTCTGTCTCCCGCGATTGTACTCCTGGGTATTCGGAGTTTGCATGGGGTTGGTAAGTCGGGATGACCCCCTAGCCCAAACAGTGCTCTACCCCCCAGGGTAAGACGCGAGGCTCTACCTAAATAGATTTCGAGGAGAACCAGCTATCTCCGGGCTTGATTAGCCTTTCACTCCGAGCCACAGGTCATCTCCGCATTTTTCAACATACGTGAGTTCGGTCCTCCAGTTGATGTTACTCAACCTTCAACCTGCCCATGGCTAGATCGCCCGGTTTCGGGTCTATTGCCTGCAACTATGACGCCCTATTAAGACTCGGTTTCCCTACGCCTCCCCTAAACGGTTAAGCTCGCTACAGACAATAAGTCGCTGACCCATTATACAAAAGGTACGCAGTCACAGAACAAGTCTGCTCCCACTGCTTGTACGTATACGGTTTCAGGTTCTATTTCACTCCCCTCTCCGGGGTTCTTTTCGCCTTTCCCTCACGGTACTGGTTCACTATCGGTCAGTCAGTAGTATTTAGCCTTGGAGGATGGTCCCCCCATCTTCAATCAGGATAACACGTGTCCCGACCTACTTGTCGCAAGCTCAGTACCACCACCAGGTTTTCGTGTACGGGGCTATCACCCTCTATCGCCACCCTTTCCAGAGTGTTCCACTAACCCAATGGCTATCACTTGCAGGCTACTCCCCGGTCGCTCGCCGCTACTGGGGGAATCTCAATTGATTTCTTTTCCTGAGGGTACTTAGATGTTTCAGTTCCCCTCGTTCGCTCCTTACACCTATGTATTCAGTGCAAGGTACCTGGCTTACACCAGGTGGGTTTCCCCATTCGGACATCTCCGGATCAAAGTCTGTTTGCCGACTCCCCGAAGCTTTTCGCAGGCTACAACGTCCTTCATCGCCTCTGACTGCCAAGGCATCCACCGTATACGCTTAGTCACTTGACCATATAACCGAAGTTATCTGTTTCCCTTAAAAGAGATCCGCCATTTTCAAACCACAAAAACAACGTCCAAGAAGACAGTTCCCCGACCCCCTTAACACAGGCCAGGTACTTAGTAGATGTACACCGATCACAGTGCACACCCGCCGGATGTTGTGACGCTTAAGTCACAGTGTTTATTACAACTCGTTGACAGCGGGGAATTGAAACCCGCCATCAAAGAACAATTTATCTATGAACCGCATGACCCACCTCCAAAGAAGTGCTCCATGTCAGCTCAAAGACTCAGCTTGATTTACCTTGTTAAAGAACAATCCGGTTGTTAAAACCAGACAAAAACACACCCCACGGTGCGCTTGTGTCTGATTCCAGTGATGCGTTTTTCTTAAGCTTAAAAGAGATGGTGGAGCTATGCGGGATCGAACCGCAGACCTCCTGCGTGCAAGGCAGGCGCTCTCCCAGCTGAGCTATAGCCCCAAATAAGTCCTGTCAGCAACCACGAACTTGCCAGGTAAGCCAAATCGTTCTGCAGAACAGGGGGATTTGGTAGGCCTGGGCAGATTTGAACTGCCGACCTCACCCTTATCAGGGGTGCGCTCTAACCAACTGAGCTACAGGCCTGTTGACTGGTCTGCCACTCGTGATGTCTTTCGCATCAACCGTATAAGATGAAGACAAATGTGTGAGCACTCATCAGGTAGCGCCAACATCGTTTAAGGAGGTGATCCAGCCCCAGGTTCCCCTAGGGCTACCTTGTTACGACTTCACCCCAGTCATGAATCACTCCGTGGTGATCGCCCCCCCGAAGGTTAGGCTAACCACTTCTGGAGCAACCCACTCCCATGGTGTGACGGGCGGTGTGTACAAGGCCCGGGAACGTATTCACCGTGGCATTCTGATCCACGATTACTAGCGATTCCGACTTCACGGAGTCGAGTTGCAGACTCCGATCCGGACTACGAAACGTTTTGTGGGATTGGCTCCAGCTCGCGCTTTTGCAGCCCTCTGTGCGTTCCATTGTAGCACGTGTGTAGCCCAGGTCGTAAGGGCCATGATGACTTGACGTCGTCCCCACCTTCCTCCGGTTTGTCACCGGCAGTCTCCTTAGAGTTCCCACCATTACGTGCTGGCAACTAAGGACAAGGGTTGCGCTCGTTACGGGACTTAACCCAACATCTCACGACACGAGCTGACGACAGCCATGCAGCACCTGTCTCAGAGCTCCCGAAGGCACCAATCCATCTCTGGAAAGTTCTCTGGATGTCAAGACCTGGTAAGGTTCTTCGCGTTGCATCGAATTAAACCACATGCTCCACCGCTTGTGCGGGCCCCCGTCAATTCATTTGAGTTTTAACCTTGCGGCCGTACTCCCCAGGCGGTCTACTTATTGCGTTAGCTGCGCCACTAAGAAATCAAGTCTCCCAACGGCTAGTAGACATCGTTTACGGCGTGGACTACCAGGGTATCTAATCCTGTTTGATCCCCACGCTTTCGCACCTCAGCGTCAGTATCGAGCCAGGAGGCCGCCTTCGCCACCGGTATTCCTCCATATATCTACGCATTTCACCGCTACACATGGAATTCTACCTCCCTCTCTCGTACTCTAGTCGGCCAGTATCAACTGCAGTTCCCAGGTTGAGCCCGGGGCTTTCACAGCTGACTTAACAAACCGCCTACGCGCGCTTTACGCCCAGTAATTCCGATTAACGCTCGCACCCTCCGTATTACCGCGGCTGCTGGCACGGAGTTAGCCGGTGCTTATTCTGTGGGTAACATCACAGGTAACCGCTATTAACGGCTACCCTTTTCTCCCCACTTAAAGTGCTTTACAACCCGAAGGCCTTCTTCACACACGCGGCATGGCTGCGTCAGGGTTGCCCCCATTGCGCAATATTCCCCACTGCTGCCTCCCGTAGGAGTCTGGGCCGTGTCTCAGTCCCAGTGTGGCTGATCATCCTCTCAGACCAGCTAAGGATCGTCGCCTTGGTGAGCCTTTACCTCACCAACAAGCTAATCCTACGCAGGCTCATCTGATAGCGCGAGGCCCGAAGGTCCCCCGCTTTCCCCCGTGGGGCGTATGCGGTATTAGCTTGAGTTTCCCCAAGTTGTCCCCCACTACCAGGTAGATTCCTACGCGTTACTCACCCGTCCGCCGCTCTACTCAGCCCGAAAGCCTTTCGCGCTCGACTTGCATGTGTTAGGCCTGCCGCCAGCGTTCAATCTGAGCCATGATCAAACTCTTCAGTTTAATCTTTAACCTCTGCTACAAAAGCAACAAGAGGGGAAGATTACGTGGTTAACCCCACTTCATCTTCCAAATCCAAGGCTCAGATACAATTCGAAAATCAAAAATTACTATGAATTAATGAGTCACTTGTTGCATCTGAATAGTTGTGACAACTATCCCAACAAGTGCCCACACATCTGTCTTCATCTTCTTGTTAAACAACATCCGAACCGCCAGGGCTCAAATATCCAGAAAGGTCATGCCTCATCCGGGAGGCGTATTATACCGATCAACATCAGCATGGCAACCATAAATTCCGATCTGTGCCGACTTTTCTCCTCAGCCATCACCTAACAGGTCATATTTAAACTTCTGAGCCTTCTCAAAATTTGGAAAAGACGAAACGTGGTCCAGTGATCCCCCTGATCGGAGGGAGGCGGGACTATACGGATAGCACTATGGATGAGCAAGAATTTTCGCAGGAAAGCGCGTGGATACGAATTTCTCAGTATTCAACACACACTTCTCCGGCGCCTAAATCACCTCGAATAAGTGATATTTCTTCTTGCCCAGCTTGACCAGATAGAAGCGTCCGAAGACCGCCTGCACCAGGGGAAAACAAGCAGCTACCGCCCCGTTATCTTCCAGACCCAAAATCCGGTCGTTAATAGTCACCGCATTGCGGCCCAAAGCATCCTTCACCTGCTTACCGGAACTCGCCATCCCGGCGTCCGTGAGCATCTGGGTAAGCGTTTCAGGAAAATGCGCGCGCGCAATAGTGCTCGCGGGCAGTCCATCCTGCCGCAGTTGCAGAACATCCGTTTCCGCCAATGCAGCGATAGTGCCAGTGAACAAGGATTCTGTAATTCGCTCGGCCGCCCTAAGGCCATCCTGTCCGTGCACTAAACGTGTAACCTCTCGCGCCAACACTGCTTGCGCTGCGGGGCGACCGTCGCACTTGGCATCGGAGTGCTCAATAGCATCTACTTCTTCCACTTCAAGAAAAGTAAAGTATTTCAGGAACTTGTAAACATCTGCATCTGGTGTCCCCAACCAAAACTGGTAGAAAGCATAGGGGGATGTACGCTGCGCATCCAGCCAGACCGTACCGGCTTCAGTCTTACCAAATTTTGTCCCGTCCGCCTTTGTGATTAAGGGCATAGTCAAGCCAAATACTTGGTTGCCGTACAACCGACGGGTGAGGTCGATACCCCCGGTGATGTTGCCCCACTGATCGGAGCCGCCCAGTTGCAGTCCGCAGCCAAAGCGCCTGTTGAGTTCCGCAAAGTCATAGGATTGTAGAATCATGTACGCAAATTCGGTAAAGCTGATGCCACTGCCATCGCGCCCAATGCGCTGTTTTACCGACTCTTTCTGAATCATTGCGTTGACTGAGAAATGCTTGCCTACGTCACGCAGGAACGTTAATACATCCATCCCGGCAGTCCAGTCCAGATTATTTACCACCTCTGCCGAGACCGCACCGGCCTCAAAATCAATGAATCGGGAGACTTGCTTCTTGATCTTCTCTACCCAGCCGTTAATCACGTCTGGCGTATTCAAATGCCGCTCGTGGTCCTTGAAACTAGGGTCACCTATCAAGCCCGTCGCACCACCCACCAATGCCAATGGCTTATGCCCCGCCAACTGAAAGCGCCGCAGCATCAACAATGGTACTAGTGTGCCTATATGCAGGCTGTCCGCCGTAGGGTCAAAACCGCAGTACAACGTTCGAACACCCCCATCAAGCCAGCGCGAGAGATCGTCCTCCCCTGCGACCTGAAAGATCAAACCACGGGCGCGAAGATCATCGAGTAGCGCTCTGCTCATGGGGTTCGTTCCGAATTGATCAATTCTATAGAAAACAGCGGGCGCCAACGATACAACACCGCACCTCAAAAGCAAGCCCCGCCGATTAACATGGAGGTTGAAATCTGTGATTATTCACATATACTGGCGCCTCCAAATACAGAAAAGATTTTAAAGGCCATGCCAGAAGCGCAGCACCCGCAAGGGAGAACTATTACTCTAAATTACCCATCGTCTGGGCTGTCACTGCCAAACAGGCTTTTACTGGCAGCAATTGTGCTCTTGGTATTTAACGCCACTGGCGTGCTGAATACCCCCGTTGACATCAATGAGTACGAACAGTGGGCTCAATTCGATCAGCAGTTGCACGCCACTAAACAGCAAAATATGTTAAGCAAAATCGCGTTGAGCTCAATACCCGACAGGATTACCTTATCACCCACTATTCCGCCACCGCCTGCCTGGGTTGACCAGAAAGTAAAAAACGGTGACACCCTGTCTCTGGTGTTTAAACGCGCCGGTTATAACGACGAAGATGTACAAAAAGTAATCAGCCAGTCACATAACGGCGAAGCACTCGAGCGAATTTTTCCGGGTCAAACCATTGCCTTTCAGGCGAGCGACTCCGGCGAGCTGGCTGGTGTGCGGTACATTAAATCACCGCTAGAAACGATTACCTACATGCAAACCGATACCGGATTTGAAAGCCATGTGGAAACTCGCTCCCCCGAACACAGGGAGACCTGGACGACAGGAGTGATTACCTCCTCTCTGTTTCTTGCCGGTCAGGAGGCGGGACTGTCCCAAGGCATGATTTTGGAAATGGCCAACATATTTGGCGGTGTTGTTGATTTTGCGCTGGAACCTCGCAGGGGCGATACCATGCGCCTGGTATACGAAGAACAGTATCTGGATGGTAAAAAAATCAGTGACGGTGCAATCATTGCAGCATCTTTCACCAATCAGGGTGAAACGTTTAATGCCTTTCGTTACACCGATGCCAATGGCGCTACAGATTATTACAACGAGGAGGGGGTTAGTATGCACAAAACCTTCCTTATGGCCCCTCTAGACATCACCCACGTCACTTCAGATTTTAGCATGCACCGCATGCACCCCATCTACAAGGTCGCCCGCCCCCATCTGGGCACTGATTACTCTGCCCCAACGGGCACGCCTGTATATGCTGCCGGGGATGGCCGTATTATTCAGGCAGGGTACAACGGTACCATGGGTAATTTTGTAGTCATCCAGCACAGTGATCAATACACCACAAAGTATCTGCACCTGCAAAAGCGTATGGTGGATACGGGGCAGCGTGTTTCCCAGCATCAGGTTATCGGAGCAGTCGGCTCCACGGGCGCAGCCACCGGTCCACATCTGCATTATGAGTTTCTGGTGAATGGCGTGCATCACAACCCACGCACCATCGCCAATAATCTACCAACGGCAAATATATTGCCGAAAAAGGAATTGGCGAATTTCCGTAAAGCGATCAACAAAGCCAACCTTCAACTAGCGGTCCTGCGTTCCCAGAATCATGTGGCAATGATAGATACAGCAGATTTGAACACCACTCCCAACTAACTTGAGTGCTGACGATCCGCTTTATGTCGGTTTAATGTCCGGCACCAGTGTGGATGCTATCGATAGCGCTCTAGTGCACTGTGACGGTGGTCGCGTATCGATTCTTGCGACCCACCAACACGCTATTCCTACCGAGCTCAAGCAGCAAATTGCATCAATAAGCCATTCGGGTTTCGACGAAATCGAACGTTTGGGAATACTGGATCGAGAGCTTGGCCTGTTGTTTGCCGAGGCCGTAAATATGTTGCTAGTGGGAGCCAAAACGCAGCCTGCGCAGGTCAAGGCCATTGGCAGTCACGGACAAACCATCCGTCATCGGCCGCCTTCAGCGGCGACACGCAGCGAAGAGAGCTTCAGTCTGCAGATTGGCGATCCCAACACCATCGCCGAGCGCACAGGCATTACTACCGTTGCTGACTTTCGACGCAGGGATATTGCCGCAGGTGGGGAAGGCGCTCCACTGGCGCCGTCCTTCCATGCTGCAGCCTTCGGCAAGCCAGGTGTGAATCGCGCCATCGTTAATATCGGTGGGATTGCAAACACCTCCTTTCTGGAAGGGTCGGAACTACGGATGGGATTCGATACCGGCCCAGGAAATACCTTGCTGGATCATTGGATTTTGAACCACTGCGGGACGCACTATGATCGCGACGGCGAGTGGTCCGCTACAGGACAGGTTCACCAGGAGCTATTGGAGAAGCTCTTAGCATACGCCTATTTCAATAAGGTGGGTCCACGCAGCACGGGCAAGGAAGAATTCAATCTTGCATGGCTGGATAGTCACCTCGTCGGACTAAACAAAATTGCTGCTGTGGACGTGCAAGCCACGCTGGTGGAGCTCACCAGCACCACTATCACAAACGCTATTAGAAACAGCCCGCTTGATGTATCTGAAATCTATATATGCGGCGGTGGCAGCCATAACTCCCACCTGATGCGACGTCTGGCAAAGCAAGTGGCACCTGCGACAGTGGAGAGTACTTCCGTCATAGGGATGGAACCGGATTGGGTGGAAGCGGCGACATTTGCCTGGCTCGCCAGTCGCACAATTGAGGGGCTTGTCGGAAATTCGCCGGCCGTGACAGGCGCGACGGGAGCACGGATACTTGGGGGCATTTACCCGGGAGGGGTATAGAAATTTAAGTAGTGCGTTTGCTCTAGCTATTCTCACTCAACGGGTTCGTGTGCCCCCGTTTCAATACAGAGCTGCTAGCTGCCTCAAACAAATGTCTGTCGAATCCCGAACTGGTTAGATTGAAAAAGATGAGCCACAACCACAGGTAGCCGTGGCGTTGGGATTATTGACCACGAAGCGGGAGCCCTCCAGCCCCTCGGTATAATCAACTACTGATCCAACCAGATACTGCAAACTCATAGGATCGACCAACAAGGTCACGCCCCCGGTTTCCACAGCGGTGTCATCCTCGGCGATGAGTTCATCGAAGGTAAATCCGTATTGAAAGCCGGAGCACCCTCCGCCAGTAATAAACACTCGCAGCTTCAACTGGTCATTCTCCTCTTCCGCCACCAAGTCCCGCACTTTTTTTATAGCACGGCCCGAGAGGTTAATGCTTGTTGGATCAAATGTTTCAGCGACGGACATCAATGTGTTCCAGAGTCAGTGGGGACCGCTTCAGCTTAATAACGTCTTCCATTATCTTAAATCCGACTAAATTAGTCAACTTTAGTGGGCGAGTCCATATGTGGCGCCAAGTTTTCTCTGGTCTCAGCCTGTTCCGTGCCCGTCCGGGAAATCGCCGCGATTGCGTCAGCATCTGCCATGTGGATTAGGCTGCCATTGACCTCAGACCCTGCCGCCATCTCGACCAGCGTGTAATAGACGCTGCCCTGTACCCGACTTTTCGATGCCAATTCGAGATGCTTGGTGGAGTACACATTCCCTTGTACCGCGCCGTTGATAATGACACAGGGCACTCGGATGTCACCTTCAACCCGACCTTTACCCACTACACGCAACAGTGCGTCCTTGCCAGACTGAGCAATGATATTACCCTGCACCAGACCCTCAACGTCCAGGTTACCGCAAAAGTGCAGATCCCCTATAACCACTGTCTCATGGGAAATCAGTGTAGTGCCACCGGACACACTCGCCGCTTTCTTACTTCCCAACATTGATAAATCGCTCCTGTAACTGCCAGGGAAACTGCTCGCGAACTTCGCTCTCGCGCGGCTTGCTGGCTCGGGCGATGACGATCATTCCCTTCGGCACAAAACCTTCGGGCAATGCCAACTCGCCCTCTATAGCTTGAAAATATCGGAAATGCAATGCCGCAGCCTCGCGGTCAAAATCCTCTGAAAGCTCGGCCAGCGGATAGCTAACTTCTGCCTGGCCTTTTAAGCCGAACACCTCCACCGACAAGGTTCCCTCCACCATCTCGTATTCACGATCTTTCTGCTGCACAAAGATACGGTATGCCAAGCGGCCCGGGGTTTTAGCCGCTACCAATTCGGGCTTGCGCAGGCTTAAGCCGCTCGCCATGTCCTCAGATACCACCATGCTCCGGTAAAAGCGCAGGCCCTCCTCAAGGTCGGCCGTGCGCTCCTTCTCGGCAGCCATCTCACTTCGCAGTAACTCAATAGCTCGGCTATCCACTTCGTGTCGAGTGCGCTGAACCTGTAGATCACCTTGCGCAACTTTTAACGCTTCGCGCACGCTAGACAACTCCGCCTGCAAAGTTGCTAGCGAACGGGGGGCAAGGTTCATATTCTTGTGGGCCGCCTGCCGCCCGAGATACATGCCAGCCAGTAGCATCAACGCAAGAGACATCGCCAGTGTAAGCACGAGTTTCCGCCCAAGGCGATCCAATAAACGGGTGATCAATGAGTACGCACTATTCACCAGTTGATCGCTCTCAAGGCAATAGGCCTACCTGTTGTAAGCCCGCGCGCTCATCCAGCCCAAGCATAATATTCATATTCTGAACAGCCTGACCTGAAGCGCCTTTGACCAGATTATCTATGGTGGCCATAATCACGACCGTATCCCGCTGCTGTGGAATCGCGACCGAGATCTGACACCTGTTCGCACCCCTTACGGTGCGTGTCTGCGGAAAAACGCCAGCTGGCAGCACATCGACAAAAGGCTCTTGTGCATACCAGTCCTCATACAAGGCCTGTATATTCACAGTATGATCTCGAAGTCGTGCAAATAGCGTGGAGTGAATACCTCGCACCACAGGCAATAGATGCGGCACAAACGTCACGCGGACTGATTGTGCGGCGATATCCGACAAGCCCTGTTCAATCTCTGGGAGATGACGATGCCCATTCACGCCGTAGGCTTTGAAACTGTCCGACACCTCGCTGAGCAGGTTGTCTATTTTGGCCTGCCGCCCCGCGCCGCTGACACCCGATGCTGAACTCGCAATCAGGTGCTGAGGATCGACTAGAGACTTGGCCAACAGCGGCATAAAACCCAACTGAACCGATGTAGGATAACAACCAGGGCAGGCCACCAGTCGCGCCACCGTAATTTTCTCCCGATTGAGTTCTGGCAGGCCGTACACCGCCTCGGCCAGTAGCTCGGGACTGGCGTGGACTTCACCATACCATTGCGACCACAAGCTGGCGTCACGAATGCGGTAGTCTGCGGAGAGGTCTATCACCCTGGCACCGGCAGCCAGTAAATTCGGCACCAGGTTCATGGCGACATTGTGTGGGGTCGCAAAAAAGACCATGTCGCAAGCTGCCAACACCTGCACATCGGGCTCCGAGAAAACCAGGTCATAATGGCCCCGTAGGTTGGGAAACAGGTCATCCACGCGCCGACCACATTCTGCGCGCGAAGTGATTACCGCCACCTCCACATCCTCATGCGCAGCCAACAGGCGTAACAACTCCACTCCCGTGTAACCGGTGCCACCCACTATGCCAACCCTAACCATGTCTCTACCCAAACCTCTCCCGGAACGCTGGAGCAGTAGTATAAAAGCAATACGGATCAAGATAACTGATAATATTGTCTTTATTTGACAGAACCATCAGGGGTGCCAACGATGATGTGGCTAAAGGCCTTTCATATCATTTTCGTAGTGTGCTGGTTCGCGGGCCTTTTCTATCTGCCGCGCATCTTCGTGTACTATGCCGCCAGCGAACACACAGTAGTGCGAGCGCAGCTCGCCGTGATGGCGCGCAAACTGTATCGTTTCGTCACCCCGTTTATGATTATCGCCATCGCCCTCGGCCTGGCCATGGTCGTAATGAATCCGGATTACTATCTGGCGTCCCACTGGATGTGGCTCAAACTCTGCGGCGTAGCTTTCCTGATTTTGTATCACCTGCTGTGCGGCCGCTATGTGCGTGCGATTAATGATAATCGCAACCGGCACGACCATGTGTTCTACCGATTTTTCAACGAAATCCCTGTGCTATTTCTCTTTGGCATTGTGATCCTGGCGGTGGTCAAGCCGTTTTGAGGCCACTGGATATTCCATGCTCCAGCCCTGATAATTTCACTCCAGCCACACACGATGTAGTCGCAGGGCCTATTTCATCCAGGACGAGTACCTCATGAGCACTTCAGAGCAATTGTTCCAACGCGCCCAGAAACACATCCCGGGAGGAGTCAACTCCCCCGTGCGCGCCTTCAAGGCCGTGGGCGGCACACCCGTCTTCATCGAGCGCAGCGAGGGGCCCTACATTTTCGACTGCCAGGGCAAACGTTATATTGACTATGTTCTGTCCTGGGGCCCCATGCTCATGGGCCACAATCATCCTGCAGTGCGTGAAGCGGTTATCCGCCAGTGTGCAAAAGGGCTCAGTTTTGGCGCCCCAACGGAACTGGAAATCGAGCTCGCCGAACGCATCTGTAACATCATGCCAGGTATGGATCTGGTGCGCATGGTAAGTTCCGGCACAGAAGCCACCATGAGCGCCATTCGTCTCGCCCGCGGCTATACCGGCCGCGACACTATCGTCAAGTTCGAGGGCTGCTACCACGGTCACTCTGATTCCCTGCTGGTGAAAGCAGGCTCCGGTGCGCTCACGCTGGGCGTGCCCAGTTCCCCCGGCGTTCCCGCAGCGCTGGCGGACCTCACCCTGACGCTCACCTACAACGACATTGACAGTGTGCGCCAGGCCTTCGCTGCACACGGCACGCGCATCGCCTGTGTCATCGTGGAACCGGTGGCCGGCAATATGAACTGCATACCACCCGCCCCGGGATTCCTGCAGGCATTGCGCACCGCCTGCACCGAAAGTGGTGCGGTACTTATACTGGACGAGGTAATGACCGGATTTCGCTTTGGCTTGCAGGGAGCCCAGGGTTACTACGGCATTGAGGCCGACCTGACTACGCTGGGCAAGGTCATCGGTGGAGGAATGCCGGTGGGCGCCTTTGGCGGTAAACGTGACATCATGGAGCAGATCGCGCCGCTGGGACCCGTCTATCAGGCGGGCACCCTGTCCGGCAACCCCATCGCCATGGCCGCCGGCCTGGCCACGTTGGATATTATTTCCCAACCCGGTTTTTATGAGCCCGTGCTCAAGCGCACGGCAAAATTGTGTCAGGGGCTGCATGATGCCGCAGCCGCGGCGGGTGTGCCATTTACTACTAACCATGCCGGCAGCATGTTCGGCGGCTTCTTCACCAACGCAACGAGCATTACACGTTATGACCAGGTCATGGCCTGTGACAACGCAGCTTTCAACCGATTTTTCCACCTGATGCTGGAACACGGCATATACCTGGCACCCGCGTCCTATGAGGCGGGCTTTATGTCCAGTGCGCATGGCGATGGCGACATTGCCCAAACTATCGCGACGGCCAGAACCGCCTTTGCCGCTCTTTAATTGAGGATACTCCCATGACATTCACCACACAGCGCGGCATGTTTCCCCAAACCCGCATGCGCCGCCTGCGCGCCAACGAATTTTCGCGCCGACTGGTGCGCGAAAATGCCTTGAGCCCGGCGGACTTTATTTTTCCCATGTTCGTGATCGAGGGCAGCGGCCAGCGCGAGTCGATCTCCTCCATGCCGGGGATAGAACGACTCAGTGTCGACTTGCTGGTGGCGCAGGCCAGACTCATACAACAACTGGGCATTCCGGCAGTCGCGTTGTTTCCTGTTGTCACCGCCGGGCGCAAGAGCCTGCTGGCCGAGGAGTCATTCAATGAAGATGGCCTGGTGCAGCGTGCGGTGCGCGCATTGAAAGAGGCGCTACCGGAACTGGGTGTGATAACCGATGTCGCCCTGGATCCCTTCACGATCCATGGCCAGGACGGCATCATTGATGCTGGTGGCTATGTATTAAATGATGTCACCAGTGAAGTGCTGGTGCGACAGGCGTTATCGCACGCTGCGGCTGGCGCGGATGTGGTAGCGCCTTCAGACATGATGGACGGCCGCATTGGTGCCATCAGGCAAGCACTGGAACGCGCCAGTTTTCACAACACGTTGATCATGGCCTATTCCGCCAAATACGCCTCTTCCTATTACGGCCCCTTTCGCGATGCCGTTGGCTCAGCTGGCAACCTGAAAGGAGGAAACAAGTTCAGCTACCAAATGGACCCCGCCAACAGCGACGAGGCACTGCACGAATGCGCCCTGGACCTCGCGGAGGGTGCGGATATGATCATGGTCAAGCCAGGCATGCCTTATCTGGACATCGTGCGGCGAGTGAAGGAGTGAGTTGCGGGCACCGACCTTCGTGTACCAGGTAAGTGGCGAGTATGCCATGCACGTGGCGGCGTTTGAACGCGGGTGGCTGCCCCGGGAAGCAGTCATGCTGGAATCCCTGCTGGCCTTCAAGCGCGCAGGCTGTGACGGTATCCTCACCTATTTCGCCCTGGAAGCGGCCCAGGTGCTGCAATAGCCGCAATTTCCTGCAAAACGAGAACTAATACCGTATCTATCGCCACTGATAGCGACAAGAGTGCTCAGGATGCGGTATAAACGGTGCTGTAAAAACAGAACAATATAGCCATGCAATCGATAACCGTGCCGCTACGGAAGGCTCGTAACTGGTGGTTCCACTTGTGCACTGGCAGGTCGGTGTACGATAGGTCTGACGAGGAAAACCACCGCCAGCGTATACTGGTCATGACCAGCTGTTTCTGGCTGATAATAGTGATTGCTCTCTCGGTTTTCACTCCCTTCGTCATGACGCTGTCACCACAAGGCAGTACTGCCGCCAACACCCTGTTTGTCGCCACCTTCCTGGGCGTCCTGGTCAGCATGTTGATCTTGCGCTTCCGCGCTGACCGCATTATGGCGGTCAACGTGTTGCTTTTTATTTACGCAGGCGCCTTTGCCGCCGCCTGCTTTATCTTTGGCGGCACGCAATCACCAACCTATCCGCTGCTGATACTGGCACCAGCAATGGCCGGTCTAGTCGGCAGCATTTCGCTCAGCGTAGCCTGGGGTCTGCTAGTGCTCGCCTTTTGGGCGGCCGTGTTGCAGGCAGAGCGCAGCGGCATGCAGTTCACCCAGATCATTCTGGACAAGAACCACAGCATGGCTATGACCATGGCCTACGTAGGCCTGGCCGTCGCCGTGGTAAGCATTATCATTATTTATGCGGAAATGAACAAAGCGCTGCGGCAAAGCTTGCAAAACACGAATTCAGAACTGGCTCACCTGTCCTCACACGACCAGTTGACCAGACTGCCCAATCGCCGCTTCTATGACGAGCGTATCAGTCTCGCTCTGCGCCGTGCTGCGAGGAATAACAGCATAACCGGCCTGTTGTTTATAGATCTGAACGAATTCAAGAAGATTAATGACACGCACGGGCACGGGGCGGGCGACAAACTCCTGATCGCTGTTGCCCAGCGCATCCAGAACAGTCTGCGCGATACCGACCTAGTAGCGCGCCTGGGTGGCGATGAATTCGTCGTGGTACTGGAGGATGTAAATTCTCCGGAAGAGATCACGCGCCTGGCCCACAAATTGTCACACGCCATCGAGCAGCCTCTATACGTTCGCCAACTAATACTGAAATTCAGTGCCAGTATCGGTGTGGCGATATTCCCGATAGACGGGCGCCAGAAGCATGAACTGGAAGAGAAAGCGGACAGGGCCATGTACCTGGCAAAAAAACGCGGTTTACCGATCGCGCTGGCCAGTCTGGAATCCCCCAATGTCCCCACACCGGCGATGCAACCGGTGAACCGGATCTAGCGACCGCGAACTTATTTGCCGGCATCAAGGGCGCCGCCAGCCCCGCCGTTTACGATTTTTACGCTCCTCTATGTCCAGCAGCTCCTCCAGCATCATAAGTGACAAGCCCCAGATACAGCGGCCCTCAAATCGATAACAGGGCACAGGTATTCGGGCACCCCTGTAGGACCAGATCATTTCTTCCCGATTGTCGGCATCCAATAGGAATTCCAGCGGAACCCAAACGACTTCCGCCACCTCATGATTCGGCGTAAAGGTCACCTCGCGATCCAGGCGAAAAACAAAGGGACTAACTGCCATACCGAAGGTGCCCCGATGGGGCCGGGCGTTCAGATCAGAAAGTCGGCCAATACACTCGTCCTGTGCTCCCAGCATCAAACCCACTTCTTCCGCTGTCTCGCGCACCGCCACCTCGTAACCGTTGGCGTCCGCTCTATCCATGCGGCCACCCGGGAAGGCCATGTGCCCGGACCAGGGATCCCCCTCCCGCTCGGCCCGCTTGATCATTAGAATATGCAGTTGGCCCTCGCGCACTTGCAGTATCATGGCAACTGCGGACCGCTTCTGCAGTCGCCGCAACAGCCTTCTACCCGGATTGTGGTCGCTGAGACGGGTTTCGATGAGTTGTAATAGGGATACCGACACGTGCGAACAATTTCCATACAGCCTGTGGCGCTTGTGGGATTAAGCCAGCAGCGGGATAAGCTGACAAGCCATTACGCCAATATTTAACCGGGGGAAATCATGGTTGACGAAGAGCCACGGGGTGACAACCTGCTGGAACTGCGCGATGTCAGCCTGGTCTACCGCGCCCTGCCAGCATTGCGCCGCATCCACTGGATCGTAAAGCCCGGCCAGCAATGGGCCTGTCTGGGCCCGAACGGTGCCGGCAAGACCAGTCTGGCCAGGATCCTCAGTCATCAGGCTACACACTTTTCGGGCGAATTGCTGCGCTCGCCACGACTACAGGCAGGTGGTATCGCCTATGTCTGCTTCGAGCAGGCCAAAGCCCTGTGTGAGCGGGACCAGAAGCTGGATGATTCAGAATTTCGGGCTGATGCCAGCGACCCGGGTACAACGGTTCAGGCCCTTATCCTTGATGGCAGGGAACCTGACGAACGCTTCCACTACTGGTCGGAACGTCTGCACATGCGCCATTTCCTGCATCGTGGTCTGCGCTTTATCTCGACCGGGGAGATGCGCAAGGCGCTGCTGGTCAAAGCCATGCTGAGCGAACCCGCCCTGCTCATCCTGGACAGCCCGCTGGATGGACTGGACCACGCCAGCCAGGCGGAAATGCACAGGATCATCGATGAACTGCTGCAGTCCGACATCACCGTGCTGCTGCTGTGTCGGCAACTGGAAGATGTGCCCCGCGGCATCACGCATATTTTGGTGCTGCAGGCGGGGGAGACACTCGCGTGTGATAGTCGGGAGCATATCATTGCCGACGCGACTGTCCGGGCACTGATGAATCCACCTGTTGCGAAGCTGGGCGATTTGCCGCCGCCCGCTGCGCGCCCCTACGAGTTGCCAAATAACAAGCCCTTGCTGGAACTGCGCGATGTAGCGGTACAGTATGGTGACCTCAATGTGCTGCGTAATGTGAACTGGATATTTGAGCGAGGCACTCACTGCTGTGTTTCCGGCCCCAACGGCTGTGGCAAAACCACCCTGCTAAGCCTGATTACGGGTGACAGTCACAAAGCCTACGGCCAGGATATCACCCTGTTCGGTATCCGCCGCGGCAGTGGTGAGAGTGTATGGGACATCAAACAAAAGTTCGGACAGCTCGACACGCAACTGCAGCTGAAATTTGCGCGCAGCATGCGTGTGGTGGAAGTGGTGGTATCGGGCTTCTTTGACACTATCGGACTGTACGACGTATGGGGCGACACACAGCGCAATCGCGCCGAGCAGTGGCTGCGCGCCCTGGGCCTTGCCGACTACAGCCGCGAGAGTTTTGACGCGCTGTCGTTCGGATTACAGCGCATGGTCCTGCTGGCTCGGGCGATGGTGAAATCCCCCATCATCCTGCTGCTCGATGAACCGACCCTGGGCCTGGATGGCCACCATCGCAAACTGATGCTACGGGCCATTGACCATATCGCCAGGCACAGCGACACACAGATTATTTTTGTCAGTCACTCGGCCGGGGATACTCCGGCGTGCATCAACCAGTACCTGAGCTTTGAACCGCGAGATGACGGTTTTGAGGTGGTGTGCCGCCGCGCGCCGGATCAACGGGTATAGGCGCGCAGAGCGTTGCACTGCGCATCTGTCTCACAATATAGCAGGCCTCTTTCGGCGGTTGCCCTGGCCTGCGCAACATTGCCTCTGGCCCGGTGGGTCTGCGCCATGCCGAGGTACACCTCGGCACTGTCCGGGTCGATGCGCTGCGCGCGTTCCAGTAGCGTCAGGGCCTGCTCGTAATCACCGCGCTCGGTGGCCTGCGCGGCTTTCGCCAGCAATGGCTGCAAAGCTGCGCTGGCGGACGTCGTGGCGGGACGCGGAGGTGCCTGTGGCACTTTGGCTGGCGGAGTGACAACCTTGGGTTTGGGCTCAGGTTGAGGCTGCTCAACTGGCACAGGCGCACTGGCGGGCGGCGTGTACGTAGCGCAGGCAGCCAGCAGTATGACCAGCACTCACAGCAGCCCCACGAAACACCATGTGCAACACCGCCATCACCCCTTGCTCCCTAACAACGACTCGAACCAGTCCTTGACACCAGAACCCGATTCGTCGGGCGCGCAGGCAGTGCGCTGGCGCGGCTCAGAACCGGTTATAAACGGCAGCATACGGGAATTCGGGCAGCCCTCGCCAGTCAGGTAGCCGTTTTGATCATCGATCCACTGGGTCTGAATATCATCAGGCATGCGATAGTCCAGCGGCAACTTGCTGGCGCGCGACATAAAATGCGCCCAGACCTTGAGCGCGCCGGTACCACCGGTGAGTCCGGTCACGCCGTTGTCATCCCGCCCTATCCAACTGACCGCCAGCAGGTCGCCGGAAAAGCCGGCGAACCACGAATCGCGACCGTCATTGGTGGTACCGGTTTTGCCCGCCACAGCGAAACTCTCCGGCAGGTAGCGATAGACACCATGCCCGGTACCCTCGCGGACCACAGCCCGCAGTGCGAAGTGCAGCAAATGCACGGCCTGCAGACCGACAGTGCGCTCGTATTCCAGCGGGTAACGTTTTAGCGGCTCGCCATTGACGTCGACGATATCCCGGATGGTGCGCAGCGGCATACGAAAGCCCCCGGCCGCTATCGTCTGGTACATTGTCGCCATGTCCAGCGGCGAGTATTCACCCGCCCCGAGTAGCAGCGCAGGGGTACGCGGCACACCTTCTTCAACCCCAAGCCGGGCCAGCGTATCCACTATCTTATCTACACCCAGCTGCATGCCGAGTCGTGCACTGGCTAAATTGTAGGATTGTGCCAAAGCCTGATAGAGCAAAATGTCGCCATGTGCCTTGCGGTCATAGTTCTGCGGTTGCCAGGGCTTGGCCCCCGCTGCTCTAATGGTCAACGGGGTATCGGACAACACCGTGGCGAGGGAGTACTGCCCCGGGCGTTCCAGAGCCGTAAGATAGATGGCTGGCTTGAGCAAGGAGCCTGCGGGGCGGCGCGCGTCCAGCGCCCGGTTGAAACCTGCATAGCGCGCCTTGCGCCCCCCCGCAAGGGCAACTACCTCACCCGTATCAAAGCGCGTGACAACCGAAGCGCTTTGCAGTTTGCCCCTGGGGTCGAGCTGATCCATCACGGTAGCCGTACTGCTCTCTAACTGCCGCTGCAACAACGGGTCGAAGCTGGTGAATATGCTGAGTCCGCGGTTCGCAAGATCCTCCTCCCGGTAATCCTGCGGCAGTTGCCGACGGACCAGGTCCAGGAATGCGGGAAAGGAGTCCCGCATACGCTGCTGCTTGTTCAGCCCCAGCGGCATAGCCCGAGCGGCAGCAGCTTGCTCAGGGGTAATCACTCCCTGTTCCGCCATCACCTCCAACACCACATTGCGCCGCTGCAGCGCACGCTCCGGATTGCGCTCGGGATTATACAGAGACGGGCCCTTGATCATCCCAATCAGCAAGGCATGCTGGTGCAGGTCCAACTGCTCCAGGGATCGCCCAAAGTAATGTTGCGCTGCCAGGGCAAATCCGTGTACGGCACGCGGTCCGTCCTGCCCCAGGTACACCTCGTTGATATAGCTTTCGAGAATCTGGTCTTTTTCATAATGCAGATCTAGCAGGATGGCCATCAACACCTCTGTCACCTTGCGTACCAGCGTGCGCTCGGACGTGAGGTAATAGTTTTTCACCAGCTGCTGCGTGATAGTGCTACCGCCGGAGACCACCTGCCCGGAGCGCAGATTGTTAAAGGTTGCGCGGGCGATACCGCCAATGGAGAAACCCCAGTGCTGGTAAAAACTGCGATCCTCTACCGCAATGAGACCGGCGCGAAAGACTTGCGGGACATCATTGAGCTCGACCAGCACCCGATCTTCCCCCTGACGCGGGACGATGCCACCCAACCACACCGGATCAAGCCGCATCAGGTCTATGCGTTTATCTCCGGTTAACACGTCCTTGATTCGATTGTCGTCGAATTCCACCCTTACAAGGCGCTCCGGTTCCGCTTCCTCAGGAAAGTTAAAGCCGCGCACATAGAGATCAAAGCGACTGCGGTTGCGGGATACCTCCCCTGGGCGGCGCGGCGCACTCACCGTGCGATACCCCAAAACCTGCAGCTCGTAGGCCAGGTCTTCTGGTGTCAGGGCGGCACCGGCAAACAATTCCAGCGGGCGCGCATAAACCTTGGCCGACAACTCCGACATTTTTTCGCTGAAGGTCGCGGTGATGCGGGCATCCAGAAAAATCATAAGCAGCCCTAACACCACCAGGGCAGAGACGGCTAGTTTGGACAAGAGATGGCTGGTGCGGAACATGGTGTGCGAGTTTACACCAGCTGCCGCAGGAAATTAGGATTGGATTTGCCGTGCTTTTCACACTCCCACCCAAGGCCATAAATCCATCGTATTGTCATCTAGCGCTTTTATTCGACCAGCGAATCAGGATAATAGTCGACTGATTTCAACCTAGTGAGTGAATACGGTAATGAAAAAGTACATGGCATACGGCATAGGCGCGGCGCTGGTCGACACCGAAATCAAAGTATTGGACGCCGAACTTGCACAAATGAATGTTGAGAAGGGTCTTATGACCCTCGTCGATGAGACGCGGCGGCGTGAACTGCTGGATCACCTTGCCGGCCATCTGGTCAAGGCCAACCACGCCAGTGGCGGTAGCGCCGGCAACTCAATGATTGCCACCGCGCAGTTCGGCGGACCTACCTTCATGACCTGCAAAGTGGCCAATGACAGCGACGGCGATATCTATATAGCTGACCTCGAAGCGGCTGGCGTTGACCACTGTCTCACGGGCGAACGCGCGGCGGGCACCACCGGTAAGTGTCTAGTGCTGATAACGCCCGATGCCGAGCGCAGCATGAACACCTTCCTTGGCATCAGTGAAACCCTGTCTACCGATCAGCTGGATGCGCAGGCCATTGCCGCCTCAGAGTACGTCTATATAGAGGGTTATCTGGTCACTTCGCCGACAGGGCGCGCCGCTGCGATCAAAGCACGGGAAATTGCGGAAGCCGCGGGAGTGAAGACCGCCCTCAGCTTCTCTGATCCGGGCATGGTGGAGTTTTTTCGTGACGGCATCGCCGCGATCATCGGTGAAAGACTGGATCTGGTCTTCTGCAACGAGCATGAGGCATTGGGCTGGGCACAAAGCGATGATATGGATGTTGCCGTAGAGAAACTAAAGGCTATCGCCAATACCTTCGTCATCACCCGCGGCGGGGAGGGGGCGCTGACCTTTGATGGCACAGAGCTGGCCAAAATACCGCCACATAAAGTGGAGGCTGTGGATACCAATGGAGCGGGTGACATGTTCGCCGGGGCCTTTATCTATGCCATCACCCGTGGCGAGGACTTTCCGACAGCGGGCCGCTTCGCCAGCCTGGCGGCGGGCAAAATTGTCGCCAATTATGGCCCGCGCCTGCCCGCTGCGGACTACGGCGCGCTACGTCGGGAATTTTTTGGCGACTAGCCTGCAGTTCTGTTAGGTTTGGAACAGACCAATTTGTTTGTCGGTCAGGTCGTTGAAGGAGCTACCGACAAAACCGAGGATACCATCCGCCACAGGCGCCAACTGGCGATCCACATAGTGCTGGTAGTCCAGTGGAGCCAGCGGTTTTGCCGCGGGTTCCGCGCCGCTGGTGGTGATCACGTACTCCACCCAGCTGCCACGGGAAGGTACCGGTAAGCCTCGCTCAGCACACAGACGCGCCGCCTGCACGTGCGGCGGAACATTGCGCTGGTAATCGTCGAGTTTGCGTCGCAGGCGTTTTCGGTAGACCAGTAGTTGATCTTCCTCGCCGGTGAGAACACGGGCAGTGACTTCTTTCACAAACTCTGCATAGTCTTCCTTCATGAAAACACGCCGGTAGAGTTCTTCCTGAAAATCCCGGGCCAGACGGGTCCAGTCGGTGCGCACACTCTCCAGCCCCTTGAACACCAGCTGGTCGCCATTCTTGCCCGCCACCACACCGGCATAGCGCTTCTTGCTGCCCTTGTCGGAGCCGCGCACTGTGGGCATCAAAAAACGCTTGAAATGGGTTTCGAACTGCAGCTCCAGCACGCTCTCCAAATCGAATTCCTGTCGCACTACCTCGCCCCACCAGGTGTTGAGGTCTCGCTCCAGTTGTCGTCCGGCCGCCACGGCCTGCTCATTCGTACGCGCCTCCTGTATCCATACGAACACGGAGTCTGTGTCCCCGTAAATGACACGGTGACCCGCCGCCTCGATGTGGTCGCGGGTGCGGGTCAGGATCTCATGCCCCCGGCGGGTGATGGAAGTGGCGAGACGCGCGTCAAAAAAACGGCACCCGGGCGTACCCAGAACCCCGTAAAAGCTGTTCATAATAATTTTGATTGCCTGGGATAAGGGCGCATCGCCTTCCGCTTTGGCCACATCCCGCTGTTGCCAAAGTTGCTGGATAAGTGCCGGCAAGATATGTCCCTCGCGAGCGAAACGCCCATGCAGAAAACCTGGCACGGTCTGCTGCGGCGACAACTGCCCGGACACGCCCAGAGCCAGACCCAACGGATCGATGCAGAAGGTGCGAATAATGCTGGGGTACAGGCTTTTGAAATCCAGCAACAGCACGTGATCGTAAATGCCGGGTATGGAATCCAGCACAAAGCCGCCGGGGCTGGCAATGTGCACGCTGCTCGCGTTAGGCGCCACATAGCCTGCGCGATGCAGCCTGGGCAGGTACAGGTTGTCAAAAGACGCTACCGAACCTCCCATGCGATCCATGTTCAGACCGGTTATCGCGCCGCGCGCCACTGCAAAATCCAGCAGCGCCGTGGCCGCGAAAATATCCGACACCAGTTCGCAGTCCTTGAGGTTGTATTGCGCCAGGCTGGTTTTGTCCTCCTGGAACTGGCGCGTGATCTCCGCGCCGCGGTCACTCCCGTGCAGCAGTTTGCCGTCACCCAACACCTGGCGCGCAACCGTCTCGAGGGAAAAGCTTTCAAAGCGGTAAAACGCCGCGCGCAACAACTCAATGCCATCGAGAATAAGCCTGCCCGGAAATTGTACCGAGTAGCGCTCACCATCTTCGTCCTGCTCGCGCCAGTGACCGGGGCGGCGCTCTCTGCCAAGCAGTAAGCGCCGCCCCAGGTGGTCTGCCAGACGCTGCAAGTACCGGGTGTCAAAATTCACCACGTTCCAGCCAATGAGCACATCGGGATCATAGTCCGCAATCCAGTCAAGAAAGGCCTGCAACACTTCCTCCTGATTGGCGCAAGTTGCCACGTACTCCTGTGTTGCGCCCGGCCCCACCATAAAAACCCGGCGCACCTCGCCCTCTGCGGATTTTCCGTGGGCAGCAATCGAGTACAGCTGCAAGCCCTCCATCGCGGTTTCGATATCAAAGGAAACCACCTTCAGGGAGGGCAGGTACTGGCTGGCCTTAACAGCGGGATTTTCCAGCAGCAGGTATGGGCCGCGGCGACGCGGAGCACCGTACAGTAGTGCCGAGCCGGCCACGAAACGCTCCATCAGATAGCGGTCAGCCGGATTGATATCCGCTTCGAGCGGATCCAGACCACGCGCGCGCAGTTCATCTGCGGCGCGGCGCGCGTGGCGATACTGCTTGAAGTAGAGTCCCACCACCGGCGCCATGGAGAAACTGCGCAGCTGTACCGGCTTGATCTCCAGACCGGGCATATCGTCCAGCGCATCCCTTGCCTGGTATAACTCACTCTCGAGCAGGAAAAATACGCTCTGCTCCCGGCGCACCATCGCGCACAGCGGTCCCTGTGCTGTACTAAACCAGAATTCAAGTTCAATCCCGCCCGGCGTATCTCGCCAGTTTCGTGTCAGGAGAAATCCCTCAAAAGTCTGTGCTGTCAAACTTCAACCTCAGTTTCCGCGCAAAGGGGCTGGGCTTGGGCCTCATGCTGGCTTAAGCTAGCGACTGACAAGCCGGTCCACAGCGCGCCAGAGATACGTGGTCGCTGCTGGGTCAGGCAAACTTCAGGAAGGTAATTCAATGGACAAGCCCGTCATAAAACAGGACCCGTTATACCAGTTGCTGCGCACCGAGGACATCAAGGGTTTCAACGAGCAGCGCGGCCATCTGGATACCAGCGAACTTAAAAACGGCGACTACCGCGGGCGCGACCTGCGTAATATGAACGCGGCAGGGCTGGACTTTAGCAACTCCTACTTTCGCAATGCCGATCTCAGCGGCATCGATTTTCGCAACACCAATCTGGAAGGCGCCAGCCTGCTCGATGCCAAGCTGTCGGGGACTTATTTTCCTGCGGAGCTAAGCGCACAGGAGATCCGCCTTTCCCTGGATACCGGAACCCGCCTGCGCTACAGCAGAAACTAGGTTTTCAGCCCTGTGACAATAAGTCGCGCAGGTCGATGATCGCAGCATTGGCGCGACTGATATAGGACGCCATCACCAGTGAGTGGTTGGCCAGTGGCCCGAAGCCACTGCCGTTGAGGATCAGTGGGCTCCACATCGCTTCCTGGGTACCTTCCAGCTCGCGAATAATCTGCCGGAGACTTACCTGGGCGTTCTTCTTCAGCAGGACATCAGCAAAATCCACTTCCACTGCCTTGAGAAAATGAATCAGCGCCCAGGACGTGCCGCGCGCCTCGAAAAAGACATCATCTATCTCGGTCCAGGGCGTGCGCACCATCTGCTCTTTCGGCGTATCGGTCGACTGGGTCGCTGCCGCATCCCCGGCCAGGTCGGTATTAACACGCACCCGCCCCACACTAGCACTGAGCCGCTGGGACAGACTACCAAGCCGGCTATTCACCGTGCCCAACCAGTAGCGCAGGTTATCCGCGCGCGCATAAAACTGCGCATTGGTCGCATTTTCGTCAGACAGACGGTAGAAGTACTTGCGCGCGTATTTAAGGCCATTGCGGTACTCGGACTCCGAGGAGGGCAATATCCAGCTATCTGAATTGAAGTTAAAGCGCGGCTCCATTTCCACCAGATCAACATCTTCTTTTGATTGCGACTGTGATCGACTGAACACCTCCCGCATGGCGCGGGACAGGTCGCGCACCTGGATCAGTACCCCGTACTCCCAGTTCGGCATATTGTCCAGCCACACTCCAGGGGGGAACTTGTCATTATGCGTATAACCGCCAGGTTTCTGCAGCAGCGTCTCCATTACCCCGATCAGGGCACCCATGGTAACCGAGCCGGTGACCACCGTGCCGCCCTTCTCCGCTGCCAACTCCTGTGCCCTGGCCTGCACATCAAATGGCGCAGGCGTCATACTCCAGTAGATACCGAGCAGTATCGCCACCAGCAAGTACAAACCGAGCACGACTACCAATACTCCGCGCGTACCGCCTTGTGGGATAAAGTTTGCCAGGCTGTCACGCCAGCGGGAAGGAGTGTCCGTTATTTCGTTCATAAATTTACTCTGTTGCCTGATGGTGTTGATGATCCGTGGTAGCTGGCGCATCGCCGCTCATGCGCACCTGTGCGACTGTACAAACTTCCTCTCCGGAAACCAATCGCAGGCACAGTCGAACGTCGTCGCCCGGCGCTGGCATATAGGCCAGACCCAACAGCATTAAATGCGTACCGCCAGGTGCCAGCTCCACCCGCTCCCCCGGTGCTACCGCCAAAGCCCGCAATGGCTCCATACGCATGAGGCCGTCAACTTTTCGGGTGGTGTGCAATTCCACCTTTTCTGCCACATTGGAACTGGCTCCCACAATGGCGATAGCAACATCGCCCCGGTTGACCAGCGTAAGATAGGCCGCCGTATTAGGCTGAAAGGGTGGCAGAGCCCTGACCCAGACATTCTCAAACTCGATCGCTGCTTCCTGTTCTGCCACAGCGGCCAACGACCAAAGAGCGGCTGCGAGAGCAGCCAACCATACTCTGAACACTTTTTGAACTCCACTTTGGAAACTATCGCGCTGTGCAAGCGTCTCAGCATAGTGTACCACTCTGGGAGTCAGTGATCCTCTTCCGCTGGGCTTGAACTACAAACTCTTGGTACAATTTCGCCTCGAAACAACGCCGTTGACGGCGCTGTTCCCGTCAAGGAGTTGTTATGCGCGCAATGCTCGCAAGCTTGCTACTATTGATCAGCGGTGCCTGTTTCGCCCAGGCCTTCGGCGCCGCCGAGCGTAGCCTGCCGGGTACGAACGCAGGTCCGGATTTCCTCCCGGTAGAACAGGCCTATCAGCTGGAAGTTGAAATACTTGATGAGCGCCGCGTGCGCCTGTACTGGCAGATTGCTCCAAACTACTACCTATACCAACACCGTTTCGCCTTTAGTCTGCAAGACGATAAAGGCGTTATCAACCTCGAAAGTGCCATGCCAGCGGGCCTCAGCCGCACTGATGAGTCCTTTGGTGAAGTACAGGTTTATTACAACAGCGCTGATATCACCCTGACACTACAGCGCGACACCCAGCATGCCACGCTGTCAGCAACCTCTCAGGGTTGTGCTGACGCAGGCCTGTGCTACCCACCCAATAAACAGTACTACGAACTGGATTTCAGCACCGGCACGGTGACTCCGGTCAAGCCACCCGAAAAACAGGCGGTCAACCAACAACCAGCGGCCGGGGAGACGCTTGGCAGCGGATCACTGCTGTACATGCTGGTACTGGCCTTTATGGGCGGTGCCATCCTCAACTTGATGCCCTGTGTCTTTCCTATTCTGTCACTGAAAGTGCTCAGCTTTGCGCGCAGCACCGATCACGATCGCCACCTGCACAGCTGGGTATATGCCGCCGGTGTCGTTGCCAGCTTTGTTTTGGTCGCAGCATTGCTCATCGCCCTGCAACAGGCAGGGAGCGCCATCGGCTGGGGTTTCCAACTGCAGTCCCCGGGGTTCGTCATCGCTCTGGCCTACCTGTTCATCGCCATGGGACTGTCCCTGTCGGGTCTGGTGGAAATGGGTAGCAACCTCATGAATACCGGCAGCGGTTTGGCTAGTCGTGGCGGTCTGAGTGGCAGTTTCTTCACCGGCGTACTGGCGGTCGTCGTCGCCAGCCCCTGCACCGCCCCCTTTATGGGAACCGCGCTGGGGTTCGCGGTAAGTCAGCCACCCCAGATCGGCCTATTGGTGTTTGCCGCACTCGGCGCGGGGATGGCGGCGCCCCTGCTGCTGTTCAGCTACAGCGGTGCGGCCCGTGCCCTGATGCCGAAACCCGGTGTTTGGATGGAGACACTCAAGCAACTGCTGGCGTTCCCCCTTTATGGCACCGCTATTTGGCTACTGTGGGTCGCGGGGCGGCAAACCGGCGTGAACACCATGACCGCCGCCCTCAGCGGCGCACTGATGCTGGCGCTGGGACTGTGGCTGTGGAACCACCACTGGTGGCGCAAGGCGTTGGCTCTGGGCTGCCTGGTTACGGCAATCAGTCTGGGCTCACTGCGCGGACTGGATGTCAGCAGCGGCGGCTCAACTGAATTCGCGCAGGGCAAAGTAACCTGGTCGGAGCAGGAGGTGGCCGCACTGCGCAGCGCCGGTAAACCGGTATTCGTAGATGTCACCGCCGACTGGTGCATCACCTGCATGGCCAATGAAACCGCGGTGCTGCTCACGGACGAGATGGTCCAAGCCTTTGCCGACCACGGCGTAGTCTACATGGTGGCAGACTGGACCAACCAGGATGCAGACATCGCTGCCCTGTTGAAAAAGCATGGGCGTAACGGCATACCCCTATACCTGATGTACCCCGCTAATACCGCCGCAGCACCGCTGGTATTGCCACAGTTATTGACTAAAAAAGCCGTGCTGGAGGCATTGGAGTCAGTATCTGGCAAGAACTCCGATGTTGCTGCCGGTTTCTAGGGTGATGGCCGCATTTACGTTGTTTTTAGCGAATTGATCTTCATCACACGAACTCGGGCAGCGATGTGATTCAAAAACCCTAAAACTGGCTAACTTCTGCAATTCGGCGGCGATAAGCTGCCAAAATTCCAGCGATTGTGAAAATTCGTAGACAGTCCCGAAAAATTGCGCCAGAATTCCCGCACAGCGCGCTCTAGCGGGGGAGAGCCATCGAAATGGCGACTATTCTTGTACTACACGGCCCCAACTTGAACCTGCTCGGCGAGCGCGAACCCGACATCTACGGCAGAACCACCCTCGCTGACATTAACAGCGGCCTGGAACGTCTGGCGCTGGGGCGCGGGCATCACCTGCTCCACATGCAGAGCAATGCCGAATACGAACTGGTCGAACGGGTACAAGCGGCGCGGCGCGAAGGCGTTAACTTTATCCTTATCAACCCCGCGGCATTTACCCACACTAGCGTGGCACTGCGGGACGCGCTGGCTGCGGTCGCTATTCCATTTATCGAAATTCATCTGTCCAACACCCATGCCAGAGAAGATTTTCGCCACCACTCCTACTTTTCCGATCTCGCCCTGGGTGTCATTTGTGGACTGGGCGCGCAGAGCTATGAATTGGGACTACTTGCCGCGCTGCAACAGTTAGAACAACACTAAATATCACGAAGAGACCGAACTATGGACATTCGCAAGGTAAAAAAACTGATCGAATTGCTGGAAGAGTCCAACATTGACGAGATTGAAATCAAAGAAGGCGAGGAGTCGGTGCGCATCAGTCGCAACGGCGCCCAGGCCATGACGATGGCCGCCCGCGCTGCGCCCGTATACGCGGCGCCAGCACCGCCACCACCACCCGCAGCACCCACTCCACCGGCCACAGCGAGCGCCGTCCACTCGCTCCACTCACCCATGGTGGGTACATTTTATCGTTCACCATCGCCCACCTCCGCGTCCTTCGTCGAAGTGGGTCAGGCGGTCAAGGTAGGTGACGTCGTATGCATCGTTGAGGCGATGAAAATGATGAACCAGATAGAAGCCGACAAGGCGGGCACCATAACGGCCATCCTGGTTGAAAACGGCGAACCGGTCGAGTTTGACCAGCCCCTGTTTTCCATCATGTAAGCGCAGCCCGGCCAGCGACCAGCAGAGGAACACAGCATGCCCATATTGGAGAAAGTACTCATCGCAAACCGCGGTGAGATAGCACTGCGTGTGCTGCGGGCCTGCAAGGAGTTGGATATCCCTACGGTCGCAGTGCACTCCAAGGCGGACCGTGAGCTCAAGCACGTACTGCTGGCCGACGAAGCCGTCTGTATCGGCCCCGCCCCGTCCTCCGCGAGCTACCTCAACGTACCGGCGATTATCAGTGCGGCGGAAGTCACTCGTGCGACCGCCATCCACCCCGGATACGGTTTTTTGGCCGAAAACGCCAACTTCGCCGACCAGGTGGAAAAGAGCGGCTTCATCTTCATCGGCCCAACTGCAGACACGATCCGTCTCATGGGGGACAAGGTTTCCGCTATCCAGGCCATGAAAAAGGCCGGGGTCCCTACCGTACCTGGCTCGGATGGACCGTTGACAGATGACACCGAGCACACCCTTGAGGTCGCCCGCCGCATCGGCTATCCGGTCATTGTCAAAGCGGCTGCCGGCGGGGGTGGCCGCGGCATGCGCGTCGTGCACAACGAAGCGGCATTGCTCACCTCGGTGCAAGTCACCCAGGCAGAGGCTGCCGCCGCTTTCGGCTCGGATGTTGTCTATCTGGAAAAATTCCTGCAAAAACCCCGCCACGTGGAGATACAGGTACTGGCTGATGGCCAGGGCAACGCCATCCACCTCGGCGACCGGGACTGTTCCCTGCAACGGCGTCACCAGAAAGTCATCGAGGAAGCGCCCGCGCCAGGAATTCCCCAGGACGCACGCGACGCGGTCACGGCGTCCTGCGTGCAGGCCTGTATTGATCTGGGCTACCGCGGTGCTGGCACCTTCGAGTTCCTGTATGAGGACGGCGGCTTCTACTTTATCGAAATGAACACCCGTGTACAGGTGGAACACCCGGTGACCGAGATGATCACCGGCATCGACATCATCAAGGAGCAACTGCGCATCGCCAGTGGCCTGCCCCTGTCGTTCAAACAAAGCGAGGTGCAGTTTCGCGGACACGCTTTTGAGTGCCGTATCAACGCGGAGGACCCCGTGACCTTCCTGCCCTGTCCCGGCAAGGTGACCACCTTCCACGCGCCTGGCGGACTGGGGGTGCGTGTGGACTCCCACCTGTATGATGGCTACACGGTACCACCCTACTACGACTCCCTGATCGCCAAGATCATTTGCTACGCAGAGAACAGGTCGGCTGCACTGGCCAGAATGCGCCAGGCGCTGGACGAACTGGTGGTGGAGGGGATTCGCACCAACACTCCGCTACACAGGGATTTGGTGCGCGACGCCGCGTTCAGGGCTGGCGGCGTGAGCATTCACTATCTCGAGAGTAGGCTCGAAGATTAGGCTTCGGTCCGTCTTCTGGCGACCACAATGACCTGGCTGCAACTACGATTGGACGCCCGGCGCAGCGATGTGGCAGAACTGGAAGAGCTACTGCTAGCGACTGGAGCGGTCGCTGTTACCCTGGAAGACAATGCCGATCAGCCCCTGCTCGAACCCGGGGTGGGGGAAACCCCTCTGTGGAACCAGACACGACTCACCGGTCTCTATACGGCTGACACCGACATGAAGTGCGTGCTGCAAGGTATACCCGATAACTTGCTGCATCGGGCCAATCAGCGGGTAGAAATCCTGGAGGATAAGGACTGGGAACGGGAATGGATGCAACACTACCGGCCCATGCAGTTTGGTCGTCGCCTGTGGGTATGTCCGAGCTGGCTGCAACCACCCGAACCGGGCGCGGTGAACCTGTTGCTGGACCCCGGCCTGGCCTTCGGCACGGGAACTCACCCAACTACCGCCCTGTGTCTGGTGCAACTGGACAGCATGTCACTGACTGACCAGACCATCGTGGACTACGGTTGTGGCTCAGGCATCCTTGCCGTGGCCGCACTAAAACTGGGCGCCATCCTGGCACTTGGTGTGGATAACGATCCGCAGGCGTTGGCGGCCAGTTGCGACAACGCCGCGCGCAATAATATTGCGCCGGAAAATTTTCCCGTCGCATTCCCGGGAAAAGTAGACCAGCGCGCGTGGCAACGGCGCGCTGATGTAGTGATTGCCAACATCCTGGCAGGCCCACTCATCGAGCTATCCGATACGCTACTGCATTTTCTAAAACCCGGCGGCACTCTGCTGCTGTCTGGCCTGTTGCAAAACCAGGCTGAGACATTGTGCGCACACTACGCTGATCGACTGCCATTGCGCATTGTTGGCGAACGGGATGGCTGGGTTTGCCTGCGAGGAAACTGCCCCGCTCGCTAGCAAACGATTGCAACGGCACAAAAGTCGCTGCCTTTTTGCGTAGATATTCTTTCCCATGCCACACCTACCGAGTATCATACGGCCTCATTTTTAACGCCAGTTTTCGAACACTACCCCATGTTGCAAATCGGACCCTACACATTGCCCAATCGCGTCGCCCTGGCGCCCATGGCCGGGATAACCGATTTGCCTTTCCGTCGACTGTGCTCTGAGTTCGGTGCCGGTTTGGTAGTGTCGGAGATGATCAGTTGCAATCCGCGCCTGCGGCACTCACCCAAGACGCTGTGGCGCAGCCGCCACGATCACGAGATAGCACCTCGCTCAGTGCAGATCGCCGGCAGCGACCCGCTGGAAATGGCCGCGGCGGCACGCTACAACGTGGAGCGTGGTGCCCAGATCATTGACATCAATATGGGCTGCCCCGCCAAGAAGATCTGCCGCAAAGCGGCCGGTTCCGCGCTGCTGGCCGACGAAGCGCTGGTGAAATCCATTTTACTGGCGGTAATTGCGGCCGTGGATGTGCCGGTTACACTAAAGATTCGCACCGGAATCGCGCCCGACGCCAGGAACGGAGTAACCATCGCTCGCATTGCCGAAGATGCGGGCATTGCGGCCCTTGCTGTACATGGCCGCACCCGCGCGTGCGCGTTCAGCGGGCGCGCAGAGTACGACACTGTCGCCGCGATCGTTGCGGCGACCGGCATTCCGGTGTTTGCCAACGGCGACATCGACTCCCCACAGATGGCCGCACAGGTGATCGCCCATACCGGTGCCGCCGGCGTTATGATCGGCAGGGCCGCCCAGGGCCAGCCCTGGCTGTGCGGGCAGATAGCGACACACCTGGAAACCGGGTTGACGCCTGCGCCGCCATCCGCTGCGCACCAGTGCGCCATTCTCCATCGCCATGTCACACAACTGCACCAGTTTTACGGCGACTTCATGGGTGTTCGCATCGCCCGCAAACACGTGGGCTGGTACCTGAGTGCCAGTCCCGACGCATGCGAACAACGCAAACAGTTCAATCGGCTTGCACTTCCCACAGAACAGCTACACTTCATACACCAGTTATCCGATTTCGGATTCAATAATAAGGAACTAGCAGCATGATCAGGGCTGAACCCCTCAACTCCCCAGTAACAGATACCATGACAGCCGCCAACGACGATATTCTCCAGTCTATACCGGCAAGTAACCTGCGCGACTCCGTGACCGCTGCGGTGCGCAAGTACCTGGATGAATTGGATGGCCAGCTGTCAACTAGCGTCTACCAGATGGTGTTGGCGGAAATCGAAGCGCCACTGCTGACAGAGATCATGACCTACACACGCAATAACCAGACCAGGGCATCACTGATGCTGGGCCTGAACCGCGGCACGCTGCGCAAAAAACTCAAGCAGTACAACCTGATCTCGGACAAGGACTAGGGAAACAGCGCCGACATGAGTGATCGTGATCTCGTAATAGTCAAACGCGCGCTGATCAGCGTATCCGACAAGTCGGGTATAGGCGAGTTCGCCAGCGCCCTGCGTGAGATGGGAGTGGAGCTGCTGTCTACCGGCGGCACCTACCGGCTGCTGCAGGAGTTGGGACTGGAGGTCACCGAAGTGGCACAGTACACCGGATTTCCCGAAATGATGGACGGTCGGGTTAAAACCCTGCACCCCAAGGTGCATGGCGGCATTTTGGGTCGTCGGGGACAGGATGACAGCGTGATGGCCGCGCACGGTATCGATCCTATCGACATGGTAGTGGTAAATCTCTATCCGTTCGCAGCGACTGTCGCAAAGCCAGGCTGCTCACTCGAAGATGCCATAGAAAACATCGATATCGGCGGCCCCACCATGGTGCGCGCAGCGGCCAAAAACCACCGCTTCGTTACCATCGTGGTCAACTCCGCGGATTACATCGAAATCATTAGCGAGATGCGCGCCACTGGGGGCAGCACCTCCCTGACTACTCGTTTTAACCTCGCGATCAAGGCCTACGAACACACCGCCGCCTACGATGGCGCTATCGCCAATCACTTCGGCAGACTGGTACCTGGCGGCTCGCAAAAATTTCCCCGCACATTCAACACCCAGTTTCACAAGGTGCAGGAAATGCGTTACGGCGAGAATCCCCATCAACAGGCGGCTTTTTATGTGGAGGCGAATCCCGCTGAGGCGGGTATCGCCACTGCCCGGCAAATCCAGGGCAAGGAGTTATCGTACAATAATGTGGCCGATACCGACGCCGCGCTGGAGTGCGTCAAGAATTTTACGCAACCGGCCTGCGTCATCGTCAAGCACGCCAATCCCTGTGGTGTCGCCGTAGCCGAGAACATCGGCC
Organism: uncultured Gammaproteobacteria bacterium; assembly: GCA_963747995.1. Taxonomy (GTDB): domain Bacteria; phylum Pseudomonadota; class Gammaproteobacteria; order Pseudomonadales; family Halieaceae; genus Marimicrobium. The sequence goes on along the minus strand of CAVVHD010000008.1, from coordinate 29,674 downwards.
ATGCTTATGATCTGGCTTTCGCAACTGACACTGAATCCGCCTTTGGCGGTATCATCGCCTTCAACCGTGAACTGGACGCGGCTACCGCAGCAAGTATCGTGGAGCGACAATTTGTGGAGGTTATCATCGCCCCCTGCGTGAGTGCTGATGCGGCAGCGCTGGTGGCGGATAAGAAAAACGTGCGCCTGTTAACTTGTGGCACGTGGTCCTCCGCAATGCCTGCGCTGGACTATAAACGGGTCAATGGTGGTCTGCTGGTGCAGGATCGCGACCTTGCCATGGTTACCCGCGATGATTTGCGCGTCGTCAGTAAGCTGCAGCCCACCGAACAGCAGATACAGGACCTATTGTTCGCATGGACTGTGGCGAAGTTCGTGAAATCCAACGCCATCGTTTATGCCGCCAACGGTCGCACAATAGGCGTCGGCGCCGGGCAGATGAGCCGTATCAACTCCGCCCGTATTGCCGGCATCAAGGCCGAGCATGCAGGCTTGTCGGTGCGGGGTTCAGTGATGGCCTCGGACGCTTTCTTCCCCTTCCGGGATGGTATCGACAACGCTGGCCAAGCGGGCGTTGCGGCTGTTATCCAGCCGGGCGGTTCTATTCGCGATGAAGAGGTGATCGCCGCCGCCGATGAACATGGTATGGCGATGGTGTTTACCGGGATGCGCCACTTCAGACACTAGGGAATCAGCATGAATATTCTGGTCATCGGCAGCGGCGGTCGCGAGCACGCCCTGGCTTGGAAAGCTGCCCAATCGGCGGGTGTGGAAACAGTCTATGTCGCCCCGGGCAATGCCGGCACCGCACGAGAAAAAAGACTGGAAAATGTGGCCATCGACACAATGGATTTCGCCGCGCTGGCGGATTTCGCTGAGCAAAATAATGTGGGGCTGACTATCGTGGGTCCGGAGACACCCCTCGTCGCAGGGGTGGTGGACTACTTCCAGGCGCGCGGCCTGCGCTGCTTTGGACCGCGCAAGGGTGCCGCCCAACTGGAAGGCTCCAAGGCCTTCACCAAGGACTTTCTGGCGCGACACAACATCCCGACCGGCGCATACGCCAACTTCACCGAACTGGAACCCGCCCTTGCCTACCTGCGTAAACAGGGTGCTCCGATTGTCGTAAAAGCTGATGGCCTGGCGGCGGGCAAGGGTGTCATCGTCGCGGAAACGCTGGCGCAAGCCGAAGAAGCGGTGACCGATATGCTGTCGGGCAATGCATTCGGTGCCGCCGGCTGTCGCGTGGTCATCGAAGAATTCCTCGCCGGGGAAGAGGCCAGTTTTATCGTCATGGTGGATGGTAAGCACGTGCTGCCTATGGCTACCAGCCAGGATCACAAACGCATTGGCGACGGCGATACCGGCCCCAATACCGGCGGGATGGGTGCCTACTCCCCTGCTCCGGTGGTGGATGCGACAGTACACCAGCGCATTATGGAGCAAGTGATTCTACCCACCGTTGTCGGAATGGCCGCTGAAGGTAATGATTACACTGGGTTCCTCTACGCGGGCCTGATGATTGATGCCGACGGTCAGCCCCGGGTCATCGAATACAACTGCCGCTTTGGTGACCCGGAAACACAACCCATCATGATGCGCCTGCAATCGGATCTGGTGCGTCTGTGCGTCAGCGCGCTCGACGGCACGCTGGATCAGGTAGATGCCCAATGGGATACGCGTTGCGCCATTGGCGTAGTCCTGGCGGCTGGCGGCTACCCCGGCGAATATACCAGTGGTATGCCGATTCATGGCCTGGATGCGGTGTACGGGGATGCCATAAAGGTATTTCATGCAGGCACCACCCGTGCCGGGCAGGACATTGTGACCAGTGGTGGCCGCGTCCTTTGTGTCACCGCACTGGGTGAAAATATTGCCGCAGCCCAGCGGGCCTGCTATCAAGCGGCGGATAAAATCAGCTGGGACGGCATGACCCTGCGTCGGGACATTGGTTGGCGCGCCATAGCACGATACAATTAGCGTAAGTGTACGAGTAGGAATCCACGATGCAAAAACGCCGCCTCTCCCTGCTGGACAGGGTCATCAGCGAAGCGGACTCGGTGATGAAAACCATCACCAGCCGAGGCAATCATGCCAGCCGTCCATCCCCTTCCAAAGACCACCTGGACTCTGATCTGTCAGCCTCACAGCGCACCCACGTAGCGGGCTTGATGCGGGTCAACCACACGGGTGAAGTCTGTGCCCAGGCGCTTTACCAGGGGCAGGCGCTCACGGCTAAACTGCCCACCGTGCGCAACGAGATGCAGCAGGCGGCACAGGAAGAGGTGGACCATCTGGTGTGGTGCGAAGAGCGCCTGCGGGAATTGGGCAGTCACACCAGCTACCTGAACCCGGTCTGGTACGGCATGTCATTCGCGCTGGGCGCCCTGGCTGGCGCCATCAGCGACAAGGTCAGCCTGGGCTTTGTGGCGGCCACGGAGGAACGGGTTTGCAGTCACCTGCGTGATCACCTCAAGCAATTGCCGGAGGAAGACCGCAAGTCACAGTTGATCCTGCAGCAGATGCTGGAAGATGAGCAGCGCCACGGTGATAATGCGCTGGATGCTGGGGGTACCGAATTCCCACAGCCACTCAAAGATGCTATGAGTTCTGTGTCCCGGCTTATGACCGCAACCAGTTACCGGATTTAACGTCGTTCATACCTGGGCGACCGGAGCAAACTCGACAATCTCGTAGCTGTGCGTGATGTCCACACCAGCAGCAGTGAGCATGATGGACGCAGAGCAGTATTTCTCAGCGGATAGCTCCACTGCCCGTTTGACCTGAGCCTCCTTGAGACCCACGCCGGTGACAACAAAATGCATATTGATCCGGGTAAATACCGCCGGCACGGCGTCGGCCCGCTGTGCCTCTAACTCGACGCGACAGTCCACCACTTGCTGGCGCGATTTCTTCAGCATGCTAAGTACGTCGTAGATAGAACAGCCGCCGGTACCCAGCAACAGCATTTCCATGGGGCGAACCCCAAGATTCCGGCCACCCAAATCTTCCGGGCCGTCCATTACCACGGTATGCCCGCTGCCGGACTCCCCGACAAACATGGCACCATCCGTCCATTTGACTAGCGCTTTCATAGAAGGTGTTTTCCTGTACCCAGAAGGCGGCGCAGCTTAGCACAACAAGTTACATTTTACTTAGCGCTCGAAGGGGTTAGAATCATGTGAAATAATTCTGATGAAGGAGGCTCGCCCCTTGCTCAAGCCACAGATAGTCAAGACGCTGCCAAATGTAGAGAACTTCCTGCGGCACTGCCAGCGCAGGGATTTCAAGGCCAAGAGCACCGTGCTAAAGCAGGGAGAGGCGGGAAATTCGCTCTGCCTGATTCTCGACGGTTCGGTGTCTGTCATGGTGGAGGACGATTCTGAACCAGGGCACATGCTGGTCGTAGCCTATTTGAATCCTGGTGATTTCGTTGGTGAGATGGGCCTTTTCGATGCCGAGCCTCCGGTGCGCAGCGCTATGGTCGTGGCCAAGACACAGTGCGAGGTGGCGGAGATTTCCTACGAGCGTTTTCACCAGATTCGCAACCAGTTTCCGGATATCCTCTACGCAATCTCCAGACAGTTGGGCGTGCGCCTGCGCCAAACTACCCGCAAACTGAGCGACCTGGCATTCGTGGATGTATCCGGGCGCATCGCCCACACCCTGCTGGACCTTTGCCGGGAGCCCGACGCAATGACTCACCCGGACGGCATGCAAATCAAAATCACGCGGCAGGAGTTGGGCAAGATCGTAGGCTGCTCAAGAGAAATGGCAGGTCGCGTGCTCAAAACCCTGGAACAGGACGGCCTTGTTGCTGTGTCTGGTAAAACCATGGTGGTTTACGGAACCCGCTAACTCAGAAAAACAGCTCCCGTAATTTCTCTCCCGGCTCGTCAGCACGCATAAACGCCTCGCCCACGAGAAAGGCCTGCACGCCGGCAGCTCGCATCAGTGCCACATCCCCGAGTGTGTGGATGCCGCTCTCGGTAATCACCAGTCGGTCAGCAGGAATATGAGGCAACAAGTCCAGGGTTGTTGCCAGTCGCGTTTCAAAGCTGTGCAGATCACGGTTATTGATACCGATCATAAGGGTTGGCAGTTCAAGTGCTCGTTCCAACTCGGCACGGTCGTGCACTTCCACCAGCACGTCCAGCTCCACTTCAGTCGCCGCCTGCATCAACTCGCGTATCTGCTCATCGGCCAGCGCAGCAACAATCAACAACACCGCATCCGCGCCAATAGCCCTGGCCTCCACCACCTGGTAGGGGTCGACGGTGAAGTCCTTGCGCAGCACGGGCAAATCGCAGCTTGACCGGGCCTGCTCAAGATACGCGTCGCAGCCCTGAAAAAAATCTCTGTCCGTGAGAACGGAGAGGCAACTTGCACCACCCTCACGATAGCTCAGTGCAATCTGCGCGGGCTCGAAATCCTCGCGGATGACGCCTTTGCTCGGGGAAGCCTTCTTGATCTCTGCAATAACCGCGGGCTGACCGGCGCCCACCGTTTGCTGCAATGCCCGGTAGAATCCGCGCGGTGCGCTCTGCTCCTGAATGCGGCCTTCCAGGCTGACCATAGAGGAAGCGGCACGGCGCTCCGCCACCTCCTCGGCCTTGCGCGCCAGAATCCTGCGCAAAATAGTGGGGGGACGCACGGCCATTACATCAACCTTGACTGCGCATCAACTGGGTGAAATCAATAAACTGCTTCAGCTTTTCCGCGGCCAGACCACTGGCCAGGGCGTCTTCGGCCATTGCCACGCCATCCGCCAGTGTGGCAGCGACACCGCTGACGTAAATCGTCGCGCCGGCATTGAGCACCAGCATGGCAGCGGCCTTTTGCGCCGGCTCATCGTCGGCACCGGCAAGGGCTCTGCGAATCAGGTCAGCAGAAGCAGCCGCGCCATTGACAGTCAACCCATCCAAACTCTGCCATTGCAGTGAAAAATCCTGAGGGCTGATGTGGTAGCTGTCGATCGTGCCGTCGAACAATTCCGTAACCTGCGTGCCTGCCGCGATGGATATCTCATCCAGGCCATCATCCGAATGCACAATCATGGCATGTTTGGTCCCAAGTACCTTGAGAACTTCTGCCATGGGTTGACACAAGTGCGCTGAAAAAACTCCGATGACCTGCCGCTTCACACCGGCAGGATTGGTCAGCGGCCCCAGGACATTGAATATTGTGCGCAGACCCAGCTCCTGGCGCGGGCCGATAGCGTGACGCATGGCGCTGTGGTGGGCAGGCGCGAACATGAACCCCACCCCTACCGCTGTAATCGCTCGCGCGACCTGCTCGGGAGTAAGGTCCAGCGGCATCCCCAGGTATTCCAGCACGTCGGAGCTGCCACTGGTGCTGGATACTGATCGGTTGCCATGCTTGGCTACTTTCGCGCCAGCGGCGGCCACCACAAAGCTGGCGCCAGTAGACACGTTGAATAAATTGGCGCCGTCACCACCCGTCCCTACCAGATCGACCAGATGGGGGTCGCTCACTATTACTGGTGTCGCAAGCTCTCGCATTACCTGGGCCGCGCCAGCGATTTCGTCAGTAGTCTCCCCTTTCATACGCAAGGCAACCAGGAGGCCGCCTATTTGAGCATCGGTGGCATCACCGGACATCACCTGCCGCATCACGGCCTGCATTTCCTGCCGGCTGAGATTGCCACCTTCCACTACTCTGGCCAGGGCCTGCTGAATATTCATCCAAATTCCCTACTGTTCCAGAAAGTTGCGCAACAGGTCGTGCCCGTGCGCCGTAAGTATGGATTCCGGATGAAACTGTACTCCCTCTACCGCCATGTCCCGATGTCGCAGTCCCATGATTTCATCGATCTCACCTGACTCGGTCTGGGTCCAGGCAGTAATCTCCAGGCAATCCGGTAAGGTGTCCTTCTCCACCACCAGACTGTGGTAGCGCGTCGCTTCAAAAGGGCGGCTGAGGCCCTGAAACACCCCTTTGCCGTCGTGATAAATCGGCGAGGTCTTGCCATGCATCACCTTGCGCGCCCGCACGACGTTGCCGCCGAACACTTGCCCGATGCTTTGGTGACCCAGACAAATGCCAAGCAGTGGCACTATGCCAGCGTAGCGACGGATCACTTGCATTGAGATACCTGCCTCATTGGGTGTGCAAGGCCCGGGTGAGATGACGATTTTCTCGGGCGCCAGCGCAGCTATATCATCTACGGCAATCTCATCGTTGCGCACGACCAGTACCTCGGCACCGAGTTCGCCGAGGTACTGTACGACGTTGTAGGTGAAGGAATCGTAATTATCAATCATCAGTAGCATATTCACCCCCTCCCGCCAGCACCATGGACGCCGCCCGGAACATGGCCCTGGCCTTGTTATGCGTCTCCTGCCACTCCAGTGCTGGAATGGAATCGGCCACCACGCCGCCTCCGGCCTGCACATACAGTTTGCCGTGCTTGATCACGGCAGTGCGAATAGCAATTGCGGTGTCCATGTCACCTGCCCAGGATATATAGCCTACAGCGCCGCCGTAGATACCGCGTTTGACTGGCTCCAGTTCATCAATGATTTCCATAGCGCGAATCTTGGGTGCCCCACTCAGGGTGCCCGCTGGTAGCGTAGCCCGCAGCACATCAAAGGCAGACTTACCGGATCTCAGTCTGCCGGTAACGTTGGACACTATGTGCATCACGTGGGAGTAGCGCTCCACCACCATACTGTCAGTCAACTCCACCGAACCAATCTCGGCGATGCGCCCCACGTCATTGCGCCCCAAATCAATCAGCATCAGGTGCTCGGCGATTTCCTTGGGATCGGATAACAATTCCGCCTCCATCGCCTTATCTTCCTCCTCCGTATGCCCACGCCGCCGGGTACCAGCGATGGGGCGCACGGTCACCACACCTTTTTCCAACCGGGCCAGGATTTCCGGCGACGAACCCACGATGTGAAAATCCTCCAGATCCAAAAAGTACATATACGGTGAGGGATTGAGATTGCGCAGGGCCCGATACAGGTTCAGCGGCGGCGCGTCAAAAGGGATGCTCATGCGTTGGGAGGGCACCACCTGCATGACATCGCCGGCCAGCACATACTCCTTGACCTTCTCCACGCTGGCTTCATACATCTGCTGAGTAAAGTCAGAGTGTGCCTGCTGCTCTAGAACCGCGCTGTCCGCCGCCGCCAGTACCACCTCCGGCAGGGGCCGCATGGGGTCGCGCAGGCGCTGTACCAATACCGCCAGTCGCGCGTGGGCCAATTCCAGAGCGCGATCGAGGGTAGGATCTGCATTCACAATGAGGCGTAGCGTGCCTGCCAGATTGTCGAACACCAAAACTTCCTCCGATACCATCAGCAATATATCGGGTGTACCCAAACGGTCTGGCGGTGTCCCCGCCTGCAGGCGGGGCTCCACATAGCGCACGGTATCGTAGCCGAAATAACCGACCAGTCCACCGTGAAAGACCGGCAGGTCACTGCGTGGTGCGGTGCGATAGCGCTGCTTGAATGCCTCAACAAAAGCCAGCGGATCGACAGCTTCCTCGCTCTCGCTCAGTCGCCCATCGACCCAGATCTCCACGCGTTGGCCGAAGACCTTGAGCAGCGTGCGACAAGGCAGCCCTATGATGGAGTAGCGACCCCATTTCTCTCCGCCCTGCACTGACTCAAAGAAATATGAATAGGGACCTTCGGCCAGCTTGCGATAAGCGCTGAGGGGTGTTTCCAGATCGGCCAGCACTTCCCGGCTGACCGGTATACGGTTGTAGTCCTGCGCTGCAAGCGCAGCAAAATCCTGCTGTTTCATGGGATGTCCTCGGAGAAATAAGGTACGTAATCAGGTCGTGATGAAGCCCTGGCTACCATCGCCAGCGGATGACCTCGCGCATCGACAGCAGGTCGATACTGATACGCATTGCTGTTTTCACAGCGTTCTCCAGGAAGCTGGGGGGTCTATTGTACATATAGGCCGGCGCTTGGCAAACGGGTCTAAATGGTCAATGTAGCTACCTTACGCAACTCCTCCCTCATTTTTTCAATGACTTTCCCGTAGTCCGGCTGATTGAAAATAGCGGAACCGGCAACAAACGTGTCGGCACCCGCAGCCGCGATCTCAGCGATGTTCTTTGGCGTGACGCCACCGTCGACCTCCAGTCGGATATCGAATCCCGAAGCATTGATCATGTCGCGCGCTTCGCGCAGCTTGCACAGGGTGGAGGGAATGAAGGACTGGCCGCCAAAACCTGGATTGACTGACATCAGTAGCACCATATCAACCTTATCCAGCACATAACGCAGAACATCCAGTCCCAGGTGTGGATTAAACACCAGCCCTGCTTTGCAGCCCGCGTCGCGGATAAGCTGCAAGGAGCGGTCGACATGGGTAGAAGCATCCGGGTGAAAGGTGATGTAGCTGGCGCCGGCTTCGGCAAAATCGCTAATGAGCTTATCAACCGGGCTCACCATCAAATGCACATCGATATCTGCCGTGATGCCATACTTGCGCAGGGCAGTACAGACCATCGGTCCGATGGTGAGATTCGGCACATAGTGATTGTCCATGACATCGAAATGTATGATGTCGGCACCCGCGCTGAGCACCGCATCAACCTCTTCACCCAAACGGGCGAAATCGGCGGAGAGAATAGAAGGGGCTATCAGGTAATCGGCCATGGTGGACTCCGGACTGTATTCAGGGTGCTATTCTAACGACTAAATGCGGGTGGTACACGGGGAGATCACTGTGGTTCCCCTCCGAAAACACAAACTCCCGCACTTAGACAGGGGCTCCCACCATGGCATCGAGCGCCCACAGGCGCTCGGGTGTACCCACGTCGTGCCACTGCCCCCGATAGCGCTCGCCACCCAAACAGCCCTGGCCTATTGCCGCATCCAGCAGCGGCCGCAGGGGCATTTTGCCTGCTGGGCACCCTGCGAAAAACGCTGGCGTATACATCCCCACACCAGCGTAGGTCCACCCTACCGCAGCGGGCGGCAGTACCCTGACCCAGTCGTTATCGTCCAACTGGAAATCACCTGCAGGATGTTGTGGCGGATTGTCTACCAGCACCAGGCGGGCAGTTTCATGCGTTCTGAGGGAATAAGTGGCCAATCGCTCAAAGGGGTAGTCGATCCAGATATCGCCGTTGATTACCAGAAATGGCGCATCCCCCAGCAGCGGCAGTGCCCTGATAATGCCACCAGCTGTTTCCAGTGGTACGTCCTCCTGCGAGTAGGCAATGCTGACGCCCCATGCGCTGCCATCGTCGCAGTAGTCCATGATCTGTTCGCCAAGATGGGAGACGTTGATCACCAGTTCACCAACTCCGGCCAACGCCAGGCGCCGGAGATGGTGCTCGATCAGAGGGATGCCCGCCACCTGCAACAGTGGCTTGGGGGTGTGCTCCGTCAGAGGCCGCATGCGCTCGCCTACGCCGGCAGCGAGAATCATGGCCCTCACCGTTTTTTACTCCAATCCTGTTGCGCAATCAGCGGCGACAAGCGCAGGGTGAACCATGCGCTGAAGTCATTGAACGCGGGCACCTCCTGCGCGTATTTGTCGACGATTTCCAGTACGTAGTGTATCACCAGTGGCAGATCATCCAGATAAGCGGACTTGCCGTCACGCAGGTAGAGACGGGCAAATGTGCCCAGCACCTTGATATGCCGCTGCAGGCCCATCCAGTCGAACCAGCGCAGAAATAACGCCTCGTCCGTATCAGCCAATAAGCCACGCGTACGCAGCAGCCCGCGGTAGGTCAGCGCCCATTCCTGAACCTGCGCCACTGGCCACTGGATGTAACAATCGCGCAGCAGGGACACCAGGTCATAGGTGACCGGCCCCACGACCGCATCCTGGAAATCTATCACCGCCAATCCACCCTGGCCAACGAGCATCAGGTTGCGACTGTGGAAGTCACGGTGCACCAGCACCCTGGGCTGCTCCAGCGCGCTGTCGATCAGCTGCATAAAAAAATCGCGCAGCACGGCCTCCTCGGCCGCAGTCGGCACATATCCCAGTAATCCGTGAACAAACCACTCCAGGAAGCGGCCCAGTTCTTCACTCAACAAAGGCCTGTCGTATTCACCGAGACCAGTGGGGCCACTATCCACCACCGCCATTTTCGCCAGCACTTCGAATGCACGTCGGTAATGGCCGTCCACCGACGCCGGGTTGAGCGCCGGCAATAGCAACAGATCGCCCAGATCCTCCAACAACAGAAAGCCACGATCCAGGTCAACACCAAGGAGCGCGGGAACATTCACGCCCGCTGCAGCCAACAGAGCGTGCACACTCACAAATGCTTCGTTCTTCTCAGTCGCGGGCGGCGCCTCCACCACCACATAGCTGTGCGCCGCATGCGCAAAGCGAAAATAACGACGATGACTGGCGTCCCCGGCCACCACCGACAGGGGCGGCAGGGAGCAGCTGTCAGACACGCCCAGAACGGACAGGGCCCAGGGTAGAAGAGCTGCGGGTGCAGGTCGCGGTGACACTGTATTCTCCTGATTCAAAATTTGACGGACAAGGCGGGGGGGATGCTTTAGACTCCGCCTCTAGCCCGCCATATAACCTGAGCTTGATGACTCCTGACTGTGCCAACCCTCGTCTTCGCCTCACGCGTGCCATTGCGTGCCTGGTAGCAATTACGCTGGGATGGGGTCTGTCGTTCGCAGCCTCGGCACAGGATAACAACCCGGGGGACGGCGTCGCCAATGAAAAAAACAATTCTGAGCAATCTTCTCCAGAGAATGAGGGTATTACCGAAGCAAAGTCCTTTACGTTGGACTGGGTGCCTTTAGAGCATGTCCCAGAGTCCTTGCGCGATCGCCAGTGTATAATTTGTGAGGGTAGGTATATAGACCCGCTGGCCGAAGAAAATACCAGCACACCCCTGGAAAAAGCAGATATCCACGCCCACGCCAACAGCACACGACTGGAAGACAACGAAGTCATACTGACTGGCAACGCGAATGCCGTGCAAGGCTACAGGCATATGCGCAGCGACAATGTGGTGATCAATCGCGAACAAGAATCCGCTATGCTGAGTGGCGACGTCACGCTGCGCGAGCCAAACATGTTGCTGCTGGGCGATCATGCGCAGGTCTACTCCAGAACCGGCGAAGCTGTTGTGTACGACTCCCAATTCGTCTTCCATCGGGAACATATGCGTGGCACCGCTGATATCCTGCAGCGGGACCAGGAGGGCCTGATCCACATTCACAACGGCAACTTCACTTATTGTCCGCCGGGAGAAGAAGACTGGAACGTGCTGTCAAAGGACATGGAGGTTGACCTGGAGGAAGGGCTGGCCACAGCCCACAACGCCCGGGTTGAACTGGAGGGCGTACCCGTGTTCTACACGCCATGGCTGCGCTTACCTATTGATGACCGACGCCGTACTGGCCTGCTGTGGCCTGACTTTGGCAATGACAGCAGCGGGGGCCTGGACATTAGCGTACCCCTCTATTTGAACCTGGCCCCGAACTACGACGCGCTGTATGCCCCGCGCTACATCCAGGATCGAGGCCTGGATCACCAGCTACAGTTACGCTATCTGAATCCACTTATCGGTGAATGGCTCGTCGGCGGCGCCTACATGGGGAACGATACCCGCTACGGGGATCAGGCATCGGAGCAGGTCAGCACCGACCGCTGGCTGGGCGTGGTCAAACAGGATGGCCTGTTCGAAGAGCGCTGGCTCTCCAAGGTGGATTACAGCAAAGCCAGCGACGTTGACTATTTGAGAGACCTTGAAACCGCCAACATCGACTCCCAGCGCAGTACCAGCCTGCTGCAGCTGGTATCCATGGATTATCTTGGCGACAAGTGGCTAATGAACCTGCGGGCCCAGCAGTTCCAGTCACTGGCAGACGACATCAAGAAGGATTATGAAGAGCTGCCACAATTCACTAACCAGTACCGCAGCAGCGGCACCCCCTTCACCCTGGAACCCATCGTCCTAGCCCAATACACGAATTTCGGAGCCCAGGAGGACGTCGTCACCGGGCAGAGGCTGTACGGCGAAGCGGGACTGGACTATCCCATGCTCTGGCGCTTTGGATCCCTCAAGCCAACACTAAAATACCGGCAGGTAAGTTACCAATTGAATGACGGGGAGTTCTTTGCCAATAACAGTCTGACTGGAAAACAATATTTTACCGATAGCGACCCCGGCGCAGGCGCCCCGTTGTTCAACCTGGACGGCAGCCTGATTTTTGAACGCCCGACCAGTTTTGCCGGCAAAGGGCTACTCCAGACACTGGAGCCCCGCCTGTACTACCTGTACAGCGAACACGAGGAACAGGCGAACCAACCGGTTTTTGATACGGCTGAGCTGACCTTTACCTACTTCCAACTGTTCCGGGAGACCCGTTTCTCCGGTCACGACCGCCTGGATGATGCCAACCAGATCTCTGCGGGACTGACCAGCCGTTTTATTGATGACGAGACTGGTCGCAACCTGCTCAGTGCCAGTGTCGGCCAGATTTATTATTTCCAGGACCGCGATGTGCGACTGACCCAGGGAGAAGCGCCGAATCAGGATCCCGGCTCGGAAATCGCCGGGTTATTAAACTTCACTCCCACTGAAAAACTGAGTCTGGACACCAGTCTGGTGTGGGATCCCTACGCGGACAACCTTAACGCTGGCTTCTCCCAGGCCAGTTACAAGACAGATTATGGCGGTATCTTTAACCTCGGCTATGCCTATCGTCGCCCGCTCACCATCATCAATACCCAGCCGTTGACAGAGCAGGCCAGCGCTTCCGGCTACCTGCCGCTGAACAACAACTGGAGCGTGTTCGCCGCCATGAACTATTCCGTGGAAGACAACATCAGCGTGGAAGATATGGTCGGCGTCGAATATGATAGCTGCTGCTGGATGGTACGACTGGTGCAGTTGCGTTACTACAACAATGTAAATGGTGTGACGCCGGACTATAGCAATCCCGACCTGGAACGGGAAAGTTCGCTGCAGTTTCAATTTGTGCTGAAAGGTATGGGTGGTTTTGGCAACCGGATTACCAACATCATGCAAGACATGATTCGAGGTTTCAACGAACGTGAATATTAAGATACTGCTGCTATTGGCAAGCCTGACCGGTGCCATCCTCATCGGGACCCCGTTACAGGCTGCCACCGAAGTCATGGATCAGGTGGTGGCGATCGTCGATGACGACATCATCATGGCCAGCGAGTTGCGCGACCGAGTTGCTGCGGTGTCCGAGAATCTCAAAGCCAGAGACGTCAAAATGCCTCCAGAGGATGAATTGATCCGGGAAACCCTGGATCGGCTGATTCTCGAAAGTATCCAGCTACAAAAAGGCACCCGTGCCGGTGTGCGCATCTCCGACGAACAGCTTAACGCTGCCGTGCAGCGTATCGCCGCCCAGAACCGCATGAGCCTCGACCAGTTTCGCCAGGCACTCGAGCAGCATGGTCAGTCCTATGACGCCATGCGCGAGCAGGTTCGGCGGGAAATGATCATTCAGCGCGTACAGGCAGGTAACATCAATCAGCGTATCCAGATAACAGACCAGGAAGTGGACAGCTTCCTTGCCACGCAGCAAGGTCAAACGCTGACCAAGCAGGATTACCACCTCCTCCACGCGCTGCTACCAGTAGCCCCTGGGGCCAGCGACAGTGAAGTCTCGGCAGCCCGTGCCCAAGTTGATGCAGTGCTGAAGAGCATTCGCGCCGGTGAGCCCTTCGAGCAGGCCGTTCGTGCCAGCACCAGTCCCGGCACTTTTAGCGGCGGAGACCTCGGTTGGCGCAAAGTGGATGAACTGCCGTCGCTATTCAGTGACATTGTCCCGAAACTGGCACCCGGTCAAACCGCCGACCCAGTGCGCTCGGACAACGGGTTCCATCTGGTCTTTCTCAAGGAAGTGCGCGGTGGAGACCAGCTGGTCGCCCAGACCAAAGCCCGGCATATCCTCGTAAAGCCCTCGGAGATCATGACGGACGACCAGGCACGCGATTTGGTAGCCGGACTCAAGGCTCGCGCCCTCGCAGGCGAGGACTTTGCAGATCTGGCCAGACAGTACTCGCAGGATATCGGCTCCGCCCAGGAGGGTGGTGAACTGGGCTGGACCAACCCCGGCCAAATGGTGCCGGAATTTGAAGCGGCCATGGCAGGCACCCCTGTGGACAAGATATCCGACCCGGTACGAACGCAGTTCGGCTGGCATATCATAAAGGTGGAGGGTCGCCGGGAACAGGACATGAAAGACGAGACCACTCGCGCCAAAGCTAAGGACTACTTACACAACCGCAAATACCAGGAAGAGCTGGACGCCTGGCTGCGGCAAATTCGCGATGAAGCCTTTGTCGACATAAAGTAGGTCCCGAGCATGGCGGTTCCCAGGATAGCCATCACAGCAGGTGAACCCGCCGGCATCGGGCCGGACATCGTGTTGTTGGCGGCGCTGCAACCCTGGGACGCAGAGTTAGTGGTGATCGCTGACCCCAACCTGCTGCAACAGCGGGCGCAGGCACTGCAGCTGCCTGTGGAGTTGCAAACCTGGACACGGGACGCGCCGCCACAGGCACACCGGGCGGGCACACTGAAGATTCAGCCCGTGGCGCTGGCCGTACCGACCATCGCAGGCACTCTCGATCCTGCCAACGCTGCCTATGTGATAGAGACTCTCCGACAGGCGGTACAAGGCTGCCTCTGTGATGTCTATCAGGCAATGGTGACCGGTCCAGTGCAAAAATCTGTCATCAACGACGCTGGTATCCCGTTCATAGGGCACACCGAATTTTTGGCCCAAGAGACCGGTACCAGTCAAGTTGTCATGATGCTGGCGACACAGGAACTACGCGTGGCGTTGGCTACCACTCATCTGGCCCTGAAAGACGTACCAGGAGCCATCACTCCCGAACTCCTGCATCAGACTCTGGGTATTCTGCATCGTGACCTGCAAAGCAAATTCTGCATAGCGGCACCGCGCATTGCCGTGCTGGGGCTGAACCCGCACGCTGGAGAAGGTGGTCACATGGGCCGGGAGGAAATCGACACACTCATTCCGGTGTTGGAGCAGCTGCGGGCAACGGGCATGGACTTGCTCGGGCCGCTGCCCGCCGATACTGCATTCAACCCCAAGGTGCTGGATAATTGCGACGCGGTTTTTGCCATGTATCACGATCAGGGCTTGCCTGTGCTGAAATACTCAGGCTTCGGGCGCGCCATCAATATCACCCTGGGGCTACCGATCATTCGCACTTCGGTGGATCACGGAACTGCACTGGAACTGGCGGGAACCGGCAGGGCCGACTGGCACAGTATGGAGCAGGCTCTCACGATTGCCTGCCAATTGACCGGAAAACTCTAAGGTAAGCGAAGCGGCTCAGGCGGCAAGGCCTGTTGCTTCGCGCCGGCCTCACGCGCCTGGGTAATGTGTCGGGTATAGGCATCCACCACCTCGGCAGAATCACCCTGGGCGGCGATCTTGCCCTTTTCTAGCCAGATCACGCGATTACACATTTGCTTCACCTGGTCAGCCATGTGGGATACAAAGACCACTGTCTGGTCACCGGTGACGCGGCTCATCATGGCAGTCTGAGCCTTGCCCCGAAATTGGGCGTCACCAACGCTGAGAATTTCATCGATCAACAACACATCCACGTGGGTCATCAGGGCCGTGGTGAAGGCAAGGCGCGCGCGCATGCCGGACGAATAGTTTTTCACCGGCTCATAAAAAGAATCGCCCAGTTCGGAAAACTCTGCAATATCGTCCAGAAAGGACTCTGCCCGTTTTCGAGTGGAGCCCTGCAACATCGCCGCCAGCAGTGCATTATCGCGGCCTGATAAGTCAGCCTTGAAGCCCAGTCCGAGTGTCAGCAATGAAGCCGACTTGCCGGGATGTATCCTCACCTCACCTAGGGTGGGAGCCAGAATACCTGCCATCAGCTGCAGCAGCGTGGTCTTGCCAACGCCGTTACGGCCGATAATACCGAGCGTTTCACCCTTATAGAGTTGCAGGGAGACCTGGTTCAGCACATGGTGGGTGCCGTGATCGAAGGTCCGCTTCCCGGAGTGGTAGCTGTGCGATACGTTGTCCAGCTCAATCATAATGCGCTTTTTGTTGTCGCTCATGCGGTAAGTGCCCGCAGAGCCAGATACTGGCTGCGGTGACGCATGATGAACACCATGACGCAAAGCAATGCGCCAAAACCAGCGCCTATCGTGAGCAAGTGCAGCATATCAGGAGCAGTGTTGTGCATCGTTATCTGGCGGTAGCAGTCGACAATGAAAGCCAGTGGATTCATGGCCATGACCAGGTCGGTTTTATGGGGATCCTTAAGTCCCCGCACATCCCAGAAAATGCCCGATGTGAACATCAAAAACATCATGCCCAGGGAAATCAACTGACCAAAATCGCGCGCTATGCACACCAGGCAGGCACCGGCAAAAGAACAAGCTACTATTATCACGTAGTTAACAAGGATCAGTGGCACCAAGTACCACCAGGTGGCAGTGACCGCATTACCACTGCCTATCAGAAAGGCACCCAGCAACCCGAATACTGCAACCTGCCTGTACAGACCTTCCTGGACGATGGCCATCGGGAATAACGTCTTGGGAACGTTGATCTTGCCAACCAGGCCCTTGCTGCTGACAATGCTGTTGGAAGCCTGCGTGACGGATTTGGAAAACCACACAAAAACCAGCTTGCCCGTCATCAAAAACACCAGAAAGTCGGCATGGCGCTGCGCCAGGATAACCACAAAAACAATGTAGAACACTGCCACCCACAACAGCGGCTCCAGCACCCACCATATATAACCAAGAAAAAATCGGGAGGCGTCTGCCCGCAGCGCCATCAGTGCCATGATATCGACCAGGCGAATGTATTGTGAGAAAGGCATCTAACGCTGGCCTGCAATTATATTTGGAATGTAAGGCGAGTGTATCAAAAACGAAGGCGAATAAACCAGCCTGCGGTATAAATGCACTCCTCTCCCTGTACAATGACACCAATGAGTCGTCACCCCTCACAACACTACGCCCGCAAGCGCTTTGGCCAGAACTTCCTGCAGGATGCTTCGATCATTGATCGCATCGCAGCGGCCGTTCATCCACGAACCGAACAGCACCTGGTGGAAATCGGACCGGGCCAGGGCGCGCTGACGGCAGCACTGATCGGGAGCGGTTGCACGCTGGACGCAATCGAGCTGGACCGCGACCTGGTGCCGGGATTGTTGGCCTCCTTCGGCCACTTGCCCGGGTTCAGGCTGCACAGCGCCGATGCGCTGAATTTTGACTTCGCCGCGCTGGTCGGGCACACCCCGGTAGAACAAGAGCACCGTGACAAGCGCTTGCGCGTGGTGGGCAACCTGCCCTACAACATCTCGACGCCACTCATTTTCAAGTTGCTGGAGAACAGCGCCATCATCCAGGACATGCATTTCATGCTGCAACTGGAGGTGGTAGAGCGGTTGGCGGCATCTCCGGGGAGTAAGCACTGGGGCCGGCTCGGCATCATGGCCCAGTACCAGTGCCAGGTGGAGCACCTGTTCGACGTCCCGCCCCATGCGTTCAGCCCAGCACCTAAAGTACAATCGGCGATTGTGCGCTTGACGCCCTGGCGAGAGTCACCGTGGCCGCCGTGCAACGAGCTGCTATTGCGCAATCTGGTAAAGTCGGCTTTCGCGCATCGTCGCAAAACCTTGCGCAACAATCTGAAAGAGATTATAGATAGCACGCAATTGGAAGCGCTGGGCATTGACCCCGGCGCACGCGCAGAAACCCTGCAACTGACACAATTTATTGAGATTACCAACGCCATCCATGCCCAGAATTCCCTTTAATTCGTCCCTGGTGGGAGTCAATGTGGTCACCGCCTATCTGCCCAGTCACTCTCGCCCGGACGATGGCCAATACACCTTCGCCTATACGATTACCATCAACAACGGGTCGAACCTACCGGTGCAGTTACTGTCGCGGCACTGGATTATCACCGATGCCGACAACGAGGTGCAGGAGGTCCGGGGCGAGGGGGTGGTGGGAGAACAACCGGTCATACAGCCACAGGCATCGTTTCGCTACACCAGCGGTGCCACGCTATCCACTCCGGTGGGATGCATGGAGGGCAGCTACTTCATGGTGGTGCGCGAACCAATGGACGTAGACCCGCGTGATCTGCCTACCTTTGAGGTACCCATTCGCGCATTCTCCCTCCATACCCCCACGGCGCTGAACTAGGTCGCTGTTATGAGCACCTATGTGGTCGGTGATATACAGGGTTGCCTGCAGCCCCTCAAGTGCCTGCTGCGAGCGGTACAGTTCAAACCGGACAAGGACGTGTTGTGGTCCGTGGGCGACATCGTCAACCGCGGTCCCAAATCCCTGAGTGCCCTGCGCTTCCTTTACAAAATGCGACAAAACCTGGTCGTGGTGCTGGGCAACCATGACCTGCACCTGCTGGCGGTGGCCGCGGGGGTGCGCCAGCCCAGTCGCTCGGACACTTTCGACAAAATCCTCAAGGCACCGGATCGGGAAGAATTGCTCCACTGGCTGGGGCAACAACCGCTGATACATCACGAGCATGGCCACACCCTGGTTCACGCCGGCATTCCGCCCCAATGGACTGTGCAGCAGGCGATCGGCTACGCCCGGGAAGTCGAAGCGGCACTGCGCGGCCCCGACCGTGTCACGTTCCTGAGCACCATGTACGGCAACCAACCAGAGCAGTGGTCTGATGACCTTGCTGGCATGGCGCGCCTGCGCGTCATCACCAACTACCTCACCCGTATGCGCTATTGCACCAGCGAGGGAATACTGGACCTGGAGAGCAAGGGTAGCACCCCGATACCAGGGGTGGCGAACCTGGGCAACCGGAAAGTCTCCGCCTGGTTCAGCCACAAGGAGCGCAGAACCGCTGGCGATCGCATTCTGTTCGGCCACTGGGCCACCATTGCGGGACACACCGACAATCCCAACGCCATCGCGCTGGATACGGGTTGCGTCTGGAACGGCGCACTGTCGCTTTACCATCTGGACAGCGGCCAGTGGACACGCTGTGCCTGCAGTGGCGGAAAGTGCCGGGACAAGGCCGTTACCTCCCGGTCATGACGCAGCAACTCTGGGGCTGTACACTGGATTTATGAAAATCTATCTGGTTGGCGGCGCGGTGCGCGATGCACTGCTGAAGTACCCGGTCGCTGAGCGTGACTGGGTAGTCGTTGGCGCCCGGCCCGAAGAGCTATTGCAGCAGGGCTATCTACAGGTTGGCAAGGACTTCCCCGTTTTCCTGCACCCGCAGACCAAAGAGGAGTATGCGCTGGCGCGCACCGAGCGCAAGCGCGGGCACGGCTATACCGGCTTTGCCGTGGATTGCGACCCGTCGGTCAGCCTGGAGGAAGACCTGCGGCGGCGCGATCTCACCATCAATGCCATGGCGCAGGATACCGATGGCAGCATCATCGATCCCTACGGGGGCCGCGACGATCTGGAACAGCGAGTACTGCGCCATGTTTCTGAGGCGTTTGTGGAGGATCCCCTGCGGGTGCTGCGCACCGCCCGATTCGCCGCTCGTTACGCCCACCTGCACTTTACCGTTGCCCCGCAAACCGTCGCCCTGATGGCGGAGATCGTGGCGCAAGGCGAACTGGCGCACCTGAGTCCGCGAGCGGGTGTGGGTGGAACTTGAAAAAGCCCTGGGCGAGCGCAACCCGGAAGTGTTTATACAGGTGCTGCGGGACTGCGGCGCATTGGACAAACTGCTGCCGGAAGTTGCGGCCTTGTTCGGCGTGCCACAACCGGCTGCGCATCATCCGGAGATCGATACTGGTGAGCATATCCTTATGGCATTGCAGCAGGCGGCCTTACTCTGTGCAGACACCGACGTGCGCTTCGCCGTGCTTCTGCACGATGTGGGCAAGGGCACTACACCACAGTCTGAATGGCCACGTCATATCCGCCACGAACGGCGCGGGGTAAAACAGGTGGAGCAGATCTGTCAGCGGCTGCGCGCACCGCGACGCCACACGGACCTCGCGCGAGCGGCCTGCCTCTACCACACCCTCTGTCACCGGGCACTGGAGCTGCGCGGTAAAACCGTACTGAAATTGCTCATCGCGACGGATGCGCTGCGCCGCCCGGATCGCTTCGAGGCTTTTTTGCTGGCGTGTGAAGCGGATGCCCGCGGCCGCCTTGGCCTGGAGCAGCGCGACTATCCCCAGGCGAATTACCTGCGCCAGGCACTGGCGGCCGCGCAGGCGGTCAGCGCGGAACAGTTCAACGATTGTGGGCTGAGCGGCAAGGCGCTGGGAGAGGCCATCAGCGCAGAACGCGTCAGGATACTGGAGAGTTTGCGCCCCGATTGACGCGGTATTGCTGCAACACTAATCCGCGCGTGAGATCAAACGGCCCCGCCACACTAAAATCCACTTTGGACAATGGCTGCGAGGACTGGTCGTAGGCCTGCCACAGCGACAAATAGTTGCGCTTGACCACTGGGTGCAGCGTGTCGGGCGACAGTTCTGCGAGTGGGCACAGCACAAAGGCATTCTCGAGAATTTCATCCCGTGGCAGTTGCACGCCACTGAGGGTACCCACGGCATCGTCATAGGTCAGGATATCGATGTCCAAATGCCTGGCACTGAATCGCGTGGCGTTGGCAGGGCGCCCGTGCTCGGCCTCAATGTGGCGTAATTTCGCAGCCAGTTCGGCCAGCGGAAAATCAGTGTGCACCGCCGCCACCAGGTTTAAAAAGGGCTGTCCCGCAAAACCGATGGCGGCGCTGTCGTACACCGAGGATAGCGCCAGCTCGTGAAACAGCCCGTGCATCGCATCGAGGCCGGCGGTGATGTAACGCTCGCGCTCGATATTGCTGCCAATCCCGAGGAACACCCGCGCCATCATCAGGGCCGCTCGCCGGCTTCGATAATCACACCCACGTCCTCGGCCTCGGCTACCGCCCCGGGTTTACTCAGGCGCAAGCGCAGCCAGGGGACACCGAAGTCCTGCATGATCATGCGGCCCACCGCATCAGCGAGGGTTTCCAGCAACTGGTAATCGCTGCCCTCGACCAGCGCAACTACGCGCCCGGACAGCGCCGCGTAATCGAGTGCGTCGACGATCTGGTCGCTGACCGCGGCGCGCGCCGTATCGCTGGCCATCTCCAGGTCCAGCACCAGAGTCTGGCGAATATGGCGCTCCCATTCATACACACCGATGACCGCTTGCGCGCGCAAACCCCTGATATAGACGATATTCACTCAGGCGATCCAGGCGCTGGATAAGGGCGGCAGTTCTTCCATCGGCCAGCGCGGTCGCACACGGGTATCTGCATCGTCCACCTGCCCGGCCAGCAGCCGCTGGGCTCCGGCATAAGCGATCATGGCCCCGTTGTCGGTGCAAAACATCGGCGCCGGGTAGAAGACCCGGGCCCCCTCCTTCGCCAATGCCTTTTGCAGCGCGGACCTGAGGCTGGTATTGGCGCTCACACCGCCGGCGATAACAAGGGTTTTGAGCGCTTCCTGACGCAGCGCCCGGCGGCATTTAATGACCAGCGTGGCTACTACCGCCTCTTCAAAGGCGCGGGCGATGTCACAGCGGTCCTGCTCGCTGAGTTCACTGGTCCGGCGACAGTCCGCGATCGTGTTCAGGGTATGGGTCTTGAGGCCGCTGAAGCTGAAATCCAGCCCGGGGCGATTCACCATCGGACGGGGAAAGTCAAAGCGCCGCCCATCTCCATGCTGCGCCATGCGCGCAATATGGGGTCCTCCCGGATAGGGTAGCCCGAGCATTTTCGCTGCCTTGTCGAAGGCCTCACCCGCCGCATCGTCCAGAGATTCACCCAATAGCCGATATCGGCCAATGCCATCCACCCGCACCAGCTGGGTATGGCCGCCGGACACCAACAGTGCCACAAAGGGGAACTGCGGAGCGTCTTCCTCCAGCATAGGCGCCAGCAAGTGGCCCTCCATGTGGTGCACTCCCAGCACGGGAACCCGCCAACCCCAGGCCAGCGCCCGGGCGAGAGTGGCTCCCACCATGAGTGCACCGGCCAGTCCCGGACCGGCCGTATAGGCCACCCCGTCTATGTCCGTGGCCACGCAGCCCGCCTGCTGCAATACCTGCTCCACCAGTGGCAGCGTCTTGCGCACATGGTCCCGGGACGCCAGTTCCGGCACGACCCCGCCGTATTCCACATGGACATCCACCTGGCTGAACAGGGCGTGGGACAGCAGCCCGCGCTCTGTGTCATAGAGCGCGACGCCGGTCTCGTCACAGGAGGTTTCAAGGCCCAGAACTAACATCGTTGGCACCCTATCGAAGCAGTGGCGCATGATACTGGCAGGGCGAGTGCCAAACCAGCAGCGTGGCCTCAAATTACCATTTTGGGAGGCTTTGCAAAACATCCGGTATCGGGATAGAATGCGCGCCCTTTAATGGTGCCGGATAGCGTGGACGAGGCTGGTGCCCAAATCCGTGTAAATGAGGTCAGGAATTAATGCCCCATATCAAGCTCAAGGAAAACGAGCCCTTCGACGTGGCCCTGCGTCGTTTCAAGCGTTCCTGCGAAAAAGCTGGCGTCCTCGCTGAAGTACGCAAGCGCGAACACTATGAAAAACCCACCACCGTGCGCAAACGCGCCGGTGCCGCTGCAGTCAAACGCCACCTGAAAAAGCTCTCCCGCGAAAACCGCAAGCGCGTACGCCTGTACTAGAACCACCCTCTCTCCAATGAGCGAAGAAACTCTCGCGCAATCCATCAGGGCGGCCATGAAGGCCGCCATGAAAGCCAAAGACAAGGATCGCCTCTCCACCCTGCGCCTGATCCTGGCCGAATTCAAACGTATTGAAGTCGATGAACGCATAGAAGTCGATGACGCCCGGGCACTTGTGGTGCTGGATAAAATGGTCAAGCAGCGCCGCGATTCCGCCGAACAGTACGCCAATGCGGGCCGCGACGAGCTGGCCCATGTGGAAAACGCCGAAATCGATGTGATCCAGCAATTCCTGCCGGCCCAGCTCAGCGAAGCCGAACTGATGGCCATGGTGGATGCGGCGATTGCCGCAAGTGATGTCACAGGCATGGCTGCCATGGGCGCCGTCATGGGGCAACTCAAACCCCAACTGCAGGGCCGGGCGGATGTCGGCGCGGTTAGCAAACTGGTCAAACAGCGCCTGTCAGCCTAAGTCTTCACTGGCCGGCCACAGTTTTACAATACTAAACATTTTCCTGCCGGCGTGGTTCAATAGCTGGCTGTTTTACTGCCACGACACCGCACATGGCCGGACGGATACCCCAAGCTTTTCTGGATGACTTGCTGGACCGCGTCGACATCGTCGAGGTGATAGACCGGCGTGTCAAACTGAAAAAGACGGGCAAGAATTACTCCGCCCGCTGCCCGTTCCACGAAGAGCGAAGCCCTTCTTTCAGCGTCAACCCCGACAAACAGTTCTACTACTGCTTTGGCTGTGGCGCCGGCGGCAATGCGCTGACTTTCGTCATGGAATACGAAAATCTGGAGTTCCCCCAGGCGGTGGAAAACCTGGCCAGCAGTGCCGGTATGGTCGTCCCCCGGGAACCGGGCCGCAGCGGCCGCGATCCCGGGCAACAGGAAGAGAGCAACAAGCCGCTCTACGCACTGATGGAACAGGTGTCCCTTTACTACCAGCAGCAATTGCGCAGCCATCCGCAGGCGCGGCGCGCGGTGGATTACCTCAAGGCGCGCGGCCTGTCGGGTGAAATCGCCAAGCAGTTTGAGCTGGGCTTCGCGCCGCCGGGCTGGGACAACCTGCACAGCGGCCTGGGCGGCGGTGATGCACTGCGCGAACTGCTGGTAAAGGCCGGCATGCTGGTGAAAAACGAGAACGGCAAGGTCTACGACCGCTTCCGGGATCGCGTCGTGTTCCCCATCCACGACCGGCGCGGCCGGGTCATCGCCTTCGGCGGCCGGGTGCTGGGGGACGACAAGCCCAAGTACCTCAACTCACCGGAAACCGAGATTTTCCACAAGGGCCGCGAGTTATACGGCCTGTACCAGGCGCGCCAGACCACGCGCAAACTGGAGCGCATCCTGGTGGTGGAAGGCTACATGGACGTGATCGCCCTGGCGCAGCACGGGATCACCTACGCTACGGCCACACTGGGCACCGCCACCAGCAATGCCCACCTGGAGCGCGTGTACCGCCTGTGCCCGGAAGTGGTGTTCTGTTTTGACGGCGACGAGGCCGGGCGCAAGGCGGCGTTTCGGGCGCTGGAAGCCGCCCTGCCCTGCATGGAGGACGGCCGCCAGGCCAGATTTCTGTTCCTGCCCGAGGGACAGGACCCGGACGATGCTGTGCGTAGCGGCGGTCAGGCGCACTTCGAGCAACTGCTGAGCAAGGCGGTGCCGCTGGAAACCTTCCTGTTCGAATCCGTGGCACAGGGGCTGGATCTCACCAGCCTGGATGGCCGCGCGCGCATGAGCAAGCTGGCCCTGCCCTATATTCGGCAGCTGCCCGAGGGCGTCTACCGACAGTTGATGTTCCAGGCGCTGGCCGAGCGCACCGGGCTGGAACTGAGCAGCCTGATGCTGCTGGAGGCGCCGCCACCACGATCTGAAAACGAGGTGCCCGATTACAGGTCGGCGTATGACCTACGCCACACCCCAACGATGGTGGACCATACGGACCAGAACAGGAGCGCCCGGCCCCCCGACGCGGACAACACTTCACGCACCAGGCCACCCGCCAGGGGCTACTCCAACCTGGCACAGGCGGCCATCGCGCTGCTGCTGCACCAACCGGACATCGCCCGCCTGGTCAGGCTCGAGTTATTGGATGAGGTGGATGGCGAGGATGGGCAATTGCTGCGGGAACTGCTGCAATTGCTGCACCGCCGGCCAGAATCCAGCACCGCCATGCTATTGGGCCACTGGTACGGCACCGCCGAGGGCAAACTGCTCAGTCGACTGGCCGGGCAGGAGCGACTCATCCCCGCCACCGGCATCGAGCAACAATTTATGGACACCATGACGGCGCTGGCGCACCTGCCGCACCAGTCAAAATTAGCGGCGCAGGTCGACAAATTGAAACTCACCAACTACGCTGAGATGAGTGAACTGGAAAAACAACGACTCAGGGAACTGCTGCAGGAGAAACTGCAGCGGGACGCGCTACGCAACAAACCCCGGGAGTAAGTTGCGCATCCGCGTCCCGGTACCCAATAAATGCCGTTTAACGCGCCGGGAGCGAGTTGAAAAAGCGCGACTCCATCCCCATATAATAATACGCAACTTTTTGAGGTGCTTGTGGGTCAAATGGTGCCACAATCGAGAAGTTTCGCGACTTTCCTGTAGGTAAGTCAGTGTTTTCTGGTTATAATCGCCGGCTAATTTTTTCCCCACTTTTCAGGGTTTCTGCTCAATGACAGACGTCACGCATCAACAGTCCCGCCTTAAGGACCTTATCGCCAAGGGCAAGGAACAGGGCTACCTGACCTACTCCGAGGTGAACGATCATCTGCCCCAGGATATTTCCGACCCGGATCAGGTCGAGGATATCATCCAGATGATCAATGACATGGGCATCCAGGTCTTTGAATCTGCGCCCGATGCCGATGAACTGTTGATGGCCGAGGGTGACTCCTCCGCCGACGATATCGCTGCGGCGGAAGCCGCTGCCGCACTGGCGGCGGTGGAGACGGAAGCGGGTCGCACCACGGACCCGGTGCGCATGTACATGCGTGAGATGGGCACTGTGGAACTGCTGACCCGCGAGGGTGAAATCGTCATCGCCAAGCGCATCGAGGAAGGTATCCGCGAGATGCTGTCTGCCGTGGCCCTGTTTCCCGGGGCGGTGAAGAGCGTTCTTGACGAATATGACCTGGTCGCCAAGGAGGAAAGGCGCCTTGCGGACATTATCGTGGGCTACCTGGACCCGACCGAGAACGTGCCCTCTGCGGCGGAAGTCGCCGAGGCCGCTCCCCCGCTCGCCGATGGCGAGGATGAGGAGGAAGCGGAAACCGGACCAGACCCGGTTGAGGCGAAAAAACGCTTCGCCGCCCTCAAGCGCCAGTACACCAAGACCGAGAAAATCATTGCCCAGAAAGGGCGTCTGGACAAAAACGCCATCAAGGAAATGGAGAAACTGGGCGAGTTGTTCAAGTTTTTCAAGTTTACACCGCGTGTTTCCGATCCGCTGACGGACGCCCCGCGCAATATACTGGTTGCCGTGCGCGACCATGAACGCGAGATCATGCGGCGGGCGGTCAAGGTCTGCGGCATGCCGCGCAAGGATTTTATTGCATCCTTCCAGGGTTCCGAGACGGACGCCAGATGGGTGGGTCGCCACGCACGCAAAAAGGACTACGGAGTCAAACTGGTTGCCGAAAAGGACGAGATCCAGCGCCTGCAGCGCCGCATCTCCCAGGTCGAGGAAAAGAGCGGCCTGACCATCACCGAGATCAAGGAAATCAACCGCAACATGTCCATGGGCGAGGCCCGGGCACGCCGCGCCAAGAAGGAAATGGTCGAGGCCAACCTGCGTCTCGTAATTTCCATCGCCAAGAAATACACCAACCGCGGCCTGCAGTTCCTCGACCTCATCCAGGAGGGCAACATCGGCCTGATGAAGGCGGTGGACAAGTTCGAATATCGCCGCGGCTACAAGTTCTCCACCTACGCCACCTGGTGGATCCGCCAGGCCATCACCCGCTCCATCGCAGACCAGGCACGCACCATCCGTATTCCCGTGCACATGATCGAGACCATCAACAAGCTCAATCGCATCTCGCGCCAGATGCTGCAGGAGATGGGCCGCGAGCCCACACCGGAAGAGTTGGGCGAGCGCATGGACATGCCTGAAGACAAGGTGCGCAAGGTACTGAAAATCGCCAAGGAACCGATCTCCATGGAGACGCCCATCGGCGACGATGAAGATTCCCATCTGGGCGACTTCATCGAGGACCACACCATCCACTCCCCGGTGGATGCCGCCACCGGCCAGGGTCTGCAGGAAGCCACCAAGGAAGTGCTGGCAGGCCTCACCGCCAGGGAAGCCAAGGTATTGCGCATGCGTTTCGGTATCGACATGAACACCGACCACACCCTTGAGGAAGTGGGCAAGCAGTTCGATGTCACCCGCGAGCGCATCCGCCAGATCGAAGCCAAGGCACTGCGCAAGCTGCGCCACCCGACGCGTTCGGATTACCTGCGCAGCTTCCTGGACGAAAACTGATCGCAAGGGTATCGACCGGAGGCAGTCGGTGCAGAAAACAAAGGTCGTCATTATTGGCGGTGGATTCGGTGGCATGTTCACCGCCAAAAAACTGCAGAAGATCTGCCGGGGCAACCTGGACATCGAACTGATCAGCAAGATCAATTATTTCACCTATCAACCACTGCTGCCTGAAGTCGCAGCAGGCACCCTCAATCCCCAGGATGCGGTGACCCCGCTGCGCAACCTGTTGAAAGGCGTGCATGTACGCCTCGCCGAAGTCACCGGCATTGACCTGCAGGCCCGGCAAGTCGTGTTGCTACAGGGCCAGAAGAAAATCCTGCAACGGGTAGATTACGACCATCTGGTGATCGCCACCGGGCAAGTCGCCAACCTGTCGCTATTCCCGGGCTTTGAGCACCACAGCCTCACCATGAAGGATTTGTCCGATGCCTATCGGTTGCGCAACCGTGTTATTGAGTGCATGGAAATGGCCGATGTCACACGGTTTGCCGAGATCAAACAGCGCGCCCTGACCTTCGTGGTCGCCGGCGGCGGCTTTTCCGGCGTAGAGACGATCGGCGAACTGGCCGAAATGGTAGAGCGCATCCTGCCGCAGTACCCCAATATTGCGCGCCACGAAGTGCGGATGGTGTTGATTCAGCGTGATCAACGGGTCTTGCCTGAAATGCCGGCCCGCCTCAGCCAGTACGCACTTGAGCATCTTGAAGAAACTCGGCGTCGAAGTCTGGCTCAAGACTGGCATTCAATCGGCTACCCAACAAGCCGTCTATACCAGCGACGGCCGCTCCCTACCGACCCGCACTATCGTCACCACCATTGGCAACGGACCCTCGGAGTTTGTTAAGTCCCTGCCCATAAAACTGGACCGAGGACGTATCCCGGTGAGTCCGCAACTGGAAGTCGTGGGACTGGAAAACGTGTGGTCAATTGGAGATGCCGCGTTAGTACCGCTGCCGACGGCCGCAACCGAGGCCGGCTACGCCCCGCCCACTGCCCAGTTTGCAAGACACCAGGCAGGCATACTGGCGAAAAATATCGTCAAGCGTACTCGCGGCCAGCCACTACTCGCGTTCGACTATGAAGCAGCGGGAATTATGGCTTCTCTGGGCGGTTATCGTGGAGTGGCTGAAGTCTTTGGTCTGCGCGTAACAGGCTTGATCGCATGGCTGATATGGCGGGCGGCCTATATCGGCATGCTACCCGGGATTGCCACCAGGCTGCGGGTGGGGCTCGACTGGTTGTTCGATTATTTTATGCCGCGCACCATCGTCTATATGGCGGAGAGCGAACGCCCGGCCACACGCTACCTCAACTACTGCAAGGGCGAAGTCGTGCAATACGCCAACGAGGTACCGGCGGGTTTTTACATCGTGGTGAGCGGCTGCCTGGAGCAGCAACTGGATAAACCCGATGGCGAATCGCTGCGGCGCGAGTTGCATGTCGGCGATAGCTGGGGATCGCGGGCACTCAAGGAAGGACGCCTGACACAAGGCAAAATTACCGCGCTGGAGGAATCAAAGTTGTTGCTGGTGAAGCCGGATGATTTTCAACGCCTGCGCAATTCCTACCCGCCGCTCAACGAGCTGCTGGCGGTCGACGACAGGTAGGGCAACCCTGATATGCTAAACATGGACTTCAATCAGAAAGTGGTGATCAGCAACCGCGCAGCAGGATTGGGTGGCAAGCCCCATGCCCGGGGTCTGGCGCAAACCGCTGGCGCGCGAAGACGCGGAGCGCGGGCATGCCACCAGTATTGTGCGCTATGAACCCGGCGCACGGTTCAGCCCCCACGATCATCCCAAAGGCGAGGAGATACTGGTTCTGGAGGGTGTGTTTTCCGACGAAACCGGCGATTACCCGGCCGGCACCTACTTTCGCAACCCCGAGGGTTTCCGCCACGGCCCGTTCAGCACCGAAGGCTGCGTGCTGCTGGTGAAGCTGCACCAGTTCCAGACCGATGACACCCAGCCACGTTGTCATCGATACCCACAGCGCGCCGTTCCGGCCGGGTTCCGGCAATCTGCAGGTGCTGCCGCTACACCAACACGGCGCGAGCAGGTGGCGCTGGTACGCTGGCCCGCCGGTGAACACTTCCAGACACACAGCCATTTTGGCGGGGAGGAGATTTATGTCATCAGTGGCGAACTCAAGGACGAGCATGGCAGCTACCCGCAAGGTACCTGGATTCGCAGCCCGCATATGAGCAGGCACGCGCCCTTTGTCGACGAAGACACGCTGATCTGGGTAAAGGTGGGACATCTGCCGGCTTGAGTCGTCCACGGCGGGAAAAGTGCCGCACAAGAGGTGTGACATCAGCGCTTTCTTCTTTATAATCACGCGTCTCTTTTTTTGGGGGCCCATAGCTCAGTTGGTTAGAGCATCCGACTCATAATCGGCAGGTCGAAGGTTCAAGTCCTTCTGGGCCCACCATCTTATTGATTTCTATAGATTTTCTATAAGTAAGAGCATCCGACTTCTATAGCGTTTGGGGCGAGACTCATAACCGTGGAGTCGGAGGG
>CAVVHD010000007.1:0-90545 GCA_963747995.1 uncultured Gammaproteobacteria bacterium | reverse complement strand
ACATGACGAGTTGGAAGAACATCATCCCTTGCATGGAGAACCGGGGCCGGCGCTGCGCCTGTCCGCGGCGGCCGCCTGTTTCCTGTCTGATACGCGTCGCCACTCCGACCACCTGAAGAACTCCGGAGTGAGAGTCGCTCAGGCAAGGCTAGCGGTGCGGTCTGCGGAGTGCCGCTACTGCAGCCTATGCCTTTACGGTTGCCCATGGCAGCTGATCTGGAATTCGATGCACGGGTTGCGCGAACTGCAGCGACAGTACGGTTCCAAGCTTGATTACTGTGCAGGCTGGACTGCGGACAGGATTTTGCGAGAAAGACGGTTGGGTGGAGGTTTGTGGTTCGCCGGTGGATCAGAGGAAACGCTGCAGGCAGCGCGTTCCTCGGTGCAGGCTGCATTCCATCGACCAGGATTCTGTTGAAGAGCGGCGGGCATTACGACCTTCCGGCACCCCTGATCGACAGCCAGTACTTCATGTTCCCGTTCCTGCGCTGGCGCTCCGCAGGCGACGTGTTCGGGGAGCGCATGGCCACGCTCGCACAGCTCTTTGTCTCACTGACGGCGCCGCGGATCAGCCGCTGGTCAATCCATTTTTCCGTCTACTCTTTCAATGACCAGATCGGCGAAGTATTAAAGAACCAGTTGGCGATCTTAGGGCCTCTGGCCACGCCACTGACCCGATTTTTCGCGAACCGCATGCTGGTGTTTGGCGGCTACCTGCACTCCGACGAGTCCTCGCGCCTGAAACTAACCCTCGGGCAACCAGATGCGGATGGAATTTCCCAACTGGTCCTCTCCCATCAGGACAATCCCCGGACTCGCATGGCCGCGCGCGGCGCCGCGCGTGCGCTGTTGCCTCTGTGGCGCTCACTCGGTGGTGTTCCACTGGTTCCACTGTTGCAGGTGAAAGACCCTGGCACGAGCTACCACTTCGGCGGCTCCTTCCCGATGACGGAGAAACCCACAGAGATTTTTCAAAGCGATGCACTCGGGCGGCCGACGGGCTACCGGCGCGTCCATCTTATTGACTCATCCTGCCTGCCCTCTATCCCGGCGTCCACCATCACGCTCAGCGTGATGGCGAACGCGCATCGGATTGCGACAGCCGCTCCTGATTCTGACGATAGTAACTCTCGGTCGAATACGAAATCCGGCATCCGGCCAAGGGCTTCAAAGCCGTGCTTCGAATAGAATCCGAGCGCGCGATTGGCGGGTTCATCCACGGTCCGGACGCAATAGTGCGTTATGCCCTTCGCCACCAGTGCGGCCTCGATGTTATGTATGAGGTAAGAACCAGCTCCTGAGGCGCGTCGCGAAGAATCGGCGTAAATGATCACTACTCAGTACGCCTCGCACCTTGCAGTGCCTCGCGAGCATTATCGTCGGCGTGACCTGAAAGGAATCCGCGGACTTTCACCAGAAACCACAGGGGATGGAGCAAAGCATGCAACAGCAGTGGTGTCGCCAGCGCCAGTCGTCGCTCCATGCTCTGGGACTCCAGGCTGACGACCCCGACGCCGTCGAGCCGATCGTCCAGTCACGGTGGAGAATCAGAAGCTCTTTCTCCCGATATCTGACATAGTGATAAAAGGCCCTGGCGTAGGCCTGACCGAACCCGGAGACCGCCGAATCCGGGAGGCTCTCCCGGTGGAGTGTTGCCAGGCGATCAAGGTCCGCCGAGTTCAGGGCGCCCATCTGCGACCTCTCACTTCCTGAAAAACGCCTGGATGACCTCAATGTTGCGGCGCACATCCCGCTCACTGTATCGCGGGTAGTTCGGCAGAATGATCAGCCGCGCCGCGACCAGATCCGCCCTCGGACAAGGCCGAGACTCGCGCGCAAACGCCGGCAGCGCCGCACAATTCTTGAGATGCTGGATAGCCATGTCGCGCGCGTTCTGCATCGCCCAGCGCACCAGAGCGGTCCGATCGCTGTACTGGATCGGAAAGTAGTTGTAGATATGTGAGCCGTCGTCCTTGAACGGCGGCAGTATGAGCTGGGGAATGCCAGAAAGACCCTCGTGATAAAGGCGGGAATAGCGGATGCGAATCTGACTGTTGGGATCTATATCGTCCAGCTGGCGCAGCACAATCCGCGCCTGCAATGGCAGAAGGCGGCAGAGATAGGACGAGGGAATGTATCCTTGCGCGTGAGGTCCAGCTCCACCGTGACAATCTTGTTGATCCAGCCGATGCCATGCAGGTGCCCGTAGCGGAAAATCCAGTAAGTGAGTAAATGGAAAATCGGCGGCCACGTGAAAAGGTCCGTCCGCAGCGCCTTGATCACACGGTCCAGGAAATGCCCAGTGGGCTGGTAAGGGAAGGTGTCGCGCTCGGCGCGGATCCGGTCATGGATATCTTTGCGATGCGTTACGACCATGCCACCGTAGAAGCAGTTAATGTTCTTGTACATGCCGAAACTGAAGATCCCGACGTCGCCGAAGGTACCAAGTCGCTTGCCATTCACTTTTGCGCCAAACGACTGGGCGGCGTCCTCCAACAGCGGAACGCCCCTGGCCTTGCAGATCGACTGGATTCGCTCGATCGCGCAGGGAATACCGTGCAGATGGGTTACCAGCACCGCACCGGTATCGGCGTCGATCAATTTCTCAACCTCGTTCGCGTCGATATTACCAGTGGCCTCCTCAATGTCGGCGAACACCGGAACGCCACCCGCGCAGACCACCATATTGATCGCATCGCTGATGGTGTACGGCGAGCAAATCACTTTCTGGCCGGGCCGGATGACGGCCTTGATGGCCAGGTAGATTCCGACACGGCACTGGGGCATGGCAAGAGCATAAGGTACGTCGAACCGTCTGGAAACCTCGCTCTCCAGCCGCTCGACGTCGTCCCCTTTCCGCGCACGACCTGCCAAAAGATCGCGCAACACGAGCCAGTAATCGGAAAGCCGCGTGTACACGCGAAATCGTGGATTCGGGGCCTTGAAGATCAACATGATTTGGAAGCCCTTGTCATTCGAACCTCCCACCATCGAATTGTTTGCACACGAGATGAACCATCATTCTTATACTCTTGCTGCTGGAATGACTACCTGAATGTTGAACAAGCCTGGATACGCTACTAACCATGCTGTAATCAATTATTCAAACGCTCATGATGAAATGGGCTTTCAATCAAAATGGAAAGCGATATATCCACAAAAGTGCATGAAATATTACCGTGGTCAATATAGTATCAGCCTATGACAATAAATATACCATCTATTGAATGTGGCGGCCAATGACCGACCCCGTGTTGATACTGCGTTTTCTATTCGTCGGCGGCACTACAACAATTTTCTACTTCGGTCTTATTTATGCGTTGGTAGAGGGCTTGGCATTACATACCACAGTGGCAAGCACTGTCGCTTACATTATTGTTGGCTTTTACAACTATCTCCTGCATTACCACTGGACTTTTGCCACAGATGCTCCTCATGGCCTGGCGCTGGTAAAGTATCTGCTGACCTGTGTTGGTGGATTGATATTGAATGCACTGGTGATGCATGTTGGGGTCATGCTGGTGCCGGTTCACTATATGGTGGTCCAGCTTTTCGCCTTCGGGGTTGTCGTATGCTGGAGCCTTTGTATAAGCGTAATTTGGGTGTTTTCCAAGAAATAGCCGGTAGATATTTCCTATTCTTTGTTGGACAGCCTTTCTCGGGTACTTGGCTCCTGACGGATGCACCAGAATCCCCGCCGGAGACACAAGAATCCTGATGGAGTTAATTTGATGGACGAAAAATTGCTGCCGATCCTCGTTTGCCCTGTCACGCACAAGCCCCTGCGTTTCGATCAGGCACGCTCTGAGTTAATCAGCGATTCCGCCGGGCTTGCCTATAGAATGATCGACGGAATTCCCGATCTGGTGCCAGGCCGTGCTAGAAAGCTCCGTAGTTCCGCCGAGCCTGTGCCCCAGAAGGAACGTCTTGAAGAGTCCCATGAATACGCGAAAGGCTATCACGAGGCGAGGCGGACAGTTCCCGGAACGGTTGTCTATGAGGAGTACTGGAATCGCCGGCTGACTGATCTTCTTCCGAAAGGACAACATCTGCGCGCACTTGATCTCATGTGCGGCGAGGGTATCTTCCTTCCAGTTCTCGAACAACTTTACGGCGAAGTAATTGGCATGGACCTCTCGATGGAGATGCTGAAGCTGGTAGAGTCCGAACGGTGCTCCAAGATTTTCGCTGGCGATGCACTTCGCTCGCCGTTTGCTCCCGCTTCGTTCGATGTGATAGTGGTCCGGGGCGGGCTGCATCACCTACCGGACCGCTTATCGGAAGTGTTTTCGGAGGTGCGGCGAATCATGCGGCCTGGTGGCAGGCTGGTTTTTCTGGAGCCCTGTGATGACAACTGGATGATACGTGTGTTTCGTCGGTTTGTTTATCGAACGTCTGCGCACTTCGACGCGGACGAGGAGCGCGGCCTGACCACGCAGGAGTTACGGGACCACCTCGAGAAAAATGGTTTTCGTCTGTTGCGCGTGGAGCGGTCCGGCTTCCTGGGCTATGCGCTGCTCCTGAACACGGACATGCACGGTTTTCTCAGGACCATTAATTCCTTGCCGTGGTCCAGGGTTATGGCGAAAGTACTGATCGCTTTTGATTCACTCTGGGAAAAAACGCCGTTGATCCGCTCATTGACGTTTAATCTCTTTCTGTCTGCACAACTGGATGATGGAAATCAATAAAGCTCTACGGAAAATCGGCGCTCATTTTTCAGGGGCTATCTTTCCCTGCGCCTGATGTAGCGCTAACGCGCGGGTCAAATGCGTAATCTGTCTCTCCTGTTTATTGAAAGTAATATAAAGAGATGCCAAAGCCAGCATCGAGAGCACAATCCAAATATAGAAAATAAGATCTGCACCACGACCGATGCCCAGATAATTTGCAACTTTATTTGAAAACCCGGGCATCCATGTGAAAAATATGCCCGTAGCTACAACAATAGTCACCGCAGGGCGCAACAAGCGGCCGGTATGATGTTGAATCAGTACGAAAAATAGTATCCCTAGCAACAGTACACTCAAAATCGGCTGAATGATCATTTAACAAACCTCCGTACGATTAAATCCAATAGGATGCCTATGGAGTTGGACAGCTTCTGTCCTTTTTGCAATGAATAATCTGTATAGCGAATATTAACGGGCGCCTCGCTATAACTGATGTTATGCCTGGCGATTTGTTCAAGGAGTTCGGATGCGTGCGCCATACCATTTTGCTGCAGCCCAATACGCCTGGCTGCCGCCACCGACAGGAGTCTGAGTCCATTGTGCGTATCAGTCAGGTTTAAACCTGTAGAGCGTCGCGTAAACTGGATGGCCAGCCACAAAACAAACCGGCGCATTCTGGGCAAATTTTCCGTAGTACCACAGAACCTGCTGCCAAGAACCACATCACAGCCCTTGGTGCTCATAACATCAAACATGTTATCCACGTCATCGATACTATGCTGCCCATCTGCATCGAATGTGACGATATATTCTGCGTGCCGTTGTAAAACAAAATGTATACCCGTTTTCAACGCCGCTCCCTGACCAAGATTAATGGCATGCGTGACCAAGGACGCTCCTGCTTTCAATGCTTCAATTCCGGTATCGTCTGAGGAGCCGTCGTCAATTACTACAACATTAGGATAAGTTGAACATACATCAGCGACAACAGAGCCAATTACGGATGCTTCGTTATATGCCGGGATTACTATCCATGTAAGCTTTCGAGTGTCAGCGCTAGGCGGCATAATTATTCCATCGATAGATGCGACCACTTCCCGGTCCATCAGAACACGCGCATCAGCCAGAGTTCAGGAAGCGATGTCCTGAACTACTGTCACCCTTGAACAATTCCAGATTTTTCCAATATATACAATGCAACTTCGTTAGTACACATGAGTTTTCAAAGTATCTGCGGGTAACTTTTCAGCACATCAAAATGCGCTTGCGAATTTGGTATATCGCTTGGCCCTCTGTTACATACAGTGGACCGGCCTGAAGGCGTCGCAATACATGCATAACCGGAAACACTCAACCGTGCGGTGAGCGCCTTAATAAACACTTCTCGCTCAGGGTCTAGCTCTGCCTTGTGGATCCAAAAAAAATTAGGCCTCTGTCGTCCACCTACCGACTGAAATACTATGGAAGTCACTCCCAGGTCTTTGGCTGTCGAGACTATCCAATCCAAAGAGCTCTCCAAATTTTCTCCGTCTCTGGGTAAGCGATTTTGTAGGATCAAAAAAAGCTCCCTTCTGGCCTGAAATGCCTCCGCTGATAAAAAATGCTTATGGACCTGCAAATAGGAGGATTTCACCTCAATGAATGATGGTGGATTTGGAAAAACGGGGAGGATGTCGTCCATATCTCCTGCTGCCACAAATGACCCATCGGGGATAAGCGCTCTGGCGGCTCTCGCCTCTTCAAAATCACTTGTAAACAATGCTTTTGCGAACAATCTTCCTTCTCCGAAGAGGAAAGTATTTCCCGTGATGCCGAAAAAGGTACCGTAAAACACCAACGCAACCGCGATGACAGTATACCGGGCTCTTTTATCACCCGGCTCTCTGCCATAAGGTTTCACGTTAGACAGTACAATACTGCCCAGAACTCCCACCAACAACACCGTCGGATAGGACCAATAGAGACGCGGCAAAAGTAGCCGGGTACTTGTAATAACGGAAATAACTTCTATCACATACGGCGCCATCACCGTAAATATACCAACCATACAGATTTTATAGATACTAACCTGGAATGTGGTATTACCGTTCGTACGTACAACCAACGGCAAAAGAAGTAGCAGCATCAATTGCAGTACGTGCATCGATCGACCACCAAATAGTTGTGCCTGGAGTATTAAATCGCGACCATTCCCACCCCACTCAACAAGAGAGACATCCTCGACCACACCATCAGACATTTGACTGAGCGTCATTACGGTATATATCGCCAGGAAAAAGATGGGTGCGATCGAAAGGAGCAGGTAAAATGCCGTTCGCAAATTGGTTTTTATCGGTGACAAAAAAACCATGCCGGCAAAGGCGACGGACATTGGGGCGACAAATAGGGCAGAATTTGACCAGATACCAGCCGAGGACACAGAAAGCAGCAAAAGCAACCATGTGCTAACACTTGGCGACCGTATGAACACAGATACAAACACAAACAATAGTGGTGCGCCCACCAGGCAGAGTAAGTGCTTTCCCCAATACAAAGTTGCAAGCGCTTGGCCGGGCGTGAAATTGTTATTCCAAAATAGCAGGACAAACAGAACAACGGTCACTGCAAATCCCGGATAAGGCACCCCCAGCGTACGCATGAAAAGGTATGCCGCAACCGCCCAGAAAATGATGCTAAAGGTAGGAAAAATATCAAAATACAGGTGCAGCGGGTCAATTCCTGACAAATCGCTCAAAAAAGCGATCAGTACTTCATACCCAACGGTGCGATAGGCGGGATGTAGTGTAAATGGAGCATTTGTGTTAAGGAGAAAATCCCGTCCTTGTATGGGTAGATCGGGACTTGCTAGCGTCGAAGAAATCACTCCCGCATAAAATCCGTCGTCAAACGAGGGCAAGTTTGTACCGTACAGGCTAAACGCAAGGGCTGCAGTACACACAATCAGAAGTACTATATCGAGCACTGGTGCTTCAGGCTCAGCACCTGCATCCTGAAGCATAATTTCACCGGTTGGATTTTTAAAACAGAAAATGTAGAAAAAAGAGATTGGTAGCAGCAATACCCAAACAGTGTTGTAGAACAAGGAGGAGGACGTCAGCTTATAGTGATCAACAACACCTACAACCCCGGCTGCGAGAACCACAGCGGTTACAGATATACAATAGAATCGCTTAGTCGGATTTCCTCTAGAAAGCCATTTAGCAGGGGAAATCGGTCTAGAATAGCTGCTGGCAAATCCGAAGTCAACGCTGAGAAAAAAAACAAGTGAGGCGAAAATTTGCAGTAGTAATAAAGGAGAAAACAGTTTTAAGGTCGTAAATGAAGCATCAAATAGCAGCACCATCAGCCAGTAGTAAAGTGCCCAGTTTCCCCACAGGCAGACGAAAATAATGGTTGTTCTTTCGATCAAGTAGTTTAGTTTTGAAGCTAATCATGTGATTGTGGCAGTACATTCAATACTGTTTCGTATTATTTTATGGATCGTACTGCCCGCGAGCATCGAGACGCAAGAATGGGCTACAAAGGATCATATATTGAAAAGGTAGTGATGAGTTAAATAATTGAGCCGCGGGGCAATCCTTTTCCTTCTTGCCCAAACGGACGATACCCGCAGCCTCCGCTCAGTCTATACTCTTTCATCGATATAAATTAAGTAGGAGACGTCATGGCAACAGCAGCTGAGTACAATCTGGGACCCAACACCTTTCCCCGCGGGTGGTTTATCGTCGCCGAGGCAAAAGATCTGGATGCGGGCCCCATGGCGCTGCGGTTTTTTGGACAGGATCTCGCCCTGTATCGAGGTGAGAGTGGTAAACCGGTCTTGTTGGATGCCTACTGTGCCCACATGGGCACCCATCTGACCGCCAGCACCAGTGCGATGATCGTGAAGAATGGCGAGCAGATCGAAGGCGACTCCATCCGCTGCCCCTACCACGGCTGGCGCTACAACCCGGCCGGTGATGTCGACAACATCCCCTACTCCGATGGCCCCTACCCCAAATCCGCATCCATCCGTTCCTACCCGGTCGTGGATAATATGGGCTGCATCATGGCCTGGTATGACCCGGACGGACGCGCACCCGACTACGACCCACCCTTCCTACCCGAGTGGGACGATCCGCAATGGGTGCGCTGGGAGCTGGATCACCTGGGTGAGTTGCCCGTGCACACCCAGGAAATTCTCGACAATATGGCCGATGTTCGCCACTTAGGTCCCACCCATGGCGCACCAAGTGAGTACTTTGAAAACGAATTCATAGACCACGTGTACGTGCAGCGGCAGGGCGGCCCGATGCAGTTGTACCAGACCTACCTGTACACCACCACCTGGTACACAGGGCCAGGCATACTGTTGTCCAAGCAGGTATTTGCCGGCAATGTCATCTATGAGCTGATTGCCAACACGCCGGTGGACGACGGCTTGACCAGATGCTTCCACGGCTGCCTGTTCAAGGGCAGCGCCGCGCAAGCGACTGCGGAAGATCGTGCGGCAGCGAAGCAGGCACAGGCGGGGGCACTGGAGGCCTTTGGCGCAGACTTCAATGTCTGGGCGAATAAGCGGCCCGCGCTGAAAATTATGCAGCTGAAAACCGACGGGCCGTTTCGTACCGGGCGCAAGTGGTATTCACAGTTTTTCGCCTCTCCCGAAAATGCCGCGGCGATTCAGCGGGAGCTCAATGGTGTAGTGCATACCGAGGGCATGGCGACGCCGGCGAATTCCAATCACAATATTGATGAGGGGTTGCCCTTCTAGCATGATCCAACGACTGCTGCTATTTGTCCTGGCGTTCAGCCTGCTCTATGGCTGCGCCACCAGCCCGACCGGGCGCTCCCAGTTAATGCTGGTGTCACCCGAATCGGCCATCGTCGAATCGAAGAAAGCCTACATCAGCACCGTGGGCGAGTTGGGCAAGAAAGACAAGCTGCTCAACGACCCGGCGCTGTCAAAACGGGTGGCCACAATTACCGGTCGACTGGTAACCGTGGCGATCCAGAAGTTTCCGGCCAGCGCCAGGTGGGAGTGGAGTGTGGCCATCGTGGATGATCCGAAAGTGGTCAATGCCTGGTGTATGGCGGGTGGCCGCATGGCGGTGTACACCGGGCTATTTGAGAAGCTGCACCTGACCGACGCCGAGTTCGCCCAGATCATGGGACATGAAATATCGCATGCGCTAGCCAACCATACGGCGGAGCAAATGTCGCGCGCGATGGCCACCACTCTGGGCGTCGTTGCGATCGGCGCCATGTCGGACAAACCGATGGTTGCCATGGGCGGCGCGGCCATGGCGGCGAAAGTGGCAATTGATTTACCAAACAGCCGCACTGCGGAGAAAGAGGCGGACCAGATGGGAATGGAACTGGCTGTACTGGCTGGTTATGACCCGGATGCCGCAGTGACGCTGTGGCGGAAAATGGCCGCACAGGGCGGCGCCAGTCCGCCACAGTTCCTGAGCACCCATCCGGCACCGGGCAACCGCGAGGCGGATTTGGCCGCGATGATTCCGGCCATGCGCAAACTCAATCCAACGGGAAAACTCGCTGCTGTGCATCCAGTGCAGATTGTGCGCTGACTTTGGCCTGACGCGATGCATTACCTTTCTTGCGATTAGGTACATGCCGCCTGCCGAACTATTTTTTCCCTATCCTTTGGGAACCAGTTCTCGATTCGTGCCGCCTGGCGCTACCCCGCTTCGGTAGCAAGCGCTATTGATGTAGTATAAGCTAGCGCGATTGCTCCAACATATCTGCGGGGAAAACCACTTATTATATGTGCCTAATCAAGTCGTAATCAGAATTCGATGGATTACTCCGCGCCGCAAACAGTAACAGACTAGTGCCATTTAGGTATACCAATCATGACAACCCATTCTACTTACCTATCACCCGGCTTCTTCGTCACGCTATACGACAAACGCCATTCGATTCACTTTACTCAATTTCCCGGCCGTCTCAGGAGGGCCACGCCCGCCCGCCTCGCAGTCATCGATGCATTCAATCGCGGATATCACGGACCACTCGAGGATCTGATCGCGGACGTGGCGCAGCGCTACAACGGCCACCGCCCAGCCCTGCGCAGTTTTATTGAAAGCCTCGCAGAAGCCGGCTACCTGACCGATAGCGCTCCACCAATACGCTTTGCCGGCGCACCATCCAAAACTTCGGCACCGGTCGGTCCGGAGGTGGTAACTATTGCCACACCGGTCAGCCTGGTGTCTCAGGCCGGTCAATATCTTTGGTACAACCACGAGGGAAACCTGCTGGTTTGCCTCAGTCTGCCAGAAGTTATTGCCACGGCAACATTCTGCGAACCCATCACTATCAAGTCAGCCAGGGAACTGTATCTCGCACAGGAAAATGTCGACGGCCTGAACGAAGTACAGTTCGATGAGCTGGTGTCACGCCTCGCCGGTGCCGGAGTATTTATAACTCCGCGTGCCGTTAGCAACTTGTGGAGACCCCGCTGGAAAACACCGTTAACCTGGCTGAAGTGCAGGCCCTGGTCGACGCAAGGGTAGCGGCCCACGATGAAAAGATGGCCAACGCCGGCAGGGAACTGATACCGGTGATTCCTGTCAACACACTAAAAGGAATGGCCCCTGCATCGCTGGGTTTGCTGGTGGCCTACGCCATGGAATACGACGGCAGGCGACTTGGTGACAAGTATGATTTCGTCCCCATGTTTTTGACAGAGGAAACCCGCGTCATAGAGCGGGCTGCTACAACCGGTATTTTCATGTTCTCCAACTATGTATGGAATGTCGGAGATCAATCTGCAGCTCTCGGCCGCTATCAAAGCGATCAACCCGGCCAGTATCACGGTTCACGGCGGACCCAGCACTCCCTCGTATGCAAACGATTGCGAAAAGTTTTTCGCCAACAACCCCCACGTCGACGTTGCCGTCAGGGGTGAGGGTGAACTCACTTTTGCCGAAATGCTCGATGCACTTGACCTGGCCAATGCGCATGATCTGGGTGTTCTGCGGGACATACCCGGACTTACCTACCGCACTGCCGACGGCGTGTACCGCACCGCCGACCGCGAGCGCATTGCTGACCTCGACACCATTCCCTCACCCTACCTGATGGGCTTGTTCGATGAATTCGGTTCTGTCGGTGCTGGCGCGGTCATTGAGACTAATCGGGGCTGCCCCTACGGCTGCACGTTCTGCGACTGGGGATCGGCAACGCTGTCACGGGTCCGCAAGTTTGATCTTGACCGGGTCTACAAAGAGCTTGAGTGGTCGGCGAAACACCAGATTGAGGATGCGTCCATCGCCGATGCCAACTTCGGAATGCTCGAGCGCGATGTCGCAATCACTGAAAAGATCGCCGAATTGAAGCGCACCTACGGATTCCCCCGCTCAGTTGCCATCAACTACGCCAAGAACCAGGTCAAGTATCTGCGCCAGATCATCAACATAATGGCCTCTGTGGATATTCTGGCCGAGGGCGTTGTGTCGCTGCAAACGATGGACGAGACCACCCTGAAAGTGATCGACCGCTCCAACATCAAGCTGGATAAATACAACGAACTCTCCACCGAGTTCCGCCGGGCCAGACTGCCTCTGGCCGCCGACATCATGATGGGACTGCCAGGCTCCACGCCGACTTCCTTCAAAAACGACCTGCAAAAATGCACCGACCGCGATATCGCGTCCGGGCCAATCCCACCCAGCTACTACCAAACAGCCCAATGAATGACCCGAGTTATCGCAAGGAGCATGGCATTGTGGCCCTCCCCGGCGAATACCTGAAGGAAACTGCCAGCTACACGCGCGAGCAATGGCAGGAGATGGATCGTCTCCGGATGGCGTACTACCTGTTCGACAACTATCCAATCCTGCGCTATGTAGCCCGCTATGTGCGCAGTGAGACGGGTATGGGCGAGGTCGAGTTTTACGACAGCATTCAGACCGAAGCATTGCATACACCCCAACGAATGGCCTGTCATGGCTACGATTCTGAAAACGCTGGAGGGCTACATGGCCCCCCCGGGCTCATGGGGCCTGTTCATCGAGGAGGTCCGTCGGTACCTGGTGAACAATCTGGGAATGCCTGACAACTCCGGCCTGCGCACGACGCTGGCTGTACAGCATGCCCACCTACCCGCTCCCGGTCGCCAGTTCCCGGACGTAGTGAAACTGGAACACGATTATATGGCGTGGCAGGACGCCCTTCTGACCAGCCGGGAAGAGGGCCACCGGGATGATTGGCAGAACCATATTCCGCGTTTGTCAGAGTTTGGGCCGGCCACACTTACTATCGATGATCCCGATGAAGTCTGCCGTCGCGACATAGGCTACCACAAGAACGTACTGGATATGAATTTGCGTTCCTGGGAATT
The DNA here is from genome assembly GCA_963747995.1 of uncultured Gammaproteobacteria bacterium. GTDB lineage: Bacteria > Pseudomonadota > Gammaproteobacteria > Pseudomonadales > Halieaceae > Marimicrobium. The sequence continues at coordinate 77,528 of CAVVHD010000007.1, read as the reverse complement.
GGTCTCGCCTGTGGCACGACCTCGCCTGGGAGCCGCCGCCAAATGAAGATTAGCCAAACTGTTTGCGGCAGTATTTACCGGGTTGAACTATAGGCACGCACCACCTCCACCACCTGGACCGTGTACGATTTGTACCATTTAGAACGGCCTTTTTCCTGTGCGACCAGATGTTCCGCGTTTTGCTTCCACTGCTGAATCTGTTCTTCGCTTTCCCAGTATGAGATAGCGATCTCGGTATTGCCTTCTGTACAGGCGACAAACTCCACGCACCCATACTCATCAATAGCCAGATCGCGCATGCGTCTGGCCATGGCTGCATACTCAGCATCCAGTTGCAGAATCTCTGCCCGGAAAATTACGGCGTACATGAATGCCTGATACCGTAGTTAGTTGTTAACATACGTCCGGTTTTACCGCGACAGTCTCAATCAGGCTGACGCGCTCTTCATCGAGGTTGCGGTGCAAATTGTAGGCCTTGGTGGGGATGTCCCGTCCCACCAGCAGATACACACCCAACACCGGTAGCGCCGGCTCGCCCAATGGTTTGGGTACATTGGCAAAGGCTTTCTGTGCAAGATCCGTCTTGTCATTCCAGACCTCAATGCCAAAACCGGCAGCAGTGATGACAGCGCGGAATGCTTCCGGCGGCAGCAGAAAACTCATGGAACTGTCCTGCGCCCAGGGTACCGGGAAATGCAGTGGGGTATTCTTACTGCCGCACACCTCATACAAAACAGCGCGGCCGCCGGGTTTAAGTACACGATAGACTTCCTTTAACCAGGACAGTTTATCCTCGACATTCATGTTCATCTGCAGCGACCAAACCCCGTCAAACGCGTTGTCCGCAAACGGCAGCACCAGGGCACTGGCAGCTTGGAACTTGACACGCTCCTGCATGTTGAGCAACTGCGTTAATCGCTCTGCGGTATCGATGTAGGCATCGCTCAAATCAATACCTGTAACACGACACCCTGTTTGCCTGGACAAACGACGGGTGGAACCACCAATGCCGCAACCCACGTCAAGAATATGCATGTCTGCTGTGAAGCCGGAGAGTTTGATCAGCTCTTTGGTTGCGGTTTCGCCGCGAATGTGAAATTCATCCACCGGCTGCAGATCATCCAGGGTGATCTTCGACAAATCCTTGTCCAGCTTATGCAGGCCCTCAATTATCCTGTTATACAAGTCATTCGGAGAGTAATAGTTGCTTATAGGGTCCATTTTTTCTCCATGATCAGCCAGCCATGCAAATCATAGCCGGGACTAGAGCAGGACTGCCATCACTCCCGGTCCGAGTCCGGCAGTGTATGGCGATACAGATCCTCGCCCCGCACCCAGGTCGCGTGAAAACCAAAGGGCACGCGCTGCGGCATCTCTACACTCGCCACGGGGCCCTGTGCAATATCTGTCGCATCAAATACGAGGCACTGTGATGTCCAGTCGTTGCTGTCGGTGACCAGCGTGATCACGTAACCATCGTCCTCGGCCGAGCTGTGATCAGCGCAGGGTTTGGGCGCGAATACCGCTTCGCTGCCGAACACGCCGCGACCGTAATGCCACTGCGTATTCGCACCGCTGTCATTGTTGTATTTCACCAGACCGGTAAAGCGCAGTGTATGGCCTCCTTCGTGCCATAGAGGGATCCTTTGGTGGTAGGAGTACTTGCTCCTGACGCCGTGGAAGATGGGATTGGACTTGTTGAATTCCGTATTGAGCTCGTCGATATCACCCTCGCGCACTTCGCCTGTGTTCAGGTTGAAGCGCCAGCGGTAGGCATTCGCCTCCAGCCGCATATACGCCAACATGGACGCCAGTTCGCCGTCCCCCAGCTGCACATCGGGCATCGGATTACGTGAACGACAACCATCCATCACCACCCAGTCGCCTTCTTCCCAGCAATTGGTCACATGCAGGATGTAACAGGGCTGGCATTCGAACCAGCGTACATCACCACTGCGCCCGCGCCGCGGAATGATGCCAAAGCGCGCGGGTATATCGCGGTGAAAGGTCAGTACCCGATATCGATGTTTGCGCAGCACGTCCATGTCATGGAAAAAAGGTAGGTCGTGTACGATGGCGTAGTGAGTGGTGAAGCCCAAATCGTGGGGCAAGCGTGGGCCGGGCAGGTCGATGGCAACCTCATGCAACAAATTGCCGCTGGCATCCGCCACACCGTAGGTCATGTACGGTGGCTCGTCGCCGTAATCAAAGAACAACAGCTCGCCATTACTCCAGTCTACTTTTGCGTGGGCCGACATGCGCGGCTGTGCTCTGCCCTGCAAATGAAAATGATCCTTGGTGTGCAGCGTCATGGCGTCCAGGCGATACGGGTCACCTGCGTTGTACCACAAGGTCATCAGATCGCCGGCGTGCCAGATCAGATCGGTGTTGGACGTGTCCTTGATGCCAAAGCGTGACACAGTGTAATCGAAGGGGCCCATGACGCCGGGGGAGACTGATTTGCCTACGGCAATTTCCTGCTGTAATGCAGTGGTCTGCACATAGCGGTTGCGATAACTCACCTTACCGTCCCTGAAGTACACGCCGTGTACCATGCCATCACCGTCGAAGGGATGATGACGATTAAGCGGCGCGTGCCGTGGGTTGGGGCCGTTACGAAAATACGCGCCGGCCAGGTCTGCAGGCAGTTCTCCGCTTACCTGCAGGTCCTGCGCAGACAATTGATCCAGTGTCGGTGCGTACACACCATGCAGATAGGGATTATCCAGCTCGTAAATCCAGTCCGGTGTATTGTCAAGGACGCTAACCGGGCCCAAACAACGCTCGGTGGTAGGGTATTCTCGGCGTTGTGCCATGCGTTGCCCTCCTGCGGGCGAAGCAGCGTCTGAATCTAAAAAGCGGGTATGTCCGTCTGCGTACGGCCGAGGATCAGCGCGTGAATATCGTGCGTGCCTTCATACGTATTCACCACTTCCAGGTTCATCATATGGCGCATGACCGGGTACTCATCGGAGATACCATTGGCGCCGAGCATATCACGCGCCTGCCGAGCGATGGCCAGGGCCTTACCGCAGGAATTGCGTTTGATCAGGGAGATCAGCTCCGGTGCGATCTGTCCGGCATCCAGCAACTGCCCCGCGCGGTAGCAGCCCTGCAGCGCCAGGCTGATGTCGGTCTGCATGTCCGCCAGTTTTAGCTGCACCAGTTGATTGGCCGCCAGCGGGCGGCCGAACTGGCTGCGTGCCAGGGTGTAATCGCGCGCGGTATGCCAGCAGGTTTCGGCAGCGCCCAGTGCGCCCCACGCGATGCCGTAACGGGCCATATTGAGACAACCAAAAGGTCCCTTCAATCCTGCGACACCGGGCAGCAGCTGCGCCTCCGGAACAAACACATCCGCCATGACAACTTCCCCAGTAACGGAGGCGCGCAGCGCCAGCTTGCCCTCAATTCTTGGTGTGCTCAGCCCGGCCATACCGCGCTCCAGGACAAAACCGCGTATGTTGCCATCGTCCGTTTTGGCCCACACCACGAAAACATCGGCAATGGGGCTGTTGGTGATCCACATCTTCGCGCCACTGAGCAGGTAACCGCCGTCGACACCTGCGGCCCGCGTCACCATGCTGCCGGGGTCGGAGCCATGGTCCGGTTCAGTCAACGCGAAGCACCCTATCCACTCACCACTGGCGAGGCGCGGCAGGTATTTTTCCCGTTGCGCCTCAGTACCGTAGGCATCTATGGGATACATTACCAGGGACGACTGCACACTCATCATGGATCGGTAACCGGAATCAATTCGCTCCACTTCCCGCGCAATGAGCCCGTAGGAGATGTAATCCACGCCCGGGCAGCCATAGCCTTCAATGGTAGCGCCCAACAAGCCCACTGCGCCCATCTCCCGATAGATGGCCGGGTCGGTGTATTCGGTGCGAAATGCCTCGCGCACCCGGGGCAGCAATTGGTCCTGCGCATACTGGCGCGCACTGTCGCGTACCATGCGCTGCTCATCCGTCAGTTGCCGCTCAAGTCCGAAGGGGTCCTGCCAGTTCAGCTTCTGCCAGCTACCGCGCTTTGCCATACCTGCACTCCCTGATTCAGTCACGGTGCTAATATGCCACACTATCGTTTTGTCGCCACGGAGAACCGCTGTATGACCACAGCTGCTGACACTGCCCAGCTGCGCCGCCTGGATCAGGCCCATCACCTGCACCCCTTCACCAACCTATGCAAATACAGCCAACAGGGCGGACGCATCATCACCCGTGCCGAACATGTCTACATCTATGATAGTGACGGCCACAAAATGCTCGATGGCATGTCCGGACTGTGGTGTTGCAACCTCGGCTACAGCCAGAGCAGTATCAAGGACGCGATTTACGCCCAACTGCAGGAACTGCCCTACTACAACAATTTTTTCCAGTGTGCCAACGCACCCGCTGTCGAGTTAGCGTGTGCCCTGGTGGAAATCACACCCGCCCAGTTCAACCATGTATTCTTCACCAACTCCGGGTCCGAGGCCAACGACACCAATCTGCGCCTGGTAAACCGTTACTACAGCCTGCTGGGCAAGCCTGACAAGAACCTCATCATCAGTCGTAGGAATGCCTATCACGGCTCCACCATTGCCGCGGCGTCCCTGGGCGGCATGAGCGCCATGCACCAGCAGACCCACGGCCTCGACTATATCCACCACATCAACCAGCCGTACTGGTTTGGGGAGGGTGCCAACGAGGACCCGAACGCCTTTGGCATTCGAGTGGCCCGCGAGCTTGAGCAAAAAATTGAGGAACTGGGCGAGACGCGGGTTGCGGCGTTTATTGCCGAGCCAGTGCAGGGCGCCGGTGGCGTAATCATTCCCCCGGATTCCTACTGGCCGGAAATCAAACGTATCTGCGCCGAGCACGACATTCTGTTGATCATGGATGAGGTCATCTGCGGTTTTGGCCGCACCGGTAACTGGTTCGGCTGCCAGACCTATGACCTGGAACCCGACCTGATGACCTTTGCCAAGGCGGTGACCAATGGCTATATTCCCCTCGGCGGCGTGATGGTGGGCGACAAAGTTGCCGATGTGCTGCTCAGCCATGAGGGCGAGTTCGCCCATGGCCTGACCTACTCCGGCCACCCGGCCGCGTGTGCGGCGGGCATAGCCACCCTGGAGGTGTTGCGCAAGAAGAACATCATTGAGGCAGCGGCCAACACACTCGCGCCGTATTTTCAGGAGCGCCTGCACACGCTGCGGGATCATCGCATCGTTGGCGAGGTACGCGGCCTGGGTATGCTCGGTGCAGTGGAACTGGTCAGGGATAAACACTCGCGGGAGCGTCTGGCGCCAGATGCCGCCGGCGCCGTGTACTGCCGCAACCAGGCCAATGTCGGGGGGTTGATGGTGCGCCAGACGGGGGACGCCATGATCATGGCGCCGCCGCTGATCTGCAACCGCAAGGAGATTGACACTCTGGTGGATATGCTCGCTAAAGCGCTGGACCAAACCGCAGAGTATTTCGGTATCCACTAACGCCGTGTAATCGACTATGCTTCCGCTATCGCACTAACGCCATTTTGAAGAGGATCACCACATGAGCAAACGGCAGGTACTGAACAAAAAAAACCTGGGCATAACGGATGGACTGCCGCTGCAGGCAAGTGCAGGAGGCATCGAGGAATTGCGGCGCGACATCCAGCGCCTGATGGACATGGAAGCTATAAGGCAGCTGAAATATGCTTACTTTCGCTGTGTGGACACCGCCAACCTTGAGGAACTGGCGACGTTGTTTCACGATGACGTTACGGTGCATTTCGTCGGCGGCAGTTACGAGTGGAATGTGCAGGGCAAGGCGGACTATGTCAGCAATATTGGCAAGTCCTTCAGCACCGAAGCCGTGGGACAGCACAATGCGCATCACCCGGAGATACAGATGTTGAGTGACAGCGAAGCCACCGCTCTATGGTATCTGGCAGACAACATGTGGATTCTCAATCACAACGTGAAAACACACGGCACTGCCATTTACCGCGATCGCTACCTGAAGGTAAACGGCAAATGGTTGATCAAGGATACGAGCTACGAGCGCATTTACGAGATCAACGATGTGCTGGCGGAACGCCCCAAACTGAGCTCGCACTACCTGGGCGTGCACGGCACCAAGCCGCAGTTCTAGCTGAATCCACTGCGCCCCGTGAGCCGCAGCACGCGCGGCTGGGCGAGTATCTCAGCCGTTCGAGCCGGGCCGCGCGTGTGCGGTCACGGGGCTTGGCCGCTCTCAAGACGCGTAACTGCGCTAAGGTACTCCGCAGGCGCGCCGGCATCGCCCCGAACAGGATTTCACAGGCCTCGAGCAGGCCCGGCGCGTTGGCGATATCCTCGCGCCGCACCACCTCTTCGATCTTGGAGCGGCGGCGCATGAAATCTTCCAGCTTTACAATCATCTCGCGCCGCGCCGCCAGCTCGATTTCACAGCGTGTGTACTCCGCATTTTTGATCAGCAACTTCGCCTCGCGCTCATCCGCACGAATCCGCTCCAGCAAACCGAAGGCGCTCTCACCGTAGCGGCGCCAGAAGCGTTCCGAGAGTGGCTCAGAGGAAGACGGGTCGGTCAGCGCATCGAGTGCCATCAGCCGGGCCTGTAACATAAACTCCTCGCGCAGTTCGGCTCCGGGCTCGCCGTACCACCGGTTGTGCTTCTGGGGCACGTCGATACCCAGACGTTCAATCCACGCGGCCACCTCGTCGCCCACGTTGAGACAATCGGTTAACTTGCCACCGAAGATACTCAGGTGCTGGCGCGGCTCATCCACCTCGATCACATGCTTGCGCGACAGCTGAACCCAATCGGCCACGCCACCCTCGGCCTTGATTGCCAGTGGCCGCACACCAACACGTTCGGCAATGACGCTCGCGCGCGTGAGAGGCGACTTCAGGTCGAGCAGGGCATTGGCATTTTGCAGCACAAAGTCGCGGTCTGCATCGGTGACAGTGACGTCAGGCGTATCAACCTGCGTATCCGTCGTACCGATACAGGTCTTCGGCCCCATGGGAATCAGGAAGAATAAACGCCCGTCACTGGCAAAAAATGTCAGTACCCGTTTGTTGTCGGTGATTTTATCAACCACCAGGTGAACGCCCTTGGAAAACACATGGTGATACTGTGTTTGCTCTCCCGCGATGCGGTTTTGGTTATCCACCCAGGGGCCGCAGGCATTGATAACCGCCCTGGAGCGGATCTCGAACTGCTCTCCACTGATCACATCCCGCGCGCTGGTAAGCCACTGGCCCTGCTCACGACGGGCACTTATGGACTCGACATAATTGGCGGCGATGCAACCGAAGTTGAGGCTCTTGCGGATGAAATTGAAGACGAAACGGGCGTCATTGTCGTACAGATAGCAGTCGGAATACTCCAGGCCGCCCGCGGCTTTGCTGGTGTTAATCACCGGCTCCGCCTTCTCAATAGCGCGGGCACTAACGTAGCGTGGTGCCCGGGTGGCAAAACGGCCCATGACCCAGTACAGCAGGCTGCCCAGGTAAATAAAGAAGGGCTGAAAGCGAAAGCCGCGCTGGATGGTCGTAAAAAAACGAATTTCCTTTACCGTGGACGGATAGGCCCGCATCAACCTGTTGCGCGATTTACACAGTTTGTTGACCAACAGGAATTCCAGGCTTTCGAGGTACTTGATCCCTCCCCAGGCCAGGTTGGAGGAGTTGGAGCTGACCCCGCCGGCGAAATCACCGCGGTCGATCAGGGCCACCCGCACGCCGCGACCGGCCAGCGATGCGGCAGCGACTGCGCCATTGATGCCACCGCCCACGACCAGCACATCAAACGGCTGTTCGCGCAGCTTTTTCACATTATTGGTGCGCAGTGTGGCTGCCATCTCTACAAATTCCAGAAGCGCTGGCACAGGGCAATAAAATTCCTGGCGCTGTCACTGAGGTTCTTGCCCGCGCGGTAATAGAGCCCCACCTGCTTGTCGATGCGCCCAAAGGATACGTCATCCATGATACGAAAATTGGCGCAGCTTGGATGCTCCTCCAATAGCTTGCGGTCGATAAAGGTGACGCCCATGCCCTCCTCCACCATGTGAATACGCAGTGACAGGCTGCTCACTTCCCACACCGTACTGAACTGGTCGCGCAGGCGTTGGATAGAGGGGCGCATGTCCGGATTGTCCAGTGCGGATGCGATCAGCGGGGTCAGCTTGAGCGCCTTTTCATCGCCGTTGATCATATCCTCGTAGCGTGCGTGTTTGGGGCTTACCACCAGATGACGGGAGTCCCGGTACAGTGCCAGAGTTTCAAACGCGACCATGTCCTTCTGGAATGGCCCAAGGCCCAATTCCACGTTGCCCGATAGCACAGCGGCGATAATGCTGCGCGATGGCATCTCAGCCACCTTCATACGGGTGTGGGGGTTTTCCTGATAGTAAGCACTTATTAGTCCGGGGGCGTAAAAACGATTGAGAGAGGCGCTGAGTGCCAGACTCAGCGTCTCGGTCTTGCCCTGTTTCAGCTGCACAATGTCTTCCAGGGTCTGCTGCTCGCCCCGCAGGACATCCACTGCATGCTCAAACAGACGTCTGCCCACATCGGTGAGCCTGAGCTCTTTGCCCCGTTGCACCAGTGGCGCCTCAAGCTTGAACTCCAGGCCCGCCACCGCCTGACTCACAGCTGATTGGCTCAGATGCAATGCATCGGCAGCCCGTTTGAAACCACCTTCCTCAATCACCGCACGGAAGGCTCGCAATTCACTGTTTTCAAAACGCATATCAGCTCCTCTAATACATGCATAAGTATAATTAACTCTACTGATTAGAATTCCCGACCTATACTGTGAAAAATTACCACTTTTGAGCGCACGCTTATGTCTTCGAACGAACCCGTTTACTCCTCGGATCTGGCTGGCATCATCGTCGGCGAAACCGCTATATCGGATGTGCAAGGCGACATCGGCCTGCTCAGCTACCGCGGTATCGAGATCAGCGATCTCGTCGGCGTGCCCTTCCTCCATGTGGTGTGGATGGTGCTGTTTGGCGAGTGGCCCAACGAACAGCAGAAAAGTCGACTGAAAGCGTTCATGTGCCGTCACACCCGCCTCAGCCATGCAGAAATCAATCTGCTGCAACAGGTGTCACGGGACCTGCACCCGATGTTAATGCTGCAGGGCCTGGTACCCCTGCTAACGCTACCGACAGAGGAGACTCTGGATGTTGGCCAGGACGCCGAGCACGGCCTGTTTCTGGCAGCCAAGATTTCGGCACTGGTCGCCGCCCACCATCGTCTCGCCCAGAGCAAGGTTATCCTGCAACCGGTCCCCGGTCAGTTATTCCATGAAAATTTCCTGACCATGTTCCACGGCACAGCCCCAACTCAGGAACAAAGGCGCATGCTGGACGCAGCCCAGATACTGCAGATGGAGCACAGTTTCAACTGCGGCACCTTTGCCGGCCGGGTCTGTGCCAGCAGCCTGGCACCCATCCAGTCCTGCATCTCCGCCTCCATCGGCACACTGTTTGGCAGATTGCACGGTGGCGCCGACCAGGCTGCTCTGGAAATGGCCATGGAAATTGGCAGCCCTGATAAGGCTGCGGCCTACGTCAAGGACTGCCTGGCGAACAAGGAAAAAATCATGGGTATGGGCCACCGCGAGTACCGCACTGTCGATCCGCGCGCCAGGATTCTCAAACCCATGGCAGTGGAGCTGTGCCAGGATGAGGAGAGTAAAAACCTGCTGGCCACACTCGTTGCGGTGGAGGAAGCCTGCCAGCGCGAGTTCGCCGCCAAGGGCAAGGAGATCTGGGCCAACGTGGAATTCTACAAGGGCGCAGTGTTCCACAGCCTGGGAATTCCCACCCACTATTTTACTGCGATGTTCGCCATGTCGCGCGTTTACGGCTACGTCGCCCACTTTTTGGAGTTCCAGCGAGACAGTCGCCTGATACGTCCACGCGCCCGGTACACAGGCCCCGCCGTCGCGAAGCAGAGCCAGTCCGCCGCCTGATTCGGCTCCGATGCCGCCACTGTCGGCGGCATCAGATAACTTCCATTGCCCCGCGGTTTCCCAGAAATGGGGTAGCCGCCATTGCAACTGCCGCAGTGCATGCGTATAAAAATGGGGCGACACCTTCGAAACAGCGGGCAGACTTGAACTATGCGCATCGTAGCAACCACACTTGTCATCCTTCTTATGGCAGGCTGCGCAAATAAAAGTGCCGACGAGGCGCTGGGCACCCTGGAACGCGATCGCATCGTGCTCAAGGCAACCGGCAACGAGATTATCCTCGAACGAGCCCATCCCCGAGGGCACAAAGGTGACCGCTGGTACCTTGTTGGTGCAACTGGATGACGCTCGACAGCAGGCCGCTGGTGGCGCGCGCGCAAGCAGAGGTGGCACAGGCGCAAGCCCGACTCGAAGAACTGCGCAACGGCGCGCGACCGGAGGACATCGACGGCGCGAGCGCCCGGGTCGCTGGCGCACACGCCGCTGTGATCGAGGCCCAGGCCAGTTATCAACGGGCCAAACAGCTATTGCAGCAAAAACTCGCTGCGCAGGCCACACTGGACCAGGCCCTGGCCAATCGCGACTCAACAGAAGCCACTCTGCTGTCTGCACAAAAAGAATTACTGCGCCTGACCAATGGCACCCGCAAGGAGCAGCTGGACCAGGCGGCGGCAGCGGTGCAGGCGGCAACGGCGCAGCTGGCACTGGAACAGCGCAACCTGACGGATCTCAGTATCATAGCCACCCGTGATGCCTATCTGGACAGCCTGCCGTGGCATGTCGGCGAGCGCGTAACACAGGGCGCGACTGTGGCCGTCCTGCTCGCCAACGATGCGCCCTACGCCAGAGTGTATGTGCCCGAGCCATGGCGCGCGCGCCTGCAGGTGGGTGATCGCAAGCGGATCAAGGTGGACGGCATCGCACAACCCCTGACCGGACAACTGCGCTGGATCGCCATCGAACCGGCCTTCACACCGTACTATGCGCTCAATGCCAGTGACCGGGCGCGTCTGGTCTATCTGGCGGAATTTGCTCTTGAGGGAGGGGAAGAACTGCCCACGGGTGTGCCCGCCCAGGTGCTGCTCAACGATGACTGAGTTCGCCATCCGGACGCGCGCACTGTCCAAACAGTTTGGCGAAGTCGTTGCCGTGGACGGTGTCGACCTGGAAATTCCAGCGGGACAGATCTACGGCTTCCTCGGACCTAACGGTTCCGGCAAGACCACCATCATCCGCATGCTCTGCGGCCTGCTCACACCGTCTGGCGGCGAGGTCCGTGTGCTGGGCCTGGATATCCCGGCCCAGACCGAGACGCTGCGCAGCAAGATCGGCTACATGACGCAGAAGTTTTCCCTGTATGACGACCTCACCGTGCAGGAAAACATGCAGTTCATGGGCAGGATCTACGGCCTGTCGCGCAGTGTCGCCATCGCGCGCATTGAAGAGTTGCTGGAACGCTATGCGCTTGTCCTCACTGCGCGACCGGTTTGCGGGCGCCATGAGCGGTGGCCAGCGCCAGCGCCTGGCACTGGCCGTGGCGACACTGCACTCTCCCACCCTGTTATTCCTGGATGAACCGACATCGGCGGTAGATCCGGAAAACCGCCGCGACTTCTGGGAAAAGCTCTTCGACCTCAGCGATGCGGGCACGACGATCCTGGTCTCCACCCACTACATGGATGAGGCGGAGCGCTGCCATCAGCTGGCCATTCTGGAAACCGGGCACCTGCGCAACCAGGGCACGCCGCAGGAACTGCTGGCGCAACTGGATAACCGCGTGGTGGAGATCGCCGGCGACAACCTGCGCCAGGTAAAGGAAAAGGCGCTGCGCCTGCCCGGAGTCCAGTCGGCCGCGCAACAGGGCGTGCACCTGCGCGTTTTATTACAGCCGGGCACGCCGGACCCGACCAACTACCTGCGGGAACAACTGGCGGACCAGCATCTCATCCTGACCCACACCCGACCCAGCCTGGAGGATGTGTTTGTCGCCTCCACCTCCGGAAGTAACCGACAATGAGTTCGCTGCGCAGGATAGGCGCCGTCACCGCCAAGGAATTCAAACAACTGTCCAGGGACCGGGTGACCTTTGCGCATGATCGTGATGATCCCGCTGATGCAGTTGATGTTATTTGGCTATGCCATCAGCACCATGGTGCGCAATATTCCCATCGCGGTCGTGGACAACAGCGGTAGCGCTGTAGCGCGCGCCATCACCGAACAGGTGCGCGTTACCCAGGTCGTGGATATCGTCGGTCACTATGCCACAGCAGTCGAAGCGGAAGCGCGCCATCGTCGCCGGCACCATTCGCGCCGCCCTGATCTTCCCGGAGAATCTCACCCAGCGGGCGGCGGGCGGCGAGCCGGTGGCGCAATGGCTGGTCGATGGCTCCGATACCATGGTGAGTTCGGCATTGTTGGCCCTGCGCACCATGCCACTGCACCTGGAAGCCGGAGTCCCGGCAGGCGCTTACCAGGCCGCCGCCCCGAGCTTTGAGGTCGCGCTGTTCTTCAATCCCGAGCGCCGCTCGGAAGTGAATATCGTGCCGGGCCTGACTGCCGTTATCCTCACCATGACGATGGTACTGTTCACTGCGGTCGCCCTGGTGCGCGAGCGCGAACGCGGCAATCTGGAATTACTCATCACCACGCCGATCCATCCACTGGAGCTGATGGTGGGCAAGCTGGTGCCCTATATTTTTGTCGGGCTCGTGCAAATCACCATCATCCTGGGGCTGGGCCGACTGGTATTCAACGTTCCATTCCAGGGCGAGCTGCTCAGCCTGGTCGCCGTGACCCTGCCCTTTATCGCCGCCAACCTGACACTTGGACTGTTGTTTTCCACCCTCGCCGCGACCCAGATGCAGGCCATGCAGATGACCTTCTTTATAATGTTGCCTTCCATCCTGCTCAGTGGCTTTATGTTTCCGTATGACGCCATGCCCAAGGCGGCCCAATACATTGCCGAAATCCTTCCCGCCACCCACTTCATGCGCCTGATTCGCGGCGTATTCCTGCGTGGCGCCAGCGCCCCGCAACTGCTGCCGGATATCCTCTGGCTGCTGGGCTTTACCGGCGATCATGCTGACCATCGCCACCAAACGCTTCCGCAAGTCGCTGGATTGAACCGCACGGCATGCGATTGCGCGCCCTGCAGTTTCTATGGGCTCTTGGTCGCCAGCCTCGCCCTGCTGGCCTGCGGCAGCGGCGAATCCAATGTCGTACAGGGCAACCGCGCGGGTATTCTGCATTTTGGCAACGGCACCGAGCCGCAGGGGCTGGACCCCCATGTGGTCACCGGCATCCCGGAAAGCCATATCGTCCATGCGCTGTTCGAAGGGCTGACTGTCAAAAATCCCTACACGCTGGAATCGGAGCCCGGCGTCGCGCAGCGCTGGGATATCAGCGCGGATGGCCTGACGATCACATTTCATCTCAACCCCGCAGCGAAGTGGTCCAACGGCGACCCGATGACTGCACAGGATTACGTGTGGTCCTGGCAGCGCGCGCTGAGTCCGGCCATGGGCAACCAGTACGCCTACATGCTCTACCCGCTGGAAAATGCCGAAGCCTTCGCTACCGGGAAACTGGATGACTTTACCCAGGTCGGCGTCAAGGCGCTGGATGCTCACACGCTGCAGGTGCGCCTGAACGCGCCCACACCGTACTTCATACAGCTCATGGACCACGACAGCACATTCGCGGTGCACCGGCCCACCATCGAGAAGTTCGGCAAGGCCACCGACCGATTTACGCCCTGGACGCGGGTCGAGAACATCGTCGGCAACGGCCCCTTTCGCCTCACGGACTGGCAACTGAATCGGCGCATCACCGTGGCGAAGAGCGACACCTACTGGGACCAGCGACCGGGTAAAACTGAACGGCATCGTGTTCTATCCCACGGAAAATATCTCCAGCGAGGAGCGCATGTTCCGGGTGGGACAGCTGCACTACACCCAGAGCGTGCCGCTGGACAAGATCCCGGTGTACCGGGCCATGGAGAACAGCCCCTACGTCAATGCACCCTACATGGGCACCTACTACTACCTGCTCAATATCAACAAGCCACCGCTGGATGATGTGCGGGTGCGACAGGCGCTCGCCATGGCCGTAGACCGGGAGCGTCTCAACAACACCGTGTTGCACGGCAGCACTGTGCCGGCTTACGGTATCACCCCGCCGGGCACCCTCGGTTACCAGCCGCCAAAGGTCTTCGGCTACGATGTGCAGCGGGCAAGAGCAACTGCTGGCGGAGGCGGGCTATCCGGATGGCGCGGGCTGGCCGGGACTGGAACTCACCTACAATACCAGCGAGAGTCATCTCAAGATCGCGGTGGCCCTGCAACAGATGTGGAAGGATGCGCTCAACATCGACGTGACTCTGGCCAACCAGGAGTGGAAGGTCTACCTGGATTCGGTGGACCAGATGAATTTCCAGATGGCGCGACGCGGCTGGATTGGCGACTATGTTGACCCGAACAATTTCCTCGACCTGTTCCTGTGCGGCGGCGGCAACAACAACACCGGCTTTTGCGATCCGCGCTACGACGAGCTGGTCAAGCGGCAGGCGCCCAGGGCAACATCGCGAGAGGAGCGCTATGCGATCTTCACCGAGGCGGAAACGCTGCTGATGGAACAGATGCCGATCCTGCCGCTATATACCTACACCAGCAACCACCTGATCCATCCCAGCGTGCAGGGCATGCCAGCCAACCTGATGGATGCGGTGAATTTCAAGTATGTCGCGCTGGATGAAAACTGGAAGGCGGAAGAATAGCATGTGGCGCTTTGTCGGCTCGCGCGTGTTGCAGGCCATCCCGGTGCTACTGGTGGTCATCACCGTGACCTTTTTTCTGGTACGGATAGCACCCGGCGGACCTTTTTCCAGCGAAAAAGCGGTCATTCCCGAGGTAAAAGCGGCACTCGAAACCCAGTACCGCCTCAACCTGCCGCTGTGGCAGCAATACACGGCCTATCTCGGTGATCTGTCGCGAGGCGATCTGGGCCCATCCTTCAAGTATCCCGGGCGCAGCGTCAACGAACTGATTGCCGCGGGCTTTCCGGTGACGGCGGAGCTTGGCCTCTACGCGCTGCTGGTTGCGCTTGTACATCGGCGGCGTGGCCGGTGTTATCGCCTCCCTGAAACCCAACTCGGCGCAGGACTATATCCCCATGTCAGTCGCCATGATCGGCATCTGCATGCCGTCCTTCCTGCTCGGTCCCCTGCTGATCATGGTGTTTGGTATCTATCTCGAGTGGTTGCCGGTGTCCGGCTGGGGCGATATCCCCGGGGACAAAATACTGCCGTCGATCACACTGGGCGCCGCCTACGCGGCCTATATTGCCAGGCTCAGCCGCGCCGGGATGCTGGAGGTGATGTCGCAGGACTACATTCGCACCGCGCGCGCCAAGGGCCTGCCCGAATGGCAGGTAGTGGTACGCCACGCCCTGCGCGGCGGCCTGATTCCGGTGGTGGCGTTCCTGGGTCCGGCCTTTGCCGGCCTGCTGTCAGGCTCTTTTGTGGTAGAGACAATCTTCCAGATTCCCGGCCTCGGTCGCTTCTATGTGCAGGCCGCCTTCAACCGCGACTACACCATGATCCTCGGCTCTACCGTATTTCTCTCAGTGCTGATCGTATTGTTCAACCTGCTGTCCGACATACTCGCCGCCTGGATGAATCCCCGGCTGCGCACCCAGTTCGGGGCGCACTAGATGACTGCGCCCGCGCTTACTGACATTACACAAGCCGAACAGGGCACTTCCCTATGGCAGGATGCGTGGCTGCGCCTGCGCCACAATCGGCTGGCACTGTGCGGCCTGTTGGTGCTGCTACTGTTTATCGTGATCGCCGTGCTCACGCCGTGGATCGCGCCCTATGGCTACGCGCAGCAGAATCTGGAACTCGGCGCCGCGGCGCCGTCAGCAGCACACTGGCTCGGCACGGATGTTTTCGGCCGCGACCTGCTGACCCAGATCATGTACGGTGGCCGTATCTCCCTGGCGGTGGGTTTTATCGCCACTACCGTAGCCCTGCTCATTGGGGTGACCTGGGGCGCCGTCGCCGGCTACGCTGGTGGTCGCGTGGATGCCGTGATGATGCGCCTGGTGGATATTATCTACGCACTGCCCTTCATGATTTTCATCGTGCTGCTGATGGTGGTGTTCGGGCGCAACATGTTGCTTTTGTTCCTGGCCATCGGCGCCGTGGAGTGGCTGACCATGGCCCGCATCATGCGCGCGCAGGTGCAGTCCCTGCGCCAGCAGGAATTTGTCGAAGCGGCCATTTCACTGGGCCTGTCACCGGCCGCCATTATTTTCCGTCACCTCATTCCCAATGCGCTGGGCCCTATCATCGTGTACACCACGCTGACCATTCCCGGCGTCATGTTACTGGAAGCGTTTCTCAGTTTCCTGGGCCTGGGCGTACAGCCGCCGCAAACGTCCTGGGGTTTGCTTATTTCCTACGGCGCCGAAAGCATGGAGGAATATCCCTGGCTGTTGTTGTACCCCGGCCTCACCCTGACACTGACCCTGTTTTCCCTGAATTTTCTCGGTGACGGACTGCGCGATGCGCTGGACGTGCGCGGCGCGAAGGACTGATCGGGTGCTGCAAGTCGAACATCTCAGCGTCAGTTTCGTCACCCGCATGGGAATCACCAGGGCCGTCGACGATATCAGCTTTACGGTGCAGCCCGGCCAAATCACCGCGATTATCGGTGAATCGGGTTCTGGCAAATCGGTGGCCTGCTACAGCCTGCTGGGACTGATTCCGCAACCGCCCGGACGTATCGACGGCGGCCGCGCGCTGTTCCAGGGACAGGACCTGCTGCAGCTGACAGCGGCCGAGCTGCGCAACATTCGCGGCCGGCGATATCGCCATGGTGTTCCAGGATCCCATGACCTGCCTGAACCCGTACATGACCGTGGGCAAGCAACTGATGGAGCCGCTGCTCTATCACAAAAAAGTGTCGCGGGCACAAGCGCGTCGACGAGCACTGGAGTTGCTGGATGAAGTGGGCATCCGCGAACCCGCCTCTACGATAGACAATTACCCGCACCAGTTTTCCGGCGGGATGCGCCAGCGCGTCATGATCGCCATGGCGTTGATCAATGAGCCGCAACTGTTGATCGCGGACGAGCCCACTACCGCACTGGATGTCACCATTCAGGCGCAGATTTTGCAGCTGCTGGCATCAATACAAAAGAAACGCGGCATCGGTGTGCTGTTGATCAGCCACGATCTGGCGGTGGTGGCGGATATCGCCGACCAGATTGTGGTGATGCAGGAAGGGCGTATCGTAGAGACCGGCGACCGCAACGACATCTTCCGCAATGCCCGCCATCCTTACACCCGAAAGCTGTTGCAGGCCATTCCCACGGGCAGCAAAGCGGCGGAACTGCCCGCATCGGAATCGTTGGTCGAGGTGCGGAATTTGTGCACCTGGTTTCACCAGGGCGCAAGGACAGTGAAGGCGGTCGACAATGTCAGCTTTAATATCCATCGCGGTGAAGTGTTGGGCCTGGTAGGTGAATCCGGCAGCGGCAAATCCACCATCGGCCGCTCCCTTTTGCGCTTGCTACCGATCACGGCAGGACAGGTCATATTCGACGAAACAGATGTCACGGCATTGCACGCAAGCCAGCTGAAAAACCTGCGACGCAGGATGCAGATCATCTTTCAGGATCCTTTCGCCTCACTGAATCCGCGCATGACGGTGTATGACACGCTCGCCGAGCCGCTATTGCTCCACGGCATCGAGAGTCGCAGCACCGTCGCGTCTCATGTACTACGCCTGATGGACGATGTCGGCTTGGCGCGAGCCTATGTGCGCAAGTATCCCCACGAGTTTTCCGGCGGACAGCGCCAGCGCATCGCGATTGGCCGCGCGCTGGCCACACGCCCGGAATTTGTGGTCGCGGACGAGCCGGTATCCGCACTTGATGTCACCATCCAGGCGCAGATACTGGACCTGCTGCGCGAACTGGGCAGGGAGTACGGTCTCACCATGCTGTTCATCTCTCACGATTTGGCCGTGGTGCGCCAGTTGGCTGATCGCATCGTGGTGCTGCACAAGGGGAAAGTGGTGGAACAGGCCCGCACTTGCGACTTGTTCGAGCGACCACAGCAGGACTATACCCGCCAGTTGTTGCAGTCGATTCCCGGAAGATCACTGCTGGCAACGGACGCCTGAGACCGGCTTAGCGACAGCAGTATTCAGTCTGCTGCTGAATCAGCCCCATCATTCTCGCGCGCGAAAAAAACACTGGCAAATCATCGCGTGGTTTGGATATCGGCGATTGTTGGACCGGCATGGTATAGCCCTCGGGCAGCGACCAGCGGTACCGGCGCAGCATCTCAAACATCACCAGCTTGATCTGCATGACAGCAAAATGCAGGCCGATGCACATGTGCGCACCCCCGCTGAACGGCACCCAGCAATACGGATGCCGCTTGTGCTCCGCGCGCTCCTCGCTGAAACGCAAGGGATCAAAGCGGGTCGGCTCGGTCCAGTACTCCTCCATATAGTGCGTGTGAATGGGATAGGTCGCCACCATTGCGCCGGCGGGAATCTTCACGCCCTCGAACTCAAACGGTGCGAGACTGAACTTGGGCAGCGTCGACAGCGGCGGGTACATGCGCAGCGCCTCCTTCATCACCCAATCGGTCTGCACCAGCTTGTCGAGATCTTCATAGCGCAGCTGCTCCACACCCAGGGCCTCCATTTCCTCGAACAGACGCTGCTGCCACTCGGGATGCCGTGCCAGCGCGTACGTCATGCTCGTCAGGGTGCTAGTCGTGGTGTCGTGCGCCGCCATCATCAGGAAGATCATATGGTCGATCACTTCCTGGTCAGTGTATTGATTTCCGTCCTCGTCCGTCGCATTGCACAGCAGTGAAAACATATCCGTACCATTGCCCGCGCGCTTCGCCGGCAGCTGCTGCCGGAAAAACTCGCACATGTCTTTGCGCGCGCGGATGCCGCGCCACAATAGCGTGCCTGGAATGGCCAGCGGAATTCGCGGCATGGACGCCGCTACGGCATGTTTCAAAGGCCCGGTTGATCCGACTGGCTTCTTCACCCAGATCCATGCCGAGGAAATATTGACGCCGCGAGATCCAGCGTCATTTTCTTGAACGTTGGATACATCAGCAATGGCTGTCCGTCCGTGACAGGCCAGCCAGCGACCGCCTGACTTGCACCTGGGGTTCCATTTCCAGCAGGTAGCGCTGCAACGCCGGATTTTTAAACCCCGCCTGCATCAACCGACGATGATAGCGATGATCATCGCCATCGCGCAGCATCAGGCCGTTGGGAAAGATCCGGCCAATTATCTGGTCCCAGGCTTGCTTGTTGGAAAACACCTGATCCTGGTTCACCAGCGTCAGCCGGTGCGCATCCGCGCCGTACAGGTGCACAAACGTTATGCGAAAAAACTTCTGCATCACGCATTGCCGTAGCGCTCATGCAGCTCCTGTGCGTGGCGCAGCGGATTGACATAGCTCTTGCGAATCAGGCGCAGGGTTTCAAAAAAACCTACCTTGATTGGCTGCAGATGAGGGGCATCCATGTTGCTCACCGTTGAATTCGACATGTCATGCCCCTGAAAAATCTAACGATTTAGCACGTGAGATTAGAGCAATTTCTAATGCCCATCAACACAAGGAAATAATTTCAAGCGACTGCTCCGCCATTTGTAAAGCTGCTTCTAATGGCCTACCCTAACCCGGAACTGCTTGGCCCGGTACATTGCCTCGTCGGCCTTTTTCAGTAAGTCGTTGACGTCCTGCCCGTGGTCGGGCGCCAACGCATACCCTATGCTTCCGGTCGCGGTGAGGGAATGCTGCCCTATTCTGAACGGTAGCTGCAGAGCGGACCGCAGTTTTTCTACCATGTACTCTGCTATATCTGCGCGTTCAATACCATGTAAAACAATGGCAAATTCATCGCCCCCCAAACGCGCCACCGTATCGACAGAGCGAACATTGGCTTGCAGGCGCTTGGCCACGGCATTGAGCACATCATCCCCAGTGTCGTGTCCGAATCCATCGTTGATCAGCTTGAAGTCGTCGAGGTCGAGATAAATAACCGCCGCCTTATACTCGCGCTTCAGCGCATATTCCACGGCTTCATTGGCGCGGGAAAAAAACATTTTACGGTTCGAAAGGCCCGTCAGCGAATCGTGCATGGCTTCGTGGGCATATAGACGGCGCTCCTCAAGAATTCGCCTGGTGAGACTCTCAAAGTCTCCCTCGTAACTGACCAGCCCCAGCACCAGGAGGGCCAGGGTCATACACCAGGTTGTGAAACTGAAGATGGCCAATTTGTTGTCTGGGATTATTTGCGGAAATACAATGCCAAACGATTCCATTACTAAAAGCACGGCCACACAGGCCACAACGATGAGGCTCCAATACATACCGTGATTGCGCCCTGCGATCAAAAACAGAAACAATGGAACGACCAAAACAACGGTAAGGTAAGGCGAGGCCGATATGCCCCCCGTTATCACGCAGGGCAGCACAGTACTGAACGTAGTTGTTACCCCGTACAGATAAGCCGCGGTTAACAATGTCTGCTTCCGCTGAAAAAACCAAAGCGTGCCCAAGTATCCCGCCACCGTGAGCGCAGCTATCAGTATGGCAACCAGGTACAACGGCTCTCCACTGAAAGCGTACAACGCCACCAGTCCGATCATCATGAAGGCGCCGGAAACAGCTGACACCGCCAACACGCCAACCAGAACGAGCGAGCGCTGACGAGAATCATTCAAGGTATCCTCGAGCAACCGATCCGAGATGAAAATCCTGTTCAGGCTCTCGAAGAGCTTTTCTACCAGCTTTCTATACATAACCCGTAAATTAGCCTTATTGTTAGGGCGGGGTCGACGGTTTTTTACCTATATGTCAGTTTAAGCGGTTCGGATACGTTAGTTTACTGGTAAATTACCTATTCACGGGCCGAAAACCCGGCAAGATGTATGCTGCCATGTCATCACATAAATCTGTCCCCGGGAGGCCGGAATACAAACTGCACGTCCGGGCGCAGATCAGGCGAAGTAATCAAACCGTCACCGCAAGTGTTGCGGGGCAATACAATGCCCGAAAGTATCGATTCTTATACTCTTGAGATACACATTCGAATTGGACAGTATAGGCTGTCATCTGCGCCACAAAGAAGAATCTGCAATGAGCTATAACTACGATCCCGAACTGCAATCGCTGCTGGAATTTCTGCCGGACGTATCACTGGGGATCAATGATCCGGTAAAGGCGCGCGCAGGCTTTCTGGAATTGATCGCCCTGCTGAACGCGGATGTCGACCGCAGTGGTGTGGTAATCGAGAATCGCCACATTCCGGGTCCGGTCGGCGCGCCCGATGTCCCGGTGCGGATCTACTCACCCGAGGGACTGGACCAGACAGTGCCCGGGATACTGCATATTCACGGCGGCGGTTTTGTGATTGGCGACCTGGACAGCGAGCTCGGCTCCTGTGTCGCCCTGTGTCGCAACCTGGGCGTGGTGGTGGTCTCGGTGGATTACCGGCTGGCGCCGGAGACGCCCTACCCCGGTCCGCTGGAGGATTGTTACGCTGCCCTGCAATGGATGAGCAGCAACAGCGCGCAACTTCAACATAGACCCCGCACGGCTGGCCGTGTTCGGACTGAGCGCCGGCGGCGGATTGTCGGCAGCCACGGCACTGCTCGCCAGGGACCGCGGCGGCCCGCCGATCTGTTTCCAGTACCTGGGCATTCCCGAACTGGACGACCGCCTGCAAACACCCAGTATGCAGCGCTTTGTCGATACACCGATGTGGAACCGGCCCAACGCCGAACTCAGCTGGGATTTTTATCTCGGCGACCAGTACCAGCGCGGCGCTGACGATGTGCCCTACCATGCGGCGCCGGCCAGGGCGGAGGATCTTGCGGGCCTGCCGCCGGCCTACGTCAGCACCATGGAGTTCGATCCGCTGCGCGATGAAGGCGTGGCGTACGCCCTGAAACTGATGCAGGCGGGCGTGGCCACCGAATTGCACAGCTTTCCCGGCACGTTTCACGGCTCCAGCCTTTTCACCACCGCCCAGATCAGTCGGCGCGAGTCGACCGAAATGTTCGCCGTCCTGCGCCGCGCGCTGCGCATTGACGCCTGAAAAAATGACTAACAACCCCTGCTATCCGGAGACACCATGACGACCGATGCACTGCACCACCAGCCCCTGATGCCGCACCTGCTGATAGACGGCCTCAACCGCTACAACGACGAGCCCTGTCTGTTCCTCGGCGACAAGGTCGCCAGTTACAGGGACGTGCGCGAGAGCACCAGCCAGATGGTGCAGGCCCTTAAATCCAAGGGGCTTGGCGTGGGCAGCAGGGTCGCGGTCATTTCCGCCAACCGGCCGGAGGTGCTGTCCAATATCGCCGCCATGCAGCTCACCGGCTGCATCGGCACGCCGCTGCATCCGCTGGGCTCGCTCGACGATCACGTGTATATCCTGGAGGCAGCGGGGATCGACACCCTGATTTACGATGCCTCCGTATTCGACGATCTGGCGGGCGCGCTCAAGCAGCGTGTGCCCGGCCTGAAAAACCTGCTGGGCTTTGGTCCTACCAAGGTGGGTGACGATTACATGGCGCTCGCGGCCACTTTCAAACCACAACCACTGGTGGCCCCCGACTATCACCCCGGATGATATCGGCTCCGTCAACTTCACCGGCGGCACCACCGGCAAACCCAAGGGCGTGATGAGCACCTACAGCGTCACCGCCTACATGACCCAGATCCAGCTGGCCGAGTGGGAGTTCCCCGACGACCTGCGCATGTTGATCGCGACGCCGCTGTCCCACGCGGCCGCCGCCTTCTTTATTCCCGTGCTGCAAAAAGGCGGCGCGTTCTATGTGATGCAGGGCTTCAGCCCCGATGCGTTCTTCGACATGGTGGAGCAGCACAAGATCACCTGCACCATGCTGGTCCCGGTAATGCTGTACTTCCTGCTGGACGCGCCGCGCTCCGCCACGGCGGATATGTCCAGCATGGAAACCATTTTCTACGGCGCCTCGCCCATGAACCCGACCCGCCTGCGCGAGGGCATGGCCAAGTGGGGCCAGATTTTCTACCAGTTCTTCGGCCAGTCCGAGTGCCCCATGGTGATCGCGAACATGCGCAAGAAGGAGCACGACCTGTCCAAGCCGCAGCGCCTGTCCTCCTGTGGTCGCCCCAGCCCGTGGATTCACATGAGCCTGCGCGACCCGCAGGGCAATGAGGTGGCAAAAGGTGAAGCCGGCGAAATCTGCATTCGCGGGCCGCTGGTCATGAAAGGCTACAAGGACATGCCCGAGCAGACCGCCGAGGCCTTCGCCGGCGGCTGGCTGCACACCGGCGATGTCGGCAAGCTGGACGAGGACGGCTTCCTCTACATCGTGGACCGCACCAAGGACATGATCGTCACCGGCGGCTTCAATGTGTTCCCGCGCGAAGTCGAGGACGTGCTGTCCACCCACGAGGCGGTGGGCCAGGTCGTGGTCATCGGCGTGCCCGACGAGCAGTGGGGCGAGGCGGTGAAAGCGGTGATCGTGCTCAAGCCGAATTTTACGGCCAGCGACGAACTGGTAGCCTCCATGCAGGCGCTGGTGAAAAAAGCCAAGGGCTCGGTGCAGTCACCCAAGTCCATTGATTTCGTGCCGGGCATTCCGCTCACGCCGGTGGGCAAGCCGGACAAGAAAGCGGTGCGGGCGCAGTATTGGAAAGGATCTGACGCGCGTGTCGGCTAGCAGTAGTTTTATCCGAATCAACGGACCTGAAGCTGCAGGTAGTGCCCCCATGGACGACTTCACGGCGAGTTGGGCTTATACAGCTCGACTTCACGGCTGTACCGGCAATAGCAGCAATGATTGCTCTAATTGTTACCGCAGCCTGCAGCCCGGTCGACGACCCCAGCCTGTTCCCCAAATTCAACGCCGCGACCGCAGTAAAACCGCCGGCCAGAGGAGCCACGCAGTACAACCCGCAACGCAACCTGTACTGGGGCGACCTGCACATCCACACCAGCTTTCCACGGACGCGTTCACCAACGGCGTGCGCGCCACGCCCGATGATGCCTACACTTTTGCCAAAGGCGGAGAGATCGAACATGCCGCCGGTTACGGCATTCGCATCACGCAGGCCGCTGGACTTCGCCGCGGTCACCGATCACTCCGAATACCTGGGCGTCTTGCGCGCCACCAACCGGACCGCCGCTCAGCCGGCGGAGCTCTGCGCGAACGACTGCTCAACGACGGGCGCCTGGGTATCACCGTGATGTTTGCCCAATCCCTGCTGGACTTCGACCTGGAAGACGCCATCGCGCCCGGCTGGGAAGATATTTCTCGCGGACACCTGGCGGGAGACCGTCGCGACCGCCGAGCGCCACAACGACCCCGGCCGCTTCACCACGTTTGTCGGCTACGAATGGAGTTCCATGCCGGGGGATCGCAACCTGCACCGCAATGTGATCTACCGCAGCGCCAACGTGCCGGATTGCCGTTCAGTTCAGTGGACTCGGAAAATCCCGCGGGATCTGTGGTCCGCCCTGGAACAGCAACGCAAACAGGGCATGGAGTCCTTCGCCATTCCGCACAACGGCAATGTCAGTGACGGGCTGATGTACGACACGGTCCATGTTCGATGGCACACCCATGGATGCCGCGTACGCCAACCGGCGCATGGACAACGAACCGCTGAGCGAGATTTTCCAGGTGAAAGGTTCGTCGGAGACCAACCCCTTGCTCTCCGATGAGGATGAGTTCGCCGGGTTTGAAATTTACGACACGATGCTGTCGCAGAGCCAGGCCACCTCCAGGGCCAAAGGCAGTTATGCGCGCGATGCCCTGCGCACCGGACTGGAAATGTCGCACAGTGAAGGCTTTAACCCCTACCGCTTCGGCGTCATCGGCAGCTCCGACGGACACAATGCCAGCTCCCCCGTAGAGGAGAATAACTACCACGGCAAACTGCCGCTGCTGGACGGCAGCGCCGCATTGCGCATGGGACTGGCATCGTATTTCCCGCCGAGCATGCCCGGCGGCCAGCGCTGGAGCGCCGCCGGCCTGGCGGCGGTGTGGGCGCAGGAGAATACCCGTGAGTCGCTGTATGACGCGATGCGGCGCAAGGAAACCTATGCGACGTCCGGACCGCGCATGGCGGTGCGCTTCTTCGGCGGCTGGCATTATCCGGCCGACCTGCTGCAGCGACAGGACTGGATTGCGCTGGCGGAAGCACAGGGCGTTCCCATGGGCGGGGATTTGCCGGCAGGCGATGCCGCGGCACCCAGTTTTGCTGTGTGGGCCATCCGCGATCCCGAAAGTGGCAACCTGGACCGGATACAGATCATCAAGGGCTGGGTGGATGAGGCCGGGAAATCCCACGAAAAAATCTTTAATGTCGCCTGGTCAGGAAGCGCAGCCTCGATGCCTCCGGCAACCTGCCTGCGGTGGGCAATACCGTGGATGCGAGTACCGCCAGCTACGACAACAGTATCGGCGCAGAACAGTTGTCCACCGTGTGGACCGACCCTGAATTCGACCCCGCCACGGGAGGCGTTCTACTACGCCCGCGTCATCGAGATCCCGACACCGCGCTGGACGACCTTCGACGCCGTGACAACTCGGTATTCCCGCGCCTGAACCCGTCAGCCTGCAGGAGCGGGCGGTGACCTCTGCGATCTGGTACAGTCCTCGATAGATCATTCGCCGCTACTAGCGCGCGGACGACACCGGAAACACGGATCACATGCCTATGCTGGAACCCAACCCGAACTCTACCGCGGCCTGACCTATCCCTGGGGTCGCGGCGCGAAACCCGACACCCGGTGAACCGCATAAAATTGCCGATGGCGTGTACTGGGCGCGCTTCACCATGCCCATGTCGCTGGACCATATCAATCTGTGGCTACTGCAGGACGAGGACGGCTGGACCGTGGTGGATACCTGCCTGAATATACCCGAGCGCACGCGCGACCTGGGAACAGTTGTTTACCGGATTCATGCAGGGCAAACCGGTGCGGCGCGTCATCTGTACCCACCTGCACCCGGATCACGTGGGACTGGCGGGCTGGCTGACGAAGCGCTTCGATTGTGAATTGTGGATGCCGCGGGAGGAATTCCTGATGTGCCGGGCCATGACCGCCGACACCGGGCGTCCCGCGCCCGATATGGCGATCCGCTTTTACAAGGCGGCGGGCTACGATGAAGAGCAGTTGGAGCTGTACAGAAATAAATTCGGTAACTTTGGCCGGGCAATTGCGCCCCTGCCGGACAGCTTTCGCCGACTGGTAGACCGGGAGACCATCACCATCGGCGACCGTTACTGGCAGGTCATCATCGGCAGCGGCCATTCGCCTGAACACGCCACGCTGTACTGCCCGGCCCTGAAACTGCTGATTTCCGGCGACCAGGTGCTACCCAGGATCACTCCCAACGTCAGCGTCTTCCCCACCGAGCCCGAGGGTGATCCTCTGAATGAGTGGCTGCGCTCCAGCGCCCGGTTACGGGAAATACTGCCTGACGACCTGTTGGTGTTGCCCGCCCACGAGGCGCCTTTTTACGGCCTGCACGTGCGCCTGAACCAGATCATAGAGAGCCATAAAAGCAGACCTCGCCAGTCTGTTCGATCATCTTGCGCAGCCGCGGCGCGCGGTTGATTGCTTTCCCGCCCTGTTCAATCGCGAGATTGGCGGCGGGTCCATGGGACTGGCGACCGGGGAAACCCTGGCACATCTCAATTGCCTGCTCGGCAGGCGCAGGATTACCCGTACCACCGATGCACAGGGCGTGAACTGGTACGAGCAGAATCCCGCAACTTCGGATTACGACTAGGTGTATTTGCTCCCACTTCAGCTGAGAAGCAATGCGGGATCAGGCACTGCTCCAGTGACCGCTTTTCCCGTTAGCCAAGTTAAAACTCCTCAGCTGCCCGATACCAATGGCTTCAATATTATATTGTCGAACTTGAACTCTCCCTCGCCTTTCCCAGCGAATCGTAATCGGATCGAAGCAATACCAGGGGCAACAGTAAACACCTTTTTGACCGTCTCAAACTTGCCTTGGACGCTTGATTCAATATGCCACATATTTCGCGCTATGGTTTTGCCTTGGGCATCAAAGCCGTTGACCTGGACTGCTGCATAGCCACCTCTGCTTTTGCTCCATAGCATACCTTCCAACAAGAATTTGTCCTGACTTCTGACCGCGATATCGTAACGATGCGTAACATGCCAACGTTGATCGCTCAAGCTTGTAACAATCAGGCACCTTGAGGAATCAGGACATTGCTTCGCGTAGTTCGTCCATATGCTGTTGGGTGCGGGTGTGTGTAACTCCAGCCATTTTATCGGAACGGGCAGTAGAGATTCAAAATCCTCATCGATATTCACCGAACCTCGTTCCTGATAAACGCTATGTTCGAGTTTTAACAGGCTGAATGGGAAGTAAGCACTTAGAGAGAAATCACTAAGTAGATTTATGCCAGCCGCGTTTTTAAGCCAATAAATACCTATCAAACAAGTGCAGATGGCTGCTACATAAAGCATACGTTTTTTAAGTGGGCCAGGTTGCCGCATATCAATTTCTAGACTATTCCTTCAGGTGCGGCTTAGTTCAGTCTTCTGCACCCCAAAAATGCGGCTGGCGAACTTGCACGTCGCGCGGCTAATTCCCAGCTGATCGTAACGGATATCAGGCGTTCCACTTAAAATCAATTGATTCCAAACAGCCTGTGATGAACGTCGAGAATAAACCTTAAGGTCGCATTGATAGCGGATTTTGACCCTTCAAACCGGATAAAATCCACGGTTCGTCCAATGCGCCCGACTCGCCTCTCTCAAAAGGTCCGCTTTTGGAAATGAAGCGTTAGCAGATATGCCACTGAATGTCGGGTCAAGTCTGAACTATTACAACCAGGCGATTTTCTCAGGGAGCAACGATATTGCGATCGCCCTTGATCAGGCTGCGAAAACGGTCCAGCAGCGATTCGAACTTGAAGTCCTTGAACTCCCCGGCGTCCATGAACATCCCGTGCTCCTGGCAAACTTCATACCAGATGTGTTTTTGTTTGGGATCCGCCGTCTTTTCCATCTGCTTGCCACAGCGCGGGCAATTGATGTCAGCGTGGCTGTCCCATTTCCAACCCTCTTTTGCGCTACCTGTGTCGAGCAGGTGGCTGTCCTCGAGCGCTTTCAAATGGTGGGCTTCGTCCTCATCGAACCACAGCCCTTTACAATTGGTACACCGATCAATGGCAACTTCCCCATGGGTGACCTCCTCCATGCCGTGCTGGCATTTTGGACACTGTATGCTGTGTATCGCTGCATCATATTCCATATTGAGTACCCTTATTTTTTGATTTTTCGCTTTCTGCATTATAGGCCGGATGTCGTCAGTTTCCAGCCAAATCCTCACTCACAATCCCGAGGGTGCTACTTTGCAATCTTGTTCAGGATCATCATGACGCTGTCACGGTCCAGCAGGCGAGGGACCGGGTAGAGCGCACCCTCTGCAATCGCCTGCTGACTGATGGTCTCAAAATCGGCGTGTTTAATCACGTCCATCTGATCCGGGATACTCACCTGCGTACGCAGATCCCGTACCGCCTTGATAAACTTCTGGGCCAGTCCTGCGGTATCATCCCCTGCGCTGCCAGCGCCAATCAGCACAGCCAGTTCCGCCATGCGTTGCTGTGCCTCCACATGACAAAACTCCAGTATATGTGGCAGGACCAACGCGTTAGCCAGACCGTGCGGAATGCCATATTTGCCGCCCAATTGGTGCGCAATCGCGTGCACATTGCCCACATTGACCTGGTTTATGGCCAGGCCAGCATAATAGGCGCCCATGGCCATCCCGTTACGTGCCTCCAGATTCTTACCATCGCGGTATGCGGTAGGCAAATTGTCGAAGACCAACTTGATGGCGAGGCGCGCATCCTCCAGGCGAGTGCCGCGGTCCCACACACCGATATAGGCTTCGATACCATGGGTCAGCGCATCCATACCGGTCGCTGCCGTGATATGCGGCGGCAGACCCAGCATCAGATCCGCGTCCAGGGCGACCGCGAGCGGCAGCAGGCATTCGCCCATGATGATGTTCTTCTCGTGGGTGGCGGCATTGGAAATCACCGCACCAATGGTCGCCTCAGAACCCGTCCCCGACGTCGTGGGGATGGCAAAGAGCTTGAGGATCGGGTGTTTGATCTTGCCCATACCCACCCAGTCCCCCGGAGATGCGTCGCTGGTGGCGGCAGCGGCAATAATCTTCGCCGCATCCATGGACGAACCACCGCCGATTGCCAGTACCACTTCACTGCCGTGACTCTTGGCGATAGCCGCACCCGCGGCTACCTGGTCGAAGGTGGGATCGGGCAAAACCCCGTCGTAGTAGGCAATATCCACTTCAGCGCCTAGCAGCGCGGCAATCGCACGGTCGACCACCCCCAGGTCGCGCAGGGGCTTATCGGTCACCACCAGCACTTTTTTGGCACCGGTGCGGATAATGTGTTCACAGAGTTGGCGCGAGCTGCCACTGCCGGCAAACGCGGTATGCCGTAATGAGGCGGAGAAAAAGACCACCACCTTCATAATCCTCAGGTATAACGCGTGTAGGAACTTTCGCAGAAACATCGGCATGGCTTACTCCACTGTCTGTCCAGGCGCTCGACACGAACCCCGAGGACGAATACTAGCAAAAATCTGTTTAAACGCCTCTCATTAACACGCTCGGTAACCTACTTGACCGGTGCAGGCAATCTCAACACCAACAGCGCCGCCACCATCAAAGTGATGGCAAGCGCTATCAACACCATTTCGTAACTGCCGGTCTGGTCGAAGACATAGCCTGCAAGTGGCGCACCCACCAGGCCGAATGGCAAAAACAGGGGTGCCTGCGCTCCGTTCACCTGACTGATAATGGCCGTATCAAAATACTGGCTGTTGAGATAGGGATGCATCGGTATAAAAGCGCCAGTGCCGAATCCGATCAGGCAGAGGGCCGGGATTAGCCCGGACACATCGCTGGCCACAAGCAAAAGTCCCAAACCCGCTGTCTGCAGCAACAACAGAACCGCTACCAGCCATTTGGCATAATCACGCGTGGCGTCGCCCAGCCAGGCGAGGCAGGTCTTTCCCACCAGCCCGGACAACCCGGACAGGGCGAGCAACCAACCCACATCGGCCACGGTATAACCCTGACTGGCAAAATGCGGTGGGTAGGAAACCGCCAGCACCACCGACACATTGAGTCCCAGCGCGACACAAAAGCCAATGAGCC
Source organism: uncultured Gammaproteobacteria bacterium (assembly GCA_963747995.1). Lineage (GTDB taxonomy): Bacteria > Pseudomonadota > Gammaproteobacteria > Pseudomonadales > Halieaceae > Marimicrobium. The sequence continues at coordinate 47,283 of CAVVHD010000007.1, read as the reverse complement.
AAAAAGCCGGATTTCGGTAGATACTGGTAGTGGCCGAGCCCTGCGCCACCGGTACCGCACCCACAATACCGGGCGGTATTCCCACCAATATGGCCAGCCATAACACTATGAGCACGCCTGTAGCGAGACCCAGTAAGGCGTGTCGCCAGTCGAGGTGCGCCAGGAGAACTCCCACCAGCAGTGGCAGGACAATGGCTGCCAGGCTAATGCCGATGGCAGTTACCGCCAGAGCTCGTGCCTCCCTCCCCGGATACATTTTTATCATCAGACCATTGATGACCACCGGGCCATACAGCGTCAGGCCGAACGAAAAACCCAGGAACCCCAGTGCTACCAACAATAGTGTCGGAGCGAGGGAGATCGCTATCAGGGACAGCATGGCCAGGCCCACCCCGGTCAGGAGAATACGGCGAACGGGCAGCCGATCCGCCAGCTTTCCGATCCTGGCACCCAGCACTCCCGGCACCAGCAGCAACGCCACGGGACCGATGTTGAGAATAGCGACACCGACCCCGAACTCCCGTGAGAGCGGCTCTACGAAAAAGCCGTAGACCGCCATCAGCCCAATCCCAAGGCCGAAACAGAACATGCCGGTAAATACGGGGAGCCAGGTTTTCAGTATCTGCATTTCTACTTATTATTCGGCTTACTGTCGAAGCCTATCGCGAGATAGATAGCATCTCCAGAACTCTTGTTCTGGAGATTCAAGGGACATTATCAGCCGCGCTTGGGACCGCCGTTCGTGCCGGGCCAACGCGAACCGGAAATAGTGTCAGCAAAGGGCAGGAAGCCCTGCGGATCCAGTTTACCGGCCAGCGTCATTTCGCGGCCGAGGAAAGTCGGCCACCAGAGATACGCAGCAAGTTGTTCACGCAGCGGCAGCAAACTGGCCAGCGGATCCCATGGGCTGTCGCGCAGCACCAATTTGCCTTCCACTTCTTCGCGCCATGCCGTGCCGTACTGGCTGCGCACACGCACCACGTGCGGTGGAAAGTCGAAGCCGGTGGCAGGACCGCCCACGCTCACAGCGCGGGAATACTTCAACCACCACTCATTCTGCTCAAACGGCTCGCCGGGAGCCGAGGGGCCTGTGGATGTGCCATGGAACTCGACAAAGGTATAGCCCTGGTGAGTGCACCGCGCCTTCACGTGGGCTCCCATACGATAGAACTCGGTCTCGCACGGGTACTTGGGCTGCCCGTTGGTTTCCTGGCTGACAAAAATCGCGGACTCCTGGTCGATGCCGTAGCCGAGTGTGAACTCGCCAGCGATGCCGTTATAGTTGGCGTCCACGCTGGTGACAATGCCGTACTCGGGTTCGTCCGGCACCGGGAAGTTGTAGATCGTAAGGTTGACGTGGGGCTTGGCGCCGGGCGTGATGCCGGGGGGCAGCAAAGCCGCGATCTTGTCCGGGTCAGTCCGGTACACGATCTTCAGCATGGGCCAATTGACGATATCACCCGGGTTGCCCTGGGGTGCACCTGATGCATTGCTCATATTCTCTCCCTTATGAGTTGTCGTTGCTGGATTAAGCGCCCACCTGATCAGGCACGGGTGTCTTGCGATTGAGAATCATGTCCGCTCGCGCGCGAATCTTTCGGTCGGTTTCCGGCGTGGTGGCCAGCAGCCAGAAGGCGTCTTTTTGCAAGCCCTCCAGCGCCATTGCCGCCACCTCGTCCGGGTGTGTGGTCTGTAGTTCAATACCGAACTGCGCACACATTTTTTTCATGTCTTCGATGGAGCTGATGCCAGAGGCATTGCCTTCGATGTCCTTTTTCAAATCCTGCGGGCGCACGCGGCCGGAATTGAACAAACCGGTATCGACCACGTGAGGGCCAGGGAACAGGGCGCTGACCTTGACCGGACTCTGCGCCGCCTGCACCTGGTAGTGCAGGTTCTCGGTGATGGCGTGCACCGCTGCCTTGCTGGCAGTGTAGATGGGCGCGTCCGGATAGATCATCATGGCGCCGTTACTGGAGCCGGTGACGACAAAATGCGCCTCCGTGTTTTTTGCGATCAGTCGTGGCATGAATGCGCGGATGGAATTGATCACGCCCCATATATTGACGTTAAAGCACCACTGCCAGTCTTTTTCCGAGTAGTCCCACATCGCTCCGGCCTCTCCCGCGCCGATACCGGCGTTGGCAAAGACCAGGTCGATGCTGCCAAATGCGGTCTGGGTTTTGTCCGCGAGATCATTCAGGCTTTGCACTGAGGTAACGTCACAAAACTCAACAATGGACGCGATGTTTTCAGCTGCCAGATCCGTTCGCACCTGCTCCATGGCGGCCTTGTCCACATCACCGACTGCAATTTTGGCACCGCATCGCCCCAGGGCAAACGCGAGGGAACGACCCACGCCGCTGGCGCCGCCGGTGATAACCGCGACCTTGTTGCGAAAGTCCCGCACGGCTACGCGATTTCCCGTTTGTCTTTCGAGGTCAGGTAAAACTGGCGCACCCATTTGCGGAACAGCACCAGGGTTTTGTCATCCTTGCAGAGGACCGGCCGGTGCTTGTGCACCTTGTTGGCCCAGATCGGGTAGTCGTCATTCAGGCCCTCGATAATGCCGGTCATCACATCATCGCCCACGGCATCCTCAATCTCGCGGCGCACGATGAGCGTCCAGCGCATCCGCGTCTCGTTGCGGTTGGTTGGCTGGGCGCTGTTGTACATGATCATTTCAGCATTGGGGCCATAGGTGGTGCGCACCAGCGCGAAACCGGGGCTGAACGTGGTGGCGTGCAGGTGTGACGGATAATCGGCGTTCGACATATCCGAATGCAGGTGCATGGTGCGACCGTCATCGTCAATGGTAACAGTCGACTGGGGCACGGACATCTGCTTGTGCACATACTGGAAGTGCACCGGATCGCAGGAATTCTCGCAGATATCCTGCACATGCGCCGGCACCAGGTGCTCGGTGTAGCGCGGCGTGGTCCAGTTGGGGTCGCCAAGTTCGGGAAGCTCTGGCAGGGCCCACTCGGGCGAGGTGTTTTCCGGGTGGAACCATACATAGACTTCGCCGTTCTTTTCCTCGACATGCCAGGTCCGGATTTGCGCGCGCTCGGGTATCTCGTCGCAGTAAGGAATCTTCACGCACTTGCCGTCCTCGGCCCCGAACTGCCAACCGTGGAAGGGACAGCGCACACTCTCGCCAACCACGCGGCCCTTGTAGCCCAGGTGGGCACCCAGGTGGGGACAGAAAGCATCCTGCAGCACCGCCCGCCCGGCACGGGTGCGATAGAGTACCAGTTCACGATCAAACGCCTGCACTGGCTTGACCTCTCCCACCAGCAATTCGTGGCAGCGGGCTACGGAATACCAGCCCATGGGAAATTCCGGTGTGGCGTTGGTTCTGGATTCACATGCTTCTACGATTGTCATAACATCCTCTGTAGGTAACGGCTGCTGAAAGTTATGTTTAATTGAAAATCTGACGCATTGGTCCGATTTCGTCAGCGACGGCCTGCAGGCGCTGCCGGTCCAGTCCATAAAAGTTCACGGCGTTCTCACCCAGGATCTTGCGGCCGTCCTGTTCGGGAAAATTGCTGAAGTTGTCTTTGAGATACTGCGCGGTATTGGGCCAGCTGCCTTCGGGGTGCGGGAAGTCACTGCCCCACATAATTTTTTCCAGGCCGATGTCGTCACGCCCATCCAGGTCCGGCCGCAGCACACAGGAGGCGCCGATGCCAATATTGCGCTGGAAATACTCACTGGGTTTGAGGGGCAGGTGTTTGCGGAAATTGCCCAGTTTGGCCGAGATCTGTCCCTCCGTGTAATGGAAGTCCATCTGGCGCAGCCAGGGCGGTAACATAAACATCGTGCCGCCCTCGACGATCATGGCCTTGAGTTTGGGGAAACGCTCGAACACGCCGCCCCAGATCATGAAGGTCAGCGGGCGGTACAGCCACCACATCACCTCGGAGCAATAGATGCCCATGGCACCGGGCAAGTCCGCTCGCTTGCCCCCGACCGGAAAGTCCGCACCAAAATACTCCCAGTGTGGGGCGGGTCCAGAGTGAAAGTGAATGATCACCCCAAGGTCTTCGCAGATGGCCCAGAAGGGATCGTACTTGGTGTGATGATAAGGATCATGATTACCCCACAAGGTGGGAATCATGACCGATCTGAGTCCGTTATCCACGCACCAGCAGACCGCGTCCACAGCCTGTTGTACATCCCACAGCAGGGGTATTGAAGCCACACCGATGTGGCGGGCGGAATCATTGGCACACCACTGCGCCAACCAGCGATTGTGGGCCATCGCTCCAGCCCACTGCAGCTCCGGCACCATGTCCCGGGGCGACAGGCCGAGGCCGGCGCCGAACGGCGGTGTGTTCTTCTCCGTGATGCCGTCCGGAAAAATAACCTCGGCGGCAATCCCGTCCTTGGCGAGCATGTTCAGGCGTTCCTTATAATCCCAGGCACCGGTCAATTCGCGCTGGATCGGCGCCCGCCAGGCATCGTTGATCTCCTTGATCAGGAAGGTGGATTCGGCTTTGTCCATCATGTCGATGGTGATGGGCACCGCCATGTCCATCATCTCGTGGTACTTCGATTCGACATAGGGTTTGTAGTCGGCGATGGGCAGGCCAGCGTGGCAATCCGTAGACACCACAAGCACACGTTCAGACATGTAATTTACTCTCGATCCTGTTCGCCAAAGGGCAGCCAATAGCCTCCCAAATGAGCAAACTTGCACATTTGTATACAAAATAGTTTAATGTTTGCGCGATTGCAACCGTGTTACGGAAATTTCATGACCATAGCAGAGGCGCCCCTTGGGCGGCGCGAGAAGCGCAAACAGGAAATCCGCACCCGCATTGAGGAGGCGGCCTACCGGCTGTTTCGTGAGCAGGGCATCGAAGACACCAGTATCGAACAGATCTGTGTGCAGGCCGATGTCGCGCGCCGCACCTTCTACGGCCACTTCCCCAACAAGCACACCCTGTTGGGCGGCCTGGGTGTTTCGCGACTCTACGACCAGTTGGAACCCATGCTGCGCCTGTTAATGGACAATCACGCGACCACCCGTGACCGATTGGAAGCCATGATCGACTACATAGAATCCAATTTTGCCGACTACGACAATATTGATCGCCAGTTAATCCTGATCGCACCGTCCACATTCGCCGAGGATACTGAACGCCAGCGGGAAATTGGCAACACTGCCATGGCCAGCTTCATTCAGCTGATCACAGCAGGCGTTAATCTGGGCGATGTACGCCGGGAGTTTTCGCCGGAAATTCTTGCCGCCATGGTGGTAGGCACGCTCAATATGCTGACCATCAGCTGGGCTATGAACAGCGACTACCCGATCTTCGCGAAGCTGGAAGAAGCCAGGGTGATGTTTGAGCGCCTGATCTGCACGGACACTCAGTAAGACCTGTACCGTCATTGCGGTAACTCCGCGTTCGCGGCACCCTGCTCCACTTCAGGAATACCTTCGGAGAAAATGCCATGGGACCACTGCAAGGTCTGACCATAATTGAAATCGCCGGCATCGGACCAGGACCCTTCGCCGCCATGCTGCTGGCGGACATGGGCGCTAATGTCATTCGCGTAGAGCGCCCCGGCGGCAGTGTGTTCGCCGCCGCCCACAACCCGAAACTGGACTTCCTCAACCGCAACAAACGCTGTATCAGCATCAACCTGAAAAATCCCGATGGGGTCGACACAGTACTGGCCCTGCTGGAGCAGGCCGATGCCCTGCTCGAGGGCAATCGTCCCGGTGTCATGGAACGCCTCGGCCTGGGCCCCGATATCTGCCTGGCGCGCAACCCGGCGCTGGTCTACGGACGCATGACCGGCTGGGGCCAGGAAGGTCCAATGGCCAAGGCTGCCGGGCACGACATCAATTACATCGCGCTCAGCGGCGCCCTGCACCCGATCGGCCGGGCCGGTGAAAAACCCGCCATCCCGCTCAACCTGGTCGGTGATTTCGGCGGCGGTGGCCTGATGTTGGCGTACGGCATGGTCTGTGCCCTGCTGGAGGCAAAGAATTCGGGTGCCGGGCAGGTGGTTGACGCGGCCATGATCGACGGCGCCGCGACGCTGATGGCCAGCACCTTCGCCGCTAACCAGGTGGGCTTCTGGTCCGATGAGCGCGGCACCAACCTGCTGGATTCCGGCTCGCACTTCTATGAGGTGTATGAAACCGCGGATGGCAAGTACATCTCCCTGGGATCCATCGAACCCCAGTTCTACGCCGCGCTGCTACAGAAACTCGGCGCGGATGCCCAATACTTTGAACACCAGTTCGACATGGCAAATTGGCCGGCGATGAAGAAGCGGATGGCGGGAATCATCAAACGCAAAACGCGGGATGAGTGGGACGCGGTGTTTGCCGGAGCGGATGTCTGCTACGCACCCGTACTGTCCATGAGCGAGGTGCGCCATCACCCCCATCACCAGGCGCGTGGCACGTTCATCGATGACGGTGATGTATGGCAACCGGCGCCTGCGCCGCGCTTCAGCCGCACGCCGGGAGAAATCCGCAGTTGCGCAGCCACGATAGGACAGCACACCGAGGAAATCCTGCGCGAGTTCGGCTTCACTGAGGAGCAGATAGCAGCGCGCCTGGAAAGTGGCGCAATCCACGGTCATTCGGCCTAGAATAGGGCTTATTAACCGCGCAGTCCCGCAGCGCAAAAGACCCCGCAGCAACAGCCACAGGATGCTTCTACGATGAGTGAGTCAACCCACATTCCCGATCATTGCCGCTATGTGAAGGTCAACCCCGATAACCACCACCTCAGTATTGAGCGCGGGCCGGTTCCCACTCCGGCGGCCGGCGAGGTGCTGATAAAAGTGCATTCCGCCGGCATCAATCGGGCTGACCTGCTGCAGCGCAACGGCCTGTATCCACCGCCGCCCGACGCCTCACCAATCCTGGGTCTGGAAGTATCCGGGACAGTGCAGGCCATTGGCGTCGATGCCGGAAAATGGCAGGTAGGAGATCGCGTCTGCGCCCTTACCCACGGCGGCGGCTACGCCGAGTACGCCGTGGCTCCTGTCGGGCAGTGCATGCCCATTCCCGAGGGCTTCAGCAAGGGCGAAGCGGCTGCACTGCCGGAGGCATTGCTCACAATCTGGCACAACCTGTTCCAGCGCGCCGGCCTGCAGGCGGGAGAAAAAGTCCTGATTCACGGCGGCGCCAGCGGCATGGGCACCATGGGTGTGATGATGTGCTCCGTCCTTGGCGCTGAGGTGTACACCACCGCCGGCAGCGATGAAAAATGTCGCGCGCTGGAAGCACGTGGTGCAATACGGGCCATCAACTACAAAACGGAAGATTTCGAGTCGGTCATCACTGAACTGGGCCTGAACAACCGGATCAATGTCATCCTCGATATGATCGGCGGTAACTATATCCAGAAGAACCTCAATATTGCTGCACCGGAAGGCCGCATCGTTAACATCGCTTACATGAACGGCTTCAAGGCCGAGGTCAATTTCGCGCCGCTACTGATAAAACGGATCACCATGACCGGTTCAACGCTGCGCGCCCAGACATTTGCGCAGAAAGCGGTGATGGTTGAACAAATTATGGAACATATTTATCCGCATCTGAATAGTGGGAAGATCAAGCCCATTATCGACAGCATCTACCCACTGGAGCAGGTGGAGCAGGCTCACGGGCACATGCAGAGCGGGCAGCACATGGGCAAAATTATTCTGAAGCTTTAAGACGCAGATCGACTCGACTGGCTGTAGTACGCGGATTCTAAGTGCCATTTCTATCTGCTACCCTATAACCAGTGCGTGGAGCAGGTTTCCATTGGTCTGATCCGACAATCACGGCAGGCAAATAAACATGACAACTTCTATACGGCGCATGCTTGCACTTTTGCTGCTGTCTTGTTTGATTTTATCTGGCTGTGGTGGCGGAGGAGGCGGCGGATCTACAACTGACACCACGCCGAATGTCTTCGTGTTTTTGGATCAATTCAACGTACCCGCGTCCACCGAGATCACCTCGGCGCCGATAACGATCCAGGGCATTGATGCTGCCGCTGCCATCAGCGTGGTCGGCGGTACCTACTCTATCGGCTGCGGCGCCACTTTCACCGACGCGACCGGCGAGATTAGTAATAACCAGACTATCTGCGTCCGTCACACCAGTGCCGCCGTGGCGGGCGCGACCACCAACACCACCCTCACGGTAGGCGGGATGGCTGACACTTTCAGTAGTACCGTGACGAATGCGTTTACCGTCAGTGGCACCATAACCGCTGCCTCAGGTAGTGTCACCGATAACGACGTGAACGACCCGAATGCGCCTTATACCACCAACGATAGCATTGAAACCGCGCAGTCGATTAGCAATCCCGCGATGGTCGGCGGCTATGTGAATCAACCAGGATCCGGAGAGCCGGGTCGCTCAACGGCAGCGGGCGATACCCACGATATCTATAGCGTCGCCCTTGCGGCGGGCCAGGTGATCACCCTCACGATCGGTGACGCCATAGCCGGTGATGTGGATCTCTTTCTGACCGATGAAACAGGCAACCTCGTTGCCAGCTCGGAAGGCATGGACGTCACCGAGACAATTACGGTGACGACTTCCGGGACCTACCTCATTGACGTCTACGCCTTCGAAGGTGCCTCCAACTATATCCTGACCATCGGGCAGAATATCAACACTGTGTCTGTCCCGCGGTTTTCGGTACTTTCCGAGTTTGTACCAGGCGAGGCCATTGCGCGCTTCGAGCCCGCCAAGGCGGGTGCGCAGGCACTCGGCACCAGTTTCTCCGCCACTCGCATTCAGCCAGACCCCAACGATCCGGCAGCGGCTGCGGGTCCGGTGCTGATCAAGCTCGACGAGACTACACTGACAGCCACTGCGGCGACGGCGCGAGCTGCCATCACGAAAGAAGCGCTGCCGCTCGGCATTGCCGGGAACACGGTGCTCGAGCGTAAGTGGCGTACGCTGCGCGCCATCAAGCAGCTCGGCAAGCAGCCAGGGGTGCGCTATGCGGAGCCGAATTACATCCTCAAATCCTCCGCCGTGCCCAATGACCGTTACTATTCGCGCCAGTGGCACTATCCGCTCATCAATCTGCCGCAGGCCTGGGATATCACCACCGGCAGCGGCGCCGTGATTGTCGCGGTAATTGATACCGGTGTGCTGCTTGACCATCCCGACCTGCAGGGCCAGCTCGTTAGTGGCTATGATTTCATCAGCGACCCCTCCAGTGCCCGCGATGGCGACGGCCCGGACCCGGACCCCAACGACCCGGGTGACGTATCTTCCGGTGGCTCCAGCAGTTTCCACGGGACTCATGTGGCGGGGACCATCGCCGCCGCCACCAATAATGTCACTGGCGTGGCGGGTGTTGCCTGGAACGCCCGCATCATGCCGCTGCGCGTCCTGGGAAAGAATGGTGGCACACTCAATGACGTCAATCAGGCCATCCTTTATGCGGCTCGTTTGCCCAATAGTTCCGGCACCCTGCCAGCGCAACGGGCCGACATCATCAACATGAGCCTCGGCGGTCCGAGCTTCTCTCAGGGCCAGCAGGATGTTATTGAACAGGCCCGTAACCAGGGCGTCATCATCTTCGCCGCCGCCGGGAATGAGGCTCAGACGGGAAATCCGATTGGATACCCCGCTGCCTATAACGGCGTGGTGTCGGTGGGCGCCGTGGCCATTGACAAGACACACGCACCTTACTCCTGCTTCAACGCCTTTGTGGACATCGCCGCGCCCGGAGGTAACTTGGGCCGTGACCAGAACGGCGATGGTGTCCCTGATGGCATCCTGAGTACACGGGGTGACGACAGTAGTAGCACGTTGACGTTTGACTACGATTTCTATGCTGGCACGTCAATGGCGACGCCGCACGTGGCCGGAGTGGCGGCGCTTATGAAGGCGGTCAATCCTGCGCTCACACCAGCACAGTTTGACGGTTTTCTTTCAAGCGGACAGTTGACACAAGATCTGGGCGCACCCGGTCGTGATGACCAGTATGGTTACGGCCTTGTGGATGCATATGCTGCGGTGCTTGCCGCGCAAACGACCCCCACGCCGGTGCCTGCCAAGTTGGTCGCCACACCTAACGGCCTCAACTATCAGACGCAGGGCACCAATGCAACGCTCTCTCTGGTCAATGGTGGCAGCGGCAGTCTGACACTCAAATCAGTATCGGATGATGCCAGCTGGCTCACCGTCGGCGCGGCATCCGATCCAGTCTCCGGCCTTGGCATGCGTACCGTCACCGTGAATCGCACGGGGTTGGCCGTGGGCACTTACACCGCGTCCATCACACTTGTCTCAACTGCGAACACGGTGACGATCCCGGTCATCATGCAAGTGAGCGATGGCATCGTCACGGCCAACGTTGGGGTCCTGTATGTTCTGCTCCTTGATCCGGTCACCGGCAACACCCTGTATGGCGCGCAGCTAAATGCCAGTAACGGTGTGTATCAGTTCAGCATCCGCGATGTGGTCGCAGGCAGTTACCAGGTCTTCGCGGGATCGGACTACAACAACGATTTATTCATCTGTGATTCGGGCGAGGCCTGCGGCGCCTACCCCAACGCGGACTCATCGTCATCGCTAGCCGTGAGCGGTAATGTCTCTGGCGTGGATTTCGGTGCTGGCCTCAATACCGCGATTCGGTCCCAGTCTGCAGACACAGCAGCGGGTGGCGGCCACCAACGCCTCAGCGGCAAGCGCATAGTGCGCTGAGCGAGTTACTAATTTGGCGAAAGGCGGCGCACCCATCTGGGTTGCGCCGCCTGATATTGCTTATCGACCAGTCTTGCGTTTGGCCTGGGCTTTTTTCTTAGGTGCAGCTTTTTTCTTTGGCGCGACTTTTTTCTTCGCCGCAGGCTTCCGCTTTGGTTTGGCGGCAGCTCTCTCTACCATGCTCGCTGCCTGGTTTGCAGCTTTGGCTTTGCGATCCTCCATAACGGCATCAGTTTTGACCGAGACGTATTTCTCCGCAGCCTCATACGCTGCCTTGGCGATCTTGGGCAGCGACTCTGCAAATTCCTGAGCCTGTTTCATCAAAGCCTCGACTTTCTTGTGATTGTCAGGCGTTGCTTTTTTGCGTAACGCATTTTTTGCGCTCTTCAACCGCGCATTAGCTGTTCGATGCCTTTTACGTGCTGCGCCGAGCTCGCGCTTGATACGCGCGTGGGATTTTTCAGACTCAGCGAGCAACTGCTTGCGCAGTTTTTCGACTTTGCTACTCGCTTGCTCTGCTATTTTAGTGGCCTTGGCCAGTTCTTTTTCTAACATTGCGTAGGTGCTCCGTTTTAGTTTGAAATACTACGGTCTCAGTGTAGGACGAATTTGTAACCATGTAACCAATATTCCTTGATCTATATCCTGTTATCGCGAAATAGGGATAACAATTGTAAACTATTTGCGCCTTCTGAAAGTCGCCGCCATTTTCCGGTGCGCATTCGAAGTGGTTAAATATTCGGGCTATGTTAGCCTCTACCCGGTAACAAGCTTTGTCAGGAATAATCCGATCCAGAGTTAATTAGGGGTTTGTATGTCCGGTAGCGCGCTCCCACCGACCGTGATTGACTATTACACCGACATGCTCTGCGTCTGGGCCTGGATAGCGCAACCAAGATTGGCGGAATTGCAGCGCCAGTGGAGCTATAAAGTAGACGTGCGCCATCGCTACCTGGACATTTTTGGCGACAGTCACACCAAGATTGCGTTGCGTTGGGGACAGCGCGATGGCTTCGAAAAATTCAGCGCCCACGTTACCGCTTCTGCTGCGCCTTTCGAAGACACCCCGATACATGCCGCTATCTGGAAGCAGGTCAGGCCACGTTCCTCCATGCCGGCGCATCTGCTGCTCAAAGCTGTAGGTATCGTCTACGGCGATGCGATGGTCCAGACCATGGCTGTACAGATTCGCCATGCCTTTTTCGTTGATGCCGTGGATATCAGTCAGCTTGCGCTGTTACTGGAACTTGCCGAAAGTCAAAAACTGGACACTCACGCGTTGAAAGTGAGTCTTATGGATGGCAGGGCCATGGCAGGTCTTAGCGCAGACCAGCAAAGCGCCCGTGAACTGGGTATCAAAGGTAGCCCGACCTGGGTTTTAAACGAGGGGCGTCAAATACTCTACGGCAATGTGGGCTATCGCATCCTGCATGCCAACATAGAAGAGCTGTTGAATCGACCTGCGGCCGAAGCCAGCTGGTGCTGAGCGCCACGCGTCTACTTTCAGTATCCCTAAGAGCCACGGGCATGCACATTTTTTCTCGCACCTGCTCTTGCTCTGGCTCCAGACAGGTAGATAATCACGACTCATTGCAATCAGAGTGCAACGTAAATGGAATACAAACCGAAACAACAATACATAAAATGTCCAGGGTGCGGCCAGAGTATGGATGAAGTCTCCTTCGAAGACGATTTGCTTCTCAACCGCTGTGCCAACTGTCAAAGTCTTTGGTTCGACCAGGGCGATGCCCTCCTGCTAAAGAGCAAGTGGATCACGGAAGCCCTTGAGAGTGCCAGATTCAGCAAGAGTAAAAAGTGGGATGCCACTGACAACGTCGCCTGCCCCCGCTGTGGGAAGAATATGCAAAAGGCTGCCGACCCCGACCAGCCCCATATCTGGTACGAAGTCTGCACGGATCACGGCATGTTTATGGACGCAGCGAAATTTACTGACCTCAAGCATCAAACCCTGTCAGACTGGTTCCGTAGCCTGATCAGGGTCACTCGCTGACTGGGAATGCCAGACTTTATACATATTTTCGAGAGCACGCTGTGAGCAACTTTGACTACGACCTGTTGGTAATTGGCGCAGGCTCGGGGGGTGTCCGGGCAGCCCGCATGGCGGCCGGTTTTGGTGCACGAGTCGCGATAGCAGAAGATCGCTATATGGGGGGTACCTGCGTCAACGTGGGCTGCGTACCAAAAAAACTCTACGTGTACGCCGCCCAGTTCGGCAAGGGCTTTGAAGACGCCCGCGGCTTCGGTTGGGACAGCAATAAACCCCGCTTTGACTGGGCCACACTGCGGGACAACAAGAAAACTGAAATTGCACGCCTGAACGCCGTCTACCGCAAGATGCTGGACGGCGCTGGCGCACACCTGATCGACGGGCGCGCGCGCATCATCGACGCCCACACCGTCGCGGTAGGGGAAAAACACTACACGGCGGAAAAGCTGCTCATAGCGACCGGCGGCTGGCCTCATATCCCAGACTTCCCCGGCAACGAATACGCGGTCAGCTCCAACGAGATATTTGATCTGGAGAGTTTTCCCAACCGCCTGGTGATTGTCGGTGGTGGCTATATCGCCGTCGAATTCGCCGGCATTTTCAATGGACTGGGTGCGCAAGTCACACAGCTCTATCGGGGTCCGTTATTTTTGCGTGGATTCGATGCCGATATCCGCGCCCACGCTGCCCGGGAAATTGCCAAAAGCGGGGTAGATCTGCGCTTTGAGGTGAATGTTAAATCCATCCGCCCTGGCGCCGCCGGCTTAAACGTTGAATTAACAGACGGCGCGCAGCTACAGGCAGACGCGGTACTCTATGCCACCGGTCGCAAAGCCAATCTGACCGGACTGGGCCTGGAAAATGTGCCAGTGGTGGTGAGTGAGCACGGTGCCATCGAAGTTGATGCCCAGTACCGCACCAGTGAACCCAGCATTTTTGCACTTGGTGATGTGACCGGTGGTATTGAACTTACCCCGGTGGCCCTGGCTGAGGGTATGGCTTTCGCTCGTCGTAATTTTGGCGGACTGGAACAGAACGTGGACTACGACTTCATACCTACCGCTGTGTTCTGTCAGCCCACGATTGGGACTGTTGGCTTCACCGAGGAGGAGGCGCGCGCCAGATTCGAAAACATCCGCCTGTTCAAAACCAATTTCCGGCCCATGAAGCACACCCTTAGCGGCCGAGATGAAAAAGCCTTCATGAAATTGATCGTGGACGCAGCCACAGACCGTGTGGTGGGTGTGCATATGATGGGACCCGATGCGGGAGAAATCATACAGGGTATCGCCATCGCAATGCGCGCCGGAGCCACCAAATCTGTCTTCGATACAACCCTTGGCATCCACCCGACTACGGCAGAGGAGTTAGTCACCCTGCGCGAACCCTGGACGGAAGACTAGGGATGGAGCTTGAACTGTGGCAGGTGGCCCTGCTCATCGTGGTCGGCGTCGTCGGGGGTGTGCTCAATGTAATAGCGGGAGGCGGTTCACTGATCACGGTGCCCGTCATGGTATTCCTGGGCCTGCCGGGCCCGGTGGCCAATGGTACCAATCGTATCGGCATCCTGGCACAAAGCATCACCTCTATCGCCACCTTTGCCCGCCGCGGTTTCAGCGATTTCCGCCTCAGCCTGAGCCTGTCGGCTTGCACCATCCCCGGCGCTGTTGTCGGCGCCCTGGTCGGCGCCAACCTTGAAGGCGTCTGGTTCAACCGGGCACTAGCACTGATCATGCTGGGTATCATGGTGATGATGCATTTCGACAAAGGCGCTACGCAACGCTCCGTTGACTATCAGCCCACGCGCAAGCAACTTATTTACGGCCATCTACTCATGCTTGGCGTGGGTTTCTGGGGCGGATTTATCCAGATTGGAGTGGGCTTTATCATGATGCCAATCCTGAACCGGGTCATGGGCCTTGACCTGGTGAGAACCAACATGCACAAGGTTTTCATCGTCGCCCCCTATACGCTTGTAGCGCTGCTGGTATTCGCCAGCCAGGTCGAGTTGGTGTGGCTGGCAGGTATTGTGCTGGCCGTCGGAAACTCGATCGGCGGCTATCTGGGCACGCATTTTATGGTGCGCAGCAGCGAGCGCATGGTTCGCCTGGTGCTGAACCTTGTACTTGTCGCATTTATCATTAAGCTGTTGCTCGATTTCTAGTACTGCGGCAGTGCCGTGCTATACCATGCCATAGTCCATCCAAATACAACACAACGACACCGTGCAGTATGATTGAAGTGCAATCCCTGACCCGCCACTACGGCAAAACCGCCGCCGTGGAGGATGTGTCTTTCACTATTGGCAACCATGAAATCGTCGGCCTGCTGGGGCATAACGGCGCCGGCAAAACTACCATCATGAGAATGCTCAGCGGCTACCTCGAACCCACCGCTGGCAGCATCATGATCGATGGTGTTAACCTCGCTAGTGACGCGCACAGCGTGCAACAACATCTGGGTTATTTGCCGGAAAACCTACCTGTATACCCAGAGATGATGGTGGCTGACTACCTGGATTACGTCGCAACACTCAAGGGCATACCCGCGCAAATGCGCATGGAAACAGTGCGAGAATCGCTGCTCGCCACCGATCTGATGGAACGGGCACTTGATCCGATTAATATTCTGTCCCGGGGTTTCAGGCAGCGAGTGGGCGTCGCGCAGGCGATTTTAGGCCAACCGCAGTTACTGATTCTGGATGAACCCACCAACGGTCTCGATCCCAACCAGACCGAACACATGCGACAACTGATCAGGCGGCTGGCGCGACGCACCACCATCATTCTCTCCACGCACATTATGCAGGAAGTCGATGCGGTATGTGACCGGGTACTGATGCTGCGTAATGGGCGACTGGCCCTGGACCAGAGTCTCGCTGAACTGCATCACAGCAAAATATTACTGTTGCGTACCAGTACCACTGTACAACCGCTGGAATCCTACCTGAAACGCCTGCCCCAGGTGCAGTTACTTGAAAGCGCTGTTGACAGCGATGGACTGATACATTTCACCATCAACCTGCACCCCAACGTCGACTTGGACATCGCCGCGAATAATATAGCCCAGTGCGTCATCAGGGCGGATGCCAAGCTGTATCAATTGCAGGTCTCGAGCCGCGCACTGGACAGTGTCTTTCGCGAGGTCTACGACAATGGCGACTGATTCAGTTACTCGCCGGGTTGCGCAAAAGGAAGTCCGACTGTTTTTCTCATCCCCGGTTGCGTGGTTGTTCCTCGCGTCCTTCGCCGTTGCCACCCTGTTTATCTTTTTCTGGGTGGAATCATTTTTTGCCCGCAACATCGCCGACATTCGTCCCCTGTTCGAATGGATGCCAGTCCTACTGATCTTTCTTTGCGCCGCCCTGACCATGCGCATGTGGAGTGAAGAACGACACAGCGGCACACTGGAACATGTGCTGACTCAACCAGCCAACCTCTGGCACTTTGTCATGGGCAAATTCTGGGCCTGCTTCACCTTGTTGCTGCTGGCATTGATCAGCACACTGCCGCTGCCAATCACGGTTGCCCTGATAGCCAATCTGGACTGGGGGCCGGTCGTCGGTGGGTATGTGGCAACCATTCTGCTGGGCGCGACTTACCTGGCGATCGGGCTGTTTGTATCGGCCCGCACTGACAATCCTATCGTCAGTATGATCGGAACAGTGGCGGTCTGTGCGCTACTCTATCTGCTTGGCAGCGCTACCTTCACTGGTTTTTTTGACGACAGGACAGGTGAGATCCTGCGTCTATTAGGCAGTGGTGCGCGCTTTGAGAGTATCACACGCGGAATTATTGACCTGCGCGACCTGTTCTACTACATCAGCCTTAGCGCAGTTTTTCTGACACTGAATGTGTATGTACTGGAAAAGGGGCGCTGGGCAAGGAAGGTATCCACCCCTCGTCAACGACACTGGCGTGTGTTCACTGGGCTGGTCCTGGTCAATCTGGTCGTGGCGAATGTGTGGCTTGGCCAACTGGCAAGACTGCGCCTGGACATAACTGAAAACAAATTGTTCTCTATTTCACAACCGACGCATCACTTTCTTCGTGAGTTGCAGGAGCCCCTGCTCATACGGGGCTACTTCAGCAGCAAAACGCACCCCTTGCTGGCACCGCTGGTACCCCAGTTGCGTGACCTGCTCAAGGAGTATGAACTGGCCGGTAATGGCAAGGTTAAAGTCGAATTTGTTGATCCTGCCACAGACCCGGAGATCGAGCAGGAAGCCAATGAGCGCTATGGGATTTCCGCATCGCCTTTTCAAATTGCTGATCGTCACCAGTCGTCGCTGGTCAACGCTTATTTTAACGTTCTGGTGCGCTACGGTAGCGAAAGTCAGTCCCTGGGTTTCGCAGACCTGATCGAAGTGCGCAGCGCCCCCAACGCACCCGCCGAGGTCATGCTGCGCAATCCGGAATACGACATTACCCAAGCGATAAAGAAAGTACTGTCTGATTACCGCTCGGGTGGCAATCTGTTCGAAGGTATCAATGAGCCCGTTGAATTTATCGGCTATGTTTCGGGTGACGCGCTGCTGCCGGAACAGTTACTGGCCTATAAAAATGCCATCATACCGCAGCTGGAACTGGCAGCACGCAATTCCCAGGGTAAGTTCAGTGTACGGTTTATTGAACCTGAAGCGCGCGATGGTGCAATCGCTAAACAGATTTCAGATCAATGGAGCTTCAAACCCATGGTCACCTCCCCGGGAGACAGCCATAAATTTTTCTTCTACCTGACACTGGCCGATTCTCACCAGGTCGTTCAGCTGCCCACGGAAGACTTCGATCCGCAGGGATTTCGCATGCTGCTGGATACAGGCCTGAAGCGTTTTACTGCCGGGTTTAGCAAGATCGTGGCTCTGTCGGTGCCAGCGGTTGACCCACAGATGGCGCAATATAAATTGGGTGGGCCGACGTTTGACAACCTGCAACAAGCTGTCGGGCGGGATTACACCATCCGGCTCGAGGATCTATCGGATGGTGGTGTAACGCCGGAAGCGGATATCCTGGCGGTGGTGGCTCCGCAGAAGCTGGACGAAACATCAATCTTTGCCATTGATCAATTCCTGATGCGCGGCGGCACGGTGGTTCTCGCTACGTCACCATTCACTGCGCAGGCGAATAACGGCGAACTGCGACTGCAGGATAGGGACAGTGGACTGCAGGAGTGGTTGGCGCATAACGGACTGGAGATCAAAGAGACTCTGGTGCTGGACAAGCAGAACGCGAGCTTTCCAGGCCCTGTTAGCCGGCAGTCCGGCGAGCACAAGTTTCGCGACGTGCAGATGCTCGACTACCCGTACTTCATCGACCTGCGCCCACCAGGGCTAGCGCCGGATCACGCCGTGACTGGCAACCTGCCCCAGGTAACTATGGCCTGGGCCTCTCCAGTCGCCGTCAAACCGGATGGGGAAAGACGAACAACAGTACTCCTGAAGAGTTCCGTCGACTCCTGGCTTAGTGACACCATGGACATTATGCCCCGTCTGGACGACAACGGGGTCAGTAATTTTCGGCCCCCTACCGTCGCGGACGATAGAGCTGACTCCCCGGCGCTTACTGCGTCACGCGATTTGGGCGTGGTCGTGCAGGGGCGCTTCAATTCGTTCTTCGCCAACAGGGACATTCCGCTCACTGCACAGCAGCATAACGAGGGTGCGACACCACGTCCCATACCGGCGATGACGCAACTACTGCAACACTCCCCGGAGTCCGCCCGCATTGTGCTGTACGGGTCCAACGACTTTATGAGTGACCAGGTGCTGAGCAGCATTGTCACAGCAAGTGGCACGCAATATCTGGGACCGCTGGAATTATTCACGAATACCCTGGACTGGGCGCTACAGGATGAGCAATTGTTACAAATTCGCTCGCACGCGCATTTCAACCGCACGCTGCCGCCAATGGAGCTCCGGGCGCAGTTGCTGCTGGAGTATTTCAATTATGGCGTGGCGCTGCTGTGGCTGCTATTACTTGCCCTGACCAGCTGGTTGCAGATCATTCTGCGGCGTCGTTACTACACCAGGGGCCTCTCCCTGTGACACGTTCGTTGACCGTCTTGTTACTCGTACTATTTATCCAATGTGGCATCACGGCTGTCGTTTTCTGGCCCCGGCAGGCTCCCGTGAATGCATCCTCAGAGCAAGCGCTCGCGCCCTTTCCTGACAACGCGATAGACGAAGTGCATGTAGGTGATGAGTTTGACAACGAGGTTGTACTACGTAGATCAGGTAAGCAGTGGCTGCTTCCTAAACTGGAAAATTTACCTGCGGATCCGGCCAAGGTAGAAACCTTGTTACAGAGCATTATCCACCAGTCGGGAAACTGGCCCATCGCCCGCTCACCTGCCGCACGCCAGCGCTTTCAGGTTGCCGACTACTATTATCAAAAGCGTCTGACCCTGTTGTCCGCAGGGAAAGAGTTGGGCACTATTTATCTGGGTACATCGCCAGGCTTTCGCAAGGTACACGCCCGCAATGAAAGTCAGGACGCCATCTATAGCATCACCCTGGACGCCCTTGAAGCCTCTGCACTAAGCACCGACTGGCTTGAGCCCAGGTTATTGCAAGTACGCGCACCCCTGCGTATAGATGCAGACCTCTACAACCTGCACCTTGAAAACGGGGTATGGTTGTCCGGCACCAGCGACGTTCCCGACGAACGTGAACTGGAGGCACTCATTACCGCGCTTAAAACGCTTCAGGTCGACGGCGTCGCGGATGAAAACATGCAACGTGAGCTGTCCGCTGCAGAAGCAGATTTGGTTCTGAAAATACAGAGCCTGGCCGGAGAAGTGACCCTGGAACTGGTCAGTCTGAACAATGAGTACTTCATTCACAGCAGCGAGTACCCGCTATTCTTCAAACTCAGTGCCTATGATTATGATCGCCTGACGAAAATAGACATTAGCCTTATCTCAGGCGAGGAGCGCGCGCAGTAAAGCGATTATCCTGCCCTTCGACAGTCCTAAATTCGACTAGTCCTTGAAATCCGGCGCTCTCCCTTCCTTGCGTGCCTTGATCGCCTCTTCAAAGTTCTTGGTGGTCATGCGAACGAAAAGCTGGGCGTGCCCCTCGTGATTCATATGGGTGTGCAAACTGCCCGCATCCATGCCGGCCCACAGCATCTGTTTACTGAGTTCGACACCGAGCTGGCTAAAGCCATTGATGCGCTCGGCAATGGCATAACACTCTGCCAGCAGCTTGTCCTGGTGAACCACTTTTGAGACCAGACCGATCTGCTGGGCCTCCAGCGCGTCCACATCCCTGCCCGTCAACATGATTTCAAACGCACGACTGGTGCCGATGGCACGCGGCAGCATATAGCTCAATCCCAATTCAGCGGAGGTGAGTCCGTTGTTGATGCCCGCCGGGCGAAAATACGCGGTCTCTGACGCGATGCGGATGTCTGTCGCCATGGCGAGGCAGAAACCACCCCCGATCGCGGGACCGTTGATCGCCCCGATGACCGGCTGGTGCATGGAGTGAATGGCTTTCACTACATCATCCAGTATGCGCATGGCGCGGCGCGCAATACCGGGGATAGTGAGCCCATTGAAGATCTCCAGCCAGCCCGGATCTTCCAGGTCAGCGCCGGAGCAGAACCCGACTCCTGCACCCGTCACTACCACTACCCGGGTATCATTATCGAAACTGACTTCTTCCAATGCTTCCTTAAAGGGCACCATTACGTCAAACGCCATGGCATTCATGCGCTCCGGACGGTTCAGCGTAATAAGTGTGATATAGGGGCGGGGTTTTTCTACGGTAACAAATGACATGGGCGAACCTTCCTATAGCGTGAAGTCGTACAGACTACGCCATTGCATAGGCCTGATCCATGTCGAAATAGGCCAGCCTCAGACCATCGGCTGCCTCGCCCTGCACCTTTTTCAGAGAGTGCGACGAGCATGCGCAAGCCATGCTAGAGTGGAATCCGGAGGTACTACGTATGCGATATATCGGTCTTATCCTGGCACTGGGCGTAATCTGCTGGGTACTGTATCAGGCGGCTGGCGGCGGTAAAGCAGAAACTGTCATTCCGGTAGAACAACAGCGCGCCCTTGAAACAGCAAAAGGCGTGGAGCAATCTATGCAGGACGCCGCGAAAAAGAGCATGGAGGAAGCGGAGAAAAAAAGCATGCCTTAAGTTTAACGACCCGCTGCCGATCTGGAAATTGGCCGCTCGAATATAGCCGCTTTCGATGCCGTTTCTCGCCCAGATTGTCCGTTTTACGCGCCGCAAATAACTATAACAGACTAATTTGGTGTTAAATTTCAATCAATGGAAATCCACATACTGGACCCGGGTGTTATTATGAAGGGAACATATCTCAGCGGCACCGCCTGTGATCTCTGCGGAGATCGAAATCGCACCATGAAGGGTAAAGGGCTTCCCGATAGCAAACGGGTAGGCAATAAATGCTCTTTTCAATTGATAAAAAGATCTCACGGACAGCGCAACGCCATCGGATCGTTCTGACAGATGGCCCGCGTCGGCATCCTGCTCACGCTATGTTGTGCGCTCCTCGCGTGCAGCGATGGCAGCGATGCGCCGGTGGGCGCGCCGGAAGTGAGGCCCAACGTGGTCTGGATCGTCGCTGACGACATGAGCTTCGAGATAGGTGCGTTCGGCGATCCACTCGCGCGGACGCCGAATCTCGACCGACTTGCCCGCGAGGGGGTGCGCTATACCAACGCCTTCGCGACCGCCGGCGTCTGTGCACCAAGTCGAGCCGCTCTGATCACCGGGATGTATGCGACCTCAATCGGTGCCCATCACATGCGGAGCCTCCAAGGAGGATACCGGCCGGTGCCCCCACCCGACGTCAAGACGTTTACCGAGTACCTGCGTGCCGCCGGCTACTACACCAGCAGCTCAGGGAAACTCGACTACCAGTTCAGCGGGATCCTTAACGAGGCACCGCTGACTAATTGGGACAACGCCAACGGCGACTGGCGCGGACGCGCGCCGGGCCAGCCGTTCTTCGCGCACATCACGATTTTTGACACGCACGAGAGTCAACTCTTCGGCGACAAGGCTGTCACGACCGATCCGGAGGCCGTCACGGTGCCCCCCTACTACCCAGACACGCCGCTCGTGCGGCACGATCTGGCGCGCTATTATGACAATGTGGCAAGCCTCGACGAAAAGGTGGGCCGCATCCTCGCAAAGCTCGAGGAGGACGGCGTGTTAGACGACACGGTGGTGTTTTTCTTCCCCGACAACGGCCGTCCCTTCCCCCGCGACAAGCGCTGGGTCTACGATGGCGGTATCCACGAGCCGCTGATCGTGCACTGGCCCGGACATCTGGAGCCAGGCACGGTCGACAGTGAACTGGTGAGCTTCGTCGACTTCGCCCCGACCGCGCTTTCGCTCGCTGCCGTGCCCGTCCCGCCGAACATGCAGGGCCGAGTCTTCCTCGGCAGCGGTCGGGAAGCCGAGCCCGAATTCATCTTCGCCGCCGCTGATCGCAACGACGAAGCGGCGGATCGCATCCGCGCCGTGCGCGACCGGCGCTACAAGTATCTACGCAACTACCATCCCGAAACGCCGTACGGTCAATCGATCGAGTTTCGTAATAATCTGGCGACGATGCAGGAGATTTTTCGCCTGCACGAAGTCGGCCTGCTCAAGCCCCCGGCGGACTGGTACTATCGCGAGACGAAGCCCATCGAAGAGCTTTATGACACTGAGAGCGATCCCTTCGAGCTCTCGAACCTCGCCGGTCGGCCGGAGCACCAAGCCCAACTCGAGCGCATGCGCGCCGCGCACGAGGACTGGATAACTCGAACCAGCGATCTCGGTACGGTTCCGGAAGCCGAACTGGCCGAGCGCTTTTGGCCGGGCGGCATCCAGCCCGGGACGCCCCCGCCCACAATCGAGCCGGAGGGAGGCGTGTTTTCATTGCCGGTCGAGGTGACGATCCACTCCGATGTCGCCGGCGCATCGCTCGCTTATACTCTTGAGGAGGGTGTACCGGCAAACTGGAACCTCTATACAGACTCGATCACCGTGCCCGCGTCCTGCACGCTGCGTGCACGAGCCGTGCGCTACGGGTGGGCGGACAGCACGGTTACGAGCGCGCACTTCGAGATCGGCAACTCCAGAACTCCTCCCTTGGGCGGCCCTGCCTCGGTTAATCCTTTTTCCGGTGGCGATGATCATACTCTAAATCGCACGCTGGAAGAGATGGCAAGCCCTTAATGACCTACTCGCCCGAGAAGTTTGGGGCCATCTTCGTTGCTCTTCGGGTTGCACATAACTATCGCCTGCTGAGGCGTGCGTTAAGTGCTCTGGACACAATCAGTCTGAGTAAGAAGATCCGGGAATGGACACGCATTTAGGCAGTTATCCGTCGAAGATCTTATTCGTATAGTCGAAGATCTATGGCACAGTATCGCTAGCGATCAGAAGGTGCTGCCACTAACCTTTGAGCAGGTGGCAGAGCTTGATCGACGTCTGGATGCGTATGAAACCAAAAAGGGGTCAGAGCCCTATTAGTAACTGTAGAGCGGAATATGCTCCTGATCTCACTCCCTCGACGCGCCGCTACGTGTCGCGCTGCTGCTTGAGCCGTAAGGCATCGCAGGTGAATCCATGCCGTTGGTAAAGCTTTCAACAGGTTCCGTTTATTACTCAGAGCAGGGGGAAGGTGCTCCGCTTGTCCTGCTTCATGCGAACCCTGGGGACAGTAAAGATTTTGAGGCGGTCATTCCAGCGCTTGCGCGAAGCAATCGTGTGCTGGCGCTAGACTGGCCTGGCTACGGTAGTTCGGACATACCGCCAGATCCCGGTTCAGCAACGGTTATGACCTACTATCAGGTGCTGCGTGAATTCATAACCGCGCTTGCTTTGCCGCCCGCGTTTTTTATCGGCAATTCCATTGGGGGCAACGTCGCGGCACGCCTGGCTATCGAGTTACCACAACTTGTTCGAGGCCTCGTTTTGGTGGCTCCAGGTGGCTTCACGCGACACAATTTGATAACCCGCACCTTTTGCCAGTTACAAGGTAGCCGCTTCTCTCTTTCGCCTTATCGCTTTGCCAGCCTGTATCTCAAAAACCGCACGCCAACAGTCATGGCGATGTTGGAACGTGCCGCTACGCTCCAATCCACCCCCGGAAGAATTGTACTGAATCGCGCCATGTGGCGCAGCTTTGCTCGCCCGGAGAACGATCTGCGGCAAGCGTCCCAGAAAATACAAGTTCCTACATTATTGATCTTTGGCAACCGTGATCCAGCGATTCCTGCAAATAGAGATGGCAAAGTTGCGTCTCAATGCATTCCGTCTGCGAAGTTTGTCGCCTTGCCCTGCGGCCACTCATCCTTCGCTGAAATTCCGGAGCTGTTTCTGGCCACGGTACAACCGTTTCTGACTCGGTGCGGCAATGTCTAACCACTCATTAAGAATGCCAATACGGGGTCAGAGCCCTGTTGGTAACTGTAAAGCGTAAAAGGACTCTGCCCCCTTTTGAATTTTCAGGACCCCTTTGCCGATTTAAATGACGTACGCTCCACACAGGTTCCTCATTTTTCTGGTCTCGGTAGCGATTCTGGGTTGTAGTAGTACGCCGGAAAAAAATTCCACTGAGTGGATTGGTTACACTGAGAAGGGAAAAGCATCGTTCTATGCAGATAGACACCAGTTTAAAAAAACTGCGAGTGGCGAGTTATACAATCATGATTTAAAAACCGCTGCTCACAGAACGATACCCTTTGGCGAAAAAATAAAAGTTACTAACATTAACAATGGCAAGAGCGTCGTTGCAAAAGTTAATGATCGAGGACCATTTGTTAAAGGTCGAATTATAGATCTGTCCAAATCAGCGTTTAGTAGTATTGGTAATACGGCTTCAGGTTTAATCAATGTTCAAATAGAAGTTATCGAATAGCCGTCCGGCCTAAGCCTGCAACTTGCACAATATGCTGGAAAAGTCGCGCTGCCCGTTACCGGCCTGCTGATGCTGGTTGTACAACTCGCTGGCCAACTGCCCCATAGCATTGTCGACCTCACACTGCTGGGCGATTTCCATGGCCAAGCCCAGGTCCTTAACCATCAAGTCCACCATAAACCCGGGCTGGTAATCCTTACTGGCGGGCGCTGTTGGCATCACGCCGGGATAGGGATTGTAAACTTCCAGTGACCAGTTGCGGCCGGAACTCGCCAGCATAATTTCAGACAGTACTTTCGGATCGAGTCCATTGCGCGCACCCATTTCCAGTGCTTCACACGTGCCGATCATATGAATGGCCAACAGCATGTTGTTACAGCCCTTGGCCACCTGTCCGGCGCCGGCGGGACCCGCGTGAAAAATATTTTTACCCATGTCCTGCAGGATCAGCCGGGCTTTCTCAAAGGTGGCAGCGTCACCACCGCACATGAACGCCAGGGTACCCGCCGCTGCAGCCGCTACACCACCGGAAACGGGCGCGTCCATAAAGCCAATATCCATTGCTGCGGCTGCTGCACCCACCTTGCGCGCCGTCGCCGCGTCAATGGTACTGCAATCGAGAATCGTGGTTGAGCTATCCAATTTGGACAATAAACCGTCGTCTCCGAGGTAGGTGCCAGCCACGTGCCGGCCCGCCGGCAACATCGAGATCACGTAGTCCATTCCAACCGCGGCTTCCGCTGCCGTTCTTGCGACTGCAGCACCTGCCTCCTGCATTTGATCGCAGGCGGCTTGCGAAAGGTCAAACACGACGACCGAGTGCCCGGCCTTGACCAGGTTGGTGGCCATGGGGCCGCCCATATTGCCAAGTCCGATGAACGCTACATCTGCCATTACTGGGTTCCTTTTATATCCGTGGCTTACAAATCCGCCAGGGGATTGTTGTCCCAGGGCGCGGTAAAGAATGTTGCCAACACATCTGCCGGGACTTCCCGCGAAGACCGATACTGCCAGGCGGGGTTGCGGTCCTTGTCAATCAACAGGGCACGTACTCCTTCGGCGAATTCCGGGTGTCGCACAATATTGGTCGCCAAACGAATTTCCGACAGGAAGACTTCCTTCAACGAGGCGTGACGCATTTCCAGCAACTGCCGGGAAATCCATAGGGCTCCCAGCGGTGAACCGTGCGCGAGACTCTCGCCGGCCTTGGACAACCAGGGATCCTGAGTCTGCAAGGACACAATATTGTCGATGATCTCGTGGATATCATCCCCATCGCACAAAGTATTGATCGAGCCTAGATGCGGCTCCACCTGCCCGCCGGGGCACTGCCCTACACTCTGCTCCGCGAAGGGACGCAGCACGTGGCGGACCAGTGCATGGTTAGCGACGGGGTCAGTTACCCAATTCTGGCGCAACAGCTGATCCAGCACTTCTGACTTGCGTTCGCTGGCGATAAAGCGGTCCGCGATGCCCGTGTAGATCGCATCCGCCGCATTGATGGACGCGCCAGTAAGGGCCAGAAACTGCCCTGAGTGCCCCGGCATATGATTCAAGAACCAGGTGCCGCCTACATCGGGGAACAGGGCGATCGTTACTTCAGGCATGGCGATGCGCGTTTTTTCTGTCACCACGCGGTGTGAACACGCCGCCATTACACCCAGTCCGCCACCCATCACAATACCGTGGCCCCAGCAAATTAATGGTTTGCTGTAAGTATGCAAGGTGTAATTCATACGGTATTCGTGCGCGAAAAAATTCTCGGCGTACTCACACGGTCCACCGGGTGTGGCTAGCGCAGACTGGTACAGTGCCTGCACATCACCACCGGCGCAAAAAGCTTTTTCGCCCGCGCCCTCGATAAAAACGGCGGCGATAGTGTCATCGTCGCGCCACACGTCCAGCTTTTGTTGCAACAGATCGACCATCTGCAGCGTGAGTGAATTCAGCGTCGCCGCCACGCTCAGCGTCACCCGGCCGATCTTGCCAGAGCCCGCCGGTAACTGCTGGAAAATAATCGGTGCTTCAGACATTGCAAAAATTCCTTAGCAGTTCTTCCACACGGGTTTACGCTTCTCCAGAAACGCGTTCACACCCTCGCGCTGGTCCTGCGTCGAAAACAATTCCACGAACAGGTCGCGCTCACCCGCCAGGCCGGCAGAAAGCACCGTATCGCGGCCGCTATGTACCAGTCGTTTGGCCAACGCAACCGACGTCGGACTTTGTTCGCATACCTGTTCGGCGAGCGCCAGCGCTCGTTGCAGTGACTCGCCCCTGCCAACCACTTCTTCCACCAGTCCTATGCGCATCGCCGTGGCGGCGTTGATGCGCTCGCCACACAGAATGATGCGTTTGGCCCAGCCCTCGCCCACCAGCCACGACAAACGCTGGGTCCCTCCGGCACATGGCAAAAGGCCAACCTTCGCTTCCGGCAATGCCATCTGCGCCTGCTCTTCGGCAATACGGATGTCACAGGCCATGGCCACTTCCAGACCGCCGCCCATGGCAAAGCCATTGACCGCAGCAATGGACACGCCGCGAAAATCCGCCAGCGCCTCAAAGCCTTCACCAAAATACTGCGCCATACTGCGCGCCGTTTCCGGGTCCCCGTCGGCAAACAACTTGAGGTCAGCTCCGGCGGAAAAGAATTTCTCACCGGCGCCCGTCAGCACCAGGGCATAAATATTTTTGTCGTTGTTCAGCTTTCCAACTAGCGCTTTAAGTGCAGGCAGGCTCTCGGTGTCCCAGGTATTGGCCCCTGGGTTGTCGATCGTGACCAGTGCGGTATGACCGCGAATTTCTACTTTCAGTTTGTCTGATATACTCAACGTCATTTGATAACCTCCAGTGCGCCATCCATTAACAGTTTGCGGGATACGATCACCCGCATGATTTCATTGGTACCCTCGAGAATCTGGTGTACGCGGGTATCGCGCACATGCCGCTCCAAAGGGTATTCCCGCATATAGCCGTAGCCGCCAAATAATTGCAGGGCATCGTTGCAGACATTAAAGCCGACGTCGGTGGCAAAGCGCTTGGCCATGGCGCAATAGGTCGAGGCCTGTGCATCTTTGGTGTCCAGCTTGTGTGCCGCCAGCCGCACCATCTGCCGCGCTGCTACCAGCTCGGTCAACATATCGGCCAACTTGAATTGCGTCGCCTGAAAATCAGCGATTGCGGTATCGAACTGTTTACGCTCGCGCACATACGCTGTGGCTTCCTCCAGCGCCTGCTGGGCAGTGCCCACGCTGCAGGTGGCGATATTGATACGCCCGCCATCCAGTCCTTCCATGGCAATCGCGAAGCCCTGCCCTTCAGCGCCGAGTCGGTTGGCTACCGGCACCCGCACCGCATCAAAGTTGATGGCGCGCGTAGGCTGGGCATTCCAGCCCATCTTCTCCTCCTTCTTGCCATAAGAGATACCAGCGGCATCGGCGGGGATGAGCAGCGCGGAGATACCCTTGGGGCCGGCAGCTCCGGTGCGCAACATGACCACCAGTACATCCGTGTCTCCGGCGCCGGAGATAAATATCTTGCTGCCATTGACGATGTAATCATCCCCCTCGCGCGTTGCACTGGTGCGCAGTGAGGATGCGTCGGAGCCTGCACCGGGTTCCGTCAGGCAATAGGACGCGAGTTTCGAGCCCGTCACCAGGTCCGGGCACCACTGCTGGATAACCGCATCAGAGCAATACTTGCCCACCATGTTAGTGGCCATATTATGAATGGTGAGGAACGCCGCTGTGGCGGTGCAGCCTCTGGCCAGTTCCTCAACGATGAGGCTGGCATCGAGCCGACTCATGCCGAGGCCACCCGCAGACTCCGGGGTATACATCCCCATGAAGCCCAGTTCACCGGCCTGGCGCAGCGCGTCCTTGGCAAAGATCGACTGCGCGTCCCACAGCGCGGCGTTAGGGGCGAGCACGCCCTCTGAAAAGGCGCGCGCGCTGGCGACAAACGCGTGCTGGTCTTCAGTCAGGGAAAAATCCATGCTCGACTCCTTACTCAGGCTTACTGTTTTCTAGAACTTGCCCATCACCGAGCCAAACAGCTCTTCATCCGAGGGAATCACCTTGGTTTTGGCCAGGGGCCTGGAAACCCAGGTCTCGTTGATCAGGTCGCGCCAGGTGATGTTGTGGTTGATGCCGTTGCCGCCCCAGGAACCGCAGCCCAGAGAGAACGTCTGGCGCATACCGTTCCAGAGATTGCCGCTGTTGGAAGCGGACTGGGGCTGGTTCACCATCACCCGGGAGGTGCGGGTGGCCATCGCCAGCTTCATAATATTTTCATCGTTGTTGGAGTAGATACCGCAGCTGTGGCCCTGGCCCTGGTAGGCCTGGATACTGTTGGTGAGCTCGATAGCCTCATCGATATCTTTCACCTTGTACAGGGCCATGGTGACCGTCAGCTTCTCACCAGAAAAGGGGTAATCAGGCCCGGTGCCGGTTTCCGGCACAATCAGGAACTGCTTACCCTCGGGCAGGTCGATGCCGGCCTGGCCGGTGATGCTGACAGCGTGTTGGGCGACGATGCCCGGATTCAGGTGGCCATCGTGCCACAATACCCGCTGCAATTTCTCCTTGTCCTGGCCCTCGATGACATGGCCACCCTCGCGCTTGAGCTTTTCCAGAAACTCATCGTAGATGGAGGCAAACACCAGCACAGAGTTGTCCGAGGAGCAGGACGCCGCCAGATCCAGTGTCTTGGAGATACGAATCTTGTCCGCCGCATCGTCCAGGTTCGCGGTGTCATCCACGGTGATGACGGCGTTGCCCACGCCCACGCCCAGGGCCGGGGTGCCGGAGGAGTAGGCGGCACTCACCATGGCCTCACCACCGGTTGCCAGAATACGGTCACACTGGCGCATCAGTTCATTGGTCTTGTCCAGCGAGGGCACATCGATACTCTGCACCAGGTCGGCCGGCGCGCCCATCGCCACGATGGCCTCGCGCATGTAATCACAAATTTTCTTGTTGGTCAGCTTGGCGCGGGGATGCGGCGCTATGATGATAGCGTTGCGGCCCTTGACGGCGGAGATGGCCTTGATGACCGGTGTGGCTTCGGGATTGGTGGACGGCGACAACGCACCGATCACGCCAACCGGTTTGGCAATCTTCACAATATTGCGCTCCGGATTTTCCTCAATCACACCGACGGACTTATCGCCAATGATATCCATCAGGGTCGCGCGTGTTTTGCGGTGGATCTTGAGGTACTTGCCCTCGTAGTTTCCAAGCCGGGTTTCATCGACAGTGAAACGGGCGATTTCCTCCGAGCGATCCTCGCGGGCAACGGCCCAGACCATTGCTCTTATCAGCTCGTCGACCTGCTCCTGCGTGTAGTTTTCAATTTGCTGCTGGGCCACGCGTGCCCGTGCCATCATAGCTGCCACTTCCTCGCGGACCGCTGCCATTTGCTCGTTGTCTTCCATTGCTCTGTGCTCCCCTGTGAGTTGCTGGCGCTGGCGTAGAGAGTCGCTGCACCGAAAAAGCCTGACTGGTCAAAATCTGAGCGCCAGACTACAGGCGCACGTGCCCCTCTCAAAGGGATGAAATTGCGTATATTATGGACTATATTGCTATTCGGCTATTGATAAAGAAAGATCGCATAACAGGCCCAGTCCATGAGCGCACCCTCCCAATGGCCACTACCCGAAAATGGCATCCGTTTCCTGACTCCCGCATTTATGCTCAACAAATTGGCTCGTCACCCCCTCACACGGGAGTGTTACCCAACGGCCATGGGCTTCTATCCGAGTGCCGATTTTCACCGTATGCAACGCCAGCGACACGATGACAACCTGTTGATTTATTGCGTGGAAGGTAAGGGTAGTGCCTCGACCGGCGATTGGCGCGGCCTGATCGGACCGGGACAGGTGCTGCTGCTGCCGCAGGGCGTTGCCCACCAGTACGAAGCGGACGCCGATGAGCCATGGACCATCTACTGGGTGCACTTCCAGGGTACCAGTACGGCGGTATTCAACCAGTACCTGGGGGACCGCGAAGGGGTCCCGCCGGTGACCCAGGCGGGTATTTCGCCGCAGCTTGTGGCTCACTTCCGGGGGCTAATGGCCGTTCATCGTACCGGCTACAACACCCGGGCCTTTATCAATGCCGCGAATCAACTGCGTCACCTGCTGACGCACATCGCCCTGGAAATGCGTCAGGCCAAGGCCAACAGCCAGGACAGTTTCAATCTGGAAACGGTGCAGAGTCTCATGCTGGAGCACATCGGGCAGCCACTGGACCTGGACACGCTGGCCGCTGCGGCAAAGCTCTCGAAGTATCACTTCTCCACCAAATACAAAGCCCTGACCGGCTATTCACCCATCAAGCACTTCCTGAATATGAAGATGGAACACGCCTGCCATCTGCTGGACTCCAGTCAGCTCAGCGTAAAGGGGGTCGCAGCGGCACTCGGATACGATGACCAACTCTACTTTTCGCGGCAGTTCAGTAAAACCGTGGGCCTGTCACCCCGCGCTTACCGGCGATCCGTCCGCAGCTAGCTGGCTCGGTCTCTCATCAGGCTTCACCATCTCGGGGGAGCTGGTGAGGTGTTTCATCAACATTGCACGCATCCACTGGTGAGGCGCGCTGCGTGAGGAACGAACGTGCCGCATGAGCGACATCTTGCCCCGATTGCCGCTGTTGGAATTGCGAATCATACGCTGCAATTCCGCCGGCATCTCATGCCCAACGATGCGCTCCCGATACAAACCGCCTTCCTGAAAACCCGCGTTGGCTACTAACAGGGAGTCGGTGCGGGTCAGCACGCCCACGGCAGAGGAAAACTGCGTGGTTTCCAGCACAATACTGCGGTGCACGCCATATTGGCTCAGCACATCATCCACCATACTGGTGTGCTCCCGCGCGAGGCCGGGAAGATACAAACGCAGGTGCGGGTAGGCCAGGAAATCCTGCAGGGTCATCTCCTTCTCTGCCAGCGGATGATTCATACGCATGTAACAGCGCGGCGCGATGGCTGCAATGGGCTCGGCATGAATGTCCCGTTCCGTCTCCAGCGCGACAAAGGCCGCGAAGTCCGCCTCACCCTTTTTCAGCTGCTCCTGATAATTCGGCGGCACCTCCGCCATAATGATCTGCACATTGGGCGCAACTTTAGCCAGATCCTCCATCAGGTTGGGTAACAGTGATTCGCACAGGATGGGAGGCATGAGCAACTTGAAACTACCGGAATAGGTATCCGGGCTGAATTCGGCGTCGCCCAGGACCTGCTCAATCGTCTCCAACAGGCCAGGAAGCTCGCGACCAAGCTCCTCCGCGCGCGGCGTTGGCACGAGGCCGTGGGAGGTACGGGTGAAAAGTTGGTCTTCAAAAGAGTCACGTAATTTTTGCAACGTCTTGCTCAGCGCTGGCTGGGACACGGAAAGACGCTCTGCCGCGCGCGTTACGTTGCGCTCCTCCAAAAGAATCTGCAGGGCGACCAACAGATTCAGGTCAGTACGAATTAATTTGCGTGAAATCATATCAACCCCCAGAAATAACTTATGGTTATATTATAAATATATCGCAAACTGCCGAGGGCAAAACAGCCGACATAGTTACATAATACCCGCCCGCTGTTTTGCCCCGAGAAACACGATGCGTATCACCAGTCTCCTGACGAGCACGCTGCTGTCACTCACTCTTGTGGCGTGCAGTGGCGTCGATATCCAGCACAGTGCAATCGACCGGTTCACCGCCGGCAACTACCACTATTACACCTGGCGCACAGAACCCCTGCCACAGGCGACCGAGTCCTCTAACGCCATGTACGCCATTGACTCGGTTATGCGGCAGGAAATTGACGCCCAGCTGCAAAGCAAGGGTTATGTGCCGGACCCGCAGCGCGCCCAATTTACAGTGAACTATCGCTACGTGAGGGGCATGGTCCAGGGCGAGCGCAGCGCACTGGCGAGTAACATCTCCGCCTATCCCGGAGGCGGAACCAATCGCCTGGTCGATCAGGCCAGCGTAGACAACGCTATCGCGCTGGGCGGCGTGAAGGAGACTGACAATATCATCCTGCAGTTCAACGACCGGGCAACCAATCGGGAAGTGTGGCAGGTCACCCTGACCGAGATCGTGGAGAATGCCAACAGCAATGAGTCCGCGCGCCTCAACGACAATCTGACGAAGTTTCTGCAACGCGCCCTGCAACCATTACCGCAGGCGACTCGCCAGTAGTTCAGCGCACTGTTCAGCAATGCACCAGAGGGTAAACCTCCGGGTTGACGCAGTGTGGCATCACAAGCCCCTGTAGTGCAGCCACTGCATTGCGCACCGCAATATCCACCATCTTTGCCCGGGTCAGGGTAGTCGCACTGCCGATATGGGGCACCACCACGACCCTGGGGTGCTGCAACAACGGGTTGTCCATGGCCACCGGTTCGCGCTCAAACACATCCAGGCCAGCCGCATAGATGTGGCCACTGTTCAGGGCCTGGGCGAGCGCGAGTTCGTTCACAATGCCGCCACGGGCCGTATTGATAAGTACCGACCCCGGTTTCATGGTGGCGATCTTTTCTGCGTCGAGCAAATTGTGGGTCGCTGCGGTAAGAGCCAGGTGTACGCTGACAAAATCACTGCGCAGCAGCAATTCCTCCAGGGACACATTTTCCACTCCTGGCACCTCGCGTCCCGAGGGTGTCCAACTGATCACTCGCATGTCGAAACCCACCGCACGGCGGGCCATCGCCTGACCGATAGCGCCCAGGCCTATGATGCCCAGCGTTGCTCCGCTGACATCCTTGCCGAGAAAAAACTCCAGCGACCAGCGGTTGTCCGCACGCCAGTGGCCCGCCCGGATAAAGCGATCACCTTCAACCACACGACGCGCCGCCGCCAACAGCAGGGCAAATGCGGCATCGGCAGTGGTGTCTACCAGCACACCCGGCGTATGGCCCACAGGGATGTGCCGCCCGGTCAACGCCTGTACATCGATGTGATCAACCCCAACCGACACACTGGAGACAAATTCCAGATTCGGCATGGCCTCCAGCAAGGGGCGGTCGATCGGGTCGGTCAGCAGGCAGATCAGTCCCTGACAGGTGGCCAGTTCACCGCGTGTGCGCGCGTCTGCCAGTGCCTGCGGACCCTGGAGCACTTCCATATCGCACATGCCCGCCAGCTCCGGCGAGGCGCTCACTGGGCAATGGCTGTGTGATCACGACCTTTTTCAGCATTGCCCTGCGTATCCCGAGAGCCAGCTAAAACTAGAGCGGCGCCGCGACCAGGCCAGTCATCTTGACCAGGCCAGCCTGCCATTCACGCAACTGTTGGAGTGTATAGGATTCTCCGCTGGGCAAATTTCCCCAGACCGGTTGCGGCCAACAGGGGTCCTGCGGGTGTCGCCCGATAATATGCAGATGCATCGCGGGCACCACGTTGCCCAGGCCAGCAAAGTTTACCTTGGCAAATCCCAGTACCTGCTTGATAAATGCCGACACCGCCGCACAGTCCGCCAACACTGCCTGCCGGTGTTCATCGGGCAGGTCCAGGACGTCACTCAATTGCGTCTGTGGCACCAGGATAAACCAGGGCAGGGCGGCGTTGCGATGCAGTAGCACTTCTGCTGCGGGAAGCCTGCCCAGATAGTGGCAGTCCGCCAGTAGCTGATCGGGTATGTGGGCCTGCTCCATAAACATGCTCCCCTGCACCAATGGTATTGCTGTCATACCGCTACCGAACAGGCGGCGTTCGTCCCGGCAGCATTCGCGTCAAGGTGTTATCGCGCAGCACATAATGGTGAAACAGCGCCGCGCTGGCATGTAACGCGAGCAATGCAGTAACCTGCCGTTGCCACCGTCGTGTGAATGTCCTCAATCCATTCGGCGGTGGCCTTATTTTTTGCGAGCAGCGCGGGCAGTTCCAGGCCGTAAAAAGGAATCGGCTTGCCCTCGGCGCTCAGTATCATCCACCCGGCGATGGGCATGCCAATCATAAAAGCGTAAAACGCCCAGTGCATCAGCTGTCGCCAGATACTGTTGCCACGCCACCGGCCGGGGTTCGATGGCGGGTCTTAGCTTGCAGCAGGCGCAGCCCCAGGCGCAGCCAAACCAGCACGAACACCGAAAGTCCCAGCATGAAATGCCAGGTTTTCATGGCTGCCCGGGGATCACTGCCCTTGGGAAAGATTTCGCGCAGCTCCATACAGGCGTAGACCGCCACGATTAACAGGAACATGAGCCAGTGCAGGGCAATGGAAACGGATCCGTATCGGTTTGTGGTGTTGCTCCAGCTCATAAGTCAGTCCTCGCTTAGATTGTCATCCCGCCATCGACCACAATGCATTCACCGGTGGTGTAGCTGCTGGCATCGGATACCAGATAGAGCACCGTACCGGCCATTTCACTGGGCTCTGCGTGGCGGCCCATGGGAATACCCTGCACCGCCATTTTATAGATATCGTCATTGCTGAACAGGGCACCGGCAAATTTGGTTTTGGTCAGGCCCGGCAACAATGCGTTGCAGCGAATACCAAACGGCGCACACTCCTTGGCGAATACTTTGGTCATATTGACCACCGCCGCCTTGGTGATGGAATAAATGCCCTGCATTTGCCCGGGCTGCAGGGCATTGATCGACGCGGTGTTAACGATGGCGCCGCCGCCGTGGTCGCGCATCAGCTTGCCCGCTTCTATCGACATAAAGAAGTAGCCGCGAATATTCACTTCGACCGTTTTGTTGTAAGCGCCGAGGTCGGTATCGAGCACATGGCCGAAGTAGGGATTGGTGGCGGCATTGTTCACGCAGATGTCCAGCCTGCCATGGGCCTTGCGTATGTGTGCAAACAGCTCCGCGATCTGGTCCATGTTGCCGATATTGCAGGCAAAGGCCTCTGCGCGCCCCCCGGACTTGCGAATACCCTCGGCCACTGCGGTGCAGTCATCGATCTTGCGACTGGACACGATCACATACGCGCCCTGCTCGGCCAGCAGTTTGGCGATTTCCTCGCCAATACCGCGGCTGGCACCGCTGACCAGGGCTATTTTTCCGGTCAGGTCAAAAAGCTGTGTCGCCATATCAAATACGTCCTTCTATTATTGTGCGTGTTACCCGGGGGCAGGAAATACTACGCCGTTAAGCGCCACTGTGTATATCGTCGCCCTGCCAGCGTTTCACCTGTTCATGCTCCAGATCAAACAGATCGAGTGCGCGTCCGACGGTCTGGGTCACCATCTCGTCCAGGGTCTGGGGCCGGGTGTAAAACGCCGGCACCGGCGGCGCTATCACCGCGCCCATCTCCGACAACTGGGTCATCGTGCGCAGATGGCCGGTGTGCAGCGGTGTCTCGCGCACCATCAGGACCAGGCGTCGGCGCTCCTTGAGCACCACATCCGCCGCGCGGGTGAGCAGAGTGGAGGTGACGCCGGTGGCGATCTCCGACATGGTGCGCACCGAACAGGGGGCAATCAGCATGCCGGCAGTCTGAAACGAACCGCTGGCGATGGACGCGCCAATGTTGTTAATCGGGTGGACTTCGTCGGCCAGCGACTCGAGGTCTGCGAGGACATGTCCAGCTCATAGTGCAGCGTGAGTTTCGCGGACTTGCTCATCACCAGGTGGGTCTGCACCGCGCAGTCACGCAACAACTGCAGGGCACGCACGCCGTATACAATGCCGGAGGCGCCGCTGATGCCGACAATAATACGCTTGGCCATGACGCACCTCCCGCTGTTTCAGGCTTTTCCGATGCTACCAGTCTCTGCGTAGAAAATCATTTGGCGGGTGGGCGGCGTGCACCGGGTTTGGAGGAGGGCGCTCCGCCTGGACTTCTTGCCCTTGAGGCTCGAGCCGCAATTCCGTGTCGTGCGGCGCACGCCCTTGTCTTTGACGGGTTTCGTTTGCCCGCGCCGCCAGGCGATGGTGCTCCGGCCGGGTCGAGCCTGGAAATCTGCAGGCGCTGGCCGCTGACCCATACCGTTTTCAAGTGCTTCAGCAGTTCCTTGGGCATGCCTTCGGGCAGGTCTATGGTGCTGTAATCATCAAAAATCTCGATGCGCCCGATGTACTCACTGTCGATCTCCGCTTCATTGGCAATCGCGCCCACGATATTGCCGGGCTTTACGCCATGCACATTCCCTACTTCAAGGCGGAAGCGCTCCATGCCTACATCCAGCTTCTCTTTCTCGCTGCGGGGCTTGCGCGGAGGTTTGGATGCGGGTTTGGACGCGGACTCTCGCGGCGGCCTGCTGTCGGGAGATTTGCGCTCTGTATCCCGTTCGCGCCGCTCACGCGCGGGTTTGCCTGAGCGGGCTTTGGAACTTGCCAGCTCCCCCTTGCGTCATCCCTCACGACAGCACCGGCCTGCGCCTGCAGCGGCTTCTTGCCCTGCGCCAGCATGCCCAGCGCGGCGGCGATCTCCACCACCGGCACGCCATACTCGTGTTGGTACTCCTGTACCAGTTTCCTGAAAATCGCCAGATCCGCGGTATCCAGCGCCTCGGTAATGCGCTGCTTGAACTTGCCGACACGTTTGTCTGTCACCTGTTGGACGGTGGGGAGCTCCATTTTTTCGATCGTGTTGCCGGTGGCTTTTTCGATGGCACCCAGCAGGCGCCGTTCGCGACTGGCGGCAAACAGAATCGCATCGCCCTTGCGCCCGGCGCGTCCGGTGCGCCCGATGCGGTGAATATAGGCCTCCACATCCGACGGTATATCGTAGTTGATCACGTGGCTGATACGCTGCACATCCAGACCGCGCGCCGCCACGTCAGTGGCGACCACGATATCGAGCTTGCCGTTCTTCAGCTTCTCGACAGTCTGCTCGCGTTGCTTCTGCGGGATATCGCCGTTCAATGCCGCCACGGAGTAACCGCGCGCCGCCAGCTTGTCCGCCAGCTCGACCGTCAGTATCCGGGTGCGCACAAAGATCAGCATGCCGTCGAATTCTTCAACTTCCAGAATGCGGGTCAATGCGTCGAGTTTCTGCATCCCCTCCATCATCCAGACGCGCTGGCGGATCAATGCCGTGGTAACTGCCTTGACCTCGATAGCCACTTCCCGCGGGTCGCGCAGATGGCGCTTCGCGATGCGGCGAATGGCATCGGGCATGGTGGCGGAGAACAGCGCGATCTGGCGCTCCTTCGGCGTCTGCTCCAGGATCCACTGCACATCGTCGATAAAACCCATGCGCAGCATTTCGTCCGCTTCATCCAGCACCAGCGTTTTCAGGCCGGACAAATCCAGCGAGCCGCGGCGCATGTGATCCATTACCCGCCCGGGCGTACCCACCACCACGTGCACGCCGCGCTGCAACTGGCGGAACTGGCCGCTGTAATCAGAGCCGCCGTAAATGGGCAGCACGTGGAAGCCGGGCATATGCCGCGCGTACTTCTGGAACGCTTCCGCCACCTGTATCGCCAGTTCGCGCGTTGGCGCCAGTACCAGCACCTGGGGCAACTTCTGCTTCAGGTCCAGCCGCGCGAGGATGGGCAGCGCAAACGCCGCCGTCTTGCCGGTGCCGGTCTGGGCCTGGCCCAGCACGTCGACACCTTGCAGCATATAGGGAATGATGCGGGCCTGGATCGGCGACGGCGTTTCGTAACCGACATCGATCAGGGCTTGTTGCAGGGGCGCGGGCAGTTCCAGTTGCGCAAAACTGGTTACCGCATCTGAAGAGGACATGTGGGTACCTTGAAGGGTGTTAGAGAACCGCCGCGAGGACGCCGACGGAGTATACAGGGAATCCCGGCGGCTGTCTGTTCAGGTATTCATATCCACGATCAATGGCAGATGATCCGAAGCAAGCCGCACCAACTCTGTGCTTGGCGTTTCGATGCCGACAATTTCAAGACTGTTGTCTACAAACACATGGTCGATACGAGCGCCCGGCATACGGCTGAAGAAGGTATTTTTCGGTCGGTGATTTACCAGCGTAACCTGCGCATCGGGCAGCCGCTCATGTAGCTTGCGCCACTCTCTGGAGTACGGCGTGGCGTTGAAATCGCCGCACAGTATTACAGGGGGCTGCATATTCGGATGGCCCAGCCAATCGCTGCCGAGCAGGTTTTGTACCTGCGCCGCGCGTTCCTTTTTGTGTAGGCCCAGGTGGGTATTGATCATCTGTATTTCCGTACCATAGGCGTCAATCGCCACCCATAAGGCACCACGAGGTTCAAGCCATGGCTTGCCATCCAGCCCCGGCAGCAGGGCAGATTTGAGCAAACGCATAGGTAAGTGGGTCAGTATCGCATCGCCATAGTGTTCCTCTTCAACCTGCATCGCCGCATGAAAATGAAACTCCATCTGCAGGTAGTGAGCGATACGGTGCGCCTGATCAATATGGTTGGTTTTAGAGCGGCCAACGTCCAGTTCCTGCAGTGCAACGATGTCCGGTTCGTACTGGGCAATAACACGAGCGATACGTGCCGGCGACACCTTGCCATCCATGCCGATGCAACTGTGGACATTGTATGTCATAACGCGAATGCTATTTACCGCGCGCTTGCGTGCGGCGCCACGGAGGGCAGACGTGGTAGATCTGTTATCGTCAGCAGCACGATGCAGAAACTTCTGCGCGGCGATCCTGAGATCGAGCGGGCGTACAAAAGAGTGGGGGCCTGCCATATCCGGGGACGCCAGTGTAATGTCCCCGGGTACCAGTGTGAATGCGCTTGTTTCACCGATACTGGAGCCACCATGCGCGCCGCTCTCAATGGCGAAGCTCAGCGCCCGTCCGCCGGGACAGTAACCTAAAGCAATAAGAGTTCCCGCATCAGGATGGTCGCACAGCACTATCAGGTCCTTGCACGCGGCTTCCAGATACGGGTGTTCGGCGCCAAACACGGCAACCGGATTTTGCACCAGCGCGAACTCTCCGGTCTGTGTGGTTACTCGAACCACGCCAGCAGCATCTTTGTGCAATACCGCTGGCACAGCTGCCTCTGCGACCAATGCAGCTGCGAGCTCGCTCAACTGCTGCGCCGACAGTGGATAGTTGTAGTAGAGATGCGCTACCGAGCCGAGAGGTGCGACGGTAAGCAGGGGGGCGGGTGATTTGCCCGATGTAAAATATTTTTCATTGGTTATTTTCCCCAGTGTTCTGGCAAAAAATCGTTGTGTGCGTTCCCCGCCAAATATCTGGATGCGCTG
This sequence comes from uncultured Gammaproteobacteria bacterium, assembly GCA_963747995.1. Taxonomy (GTDB): domain Bacteria; phylum Pseudomonadota; class Gammaproteobacteria; order Pseudomonadales; family Halieaceae; genus Marimicrobium. The sequence continues at coordinate 7,586 of CAVVHD010000007.1, read as the reverse complement.
CAACTGAATTCCAATGGGGCCACTGGAGCCGCTGGAACGGCAGGTGACAGGCAGGTCGTGATAGCGGGCAAATACCTCCGTGGCGGCTTCTGCCAAACTTCTGCCATACACGCTGTCGTAGGGCCGCACCTGCTGCTGCCCGTGATCTGAATATATCCACACATCGTATCTGCGCCTTTCGGAACGGTGGCTGGCGCGCCAGATGCGAGCAATCGCGTCGTCAATGCCTTTCAGCGTCCAATGCGCAAACAGGGACATGGGACCACGGCGATGGGCTTGTTCGTCATAGCCGAGAAAATTGAGGTGGATAATAGGCAGGCCACGGGCAATATCGATCTTCACGCCGATCGTAATAAGTTCGCGTAATAAAATTACCATCAGCACGCGGCTTGGAATGAACTTTAATTCCGCCCACAGATTGTTTTCCTGATTGAGTCCCCGTGCAAAATCAAATACCGCCAGCAATAACTCCAGCAGCAACAATCCCGCTGTGCGCACAAAACTGTACAAATTGGTGACGACAAGAATCAGCAATGTCAGCGGATTTGAGCCACGCAACGCCGGCCCCCAGCCCATTGAAGCCGGACAAAAATGCGCTTCCGCGGCGCCTCCGGTAAAAATATTGCTGTAACAACTGCCGTTCTCCAATAGTGGAGCACCCCCGTCCAGCTGCAGCTTCTTTTCAACTTCTACAGCGACAGCTTGTTCATACATGCGCACCAGATGCCCAGAACCATGTTGCATAAAACTGAAACTGGGGACGATGCTCTTAACACCGTAAAAAAGTTCGCCCTGTATTGCCGGTGTCGTTGAAGGCACGCCTGCGTACAATTTATGCAGCTTATAGTGTTCGTTGTTAATAAGACGCTGAAGAAAGGGCATTTCACCGCGCCGCAAGGCCTGCTCGAGCTCGTCATGCGCCAGTCCGTCAATCTGGATCATGACCAGCCCGGGATCTGTTCCAGTGTCCTCTGAGACTGATAGCTGCAACAGCCGGGCAAGCCACTCGCTGCGACTGAATCGGCGGCGCCAGCGACGCAAGGTAGTTTCGATTCGGCCGAGCATGCAATGTCCTTCCTACCGACCCGGGTTATTTAGATATTCAATATTGAATTGCCGGCGGCACCCGCAACTCCCTCGATTATGTTCCATTCGGCCTTGATCAAATCCAGCAAGCGCATCCAGAGGTCATCGTCCTGATCGTGAGAGATAGCGTTCTTTTGCAGTAGCTCCTGGTAATAATCCAACGCCCGGTTCGCCGTGTTCGGCATTGAATACCGCTCGGCTGTCTCTCGCGCGGCTTGCGCAAGCGCTAGCGCCTGCTCCGTCGATTGCTCGGCCACCCACTGCAGCGCCGCGGCAAAAGTGCCGGTATTTTCTTCTGCCAGCAGGCGGCCATTGACTTTATCCCTGACAACCTCCCGCACACCGGAAGCATCCAGCGCAACCACCGGCCTGACCCGCTGCCATGGCTTCTGTTATGACCATGCCCTGTGTTTCACTCTTTGAGGCAAAGGCAAATACATCCATCGCATGGTATGCATCGGCAAGTGTCTGTTTCGTTTGAATGCCATCCAGGTGCAGGCGTTCAGTAACGCCAGCCTGAGCAAATATAGCCCGGATATCCGCTTCTGACGGACCGGTGCCGACCACCAGGCAGTGTACTTCCGGCGAAGTATTTGCGCTGCTTGTGGCAGTAAACCCCGTGTTAATAAAGCGGGCAATCGATGTAGCAAGGAATTCCAGATTTTTTTCCGGCGCCAGTCTTCCCATATGGCCCACTACAAAGGCATTTTCAGGAATACCCATTTTCCGCCGGAATCCAGCCCCGTCGCCCTGGCAAAACTGCGGCAGTTCAACCCCGGTCGGCACTACGTTAATTGGCGTATGTACGCCGCGCTCAAGCAATAGCGCTGCAATGCTTTCGCTGGGTGCAAATACCATATCGGCAAGATTCGCGTAACGCGTCACCAGCTGGATGGCGAAACGGCGGAGCACGGGTGAATCGCCAGGTACATAGTGGGTATATTGCTCGTACCGCGTATGGTGGGTAAATACCAACGGCAGTTGGCGATAGCGGGCAATGCGCAGTGCCGTCATGCCCAGCAGGAACGGATGGTGGGCATGCACAATATCCGGCTGGAATGCATCCAGCGTATCGCTCAATAACCCTGATACCGGCAGCGCCACGGAAAAGTCACTGCCGTTAAAATGTTGTATCGCGGGGATTCGCACCACATCTGTCTCGTCAGATTGCTGCTGGTCGAATTCCGGTGCGACCACAAGCACCTGGTGCCCGAGTTCGCGGTACTGCCGGGCAAACGCTGCTATTGAACGCGCAACGCCGCCCACGTGAGGCGCATAGGTGTTACTTAACATGACGATTTTCATACACGTCAGACCTGTTCGCGTGCGCCTACTCATGGCCTGGCGTCGGGTCGTGGTTTTTGTCGCTGCCGAGATCCTCTGCCAGCAGGCGACTGGCGACCCGGTTCAGATACAAAACCACAATAATGCACAGCACAAAGCCGGCGCCGTATAGACCCCATTCGAGGGGTGTCCGTTCAGTATTGCGGCTCCCCAGGGTCGCGATATCGGCCGCAATCGAACCCAGGTACACATTGTGCAAGGAAAACGGTATAAACCCCAGGAAGCTTGCGCACACAAAATCCCGCAGTGAAACCTGGCTGATGCCAAAGATGTAATTCGAAAGTTTGCCCGGGAAAAACGGTACCAGACGTGTCAGCAATACAACCCTGAAACCGTGCGAACTGAGGCCCCTGTTAATTACATTGAGCCACCTGTTGGACAAAATGAAACGCCGCGTACTGGCGCCAAACAAATAGCGGGCAATCAGGAATGCCAGTGCCGCGCCAAGCGTGGTACCCAGTATCACTGCGGCGGTGCCCTGTAGCACACCAAATACAAAGCCTGCACCCGTCGTGAATAAAACACCGGGCACCAACAGCACCACTACCAGAGCCATGATGAGAACAAACCATAGCAGTGCGGAGAGGCCCTGCGTTTCCAGCCACTGCAGCAATTGCAGCACTTGTTTGTCAGTATCGAAATAAAGCATCACAGCCAACAGTACAGCCACAAAGCCGATGCCGATAATGATACTTTTCGTAGGTGTGATCTGCAGGGGTATGCTCCTTTCAGAGAAAAATCCATTGGATATTAGAGCACATCCTGTTTATAAACCTATTGACCGGACGAATATTTACGTCTGCGGGCGCTTCGGGCTGACAAGCAGATAGCCATCGGGCGCCAGGCTGGTCGCCAGCATAACGGAGTTTATATCCGGATGCCCTCGCCACGTCTCAACCTGTTGATGAGCCTTCTGTAACCAGAAATGCTCAATCAGGTCGGATAATTGACTGAACTCCGTGAGTCTTGCCAGACGCTTGCATTCAGCCAGAGAAAACCTGCCAGGGTGCCGCTCCATCAAATCATGCAATCTGGCAAGCGCGTGGAGCCCCGTCGACAGGCCGAGTTCCCGGAACGCCAATCGATGCGCGGCCGGATAGCCCAGCGTGGCGGAATGCATGAAGGCTTCCAGCCCTGACGCACAGTCGGCCAGCAGCGGCGTCAGCTCCAGCGGTGCGGAAACTGCGAATTCCGCCTTTATTTGCGCCAGCCGAAACGAATCAACCAGCAGGCTGCCGGTGCCCAGCGGATCATCGGTAGCCCAGCTTTTTCCGGCACACATCGCCTGGCAGTCGGCAATTTCATTTCCCAGGCCTATCTCACTGTGTGAGCTGCCATCGCTATCCCGGATCGCTTCGAGTTCCGTGTAAGTGATCAATCCATCGAGTGGATCATGGTGCCCCATACTGGCCACCAGGGGTCGCGCGAGGTCGATGCTCATTTTCCAGTACATCCGCCTGGTTGTAGCCGACCGCCGGCTTATAGGTAAAACCCGCGTGGGCCGCCTTCGCCAGTTCCAGCGCCCAGCGCAGGTAACGCCCATCGCCGGTAACCAACGAGACGCGGGCGAGTGCCTGCATCCACTTGGTCAGGTAATGGAAATACTGTCCATCCCGCTCCCACTCCAGGCGCTCATCGAAGGGCTCATCCGGCTTGCGCTCTGCCAACTTCTTGCCAATCCTCAAGCCGCCGCACGTGGGGTGTTCATAACCCGGCCTGCTCATCGAGGCCGCTGATCCAGCCTTTGCGCGACATCCCCATGGCTGTACCTGCCGAGAACGAAATGTACCTGAGCCACCAGTTTGCAGCGCAGTGTCGAGATAGATGTCTCTTACCGGTTTGCCGATAAGTTCGAGAAAATTGCACACGGCGAAGGCATCGGTCCACAGGTAACGGCGCGGTTCGTGCGCGGTATCGGTCAGTCCGGTGGCGGCTGCAAAATCGAGCATGATGGACCGTATATTGTTGGTATGCTGCATGATGGCTATCCCTGACCGACTGGTGCTCCTTTGTATCATCGATATGCCAGAAACGCCCGGCCTAAAGACCAAATGGAAACGTATCAGGCATGCCCTTCGTGGTTTCCCTGGTAAGGGCGTCAACTGCCCGGGTTTCATCAAACCAGATATATTCATCAAATTGCCGCGGTAATGAAGCGTAGAAATAATGGCTTTGCAATTCGGTATCGGGCCGGTAGATCACGCCGATGGCTCGCTCCAATCGCTCCGCCAGCAGCCTTTTCCGGGTAATTTCCTGCAGTGGTTTACGCAACGGCAGCAGGAAATTATCGGTTCGAACTTCGTGGCAGACGCGCTCATAGCTGTCGATATGCGCGGCTCTGAACCCGTTTTACTTCCATCGGGCCACCCCATTCAGAGGCCGCCGCAACGGTCCCGTGATCTGTGCCGAACCCGATCAGATACGCTGCATCACCATATTCCTGCCGCGCCAGCTGGCCGATATTGAATTCACCGCGCGCGCTCATTTCGGTTGCCCGGGCATCGCCAATGTGTGAGTTGTGCGCCCAGATCACGGCTTTTGCCTGCGGGCCACGAAACGCCAGCACAGCCTGCAATGTTTCGAACATATGCTGGTCGCGCTGGTTCCAGGAATTGTTTTCGGCGTAGTACATGGTGCGGTAATAGCGTTCGGCATTGGTCACCAGGCGCGCATTTTGCTCCGCGTCGAAGTATCGCTCCCCGTCCGCTCTTGAATAATCCAGACGACGCTTCAGCAGATCCTGCAGCGCGGCGATCACATCGTTTTCACATTCCCTGTAACGCCTGGTCATCGTGGCCTGGCCATACAGCGCAGGATCGCTGGACCATGGCGTCAGGCAACCGTAGCGCACTCTCGCCACTTCCGCAGTTTCAGGATCCATCGATTCCAGATAGTTCAGCACGGCCTCTATGGAACTGCTCAGGCTGTAAAGATCGAGCCCATAAAAGCCGACCTTGTTTTCAGGCGCAGCAATTTGCTCGTTATGCGCCTTCAACCAACGCGCAAATTCCAGCACGGAATGATTCGCCCACATCCAGGTAGGAAAACGCGAAAAAGGCGCGCTTACCAGCAATGGATCCGGCGAACTACCGTGAATGAAATGATTGATATGCGCCGCGTCAGGCCAGTCGGCCTCCACCGCAATGACGTTAAAACCTTTCTTTTCGATCAACTCCTGCGTGATACGCGCCCTCATTTCATAAAATTCAGCCGTACCGTGCGAGGCTTCACCGAGTAATACCAGGCGACTATCGCCGATCCGCTCCAGTAATCCGTCCAGGTTGACATGGCCAATAGCGGCAAAATGCTCACTGGATTCGTAAATCAACTCCGGCAAGGTTGCTTCGGATTTCCTGGCGGAAACCACACTGGCCGTCTCGTCCTCCCAGCCCGCCGCGCCGATCAAGGGCACAAAACGAACGCTGCCCAGATCTTCCTCCTCGAATTCATGCTCACCGATGCGCAAGACACGCAGCAATTTCTGTGTCCGCAGGCTGGAGCCTACCGGGATCACCAGACGACCACCGATAGCCAGTTGTTGCTTGAGCGTATCAGGTACTTCAGGGCCGCCAGCGGCGACAACTATGGCGTCGAACGGAGCGTACTCCGGCCAGCCCAGCGTGCCATCGCCGTGCAACACATGCGTATTCTCATAGCCTAATTGTCCAAGCCGGCGGCGTGCGGTATCCGCGAGGATTTTATGCCGCTCCACGGTATAAACTTCTTTGGCAATCTCGGCCAGGACCGCGGCGGCATAGCCGGAACCGGTACCCACTTCCAGTACGCGATCCTCCGGCTGTAGTTCAAGCGCCGCCGTCATGAGCGCCACGATATAGGGCTGTGAAATCGTCTGGCGCGCGGCTATGGGCAGCGGTGAATCGCTGTAGGCAAACTCCACCAGCTCCGTCGGGACAAATTCCTCGCGCGGCACCGCGCTGACGGCTTTAAGCACAGCTTCATCATGCAGGCCACGCGCGGCCAACTGGTAATCGATCATCTGTTTTCTCAGGTTTTCGAACTTACCCATAACAATCTCCTGTGTATTGATCCAACGTCCTGTGTTGGTCGCGACTGATTTCAAAAATCATTCGAATAGACTGGTCATAATCGTCCAGATAGGAAAAATTATTCAATGCGATGGGTCAATTTTGAACGAGAAACGCAGCTGTAGACCAGATTTCTTTACCTGAGGTAAACAACTATTGACAGCATGAAATTTCGATAAGGAATCAGGCTGATTACAAACTACTAGCGTGGCCCAGAATTCCAAGCGCGATGAAACTTATTGGGCTGATATATGCTCCAGTGAGGCCTTTATTCTTAATTGTGACCGCGCTCGGTCGGTGCGTCCGATGTCCAGCGCCGCGCACAACGGCGAGCGGCTTGCTGCGAGTCCAGCACCGAAGGTGCGAGTTACTGCGCAGTTAAGCATTTTTAGCTTCCCACTTGAATGAATTGTGTATTAAAAGGAAAAAATCATGAGTTTCAGCATCAAGCATTCCGTATGTGGGGTCGACATAGCTCAACAATATTTTTTTGGCTTATACCATATATTAAATTCAATTTTACGGTTTCTAATAATTTAGAAGTTTCGCAGAATACTTAAGTTGATTAATACAGTGCTAACGCGCTATTTTACGCCCCACTTTTTCCTGCCGCTTTGAAAGATTCGATTTCATTCTTCTCCGCACAAAGCAAACTCCACCCACTAGGCCGCCGCCTTTTTCTCAAACGAGACAGCATGCGCAGGACTGGACGATGGCAGCCGCAAGAAAGCAATGGCACTGACGGTTAGATGAGGCAAAGCGTAGGTGCTAAAGCTCTTTTCTGCCTCAAGGCCATTGAATCCGACGACCTTGATATGGGGATGCTGCTGGAAAAATGACTGGAAGTCGTTTGATACTCGCGACCCTTCTTCAATGGCGCTATCCAAGCTGCCTACACGAACACATGCGTGCAGTACTCCCAAAGCTTGACACCCGATGCTTTTAATTTCTCCACGCGACTTTCGTAAGGTGCCTCGGCACTGAAACCGTAAATGCTGGGCATGATGCGCCAAAACGCATTGCGAGGATAATAGGTGAGTGACGCGCAATCGAAGCTCTCCCAGTTCCCGCAGGTCCGCATGATCGCCCACCACCATTACCCTGGGCGTT
>CAVVHD010000006.1:0-274103 GCA_963747995.1 uncultured Gammaproteobacteria bacterium | reverse complement strand
AATAAGCGGCGACTTCGTACTCGCCAACGGCGCCTATGGTGGACTGTATCTGGCAGGGGGCGTCGTACCCCACATGATTGGGTTCCTGCAAGCCAGTCCTTTTGTGAGGCGTTTTCAGGAGAAAGGGAATATGCGAGAGCATCTGGCCCGGGTACCGCTGTACGTTATTACCTGTGCAACGACTGGTCTGTTGGGTGCCGCCCACACCCCCCTATAGTCATCGGTAGCTGCATGGGGCGTGCCATCAGGAATAGTGAGTGGTAAGTGGCGAAAAAATAGTTGCGTAAGCCCTCTGTAAATCGCCAATTATGGTGCTACACTCGAACGCTGAGTGGTTTCAGCAGTATTTATGCTCACGGTCGAAGTTCCATCAAGATCATCGGTACGTAAACCATAAATAACAATTTAAATGAAAAGGTGCCTGGACATGGCGCCGCTAGCTATACAGGTAAACATTATGTCTAAGACAACAGGTACTGTTAAATGGTTTAACGAAACCAAAGGATTCGGCTTTATCGAGCGTGAAGATGGCCCCGATGTGTTCGTTCATTTCAGCTCCATCCAGGGCGATGGCTTCAAAACTTTGGCCGATGGCCAAAAGGTTGAATTCAACGTGACGGATGGTCAGAAAGGCCCCCAGGCAGAGAATGTAGTCCCACTTTAAGACCGCAAGGTCGTGGGGTGAAAAGAAAAAAGGAGCTATTGCGGCTCCTTTTTTTATGTCTCATTGGATAGTCGCTCAGCGGGGATAGGTGCACCGGCGATTATCTGCCATGCGGCTTACATTCCGTAACAAATTTAACTTATTATAGCGTATGCCGGCATACACAGTACGTTGCATTCACCATAGGTAAGAATCAGGAAGGATCTCATGGCTATCGACATCAACTTCTCACTTGACGACACGGATATCGAGTTCTTTCGTGGCGTCATGAGTAAGGCGCAGGACGGGGCTGGAACTGCATCTGATGAGGAGATCATCCAGCAGGCGCGTGCCGTCCTTGAAGGCACTAAACCTGTAAAGCCTCCGCTGTTCGTGCGCGAGCGCCTGGAGCGCCTGGCGACCATGATCGCCATGCTGGAAGACCCGGAATGGCCACTGGACGGACAGGAGCGAGTCGACGTCATCAGTGCATTGGCCTACTTTCATAACCCGGCGGATTTGATTGCCGATGATGTGCCAGTTCTTGGGCTGATTGATGACGCCATCATGATCGAGCTGGTGGCGCGCGAGTTGCAGCACCAACTGGAAGCGTACGACGAATTCTGCGCCTACCGCAATTCCGAGGAGCGGTTGCGCGGCACGGATGTAACGCGCGAAGAGTGGTTGAACGCGAAACAAAAGCAACTGATCAAGCGCATGCGCGAGCGACTAGGGCGGATCAATCGCAACGAGCGGGGTTCCAGCCGGCTGACCCGATTCTCCTTCCTACGCTAAGGGCTGCGCTGGGGAGCTAATTTTCCGACACGCGTCTGTTGGATTGTACCTGTCGAGACGGGCCTTGCCCCTAAAACGTGCGATCTACCTTTAGCCGCGGACACACTGAGCAAGGCTCCCCGATTATCGAGTAGGCATATTGGATTGCGCGCATCGTGCTGGTCTCACGAACGCGTTCCTCGCGGAATACCTGCTCGCCGCTACGTTCGATCATGCCAGTATTTACCAGCACCCTGTACAATTGGGGCCGGACTCCGCACAGCAGCACCAGGACATTGCGTGCCTTCATTCGCTCAAGGAAATTCTCCAACAGGGACAGCGCGACGGCATCAGGATTACGCGACCGCTTGAGTCGCAGAACAAGCACCCGCGTGTTGTCAGTCACCGCGGCTTCCATGGTTTCTAAATGCCGTTCAAGCGCGGCGGTTGCACCGAAGAACAGCTCACCTTCCAGGCCGAATATGAGAATACGGTCACACGTATAGTCTTCCGGCAGGCGTTCATGCGTATGGCCGTGCGCACTGCTGACCACGAACTGCGTCATCATCATGCGGCCCGCGCGAGGCACGGTCAGCATAAACGACATCAAAACACCGACCAGTACGCAAAACTCGACGGAGATCGCCAATGCACCGACAGCAGTAGCGACCACGATCGCAGCATCAAATTGGGTCGCGCGAAGATGGTATCGCAGCGCATGCCAGTCCACCATGCCATAGGACGCAACAACAAGTATGCCTGCCAGGGCCGCGCGCGGCAGGTGATACGCGTAGGGTGCAGCTACCAGCATAATGACAGCCACGCCAACCGCAGAGATCACACCCGACCACTGGCTGATGGCACCCGCTTGCTGGTTGATCGCCGAACGGGTCAATGAGCCGGAACCCGGCATGCACTGAAAAAAGCTGCCACCGAGGTTGGCGAGGGCCTCGCTGAGGCATTGTTGGTTCATATCCAGCCGCTGTCTTGTCTTCGCCGCTATCGCCTTTGCCATCGAAATCGCTTCCAGCAAGCCGAGCAAGGCAACCGCGAGCGCGCCGGTGGACAACTTCTCAATCAGTGCCATATCGAAATGGGGCATCTCAAACGATGGGAGTTGCGCCGGAACGGCGCCAACCACCTTGACGCCCCGCGCCTCCAGTCCCAGCACTGCAGACACTAAAGTCATCACGCAGACGACCAGAAACAATTCCGGTAATAAATCCCAGCGCAGACGGGCCTTGATCCAGCGCAGCACCAGAATCAGCGCAATAGTGCCAAAACCCACCGCTGCGGTTTCGAAGTGAACTCCACCACCGCCAGTCATTGTTAACCAGAACCGGTACAATAGGTTGTCGTGGGGGTCACCCATTCCCTTCATACCCAGCAGATTCTTCATCTGATCGATCACCAGCAGGCTGCCGACTCCGAGGGTGAAGCCGACAATCACCGAGTGTGAGATGTACCGCGTAAGATCGCCAAGACGAAACAGTGTGATGCCGAGCTGCACCACCCCGACCATAAACGTCAACAGAATGACTACGCTAATCAGGGTATCAGGCGTCGCGATAGACCCAACGACACTCAACGCTGCAATTGAAATCGCGTTGGTGGGGCCATTGATCAGTTGGCGTGAGGAGTCGAATAACGCGCCGATAGCGGTCATGACCATTGCCGTATAAAGTCCGTATTGAGGTGGCAGACCCAGGATCAGGGCATACGCCATGGCCTGCGGCACCGCAATAGCGGCGACGGTGAGTCCCGCAAGCAAATCCGCGCGTGCGGTTGCCCCGGTATACCCGCGCAGCGAATCAAAGGCAGGGACTACTCGATAAAACCAGTTTTTCGCCGTCCGCATGGGTGAACTCTGTAGCATAATTTGTACTGTTCCTGTCGATTCAAGTCCCGCAGTGCTGGGGCACCACTTCTTCAGCAGCAGCGAGGGAGTGTAGCCGAGAAGCATAAGACAACCAAACAGTGGGGGGAGAAGTTCTCTGGTACAAATTCCTTGACCAATATGACTGGGATAGGGGCTCATTATTGAACGTCGCGAAATCATGTGTGTATTGCTTGTCTCATTGACCTATTCCTACCAGGCCCAGACTATGAGATAGAAGTTTCCCTTCGTACCACTGGGGAAAAAGTAGTAATTTAATTCGTGCAATTTTGACCCTGCTTCAGTACCATGCTGGTGCCATACCTGGTCGCAAATTTAACGCCAAACCAGCGTATGAATCTCTTTTAACTTTTTGATTTATAAATATTTAAATTGATTCGAGGGTTGTCCGTGGCCACAACGCCCGATGCGCTTGCGCAGAACTGGTCCTTTGGCATTTATTTGCTGGTGATTGCGGTACTGTGTGTCGCTATGCTCGGCATTTCCTACATCACTGGCTCCCGCAACCGGGGCCGCGCGGGAAAAGAGCCCTTCGAGTCCGGCATCGTCTCTGTGGGCAGCGCCCGTCTCCGCCTTTCCTCCAAGTTCTACCTCGTGGCCATGTTCTTTGTCATTTTTGATGTGGAGGCACTGTTCCTCTATGCCTGGGCCATCACAGTGCGCGAAAGCGGCTGGTCGGGGTTCATTGAAGTTGCCATATTTATTACCGTATTACTGGCGGGTCTTGCCTACATCTGGAAGGTAGGCGCCCTTGATTGGGCGCCGGATAGTCGTCGTCGCAGGGCGAACGAAGGCCCTCCTCATACCTGATTATCCGTCATCTATTACATAAGACTCGAGAATTCTATGGACTACACTCTGACCCGAATAGACCCCGATGCCCCTGGTCACTACCCTAATAGCCAGCAATCCACGGTCCCGGACCCCCTCGAGGATCAGGTACACAAGAATATTTTTCTCGGCAAGCTGGAAAACGTCCTCCACGATACGGTCAACTGGGGACGTAAGCATTCGCTGTGGCCATACAACTTCGGGCTCTCCTGCTGTTATGTGGAAATGGCCACCAGCTTTACCACACCGCACGATCTTGCCCGCTTTGGCGCAGAAGTTATTCGCGCTTCACCGCGTCAGGCGGATTTGATTGTTATAGCTGGCACCTGCTTCATCAAGATGGCTCCCGTCGTACAGCGTTTGTACGAACAGATGCTGGAACCGAAATGGGTCATTTCCATGGGGGCCTGCGCCAACTCCGGCGGTATGTACGACATCTATTCGGTGGTGCAGGGCGTGGATAAGTTTTTGCCGGTGGATGTTTATATCCCCGGTTGCCCGCCGCGTCCGGAAGCTTTCATACAGGGTTTGAATTTGCTGCAGGACGCTATAGGCCAGGAGCGTCGCCCCTTGTCCTGGGTAGTGGGTGAGCAAGGCGTTTATAAGGCCAACCTTCCCGCACAACGGGATTTGAAAAAAGAAGAGCGCTGTGCCGTGCAGGTGTTGCGTACACCAGACCAAATATAATGACTCGAAAAACTATCTGCCGTGTCTACTGAAATCAAGAATCCACAAGCACCAGAGTTGAACGCCGACTCACTGCGCGGCGCCGAATATGACGTGGTGCGCGAGTTGTATGCACGCTTCGGCACAGACACCTGTCACTTCCAGCGCACCCGCGATGGCGTACCGACATTGTGGATCCCGAGAGGACAAATTCAGGACGTATTGCGTTTCCTGAAAGAATTACCAAAGCCCTTCAGCATGCTCTACGATCTCTCCGCCATTGATGAACAGTTACGCAATTACAGACGCGGCCAGCCCCCAGCAGATTTCACTGTTTTCTATCACCTGCTCTCGCTGGAGCGGACTACCTTTACCTATGGTGGCGATGTTCGCATCAAAGTAGCTTTGAAAGCAGATGACCTGAATCTACCGTCTGCAACTGGCGTGTTTGCCAATGCCAACTGGTACGAAAGGGAAGTTTGGGATTTATTCGGTATCAAGTTTGAAGGCCATCCCCATCTCACGCGCATTCTGATGCCGCTTACCTGGCAAGGGCACCCCTTGCGAAAAAGTTATCCGGCCAGAGCTACTGAGTTTGACCCTTTTTATCTGGATACGGCAAAGCAGGATGCGGAGCAGGAATCCTTGCGCTTCAAACCGGAAGCCTGGGGAATGAAGCGCAGCACCGCCAATGAAGATTTCATGTTTCTTAATCTTGGCCCCAATCATCCTTCTGCTCACGGCGCCTTCCGCATCGTATTGCAACTGGACGGCGAAGAAATAATCGACTGCGTACCGGATATTGGCTACCACCATCGCGGCGCAGAAAAAATGGCAGAGCGCCAAAGCTGGCATTCCTACATCCCTTATACGGATCGCATCGATTATCTCGGTGGCGTGATGAATAACCTGCCCTATGTGATGGCAATCGAGCAACTGGCCGGTATCAAGGTTCCCGACCGAGTTGAAGTCATTCGCGTCATGATGGCGGAGTTTTTCCGCATCACTTCACATCTGTTGTTTCTGGGCACCTATGTGCAGGATGTGGGTGGTATGACACCCATCTTCTATATGTTTACCGACCGGCAAAAAGTCTATGACGTGATAGAAGCCATTACCGGTTTTCGAATGCACCCCGCCTGGTACCGCATCGGCGGTGTAGCACAGGATCTTCCCAGAGGTTGGGAGAAACTGGTACGTACGATGTTGGACTGGATGCCAAAACGTCTCAAGGAATATGAAAAAGCAGCGTTTCGCAACGGCATATTGCGGGCGCGTACCATCGGCGTCGCGCAATACAACAGTAAGGAGGCTATTGAATGGGGTGTCACCGGCCCCAGTCTGCGTGCTACCGGTGTGGATTACGACTTACGCAAGAAACGTCCCTACTCCGGATATGATCGTTTTGAGTTTGATATACCTGTTGCGGCCAATGGTGACGCCTATGATCGAGCCATCGTACGTATCGAGGAAATACGCCAGAGCTTGCGCATCATAGAGCAGTGCCTGAAGAATATGCCGGCCGGACCCTATAAAGCGGATCACCCGCTAACTTGTCCTCCACCCAAGGAACGTGCGTTGCAGGACATTGAAACCCTGATCACGCACTTCCTCGCTGTTTCATGGGGACCGGTGATGCCTGCCGGTGAAAGCAGCCAGATGATTGAAGCCACTAAAGGCATCAACAGTTATTACCTGATTTCAGATGCCAGTACCATGAGCTACCGCACGCGTATCCGTACTCCCAGCTTCCCGCATCTGCAACAGATTCCCTCGGTGATTCGCGGATCCATGATCCCGGATTTGATCGCCTATTTGGCAAGTATTGACTTTGTGATGGCCGATGTCGACCGCTAAACCTTTAAAGCCCAGCAATCTCCTTGCTACTGACCGCAGCATGCGTTATTCCTTTCACGAGGAAGATAGCGCAGCTATTTTGCACAGTATTGGGCACTATGACGATGCGCGATCGGCATCCATTGATGCATTAAAGATTGTGCAGAAACGCCACGGTTGGGTGCCGGATGAAGCGATTGCTGCCATAGGTGACATCCTGGGCATTTCTTCAGCAGATGTAGAAGGTGTGGCAACATTTTACAACTTGATTTTCCGCAAACCCGTAGGCCGACACGTCATTAAAGTCTGCGACAGCATTGGCTGTTTCCTCACCGGTTATGACGACCTTATTTCAGCGATCAAACAACATTTGAACATTGACTATGGTCACACGACAACTGACGGTCGTTTTACACTCTTGCCGATTTGCTGTTTGGGGAATTGTGACAAGGGCCCGGCCATCATGATTGATGATGATACCCACGGACCGGTAGCATGCGCACAAGTAGCGACGTTGCTGGAAAAATATCGGTGATGCAACCACGATGAATGCTGCCATTTTGAAATCTGCTGATACTCATCCGCTCACCTGGCGCCTTGACCATCTCGGCAGTGCACCACTGGATTTAAAAACCTACGAATCGCTGGAAGGCTTTGCGGGCCTGCGTAAAGCCATCACGGAAATGAATCCACAAGCGGTGCAAACCCTGGTGAAAGATGCCAACCTGCGTGGTCGCGGCGGAGCTGGTTTCCCTGCCGGGGTGAAATGGTCGCTGGTCCCGATGGGGGAAAACGCGCCCAAGCAGAAATATCTGATTTGCAACGCCGATGAAATGGAGCCGGGTACTTTCAAAGACCGTTTATTGATGGAGCAGTTGCCTCATCAAATGATTGAATCCATGATATTGGTCGGCTATGCCCTGCAAGTGTCCAAGGCTTATATATTTTTGCGCGGCGAATACGTTGTCGCGGCGGAACGTTTGAATCGCGCGATAGCGGAAGCGAAGGCGGCTGGTTACCTGAGCGATAATATTCTCGGCTCCGGTTGGGGCATGGAATTGCATGTACACACCGGTGCCGGCCGCTACATATGCGGGGAAGAGACTGCGCTGATCAATTCTCTCGAAGGTCGCCGTGCCAACCCGCGAGCCAAACCTCCCTTCCCACAAGTTGCCGGCCTGTGGGGGAAGCCTACCGTTGTCAACAATGTTGAAACACTCAATAACGTTCCTGCCATTGTGGTGCGTGGTGCCGACTGGTTTAAAGGTTTGTCCCGCGGTAAAAGCGCGGATAGCGGCACTAAATTGTACGGTGTGTCCGGTCGCGCCAAACGTACCGGGGTATGGGAATTGCCTATTGGTACAACTGGCCGTGAATTACTGTACGAATATGCGGGTGGCATGCAGGATGGCTTGGATTTGATGTGCTGGTTGCCGGGCGGCGCTTCAACCGACTTCCTGTTACCACAACATCTGGATCTGGCCATGGATTTCGACACCATCGCAAAAGCGGGCAGTCGCATGGGCACCGGGCTCATCATGGTAGTCGACGACAAACAAAATATTGTTTCCGTGGTACGCAATCTGGAGCAATTCTTTGCGCGAGAATCCTGTGGCTGGTGCACGCCCTGCCGCGACGGCTTGCCCTGGTCGGTAAAATTATTGCAGGCTATTGAGCGGGGCCAGGGCGAGGAAGGTGATATTGAGGTGCTGGAAGAAATGACGCACTTCCTCGGGCCCGGAAAGACATTTTGTCCCCACGCACCGGGTGCCATGGAGCCACTGCAGAGCGCCTTGAAATTTTTCCGCGGAGAGTTTGAACGCGGTATTGTGAAAACAGAAGTCCCGCATGAGGATGGCCAGAAGGCGAGTTAACAATGGCAACCATTTATGTAGATAACAAACCTTTTGAAGTGGACGGCGCGGATAATTTGTTGCGCGCCTGTTTATCCCTTGGTCTTGACGTTCCCTATTTCTGCTGGCACCCGGCGCTGGGCTCTGTCGGCGCGTGCCGCGCTTGTGCTGTGAAACAGTATGCGGATGCGAATGATAAACGTGGGCGTCTGGTGATGTCCTGCATGACTCAGTCCACCGACAATATGTATATATCGATCGACGATGACGAAGCAAAGGCCTTCCGTAAATCCGTGTTGGAATGGCTCATGACCAACCACCCACACGACTGTCCCGTATGCGAAGAGGGTGGCCACTGCCATTTGCAGGATATGACCGTTATGACCGGTCATAACAAGCGCCGTTATCGTTTCAATAAACGCACGCACCAGAACCAGAATCTTGGTCCTTTTATCAATCATGAAATGAATCGATGTATTGCCTGCTATCGCTGTGTGCGTTATTACAATGATTATGCAGGCGGCGATGATCTCGGGGTATTCGGGGCTAATAATAATTTGTATTTTGGCCGTGAAAGCGATGGCGTCTTCGAAAGCGAATTCTCTGGTAACCTCATTGAGGTCTGCCCCACTGGCGTGTTTACTGACAAAACACACTCCGAACGCTATAACCGCAAATGGGACATGCAATTTTCTCCCAGCATCTGCCAGCAATGTAGTGTCGGTTGTAACACCAGTCCGGGCGAACGCTATGGAGAAATGCGTCGTATCGAAAACCGCTACCACGGGGAAATTAACCACTACTTTTTGTGTGATCGAGGAAGATTTGGGCACGGGTATGTGAATCGCAAAGATAGGCCCAGACAACCGTTTTTTCGCACCAGCACAAGCTCCAACAATACTGTACTAGAGATTCTCTCTGCAGACGAAGCGGTCCGTAAGATTGGCGGCAGTTTAGGGCCAGCAATTTCCTCGGATCGGGTGATCGGCATAGGCTCTCCCCGTGCCAGCCTTGAAGCCAATTATGCTCTGCGCGATCTCGTCGGTGCGCAAAATTTTTATTGTGGGATTGGTGAAGCAGAACTGATGCATATTCGCCTGGTACTAGCCATTATGGAAAGTACTGCCGCGCGCACACCGGCGTTGCGTGAAATGGAAAAAGCTGACGCGGTTTTTGTCCTCGGCGAAGATGTGACGCAGACAGCCCCACGTATTGCCCTGGCGTTAAGACAGGCCGTCAAGACCCTCGCCGTGACAATGGCAGCAGATAATAAAATTCCTGATTGGCAAATCGCAGCCGTACAATATATCGGAGGGCGCGAAAAAAGCCCGCTATTTATTGCCAGCTTTTGCGCTACACGCCTTGATGACGTGGCGGAGTCTACAGTCAATGGTGCAGCAGATGACTTGGCCCGTTTAGGTTTTGCGGTGGCACACGCGATTGACAGCGATGCGCCTGCAGTTCCTGGTTTGTCAGAAGAATATCTGGTTGCAGCGCAGCGTATTGCACAAGCCTTGCTTGCTGCACAGAAACCCCTGGTGGTGTCTGGCACCGGCGCGGCATCAGAAGCTGTTCTGCAAGCCGCCGCCAATATCGCCACGGCTCTACATAAGAAAGGCAAGACCCCTTCGCTGGCACTGTGCGTACCCGAGGTGAATAGTCTCGGTGTGGCTATGTTAGAGGCCGACTCTGCCGATGCAGGGTTGCGCGCGCTGGTAAATGGCAAAGCGAACGCTCTGATTGTCGTCGAAAATGATCTCTACCGTCGCGCACCCGCTGATCTGGTAGACGGCGCGTTTAGCCACGTCTCTACCGTTGTCGTCATAGATCATCAATCTACCGCCACCGCAGAAAGAGCCGGGTACATTTTGCCCGCCGCCAGCTTCGCTGAAGGGGATGGCACCGTGGTGAGCATGGAAGGTCGCGCGCAACGTTACTTCCAGCTTTACGATCCGAAATATTACGATCCTTCTTCCAATATCAAGGAGAGTTGGCGCTGGCTGCATGCAGTGCATACTGCTATTGATCATCGAGAGGTGTCCTGGACCCAATTTGACGAGATTACTCATGAGTGTGCTGAGCATATCCCCGCGTTGGCACGCATTGCGGAGGCGTCGCCAAATGCCAGTTATCGCGTCAAGGGTTTGAAGATTGCCCGGGCGCCGCGTCGCTACTCCGGCCGTACAGCCATGCGAGCAAATCTTTCCGTGCACGAACCACGCGCTTCCCAGGATGAAGACAGCGCATTGACGTTCTCCATGGAAGGCTACGTCGGACCAAATGAGGACGCCTCATTTGTACCATTTGCCTGGGCCCCAGGCTGGAACTCACCGCAGGCCTGGACAAAATTTCAGGATGAGGTAGGTGGTCATCTGCGTGCAGGTGATGCCGGCGTACGGCTTATTGAAGCCAATACTGTATCTGCGGGCACCTATTTCCGCAAAATTCCTGGCGCGTTCAGTGCAGGCCAGGATTCCTGGCAAGCAGTACCATTACATCACATCTTCGGCAGTGATGAGTTATCTGCTCGTGCCGTCGCAACGGAAACAATGCTGGAACAACCTTACGTTGGTTTGAGCCCTTCCGATGCGGAAAAACTTGGCGTGCGTGATGGCGTGCTGGTTAAAGTGCACAACACCGGATTTGATTTGTCGCTAGCAGTACGTATCCTGAGCCATTTACCCTCAGGCTTGGTGGGCTTACCCGTAGGATTGACCGGTATGCCCTACTTGCCCTTCCATATCCCTGTGAAACTGAATACAGGAAGCAGCGCATGAGTCTGGAGAGCTATTTGCCCTCATTTATCACCCCGGATATTTTTTTGATCCTGGTGGGAATGTTTAAGGCGGTCGTGATTCTGCTGGTCACCCTGCTTTTTGCCGGGTTTCTTAGTTTTATCGAACGACGTGTGCTGGCTCTGTGGCAGGATCGCTATGGCCCAAATCGAGTTGGGCCATTTGGTCTATTCCAGTTGGTAGCGGACATCATCAAGTTATTTTTTAAGGAAGACTGGACCCCGCCCTTTGCAGACAAGCTAACATTCTGGTTAGCGCCCGTTATCGCCATGAGTGCCTTGTTAGTGTCATTTGCCATCGTACCCATTACCCCGACCTGGGGTGTTAGGGATATGCATATCGGCATCCTGTTTTTCCTGTCAATGGCGGGTATCTCGGTATATGCCGTGTTATTTGCAGGTTGGTCAAGCAACAACAAATATTCGCTGCTGGGAGGAATGCGCTCTGCTGCACAGACGGTGAGTTATGAAGTGTTCATGGGGATATCTCTCATGGGCGTCGTTGCCCTGGCAGGTTCATTCAATGTTCGCGATATCGTCGCTGCACAACAGGATGGCTGGTTCGTATTTCCACAATTTGTCGGCTTTGTGACATTCTTCATTGCCGGGGTTGCCGTGGCCCACAGAACACCTTTCGACTTGCCAGAAGCTGAGTCAGAATTGGCCGCCGGCTATCACACGGAATACTCCGGGATGAAATGGGTTATGTTTTTCATCAGTGAGTATGTGGGGCTAGTGTTAGTGTCCGCGATCACAGTTACCGTGTTTTTCGGCGGGTGGCATCCTCCTGCAGCTTTTGGCTATCATCTGTTTCCCGTCATGATGAACTACATTCCCGCTGTTGTATGGTTCATGCTCAAGACCTGTTTTTTTATCATGATATTCATCCTGCTACGGGGCTCTCTCCCGCGTCCTCGCTATGACCAGGTAATGGCCGCTGGTTGGAAAGTCTGCTTGCCCTTGACCTTGTTCAATTTGCTGATCACCGGCATCTGGATTCTTGTTTATGAACCACTGAGTGGAAGCTAATACGATGACTTCCAATTCATTTATAAAGTCACTTTCAACCCTGAAGTCTGTCGTTTGGGGTATAGGAAGCCAGTTGCGCAGCATGTATATGATTTTCATGCATGCCTTTCGCAAACGCGACACATTGCTGTATCCGGAGGAAAAAGTTCAGTTATCGGCCCGCTATCGAGGACGTATCGTATTGACCCGAGACCCGGATGGTGAAGAACGCTGTGTGGCCTGCAATCTCTGTGCAGTGTCATGCCCCGTCGGCTGTATATCCTTACAGAAGGCCGAAAGAGACGATGGTCGCTGGTATCCGGAATTCTTCCGTATCAATTTTTCCCGCTGTATTTTCTGTGGCATGTGTGAAGAAGCGTGCCCCACTAATGCCATCCAATTGACACCGGATTTTGAAATGGCTGAATACGACAGGCAAAACCTGGTATATGAAAAGGAACATCTATTGATCGATGGTGTTGGAAAATACCATGATTACAATTTTTATCGGGTATCCGGTATGGCCATTGCGGGAAAGCCCAAGGGCTCTGCACAAAATGAAACCCAACCGATTGATGTACGCGGCCTGATGCCCTGAAAGGTAGAAAGATATGGCGATTGCATTTTATCTAGCGTCCCTGGTAGCCATTCTTGCCACCATTCGGGTGATTACCAACTCCAGTCCTGTACATGCCCTTCTGTATATGGTCATTTCACTACTGGCGGTTGCCATGATTTTCTTTAGCCTGGGTGCACCGTTTGCCGGAGCCCTTGAAATTATCGTCTATGCGGGCGCCATCATGATTCTGTTTGTATTCGCTGTCATGATGTTAAACCTCGGAGAGGAAACCCGCCGGCAGGAAAAACTCTGGCTTACCCCGCACACCTGGGTAGGGCCCGGACTGTTAGCCGCAATTTTGTTCGGTGAACTGGCCTGGACTTTATGGACACATCAGACGGATGGTGGTGGCCAGGCTATAGGTACCGGCATCATTGACGCCAAACAAGTCGGGTTAGCACTGTTTGGACCGTATTTGTTACTGGTGGAACTGGCATCTATCCTGTTGCTGGCAGCATTGATAGCAGCTTATCACCTGGGCAAAGAGGAATAGGCACTGACGATATGATTAACCTTTTTGCAGAACAAGTTCCCCTCGAACATGGGCTTTTCGTTGCCATAATCCTTTTTGGTTTGGGTTTCGCGGGCGTTATGGTGCGTCGCAATATTTTATTCATGCTGATCAGTATTGAAGTCATGATGAATGCAGCCGCCATGGCTTTTGTAGTTGCCGGCAGTCGTTGGCTACAGCCCGATGGTCAGATCATGTTTATCATGGTTCTCACCCTTGCTGCTGCTGAGGCATCCATTGGTCTGGCCATACTGTTGCGACTCTATCGCGAGTTTCACTCGCTGGACATTGATGCCGCAAGCGAGATGCGCGGATGAGTCATTTATACCTTACCATTTTGTTTCCCCTGGTAGGCTTTCTGCTACTGGCCTTATCCCGTGGCCGATGGCCTGAAAACATTTCTGCCACCATTGGTGTTGGTTCAATTGCGCTATCTTTCATGGTAGCAACCAGCGTCAGTTTCAACTTGCTGCAACAAGACGCACCACAGGGAGTTTATGTACAGTCTCTCTGGAACTGGTTGCATATCGGCAACTTTTCTCCCGTAGTGGCATTGCGACTGGATGGCCTTTCACTGACGATGCTGGGTGTCGTCAGCGGCGTCGGATTCCTGATTCATTTGTTTGCATCCTGGTACATGCGTGGTGAGGAAGGCTATAGCCGCTTCTTTGCATACATGAACCTGTTTGTTGCCAGTATGTTGCTACTGGTACTGGCAGATGACCTGGTAATACTGTTTTTCGGCTGGGAAGGCGTTGGCCTGTGCAGCTATTTACTGATCGGCTTTTACTATCGCGATCCCAAAAATGGCGCCGCAGCCATGAAGGCCTTCATTGTCACGCGGGTTGGTGATGTGCTGATGTTGATTGGATTATTTATCCTGTTTCAGGAGTTTGGTACTTTACACATTCAAACCCTGCTGGATCTGGCACCCACCCACAGCCACCAGGGTGCGTTACAACTGGCAACCCTGATGCTACTCGGTGGCGCCGTCGGAAAATCTGCGCAGATCCCCTTACAGACCTGGTTGGCGGATGCCATGGCAGGCCCCACGCCGGTCTCTGCATTGATTCATGCCGCCACCATGGTGACTGCGGGCGTCTATCTCATCGCGCGTACCCATACCCTATTTGAACTGTCCCCTGATGTGCTGTATCTCGTGGGTGTCGTCGGAGCCCTCACCCTCCTGATGGCCGGCTTCAGTGCCCTGGCGCAAACCGATATCAAGCGTATTCTGGCCTACTCCACGATGAGCCAGATCGGCTATATGTTTCTGGCGTTGGGCGTTGGCGCGTTTGATGCCGCGATCTTCCATTTAATGACCCATGCTTTCTTTAAGGCCCTGTTGTTCCTGTCTGCGGGATCAGTGATTATCGCCACCCATCACGAGCAGGATATTTTCCGCATGGGCGGCTTGCGCAAGTCGCTACCGTTGGTCTATGTCTGCTTTTTGGTCGGTGGCGGGGCGCTCGCCGCACTACCCTTTATTACCGCCGGCTTTTACAGTAAGGACGCAATATTGTGGCAGGACCTCGCTGCCCATAAGCCGGAATTTGTAATCGCCGGCTTGATCGGTGCCCTGCTCACATCGATATATATCTTTCGGTTGATCTTCATTGTTTTCCATGGCAAAGAACAGGTTCACGCCCATGCCGATCGCAGTATCAGCCAGATTGTTCCACTCGTGATTTTGGGCATTCTGTCCACCGCGGTCGGGGCATTCATTCATCCACCCCTGGCCGGGTTGTTTCCACCGTCGCCCGGTAATGGCCAGGAAGAGGGCAAGCATCTACTTGAATTGATTTCTATTGCCATAGCGTGCAGCGGTGTGTTGATCGCTTACCTCCTGTTTGCCGGTGATCGCCAGTTCATTAACCGTATAGCATCCAGTTCGGTGGGGCAGTTTTTCACCGGCCTGTGGAAACAGGCGTGGGGCTTTGATCGACTGTATGACTCTTTGTTCGTCAACCCCTTTCGCGCCATCATTGCCAGGAACAAGCGGGATCTTGCCGATTATGTTGCAGAAGGATTTATTCCTGCAGTGCTGCACACACTGCGCATTCCGTTGGTGTCGGCACAGAATGGCCAAGTACGCTGGTATGTCGCGACCATGGCGCTGGGAGTGGTATCACTTCTGACATTAGTGCTGTTAGCCTGAACTGCCCTTCGAGGATCGACAGACTTTCATGATTCCAGATTCACTGTTTCTTCCAGCCCTGATAGCACTGCCTGTGGTCGGAGGCTTCTTGTGCTGGCAAGGCGAACGCATTAATCGCGGCGTACCACGCTGGATCGCGTTTTTCTCCATGCTGGGTGTCTGTGTGCTCTCCGTATATATCTGGTTGCACGGCGACTACAGTTTGCCGGCAGCAGGTGTCGAGAGTCACTGGCAGTACGAGGTGAAATGGCAGTGGATTCCGAGTCTGGGCATTAGTTTTCATTTAGGTCTTGATGGTCTCTCGTTACTGCTGGTGATGCTCACCGGAAGCCTTGGACTGGCAGCAGTGGTATGTTCCTGGCGCGAGATACAGCGACATGTTGGCTTCTTTTACCTGAACCTGCTGTGGAATCTGGGTGGCGTGGTGGGTATTTTCCTCGCCCTGGACCTGTTCCTGTTTTTCTTTTTCTGGGAACTGATGATTATTCCGATGTATTTTCTCATCGCCCTGTGGGGACATGCCGCCGAGACAGAGGCCGGCAAGGAAGGCAGGGGACGCATCTACGCCGCCAATAAGTTTTTCCTGTTTACCCAAACCAGTGGCTTGTTGTTGTTGCTTAGTATTTTGTCTCTGGTTTTGATGCACTACTTCAGCAGTGGCACCCTGAGTTTTGATTACGACACACTGCTCCACAGTGGCGTTCCTATGGAACCCGAATGGGAAATGCTGGTGATGCTGGGATTTTTTGCGGCCTTCGCAGTCAAACTCCCCGTTGTGCCATTCCACTCGTGGCTGCCGGATGCTCACGCACAAGCCCCTACGGCGGGTAGTGTGGATCTGGCAGGAATCCTGCTAAAGACAGCTGCCTACGGATTACTACGCTTCGCTTTACCGCTGTTCCCGCATGCTTCCCAGCAATTCGCTCCTGTTGCCATGACACTCGGCGTGATCGGAATTTTTTATGGCGCCATTATGGCTTGTGCCCAAACCGACATTAAGCGTTTGGTGGCCTACAGCAGCGTGTCCCATATGGGTTTTATCCTGATCGGTATTTACGCCGGTACGCTGATCAGTTTGCAGGGTGTTGTAGTGCAAATGCTGGCGCATGGCATTTCCGCAGGCGCACTATTTATTGTGTGTGGGGAAATGTATGAACGCTTGCATACCCGTGATCTGCGTAAAATGGGCGGCCTGTGGTCCCGCATTGCCTGGCTACCCGCGATCAGTTTGTTTTTTGCGGCGGCGTCACTGGGCCTACCGGGTCTTGGAAACTTTGTGGGTGAATTCCTGATTCTCATGGGCTCCTACCCAAGCGCGCCCTGGCTGGTTTCCATAGCCAGCGTCGGATTGGTTCTGGCTGTTATCTATAGTCTATGGATGATACAAAAAGCATTTTATGGCGAGTCCAAAGGGCACTCTGCCAGGGACGGCGCAACTCTGCTTGCACTGACGCTGCGTGAGCGAAGTCTGTTGCTGTTCCTCATGGTAGCCTTGCTGGCGCTCGGTCTGTATCCACAACCGGTACTAATCCTCTCCGAAGGCCCCATGCAGACAGTACTTGATATTTATTCTTCGGTAGCGAGGTAGGTATGCTGCTCACAGAAGCACAACTCTTCGCCTTATCGCCGCTCATCATTTTGAGCATCAGCGCCACGCTTTTAATGCTATTGATCGCTTTCTTTCGTCATCATGACATAAATGCAACCTTCGCTGTGATGGGCTTGAACATCACCCTGCTCTGCACGGTATTGGTCTGGTACTGGATCCTGCAAAATAAACCGATAGCTGTAACAGAACTGCTGCTGATCGATAGTTATTCCTGTTTTTTCACTGCCTTGATGATTATCACCACCCTGGCCTGCTGCACCATGGCTCATACGTACCTCAAGGAGTTTCCCGGTAACCGGGAGGAGTTTTATTTGTTACTCCTGTTGTCCCTGATCGGAGCCATGGTACTGGTGAGCAGCAGCCATTTTGCCTCCCTGTTTGTCGGTCTGGAAATGTTATCCGTGCCGTTATATGGCTTGGTCGCTTACCATCGAAAACGCTCGCGCTCACTGGAAGCAGGTATTAAATATCTGGTGTTATCCGCGACAGGTTCTGCCCTGTTGTTACTTGGTATGGCGTTGCTCTATGCGCAGTGTGGCACCCTTTCACTTTCGGCGATGGGCCAGCAGCTGGCCAGTCAGGGTGACAACATACCTTACATGGTGCTGACGGGCTGCACACTGGTCCTGATTGCACTGGGCTTTAAATTATCGTTGGTGCCTTTTCATCTATGGACTCCGGATGTGTATGAAGGCGCCCCGGCACCTGCCGGTGCTTTTCTTGCTACCGTTGCTAAAATTGCTGTCGCCGCCGTATTGTTACGCTGGATTTCCTGGTTCCCGATCATAGGCAGCTCTGCCCTGCAAAACATTCTTATCCTGTTGGCAGGGCTCTCCATGCTGGCGGGCAATCTACTCGCCATGCATCAAAACAACCTGAAGCGGTTACTGGCCTACTCATCCATTAGCCATTTCGGTTACCTGCTGACTGGGTTGGCTGCACTTAACGCAGTATCGCTGCAATCCAGTATGGTTTACTTATTCACCTACACGTTCGCCACGCTGGCAGCCTTTGGTGTGCTGTCCGTAGTGTCCGTAACCCACAAGGTAAGTGCTGAAGACGCAGATGGGCTACAACACTATCGCGGCTTGTTTTGGAAACAGCCCTATCTGGCGGCGATCATGATGGTGTCCATGCTGTCTTTGGCGGGCATGCCCATGACCATGGGGTTTATCGGCAAGTTTAACGTGATTCTGGCTGCGGTGAATTCCAGTTTGTGGTGGTTGTTGGCCATCCTTGTCATCAGCAGTGGCATCGGCCTCTATTTTTACCTGCGTGTGATTGTGACTCTATTTTTACATGCACCGCGCATTGCCCGCTTGCGAGTACCCTTTGACTGGGGTCGAAGTGCTTGCGGCGCTATGCTGATTATTACAACCGTACTGGTCATGTTGTTCGGAGTTTATCCGCAGCCCATGCTGGATCTGATCCTACTGGGATCGCTGTAGCGGTATTGAACGGCGTTCGATTTGAACCAGAAGGCGGTTGACCCGCTCCGCCATACGTTAGCGGCTGCTTAACCGCCACGGGAATGGAGACGAGGAAACCAGTAAATCTATCTGTTTTCGCCGAGATATTTCGCCAGCAGTGCCTGGCTATGCTCGTCGAGGATTTGCGTCAGCCCGGTGGACAGTTTCGAAAGTCCCGAGTTGATAAACAATAAAGGGATAGCGATACCCAGGCCCAACACCGTCGCAATCATCGCCTGTCCAATACCATCCGCCATCAATCTCGGATCGCTGGACCCGGAAGCAACGATTGCGTGGAAAGTCAGAATCATACCAATAACGGTACCAACCAGTCCCAACAGCGGTCCTGCCGCGACAGCCAGCCGCAAGAACGACTGAAAGCGTTCGAGTTTGGGGACTTCGCGCAGTACCGCCTCGGAAAGACGTAACTCGGCCACCTCAGCATTCGCGGCTGGCTGGTCGCCGCGAAACGCCAATACCAGACGACCCAGAGGATTACCGGAGTCCGGATTAGCCAATTTAGCAAGCTGCGCCTTGACCGCAGTCCGTGTGACGAATAGATAGAGATACTGGAATACTGCGAGTATCACACCCAGCAAACCCACTCCAACTATGACATAGCCTACTACTTCGCCATTCTGGATGCGCTCAAAAAAGTTCGGGCGTTCCACATAACGCGTGAGCAGCGCTCCACGTGATGGATCAACAACAGCCCTTTGATAACCATTGCCAGTTGAGCTTTGAAGGTCTTCTGCGGCGGAACGAAACTCACCGCCCAGTTGCCGCTCGAGCATACTCAATGACTTTTTGCTCGGTATATAGCCAAGGTAGTTCCCATCGGAAACTGCGGTAAACGGTCCAATGCGCACAACCTCCATTTCCTCAGAAGTGTTGTCCGACTGCAGTACCGGAGTTTTGAACCGCACAACCTTACCGTTTTCGACCATTTCACGCTGTAGCTCAAACCACATACGTTCGAGTTCGACGATCGACGGCAGGCTCTTGGCCCCCGCCATGTCAACCAGGAATTTGGCACGATCCGACAGACCATCCTGCGCCGGATAATGCACAGTGAGCATGGATTGTTGCAATACATTGGCCGCATCACCCGCGATTTGCCGCGTCACTCCAAACAGTTCCCCGAGGTTCCCCTCATGCTGCTTGAGCAATACCCTCATCTCATCTAGGTGGGCCTGATTGCGATCGAAAGCCTTGTTCAATTCGTTGCCGCGCGCCTCCGCGGCATTGCGGCGCACCAACGCCTGCTGCGCCTGTTGTTCCTGCTTCTGCATCTCGCTGCGGAAAGTCTCCTCACGATCCTGGGACAGCTTGGCTTCCGCATCACGCATTTGTCGAACCAGTTTATCCAGATCACTGATCTGCACTGCCGCAAATGTACTGGTTGCTATCAACTGTGTGAGTAAAACTGAAATTATAGCTAGCGCAATTCGATGAAGGCTCATCACAATGGCACCTCCTGTGGCGCGGGTACCGGCACTGTCACGAGATCAGGTGCGCTTTCCTTTGTTGCTATCAGAACCGCGTTTTCAATTGCCTTGTTGTATTCGTTGGCAACGACCCATTTCTTCTGCTGGGCATCCCAATATCCCGACTTCCTCGCCATCGGCAGTTCGATACAGCAACGAAACACGACCCACGCGCACAAAGTCTGCTTCCCGACCGTCTTCCAGTTTCCCTTTGTAGGAAATCATCGTCCTGCCATAATCGAGTTCGATCTGATACGCCTCGAGCAGGCGCCGGTAGCGCTCCGCATTCAATGCATGTTCTTTATCTGCTTTCAAGGTGCGTTCTTTATCCGCAATTGATGCACTTCCTTCATCCTATTCGATGCACTTTCTTCAGGCGTATTCGATGCGCTTTCATCCTGAGCCGATGCAATTTCTTTAGCCATCAGATTGCGTATGCGCACCATACGCTCCGCCCGGGAGTCCGGGCCTGCTTGTGTTGGATCCAGAAATGGCAGATCGGCGGCGATAAACGTTTCCAGAGACTCAAACATCTTCTGGATCAATGCGGGAACCTGTGCGGCGGTAACATCAATGTCCGCTAATTGTTGTTCGATCAGCAGAACCTGTGCTTTCTGTGAGTCGAGCTGACTGGTCAACTGTGTGTTGTAGCGTGCCAGGCTTTCCGAGTCCGCCAGGATTTTCGCATAACGCTCCCCAGCACTTTGATCCTCAGCGCTAACAAGAGCTGTGCTCGTCAACAACACCGCTCCTAATCCCCAAAATACCATGGATCGGAACTGTGTCTTATTTGATGCTAATCGCCACATGCTTGGTACTATCCTTTTGCGATCAACTCGCCTGCGCCTGAATGAGCTGCAGATACCCTTCGGCTGTCTTGCGTGATTTCTCGGACGACTTGGCCTTCTCGAACCATTGTTCCGCCTCAGTCAGCTTTTTCTGGTTGTATAGCGCGATACCCAACATCAGCTGGGCGTTGCCCGCATCCTTCAAACCACCCTTTTTGATGCCCTTGTTAAGCGCGTCGGATGCACCACCCCAATCGCTCCGCTGCACCTGAACTTCACCGAGGCGCACATACAAATCACCGTTGCCGGACGTCTCTGCCGCGCGGGACAGGGGTTCGATTGATTTCTTGAATTCGCGCGCCGCGATCCAGCAATTAGCCTGTTTCTCATACAGTTTCGAATCGGCCTTAAGAATATTCTTGGCCATGCCCTCTTCCAAAACCTGCGCACAGCGATAAGGCACGTCGTTGAACAACAGCAGGTCAGCGAGGCGTTTTATGTCGCTATCGCTATTTAATAGTCCAGCCCCATACGCCAACTGCATGATGGCGAGAGCCTCGGGATACTGTCCCAACTGGCCGTAAACCGAGGACAACTGCTGCCAATAGGTTTTCTTGTCCGGGGCTATATTAATCAGCCGTTTCAACAGTGGCACGGCTTCTTTCCAATGCTCCTTCTGTAGATGCAACGCCAACACGAGCTGGATCCAGCTCTCCTGCGGCTTTTCTGCGAGGTCGACCGCTTTTTGCGCTGGCGCAATTGCCCGATCAAATAGCTCTTGCTGGTAATACGCTACCGCAAGCAGGTAATAGGCAGCTGAATTCGGGTTTGTTGCCGTTGCGAACCAGTCTTCCAGAGCAGCGGCACCTTCCTTCCACTTCTCCTCGGCCAAAAAGAGCTGAGCTATCTGGTACTTGGTCTGGGAGACCTCTTCGTCGTTCAACCCGCCGGCCGTAATGGCTGCCTGCAGGTGCGTTCGCGCTGACGCATATTTGTCCTGCGAATGATCGATAGTGGCCAGTATCTGCTCGACGCGGCTACGCTCGTATGGACTCAAGCCATCCAGCTTTATTTTCCCGATAGCTGCAGATGCCGCGCTGTAATTTTCGGCATTGAGCGCTTCAATCGCCTCAGTGAGAATTTTACCGGTCGCTGCATCGATCG
Organism: uncultured Gammaproteobacteria bacterium; assembly: GCA_963747995.1. Taxonomy (GTDB): domain Bacteria; phylum Pseudomonadota; class Gammaproteobacteria; order Pseudomonadales; family Halieaceae; genus Marimicrobium. The sequence continues at coordinate 251,996 of CAVVHD010000006.1, read as the reverse complement.
AGTTAGCAGGCGGCTTTTTTTCTTCTTCTTTTTTCGCCGCGTAGGACGGCACTACCACAGTCAGCAGCAGCAGCAACATGGCGAGTTTCGCTACCAATCGCATGCCCTAGTTCTCCAGCTGGAAGACGAGTTTGGTTTGGACGCCCTTGCGTTCAACCGCAACACCTTCTTCTACTTTGGGGTTATAACGCCAGCGTGCAATCGCCTTCAACGCGGCGTCGTTAAAAACCTCGTTAGATGAATCAACAACTTTCTGATCCTTTACAGTACCCGTTGCGGAAATTGTGAACTGCACAATAACCCAGCCCTGCAGGCCACGGCTCAAGGCGCGTGGCGGATAATCAGGATTGATACGCACTAAAGGCACGATGTCGCGGTCCGTACCTGCCGTCATCTTCATCTTTGACATAGCGCTCGACGCATCGACCGTAGGCGTCAGTTGCGCTACATTGTTTTCCACACTGCCCTTGGCAAAATCCATCTGCGGCACTTCAGGTACCGGTGGTGGCTTATCCGGCTGCGGTTTTTCCTGCTGCTTTTTCTGCGCCTCGGTATCCTGGCGCATCCGGGTAAACTCAACCCGCGTGGCTTGGCGCATCTCGGCCACATCTACTGGAACGCTGACCAGACTCCACATAACCCAGAACAGCACCAGCATAAATGCTGTGCCGCAAGCTAACCCGATGGAATAACGAAGAATCACCGTACCCTCTCTCCTTCGTACCGCTTAGCCGCCCGCCGCGCCAGGATCGGCAGCGATAGCAACATCCTTAATTCCACCCAGACGTACTTCATCCATCACCTTGGCCACGATACCAGCGCGTGATGCCTTATCGGCGAGGATAACCACGGTATCGTCGGGGCGCTCAATATGTAGTCGTTCAATCAGGGCCCGCAGCTCGCGAATATCAACAGGGCGTCGGTCCATCCAGATTTCACCATTTTCCCTGACGGCCACCAGCAAGTTTCCTGAATCTCGATGTTCAGCGGTTGATGCTTCGGGTTTGAATACTGTAACTCCCGCTTCCTTGATGAATGACGTAGTGATAATGAAGAAAATCAGCAAATTGATGGTGAAGTCCAGCATCGGTGCCAGATCGATGCCGTGGTCTTCCTGCTCTGGCGTATGCTTTGATGCTCGCATGATCGAATCCTCGTACCAAAGCCCGTCAGTTCAACGTGCTGAACGTGATGTTGTAGATACCACCCAAGTGCACCTGATCTACGACCTCGACCACAGTTCCGGTTGGTGCCTGCTCGTCCGCGAGAATCAGCACCCCGCTATCGGGACTCACCGCGCTCATCCGTTCGACATTGGCGCGCACCGCGCGCACATCAACGGCGCGACCATCAACCCATATCTCACCAGTATTCAGCACTTGAATCTGGATACTCTCTTTGTCGTCTTTGTCTGGTTGCTCAAAACTCGTTGGCCGGTTTATATCAAGCCCGGCTTCTTTGACAAACACCGCGGTGATGATAAAGAAGATAAGTAAGTTGATAACGAAGTCCAGCATTGGCGCGAGGTCAATGCCATGGGACGACTCATGATCACCTGCTGAACGGCGTCGATTGCGCATGACTATAAACCGAACCTGTCAGCTAAAAGCTCGGTTTCACGCGCGGTCCGTGTCCGAAAGTAATGGACGGGGTACAAACCCGTGATACTGACGGCGAGCCCAGTCATCGTACAGATCATCGCCTGCGAAACACCGCTCGCCATACTGCGTGCATCGGCATTACCGCGCAGCGCCATCGAGTCAAATACTTCAAGCATGCCCGTAACGGTGCCAATCAAGCCGAGCAGAGGTGACATTGGTACCAATACCTGCATTACCGGCATGCCAGCGGACATGGCTACATTGAGTTTGGAAATCATCGCCTGGCGAATTTGTCGGGCACACCAGGAAGTGTGCTCAGAGCGCGCATCCCACTGTTGCTGTAGATCCATAGCCAACTGTGGCAGCACTCGTCGAAAAAACCAATAACGCTCGGCAATAATCGTCCACAATAAAATACCCGCAGCGAAAATCAAGCCTACGAAAGGACCTCCATCATCGACGAGTTCGAGAACTCCTCTGATTAAGGGGATCTGCTCAACCACGGCGCTGCTTCTCGATACTTTCAGCCAGCATGCCCACCGCCTGTTCGTCCAGAGTCTGGGCCACGCCCTTGGAGATAGACGTCAGCAACGCATTGGCAAACAATAGCGGGATGGCGATGCCCAAACCCAGCACGGTTGCAATCATGGCCTGACCAATACCGGTTGCCATCAGTTTCGGATCACTGGAGCCTGACTCCGTGATGCTCTGGAATGTCAGGATCATACCAAGTACGGTGCCGATCAATCCGAGCAGCGGACCTGCAGCTACTCCAAGACGCAGGAAGGCCTGAAAGCGATCGAGCTTCGGCACTTCACGCAGTACAGCTTCGGAGATTCGCAGTTCAGCAATATCCGCATCCTGCTCGATCAGGTTGGGGTCACCTTTGAATGCCAGAAGCACGCGCCCAAGCGCGTTATCTGCTGTTGGTTTCTCAAGATTTTTGAGCTGTTGGTTAACGCCCATACGTACCCTGACCAGATACACCAGTTGCCAGACAAACGCCAACAAGCCCAACGCACCGACGACGAGAATGACATAGCCAATCTCTTCACCAAGCTCAATGCGCTTGCCCCAGCTGGGACGGTCCACATACAGGGAAAGCAAAACACCGCGCGCCGGGTCCACTACAGCCTGGACATATCCGCTATCGGCCGACTGCAATCGGGCAATAAAGGCCAGAAACTCTTCCGGCGGTTGGCGCGGGAACACATTGAGCGCTTTCAGGCTGGGCACATAAGACAGGAACTTGCCATCAGAGGTTGCCGTAAACGGACCTATACGGATCACTTCGGCCTCTAACGCCTCGCCACCCGGTTGTACCACCGTGGTCTTGTATTTAGCAACATCTCCACTGGCGGTCATTTCGCGTTGTATCTCGAACCATACCCGCTCCAATTCTGCCGGCGTCGGTGTACCTTGCGAAGCGGCGTACGCACGCAGGAATTCATCACGGCCCTGCTCACCTGCTTTGGCAGGGAACTGGGTAGAGATCAGGGACTGCCGCAATATGGTGGCTGCGTCGCCCGCTACCTGCCGGGAAACGCCAAAAATTTCTGCCAGACCCAGCTCCGTCGCTTTGTCACGCAGTTGCTTCTTGAGATCGTTAATTTTCAGTTCATTGGCAGAGAACTGATCCGACAGGGTGTTCGAAAGTTGTGCCAGTCCATCACGCTTGGACTGGGCTTCCTGCAGCATCTTCGCCTGCTGCTCCGCGGGTGCTGCATTAAAGTTAGCGGAGTTTTTCTGGAAGGTCTGATCTTCCTGTGCACGTACCGTGCGCACTGACTCCAGCAGATCATCCAGCGACGCAGCTGCGAACACACCCGGAGTCATAACCGGCAGCACCAGCAGCGCCGCGCCAACAATCAAATTACGCATCTTGCTCACGACCGCACCTCCTGAGGAGCAGGCACCGGAACCGTCAACAGATCGGGAGCGCCATTTTTCTTGGCCACACGACGTGCTTCAGACACGGCATGGGCATAGCTGTTGTCAACTATCCATTTCTTTTCTTCAGCATTCCAGTACCCGGTTTCTGACCCGTCGAGTGTCTGGTACATCAGGGAAACGCGACCCAAACGGACGAAGTCAACGGTGCGCGCGTCGGCCCCTTCGCCAATAAGGCCTTCATAGGCTTCCAGCGTGCGCCCGTATTCGAGCTCGATCTGGTAGGCCTCGATGATGCGTCGGTACTTCTCGGAAATAGAAACATCGGACTCTGCCATCAGAGTCTGCAGGGATGCCACTCGATTGGTGCGCTCTTCCAGCAGGAACGGTACATCCAGGGCAACAAACTGCTGCAGCGTCTCGACCATTTTCTGCATCAGGGGCTGCACTTCACGGTTAGTCGTTTCAATATCGAGCAACTGCTTCTCGATCGACACTACTTGCTCTTCCTGTTCCTTGACCTGCTCGCCGAGCTGCTTGTTGTATTTCTCCATGCTCTCGGCTTCGGCCAGCGACTGCGCATATTTGCTGGCCGCATCCTGCGTCTTATCGAGAGTCTGGTTGATCCTCTCTTGCGAAGCAGATGCAGCCTTGTCTACGCCGACCTGAGCCGATGCAGCAGCCTCGATGGTCTGCGCCGATACCTGCATCGATAATCCGAAAGGCAACGCCGCGGCGAGCGAGAATACGATAGATTTCACTATCCGAAAGTTAAAAGGGATCATGACAAAAAGCGCCTCCTAGTCAATGAGATCCACGACCCTGCGCGGGTGCTGAGAATATTGCAGCGCGAGAAGCGTGCCGCTAACCGCTGGCTGAAGCCATCGGAAACGCGGATGCTAACACCGCAAAGATTAATAAGTCGATTGCTTTGTCGCATTACGTACCAGATCTATCCTTTGCTCTGCCTATGCATCGACGATGCACTGAACATAACTGTGTGGCTAATATATCTACTGACAACCGTGCATCCCGCTTACCAACGATTTCTATCGATGCAGCGTGCGGAAGATTGCGTTTCCTATCATTCAACCGGGTGATTCACAGCTAAAAAACAGCCCTGATTTTCCGTGTATAAAATAGCGAAAAATCCGGTGTCGGCAGACCGAGCGGGCAAATCTAAACCATGTCGAAGGGGTTTTCAATGAGCAGTCCCAGAGATTTTCAGCTTTCTACCCGTGTGTGTATTTAGGTTACACTTTCTGTGGCAACGGCATTTCAAGGTAACACTGGAGCCGGGTCGATGTTGAAGGCTACTCCCCGACACGCTCATATTGAACAAAGCTGTAATCATAATGATTGGGCGGTTGTGCGACGTGATACTCGCGTGCGACCTCCCGCCACTGGGTCCAGTCGATCGCCGGTAACACAGCATCGCCCTCGACACTGGCGTGAATCTCAGTAAGGTAGAGGAGGTCTGCCTGCGGAAGAGCGGCCTGATAGATCTCGGCCCCACCGATCACTACCGCCTCCTGTGCGCCATCAACCAGGGCAATGTGCTGCGCCAGTTCCAGTGCCGTCGCTATGGAGGACACGACGCTGGCCCCCTCTGCCTGGAACACCGGATTGCGCGTGATCACAATATTGGCGCGCCCCGGCAAGGGCCTGCCAATTGACTCAAAGGTCTTGCGGCCCATAATAATGGGCTTGCCCATCGTGACGCGCTTAAAATAGCGCAAATCCTCCGGGATATACCAGGGCAGTGCATTGTTTCTGCCAATCACGCCGTTTTCGGCAGCGGCAACAATAAGCGCCAGCCTGATCAAACGACTACACCTGTGCTCACACTGCTACCGGGGCTGCAATATGGGCGTGCGGGGTGTAATCCAGCAATTCGAAATCTTCGAAGCGATACTCATAGATGCTGTCGGGCCGGCGCAGGATATTGAGCCGCGGCAGGGGCCGGGGCTCGCGACGTAACTGCTGCTGCACCTGCTCCAGGTGATTGTTGTAGATATGCGAGTCGCCGGTACAAATGATGATTTCCCCTGGCTCCAGATCACATTGCTGGGCCAGCATCAGGGTCAACAGTGCAAGACTCGCCGTGTTATAGGGCAAGCCCAGAAAGGAATCGCTGGAGCGAATCGTCAGCTGGGCGGACAAACGTCGTTGGGCCACATAAAACTGGTACAGCAGATGGCAGGGCGGGAGTGCCATACGCCCGGCCCGAACATTGTCCTGCGGACTCAGGCGCTCATCGGGCAGGAACTCGACGTTCCAGGCGTGAAACAGTATGCGGCGGCTGTCCGGATTGTGGCGCAGGCAATCGATCACGTAATCAATCTGGTTGATGGTGCCGCCATCGCGGGTGGGCCAGGCGGTCCACTGGGCGCCATAGATTGGGCCCAGCTCGCCCTCCTCGGTGGCCCATTCATCCCAGATCGACACGCCGTTCTCCTGCAGCCAGCGCGTGTTGGTGTCCCCGCGCAGAAACCACAGCAGCTCGTTTGCAATGCTTTTGAAATGTAGTTTCTTGGTGGTCAGCAGGGGAAACCCATCGGTCAGGTTGTGCCGGTACTGCCGCCCGAACACAGACACCGTGCCGGTGCCGGTGCGATCACCCTTTTGGACACCGTGGTCGAGGATATCCTGTAGCAGCTCGAGATATTGCTTCATTTGACGTGTTTTCCCTGGCTTGCGGTGTCAGCGTTGCGATAAGCCGATGCGATCAGGTACAGGCCCAACACGATCATGGGTAACGACAGCAGCTGCCCCCGGGTCATCCACCCCAGCGCCTGGAAACCAATTTGTGGGTCGGGTTCGCGAAAGAACTCTGCGATAAAGCGCAGGCAACCATAGCCGAGGGCAAATACGCCGGCAACTGACCATGTGGGTCGCTCGCGGGACGAAAACCACAGCATGATCACAAACAGCAGCATGCCTTCCAGCGCAAACTGGTACAGTTGTGACGGATGCCGGGCCAGCTGCAGCGGGTCACGCGGAAACACCATGGCCCAGGGCACGTCAGTGGGCCGTCCCCACAACTCCTGGCCAATAAAATTCCCCAGCCTGCCAAGCGCGAGGCCCACCGGCACCAGCGGCGCAACAAAATCCATCAGGGCACCAAACACAATATTGTGGCGTCGGGCAAAAAGGTACATGGCAAACAGCACGCCCAGAAAGCCACCATGGAAGGACATGCCGCCCTGCCACACCCGCAACAACCAGGCCGGATCCTGTACCAGTTTTTCACCACCGTAAAACAGGGCATAACCAATGCGGCCCCCGAGGACTACGCCAAGCGCTGCGTAGAATATGAGGTCATCAACCTGCTCCCGCTGCACCACAGACCATGGACGCCGGGTGCGACGTGCCGCCAACCACCACGCGAAGGCCAGTCCCGCCAGATAAGTGAGGCCATACCAGTGGATCTTTAGCGGCCCCAGAGCAAGCGCGACAGGGTCTATTTCAGGATAAGGCAGCATGGTTGCACATCAGTGAGTAGCCGTTGTAAGGGCTGGCTCATGTCGGCCAGCAAGAGTTACCGGGATGGAAATGCCGTATTATCATCCAGTGCGTAGCGATGCACAATTCTTTCCCCCTGAGCGCCGGTTGCTGTTTATGTGTTTACTGATTTTTGCCCATCAGGTTACACCTGATTATCCACTGCTGGTGGCGGCCAACCGCGACGAATTCCACGCCAGACCCACCGTCGTGTCCGATTTTTGGGCCACTTACCCCGCACTCCTGGCCGGCAGAGACCTGCAGCAGGGGGGCACCTGGATGGGTGTGACGCGCAGCGGCCGCTTTGCTGCCGTGACGAACTACCGCGACCCGTCGCACAGCGCAGTCGCGCCCCGTTCGCGCGGGGAACTTCCACTTACCTACCTGACAGGCTCACAGGATCCGGAAACCTTTTTGAGCAAAGTTGCAACCGGGGCGCGGGACTATGCCGGATTCAACCTGCTGGTCGGTGATCGCCACAATCTATGGTATTTCACCAACAGCGACGGCATGGATCCAGAGTGTTTGACGCCCGGCGTTTATGGGCTGAGCAATGCCCGACTCGATACACCGTGGCCGAAGGTGGAGCTGGGCAAAGCCCGAATGCTGGCTCTGCTGCAGGGGGGCCCGATATCCCATAATGCGCTGGCCACTGTCATCACCGATCGCCGACTGGCGGATACACGCACGCTGAGTGGGCAAGGTCTGGACAGCAGCATGGAAACCACACTGTCAGCCCAATTCATCGTTACAGAAGTCTACGGCACGCGCTCCAGCACCACAGTGTGGACCGATGCGCATGACCAGGCCAGCTGGCGGGAACAAAGCTTTGACAAAGAGGGGGCGCTGAGCGCAGTTCAGCATAAAGAATTTAACCTGAACGCAGCGTAACCCTGTGCCAGATGTGACTGGTCAAGGGCGCTGACCAGGGCTCACTAGTCCACCGGGCTGTGAATGAATTTTTCCATCCCGTGCGCGGCGAGAAACTGTTCCAGACGTCGATTGATATCCAGGCCATAGTCCATCGCCATCACCTCCTCGAGTAAATCGCGCGCCTCACTGAGTCGAAGATTGCGCAGGGCTTTCTTGACCCTGGGCAGACTGGTCGCATTCATCGACAGTACGTCGTAACCCATCGCCAGCAGCAACACAGCGCCGCCCGGCTCGCCAGCCAGCTCGCCGCAGATGCCAATGGGGACCTGCTCGGCCCGACTCGCCACCGCAACATCCCGCAGCGCCTGTAACACCGCCGGATGCAGGGAGTCATAGAGTCCCGCTACACGCGCATTGTTGCGATCTACTGCCAGGAGATACTGGGTCAGGTCGTTGCTGCCGACCGACAGGAAATCGACCCGCCTGGCCATGGCCCGGGCCTGGTAGACCGCCGCCGGGACCTCAACCATGACACCGATGGGCGGCAATTTCCCTTTTAAACCGTCCTGCAGGAGTTCGCGGTGGCTACGACGGATCAACTCCAGCGCCTCATCCAGCTCGGCAACATTACACACCATGGGTAACATGATGCGCAGATTCCACAAACCCTCATTGGCCTTGAGCATGGCCCGGACCTGGGCCAGGAATATCTCCGGGTGATCCAGTGTCACACGAATACCGCGCCAGCCCAGGAAGGGGTTGTCTTCCTCGATAGGAAAATACGGTAGCGCCTTGTCGCCGCCGATATCCAGGGTCCGCATGGTCACTGGTTTTGGTGCAAAGGCCTCCAACTGCTCGCGATAGATCTGCCGCTGCTCTTCCTCACTGGGGAAACGGTCCCGCAGCAGAAACGGCACCTCCGTACGGTACAGCCCGACGCCCTCCGCGCCCTGCTCCAGCGAGCGCGTCACATCGATCATCAAACCCGTGTTGACCCACAGCGGTATGCGGTGGCCATCGAGCGTTATGCACGGCTCGTCACGCAGCGATTCCAGATCCCGCGACAATGCCTTGTCCTCGTCCAGCACCCGCTGGAAACGCTGCTTGATCTCGGGCAGGGGATTGAGATGCACGATACCGTTGTAACCGTCGATGATCAGCTCGCGGTCCTGCAACCTGGCGTAGGGCAGGTCAACCGCCCCCATGACAGTGGGCACCCCCATGGCCCTGGCGAGAATGGCAACATGGGAATTGCCCGAGCCGCGCACGGAAATCAGGCCCACGAGCTTCTCGCGCGGAATCTCCCCCAGCGACGTCGCCGTCAACTCTTCTCCGACCAGAATAGTCTGGTTCGGGTACACACGCACATCGTGGTTTGCCGCCTGCAGGTAGGCAAGGACTCGCGTACCCAGATCCTTAACATCCACGGCGCGTTCTTTAAGATAGCTGTGCTCCATTCGCTCAAAATGTCGAATGTGCTCTATCATCACCTGGCTTAGCGCACCCTGCGCCCACTGTCCGGCCTTGATCAGGCCAACCACTTCTCTACCGATCGTAGAGTCGTCCAGAATGCTGAGGTAGACATCAAAGAGTGCATGATCCTCGGGGCTCAATTCTGCACCCAGGTTATCCGCCACCAACTGAATATCTTTTTGTACGCTGTGCAGGGCCTCGCGGAAAGCCCGCACCTCCTTGCGCCTATCCTGCGCCTGGCGCGAAGGCACCGCGTAGAGATCCGCCCCCGGCGAAACCACCACGGCAGTTCCTATGGCAACCCCCGGGGCTCCGGGCACACCGGTGATCTTGGCGGGGACCGCGCCGGTCAGCGCCTGTGCATCCAGAGCACCGGTAACCTGCGCGTGGGCGATGACTCCTGCCAGCTGGGCGGACAGAGTCACCAGAAAAGCTTCGTCACTCTCATCGAAGCGACGCCGCTGCGCCTGCTGGACCACCAGCACACCGAGCAGCTCCCGCTGGTGGATGATGGGCACACCCAAAAACGCGTGAAAGTGCTCCTCGCCAATACCGGGAACGAAGCGAAAACTGGGGTGGTTTTCAGCGTCTTCCAGATTGACCGGCTCGCCCCGCTCCGCGACCAGGCCGACCAGGCCTTCCCCGGCGGCGAGGCTGGCCACTCCGACGAGTTCCTGATTGAGCCCCTCTGTGGCTCGAAATACATAGCGCCCGCTGGCCGGTTCGCGCATAAAAACACTGCAGACCTGTGTATTCATGGCGTCGCGCACCCGGCGCACGATAATCTGCAGGGCCTCATTCAGCCCGCCAGCGGAATTGACCTCCTGAATAATATTGCGCAAGATTTCAAGCATAGCCGCTTACGACTCCGCCTGTTTTTCGGTGTGCCGCCCCAGAGGCAGAGCCAGCTCTTTCAGCGCCCTGCGGTAAACCTCGCGCTTGAAAGAGATCACCTGATTCAACGGGTACCAGTAACTTACCCACTGCCAATGATCGAACTCGGGCTTGTCATTCAAGTGTAATTGCACCGCGGCATCAGCTTCCAGCAAGCGCAGCAAAAACCATTTCTGCTTCTGACCGATACACAACGGTTTTTGCCCTTCACGAATGAAACGTCGGGGCAGCCGATAGCGCAGCCAGCCCTTGGTGGCACCCAATACTTCCACCGCGTCGGGCGACAGACCAACTTCCTCGTGCAATTCGCGATACAACGCCTGTTCCGGAGACTCCCCTGCGCTGATGCCCCCCTGGGGGAATTGCCAGGCATCGTGACCACCGACCCGCCGTGCCCACAAAAGCTGGCCCTGGTCATTGGCCAACATTATTCCCACGTTGGGCCGAAAACCGTCTGAATCAATCACGTTAAAAGGCCACCTATTATTAGGGACAGTTATTGTTCCACAAATTGCGGGCGCTGAGAAATTTACTATAGCTGACACTGCGGCTATGCTGGCCACCTATTTTTTGAGGCTGTGGCCGTGACACTGGCAATTTTTGACCTGGACAATACCCTGATCGGTGGCGACAGCGACCATCTGTGGAGTCAATTCGTGTGCGAACAGCAGCTGGTGGACAGCGCCGATTTCGCCCAGCGCAGTGAACAGTTCTATGCCGACTACCAGACGGGCGTGCTGGACATCGATGCCTACCTGCGCCTCACCCTCGGTACGCTGAAGGGACACCCGCTCGACCAGTTGGACGCCTGGCACCGCGCATTCATGGACAGCAAGATCAAACCCATCATGCTACCGAAGGCCGCCGCTCTCATTGCCGATCACCGCCAGCGCGGCCACGAACTGCTGATCATCACCGCCACCAACCGCTTCATCACGGCACCCATAGCCGCCGCGCTGGGGGTGGAGGACCTGATAGCCTGTGAAGCAGAAATCATCGACGGCATCTACACGGGGCTGCCCAGCGGCATCCCTTCTTATCAGTACGGCAAAGTTACGCGCCTGCATGCCTGGCTGGAAGGTCGCGCTATCGATCTCGACGGCGCCTGGTTTTACAGCGATTCGCACAATGATCTGCCTCTACTGGAGCTGGCGGATAATCCCGTGGCCGTGGATCCGGATGATACCCTGCGCGCCAGGGCGCTTGAGCTTGGCTGGCCGGTGATTTCACTGCGGTGATTATCTTCCTCTGGACACCGCTTTTTCCGATAGCGGTCTTTAGCGCCTTGACCCCTTCACAGGCCCCGCGTGGATTCCAAGTACTCCCCCTCCCTGCCCCACGGCAAATCAAGTGCGAGCCAAAGGTAGCGTCATAGGGTGAGCCGGTGTTGCTGATTGGGGCGCAGGGGTGGGAGATCGCGTTGGCTCGGCCCTAATTGATAATTGGAACAGGGAGAGCGGAATGTATCCAGAACGTGACGGACACGTTTCACGGCGGGAGTCGGTGGCCATTATATCCTGTGTTATGGGACATTTTTCCTATAATTGATCAAAGCCATCGCTGGTATCGAAGGGGAATGGGTATGCTGAACGCGACATTCAGAAAATCGCTGACAGTTTTTTCTATTGGATTAGGGGTGGCGGCACTGCCCGCATTGGCAACCAACCCCAAGGCCGATGCGATCGGCCCGGTCGAAGTCTCTTCTGCTGTCTATTCGGACGTCTCAATACCTGTCCGGGACCTCTGGGGGTAGCGCCAACCGCGCCCGATGAAAAGGAGAAGAAGGAAAAACCAATACGCATCCTGCCGAACATGGGCAATACGCTTAATCAATCTGATAACGCTTTACAGACACTGTCCGGTTCGCTGGTACGAGGTCCGCAACCCCAACGCAACCCCCCTTATTTCTCAGCAAGGCACTCTCGCGACCAGCGACGGCGTTCATCGATGGATGGGTAGTATCGCCAGCGACAAACAAGGCAACATTGCGGTCGGTTACAGTGCCTCAAGCGGTTCGGTCTACCCAAGCATTCGTTACACCGGACGACTCGTGACAGACACTCTCGGCTCGATGCAGACCGAGAAAATCATACAGGCCGGTGGCGGCTCTCAGACCGGGTCATTGCACCGCTGGGGAGACTACAGCGCCATGACGGTAGACCCGATTGATGACTGCACTTTCTGGTACACAACTGAATATTTGAAAGCCAGCGGTTCATTCAACTGGAGCACACGGATCGCTTCCTTCAAGTTTCCGGGCTGCCAGTAGAGTTCATCGAAAGGTTTAGGCGTTGGGAGCCAGCGTGGCTGAGTTGGGGCAAAACCAGTCGGGCCTAAAACGGACCTTCTGCAGTAGCAAAATCGAAGGGGCTTAAGGTCCCGGAACGCCTATAAGAGGCCTTCGACTTAAGGTTTTTTTGCACTCCCAACAGGCGTTGCAATTGGGAATTCGCCAGTGACAGTTGTAGGTGAGGATGCTCCATAGCTTTATTACGCTCGTTTATCCAGAGGCAATCCACTACCTCCCGTTGTGCTATCGGGTAGATCATGGCGGGTGTAGGGGTCATTGGGACCGCCAATGCGCTCAAGCGTCATAACGAACCCCTGGTCCGGACGGTTCCATACCATGTGCCCTTTGGGATCAAGATGGCGCGTAATTTTGAGACCGGGAACTCTTACTGGCAGCCAGTTCCAGGGAATGTTCACCGAAGGCAATATCCTGGCTAACACACTGACTAACATCGGTTGTAGTACGTAGGTCGTGCCGTCTTCATAGGTCACAATGACATGGATGGGAGTTTTATAGTCGAACACCAATACATCATGGATTGCATTCGCGGGAGTACCGTCCGCGCGACCATCCGCAATCGTACCCCCACCCATATCGACAATGCGGTTGCCACATTGCTCGATACGTTCTACGTAGTTGTACAGGCGATCGCTTTCAGGCACCAGTTCACCACCGCGCTCAACTCGAATTGCCTTCCAGATACCACGCAGGTCAGGCGCGCCGTTCACGAGCGGCTCTGTACAACCCACTAGTATGGGCGCTGGGAAGGTATTGCCGTAGCCACCAGGCGGTGTGTGGGCAACGGGGATGTCATCTGCAAGTATCTCGTTGCCCGAACGGCGTGTATGGCTGGAAGGCGGAGAGTCCTGTGAGCAAGCGGACAGCACAGCTATAACGGTTACCCATATCATGGTGGCTAAAGTGATGCTTGATCTCATGTGACAGTATCTTCCTTGGGCGACGCCATTATTCTAAACGTATGCGACTGGCGCATTTGCGACTGTAGTTTTCTGTCTGGTTTCATTTTCAGGCTAGCTTTGCGATAACATTTTCGGCCAGCGCTTTTATGCCGGCAACCGGGTCGCGCCCTAGCATGAAGAGTGGCACTATCACCCTCGCTACACCGATATCCTCGAACGCCCGGATTGCATCCATCCCATCTTTGTTATCCCACATGGAAGTGATTTCCACGGTGTTGTAGTCGCGCCCGTGTTCGGCGCAAGCGGCCTTCAGCTCCTCCAGCATCGGAGCGAGGGTGGCTGCGTCGTTGGTGGGGGCGAACCAGCCGTCGCCGTAGCGGGCGATGCGCTCAAACGCCTTGCCTTTGGAACCGCCGATGACGATGGGCACACCGCCCTTCTGCACCGGCAGCGGGTAGCTCAGGAACCCGGACCAGTTGATGAAGTCGCTGTGGTGCTCCACCACCTCGCCGGACCAGACCTTGCGCATGGCGACGACATAGTCATCGAAACGCGCGCCCCGGCGCTCGAAGGGTACGCCCATGGCGTCGAACTCCTCCTTCAGCCAGCCGATGCCCGCCCCCAGCATGAAGCGCCCGTTGGACAACAGGTCCAGGGTCGCGGCCTGCTTGGCCAGTAATAGGGGATTGGCCTGCGACAGAATATTGACACCGGTGCCCAAGCGCAGGGTCCTGGTGTGGGCCGCCACCGCGGTCAGGGCGATGAGCGGATCGAGGAACGCGGAGTCCGCGCCGCCCCCCATCTTGCCGTCCTTGCTGTAGGGGTAGCGGGACTCGTACTCCAGCGGCACCATCACATGCTCGAAGGTCCATACGGATTCAAATCCCAGAGATTCGACCAATTGGGCCAGGCCGATCACTTGTTCCAGCGATTGCATGCCAATATTGATAGGAACAAGCGCTACTTTCATCAGGATTCTCCCAGAGTGTGAATAACGAAGTCGGCATAATGCACGTGGTTGCTGCCGAAATAAGAATAGTGTAAGACAAAAATGACACTATGTATGTCATTATAATCGAAACATTAAAGTCCAGGGGAGATCAATGTGCAAGTCGTCAATCAGGTTCACCCGTTCTCAGAGCAGGAGCAGGCGTTTTTTGGCGGCACTGAAGACGGGCCTTCCGTCATGGTTAACCTGCTAAAATTCTGCGAGAAAGCTGTCTATCCAGGCGCGAGCGACGCAGTTTTATCCTGCATGGCGACCTATTGTGCTACGGCATGAAGTTCTTCTACATGGAGCGCAGCGAATCTTTTGGGCACGAGATCGCTGCTCGTTGATAGGGGAAGTGACGACGCTGTGGAATTAGGCGCTATTGGGTAAGGGCGATGGGCTAAATGAGGTGTTTGCGCCATTTCTGAAGCAGTCGCTGGACAGCCTGGCTACTTCCTCTTTGGGCAGAATAGCGGTCCTAGATGAGTCGAAGAGGCTAAGGTCGCAAAACGCCTAACTCCGGTCCTAAGTATTAGAGAGAATTCATCTTCCTTAGGAGAAAAAGACAACGGCTCCCGAAAGAGCCGCTGCGCTTGATGACCACCCGATCCTCCGATACGCTGAATAAAATGACCGACATGGTAAAGCGTGCAGCACCCCTCACAGTATCGCGCTGAACTTCCCCCTTGTCCTCACAGCGAGCCATCCACACCATGTCATTCGACTTTCCAGTCGTTGGATGATGGACTATATTTGAGGCAGCATCGTAGTGGAGGACAAGCCATGATTCCCTGGGAAATTGAGGCCGATGAGCTGGTGAGCTGTAACTGCGCCTACGGCTGCCCCTGTCAGTTCAACGCCTTACCGACCTTCGGCAATTGCGAGGCGCTAACCGGGTTTGCCATCCGATGCGGCCGCTTCGGCGACGTGGTGCTCGACGGGTTGCGGGCGGTCGCCGTGATGCAGTGGCCGGGCCCGATCCATGAAGGCGGCGGCAGGGCTTACATGGTGATAGACCGGCGCGCCGACACGACCCAGCGCGATGCCCTGCTCACCATACTCAGCGGCGGCGAGACGCAGATGGGTGCCACCATCTGGAACGTCTTTGCGGCCACGTTAAAGGAAGTGCACGACCCTGTTTTCGAGGATATCGACATCGCCATCGATGTGGATGCCAGAAAAGGCCACGTCAAAGTAGCAGGTTTGGTGGAGGCCCAGGGCCGGCCGATACTCAACCCGGTCACGGGCGAGGAACACCGGGCACGCATCAACCTGCCGAACGGCTTCGAATACACCTGCGCCGAGATGGGCAGTTCCACCTTCCGCTCCACTGGTCCGGTAAAAATGTCCTTTGAGGACCGCTATGCGCAATTCGCCCACCTGCACTTGAACAACCAGGGGGTCGTGCGCGCCGCAGCCTGACGCCATCGAGGTCTCCCGCCGCACGCCGCTGGAATCGCTGCTCCGCCGCGATCGCTGGGTCACAGTCGCCGGATTAATACTCCTGTGCCTGCTCAGTTGGTGGTACGTGCTGGACGGTGCAGGGACCGGCATGAGTTTACTGGCGATGAGCACCTGGGAATTCCCGCCTCCCAGGTACCTGGGTCCCGGTGGCGGCTGGTCGTGGTCTTACACGCTCGTGATGGTGGGCATGTGGTGGGTCATGATGGTTGCAATGATGATTCCCAGTGCCGCACCCACGATACTGCTCTATGTCCGTGTCCACCGGCACCATCAGCCGGACGCCAGCGGTGCGCCGCACGCCTTCCTGTTCCTTGCGGGCTACCTGCTGATCTGGCTGCTGTTCAGCGTCGCGGCAACACTGCTGCACTGGCTGCTTGAACGCAGCGGATTGGTACACAGCATGCTGATGTGGAGCAGCAGCGCGGTGCTGTCCGGCACACTGCTGCTGTTGGCGGGAGCCTACCAGTTCACCGCACTGAAACATGCCTGCCTGGTCCAGTGCCGCAGCCCGGCGGCCTGGCTGGCGAGTCACTGGCGCCATGGTGCAGGCGGGGCGCTACGCATGGGTGTGCACCATGGACTGTTCTGTGTGGGGTGCTGCTGGAGCCTCATGCTGTTGCTGTTTGCCGGCGGTGTCATGAATTTGGTGTGGATCGCGGGTCTGGCAATCCTCGTGCTGCTGGAAAAAGTGCTGCCCCTGGGTGAGTGGCTGGCGCGCAGCAGTGGCGCGGTGCTAGTTACCGCTGGGATCATACTGTTATTGGCATAGTCTGCTGGAAGTGGCCAGACACCCCTATCTACAGTAGCAGCACCCGGTCCTGCCAAGGTCGGCTAGCCTCTGGTCAAATTTGCGATTCACTGTCCGCATTATGCAGCGCCTTGAATAACTGGCATGGACGGTACCGTTAGGGCCGCTGTGAGGTCAGGCTGCTGTTACGTCCGCTTTCGGGAAAAGCGGTAGTATTTAGAATCAGAGAAAAAAAACAGGCACACCCATTTTCAAATCAGAGCTTACGAGCAAACACCGCCTTCAGATACTCGGTCTCGGGAATCGCCGGATGAATGGGATGATCTGGCCCCTGTGCGCCCTGCTCCACGATACGAATCTGACAAGCCGTGCGCACTGCAGCCTTTTGCATGGCGGCAATGAGTTCCACGCGGGACAGGTGCATGGAACAGGACGCAGAGACGAGTAGACCGCCTGGGTGTAACAGCTGCAGGCCCAGTTCGTTGATGCGGCGGTAGGCGGCAAGACCCTTCTTCAGGTCTTTCTTGCGCTGGATAAAGGCGGGCGGGTCGAGAATCACCACGTCGAACCGGGTGCCTGCGGCGTGCATGGCTTCCATGAGTTCGGGCGCGGAGCCGCGCCGGGTAGTGACGCACGCTTCCACTCCATTCAATCGGGCGTTGGCCTCTACACCCTCCAGGGCCTGGGCCGAACTGTCTACGCAGCACACCTGTGTCGCGCCAAACGCGGCCGCCTGAATACCCCAGCCGCCAATATAGCTGTACACGTCCAGCACACTTTTGTCCTTGACCCAGGCCGCGAGGCGCGCCCGTGACATGCGGTGGTCGTAAAACCAGCCGGTCTTCTGGCCGGTGTACACCGGCGCGAGAAACGGCACACCATTCTCCTGCAGCGGCACCTCCTGTGGCACCTCGCCGTAGACCACTGCACTGTCAGTGGCCAAGCCCTGCTCGCGACGGCTGCGACTGTCGGCCCGCAGCAGAATTCCGCGCGGCTTAAGGAGAGCAAGCAGCGCTGACAGCAGCGGCTCACGATAGCGTTCCACTCCGTCATTATTGAGCTGCATCACCAGAACGTCGCCGAAGCGGTCAATGACCAGGCCGGGCAGGGTATCGCTGTCGCCGTACACCAGCCGATAAAAGGGTTGGTCGAAGGCCGCCTCTCGAATTGCCAGCGCCGTCAGCAATCGCGCAGTGAACAATTGCACATCCAGCGTGCACTGTTCACCGGGCGCGTAGACCCGGGCGCAGATCAGGGAGTGCGGCTCCATGTAGGCGCTGCCTAGCAACTTGTCGTTGACGTTCCTGACGGCGACCAGATCTCCTGCTGCAAATCCGCTCAGCGGTGAACGGTCGCTGTCTACTTCATTGGAATACACCCACAGGTGACCACCGCGCAGACGGTGGTCAGCGCCTTTGCGCAGGAATAGATCAATCACAGGGCGTTACTGAAAGGAGATTTAAGACTCTATTCGTCCTCGCATTGCTGCCGATACTCCTCGGCCGACAACAGGCTGTCCAGATCACTGAGATCAGAAGGCTGCAGCTTATAGAACCAACCTTCGCCGTAAGGATCAGCGTTTACCATCTCGGGGTTGTCTTCCAGCTGCGTGTTCATATCGATGACTTCTCCCGCCAGCGGCGCGTAAACATCGGACGCCGCCTTTACCGACTCCACCACGCCCGCCTCGTCTGCCGCCGCCAGAACAGTACCTATCTCAGGCAGCTCCACAAACACCACATCACCCAAAGCCTCCTGGGCATGGGCCGTAATGCCGACGGTTACCGTGCCATCATCTTCCAGTCGCGCCCATTCGTGCGTGCTGGCGTATTTGAGTTCAGTAGGCGTATGGCTCATAGAATTTCCTCTATTGGTAGGTGCTCCGGGGCAACGCTGGACGCGGCAACGGGCGGCGCCCTTATGGCGCTGTTGAACGAACTATTCTAACGGCACAACGGTGAAACACAATGTCCGGCGTTGGCACTGCGAGCGAGACTGATCAGCCCAGTCCCATGGCATGACGCATGAGTTGTTGTTTCAGCGGCAGCAGTTGATCCACCTTACGCATACCGACATTGCGCAACCAGCGCAGGGGTAGCGACTGTTGCTCGAACAATCGCTTGAAGCCGTCCATCGCAGTCATCATCATCAGGTTCTCACCTTTGCGGCGGCGCTGGTAGCGACGCAACAGTTCCAACTGTCCCACACTGACACCACAGGCGCGACCCGCCACAATCTCTTCGGCCAACACGGCCACATCCTGCAGGCCCAAGTTAATGCCCTGGCCCGCCAGTGGATGAATAGTGTGGGCGGCATCCGCCACCAGGGCAACTCCCGGTTGTACGTAGTCCACCGCATGGCGCTGGCGCAAAGGGTGCGCGAAGCGCCTCGAGCTGCCCAGCACCGCACCGAGTCGGGCCTCGCAGGCCGCCTCCAGCGCGGTGCAAAATGCCTGGTCTTCCAGTGCCAGCACGTCATCAACCAGATGTTCCTGCATCGACCACACAATGGAACAGTAGTGATGGCCGTCTGCCCCGGGCAGCGGTAACAAGGCCAGCGGCCCGCTGGGCAGAAAGCGCTGCCACGCCGTTGCTTCGTGCGGGTGCGCGACCTCCACCGTGGCAACGATGGCGTGATGACCGTAATCCCACTCTCTGCTGTGAAACTCCATCATCTCCCGCACACGCGACAAGGCGCCGTCGGCAGCCACCAGCAGGTCCGCTTCCAGCACATCGTCGCCGTCCAGCTGCAACAGCATGCGGGAGGATTCCAAGCGCGTGCAGGACTGCAGCGCAACCGGACTCAACACACTGATATCGGCAGCGGCCCACGCCCTGCTCAACAGCGCGCTGACAATGGCACGATTTTCCACGATATGCCCCAGTTCGGTCGCATTCACCTCGGCCCGGTCGAACTCGATCTGCCCGGTACCCTGCGCATCCCACACAGTCATGTGGTGGTAAGCACAGTAGCGGTAGGCGGCGATCACCTCCCACGCTCCCAGTTTTTCCAGAAATGCGCGCGAACGCGGCGTCAGTGCACTGACCCTGGGATCGAAGTTGTGCACATCGCAGCCCAGCGGCAATGCGGGCGAGTTCAATGCTTGCGCCTCGACCAGCGCAATGGACAGCCCCGCGCCACTGAGGGCTACCGCCAGCGCGGTGCCAGCGATACCGGCACCGACGATCACGATATCAAAATGCCGGGGCTCAGCCACTCGCCTGCGCCGCGCTGCCGGCCACGCCCGCCGCATACCTTACGAATTCGCGCTTCAGACTCGGCATGATATCCAGACCGGCCAGCGCCAGATCACGGCCGAGGCCGAGCAGCGGATCGGCCTGCATAAAGAGGGCGGGGACGCGGTCACTGAATTGGATGGTTCTGTCCTGATCATGTTGTTGCCGGCGCTGGTAGCGTTGCAACAGGGCCAGATCACCCGGCACTGCTCCGGCGGCCATACCCTGCGCCAGCACACGACCTAACTCGGCCACATCACGCAAGGCCAGGTTGTAACCCTGCCCCGCCACTGGGTGCAGCGCGTGGGCGGCATTGCCCATGACTACCACGCCCTGGCGCACCTGCTCACTGGATTGCACCAGCGACAGTGGATACGCGTGGCGCTCGCCGACCTGCAGCATCCGACCCAGTCGATAACCGAAGCGCTCTTGCAGAGCAGACAAAAATTCCGCTGCGGGACAGTCGACCAGATGCCGCGCGCGCTCCGGGGGCAGTGTCCATACCAGCGCACTGCGCTGTTCGCCACCGGCGGCCGGTAGCAGAGGCAACAGGGCCAGCGGTCCCTCATCGGTAAAGCGCTCATAGGCGCAGCCACGGTGCGGCTCTGCGAAGGCGACATTTGCCACCAACGCATGCTGCCGGTAGGACTTCTCATTGACCGCCACACCCAGCTGCTCGCGCAGTCCCGAACTCGCGCCATCGGCGACCAGCAGCAGACCTGCGCTGATGCTGGCGTCCACGCCCTCCAACTGCAGGCTGACACCCGCGCCCGCCGGCGTCGCGCTCACCACTCTTGCGGGACTATGTACCTCGACCCGACCTCGCCGGTGCAACTGCTGAATCAGCGCGTTGCCCAGCCAGGTGTTCTCCACCACATAGCCCAAGGCAGGCCAGTTGTGCTCACTGGCGCGCAACAGCGTGCTGCCGAAGTGCCCGCGACTGGACACATGGATGCTCTCAATCGCACACAGCCATTGGCGCAAATCGTCCCACACCTGCATCTGCTCATAGATGAGGCGCGAGCTGTAACTCAGCGCCGTGGAGCGCGCATCAAAAGAGGGATGGTAGTCCGGCACGCCGCCCGCAACCGGTGCGGGCATCGCAAAGCCCTCCACCAACAGGATTGCGGTGTGGGGCGGCAGCACGGCGCCCAGCTGCAACGCCAGACTGACGCCCACCATGCCGCCACCGGCGATGACAATATCGAAATAATCAGACATAGCTCACGCGGCCATCAACGCCTCTATCTCCTCTACGCTTTTTGGTACTCCCGAAGAAATGACATCACAGCCCTCCTCGGTAACCACCACATCGTCTTCGATTCGAATGCCTATGCCTCGCCACTTTTTTGCCACTTGGGTATTGTCTGCGGCTATATAGAGCCCGGGCTCCACGGTCATCACCATGCCGGGCTCCAGCACGCGCCATTCGTCACCCACGCGATAATCGCCGACATCGTGTACATCGAGTCCCAGCCAATGCCCCACCCGGTGCATATAGAAAGCGCGGTACGCATTGCGTTTAATTAAACTCGCGACACTACCCTTGAGCAAGCCCAGCTTCACCAGTCCTTCCGTAAAGGCCCTGACGCTGGCGTCGTGTGGCTGGTTCCAGTGATTGCCAGGTTTTATTTCGGCGATCGCAGCCAGCTGCGCTCTTAATACCAGTTCATACAGCGCGCGCTGCTCGGCGCTGAAGCGGCCGTTAACCGGAAAGGTGCGGGTAACATCCGAGGCGTAGTACTCCAGCTCACAGCCCGCATCGATCAACACCAGGTCGCCATCGCGCATCTTGTCGCAATTTTCAACATAGTGCATGACGCAGGCATTCTGGCCACTGCCAACAATACTGGGATAGGCCGGGAAGCGGGCACCCGAGCTCGCGAACTCGTGCTGCAATTCTGCTTCCAGCTGATATTCGTACAGCCCCCCCCGACAGGCGCGCATAGCGCGCCGGTGGGCACGGGCGGTAATGTCTGCTGCCCGGCGCATAAGACGCAATTCCGCCGCACTCTTGTACAGGCGCAATTCGTGCAACATATGATCCAGGTCGGTAAACTCGCCAGGAGGAACGGCCCCGGAAGCTGCCTTACCGCGGATACTGTTCACCCAACCCATGATGCGGCGATCGAATTCAGCGCTGCGTCCCATGGAGTAGTAGACTCGCTCCCGGCCTTCGAGCAGGCCGGGCAGAATGTCGTCAATGTCACCAATCGGAAATGCGTCATCCGCAGCGAATTTTACGCAGACGCCTTCAGGCCCGGCACGTTGGCCATGCCACAGTTCCCTGCCCGGATCGCGCTCCCGGCAAAACATGACAAACTGACCGTGTCGGCGACCCGGCAGTAACACCAATACCGCGTCCGGCTCGTTAAATCCTGACAGGTAGAAGAAATCACTGTCCTGACGAAAGGGGTACCCGGTATCCCGGCTGCGTACCTGCTCCCGGGCCGAGGGGATAATAGCGATGCTATTGGTATCCATCAGGGCCATGAGATTCTTACGCCGACGCGCAAACTCTGTCTTGCTGATGCTCATGATATCATTCGCCAGTACCGGCGCAGCCGCTGTTCAGGTGCTGCGCAGATTAGCATAGCTAGTGCGGCGGTCGCCCCTTTGCGGATGAAATATCCAAGTCCCGGGGAGTCGCCAGGCTGTCCATGAATACATTCACCACCGCCACACGTAAATACTCCACCAGCTCAATGTAGCTGTCCTCTGCTTCCTCCTCGCTCTCATCTGCGGCCGGCTCGGCCTGAGCCATAGCGGAGATATCCCGCAGTACCTCGCCCGCTGCTTGGGACAGCGCGCCACCGTTCCTCTCCTGCGCAGCAGTCGCGTAGGCAAAGCCCGCCAGAAAGCCATCGCACCAGCTCGCCAGGGCCGCTGTGCGCAATGCGATTTCCTCTTCTTCATGTGGCAACAGTGGGAGAAAAGTGAATTCCTCGTCCTGTAGTGCGGCCGCTGTCGCGGTATACAGTTGCATAATGCGGCTGGCCAGTTCTCCATGCAGTTCCAGATCGAGTGTCTGGGCGAGAGCATCCAGGCCATACTCCGGCTGGGCCGGGGCCCCTGCCCCAAGCAGTCCACACAGACATCCATGCAACTGGGAAGGCGATGCCAACACACCCTGATCCAGCAGGTGATCGGCGAATTCGTCGAAGTCGAACACAACGACTTCATCGCGTACATCATCATACATAAGGTATTCTCCTTGGGAGGTCGCGTCCGGCACCCTATTGAGGCACCTCCACTGCTAACTGTAAAAGGGTTGACAGGCTATTGATATCTATGAATTTTGTGTCGTTGACCTCAGTGCCAAGCGCCACTATAGTAGGACTCCGATAATAACCAGCCCAGTATACCCGCATGGCCGATAACCCACTCAAAGAGCTTGAAAATAAGATCGAAGCACTTATCTCGTTGTGCAAGGAGCTGAATCGGGAGAATCGCGCGCTAAAGGCGCAAGTTGCTGGCTGGCACGATGAACGAAGAGACCTGATGGACAAGAATGAACTGGCCCGCTCCAAGGTAGAAGCCATGATTGATCGTCTGCGCACAATGGAGTAACACGCGTGAGTCCACCCAACACAGTTACCGTAAAAATTCTCGAAAAAGACTATCAAGTGGCTTGCCCGGCAGAGCAGGAAGCCGAATTGGTGGTATCTGCAAAATACCTTGACAAGCAAATGCGCGGCATCCGCAGCACAGGGAAGGTCGTCGGACTGGAGCGGATTGCCGTAATGGCCGCGCTCAATATCAGTTACGAATTACTGCAGGCCTCTGATCATGGTGATACCAGCCCGCCCAGCAGCGACTCGCTCAAGCGCCTCAACCGCAGGCTGGACGATGCCCTGCACGACCTGCGACAACTCGAAATCGACTGAGCCAAAATATTTACCCGTTCAATTGTGCATTATGTGAACTGTAACCGGACAATCTGGGCTATACTCGTCCTGGGTCCCTGGCGTATGCGCCAGACTTACAGTCCTCGAGCCGATATTATGTAACCGGGGGTTTCTCGGTTCTGTTGGTGTGCATGTCCGGCTTTGGCCGGAAAGCCTTATACAGCGCAGAAGCCACCGCCTTGAATCGTCGGGTTCAAGGGCAGTTCTGTCAGCGGTACGCCGGGAATCCATTTTTTGCTATGACAGAAACCCATCGCATAAAAAGCCAACTGCGCAGCGCGCTGCAACAGCGCCGCAGAACTCTGAGTCCCTCTGCACAACGCGCCGCCGCACAGGCATTAACCAATTCAGTCGTCGATCTTCCGAACTGGGCGAGAGCCCAACGCATCGCACTTTACCTATCGGCAAATGGGGAAATCGACACAAAACCCCTGGAGAAGTTAGCGCGCGGCCTAGGTAAACAATTGTTTTTACCCGTTATCAACAGCGACAATAGCCTCAGCTTTGCCCACTGGCACGTTGACGACTCGCTGTTAAACAATCGCTACAACATTCCCGAGCCGCCTGCCGCTGCCACCCGCTGCGCGGTTGCAGAGCTGCATATCATTTTCCTGCCGCTGGTGGGTTGGGATATGCATGGCGGCCGCCTGGGTATGGGAGGGGGATTCTACGATCGGACACTGTCAGGTATTTCTGGCCCACTACTGGTTGGCCTGGCCCATGACAGCCAGCGGGTAGAGGAGGTTCCTCAAGAGAGCTGGGATATCCGATTGGATTACATTGCAACCGAGGCCGCACTGTACCGACCCAAGGGAATAAGGGAGCAGAACAGACGTGTATTACTGCGGGAGGATGACGCCAGCTTGTAACTCGGACATCGGGTCAGCTGCCGAGTCGTTCGCAGTCAAAGGCAGCAGCAATGTCAGTATCACCCCCAGAACAAATGCCGCTGCCATAACCAACACAAAATCAGGTCTACGCTTCACCGATTGTCTCTCAAAGGAATAGGGGTACGGTTCTTTGGAATCCAGCACCCTCGCGCCCACGTCAGCTTACATTCAGATATAATTATTCTAGGAATTGTGGCGATTTTATATCAGCCCTGAACAAAAGAAAACCCCGGCAAGCCTGATAATGCCATGGTTTCGCGCTCACTGCGGCCGAGTGCCCAGATACAGCTGGTAGGCCCGGTTATCGTTTTCCTCCCAGTAGCGGAAATTGATCCTATCCAGCACCTGTTCGAACTGTTTGCGTTCGGACTTGCGCACCTGTATGCCAACGAAAATACGACCATAGGCGGCACCATGGTTGCGGTAGTGAAACATCGAAATATTCCAGCGCTGGCCGAGGCCTGACAAAAACTTGAGCAGCGCGCCGGGACGCTCGGGAAACTCCACGCGATATACCAGTTCATCACGCAATTGCACCGGAGCATGCCCTCCGACCATATGGCGGATGTGCAACTTGGCCACCTCATTGTCGGTCATGTCCTCAGTGTTGTAGCCGCGTTGTCGCAGACCGGCGAGTAGACCGGCCAGATCCTCTCCCCCAGGGATAACCGCCAAACCGACAAAGACCTGGGCGGATTGCGCATCCGCGTAACGATAATTGAACTCGGTGATATTGCGTCGACCCAGTGCACTGCAAAACTGTTTAAAACTACCGGGACGTTCCGGTACAGTGACGCTGATCACCGCCTCTCGTTGCTCGCCAATTTCCGTGCGCTCGGATATGTAGCGCAACCGGTCAAAGTTGGTATTGGCACCACTGACTATCGCCAATAAATCCTGTCCCTGCACGCCGGTGCGTTGCACATACTTTTTCAGGCCCGCCAGGGCCAGGGCTCCGGCGGGCTCCGCGATGCTGCGGGTGTCTTCAAAAATGTCTTTGATGGCTGCACACATTTCATCGGTAGTCACCGTGATAACTTCCGACACCGTCTTGCGGATGATGCGAAAGGGCTCCTTGCCCACCTGCGCCACGGCGCAGCCATCAGCGAACAGGCCCACCTCCGCCAGCGTGACGCGCCGCCCGCGTGCCAAGGCCAGTTGCAAACAGGCAGCATCCTCCGGCTCCACTCCGATGAGCCGCGTCTGGGGCCAAACGTATTTCACATAGGCGGAGACACCGGCAAGCAGCCCGCCACCACCTACCGGTACAAACAGGGCATCGAGGGGATTCTGGTGTTGGCGCACGATCTCCATGCCTATCGTGCCCTGCCCGGCAATCACATCCGGGTCATCAAAGGGATGCACATACGTCAAGCCCTGCGTTTGCAGCAATTCCACTGCGTGTAATGTTGCCTCATCGTAGGAGTCCCCGTGCAGCACGACCCGCGCCCCGAGGCTGCGTACGGCATCCACTTTAATCAGCGGTGTGGTGCGTGGCATGACGATAGCGGCTTTCACGCGCAACTTTTGGGCAGCCATGGCCACACCCTGTGCATGGTTTCCTGCCGACGCAGCAATAACACCTCGACTGAGTTGCTCCGGACTGAGACGGCTCATCTTGCAATACGCACCGCGCAGCTTGAACGAAAATATCGGCTGCAGGTCTTCCCGTTTCAGCCAGACGTGGTTGTCCAGCCGCCGTGACATCAGGCTGGCTTCATGTATCGGCGTTTCCCGGGCGACATCATAAACCCGCGCATCAAGAATTCGTTTTATGTAGGACTGCGGCATCAGGTGTTCGCTACCAGGGGCGGTGGGAGTGCAATCCATCTTAATGGAGTGGCCTGTGTTTTTCAGCCCAAAGGCCACCAGCGACAAAAGGTTTTTCCGTGATCGCAGCGTTGCGCTGCCCTATACTGTTACCCGTTTTACTCCCGTATGCCAAAGGACCACACATGACACAGGACGAAATGAAGCAGGCGGTGGCGGACGCTGCGCTGGCATATATCCAGGCAAGGCTGGAAAACGACACGGTATTGGGCATCGGCACCGGTTCCACCGCCAATCTCTTTATCGACGCCCTGGCCCGTATCAAGGGCCAGATCAGTGCCACCGTGGCCAGCTCGGAGGCCTCTGCACAACGACTGAAAAGCCACGGCATTCCGGTGTATGAACTCAACACTGTGGACCAGGTAGACTTTTACGTGGATGGAGCCGACGAAAGCAATAGCGCCCTGCAACTGATCAAGGGTGGCGGTGCGGCGCTGACCCGCGAAAAGATCGTTGCCGCGGTGGCGCGAGAATTCATATGCATTGCCGATGACAGTAAACTCGTACACACCCTGGGAAAATTTCCACTACCGGTCGAGGTCATTCCCATGGCACGCAGCCACGTGGCCAGAGCACTGGTCAAGCTGGGCGGCGACCCGATCTACCGCGAGGGTGTCGTTACCGACAACGGCAACGTCATCCTTGACGTGTACAACTTTTCTATTCCCCAGCCACTGGCAATGGAGCAGAAGATCAATAACATCACCGGCGTTGTCACTAATGGCTTGTTTGCTTTGAGGCCTGCGGATGTACTTTTGCTCGGTACGCGTGAGGGAGTTAAGACGCTGTTTGCTGAGTAAAATCGAATGGGTGCTATTTAGCCACTTGCAACTCAACTATCAAAAATCTTACCGGGATTCATGATCCCCCGCGGATCAAACGCCTTCTTGATCTGCCGCATAATCGATACTTCGAGCGCAGAACGTGTGTAATGAAGATAATCTTTCTTGAGCAGTCCAACACCGTGCTCGGCAGAAATGCTGCCGCCGTAACGCTGCACAATATCGAATACCCATTTGCTCACCTTGCCACAACGCTGCTGAAATTCCTCCATGGGTAGTTCGTCCGGCTTGAGCACATTCAGGTGCACATTGCCGTCGCCGATGTGACCGAACCAGATGATTTCAAACTCCGGGTAATTTGCGTTGACCACCGCCTCCACTTCATCCAGGAAGGCGGGTATGCGAGAGATCAGTGTGGAAATATCGTTCTTATACGGTGTCCAGCGAGAAATGGTCTCCGAAATGTCCTCGCGCAGCCGCCACAGGGACCGCGCCTGCGCGATGCTTTGACTCACCACTCCATCGAGCACCCAGCCCTGTTCCATGCAATCTTCGAACAGCCCCATTGCCTGCTCCAGGGTTTTTTCATCGCGCAGTTCGAATTCCAGCAGCGCATAAAATTCAGCAGGTGTCTCGAATGGTCGTTGCAAGTCCTGATGCGCAATGACTTTTCGCAGGGCCAGTTCCGAAAAGAACTCGAAAGCGCTAAGTTCGATGGCGCCCTGATAGGTGCGCAGCACATGCATGATGCTCGCCATATCCGGCACACCCAGCACGAGCACTGCAAGCTCCTGCGGCGGCTGTGACAGGCGCATGGTGGCCTCGACCACCACGCCCAACGTGCCTTCGGCGCCGATCACCAGCTGTCGCAAGTCATATCCAGAGTTGTTTTTTACCAGGCCGCGATTCAGATCAAGCAATTCGCCACTGCCGTTAACCAGTTTCAGACCCGCCACCCAGTCGCGGGTCATACCGTGGCGGATGACCTTGATGCCACCGGCATTGGTGGAGATATTGCCGCCGATCTGGCTGGAGCCGCTCGATGCGAAATCCACCGGATAGAACAGGTCGCGCGCGGCAGCGTACTCCTGCAACTGCTGCGTCACTACACCCGCGCCGCAACGCACCGTGCGATCAATCGGGTTGAAATCCTCGATGTAGTTGAGTCGGTCCAGAGCCAGCACCAACTCGCCATTGCAGGCGACGGCCCCCGCACTCAGACCGGTGCGCCCGCCCGAGGGCACGATAGCCAGCCCCTCCTGCGCCGCCAGACGGACAATTGCCTGCACCTGTTCGATGCTATCTGGCAGTAACACGGCTGCGGGGTTGGGTATATGAACCCGGGTCCAGTCGCGGCCGTAGCGCTGTAGCGAATCGGAGTCGGTCAATACCCGGTCAATACCGACTATTTTCTCCAGTGCCGCCAGGACTCCGTTGTCGATTGCGAACAAAGTGCATTCCTCCGGTAATTTTCACAGGCCGCTGGTTCGGGGGGTCGGTATGTTACCATACGCGCCGCTTTTTGCTGCGCCGGCAAGCTCGCCGGACGGCCCCGCTCGCATCAATAAAGGACCCAAAAATCATGGCGCAGCAATCACTGGAGAAAAGCAAAATCAAGTTTCTGCTGCTGGAGGGCGTACACCCCTCAGCAGTTGCAGCATTGCAAAAATCCGGTTACGACAACATCGAACAATACAAGAAGGCCTTGCCACCAGAAGAATTGAAGCTCGCCATTGCCAGCGCCCACTTTGTCGGCATTCGTTCCGCAACACAACTCACCGAGGAGATATTTGCTGCCGCAGGCAAACTCGTGGCGGTGGGCTGCTTTTGCATCGGCACCAATCAGGTTGATCTTTACGCCGCGACCCGCCGCGGCATTGCCGTATTCAACGCGCCCTTTTCCAATACCCGCAGTGTGGCCGAATTGGTACTGGCCGAAGCCATCCTGCTGCTGCGCGGCGTAGCCGCTAAGAACGCAGCTGCACACCGCGGCGAGTGGCAAAAGACCGCCACCAACGCTTTCGAGATCCGCGGTAAAAAATTGGGCATCATCGGCTACGGCAATATCGGCATGCAGCTGGGCGTGATCGCCGAGGGTCTGGGCATGCAGGTGCAGTTTTATGACATCACCAACAAATTACCGCTGGGCAATGCCCGGCAGGTGCCCAGTCTCAACCATCTTCTGGGCAGCTCTGATGTCGTAAGCCTCCACGTGCCTGAAAACGAGTCGACGCAGAACCTGATCGGCGCGGCACAACTGGCACAGATGCCTTCCGGTAGCATCCTGATCAATGCCTCGCGCGGCACCGTGGTGGATATCGATGCCCTGGCGCAGGCGCTGCAAAGCGGTGCCCTGGGTGGTGCCGGCATCGACGTCTTTCCGGTGGAGCCGCGCTCCAATGATGAGGAGTTCATATCCCCGCTGCGCCGCTTCGACAATACCTTCCTCACCCCGCATATCGGTGGCAGCACCATTGAGGCGCAAGAGAACATCGGCATGGAAGTGGCAGAAAAACTGGCGCGCTACAGTGACAACGGCACCACTACCTCCTCGATCAACCTGCCTGCGGTTGCGCTGCCTGAACACGGGGGCAAGCACCGCCTGCTGCATATACACCGCAATGTGCCAGGCGTCATGAGTGCTATCAACAACGTATTTTCCGAGAATCGCATCAATATCTCCGCACAGTTCCTGCAAACCAGGGATACTGTAGGCTATGTGGTGATAGACATCGACGCCGAGTACAGCGAGATCGCCCTGAAAAAACTGGCGGCTATCGAGGGCACCATTCGCAGCCGCGTTTTGTTCTAAGCTACCCGTCTACCTGTACGGATAATTGCGCGAAGTCCTCCCGCACAGTAATTTTGAGCGCATCCGGAATCGTTACTTTTTCGCTAATTGGAACGTAACCACAGCAGCAACAAAGATGTAAAATTGGATCTAATCTATAGATTAGATCAAAAGAGCCTCTCACTTTGAATGAGGCCATTGGGACACCAATCAATTCCAGAACTGGATCGGGCTACAGGGAGGAGCCTTTTTTCTTGCGGTACTCACGATAAAACGTGTGTCAGAAGGTCAAGCGGGGGCGAACATGCGTAATAAGAAAGCGCCATTTCAGATCAGCATATTATCAGCGGCAATCGCCTCCACGCTCATCTCCGGATACGCCACAGCACAGGAGTCCGGGCTGGAGGAAGTGATCGTGACGGCCACACGCCGCTCGGAATCGCTGCAGGATATCCCTATCAACATCACGGCCCTAAGCAGCACAACAATCGAACGGGACCGACTCACCGACCTGACCGATATCGCCCGTGTCGTACCCGGCATGACCGTGGTGGACCAGGGGCCACGCAGCAGCAATACCCTCACCGTACGCGGCCTGAATGTCAGCAATATCACCGCGACCGATGGCAGTAACGACGGCGGCGGCACTGTCGCCACCTACGTCGGCGAAATTCCGTTGTACGTCGATCTGAAATTGAACGACATGGAACGCGTGGAAGTGCTGATGGGTCCGCAGGGCACACTCTACGGCGCCGGCACCATGGGCGGCGCGGTGCGCTATATCCCTAACCGGCCACAGGCGGACGCGCTTAGCGTAGAGGCGCGCGGCGACCTGTATGCGCTCAGTCATTCGGATGATGCCGGCTACGAGGGCGGCGGCACCGTCAATATTCCTATCATTCCCGATACCCTGGCGTTTCGCGCATCGGCGGATTATCTGGATGACCCCGGTTTTATCGACTACAACTACCTCGTGCGCCAGGCGGGTGTGTCCAATCCCCAGCCCGATTTCAGCAATCCGAACGACGTGAACGCCAACCTGAAAGGGAAGAAAGACGCCAATACCGAGCAAACATGGTCTGGTCGGGCCGCGTTGCGCTACACGGATGACATTCTGGACGGCACACTGTCCTACTATTATCAGGATCAGGATGTCGGCGCTCGCCAGATCAACCACCAGGACAGCTTTAACACCGGCAAGTACGAATCGGCTCACCGCTTTCTGGAACCCAACACGCGCAAGAACGAGTTGTACGCACTGGAGTTGGTGGCGGACCTGGGGTTTGCCGCACTCACTTCAGCCACCGGCTATTCTGAATTTACTGAACACGGCCATCGCGACCAGACTGATCTGTTGTTAACCTTTGAATACGGGTACGAATTGTTCCCCAGCTTCTCCGCTTACACCAGTGACCAGGCCGACGCCGATACCTTCACCCAGGAGTTGCGCCTGGTATCAACCAGTGATGGACCCTGGAACTGGATCGTCGGTGGTTTCTACAATGATTTCAACAATGACACCTTGAGCCAGGAGTTCACGCCGGGATACGACCAGTTTGCACTGGACAATTCCCGATTTGTAGGATAACTTTCCGGATCAGCTAGGGCAGCTGCGCCCCGATGCACTGGAGTTTCAGCAGACGACAAAGGAAAACCAGAAGGAAACCGCCGCGTTCGGTGAGTTGGGCTACCATATTACCGATGCGTGGCAGGTGACAGTGGGTATGCGCTGGTTCGAGTATGAGTACGAGGCTACCAACGGGCTCGCGCTGCCTTTATACGACACAGTATTTTTTGGCGCGCCTCCGGATTCGATCAATATCAGCGGCGACTCCGGCAAGACGAAAGCCGACGATACGATTTACAAGTTCAACACGTCCTACGATTTCACTGACGACATCATGAGCTACCTGACCATCAGTGAAGGCTACCGTCTGGGCGCATCGAATGCGATAACGCTGTGTCCCGTTCCGCTCGACGGCAGTGTGCAGAATGTGTGCGCGCTCCCGGGCGAGGAATCGTACGAAACCGACACCAGCACCAACTATGAAATCGGCGTCCATTCCCAGTTTGGCGATTCATTGTTGTTAAATGGTGCGGTGTACTTCGTACAGTGGGATGATCCGCAGTTGCAATCGGTTACCGCAAATGGCGATCTACCGATTATAACTAACGGTAAAGGTGCAGAAAGCACCGGTATGGAACTATCCGCGCAGTACTTTATCCTGCCCAACCTTTCAGTCAGTGGCGCCTACGCCTACACCAACGCCGAATTGACCGATGATGCATTTAGTTTGGTCTGCGCGCCCCCGGAAGGCGAACCGTTGATTATGCCCCATGTGCAGCCTACGACGGTGACCGCCTGCCCGGCACACCGGAGAACCAGCTCTACCTTGCGACACACTATGAGATGCCTTTGCGCGACGGTTCGCAGCTGGCGTTCGATTGGTCGATGTCCGCACAAAGCAACATACTCACCAAAGTCGGCAAGCGTGATTACGGTGAGAGCTTGCCGAGTTTCGCGCTGAATAATATTTCCACCACCTGGTTCAAGGATGCCTGGGCGGTGTCACTGTATGCGGACAATGTCTTTGATATCTATGCGGAGACCGGCGTTCGTACAGACAAAAGTTACATCCGCGAGGTCGGAGACTTCGAACTACGGCGCTACTACCAGAACATGGTGCGCCCGCGGCAGGTCGGCCTGAAATTTACTTATCGCTTTGACGACGGCTAACGGTCAGCTCAGCACAATTGTCGCCCACCACGGCGCCGCCCAAAAGGCGCTCGCGGCTGGACAGCTGCAACAGGCACATGAGCACTGCCTGGCCATCCTCGCACTAGACCAGAACTTTGCTGATGCCTGGTTCCTGTGCGGTGTTATTGCCGCGCATAACGGCTTGCCGGACAAGGCGGCTGACATTTTCCGCAAGGCAATCACGCTGGCACCCGCCAAAGCAGAGTATCACGCCGAGTTGGGCAAACAGTTGATTGCCCTGCGTGCAACCGCGTGAGGCACTTGCGGCAGCCACAACGGCATTATCGTTGGCCCCGAATGAGCTGCCCACACTCAACACCCTGGGGACTGTCTTCAGTCACTGCGGCGAACACGAACAGGCGCTGGCCTGCTATAAACGAGCGGTACTCACCCTTGAGCACCGGGCAGGGCACGTCAAGGGTTTGTCCAGGCAATGGCAGGCGGATCTTTATTTCAATATGGCCGCATCACTCCAGTTCGCCGGACAGTTTGAGTCTGCCGAAAAGGCCTACGAAAAGGCACTAGAGTTGCAGCCGCACATGTTCCGGGCGCATTCAGCCCTGTCGACAGTGCGGCGCCAGACACCGGCAACGTAATCATATCGAGCGGCTACAGCAACTCCGCGACCGCATCACTACTCCCCGGGATCAACTGCACCTGGGCCATGCCATCGCCAAGGAGCAGGAAGATCTGGAATTGTGGCAGGAGTCACTGGCGAGCCTGGCCTGGGCCAAGCTCGCACTGGCCGAGCAGACAGGCTATAGCGCTGCGGCGGACGCAGAACTGTTTGCCGCCATAAGACAAACGTTTACGCGCGAGCTATTCTCCCACTCTGTAAGTCCCGCTAGCGGCTGTGACAACCGTGAGCCGATTTTTATTGTGGGTATGCCGCGTACCGGCACCACCCTGGTGGAACAAATTCTCGGCGGCCACTCCCTGGTCTACGCGGCCGGCGAATTGCTGAACTTTCCGCAGCAGGTGAAGCGCCTGACGGAATCGCCATCGTTGGATGTACTGGACATTGAGACGCTTACACGTGCCGGTCGCCTGCATATGGCAAAGCTCGGCGCGGCCTACATCGACAGTACCCGGCCACGGACCGGCCACACACCGTATTTCATCGACAAGCTACCGCTTAACTTTCTTTACCTGGGACTCATCAAACTTGCGTTACCCAACGCCAAACTGATCTGCCTGCGCCGCGACCCGATGGATACCTGCCTGAGCAATTACCGGCAACTGTTTGCGGTGAACTTCAAACACTACCATTACAACTACAATTTACTGGATTGCGGGCGCTACTACCTTGAGTTTGACCGCCTGATGCGACACTGGCATGACGTGATGCCCGGCGCCATATTCGAGGTGTACTACGAGACACTGGTGGCAAACCCGCAGCAGGTCGCAAAACAATTACTGGCCCACTGTGAATTGCCTTGGGAAGAACAATGCTTGTCGTTCCACCAGCGCAAGACCAGCGTCGCTACCGCCAGTGCGGTACAGGTACGACAGGGCATTTATACGAGTTCGGTGAATCGCTGGCAGCGTTACGGTGATGCGATGCAGCCCTTGTATGAGCTGCTCAAATCAGCGAGGCTGTATTCCTGAATCATCAGGCAGTGCTATACCACATTCCTTCAGCCACCGTTCCACACACCGCAGATAGTCGCGGCGAAAAGCTGCGGATTCATTCGCTAGCTGATGCCCTGCACCTCGTAGATACTCGGCCCGGCTCGCAGGAAACAGTTTTTGGATAGCACTGACGTTATAGCGCCAGTCCACAGTCGCATCAGCATCGCCCTGAATTATCAATGCCGGACCCACGCCGAGATCGCGTTGTTGTAAGTCGCGCAGCCAGCGGCGCAGTGCCGCCACCCAACGCAACGAAATCCGGCGACACTGCAGTGGATCACGTTGCAGGAACGCCAGAAACTCGAGATCCGAAGAGTTGCTGGAGAATCCGCGCGGCACACTGGTGACAAAACGCTGCGCCAAGGCCTGCCCCAGCCGCACCCGCACCCAGTGTGCCGGACGCACCAGAGGGGCAAGCAGCACGACTGCCGCGAAGGGCCAGTCATACTTTCCTGCGTAATCAACCAGTGCCGCACCGCCGGTGCTTTGTGCCATGACCCACAACGGCAGCGACGACAGGTTCACCGCACCGAGCACATCTGCAATGGCACGGCTGTAATCACCAAAATCATCTATCACCGCAGGCTCGCCACTGGACAGGCCGTGGCCGGGAAGATCGAAGATGAGCACATTGCAGTTGCGTGACAGGCCCCACTCAATCAGTTTGCCGAATAGGCCCGTATGATCAAAATAGCCGTGTAGTAACAAGAGATTTGTGCTGGCGCCAGGCTGGCACCAGTGGTGGACCGCGAGGGTAAAGTTGCCCGAACGCACATGGCCAGCCAGATGCTCCACGTGCGGCAACCGCGCTTCGAAATCTATCCCGTAGTCACGGCAAAACGCCTGTAGCGTTGATGACAACCTTGCGCCATCTGCGAACGCGGGAAGCTGCTGACGCAGACTCTCCAGTTGTGCCGGCGTCGACGCCGTAAAGCTGCTCAATGGACAGCGGGCGTAAGTGCTCCGGATTCGTAGGCGATTTGCATGTCGGCCAGGGAGCGAACCTTGATCTTGCTTGCGTTACCGGCTGTACCAAATGCTTCATAGCGCGCTATGCAGATATCCTTCATCGCCGTGATGGTCTGCGCCAGGTACTTGCGCGGATCAAACTCAGCAGGGTTTTGCGCCAGGAAGCGGCGAATCGCCCCGGTGGACGCCAGGCGCAGGTCGGTATCGATATTCACCTTGCGCACCCCGTGGCGGATACCCTCCTGAACCTGTTCCACCGGCACTCCGTAGGTCTGCGCGATCTGTCCGCCGAATTCATTGATAATCGCCAGCCACTCCTGGGGCACCGCAGATGAGCCGTGCATCACCAGATGCGTATTGGGAATCCGGGTATGGATTTCCTTGATGCGATTAATATCGAGAATGTCACCCGTAGGTGGGCGCGTGAACTTGTAAGCACCGTGGCTCGTACCGCAGGCAATGGCCAGCGCGTCCACGCCAGTGGCCTTGACGAAACGAGCGGCTTCCTCCGGGTCAGTGAGCATCTGATCGTGGGTCAGCTTGCCTTCGGCACCGCTACCATCCTCCTCTCCCGCCTCACCCGTCTCCAGCGAACCCAGGCAACCCAGCTCACCCTCGACCGAGACGCCACAGGCATGGGCCATCTCCACTGCACGGCGGGTGACGGCAACGTTGTAGTCGTAGTCCTTGGGGGTTTTGCCATCTTCTCCAAGGGAGCCATCCATCATCACCGAACTGAAACCCAGCTGGATGGAGCGCTGGCACACAGCTACCGATACGCCATGGTCCTGGTGCACCACCACCGGGATATGTGGAAACTCATTCATGGCCGCTTCCATCATGGCCCGCAAAAATGGAGCGCCGGCATATTTACGCGCGCCCGCACTGGCTTGCATGATGACCGGCGAGTTAGTGGCATCCGCCGCCTCCATAATCGCGCGGGTCTGTTCCAGGTTATTGACATTGAAGGCCGGCACACCGTAGTTGTGTTCGGCGGCGTGATCCAGCAATTGACGTAAACTGATTAATGCCATGTGGGTAATCCTTTAATTTGTCACGTTGAATTAGAAGCCTATGCTACTCCGGTTTCCTGCCTGCGCGCCGCTCCAGCATCGCAACTGCGGGCAGGATCTTCCCTTCCACGTACTCCAGAAAAGCGCCGCCCCCTGTAGAAATGTAAGAAACCTTGTCCGCAATACCAAATTTGTCGATGGCCGCCAGGGTGTCTCCGCCCCCGGCCAGTGAAAACGCGGAGCTCTCTGCAATCGCCAGGGCCAGGGCCTTGGTACCCTCGGCAAACTGGTCAAACTCAAATACACCCACTGGGCCATTCCAGATAATCGTGCCGGCACTTTTAAGAATGTGTGCAATCTGTTTTGCGGCTTCGGGGCCGATGTCCAGGATCATGTCATCATCGGCTACTTCAGCGGCCTGCTTGACACTGGCTTGCGCATCCTCGGCCAACGCCTTGCCCGTCACTACGTCAACGGGCAGTGGAATACTGGTTTTGTGCATCAGGGCGCGGGCAGTGGCAATCAGGTCGTGTTCGCACAGGGACTTGCCGACCGGGCTACCACTGGCGGCCAGGAAGGTATTGGCAATGCCGCCGCCCACCACCAGTTGATCCACCTTGGCGCAAAGGGCCTCCAATACTTCCAGCTTGGTCGAGACTTTCGAGCCTCCCACGATGGCCACCATGGGGCGGGCGGGATTCGACAGCGCCTGCGTCAAGGCACGCAGTTCCTCCTCCAGCAGGGGCCCGGCACAGGCCACCGGAGCGTACTTCGCCACCCCGTGGGTAGAGGCCTGGGCGCGGTGTGCGGTGCCAAAAGCATCCATCACGAAAATGTCGCACAGCGCGGCATAGGCTCGCGACAGCGCCTCGTCGTCCGCATTTTCCCCGGGATTGAAACGCACGTTTTCCAGCAATGCCACCTCCCCGTCGGCAAGAGTCACGCCATCGCGCCACTGTGCTACCACAGTCACCGGCTGCCCGAGGAGGCCGGATAAATGCTGCGCGACCGGGACGAGGGAGTACTGCGCATCGTACTCGCCCTCTACCGGTCGGCCCAGGTGCGACATCAGGATGACCTTCGCACCGGCGGCCCGCGCCGCCTCAATCGTTGGCAGCGCCGCACGGATGCGGGCATCGCTGGTCACCACACCCTTCTTGACCGGCACATTGAGATCCTCGCGAATCAAAACGCGTTTGCCGCGCAGGTTCTGGTCCCGCATTAATTCCATTGGTAGTTCCATACGGCTTTCTTCAACCCTCACATGACTATTGCCGACGACACATGTGCCGGCCTATGGCACCCTATTCTATTCCTGCAATCCACCCCAGTATTGCGCTACATCAAGCATGCGATTGGCATAACCCCACTCATTGTCAAACCAGGTAAGTACCTTCACCAAGCGCTTGCCGCTGACCCGGGTCTGGCTGGCATCCACAATACTGGAGCGGGAGTCGTGATTGAAATCACAGGATGCCAGAAGCTCCTCGGTATAGCCAAGTACGCCGTCAAAACCCGACTGTGACGCTTCTCGCAATATGCGATTAATCGCCCCTACATCGGTGTCCCGACGGGTATACACGGTAAGGTCCAGCGCGGACACATTGAGTGTTGGCACCCGCAGTGCCTGCGCGCTAAACCGCCCCGCCATGTCCGGGAGCAGTCGCTCAATGCCTCTGGCCAACTCGGTGTCGACCGGAATGATCGACTGGGAAGCAGCCCGCGTTTTGCGCAAATCCGTGTGGTGGTAGGCGTCAAGTACCGGCTGGTCGTTCATTGCCGAGTGAATCGTGGTAATGGTGCCGCTCTCGATTCCGACGGTATCTTCCAGTGCCTTGATGATCGGGACAATGCCGTTGGTCGAGCAGGATGCGTTGGAGACAATGCGATGCGCGGCGCGCAGGTCCCGGTGGTTGACGCCGTAGACCACGGTCTTGTCCACGTCGGCCTGCGCGGGCTGGGAAAACAGCACTTTACCTGCCCCCCGCCGCAGATGTTTTTCAGCGGTCACGCGGTCGGAAAAGGCGCCGGTGCATTCCAGCACCATATCCACCCCTAGCTCTGCCCAGGGTAACTCATCGATACGCGAGTGATTCAACAGGACGATGGCATCACCGTCCACCCGCAGTTCTTTTGCGTCCCCCTCAAGGGGTCGCGGGAAGCGACCGTGGGTGGAGTCGTAGCGGGTCAGATGCAATACCGTGCCGGCGTCGGCCAGTTCATTGATGGCTACAACCGCCAGTTCATCGCGCAGCGGGCTCTCGTAGAGCGCACGCAGAATACTGCGTCCAATTCTGCCGTAGCCATTGATGGCCAGACGCAACATGTCTATGCGCGCTACAGCAACGCGTCTTCGACGACAGCGACCACATTCTCAGTCGTGAAGCCAAAGTGGCGCATCAACTCTTCGGCCGGGGCGGACTCGCCAAAGGTGGTCATACCGACCACACGCCCGTCCAGGCCAACCCACTTGTACCAGTAGTCCGCATGGAGTGCCTCTACCGCCACACGGGCCAGCACGTCACTGGGCAACACCGCTTCGCGATACGCTGCGTCCTGCTGTTCGAACAGCTCGGCACAGGGCATCGAAACCACGCGCACCCGTTTTCCTGAGGCGGCCAACTGCTGCGCCGCAGCCATCGCCAGTTGTACTTCGGAACCCGTGGCAATAAGAATCGCATCGGGGGACCCGGCGCAATCCCTGAGCACATAGGCGCCGCGGATGATGTCCGCAACCTGCTGCTCACTGCGCGTCTGGTGGGTCAGAGCTCTGGCGGGAAAAAACCAGTGACGAGGGGCCATCCCGGCGCTCGATTGCGGCCTTCCAGGCCACTGCAGACTCCACCGCGTCACAGGGGCGCCAGGTTTGCATATTGGGCGTGGCGCGCAAGGCTGTTAACTGCTCAACGGGTTGGTGCGTCGGGCCGTCCTCGCCGAGACCGATGGAATCGTGCGTGAATACAAAGATCGATTGCTGGCGCATCAAGGCTGACATACGTACCGCGTTGCGGGCGTACTCCATGAAGATCAGGAAAGTGGCCCCGTAGTTAATGAAGCCGCCATGCAGGGCGATGCCATTCATGATCGCCCCCATGGC
This sequence comes from uncultured Gammaproteobacteria bacterium, assembly GCA_963747995.1. GTDB lineage: Bacteria > Pseudomonadota > Gammaproteobacteria > Pseudomonadales > Halieaceae > Marimicrobium. Next base: position 212,442 of record CAVVHD010000006.1, on the reverse strand, counting down.
GAATTCGCGCACGCCGTAGTGGATATAATTGCCACCCGCATCGGCGGCGCTAATGGCCTTAGAGCCGCTCCAGAATGTGAGATTAGAGCCCGCCAGATCCGCTGAACCACCCAACAATTCCGGCAGCAGCGGGCCGAAGGCATTAAGGCAATTCTCGGACGCCTTGCGGGAAGCGATGCTCTTACCCTCCTGCTGGCAGCGGGCAATATAGGCGGCGGCCTGCTCCGGGAAATCTGCGGGCAATTCACCCGCCAGGCGCCGCTGCAGTTGTGCCGCCAGTTGCGGGTGCGCCGCAGCATAAGCAGCCATTGTCTTATCCCATTCCTTTTCCTGGGCGGCGCCGCGCTCCCGTGCATCCCACGCTGCATAAATGTCCGCAGGAATCTCGAACGGTCCGAATTCCCAGCCCAGCGCCAGGCGTGTCGCTGCCACCTCCTCTTCACCCAGCGGTGATCCGTGACAGGACTCAGAGCCCTGCTTATTCGGGGCACCCTTGCCGATGATGGTCTTGCAGCAGATCAGGCTGGGCCTGTCCGCTTGTCCTCGCGCAGCCTCAATCGCGACCCTGACCGCTTCGGCACTATGGCCGTCTACGTCGCTGATAACCTGCCAGCCATAGGCGCGGAAGCGGGCGGGCGTGTCATCGGTGAACCAACCTGCCACCTCGCCGTCGATGGAGATGCCGTTGTCGTCGTAAAACGCTATGAGCTTGCCCAGTCCCAACGTCCCCGCCAGGGAGCTGGCCTCATGGGAAATCCCCTCCATCAGGCAGCCGTCGCCCACAAACACGTAGGTATGATGGTCAACTACCGCGTGCCCGGGCCGGTTGAACTGAGCCGCCAGGACTTTTTCCGCCAGGGCCATACCCACCGCATTGGCCAGACCCTGGCCCAGCGGGCCGGTCGTGGTCTCGACGCCGGGGGTATAGCCGTATTCGGGGTGCCCCGGTGTTTTGCTGTGCAGCTGGCGGAAATTCTGCAGTTCCTCCAGCGGCAGGGCATAGCCGGACAGGTGCAACAATGAGTAGAGCAGCATGGAGCCATGGCCATTGGATAACACGAACCGGTCACGGCCCGGCCAGGCCGGGTTCGCTGGATTGTGGCGCAGATAATCGTTCCACAGCACTTCGGCAATATCTGCCATGCCCATGGGGGCGCCGGGATGGCCACTTTTAGCCTTCTGGACGGCGTCCATACTCAGGACACGGATGGCATTGGCAAGTTTTGTGCGTGAGGACGACATCAAGTTCTCCAGGGCTGGATGGGGAGCGCAAAAAGGGCCGCCATTTTCGCGTAAGCGGGGGCGCACGGCAAACAAATAGGCAGATATTTGGCCCTTGTCCATGATTTCATTGCTGTGACAGTCATCACAAGGCTATATCAAAATATTTTGATATAGGTGCTCAAGCCTGCTAGACTCGCGGCCCATGTCTTCTTCAATCACCGAAAAACGGGTGACACAGATGCCGGAACAGCCGCAGCCAGAGCTGCGACTGGCCGCTCTGACCAACCTGTGCAAAGCCAGCGCGGATACCCTGCGCCTGCTGGTGCTGCGGGTATTGCGCAAGGATTCCTTCGGGGTATCCGAGTTGTGTTTCATCTTCGACATCCGCCAGCCGGCCCTCAGTCATCACCTGAAAGTGCTGGCCAATGCGGGCCTGGTGGCCGCACGGCGGGAGGCCAATTCCATTTTCTACCGTCGCAGCGAGCTGGGACAACACCCTGATCTGGAAGCGCTGCAACACAGCATTTTCGACGCTGTCGATGAGATCGAGTTGCCCGCCGACATCCAGGACAGGCTGGTGGCCCTGCACCGGCAGCGCGAAGAAAACTCCAGCAACTTTTTTCGGCTTAATGCCCATAAATTCCATCAGCAGCAGGATCTGATCGCCAGCTATGCGCAGTATGCGGATGTTGTCGTGCAGGTGCTGGCGGATGCCCCGCTGGAACGTCGGCGCACAGTGCTGGAAGTCGGCCCGGGCGATGGTTCATTCCTGCTGGAACTGGCACCCCTGTTTGAGCGCGTGGTGGCTCTGGATAATGCTCCGGGCATGCTGGAACAGGCCCAGGGCAAAACCGCTGCCGCCGGATTGCACAACATAGACTTCATTCTCGATGACACCCGCAGTAGCCAATTGCAAAACCTGCAGGCCGACTGCGTGGTCATCAATATGGTATTGCACCACACACCGGATCCCGGGGCAGTCCTGCGGGATGTGGCCGCATGCCTCGCGCCCGGCGGCGTGGTGCTGGTCACCGACCTGTGCAACCACGATCAGGGCTGGGCCAGGGAGAACTGTGGTGACCTGTGGCTGGGTTTTGATCCCCAGGATCTGGCACGGTGGGCTGAAGATGCAGGACTGACTGATATTGCCAGTGTCTATCTGGCGCAACGCAACGGTTTTCAAGTACAGGTGCGGCTGTTTGGCTGTCCCCTAATTAATTAAGTCACAAGGATAAAACTATGAGCGAATATAAACTGTTTACCTCCGAATCCGTGTCCGAAGGACACCCGGACAAAATGGCCGACCAGATCTCGGATGCGGTTCTGGACTACCTGCTAAAGCGAGATAAGGACGCGCGCGTCGCGGTAGAGACTATGGTCAAGACGGGCATGTGCATCGTGGCGGGGGAGGTCACCACCTCAGCCCATATGGATCTTGAAGAGACGATTCGACAAACGATACTGGATATTGGCTATAACAGCTCGAAGGTGGGTTTTGACGGTGCATCCTGTGCCATCATCAACGCCATCGGCAAGCAGTCCCCGGACATTGCCATGGGTGTGGACGAGAGCAAGGGCCACGAGCAAGGCGCCGGTGACCAAGGCCTGATGTTCGGCTACGCCACCAACGAAACCGATGTGCTGATGCCCGCGCCGATTTATTACTCCCATCGCCTGGTCGAGCGCCAGGCACAGCTGCGCAAGGACGGCACTCTGTCCTGGTTACGTCCCGACGCCAAGAGTCAGGTGACACTGCGTTACGAAAATGGCAAACCGGTGGCAGTCGATGCGGTGGTCCTGTCCACACAACACGACGAGGATGTCAGCCAAAAAGAGATTCACAAGCAAATCCTCAAGCATGTTATCAAGGATGTGCTGCCCGAGAAGTGGTTACATAAAGGCACCAAGTACCACATCAACCCCACCGGCCAGTTCATCATCGGCGGTCCTGTGGGTGACTGCGGCCTGACCGGGCGCAAAATCATCGTGGATACCTACGGTGGCATGGCCCGTCACGGCGGCGGTGCATTCTCCGGCAAGGACCCCTCCAAAGTTGACCGATCGGCAGCCTATGCGGGCCGTTATGTGGCGAAGAATATCGTCGCGGCGGGGCTGGCGGATCGCTGCGAAATCCAGGTGTCCTACGCGATTGGTGTGGCCGAGCCCACCTCCATCTCGATCGACACTTTCGGTACAGGTAAAATTTCTGATGATCGCATTGCAGAGCTGGTACGCGAACATTTTGACCTGCGTCCCAAGGGCCTGGTCGCGATGCTGAACCTGAAGCGCCCCATATACCGCAAGACAGCCGCTTACGGACACTTCGGCCGCGAGGACAAGGATTTTACCTGGGAGAAAAAAGACAAAGCGGCGGCCTTGAAGAAGGCGCGTTAAGGCAAGGCTACAAGAACATTTAATTGCAACAACCGGTCATAGAAGACCTAGAGGAATTCAACGATGAGCACAGCACAAAAATTGAAGACAGCGGAAGATTTCAAAGTAGCGGATATCTCCCTGGCCCAGTGGGGCCGCCGCGAACTGGAAATTGCAGAGAGCGAGATGCCGGCATTGATGGCAATGCGCGCCAAATACTCCAAGAGCAAGCCGCTGGCCGGCGCGAAGATTCTCGGCTGTATCCACATGACCATTCAGACCGGCGTGTTGATCGAGACGCTGATCCAGCTTGGCGCCGAAGTCCGCTGGTCCTCCTGCAACATTTTCTCCACCCAGGATCATGCCGCTGCTGCCATCGCCGCCGCGGGAATCCCGGTGTATGCGTGGAAAGGCGAGACTGAAGAAGAGTACGACTGGTGTCTTGAGCAAACCATTCTCAAGGATGGCATGCCCTGGGATGCCAACATGGTACTGGATGACGGCGGCGACCTGACCTTGATGCTGCACGACAAGTATCCTGCCATGCTGGACAAGATACACGGCATTACCGAAGAAACCACCACCGGAGTACACCGCCTGCTGGAGATGCTGGAACATGGCAAGTTAAAGGTTCCGGCAATCAATGTTAATGACTCGATAACCAAATCCAAGAATGACAACAAGTACGGCTGTCGCCACAGTCTCAACGATGCCATCAAACGCGGCACCGATCACCTGCTGGCCGGCAAGAAATCACTGGTCATCGGTTATGGTGACGTGGGCAAAGGCTCGGCCCAGTCGCTGCGCCAGGAAGGTATGATCGTAAAAATTTCCGAAATCGATCCTATCTGCGCCATGCAGGCCTGCATGGACGGATATGAGGTGGTATCAGCCTTCAACAACGGCATCAATGATGGCACCCCGGCGTGTATCAACCGCGACCTGCTGTCCACGATCGACCTGGTGGTGACCGCCACCGGCAACTATCAGGTGTGTGACTCGAACATGCTCAAGGCGCTGAAAAAAGGCTCCGTGGTATGCAACATCGGTCACTTCGACAACGAGATCGACACCGCTTTCATGCGCCGCAACTGGGAGTGGGAAGAGGTCAAGCCGCAAGTGCACAAGGTGTACCGCGATCAGGCCGCCAATGACTACCTGATCCTGCTGTCCGAAGGCCGCCTGGTGAACCTGGGCAATGCCACCGGCCACCCATCGCGTATTATGGATGGCTCGTTCGCCAACCAGGTGCTGGCGCAGATCTATCTGTACGAGCGCAAGTTCGCCAACCTGGAGCCTGAAATGAAGCCTTCTGCGCTTTCGGTTGAAGTCCTGCCCAAGAAACTCGACGAGGAAGTGGCGACCCATATGATCGGTGGTTTTGGGGCGGTGCTCACGCGCCTGACTTCCGAACAGGCCGATTACATCAAGGTCAGCCCGGATGGACCCTACAAGCCCGACAGCTACAAGTACTAGGGAACGGTAACCAATGGCCGCGCGCAAACAGCGCATCAGCTGCGAGTTTTTCCCGCCCAAGACGGAGGCGGGAACAAGCAAGTTGCTGACTGAGGTCACGCCCGCGCTGAACTCTACTGAATCCCGAGTTTTTCTCGGTAACGTATGGCGCAGGCGGCAGCACTCGCGACACCACCCTGGGGGTGGTGTCGGCCATCAGGGCTGCAGGCATTGATGTAGCGCCACACCTCAGCTTCGGTGGCGATGACGAGAATGCTGTAGCATCGCTGCTGGAAACGTACCGCAGCCGAGGTATTAAACGTCTGGTGGCGCTGCGCGGCGATATCCCCTCGGGCACGGGAGGCGCGGCGCAACTGGTTTACGCCAACCAGCTGGTGGCGTTTATCCGCGAGCGCACCGGAGAACACTTCCAGATCGAGGTCGCCGCGTACCCGGAGATCCATCCGGAAGCGAAGAGCTATGACAGCGATATAGGCTTTCTCAAAGCCAAGCTCGATGCCGGAGCCAACAGCGCCATCACCCAGTACTTCTTCAACGTGGAATCGTACTTTTACTTTCTGGACCAGTGCGCGGCGATCGGTATCGACAAACCGATCTACGCTGGCATTATGCCAATTATTAACTTCGCCAACCTGCAGCGCTTCTCGCGCAATTGCGGCGCGGAGATTCCGCGCTGGATCTGCCAGCGCATGGAGGCCTATGGCGATGACCAGGACAGCATCGGCAAGTTCGGCATCGAAGTCGTCACCCAGCTGTGCCAGACCCTGCTGGACAATGGCGCCCCCGGCATTCATTTCTACACCATGAACCAGATCGAGCCGACACGGGAAATCTATACTAACCTGGGCCTGTAAACCCGGGGCGCGACGGCCATGCGCATAACACGTATTTACACCACTCAAAAGCTGCACAGCAATGCCCTGGTTGAGCTGGAACCTGAACCCAGCCATCATCTGGCGCGCGTGCTGCGCCTTGGAGTGGGTGACGCCCTGACCCTGTTCGATGGCAGCGGCGGCGAATACCCGGGCGAAATTACTGCCGTCGACAAAAAACATGTACGGGTAATGACGGGCACACTCCTGCCAAGGGAATGCGAGTCCCCCCTGGACATCCATCTGGGCATCGCCGTCTCCCGCGGAGAGCGCATGGACTGGATCGTGCAGAAAGCCACCGAACTGGGTGTCACTTCCCTGACCCCGCTGTCGAGTGAACACTCGGGGGTTAAGTTAGCCGGTGCTCGGGCGGAAAAAAAATCCTGCACTGGCAACAGATTGCCATCAGTGCCTGCGAACAATGCGGCCGCAACCGCCCGCCGATTATTCACCCGCTACAGCCACTCGACCTATGGTTGGCGTCGACCATAGCCGAGCGAAAATTTGTGCTGCACCATCGGGCAGACAGCACCGGGACAGGCAGCACTCCCGCTCCAGCATCGCTCTGCTGGTCGGCCCCGAGGGCGGCCTGAGTGAGACGTGAAATCGGGGCAGCAGCACAAGCCGGTTACACAGCCCTGCGCCTGGGTCCGCGCGTACTGCGCACCGAGACCGCACCACTTGCTGCTATCGCTATCCTGCAGGGCTGGTGGGGAGATATGAGGCCGGAATAACCCGCCTACCGAGGGCCCGGATCCTGTGCGCGCAGCCACTTCGCATGGGTCCATTCCAGAAAATGCCCGACCGCATGCACCGTATGGTCAGTGCGTACTGAGTGAAATATCTCGAAGGCGTGTTGCGCCCCGGGCAGTTCAGCATAGGCCACCGGCTGTTTGGACACTGCCTGCAAGGCGGAAACGAAAACCCTCGCCTCCTCTACCCACACCAGGGAATCGTGCGTGCCCTGTATCACAAACAGGGGGGGCGCATCGTCCGAGACATGACTGAGTGGCGATCCGTTATCCCACAGTTCAGGATTATCCTGCCGCGAACACTGCATTACCCGGTCGGCGAGCAAATCCTCCATGGACATCTTGGGACGAATACCGTGGCGATCAAGAAAATCATACACGCCGTAGAACGGTACGCCGGCTTGCACGGTAGTATCAACGTGCTCAAACCCGGGCTGCCACTCGGCGCGATTGGGCGTCAACGCTGCCAGCGAACTGAGATGACCGCCCGCCGAGCCTCCGGTAATCGCCAGGAAATCCGGATTACCACCGTACTCCCTGATGTGCTCCCTGATCCACGCGATCGCTTTCTTTACATCAATAATATGAGCCGGGAATGCCGCCTTGGGACTCAAACGGTAATTGATCGCCACACACAGCCAGCCACGCTGCGCCATGTGGTACATCAGCGGCAGGGCCTGCTGCTCCTTTTCACCGATAATCCATGCGCCTCCGTGCACTTGCAACAACACAGGAAAGCCGCCGGCGCGCGGCTCATTGGGCTGGTAGATATCCAGCAGGTTGCGTTTGCCGGCATCGCCGTAGGAAATATGACTGTGCCTACGCACCCCTTCACGTTTAAAACTGAAGGGCCTCAGCCAGTGGCGGGTGAGGATGTCATCACACAGGAGGTGCTGCCGTTCGGAGGGAATCTCTGCTCTGTAGTCATCCCCAAGCGCACGGCGCAGCGCAGGACGAAGGTGGTGCGGTGTATCCATGGATTGGCAATGCAGGTAGACGAGGCCGAGCCAGGCCAGCGCGAAAAATCCCAGCCCGCACTGGGCAAGCGGGTCCGACAGGACGCCCAGAAACGCCAGAATGGCGGTCAGGGCCACTTGCCAGAGCAGATGGATCAGCGCTAACTCACCGCACATCCAGGCGCTCAGGAAATAGACGGGCACCAGCCAGTATAAGCGCCGCGCCTGCACAATCGCCGTGAGCGTGAAATAGAGGCTCAAAAGCGCCAGAAAGAAGTAGATGCCTGCCAGACTCACGTGGTTCTCCTGCAGTACGATGTAATTTCGGGCACTCATTCTAAGGCACCAGACACTGATGTGTCGCCATCCTTAAAAGTCCCTGTACTTGCACCCGCGACCGCCTTTGCGTAAGTTAGCAGGCCCTCAGGGTGCGAGAGACAGCGCAATGACAGTCAAGCTGGGCGTGGTGATGGATCCCATCGCCGGTATCAATTATAAGAAAGACACCACTCTGGCAATGCTGTGGGCAGCCCAGGCCCGCGACTGGCAGCTCTTTTACATGGAACAGACTGACCTCTACCTCGAGCAGGGGGTAGCGCGGGCGCGTATGGCGCCGTTGACCGTTTTCCACGATGCGGACCGCTGGTTCCATCTCGGCGAACCCGCAGACAGAGAGCTCGCTGATCTCGACGTGATCCTGATGCGCAAGGACCCGCCCTTCGATAACGAATACATCTATAGTACATACATTCTGGAAGCGGCCGAGCGCACAGGAACCCTGGTGGTGAACCGCTGCCAGGCCCTGCGCGACTGCAACGAAAAAGTATTTGCAACGCAGTTCCCGCAGTGTTGTCCTCCAGTACTGGTCAGCGCTGATATGCAACGCCTCAGGGATTTCCACCGGCAGCATGAGGATGTCATCTTCAAGCCCCTTGATGGTATGGGTGGCAGCGCCATTTTCAGGGTGAAGCCGGGCGACCCCAATGTCAGTGTGATTCTGGAATTGCTCACCCGGCATGGTCGAGAGACCATCATGGCGCAGAAGTTTATCCCACAGATTGAGGACGGCGACAAACGCATACTGATGGTCAATGGAGAGCCTGTACCGTACTGCCTGGCCCGCGTTCCCCTGGTGGGGGAGACCCGCGGCAACCTGGCTGCCGGCGGAACCGGGCGGCCACAACCCCTGTCGGAGCGCGATCGCTGGATCGCCGCCCAGGTCGGGCCCAGTTTGCGCGACAGGGGCTTGCTGTTTGTCGGCATCGATGTGATCGGCGACTACCTCACCGAGATCAACGTCACCAGCCCCACCTGTATTCGGGAAATTGACGCGGGCTATGATCTGGACATTGGCGGCCAACTGATGGATTGTATTCAGGGCGAATTGAGTAAAAGGCGCTAGTCAGTCCATGTACTACCTGGAAACAGGAAACAATAAGCGGACTCGATTTCGCAATGCGCTGTTACTGGCATTGGTGGTGCACGCCGCGCTGATTCTGTCTATTTCCTTCAACGCCAGCAATGTAACAGCCTACAAAACACCGCAGATTGAAGTCACGCTCGCCAGTCAGCCCAGCGCCACAGCACCTGACAACGCCCGTCAAATTGCCCAGGCCAATCAGGAGGGTAGTGGCGATGAGGCAGAGAACAACCAGATTAGCAGTCGCAACAATTTGCAAACCAATACCCCCTCCGTGCAGCAAGCCCCGCCGCAAGCGCCGCAGAAGCAGGTCGCGCAACAACGCACGGCGGTGACCACTACTGCCATGTCCCGCCACCATGTGACAACTGGCCAGATGGACGAGGAGCAGAAGGACAACACCATGGAAGGGATTAGCCCGGAGGTTGAACAGCTCAGCCTGGAAATCGCCAGTCTGCAGGCGGAACTTGATGACGAAACCAGAGTCTCTGCGGACCAACCGCGAGTAAGGCGCCTGACTGCCGCCTCGGCAAAACAATCCGTGGACGCCGCCTACCTGCTCGACTGGCGCAGACGACTCGAGGCAGTAGGTAACCAGTATTATCCCGAGGCTTCCGTTCGCTACGGCATGTATGGCGACCTGCGCATGTTGGTAGTCATCCGCCGGGATGGCAGCCTCGAAGACATACAGGTGCTGTCTTCTTCCGGTTATGCAGTGCTCGACGAAGCCGCTATCAAGATCGTACGTATGGCGGCACCTTACTCACCCTTTCCTCCTGAGTTGAGGGCCACCACGGACAAGCTGGAAATTGTTCGTACATGGCATTTTCAGGAAAACGAGCTAAGCTCATCAGGAGAGATGCCGTAGTCGGCAACTCCCTTTTTTTTGCCCCACTGAAGAGACAACATCATTCATGACCGGAAGGTTTTCCGTAGATAAAGCTAAAAGCGGCGATTGCCTGCGAGATCATTTCCTGCTGGCAATGCCACGGCTTTCGGAAGGAATTTTTTCACAAAGCATCACGTACATTTGCGAACACGGTGAAAGTGGTGCAATGGGCATCGTGATCAACCGACCACTGGGCCTGTCGGTGGGCGAGATATTTGAACACCTGCAAATCAGCGCCCGGCATGATTTCTCCGCCGTGCCGGTCATGGCTGGCGGCCCCGTACAAATGGACCACGGATTCGTTTTGCATCGCTATTGTGACACAACCTGGGAGGCTAGCCTTAAGGTAACTTGTGAAATCACCCTCACTACCTCACGCGATATCCTCCGGTCCATCGCTGCAGGCGATGGACCGCGCGATCACCTGATAGCCTTGGGCTACGCCGGCTGGGCCGCTGGCCAGTTGGAGCACGAGCTGGCGGAAAACAGCTGGCTAACCCTGCCCGGCAGCAGTGACATTATCTTTTCCACTCCCGCGGACCAGCGTCTGGGTGCAGCGGCGGCGCTACTGGGAATAGACATGAACCTGATTTCCAGTCGGGCGGGACACGCTTGATTGTTTAACCAGGCATGTATTTTCCGATGAAGAAACCACGGCGCACAGTGATGGCGTTTGATTTTGGCCTGCGCCAGATCGGTGTGGCGATCGGCAACTGCCTGCTCGGAACCACCCAGCCACTGCCCATAATCCGGGCAAAAGATGGCGTACCCGAATGGCGCGCGCTGGAAGCCCTGGTTGATGAGTGGCGCCCCGACCTGTTAGTGGTGGGCGAGCCGTTGAACATGGATGGCACTGTAAGTGAATTGTGTGCGCTGGCCGGGAAATTTGCGCGCCGCCTACACGGACGGCTGGGCCTGGAAGTGACGATGGTTGATGAGCGGCTCAGCAGCTTTGAGGCGAAGCACACCAGTCGCGAGCAAGGGCACAGGGGCGACTTCAAGCGGCAGCCAGTGGACAGCCTCGCCGCAGAGATCATCCTGCGGACCTGGCTGGCAGAAAATGCGGAGCGCTAGGTCAAACGCCTGTTAGCGCCCATGAAAGCGACCTTCATTATCGTAATCATCGAAAGCAAGGCCCAAGCCATCACCACCCGATCCGGTCTCGCCCCTATCGTGCATTTTGATCTGTAGGCGCACATCGTTCGCGGAATCGGCGAAGCGGAGGGCTTCCTCTCTGGCTATCAGCCCATCCTTGTACGCTTTCACCAATGACTGGTCGAGAGTTTGCATGCCGAGTTCTGTTGATTTGGACATCAAATCCTTGATCAGGTGCACCTCACCCTTGCGGATGTACTCCGCCACCAAGGGGGAATTGAGTAAGACTTCCACCACCGGCGTACGCCCTTTACCATCCTTGCGCGGCAGCAGCTGCTGGGCAACCATGGCCTTCAGGTTCAGGGACAGGTCCATCCACACCTGATTGTGCAACTCGGCGGGAAAGAAGCTCTGGATCCTGTCCAGTGCCTGGTTGGCATTGTTTGCGTGCAAAGTGCATAGGCAGAGGTGTCCCGTCTCGGCAAAGGTTAGAGCCTGCTGCATGGTTTCTGCCGCACGCACCTCGCCAATCAATATGACATCGGGGGCCTGGCGCAGCGTGTTTTTTAGCGCCACATCGAACGACTCAGTGTCCATGCCCACCTCGCGCTGGGTAACGATACAACCCGCGTGCTCGTGGATAAATTCAATCGGGTCCTCGACACTGATGATGTGGCCGCGGCTATTTTGGTTGCGATATCCCACCATGGCCGCCAGCGATGTGGACTTACCCGTGCCGGTGGCTCCCACAAAAATAACCAGACCACGCTTGGTCATGGCCAGTTCCTTGATAATAGGAGGCAGGCCCAGTTCATCGACAGTAGGGATATCCGACTGAATGCGGCGTACCACCAGACCGCACTTACCGCGTTGTACAAAGGCGCTGGCTCGAAAACGGCCAAATTGCTCACTACTCATGGCGTAGTTGCATTCATGGTGCCGCTGGAAGTCTTCCTGTTGGTCTGGTCGCATCGTCGACAAAACCAGTTCCCGCGTCTCATCCTCACTGAGCGGGCTGCCGCTAATGGGATAAATCTGGCCATCTACCTTGATACTGGGCGGAGCGTCCGCAGTAATAAACCCGTCAGAGGCGCCTTCCTTCACCATCCGTCCCAGCAAGTCCTCAATCTTCATACTGACGTTCCCCCTATGTGTTTCAGCCAGGCTCTGTGGGCCTAGAAGTTCTCCGGCATCCTGGCTTTTTCGCGCGCCACTTCACGGGTAATGAGACGCTTCGATACCATTTCTTCCAGACACTGGTCCATGGTTTGCATACCCACTGCGCTACCCGTCTGGATAGCAGAGTACATCTGCGCCACCTTGTCCTCCCGGATCAGGTTGCGAATAGCAGAGGTGCCGCGCATGATTTCGTGCGCCGCGATCCGTCCACCCGTGGCTCGCTTGAGCAGCGTTTGTGATACCACCGCCTGCAGTGATTCCGACAACATGGAACGCACCATGGACTTTTCCGCCGCCGGGAAAACGTCGATCACCCGGTCGATGGTCTTGGCAGCAGAGGTGGTGTGCAGGGTGCCAAATACCAGGTGCCCGGTTTCTGCCGCCGTCAGAGCCAAGCGGATGGTCTCCAGATCGCGCATCTCTCCCACCAGGATGATGTCGGGATCTTCCCGCAAGGCAGACCGCAGGGCCTCAGAAAAACCCAGCGTGTCGCGGTGCACTTCCCGCTGGTTTACAAGGCATTTCTTACTCTCGTGTACAAACTCAATGGGGTCTTCGATGGTGAGAATATGCTCGTATTTATTGTCATTAATAAAATCTACCATCGCAGCCAGAGTGGTGGACTTGCCAGAACCGGTTGGACCGGTAACCAGCACCAGTCCGCGGGGCATCATGGAAATATCGCGAAAAACCTGTCCCATTCCCAGATCTTCCATGCTCAGCACCTTGGAGGGAATAGTACGAAACACGCCTGCGGCGCCCCTGTTCTGATTGAAAGCGTTGACACGGAAACGTGCAACACCCGGCACTTCGAAGGAAAAATCAGTTTCAAGAAACTCTTCGTAGTCCTTGCGCTGCTTGTCATTCATGATGTCGTAGATGAGCTCATGTACCTGCTTATGATCCATCGGCGGCAGGTTAATACGGCGAATATCACCATCGACACGAATCATCGGCGGCAGACCCGCTGAAAGATGCAGGTCAGATGCTCCCTGCTTGGCACTGAAGGCCAGTAGTTCTGTTATATCCATTTATCCACTCCCCTGCCGACAACGTCCGCCGACTGACCCCTGGCCAGGATGTACTTCCTGGAAGCGAGCAACCACGTCATATTATTCTCATGTCGCCCACACCGCGAATCCGCTAACATTCGCGCCATGGACCGACAACTGCTTTCCGACAATATAGCAAAGCTGCTCCAAAGAGTAAGGCGCAGCGCACAAAAAAGCCAGTATCGCAATAGTGACATTCTTGTGGTTGCCGTTAGCAAGAACCGTCCCGCGCGGGACGTTCGGGCAGCCCACGCCTGCGGCCTGATCCATTTTGGAGAGAGCTACCTGCAGGAAGCCCTGCAAAAGATAACCGAACTACAGGACTTACCGCTGGTCTGGCACTTTATAGGCCCAATCCAGTCGAATAAATGCGGTTCGATAGCTGAGCATTTCGATTGGGTGCACAGTATCGATCGCGAAAAAATCGCTAGGCGTCTGAACGAGCAGCGACCACCGCACCTGCCCCCCTTACAGGTGTGTATACAGGTCAATATCTCGGAGGAAGACAGTAAATCCGGCGTGCATGTCGATGAACTGCCCCAATTAGCGCGTGCCATCCTTGCATTGCCTTACCTGAAGCTACGCGGCCTGATGGCAATACCCGCTGCCGATGCTGACACGGGACAACTACATGAGTCCTTCAGCCGGATGCGCGAGGCCCTGGAGCAACTAAAGACGCTGGCCCCCGATATTGACACCCTGTCCATGGGCATGTCTGAGGACCTGGAGTCCGCTATCATCGAGGGTGCCACCATTGTCCGTGTAGGCTCGGCCATTTTCGGCGACCGCAACAGGTGATTTTGGCCTGTGGCGCCGTGTATACTGAGCGACTGTTTTATACTCAGGTAAGCACATGGCCGTCGGGGTCTCGCATCCACCACACATCGCCTTTGTCGGTGCTGGCAATATGGCCAGCAGTATAATTGGGGGCCTGATCAATAGCGGCCATCCAGCTGGCCGCATCAGTGCGGCGGACCCAATCCCTGCCAGTCTGGAACGCTTGCGCGAGATCGCCCCGATTGCTCTCTACAGTGATAACGTCGCCGCAGTGCAAATGGCGGACATTATCATCCTGGCGGTAAAACCGCAGGTAATGGCAGAGGCTACCGACAGTATAGCTGCAGCCGTGCGGGCTAACGGCTCGCTGGTGATATCAATCGCCGCAGGGGTGACTATCGCCAGCATGCAAGCAAGACTGGGGCCAGAGGCCGCCATCGTGCGCTGCATGCCCAATACTCCGGCTCTGATAGGCTGTGGCGCCAGTGGCCTGTTCGCTAATAACAAGACATCTGCTGAGCAACGCGAGTTCGCACAGCTCGTTTTGTCTGCTGTGGGCATAACATGCTGGGTAGACTCGGAGCCGGAGTTAGACGCCATTACCGCGCTGTCCGGGAGTGGCCCGGCCTATTTCTTTTTGTTTATTGAGGCTATGGTCAACTCTGGCATCGAATTGGGGCTGGATGTCAAGACGGCGCACACGCTCGCGCTGCAGACCAGTTTAGGTGCGTCGCGAATGGCCCTCGAAAGTGATGTTGACCTGGTGGAATTGCGCCGCAGGGTAACCAGCCCCGGCGGCACTACCGAACGCGCCATACAGAGTTTTGAACAGGACGGCCTGCGCAAGATCGTGGCGACAGCCATGTATGCGGCCGCTGATCGGGCCGCTGAAATGGCCAGAGAAATGGGTTAGGAGACTCTGAACACCAATGAGCGCCGTATATGCAATTCTAATTTACCTGATTCAGACCCTGCTCAGTCTGTATCTCATCGTCATGCTACTGCGCTTTTTGCTGCAACTGGTTCGCGCTGATTTCTATAATCCTATTTCACAGTTCATCGTAAAAGTTACCAATCCACTGGTAGTTCCCGTGCGCAAGATCATACCAGGCTACGCAGGCCTTGATATCGCGTCACTGCTTTTAGCCCTCCTCCTGCAGATCATCGGCATAGCTGCCATCTTTCTAATTCATTACGGTGCCCTACCTGGGCCCGCGTTACTCGTTATGGGTGGCGTGCTCGGCATAATTGCTCTGCTAGTCAAAATCTATTTCTTTGCCTTGTTGGCCATGATCATTCTGAGTTGGGTCGCCCAGGGCAGCAACCATCCAGCCATCTATCTTCTGTTCCAGATAACCGAACCGGTGATGGCCCCTGTTCGTAAATTGCTGCCTCCCATGGGAGGCATGGATTTTTCACCCATTCTCGTATTCGTTCTGATCAATGTAATTCAGATTGTACTGCAACATATGGCAGCGTCAGTGGGCGTACTTGGATTGGCACCTTGGTTGGGTTGAAAAGATGAGCAGCCTGGGACACTCTCATTCAGTAGGCATTGTTGAACCGAAAGTAGCCCGCTTCGATGAGCCCCTCAGCCTAACGTGCGGTCGCGATTTGGGAGGCTATGAACTGGTTTACGAGTGCTATGGCGAGCTGAATGGGCAGTGCTCCAATGCAGTGCTGATTTGCCACGCCCTCAGCGGCAACCATCACGCTGCTGGCTACCACAGCCCGAATGATAAAAAACCCGGCTGGTGGGACGAGTGTATCGGCCCGGGCAAACCCATCGACACCAACCTCTTTTTTGTTGTGTGCCTCAACAATCTCGGTGGTTGCCATGGCTCTACCGGACCCAGCTCCATCAATCCCGTAACGGGCAAGCCGTGGGGGCCTGATTTCCCTCCAATGCGAACCAGGGACTGGGTGCACAGCCAGGCCCGACTGGCAGACTACCTGGGGATTGAGTGCTGGGCGGCGGTGATTGGCGGCAGCCTGGGCGGCATGCAGGCCATGCGCTGGTCCCTGGAGTTCCCGCAGCGGATCAGACACTGCATTGTTATCGCCGCAGCGCTGAAGCTCAGCGCGCAGAATCTGGCCTTCAACGAGGTGGCCCGCCAGGCCATTGAATCCGATCCGGAATTTGTCGGTGGCAACTACCAGGAGCACAACACGATACCCGCCCGGGGTCTGGCGCTGGCGCGTATGATTGGCCATATCACTTACCTGTCAGACGACGCCATGGCGAACAAATTCGGGCGCGACTTGCGCTCGGGAAGCCTGGGCCGAGGGGAAGTGATCAACGCCGAATTTCAGGTGCAAAGTTACCTGCGCCACCAGGGCAGCCAGTTCTCGGGCAGCTTCGATGCCAATACCTATATCCTGATGACTCGGGCTCTGGATTATTTCGACCTTGCCCTGGAGTACGGCAATGACCCGGTCGCGGCTTTTCGCCATGCACGTTGCAGCTTTCTGGTCATCTCGTTTTCCACTGACTGGCGGTTTTCCCCCGAGCGCTCCCGGGAAATTGTGAACGCCCTGCTCGCAGCAGACCGACCGGTCAGCTATGCCGAAATCCAGGCGAACGAAGGCCACGACGCTTTTCTGATGCCCATTGCGCGCTACCTCGATGTATTTCGCGCCTACATGCTGCGTGTAGGAGAAAACGACTGATGCGCCTTGACCTCTCGCACATTCAGCGCTGGATCGCACCGGGCTCTCGGGTACTGGACCTGGGCTGTGGCGATGGCGTCTTTTTGCAGTTCCTGCGCGATCAACGGCAGGTTCGCGGCACTGGCCTGGAGATTGATCAGGACTATATTACCGCTGCTATCGCCCGTGGTATCAACGTCGTGGAACAGGATATGGACGAGGGACTGGCCAACTTTCCCGACCAGAGTTTCGATACTGTGGTGCTGGCGCTGGCCCTTCAGGCGGTGAATTATCCGGACCGGGTACTGGAAGAAATGTTGCGCATTGGCCGCGAGGGCATCGTTACCTTTCCCAATTTCGGCCACTGGCGGTGTCGCCTGATGCTGGGTATCCGGGGTCGTATGCCGGTGTCCAGTTTCATGCCCTATACCTGGTACAACACACCAAACATCCACTTCTGCACTGTGCAGGATTTCGAGGACCTGTGCCGAAACAAGGGCATCCGTATACTGGCCAGGGATGTGGTGGGCAACACCAAACGCCAGCCGATGCTATCTACCAAATGGCCCAATCTATTCGCCACCACGGCGATCTACCACATTACCCGATAGCATGCGTCCACTGAATTTCATTCGCATCACACTCTGCTGGCTGGCACTCCTGTCCGGACTGTCACAGGGACAACAGTCAGAGACTTTCGGGCCGTTTGAGCTGCATTACAGCGTGGTCAATACCACTTTTCTCGATCCGAAGATTGCCGCTAATTACGGTATCACTCGTGGCGAAAAACGCGCAATTCTCAATCTGGCGGTACGCGAGAATCTCACCAATGGCAGCGCAGCCCGTACCATGATGTTGCAGGGCCGCACCTGGGACCTGATACAAAACCAGGCCCTGGAATTCAGGGAAATTCGCGAAGGCGAGGCAATTTACTACATCGCCGAATTCCCTTTCATCAATGAGGAGTGGCGCTTCTTCGAGATCAATTTTCGACCCGCTGGAGCAGACCAGACCTACACCTTTAAATTCAAACACCAGCTGTATATCAACTGATGGCTGAGCCAGTGAATAAACAAACCGTGGTACTGGCTAGCGGTAATACCGGCAAATTACGAGAGCTGCAGGAAGTCTTGGCACCGCTAGGCGTCACGCTCAAACCGCAGTCAGACTTCGACGTGCCGGAGGCAGAGGAAAATGGCCTGAGCTTTGTCGAGAATGCCATTATCAAGGCACGGGCGGCGGCCCGATACAGTGGTCTGCCCGCTATAGCTGACGATTCTGGCCTGGAGGTGGATTACCTAAATGGCGCACCCGGCATTTACTCAGCCCGCTATTCAGGGGCCGGCGATAACGCCAACAATGCGCGCTTATTGCAGGAACTGGGCGCTACACCTGAGGCGTTACGCAGTGCCCGATTCCAGTGCGCTCTGGTTTACATGCGCCATGCTCTGGATCCCTCGCCCCTGGTTTGCCAGGCCAGCTGGGAAGGGTTTATTTTGTTCGAACCCAGGGGAAACAACGGCTTCGGCTATGACCCGCTGTTCTATATTCCCGAACACAGCTGCAGCTCTGCACAACTTCCTCCCGCGCTGAAAAATCGTGTAAGTCACAGGGCAAAAGCCAGCGCCCTTCTATTCGATGCCCTGCGCCGACGCTGATGCAACTACCTCCGCTGGGTCTGTATATCCACCTGCCCTGGTGCGAGCGCAAGTGCCCCTACTGCGACTTTAACTCCCACGAAACCAGCGGTGTTCCCGAAGAACACTATATCCGCGCATTGCTGCAGGACCTGCGAGACGACCTGCCATTATTGCAGGAGCGAACGGTAGAGACGCTGTTTATCGGTGGCGGCACGCCCAGCCTGTTTTCGGCCGGTGGCATTCGGACACTACTGCGCGAAATAGCGGAACTGGTCCCTCTGTCCCCGACGCTGGAAGCCACCATGGAGGCCAATCCCGGAAGCGCGGAAGCAGACAAGTTCCGTGCGTTTAGAGACGCCGGCATCACTCGTTTGTCGCTTGGCATCCAGAGTTTTGACGACTCTCAGCTGCGCGCTCTGGGGCGAATACACACCAGCGACCAGGCCCATGCCGCGATTGAATTTACACACTGTGCGGGCTTTAACAGTTTTAACGTGGACCTGATGCACGGCCTCCCTGGACAAACGTTGCGAGGTGCCGAAACAGACCTGCTTTGCGCTATTGCCTGTGCGCCTTCACACCTTTCCTGGTACCAACTTACCATCGAACCCAATACGGTGTACCACAAGCGCCCTCCGCGACTGCCGATTGAAGATGAACTGGCGGACATCCAGCAGTGCGGTGAACAACTGCTGGCCGCAAGTGGCTACGTGCAGTACGAGGTCTCCGCCTACAGCCAACCCGGTTACAACTGCCTTCACAATAGTAATTACTGGTCCTTCGGGGATTATCTTGGCATTGGAGCTGGCGCCCACGGCAAGATCAGTTTTTTAGACGGTCACGTAGAACGCTATGCCAAACGACGCCAACCGGAAGAATACATGTCTGCAGACCCGGGAAAATTTGTCACCAGCAGCCGAACCCTGGATAGGGGTGACATTGTCGGGGAGTTTATGATGAATGCGTTGCGTCTGAATAACGGTTTTGCTTTGCAGCAGTTTGTTTCACGAACGGGGCTGAATTGCGCGCAGTTGGAACCGCAGCTGGACTCCCTTTGCCAGCGTGAATTGCTGGTACGCGATGGCGACGTAGTCAGGGCAACCGATACCGGCAGACGTTTTCTGGATAGCGTTGTTGCGGAGTTTTTTGCTGATTAGGGCCGAGAAAAAATCAGATCCCAAACCCCATGTCCGAGTCGTTCACCGCGCATCTCAAACTTGGTCATTGGGCGGTATTCCGGACGAGGAGCGAATTGTCCATCACCAGCGCTATTGGCTAAACCCTCGACGGCACCCAACACGTCCATCATCTGATGGGCATAATCTTCCCAGTCGGTAGCCAGATGCACTATACCACCCGGTTTGAGTTTGCGTATCAGCTGCGCGACAAAAGCAGGCTTTATAAGGCGCCGTTTGTTGTGGCGTTTCTTGTGCCAGGGGTCGGGGAAGAATATTTGTACGGTGTCCACAGACGCATCGGGAATACAATCTCGCAGGACTTCCACAGCATCATGGCAGTAGATTCGGATATTATCCACACCGCGCGCCTCCATGCTGTGCAGTAATTTCCCCACACCGGGTTTATGCACTTCAATCCCGATAAAATTCGTTTCGGTCATGGCCTCCGCTGTGGCAACGAGCGACTGCCCCATACCGAAGCCAATTTCCAACACCAGTGGACCGGAGCGACCAAATACTGCATCACTCTCCAGTTCGCCATCACCATACTCAAGGCCCCAACGCTGCCAGTGTTCCTCAAGGGCTTGCCTCTGCACCTGCGTCATGCGTCCGGTGCGCAACACATAACTGCGAATACGCCCGCTCTTGTCGCGTTCAGTCATGGGAAGACTCACCGTTACGCTAGAATCAGACCAGCAGTTTCCAGCCAGTTGCGGCCAGGCAGGCCCATCCGCCGATGAATGCCAATCCTCCCAAAGGGGTGATGGCCCCCAGCCAGCGCACGCCGGTGATGCTCAACAGGTAGAGACTGCCGGAGAAAACCAAAATACCGATAAGGAATAACCAACCGCTGCTTTTGAGCATCACGGTTTGCGGCTGGCTTAGGGCGATAACGCCCACCGCCAACAGTGCGAGGCTGTGATAAAAATGATACTGCACGGCGGTTTCAAATATGCCCAGGGCGTATTCGTCCAATTTACCTTTGAGCGCGTGTGCTCCGAAAGCACCCAGAGCAACTGCCAGCATGCCGCTAAGAGAAGCCAGAGTAATAAAAAATTTCGCCATCGTCAGATTGTAGCCAGGAGGCGGTGTAACCGCCTCTATTAGGGGAAGGTTTATGCCGCGATGGTTACTCGCAATTTTTCCATGGCAGTCTGCTCCAGCTGCCTGATACGCTCTGCGGAAACGCTGTACTGTGCCGCTAACTCGTGCAGTGTGGCCTTTTTTTCCGCCAGCCAGCGCTGGGACAGAATATCGCGGCTGCGCTCGTCCAACCCAGCCAAGGCATGGTGCAGCTGCGCCTCACTGCTGTCCTGCCAATCACTGGATTCCAGTATGACAGAGGGGTCTGCGCTGTGGTCTTCCAGATAGTACTGCGGCGCCTGCCAAGCATCGTCATCATCTGCGTCAAGGGGCTGATCGTACCCGAGATCACGACTGCTCAGGCGACCCTCCATGCGCTGCACCTCGCGGACATCCACTCCCAGATCATCTGCGATAGCCTGTGCCTCATCAGGACTCAACCAAGACAAGGACTTCTTCGCACTGCGCAGGTTAAAAAACAGTTTGCGTTGCGCCTTCGTTGTGGCGACCTTAACAATGCGCCAGTTGCGCAGAATGAACTCGTGCATTTCAGCCTTGATCCAGTGCACCGCGAAAGACACCAGTCGCACGCCTTTTTCAGGGTTAAAGCGCTTGACCGCCTTCATCAGGCCCACATTGCCCTCCTGAATCAGGTCGGCCTCGGGCAGGCCATAACCTGAATAACTGCGTGCGATATGTACCACAAAACGCAGGTGCGACATAACGAGCTCGCGCGCCGCCTGTAAGTTTTCGTTGTAATAGAGATCGTCCGCTAATTCACGTTCACGCTCGACACTCAGCACGGGAATGCTACCGACCGCCTGTACATAGGCCGGCAGATTGGCTCCCGGTACCATCTGGTCTATGGGCTGTAAGCTCTTTACCATTTTTCCACCATCCCTCTCAATTGTCTCTCTGTTGATTTTAGCACTCATTCGATTAGAGTGCTAATTTTCAAGAAGTTCCGCCGGATGCGAAAATATCATTTATTGTATTGTAATCAACAGATTACAATAACTTTTTGGTCATTCCGGTGGTGCGCAACTAGCGCGGTTCAATGTGGACCAGATGGCGTGAGACCGCAAGCCAGGCTCCCGCCAGACCCAAAAGCCCGCCAAGAATCACCAAGTTTAACGCTCCCATAACGCCCAGTCCGTGCAGGTGAAATGCGCTCTCGTAAAGCAGTGCTAATTCGCCTATGGGTTCCTTCAGGAACCACAGCGCGGCCGAGACCAGAAGTGCCGCCAGCACACCCCCACCCACACCGTACCAAAGCCCCGTATACAAAAATGGCCGACGCACAAAGCCATTGCTGCCGCCGACCAGCTTGACAATGATAATCTCATCCCGACGACTCTCTATGGCTAGCCTTATTGTGTTGCCCAAAATCAGCAGGACGCCTGTCACCAACATGCCTCCTACCGCCAATACAACGCGTCGACTGAGTTCCATCAGGCTATTCAGGCGCTGCAGCCACTCCATATCCAGCACCGCCTCAGCCACATCAGAATTCCCCTTCAGCTCCACGCGCAGCGCCGCCACCGCCGATGCATCAAGGGTAGCTATTGGGGTAACAAGTATCAGGTCAGGCAGGGGATTTTCCTCCAGACTGGCAAGTACATCGGCAAAACCGGAAAGGGTACGAAATTCCTCCAGCGCCTCTTTACGGGAAATAAAGCGAGTTTCGCCGACATCTTTCCTTGCGCCCAGCTCTGCTTCGAGCTGCTTTGCCCTGTCCACGGAAACTCCATCCTGCAGAAAGAGGGAAATCTGGGCCGGACTGTCCCAGCCGGCGCTTACCTGGCTCACATTGTCGAGAGCCACGTTCAAACCAACCGGCAGGGCGAGGGCAATACCGATCACCAGCCATGTAAGAAGGCTGGAGCCCGGATTGTCGAGCACCCTCAGCAGACTATCTGCCGCCGAAAGACGGTGGTGCTGCAACCAGGCATTGAACTGATCTCGCAGACCGGCGCGACTCGGGCTCGCGCCCTCCTTGCGCCGAACCGTTTCGCGTCGAACCATCACAGTGTACTCCCGCTGACCAGACACCCCTGTCGCAAAGTGATAATGCGGTGGTGTCGGCGGGAAATCAGAACCAGATCGTGACTGGCAATCAAAACCGTGACGCCCACCTGATTGAACTCCTCGAACAGATCCATGATTTCCGCAGAGAGAGCAGGGTCGAGGTTACCGGTGGGCTCATCTGCCAATAAGATTTTGGGTTTGCCCACTACTGCCCTGGCAATGCCCACGCGTTGCTGCTCGCCCCCGGAGAGGGTAATAGGCATGGCGCGCTCTCGATCGAGCAGGCCCACTTTATCCAGTGCGGCGCGCACTCGCTTCCCTATCTCTCGTTGTTCATACCCCGCTATAACTAAAGGCAGCGCAACATTATCAAAAACCGTCCGGTCGAATAACAGTTGGTGATTCTGGAAGACGACACCGATGTTACGGCGGTGTTGTGGAATACCGCGGGAACGCACTGCAGCCAGATTCTGTCCATCAACGGTAACATGTCCGCGGCTGGGTCGATCCATAAGCATGATCAATCGCAATAGCGTACTTTTGCCCGCTCCCGAATGGCCGGTGATAAATACGAGTTCATCCCGGTTAATGTTGACGCTGACTTCCCGCAAGGCATCATGCCCTTCTTCATAGCGCTTGCTGACCCGGTCAAAGGTGATCATGCAGAAGCGTCTTTCGCGTCGAACAAGGCGTCTATAAACTGTTCGGCGTGGAAGGGCCGCAGGTCCTCCACGGTCTCTCCTACTCCAATAAAACGGATTGGAAGTCCCAGTTTTTTAGCTATTGCAAATATGATGCCGCCCTTAGCCGTGCCATCCAATTTGGTCAGCGTGATACCCGACACACCGACCCACTGCTGAAAGTGCTCGGCCTGCGACAGCGCATTTTGCCCTGTCCCTGCGTCCAGAACCAACATGACTTCATGCGGCGCCGATGGGTCGATTTTGCCCATCACCCGAACTACCTTTTTCAACTCCTCCATAAGGTTGTCCTTGTTATGCAGGCGACCCGCCGTGTCCGCGATCAAAACGTCAACTTTACGGGCGCGTGCCGCTTGCAGCGCATCAAAAATGACAGAAGCACTGTCCGCGCCTGTATGTTGGGCTACCACCGGTACTGCATTGCGTGTTCCCCACACCTGAAGTTGTTCAACCGCAGCAGCGCGGAAGGTATCACCGGCGGCTAGCATCACCGAAGCCCCCGCGTCCATATAATGTTTTGCCAGCTTGCCGATAGTGGTCGTCTTACCAACTCCGTTCACTCCTACCATCAGGATGACAAAGGGCTTATGGCCCTGGATCACCAAAGGTTCCTCACAGGGCCGCAGCAGCGCCAACAATTCTTCTTGCAAAGCACCATGTAACGCTTCTGGTCGCATCAGCTCCTTGCGGGAAACTCGCTGGGTGAGCCGTTTGATGATTTCCATGGTGGCCTCCACACCGACGTCCGCCAGTAGCAGGCGAGACTCCAGCTCCTCGAACAGCTCGGCATCAATCTCCTTGCGACCGAGAAACAGGTTGCCCAAACCCTGCACCAGATTATCGCTGGTGCGCCCCAAGCCGATACGCAGGCGTGACAACAAACCCAGTTTTTGCTCTTGTCCTGCTAATTCGATCGTGTCAGGTGGAGTTCGAACAGATTCATCGCACTCCACCGCGGTGGCGACAGCGTGCGACTCGGCTGGCGCCGCCTGGACGTCCGTCTGTTTTTTGCGTTTAAAAAATTTCATATATGTCATGCTAAAGTGTGTGCAGAACGCACGCCCGAGAAGGCGCCTATCGTACCACCCTTGGATAAAGCGAAGAAATGTCAGGATCTGGAGACCTCACCGGGAAGCAGAATCAGGTGCGAATTATTGGAGGTCAGTGGCGCGGTCGTAAACTCGCCTTTGCCCCCGCAGACGGGTTACGCCCTACTGGCGACCGAATCAGGGAAACACTATTTAACTGGTTAACCCCCAATATTGGTGGTGCCCGCTGCGCAGACCTGTTTACGGGGAGTGGCGCCCTGGGTCTTGAGGCCCTGTCCAGAGGAGCAGAGCACTGTGATTTTGTTGACTGCGCAAACGCCGCGCTGCGACGAGTGAGGGATCACCTGAAAACATTTGAAGCACTTGGCAAAGGCAGTTTTCATCCTGTCTCAGCGCAGCAGTTCTTGCAACTGGCCGCGGCGCCCTATGACATTGTATTCATCGATCCGCCGTTCAAGCTGCATTTGGTAGCAGCTGTCTGCGCGACGTTGGCGCAGAGGCAACTGCTGAGCAACGATGCGCTAATCTACGTCGAGATGGGGGCAACGGAGCCGGCACCCCTCGTTCCTCCTGGCTGGAACCTCCACCGGGAAAAGTTTTCAGGTGGGGTGGCCTATCGCCTGTTCTGCGTTGGTCGCGCTAAAGATCCGGGTTAACTGGCCTCCTCTCAGCCGGATCACATTGTCGCTCCCCTACAAATTGATTACCATCCGCTGTCCTGCCTTAACAAACGGCCATCACCATGAGAACCAATTGCGTCATCTATCCGGGCACCTTCGACCCGATTACCAATGGTCACGTGGATCTGGCCGAACGTGCCGCACGTCTGTTCGACCGCGTGGTAGTGGCCATTGCCCATAGTCAAAAGAAGACACCATTATTTTCTCTAGAGGAACGAGTTTCGCTTTGCGAGGTAGCACTGAAGCACTTGGATAATGTCGAAGTGGTGGGCTTTAGCAATCTTCTGACGGACTTCGCCAGAAGCCAGAACGCCCGGTGCGTGTTACGCGG
Organism: uncultured Gammaproteobacteria bacterium; assembly: GCA_963747995.1. GTDB lineage: Bacteria > Pseudomonadota > Gammaproteobacteria > Pseudomonadales > Halieaceae > Marimicrobium. The sequence goes on along the minus strand of CAVVHD010000006.1, from coordinate 187,038 downwards.
CTTACGGGCAGTGGCGGATTTCGAGTACGAATTTCAACTGGCTAATATGAACCGAGCTATATATCCCGAGTTTGAAAGCATCTTTCTCACCCCCTCGGAGCACCTGTCCTATATTTCCTCTTCACTGGTAAGAGAAATTGCTGCCCTGAACGGAGATATAAGTCCCTTTGTACCGGCTCAGGTAGCCGCAGCGCTGAAAAGCCGATTTGCCGATAACTGAGGCAAGTCTCGGCGGAAGAAGCAGCAATCCCTATCAGGAGTCAGTCGCTTTTGCGGCCTGCTCTTCTTTGAACTTACGGTTAGCCTCTGCATCCTTGCCGCTGTAGCCTGGCTGGCGGCAACCCAGGCAACGCATAAACGTTGTCTCCACCGGCCCGCCAATCAAAGTGCCCGCCGCTTCACTGGCATTGCCCGCCAATAGGGTAAACGGCAGGCTAACGAGCCATACTGCGGCTCCACCCACAGTCAGCACGGCACCGATGGGTCTTGCCACCAGTAAATCTCCTACCATGGCCCACTCGTTAGGACTCTCATCAATCGCCTCTTGCGCCCACAACATCTGTGGAAACAACATGCAACCAACGACCAAGGCAACTGTGGCGCGACGTGTTGCGACTATTATTCTCATACTCACACTCCCGGGCTATGTACCCGTTCCCCTTTGCCCATAGTGTAGCCTGTTCAACGCTGACAGGTCACGCAGTAGACACTGCTGCGCTGCCCTAACCGCTGCTCCCGCAACAGGCTCCCACAACGCCTGCAGGGCTGCCCCGCACGACCGTAAACGAGGAGCTGTTGTGCGAAGTAGCCCGGCTTGCCGTCACCGCCTACAAAATCGCGCAAGGTAGTTCCACCTTGCTCTATAGACGAAGTAAGTACTCGCTTAATAATGTTTGCCAAGCACTGGTAGCGCGCCAGCGAAATGCGACCAGCAGCGCGATCCGGACGAATACCTGACAGGAACAGGGATTCATTAGCGTAAATATTACCAACACCAACAACGACCTTTCCGTCCATGATGAAGTTCTTTATAGGACCTTTACGGCCCCGAGAGCGGCGATACAGCAACCGGCCATCAAATTCCGCGGAAAGAGGCTCAGGCCCCAGGCTCGACAACAGCGGGTGTTTCTCCCCAAGAGCAAGCCAGAGAAAACAACCAAAACGCCGTGGATCGTGGTAACGCAGGCAAGCTCCACCTTCGAGCAAAACATCAATATGATCGTGACGGCCAGGTGGTACATCGGGAGCGACTATGCGCAGGGAGCCGGACATTCCCAAATGAACTAACAGCGTGCCCTTCACCGTGCGAAACAGCAGGTATTTGGCACGACGCTCTACCGCCTTTATGGCCTGTCCAGGCAGCGCTATCGCCAATTGGTCAGGCACCGGCCAGCGCAGTCGCTGCTCACGCACAATAACCCGCGTTACCACTCGACCAAGGCAGTGCGGTTCGACGCCTCGGCGAGTGGTCTCAACTTCTGGCAATTCGGGCATAGCGGAATGATATCTGTCTGGCGGCTCTGAAGCCTGAAGCAAAAAACCCCGACTATGGCCGGGGTTTTTTCTCTACTGCCAAGGACAGGATCCTATTTGATCTTGCCTTCTTTATACATAACATGTTTACGCACTACTGGATCATACTTTTTCATCTCCAGTTTGTCTGGCTTGGTGCGCTTGTTCTTGTCCGTGGTATAAAAGTGCCCAGTACCAGCAGATGAATTCATTCTGATTTTGTCTCTCATCGCAATTCTCCCTTAAACCTTTTCACCGCGAGCGCGAATATCTGCCAACACTTGTTCGATGCCCTTTTTGTCAATTATACGCATGCCTTTACTTGATACGCGCAGACTCACAAAGCGCTTCTCGGACTGCAGCCAAAAACGGTGCTGATGCAGATTGGGCAAAAAACGCCGACGGGTGCGGTTCTTGGCATGGGATACGTTGTTTCCCGTTATCGGTCGTTTACCGGTAACCTGGCATACTCTAGTCATGATCTTTGCTCTCCCAAAAGACGCGGGATTTTTGATTTAAGTGGTGTGGCTTAACGACCAGAATGAGACCCCGGCCGCGCAGAGCGCGACTTTATACCAGAACACCCCGGCCATAGCAAGCGCGAGAAAGCGCCCACGACAGCCTTATATCGCCCTGCGTCCGCCGGCAGTTGTACGCTCCGCTGCGATGTACTATAGCCCATCGATGGCCCCTGCCGACATATATAATCCCGCGCTTCAGGTCACAATAGCCCTGCTTCTGCAAATGAATACTCCTGTCCGCTACCGACTATGATGTGATCCAGTACCCGGATATCCAGCAGTGCCAAGGCTGAACACAGCCGCTCGGTAATCCTGCGATCAGCACTGCTGGGCTCCGCCACACCCGAAGGGTGATTATGGGCAAAGATTACCGCTGCAGCACCGTACTGCAATGCCCTGACCGCCACCTCCCTGGGGTATACCGCTGCCCCATCCAGTGTGCCGAAAAACAGGTCCTCGCAGCGCTGCACCCGATGCTGACTATCCAGAAACAGGCAGGTGAACACCTCTCGGCTGCGGCTCCCCAGGTGGTATTGCAGGAAGCGCCGAGTTTCGCTCGGACGGCTAAGCACATCACCCGTGGATATTTTCTCCAGCGCCTGGCGACTCACCAGCTCCATCGCCGCACGCAAACGGGCGTATTTAGCAGGACCAACACCCGGACAGGCCAACAAACTGCCTTGCCCGGCTCGCAATAGCCCACTGATACCGTCAAACTCTTTTAGCAGGGTGCGTGCCATATCCAACGCGCTACAATCCTGGTAGCCGGTGTGAAACAGCACTGCGAGTAGCTCTGCATCGGAAAGAGCTACCGCACCCCGCTGCAATAATTTATCGCGGGGCCCTTCCCCGGGTATCGAGCGGGCAATACTCATAGTGCTCCTCCTTGAGCTCCCCGTAGCGCAGTGTCAAATACTGCGTCACAGTGGTATCTTTCCTCCTAGGCTATCTTCCCAGTTTGAGCGAGCAAATGGCACATCTTTTCAATCGCAATGTCCTGCTCGGCGTCAGTGGTGGAATAGCCGCCTACAAGTCAGCGGAGTTAATCAGACAACTGCAGGAACGCGGCGCCAGTGTGCGTGTGATAATGACCCACGGTGCCCAGGAATTTATCACCCCCCTGACCTTGCAAGTCCTGTCAGGCAATCCGGTGCACACCGAATTGTTGGATGAGCGAGCTGAGCTGGGTATGGGGCATATAGAGCTGGCGCGCTGGGCGGATGTCCTTTTAATTGCCCCTGCTACGGCCGACTTGATCGCTCGACTAAGCGCGGGTCGGGCCGACGACCTGCTCTCTACTGTAGCTCTGGCCACCGCCGCGCCGCTTATGCTGGCCCCGGCCATGAACCAGCAAATGTGGAAGGATGCTGCCACCACGGCCAACATCGATACTCTGGTCAAAAGAGGCGCGCGGATTGTGGGCCCGGCGGCAGGGCCACAGGCCTGTGGTGATGTCGGGCCGGGGCGCATGGCGGAACCACCGTTGATTGCCGATGCCGCGGCCAATCTGTTTGAGACTGGCCAATTGGCGGGTAAACGCGTCGTAATTACTGCGGGCCCCACCCGGGAAGCCCTGGACCCGGTGCGTTATATCTCCAATAACAGTTCGGGAAAAATGGGTTATGCGCTAGCACGAGCCGCAGTAGACGCCGGGGCAATAACAACGCTGGTCAGCGGCCCAGTGAGTTTAGCACCACCCGATCACATTCGGTTTTTCGTGGTACAGAGTGCGGCACAAATGCTGGGAAAATGCCTTGAACTGTTACCAGAATGCGACATTTTTATTGCGTGCGCCGCGGTAGCCGATTACCGCCCCGCAAAATTTGAGAACCAGAAAATTAAAAAAGAGCCGCCGGAAATGACACTGCAGCTTGTGCGCACCCTGGATATTGTTTCTGCGGTGGCTGCGAGCGAGCATCGACCCTACACGGTTGGCTTTGCTGCCGAATCCAACAATCTTCTGAACTACGCCAGGGATAAAATGCAGCACAAAGGCCTTGATATGATCGTCGCCAACGATATTTCGGATCAATCCATAGGTTTCAACAGTGATGACAATGCAGTCACTGTACTCTGGCGCGACGGGGAGCAGGCGCTGGAACGCGCGCGCAAGGGTATTATAGCGCAGCAAATTGTGCACTTAATCGCCGAACAAATCCAAAGAAATAACTGAATGCTGAAACTTAGAAGAAGTAAAAAAAACGACTCCGAAGAACATGATAATTTGGAGGCCGTTGCCAGTAACCCCCAGGGAATCACCGCCAAAGGCAATGCCTTGCAAAAAATTGGCGGTATTGCTCTGTTGGTTATCTTGGTCCCTGTACTGCTAGGGTTTGCCTACCTGATCCTGTTGAGGGAGCCGCTCCTGCAAGAACAACAGTTCGATCGAGTGGCATCATCTTTTGCTGTGCAGCAAGCGACCAACATCCACCATTTGTTCGCCCAAATGAGAGCCCGTATTCAAAGTGCCGCTCTGTCACCTCTGGCACTTTCCGCCATTGCAAGTAGATCTGAGAATGATATTGCCTTGGTAGAAAAAGCCATGCTGGATTATTTCCCGGAAGCGGTCAGCTTAAGAATCATCCCCATTGGCGAGATGGGTACGGCAGATTTTTCCAGCGGGAATCAAGGGCTGCGCAATCACATAGAGGTCGACCTTGTGAGACGCACCAGCGAAGGTAAAGAAACAAAGCCCGAGGCATACAAATTCGAGGACCGATGGCTGACCTCTACAGCTGCCCGGGTGACCCACCCGCATATTGAAGATCACTGGGCGGTAATCGTCATAACGATAGACAACGAACAGATATCCACGCAGCTGCAGTCTCTGGACAGCGCTAGCGGCAGATTCGCGCTTGAACAACTGTACACTGCTCCCGGTGGCAAGGAGCGTTACGATGTTATCGCAGCTAGTGGCAGCGCCACCGTCGGCACAAACACGCGCTACGCTGACGTTCCGGAAACGCCGTGGCGTATATCATTCAGCCCCTCAGATGCACTCCTAAGCACGCTGACTATCAACCAATGGCCCCTGTTCAGTGTGCTGGCGCTGATCGTTCTTGCGTCGATCGGCTCCTTGTCCATCGTATTGGTGCTTTTCCCCACAAAGCTGCGCGCGGAGGTCAATAAGGTGATTTCAGCGTCAGACCAAAAATCTCAACTTACCCTGGCGATTCCTGAGCTCGTATCCATTGCCAAGCAACTTCGCCGCGCCACTTTGCGCGCCCTCCGGCAAAGCAATACAAGCTCTTTGGACCTATCCAGACCCGAAGTCGAAACTCTCGAATCGCGGAGCTCGGATCTGACCAATCCAATGTTTCAATCTAAAAATATGCTCGAGGATGAGGAAGATTTTCTGGACCTTGTTTTGAGCGAGCCGACGAACAAAGCCACTACCCTCAGTGAGGCAGCGTTTCCTCAACATATCTTTCGTGCCTACGACATTCGCGGCGACGCCGAGACTGAACTGACCGATGAACTGGTGGGCGAAATCGCCAGAGCGATTGGCACAATTGCTGGCGAGATGGGGGAGCAGTCCCTGATCGTGGGATGTGATGGCAGAACGTCAAGTCCCCGTATCAAGTCTTCACTGATCCGCTCTCTCATGGAGACCGGAAGGGATGTTATCGATATTGGATTGGTACCCACGCCACTGCTTTACTATGCCACACGACATCTGACCTGCCGATCCGGCGTCATGATAACAGGCAGCCATAATCCGGGAAGTCAAAACGGGCTGAAAATCGTGCTGAATGAGCAGACTATAGCGGCAGGCGGCATCCAACAGATTCGCGATCGGGTGCTCGCCGGCACATTCAGCACGGGTAACGGTCGCATGACCCGCGAGGATATCGCGCCCGCTTATATGGAGGAGGTGCTGCATGATATCGCGATCGCGGTGCCACTCAAAATTGTCATCGACGCGAGCAATGGCGCTACAAGTGAGATCGCTCCCAAGCTGTTTGAAGAACTCGGTTGCGAAGTGCAGCGACTGAACTGTCAAATCGATGGGCGTTTTCCTGGCCATCCTCCCGATACCAGTAACGAGGAAAACCTGGCCGAGCTGGCTAGAATGGTGGTTGAGGTCAAGGCGGACTTCGGCGTGGCCTTCGATGGCGACGGCGACCGTCTGGCCGTGGTCACCCCTGCCGGACATATTGTTCGCTCTGATGTGCTGCTAATGCTCTTCGCCCAGGATGTTGTGTCACGCAACCCTGGCGCTGATGTGGTATTCGACGTCAAGTGCAGCCGCCAACTCTCCAGACTAATTACCCGCCACGGCGGTCGACCAGTATTGTGGAAAACCGGCCACGCCTTTATGAAAGAGAAAATGAAGGAAACCGGCGCGCTGTTGGGTGGCGAGTTCTCAGGTCACATGTTCTTCGGTGAACGCTGGTACGGATTCGATGATGGTATGTACGCGGCGGGTCGGCTTGCGGAAATCCTCAGTACTCATGGGGAGAGCCTGGACGAGTCCATCGCCAAATTCACCGTCACGATAAATACTCCGGAAATCATCATTCCAGTGCCGGATGATTACAAATTCGTGCTGATAGAGAAAATCATCAACAACGCGGACTTCTCCTCGGGCAAGGTGAATACCATTGACGGTATGAGGGTGGATTTCAGCAATGGCTGGGGCCTCGTGCGTGCCTCTAACACCGGACCTGCACTCACCGCCCGTTTCGAGGCTGACACACCGGAGAACCTCGAAATCATACAGGACGAGTTCAGGGCCCAGATCGCGTTGATTGACCCGGAAATCAAGCTCAATTTTTAGCTGCCTGGCCCCTTGCCAGAGCAGACTCAACAGTAGGCCACGATATGTCACTTGATCGCGCAGCAGCCCTCAACATTGCCCAGGTTCTGACAGAGGCTCTGCCCTATATCCAGCGTTTCATTGGCAAAACCATTGTCGTCAAGTTTGGCGGTAATGCCATGGTCGACCCTCTGCTCCATGAGAGCTTCGCCAGAGACGTGGTACTGATGAAGCTGGTGGGAATGAACCCAGTCGTAGTGCATGGCGGCGGACCACAGATCGGCGCCTTGCTGGCCAAGCTGAATATCCAAACCGAATTTGTAGACGGAATGCGCGTTACCGATGCCCAGACCATGGATGTGGTGGAAATGGTGCTGGGTGGCAGTGTGAACAAGGAAATCGTCTCGTCAATCAACCGCAACGGTGGCAAAGCGATCGGCGTAACGGGTAAAGACGGCCAGATGATCCGTGCGCGCAAGCTTACGGTCAGCCGATACAGCCCCGAGCTCGATGTGTCAGAGATTATCGACATAGGACATGTAGGAGAGGTAGACCAGATTGATACCGAGGTGCTGCAGGTCATTCTGGGCAGCAATTTCATTCCGGTCATCGCCCCCATCGGCGTTGGCGAAGACGGCAGCACCTACAATATCAACGCTGATCTGGTTGCCGGTAAACTGGCTCAGGTTATGCAGGCGGAGAAATTGATGCTGCTAACTAATGTCGCGGGGCTGCTGGACAAACAAGGCCGGATTCTCACCGGGCTGACTACGGTGCAGGTTGATGGGCTAATCGCGGACGGCACGATCACTGGCGGCATGCTGCCAAAAATTCGCTGTGCCCTTGATGCAGTAAGATCGGGAGTCACCAGCGCCCACATTGTCGACGGTCGAGTACCTCACGCGGTGTTACTGGAGACCTTCACGGACGAGGGTATGGGTACCCTGATCACCAATAAACGCGCCTAGCCGGAAAAAACAGTAGAAATCCACCCCCATTGTGAGCCGGCTTATTGCAGGCGCGGCGGGTAATCGCTAGCATTGGTTCAAACGCTATTCGTTATGGAATGCCATGCCTCCGAGAAAATCCCAAAGGCGCCAGCAAATATTGGAAGCTCTGGCCCAAATGCTGGAGGCCAACCCCGGCGACCGCATCACCACCGCCGGTCTTGCCAAACAAGTCGGGGTCTCCGAGGCCGCCTTGTACCGGCACTTTCCCAGCAAGTCTAAAATGTTTGAGGGCCTTATCGAATTCATTGAAGACACACTGTTCAGTCGCATCAACATCATCCTGGCCGAGGAACAAGCGGCGGCACAGCGCTGCGAAAAAATGCTCATGCTGTTGCTCGTCTTTACGGAACGCAACCCGGGCCTTACCCGCATCCTGACCGGCGACGCGCTGACCGGAGAAACCGCGCGCCTGCACCAGCGGGTGGCGCAATTATTCGATCGCTTTGAGACACAGCTCAAGCAAGTCATTCGGGAAGCAGAGCTGCGCGAGGGATTGCGCCCCAGCATTCCCTTACCCGCTGCCGCCAACCTGCTGATGGCCGCTGCCGAGGGGCGTATATCCCAGTATGTCCGCAGCGGCTTCCAGCGCCTACCCACCGCAGAATGGGCCAAGCAGTGGGAGTTGTTGATGGGTGGTTTTTTCCGCGACGCAATAACCAAGCCACTTGCAGGGCAGGCCACCAGCTTCGTTAGCTGAAAGCGTGCCACATCAAGGGGGCTTTGCTCCCTTGTTACTCAGCGTTTGCCGTAGTTCAACCACATCTTGCAACATTTTAAAACGCTCGATATCTGCCTGATAGGTGGTTGCAAGCGCGCTTATTTCCCGCTCCCGCTGTTTAATGTCCGACTCGGTGACCGCGATTTCCTTTTGTAGTCCTTCAATTATCCTGAGCCGGTCCACATCAACGCTTTTACCTGCGCGCTCCATGTCCGCCGCTTGCGCCTGGTAGTTTTCCACCTCTTGTTTGAGGGAATACCGGTTACTCTTGAGGATGCTCATCCTGATTTGCAGGTCTCCCAGTGCACGACGCTGGGCGTCCTCGATATCAGCCACCGTACTGTAATGAAGCAGAAGGGATTCGTCCCACTTACGCAGGCGCTCCTCCTCCGCCTTGGCCTCCTGCTCCTGCTTTTTCTCGGCATCCTTCGCCTTCATTTCCTCCGCGGTGAGTGCACGCGGCACCACTTTGACCACCATGCCTTTATCATTGAGGATCTCATAGCCGCCGCCTACCGAATCCGCCGGCACCTGGTAATCCACCACCACATTACCTTGAGCATTGCGATAGCGATAAAGCGGCTTGGCCTCAACCACAGAGGCGAGGCTCAGCAAAAGCGCCCACACAAAAACCCGTCGCAGTTTATTAGCTCGAAAAATCATGTGCCCAATATAGAACCTGTACCACGTTGGCACAAGCTAGACTCCGTAATGTTCGCGATAGTGCTGCATAGCGATCAAAGCACCCGGGGGAGCATTATCCGCAGACTCCAGGTAATCTATAATATTGCCCATGTTGATAATGCTTAACACGGGCACCCCATGGGCCTGCTCCACCTCCTGCACAGCGGAGAGTGGCCCTGCTCCCCGCTCCTGTCGATCAAGACCAATGACAACGCCTGCCAGGTCGGCACCGGCATCAATGATCATACTGATCACCTCACGTACCGCAGTACCCGCAGTAATGACATCGTCTATCACCAATACCCGACCCCGCAAGGGCGCTCCCACCAACATACCGCCCTCACCGTGGTTTTTGGCTTCCTTGCGATTGTAGGCGAAAGGCACATCCAGGCCGTGATGATCCGCCAGCGCAATGGCAGTGGCAGCCGCCAGTGGAATACCTTTGTAGGCGGGTCCCAGCAATACATCAAAGCGTACGCCCGAATTTACCACGCATTGCGCATAGCAGCGGCCCAAGGCAGCCAGTTTCCCGCCACTGGAAAAGGCCCCTGCATTGAAAAAATAAGGGCTAACGCGGCCCGACTTGAGGGTAAATTCACCAAATTTCAATACATCGCATCGCCGCGCGAGTTCGATAAACTCTGTTTGGTAGCCATACATATCTATCTTGGGTCCTTAAACAAGGCATTGTATTCCGCAGTTTACGCTATAGAATAATCAAATGCGGGTTTAACCACTTTCTTATAACAGGGTTCGAGCCGCAAAGTCTCGCCCCGGCCGCCATCAAATTATCATCGGCGAGACAGCTAAGCTTCAGTTTAAACGATTAGATGCACGAGCGTTTCCTCGAAACCCGGCAAGATTTTAAATTGGCGCGCGGTTCGCGGGTGATAATACACGCTCTCATATCAAGGAGCCAAGAATGAGAATCATCAGCTTCAGTGCTGACGGTATTAAAGATGCCGCGGAAAAAGGATTTTTCGATTGGCTGAAAGACCAGGATGCGGATTTTATCTGCATTCAGGATTTGCGGTGCTCGGAATATGATCTACAAGACAAAATCTTTTTCCCCGCAGAGTACAACACTTACTTTTTGGACGACGTCGACGGCAAAAACAATGGCGTCGCGATTTACTGCCGCCAAATGCCCAAAGCAATCATGACTGGACTGGGTTTTGCCAACTTTGATATGGAAGGTCGCTATATCCAGGCCGACTATGAGAATTTGAGCGTGGCATGCCTGTTAGCTCCGCGCGCAGATTCAAACGATCCCACACAGCAGGCACGCAAGAACGAGTTTTACTCCCTCTTCGGAGGCCACCTGCAAAAAGTCCGCAATAAGCGCAGGGAGTTCATCATCTGCGGCAACTGGCATATTGCACATAGTGCCGCGGATGTTCAGGACAGCCAGAACAACAGCACTGCATCCGGCTTCCTTACCGAAGAGCGCCAGTGGATGAACGAGCTACTCGAGTCGGGCTATGTTGATGCTTTCCGCGAAGTTTGCTCGGACCAGGACGAGTTCAGCTGGTGGCCGGATGGCTTACGGGACAAGAACGGCTGGCGTACGGACTTTCAAATCATATCCCAGGGTCTCAAGTACGCGGTGGACTACGGCGCGATTTACAAGATCAAGGAGTTCTCTACGCATGCGCCTGTCATCATGGACTACGATATCGAATTGTAGCCCTGACCTTCCAGGGGTCAGGCGGCCAGCGCCGCCTTCTGCTTTACGATCAACTGCTGTATACCCTGCTCCGCCAAATCCAGCATGGCATTGAGTTCCGCCCGCGCAAAAGGTGTGCGTTCCGCCGTACCCTGCACCTCGATGAACCCTCCGGATTCACCCATGACGACATTCATATCGGTATCTGCCGTGGAATCCTCGGAATAATCCAGATCCAGCACAGCCGTACCCTGGTAGATCCCCACTGACACAGAGGCCACCATGTGTAATAAGGGGTCATCCTTGATCAGTTTTTCGCGCTGTAGGTAATTAATGGCGTCTACCAGGGCAACGCAGGCTCCCGTAATAGCGGCGGTGCGAGTACCCCCGTCAGCCTGGATCACGTCACAATCCACCGTAATAGTGTTCTCGCCAAGCCGGGAGAGATCCACAGCTGCTCGCAGCGAGCGGCCGATCAGGCGCTGAATCTCAAGGGTGCGCCCCCCCTGTTTGCCACGACTGGCCTCCCGACCCATGCGCGTACCGGTCGAACGTGGCAGCATGCCGTACTCAGCCGTCACCCAGCCTCGGCCCTCGCCGCGCATAAAGGACGGTACGCCCTTTTCCACCGAGGCCGTGCAAATCACTTGGGTATCACCACAGCAAACCAGCACCGAGCCCTCGGCATGGCGGGTGTAATTGCGCGTAATGTTGATCTCTCGCAGTTGCTCAGCCGAGCGGCCACTGGGTCGTTGCATGGAAATATTCCGTCTGGTTTTGGAGTCGCGCCAGTATACGCGAGCCAGCCGGTCGAAGTAGCAAAACCGGGCACGGCCCTCATGCAACCTGACCTGTATGCGCCAATAACAAGCTGCTACACTCGATCACCCGCCGCACACACTGGGGTACACCACTAGCTATGATCCAGAGCATGACCGCTTTCGCGCGTGAGAGTGCAACCACAACCCAGGGTATCCTGACGGTGGAACTGCGCTCCGTTAACCACCGCTACCTTGATTGCACCTTTAAACTGCCCGATGCACTGCGACCCCTGGAGCCGCGCTTGCGCGAAAAAGCCGGCACCACCTTGGCCAGAGGGAAAGTGGAATGCATGATCCGCCTGCAGGCACACCCGGCACGAACCGGCGAGCTACAGATTGATAGTGCAAGGTTAGATGCCTTACTGGCAGCTATCGGTATTATCCGCGAGCGGCTGGACACCGCAGCACCTATCTGCCCGCTCCAGGTGCTGCAATTTCCTGGCATCTATACCTCCGCGGAAGAATCAGAAGAACAATTGCAAAATGAAGCCCTGTCCCTGTTCAGCAAAGCGCTGGATAATCTGCGACAACACCGCCAGCGTGAAGGTGACAAGTTAGCGACGCTGGTACAGGATCGGCTCACACAGGTTGAAACCGAGGTGTCAGCCACCCGCGCGGTTCTACCCCTGCTGATGCAGCAACAGCGCGACCGCATCACCAACCGAATTGCCGATCTGCGGGTAGAAGTTGATCAGGGCCGCCTGGAGCAGGAGCTGGTCTATATGGCGCAAAAGGCGGATGTGGCCGAAGAACTGGATCGCCTGGACGCGCACGTCGGCGAGGTACGCCGCACGCTGAAAAAAGGCGGGGCCTGTGGCCGACAGCTGGACTTTCTGATGCAGGAACTCAATCGGGAGGCCAACACCCTGTCATCGAAGTCGCAGTCGGCCACCACCACCCAGGGCGCGGTGGGATTGAAGGTGCTGATTGAGCAGATGCGTGAACAGATACAAAATATCGAGTAGGGCACCACACCACCTCCGCACAAGCAACAGGACTAGAACAGAACATGACAAGCACCGGAACACTCTACACTGTGTCCGCCCCGTCGGGAGCTGGCAAGACAAGCCTGGTCAAAGCCCTGATAGAGCGTTGTAACAACCTCTTAGTATCGATATCCCACACAACCCGACCGATGCGTCCCGGCGAGCAGAATGGCGTCAATTACCACTTTGTCTCGGAAGCGGTGTTTCTAACCATGCTGGAGCACGCCGAGTTCCTGGAGCATGCGCGGGTTTTCGGCAACCTTTACGGGACGTCTGGCGTCTGGGTGGAACAACAGCTCAAACGCGGTCATGACATTATCCTGGAAATCGACTGGCAGGGAGCTCAGCAGGTGAAGCACCTGCTCCCCAAGACCCGGGCAATATTCATTCTGCCACCCTCGCGCGAATGCCTTGCAGCAGCGACTAAACCGCCGCGGGCAGGATGACCCCGGCATTATCGAGACGCGCATGAACGTCTGCCGTGGAGGAAATGTCACACTATGTGGAGAGCGATTATCTTGTGGTAAACAAGGACTTCGACCAGGCACTGGATGAATTGCAGTCCATAGTTACCAGCCAACGCCTGCTTACCTCGCGGCAGCAGGAAGTCTTGAGTGGCATGCTACAGGACCTCCTCGGTTAGTTTTACCACGACATCCTTCTGACTACTTTGCTGAAGATGTCGAATGGATTATTAGCGCTGGACGCACCCCTGGGGCATCGCGCTATAATTGAGGGTTCTTCAGGAACAGACATCGCTGTCTGGCAAGGAGAGGAGCGCCGAGATCTCCTTCACGGCAGCTCCAGCTTAAATTAACCTGTGTCCGCAAGAACTGCACCTTGAAGTGACACACGCAAAATGGGAAGTACTGAATAATGGCACGCGTAACCGTTGAAGATTGTCTGGAAAATGTCGCAAACCGCTTTGAACTGGTTATGGTCGCCAGCAAACGCGCCCGACAGTTGGCCACCGGTGGCAGAGACCCCATGGTGCAGGAAGAATCGGACAAACCCACTGTAATCGCCCTGCGCGAAATTGCCGAGGGCTTTGTTACCAACGAAATTCTGCGCCGTGAAAGCGAGATGGAAGCGGAGGAAGAGTTGGCCGAAGTGATGGATGCCAGCGAAGCGATGTAAGCGTCGCGGGCATCTCTGGCACGGTCATGGATTAACGACATGCAAACCCTGGATGCCCTCAATACCACCCTGCGCAGTTATCTCAACCCCGAGCAGGCCAACCATGTCAATCGCGCCTACTTTTTCGCCGAGCAAGCACATTACGGACAGCGGCGCCGCAGCGGCGAGCCCTATGTAACCCATCCCCTCGCCGTGGCCGGCATTCTCGCCGACATGCACATGGACCACCAGAGCCTGATGGCCGCCATGTTGCATGATGTCATCGAAGACACGAGCATCGACAAGTCCGCCATCGGCGAACAGTTTGGCCCCACGGTGGCGGAGCTGGTGGACGGTGTGAGCAAGTTGACGCAAATGGAATTCCAGTCGCTGGAAGAAAAGCAGGCGGAAAATTTCCAGAAAATGGCGCTGGCCATGGCCCAGGATATTCGCGTGATTCTGGTCAAGCTGGCCGACCGTTTACACAATATGCGTACGCTGGGGATGCTGAAATCTACCAAAGCGCGTCGTATCGCGCGTGAGACCCTCGATATTTACTCTCCCATCGCGATGCGCCTCGGCATGAACAGTGTGCGTATGGAGTTTGAGGATCTCGGCTTCAGTACGCTGTACCCGATGCGCGCGAGCCGCATCGACGCCGCCCTGCGCCAGGCCAGAGGCCACCGCAAGGAGCTTGTGGAAAAAGTTCGCCACCAGATCGAGGTTACTCTGGAACAGGAAGGTCACCAGATTTCCGTGGTGGGGCGCGAAAAACACCTGTACAGCATCTACAAAAAAATGAAGTCCAAGCGGAAGTCGTTTTCCGAGATCATGGATATTTATGCCTTTCGTATCATCGTGGATTCGGTTGACACCTGTTATCGGGTACTGGGCTGCATCCACAGCCTGTACAAACCCGTGCCCGGAGAGTTCAAGGACTACATTGCAATCCCTAAAGCCAATGGTTATCAATCCCTGCACACAGTTCTCATGGGTATGCACGGCGTCCCCATCGAGGTCCAGATCCGCACGCAGGATATGGAAGACATGGCGAACAACGGCATCGCTGCCCACTGGTTATACAAAAGCGACGGCCAGTCTACCAAACGCAGCCAGACCCGCGCGCGGGAGTGGGTGCAAGGCCTGCTGGAGATGCAGCAACGGGCGGGCAACTCCCTAGAGTTTATCGAGAGTGTCAAAATTGACCTCTTCCCTGATGAGACCTATGTGTTCACACCCAAAGGTCGCATTCTTGAATTACCCAGGCGCGCCACCGCAGTGGACTTTGCCTACGCTGTGCACACGGATGTGGGCAACAGCTGTGTCGCATGTCGGATAAACAAGCGTCTGGCACCCTTGTCGGAGCCCCTGCAGAGTGGCCAGACGGTAGAGATCCTGACCTCTTCCGGCGCGCGCCCCAACCCTGCCTGGCTCGACTACGCTGTAACCGCCAAGGCCCGCTCAAATATTCACCATTTCCTCAAAAACCAGACCCGTGAGGACTCGGTGGCGCTGGGGCGCAGCCTGCTCGACAAGGCATTAACCGGCTTTGGCAGCAATCTGGAGAACTTGCCTGAAGAGAAGCTCAGGGGCTTTCTGTCACAGCAGCGGTACGAACATCTCGACGACCTGCTGGTGGACGTAGCCCGCGGCAATCGCCTACCAGGGTTCACTGCGCAGCAATTACTCAGCGGCATGGAGGGCGGCCAAACACAGCAGAGCGACGGCAACGCCCAACCGGTCGCTATCTGTGGTACCGAGGGTTTTATGGTCAGCTATGCACGCTGTTGCCATCCCATTCCTGGCGACTCCATTGAGGGCTATCTGAGTCTCGAAAAAGGGCTGGTGGTGCATCGCGCGCAATGCAAAAATCTGGTCGATATACGCGATCACAATGAACGCCGCATCGCGTTGCGCTGGGATGAAGATGTGGAAGGCGAATACTCCGCGGAGCTACGTGTAGAGGTCGAAAACCGCCGCGGCATGATCGCCGTCATAGCCACTCGCATCAACAGCATGGGTGTCAATATCGAAAAGATATCCACCGAGGATAAGGACTACCAGTTTACCTACGTCAACCTCGAGATGTTGGTACAGGGCCGGGTGCACCTGGCTCGCATTATGAAACGCCTGCGCACCATCAATCACGTTCGCAAAGTCATCAGGATCAAGAACTAGGCCTTAGGGCCTGAACTCGACCACTACTGGAGTGCCGCCTTGAACAATCGCGCCATTATCTCAACACCTACCGCCCCTGCTGCCATCGGTCCCTATTCACAGGCAGTCAAGGTTGGCAATACTGTCTGGCTGTCAGGCCAGATTCCGCTGGTGCCGGGCACCACAGAACTGGTGGCTGGGGATATCACAGTGCAAGCCACCCAGGCTTTCAAGAATCTGGGTGCGGTGGCAGAAGCGGCGGGCGGCAGTCTTAGCAATGCCGTTAAAATCAACATTTCGCTCACTGACCTGGCACACTTTGGGGCAGTTAATGAGGTGATGGCACGATTCTTCAGCGAGCCCTTTCCGGCGCGGGCGTGTGTGCAGGTCGCCGCCCTGCCCAAAGGTGCACAAATAGAAATCGAGGCCGTCCTGGCGCTCTAGCGCGAGGCCAGAAGCGCGCGGTAACCGCTTTTGTAATCGGGATAGATCAGCTGGTAGCCGCTGTCGTGCAGGGCCCTATTGCGGCAGCGCTTGTGGCCAGCAGTGTTGTGCCGCGTAGGGTCATCGCCAGCAGCAGATTGGCCTGCCACCAAATCCTCCAATCCCATTTCGCTGGCCAGCCAGGATTCCACGTCATAGCGCGGCGCCGGTAGGTCATCCACGCCGATATAAACTGGCAGCAGCGTCTTTCCCGCCTTGGCCAGCCGCAACAGGTGGGCAAGAAAGCCAGCGCAATCGTCCCGATGGATGCGGTTGGTGTAACTCACCGGCATGCGCGGACATAGCTCTCCCCGACGGATGCGCGACAACAAGCGGCCGCCTGGAATACCGTAGATACCGGCGAAACGCACCACGGAGGCATTGTGTCCCGAGTCGAGCAGTCGCCGCTCGGCTGCAATGATCTCCAGTGCCCAAGGGTCATCCACAGTTAGCGTGCTGCCCTCATCCACCCAGCCGCCGCTTGATTCGGCAAATACGCGGGTGCTGCTGGCCATCAGGATATGGCGGGGCCGATGCTGTCCGAGACCCGCCAGCAAATTACTCATGGCTGTTTGAAAACCGGCTTTGTAACCCGCAACAGAGCGGTCAGCGGGGTTGAAGGTTGCCAGTACAAAATCTGGTTGCAGCGCCGCCATGAAATCCAGGCTCCCCGGTTGCGTATAGTTGGCCGCCGCGCCGGCAAATTCTGCCGGCAGCTTTGCCGGGTTGCGCCGCACGCCGGTCACGCTCCAGCCCTGCGCCGTCAGCAGTAAGCCGGTGCGGATACCCACATCACCGCAGCCGATATTTAGCACCGAACTTGTCTTCATAAACGCATCACTCACTGGTTACACTAGGCACTACTTATACTACGCACTACTCTGGCAAGGCCGAGACCCCATGACATTAACAGAACTGCGCTACCTTGTGGCCCTGTCCGAGACAGGGCATTTTCGCAAAGCCGCTGAGCAGTGCAACGTCAGCCAGCCCACGCTAAGTATTGCCATCAAGAAGCTCGAGGAAGAGTTGGGCATCAGCCTGTTTGAACGCGCGCGCCACAAGGTGGCCACGACTCCTACCGGGGAGCGTATTGTGGAGCAGGCCCGCACGGTACTGCGCGAGACACAGAACCTGCGCCAACTCGCGGAACTGGGCAAGGATCCTTTGGGCGCAATGCTCTCTGTGGGAGCAATATATACCGTGGGTCCCTACCTCTTTCCCCGCCTGGTCAGCCGGCTGCAGCAGCTGGCCCCAAAAATGCCGTTGTTTATAGAGGAAAACTACACCGCCAGCCTGCGCGGCAAATTGAGCAGCGGCGAGCTGGACGCTATTTTTGTGGCGCTGCCTTTTACCGAAACAGACGTGGTGACCCGCACGTTGTATGAGGAACCGTTCGTGGTACTGTTGCCACAGGACCACGTACTCGCCGGGCAAACGCAGATCGACTCCAGCGCGCTGGCTGCGCACCGCGTGCTGCTCATGGGTGAAGGACACTGCTTTCGCGATCAGGTGCTGGAAGCCTGCCCCGGCCTGCAACAGGCGCTGCGAGAGAGCCATGCGCAGGGCAATGCGGTGGTGGAGGGCAGTTCCCTGGAAACGCTCAAACACATGGTGGCCAGTGGCTTGGGTATCACGGTGCTGCCGCAGTCCGCAGCCCGGGAGGCCACCTATGGCGAGCACACCCTGGCGGTGCGCCCGTTTGTGGACCCGGCTCCAAAGCGCAGCATCGCCCTGGCCTGGCGGGTGAGTTATCCGCGCACCGAGGCCATTGATATTCTCATCGACGCCCTGCGCCCGCAGTAAGCCGCCATGCACGGCATCGCCAATGTTTCGGTACGGGAGCTGCGCGGTGTAGGCCCCAAGCTGGCGAACACATTGGCCGATTACGGTGTACAGCGTGTGGAGGATCTGCTGTTTCATCTGCCGCTGCGCTACCAGGACCGCACCCGCGTCACTCCCATCGCCGCCGCCAGGGAAGGTACTGACGTGGTTGTAGAAGGAGACGTGCGTGTAGCGGATGTAGTGTTCGGGCGCCGCCGCAGCCTGGTGGCGCGCATACAGGACGGCAGCGGCACTCTCACCCTGCGCTTTTTCCATTTTTCCGCCGCGCAAAAAAACAATCTGCAGCCGGGTACCCGCCTGCGTTGTTTCGGCCAGGTGCGCCGTGGTAGCAGTGGCCTGGAAATGTATCACCCGGAGTACCGTCTCCTGCAGGACGAGGAGACTGCCGTAGAGGAGGCACTGACGCCGATCTACCCAACCACAGCCGGGATCAGCCAGAATCAGTGGCGCAAGCTGTGCGAACAGGCGCTCGCCCGCCTTGAGCGCGAGCAGATCGCGGAACTGCTGCCGCCCAGCGACAAATATCCCTACGAGCTGACCCGCGCCCTGCACTACCTGCACGCGCCGCCACCGGACGCCGCCCTGGAATTGTTGCGCGAGGGCCGCCACCCTGCGCAATTGCGCCTCGCGCTGGAGGAACTGGTGGCACACAACCTGTCACTGCACCGCCTGCGCGAGCGACAACAGCAGGAGGGCGCGCCGTCCCTGCGGCACGATGCGCAGGCACTGGATTCGTTTCTTTCCAGCCTGCCCTTCAGTCCCACCGGTGCGCAGCTGCGTGTATTGCAGGAAATCGCCATTGACCTGGCCAAGCCCGTGCCGATGATGCGCCTGCTGCAGGGTGATGTGGGCGCTGGGAAAACATTGATCGCAGCAGGCGCGGCGCTGCAGGCGATCGGCAACGGCTACCAGGTTGCGATCATGGCACCGACCGAGATACTGGCGGAGCAGCACTGGCGCAGCTTCGGCCAATGGTTTGAGCCGCTGGCTATCAGCATGGAGTGGTTGAGTGGCCGCAGCAAGGGCAGCAAGCGGACCAGCGCCCTGGCGCGCATTGCGTCCGGTGCGGCAAGCCTGGTCATCGGCACCCACGCGTTGTTCCAGGATGATGTGTCTTTTGCGCGTCTGGGCCTGGCCATCGTGGATGAGCAACACCGCTTCGGTGTGCACCAGCGCCTCGCCCTGACGCGCAAAACCAATCCCGCGCTGGGCCGACCGCACCAGTTGGTCATGACGGCAACACCCATCCCGCGCACGCTGTCCATGGTGGCCTACGCCGACCTGGATTGTTCGATCATCGACGAACTGCCGCCGGGCCGGCTTGCGATCACGACCTTACTTGTCGACAGCAGCCGCCGTGATGAGGTCACCGCGCGAGTCGCCGCTGCGTGTGACGCAGGACGCCAGGCCTACTGGGTGTGCACGCTGATTGAAGAAAGTGATGTACTCCAGGCGCAGGCGGCGGAAGCGACCGCGGCAGAATTGCGTATCGCACTGCCGCATCTCGCAATTGGACTCATTCACGGACGCCTGAAACCCGCCGAGAAAGACGCGATGATGGCAGCGTTCAAGAGCGGCGAGCTGTCCCTGCTGGTGGCCACCACCGTTATCGAAGTCGGCGTTGATGTACCCAATGCCAGTTTGATGATTATCGAAAATCCCGAGCGCCTGGGTCTGGCGCAACTGCACCAATTGCGCGGCAGGGTGGGCCGTGGCGCGCAGGCCAGCCACTGCGTCCTGCTTTACCAAACCCCGTTGTCCGTCAGCGGCAAGCAGCGACTGACGGTGCTGCGGGAAAGTTCCGACGGCTTTTATATCGCCGAGAAAGACCTGGAGTTACGCGGCCCGGGAGAAGTACTCGGCACCCGACAGACCGGCCTGATGGAATTTCGGATCGCGGAGTTGCCGACACACAACCACTTGCTGGATGAGGTAGAGGTAATCGCAAACACTATTCGGGAATCACATCCGGAACTGGCTGATCCGCTGATCCAGCGGTGGACCGGGACCAGTCAGCAGTTTGCCAAGGTCTAAACACGTTCTTCACAGTTTAATGCGACAAAAAACGCCGCCACAATCAAATTGAGCGATTCGATCCCGCTTGGATATGTTCCAACAATCGCGTTAGTCAGGAGATGGTGACCTGTGGTGAACGAAACTTGGAAATATTCAGAATGCCCCTAAAAAGGAATATCGTTATCGTCAAAATCTGGCGGCGCAATTTCGGAGAGTGCGGACGTATGCCCTCTCGGAGAAAATGCGACCTCGTCTCCTGTAGTTACGATTTTCCATCCCTGAAGATTATTGAAGTAGCGGCCATTGTACTCGCGACCACGGATATCAAAGGTGACCGTGACTTGCTGCCCCACCTGCAGGTTCTCCAGTAAGCCTACCTTATCCTGAACAAATTCGAGGTTGATTTCCTGCGGATACTTGCCGTCTTCAACGATGACAACCATTTCCCGTTTAGTGAATCCACTATCGAAGGTTTGCGCCGCCTGAATGAGCTTTACCTTACCTGTCAAATCATAAGCCACTTAATCATTTCCTTTTTATCAAATCCTTGCTCTGATAGCGGCCACAGTCTAGCCCGCCGATAGTCGGATGTGTAGCTTTTGCTAGTTAAGCGGAGGGCGACCAAGAATTCGCCTTTGTAGTGGCATAAAGCAGTTGCATGGGATAAATTGACTGTCGTTTATTGGATAAGAAATCTCGACTTGTTAGTACCCTCTGCTGCACGGGGGAACTCAAGACATGTTGCCCGTGAGGAGGAGCTCTAGCCAGAACAGTATGCTTCTCACCCGCCACCTCGCAAAGAGTGTCTTACATCCACCCGCAAAAGTCGGATGCTCGAAGTGGAATGGACTTCGGTTATGAAATCCGCAATTCCTAAGAGCCTCTACAACACACTCGCCATCGCTCTGGGCTATGCGGTCGGGGCGCAGTTGGGCTTCCTTTTTTCGGTGCTGCCGTACTGGGATGTCACCTTGCTCTGGCCGCCTTCGGGCGTTGCTCTGGTCGCTGTGCTATTAGGCGGGCGTCGGACTCTGCCAGGCATCTTTTTGGGTGCTTTTGTTACCAATCTAACCCAGCTGCCCTCTCCCATTACCCCGCTCCTCCTGTGCATTGGCCTGGCCATTTCCGCGGCCTCCACGCTTTCCGCGCTGGCTGCAGGTGAAATGCTGAAGCGCATTGCGCCCAGAGGGCTTTACGCCTCAAGCGGCGCGGAACTGCTCAAAGGCTGTATCGCCATCGGCCTCGCTTGTACCATTGCAGCCAGTGGTGGCGTTGGTAGTCTCTATCTCGCGGGTCTGGTGCCTGAGGAGGCAGCCGCGACGACCTGGGGTCTGTGGTGGCTGGGCGACTTCTGCGGCATGTTGATCTTCTCGCCGATAGCCTGGATAGTCGCTCGATTCTGGAAAGGCTACCGACAAAAACTCAGGTCTGGTCCGATAGTTCCCGCGGTGATACTCAATAGTACTTTTGCGGCAGCGGCGGTCTTCGCTTTCATGTTTCTGTGGAATTTCGAGACGGTCAAGATCTCGCAGTCTCTGGCGCGCGAATCGTCTATTGCTGCAAACAGCGTCACACAGCTATTGCAAGCGGCCGGTCGAGATATGGAAACGTTCCGAGCCTTCCTGTATGCCTCTGAACATGTGAGCGCTGATGAATTCCGGCGCTACCACCTGTCAGAATTTGAGAATCGAAGAGACGATCCCGACGCGCAGGCAGTGGAATGGGTTCCACGGGTAACTGATCCAGAAGCGTGGGAGACCCAGATGCATGGTGAAATTCAGGCCGGAGTGCGGCTATATGAAATCGATAATTCCGGAAAACGTATCCCCGTAGCGCAGCGTGACGAGTACTTTCCGGTGCAATACATACAACCACTGACGGGGGCTAACCAGAGAGCGATAGGGTTTGATCTGGGTTCTGAGAAATTGCTGCGAGCGGCTCTTGAGCGCGCGTGCGATATGGACCAATTGCTCATGGTGACCCCTATCGCTCTGGTCCAGCTGGATACACCGGCAGCTGCGATGCTGATGGCCGTGCCGGTCTATCGCCCGGACGTGACACTGGATACGGTCGCAGCTCGTCGTACCAACCTTACCGGCTTCACTGTTGGTATATATCTCATAGGGAAATTGTTCGATGCGGCTCTGCTCACAGCCAATGCTGATGTTGACTTTTACCTGTTCGACGAAGCACTGCCAGTAGACTCGCAGTGGTACCACACGAGAGCATCGTCCTCCCGCGCAGATGTTGAAGCTGTTACGCCCACGATCGCGAACCTGGAAGAACGGTTTAACGGGACAGCCCGTATCAGTTTCGCCGGCCATAACTGGTTGGTCGTCACGACACCTGGGGCAACTTACGAACAGGCACGTCGCACGTGGATTCCCTGGGCGGTACTAATTCTCATGTTGGCGCTTGGTATCGCGTTAAGTAGCATTTTAATTGAACGGATTTCAGCGCGGAAACGGGTTGAGGAAGCGCGACAGAAGACTGATCGGGCTTTGCTGGCGGCACAGGAAGCCAACGAATCGAAATCCTATTTTATGGCAGCGGCCAGCCATGATATCAAGCAGCCGCTGGTTGCTCTGGCCATCCTTACCGACACCCTTTTGATAGCCAAACCACCAGACGCTATGGTGCCACTGATAAAAGACCTGCGAAATAGCATCCAGCAGATGTCAAAGCATTTCGATAGCCTGATGGATTTTGGAAAATTCCACGCAGGTAGATTTAAAGTAACCCCTGCAAGTTTTCGGCTGGGTGAGCTTTGCGCTCGTGTTAATTTGGAAATCGCACCGTTGTGTGCCGAAAGGGGCCTGGCCTGGCACCTGGAGTTTGATGATGTTGCAGTATGGACTGACCAGGAACTGCTGCTGCGGCTACTGCGTAACTTATTAACTAATGCAGTCCGTTATACGGATGCCGGGGAGGTTTGTTGCAGGGCCAAAGCGAATGGCGACGTCGTGGAATTCCTGATTTCTGATACCGGCATTGGCATTGCTGAAGAGGACCATGAAGCGATTTTCAGTAAATTTGTACAATTGGAAAGTAGTGGGATTGGCACCGCTGGCGCCGGGCTTGGCCTTTCCATAGTTGAAAAAATCAATCAGGCACTTGTACTGAACCTAAAGATGTCTTCGGTCATCGGCAAGGGCACAGAGTTCAGGTTTCGGGTGCTCAGTGTAGTCGGGGCAAACGCTATCTAGAGAAAATCGCCTGCCACCTCTGCTCCAGTTCCTCCACGCCGATACTGTTGAGCGTCTCAATGTTTCTGTCGGGAATTCGCTCGGGGTTGGTAAACTCCGCCAGTGCGCGGCTCAACATATCCTCCCGCAGCAGATGGATCAGTGGATAAGGTGCCCGGTTACTGTAGTGACTGGCAGCATCCGGCGCTTCCCCCGCAAAACGATACTGCGGGTGAAAGCTGGCAAGTTGCACCACCCCTTCCAGCCCGGCTTCCAGCAACAACTCCTGCGCGTCATCGAGGAACCATAAATAATCCGGGAAGTGTTGCAGTGCATCAGGAAATGCCAGCAAGGTGGTGGCGATCTCCTGCTCGGTGCTACGCTGCAGTAGATCCAATTCCTGTAGAAATGCACTGCGCATGGCCACATTATCGCTAGCTGCGCAGATCGCAATGCGCAGGTTAGGCGCGCCCAGCAGGGACCGCGCAAAGGGGCACAGGTTCAGGCCGACGACAAAGTCGTCCAGCCACAATCGGATATGGCGCTCAACGTGCCCGGTCACCGGCAAGGCCTGTGCAACCGGGATCGCATCAGGCCATGATGGCCGGCAACTCTTTCTGCAGTGTGGTTTTGTCTTTTATCGCTTCGCCGGTCAGCGCGAAGCCCAGCAGTTTGCCGCTGCTGTCGCGGAACTGGGCCTTGACGTTGTTGCCGTCGGCTTCGATGGTCCACTCGCCCGCTGTGCCCGGCGCCACCGGGGCGACCACCACCGGGCAAGCCGGAGTTTTTATGGTCACCGGCATGGCCGGGTAGCTGACTTCGGTGGGCTCTCCCGCCAGGGTTTTGCCCAACGCTTTGGCCGCCGCCATCAATGGCGCGACATACACTAGCACATGGCCGTTGACCTCTGCGCAGTCGCCCATGGCGTAGACGTTGGGAGCGCTGGTCTCCAGCAACCGGTTGGTGACAATGCCCCGGTTGGTGACGATGCCGCAGGCCTTGGCCAGCGCGGTGCGCGGGCGCACGCCGACAGCAGAAAGCACGATGTCGGCGCTGATGGTCCCACCATTGTTGAGGCTCACAACAACTCCCTTCGCCGCTTTGTTGACCGCGGTCACCAGCGGCCCGAAATGGAAGGTCGCGCCCTTCGCTTCAAGTGCAGCCTGCACCGCCTTGCCAGCAGGTTCGGGCAACAGGGTGGGCAGGCAATAGCCGAGCGGATCAACGACTTCCACCTCGAAGCCGCCATTGATTAAATCATTCGTGTACTCGCAGCCGATCAATCCGCCGCCGATAATGCATATTTTCTTCACCGCATTCTTAGCTACGGCCGTACGAAAATCTGCGTAATCGAGCAGATCATTCACGGAATACACCAGCGCCAGCCCATCGCCTTCAATCGGGGGACGGATTACCTCGGCGCCCACCGCCAGCACCAGTTTGCCGTAGTGAATGGCGGTATCGGCATCCGCCACCTTGATCAACTGGCGCGCGGTATCAATCTCATTCACCTTGGTCATGGTCCACACACTGGCCTTCAGCTGTCCAGCCATCTGGCCCGCATCGGACTGCGCCAGATCATCGGCCTCATGGCCCTTGGTGTAACCGGTGGACAGCATCGGCTTGGAATAGGAGCGGCCGTCGTCGGAGGTGATCAGGATGAGCGGGGTTTCGCTATCGTGCTTGCGAAATTCCTTGGCCAGGCCATAGCCCGCCAGGCCGGTGCCCAGAATAACCACCGGCGCATGGACCTTGTCGACCACGGGCTGCTCGTGGTGGGGCGCATCGTCAACCGGCTCCTCTTTCACCAACTCAAAGTCTTCCTTGCCCACGCCGCAATCGGGACACAGCCAGTCCTCGGGGACATTCTCCCACCTGGTGCCCGGCGCGATACCATCGTCTGGCCAACCGTTTTTTTCGTCATAGACCAGGCCACAGACAATACATTCCCACTTACTCATACCAGGACTCGCTCTCTTGCATTTACGGGTTATAGATCGACCGATCGCGACCCGGCAGGCGCCGGAACGAATGGCAAATTTCGAGACGCAACACTATAGAGTTGTACAATAATTGTGCAAGGAATTTCTCCCCGGGACGGTCCGGAATTTAGGCCTGCGACTCTCTTGCAAGCTCACTCCCGATACAGCATTCTCGCCTCTCGAATCAAGGATACCAGACCTTTGTCCCCTCCAATTCCTGCCCCGGCGCCGCAGGCGCGCAGGCGCATTGCAGCAGAGCCCCGCTGGCGGCCCGTGGGGCGCTACACCAGTGCCACGCTGCCGGCGCCTGTGCGTGTCTGGTTATCGGACAACGGCTCCCTGACCGGGCAACTGGTGGCCAGTGGCCGGGGCGAGTTTCGCGTGCAGCGCCTTTACCAGGGCTGGGAAGTCCCGCTGCCCTCCGAACGCAGTTTGCTGGCGCTGCCGCCCCGGC
This sequence comes from uncultured Gammaproteobacteria bacterium, assembly GCA_963747995.1. Lineage (GTDB taxonomy): Bacteria > Pseudomonadota > Gammaproteobacteria > Pseudomonadales > Halieaceae > Marimicrobium. The sequence goes on along the minus strand of CAVVHD010000006.1, from coordinate 161,126 downwards.
AACTGGCACTGGTGCGCGAAGTGGCGCTATTGTTGGCGGGCGATGCCGTCGTGTTTGCACGCAGTATCTTTCCGATTTCCAGTCTGGTGGGCAGCCTGGCCCACTTGCGCCGCCTGCATAACGCCTCACTGGGCGCCATCCTGTTCAAGCACCCGGGCATGCACCGCCACCCCTTTGAGCTGGCCCTCATGGCCGGCGATAGCGACTACCTGCCGCCAGACCTGCGCCAATCGGGCCCCGCGTGGGGACGCCGCTCACGCTTCGAGATCGAGGGGAAAAAGCTGATGGTGAGCGAGGTGTTTCTGCAGGCGTTCACCCCATGGCAAGCGGCTCTGTCGATGCACCGCACACAGCGCGGCAAGGTCAGCGCTGCATTTAGGGCGCCAACCCAGTAAGCTGTCAATCTCGCAATGCCGTGAAGGGTTCAATGGCACATTCCTTAAAAACCGGTGCTCTGCTGCAACTGATCCGCTTCGACCGGCCGATCGGCACCCTGCTGCTGCTGTGGCCGACCCTGTGGGCGCTGTGGCTGGCGGCGCAGGGTGTGCCGGACTACGACCTGCTGGCTGATTTTCGTGGCCGGCACCTTTCTGACGCGCTCCGCCGGCTGCATTGTCAACGACCTGGCGGACCGCAATCTCGACGGCGCGGTGGCGCGCACCAGCGCGCGACCCCTGGTCACCGGGGCGGTCACCGTGCGCGAGGCACTGGCCCTGTTTGTGACGCTGATGCTGCTGGCTTTCATTCTGGTGCTGTTCACCAACACACTGACCATCGAGCTGTCCATTGTTGCGGTGCTGCTGGCCTCCAGCTATCCCTTTATGAAACGCTACACCCATCTGCCGCAACTGGTGCTGGGCGCCGCGTTTTCCTGGGGCATCCCCATGGCCTTCGCCGCCCAGCGCGGCACACTGCCGCCCGCACTGTGGCTGGTGTACCTGGGCAACCTGTTGTGGACCGTGGCCTACGACACGGCCTATGCCATGGTCGACCGCGAGGACGACCTCAGGATCGGCATCAAGTCCACCGCCATCCTGTTCGGCCGGTACGATCGCCTGATCATCGGCCTGCTGCAACTGGGCTGCCTGCTGTGCCTGTACCTGGCGGGGCTGGCATTCGGGCTGGGGCTCTACTACAACGCTGGCCTGGTGGTGGCCGCCATGCTGTTCGGCTATCAGCAGTACCTGATCCGTGAACGCAGGCCCGACGCCTGCTTCCGGGCCTTCGGGCACAACAACTGGGTGGGCATGGCGATATTCGCCGGTGTCGTGCTTGACTATTTGACCGCCAATGCCTGAGTCGCCCATGCAACCCGCCACGCAAACAGCGGATTTCACCGCTGAATTCCTCACCAGCCTGGACCGGATTTCTGCTGCGCAATGGAACGGTATCACCGGGACTGACTATCCCTTCCTGCGCCACGAGTTCCTGTACGGGCTGGAAAAAACCGCATGCACCACGGCCGAGACCGGTTGGCAGCCCTGCCATCTGTTGCTGCGGGTCGGCGGTGAGTTGGCCGCAGTTATGCCGCTGTACCTGAAGTCCCACTCCTACGGCGAGTACGTCTTCGACTGGTCGTGGGCCGATGCCTGGCGCCAGAGCGGCCTCGCCTATTACCCGAAGCTGCTTACCGCGATACCTTTCACCCCCGCGACCGGACCGCGCCTGTGCATGGCGCCGGGCATGGACGAGGAGCAGTGCCTGCGCGCTGCTCTTGGCGCGATAAAAAAGCTGGCGGCAAAACGGCATATCTCCTCCTGGCACCTGTTGTTTCCCGAGGAAGCCGTCAGCAAAAAACTGCTGGACGCCGGATTGCACCGCCGCGCCGCCACCCAGTTCCACTGGTTTAACGAGGGCTTCAGTTGCTTCGAGGATTTTCTGGCCACCTTCAACAGCCGCAAACGCAAAGCACTGAACAAGGAGCGCAGGCGCGTCGCCGAGCAGGGGCTGGTGCTAAAAACCCTCACCGGCGCGGACATCGGGACGCAGGAATGGGAGCAGTTCTACCGTTTCTACCAGCTGACCTACGCCAAGCGCAGTGGCCACGGTGGCTACCTGAGCCGTGAATTTTTTGTCGACACCGCCGCGGGCATGGGCGACCAGGTCGTGATGGTGCTGGCCTACCTCGATGCACACGCCGTGGCCGGCGCCCTGTATTTTCGCTCCAGCGATACGCTGTACGGGCGCTACTGGGGCTGCGAACAGGAGTATGACTGCCTGCATTTCGAAGCCTGCTACTACCAGGGCATCGAGTACTGCATCGCCAACAAGCTGGCGCGCTTCGACCCCGGCGCACAGGGCGAACACAAAATCCAGCGCGGCTTTCGCCCCATCACCACCTGGTCAAATCACTGGATTGCCGATGCGCGCCTCGCCGCGGCGGTGGGTGATTTCACGCGCCGCGAAGAACGGCACAACGAAGAGTACCGGCAGGCGGCGGCACAAATGCTGCCGTTCAAATAAGCGCCGGCATTGCGCAGACCGCATCAACAAATTTTTGCGGAGGAAACATAGTATGAATACAGTAACCTCAGCATTGCTCCTTGAACGTGACGGCCCGGTCGCCATCATTATTAACAACGACGCACCGATGAACCGCATGACCCTTGCGTTCATCGATGCGCTGGAAAAGACCATTCCACAACTGGCGCAGGACAAGACCGTTCGCGCCATTATTATTCGCGGTGCGGGCGAGCAACATTTTTCCGTGGGTATGAATCTGAAGCAACTGGGTGAGGGGATTGCACTCAAGGGTAGCATTGATGCCCTGCTGGACCAGCGCCTGCGCGTCTTGTCCATGATTGAAAACCTGGAAAAGCCGGTTATCGCTGTGTTGTGTGGCTATTGCCTGGGAGGCGGCCTTGAATTGCCATTGGCCTGCCACTTTCGACTCGCGGCCGAGGAAGGCACACAGATCGGCCTTCCGGAACTGGATATCGGCACGGTACCCGCCTGGGGCGGGACTGCGCGACTGACGCGCTGTGTCGGTCGCGCCCAGGCGCTGGATATTATCCTGCGGGCGAAAAAGATCTCTGGGCCGCAGGGCATTGCAGATCGGATTGGTGCAGGAAGTATGGCCAAATGCGCTGTTGCAACAGAAAGCCCTTGCGCTTGCGCACGAACTGGCTGCACATGCCTCCATACTCCGTGGCCGGCGTCCTGCGCTGCGTGGTGGGTGCCGAGCGACGCTTCATTGGACGACGCACTGGCAGTAGAAAGAGCGGCGTGCACAAGGTCTCTGCGGGTAAACACCAGGCAGAAGGAATGCTGGCATTTCTGGAGAAGCGGAAACCAGATTTCTCTACCAGCCCTGACTGAATGGCGCCGCTGGCAACCGCGTAGTCGGCACTATACTGTTACTGGCTTCTCGCGGGTAAACACCAGTTCGCGGGCGCTGGACTGGGCCTTGTTGTAGCGGTACCCATCAGCCTTGAATTTTTTCATGCCGTCCGGCTCGTTCAATTCGTGATCGATGATAAAACGCGCCATTTGCCCGCGCGCCCGCTTGGCAAAGAAACTGATCACCTTGTACTGGTCACCCTTCAGATCCTTGAACACAGGGGTGACCACATCGGCATCCAGCGCCCGCGCTTGCACGCAGCGGAAATACTCATTGGATGCCAGGTTCACCAGTACCTTTGTGCCGGACTTACGCAGCCGGGTATTGAGCGCCGCGGTTATCGAGTCGCCCCAAAACTCGTAGAGATTCCTGCCGCCACGATTGGCAAATGGTAGTCCCATCTCCAGACGATACGGCTGCATCAGATCCAGCGGGCGCAACAGGCCATACAAGCCGGAGAGAATGCATAAATGTTGCTGTGCGAAATTCAGCTGTACTGCGCTTAAGGTCTGCGCCTGCAATCCGACGTAGACATCGCCCTTGAAGGCCAGCAGCGACTGTTTCGCGTTATCCAGAGTAAAAGGCAGGCTCCAGTCCATGAAGCGCCGGTGATTGAGTTCCGCGATGTTGGCACTCACGCCCATCAAGGCGCGGATGCTATCCGGGCTGAGGGCGCGGGCGTCCTCCACCAGCTCGGCGGCGCGCGCCAGGAACTGCGGCTGGGTCGTTTTACACGTACCCGGCGGCTTTTCAAAATCCAGCGTTTTTGCCGGAGAAATAACAGTCAACACGTTGTCGCATCCTGGTACAGGAGTGGGAAAGGAATTTCTTTTCATCTCAGGGATTGGGCTATGATACTCTGCGATGCAATAATCAAAAAGACTTATCCACCATGCCTGTTCTGCACGCCTGTGTGCGTTTCATTGACGCGTTTACCGAGCGCTGCGGTCGACTCCTGGCATGGCTGATCCTGGGCATGGCCGTGCTCACAGCGGCGGTCGTGGTGCTGCGCTATGGCTTCAGTATCGGCGCAATACTGGCGCAGGAATCTGTAATTTATATGCACGGCACGGTGTTTCTGCTGGGAGCAGCCTATGCGCTCAAGACCGGCGCTCATGTGCGCGTGGATATTTTCCACCGCAATTTCAGTGCGCGAGCGCAGGCCTGGATCGACGCCCTGGGCGGAATCGTATTCCTGCTACCGCTGTGTGCCTTCATTCTCATTAGCAGCGCAGATTATGTCAGTGAGTCCTGGGCGATGCGGGAAACATCCGCCGAACCCGGCGGCATACCGGCGGTATTCCTGCTTAAGAGCCTGATTCCGCTTATGGCCGTGAATCTTGCGCTGCAGGGGGTCGCCGAGATATTGCGCAATGCCCTCATTCTGGTAGAGGACGAAGGCAAGTAGTGGAATACCTCGGCCTCTATTTGTTCCTAGCAGTTTGCCTGCTGCTGATGCTGGGTTATCCGGTGGCGTTCACTCTCGCCGGCACAGCGCTGGCGTTTGCTACCGGTGGTGTACTGGCTGGCGTGTTCGATATCGGCTTCCTGTCGGCACTGCCCGGACGCATCTACGGCACGGTCAACAATACCTCACTCATCGCTGTACCGCTGTTCATCCTCATGGGTACTATCCTGGAGAAATCCCGCGTGGCCGAGGAACTGCTCGACAGCATGGCACGCCTGATGGGTGGTTTGCGCGGCGGGCTGGGTATCTCAGTCGTGGTGGTGGGGATGTTTCTCGCGGCGAGCACCGGCATTGTCGGGGCCACCGTGGTAACCATGGGGCTGATTTCCCTACCCAGTATGCTACGCAGCGGCTACAGCCCCTCCCTCGCGGCTGGAACAATTTGCGCGACCGGCACTCTCGGCCAGATCATTCCACCGTCCATTGTGCTGGTCATGCTGGGCGACATTCTGTCCAACGCCTACCAGCGGGCGCAGCTCAATATGCACATCGCCAATCCCAAAACCATCTCCGTGGGCGACCTGTTCGTCGGTGCGCTGATTCCCGGGCTGGTGCTGGTGGGGATGTACATCCTCTACCTGTTCATCCAGGCATGGCTGAAACCGGAAACGGCACCGCCCAGTACACTGGAGCCGATCAGCACCGGCGCGGTGCTGATCGGGCTACTGCCGCCGCTGGCGCTGATCAGCATTGTGCTCGGCTCGATCCTGGCCGGCGCGGCAACACCGACCGAGGCCGCTGGTATCGGTGCGGTCGGCGCACTGCTGCTGGCACTGGCAAAGCGGCAGTTGAACTTCGCACGCCTGAAGGAAGCCGTGCAAAGCACTCTGGAAGTGACTTGCATGGTGTTTATGATCCTGATCGGTGCGGCGGTTTTTTCCCTCGTGTTCCGAGGTTTCGGTGGTGAAGAGCTGATCCACACGTTTTTCAATGGGCTGCCCGGCGGCGCTGTCAGCGCTATGTTCGTGGTGATGGTGCTGATCTTCCTGCTTGGCTTCATTCTCGATTTCATCGAGATAATTTTTGTAGTTGTGCCCATCGTGGGGCCCATCCTGCTGGGCATGGGCCTGGATCCTATCTGGCTGGGCATTATGATTGCCGTCAACCTGCAGACCTCATTCCTCACCCCGCCCTTCGGTTTTGCGCTCTTCTACCTGCGCGGGGTAGCACCCGACTCAGTGACTACCGGCGCTATCTACCGGGGCGTAGTTCCCTTTATACTTCTACAGCTATTGCTACTTGTGGCACTGTGGTTCTGGCCCCAGATGGCAACTTGGCTGCCCGCAGCACTCAAATAAGAAGGGCAGCCCGTCACTCCACCTTAACAACAGGCAACTGACATGAGCGATATCGATACCACGCCCCTGCCCCATGGCGACCTGGCCCTGCAAACGGTGGCCATGCCCAAGGACACCAATGCCAACGGCGATATTTTCGGCGGCTGGTTGTTGTCACAGATGGATATCGCCGGGATGATCACTGCCAGCGATGTCGCCAATGGCCGGGTGGCGACGGTCGCCATCAACGGCATGGCCTTTCTCACGCCAGTCCACGTGGGCGCAGTAGTGTCATGTTATTGCGATGTGCTAGAGATCGGGCGCAGTTCCATTCGCATAATCGTGGAAGTGTGGATTGTCTCCCAGCAGGATCGTGAACCGATCAAGGTCACCGAAGGAGAGTTTGTGTATGTCGCTATTGATGAGAACGGGCGCACGCGGGCGATTCAGCAATAACAACACTGGTAGAATTTAGGTCAGTAGTTTTTTGCAAACTTCCTTCGTCTGTTGCCATCGCCATCACCATTCAATATCAGTTATCGCACTTGCATCTCCAGTCATTACTTATATATTGATACATGATGCGTCAAGAACCTGGGTGTCGTGCTGAATGAAACTATCTGTAATCGTCCCCTGTTACAATGAAGCCAAAACGATCAGGCAGATCGTCTCCGCGATCCAAAAATCACCGTATCCCGGGAAGGAAATCATTATTATTGACGACTGCTCAACCGATGGCACGCGAGATATCCTTAAGAACGAAATTCACGGAAGCGTGGACAAAATTATTTTTCACTCTACCAATCAGGGAAAGGGCGCTGCGCTAAGATCAGGTTTTTTAGCCGCCACGGGGGATATCGTTCTCATTCAGGACGCAGACCTGGAATACGACCCGGGTGAATATCCCAAGCTGGTTGAGCCAATTCTCACTAACAGGGCTGATGTCGTATACGGCTCAAGATTTTTGGGCGGACAACCGCATAGAGTTTTGTACTTCTGGCACAGACTCGGGAATGGGCTGCTGACACTACTATCGAACATGTGCACCAATCTAAATCTGACTGATATGGAAACCTGCTACAAGGTGTTCCGGCGAGAACTCATTCAGTCCATAACTATAGAGGAAGACAGATTTGGATTCGAACCGGAGATAACAGCGAAGCTCGCCAAACTCAAACCTCGCTTCTATGAAGTGGGTATATCCTATTATGGCAGGACATATGAAGAGGGGAAAAAAATAGGATGGCGGGACGGCGTGCACGCGCTGTATTGCATTATAAAGTACAATTTTTTTCGGTAGTTAGATAAGTGCTTTTCAGGTACTTCATCGTCGGGGGCATCGCCGCAGCATTTGATCTGCTTTTTTTTCTTCTTTTCAGTACCTGGTTAAACTTGAATTATCTACTCGTGGCTGGCGTGGGCTTTGTAATAGCCACCGCAATCAATTACGTGATCAGTATCCGATTCGTATTTGAAAGCGGCGCTCAGCTTGATAAAAGGCAAGAAATTGTCGCCGTATACGTCGTTAGTGGAATTGGGCTGATACTACACGAATGGATACTTTATACGGCCGTAACCAGCTTCGATCTTGCTGGAATTACCGGAAAGGTAATAGCTACCGGCTCAGTATTTTTCTGGAATTACCTGGTTAGGAAATACTATGTATTCAAATCAAACTGAAGCTGCCACTGATAGTTTCCGACTTTTTCTACTGGTTACTATCTTCATAGGCGTTTCTGCTGCAGCCATTTTGTACTATTCACTTCCCTGGGGTATTGGCGTATCGCCCGACTCTGTGGCCTATCTAAAGTCTGCAAGCCGATTCGTATTGGACCCAAAACTGGAGCACCTTCCTAGCCATTGGCCACCAGCATATCCACTCTTTTTGGCCCTGATGATGTCGTTTATTTCGAATATAAAAATTGCGGCATTGCTTGGCCAGCTATTGCTGTTAGTTTTTAACACCGTCGCCTTTTCTCTGGTTGTCTACCATTGCCTGCACGTCGCAAGAAAAAGTCAGTACTGGATTGCTACTCTCGCAGCTGTGGTGTTTGCTTCTAATCCAGAGGTATTTCTTGTACATCAATATGCAGTAAGCGAAGCGCTCTTTGTTTTCTTCCTACTATCGGGTTTTGGCGCATGCTTTTGGTTTTTAAACAGGGGAAGCATGTTTCCACTTCTGATCGCTGCACTCCTAGTTGGTTGCATGCCTATCACTCGTTATGCTGGCTTACCGTTCATAGCAGTATTCACCGTGCTGATCTACATTGGTCGGTACAGTGGGGAACAGCCCCCCAGAAAACGAACTTGGAGTGCGCTCGCATTCGTTGTAATTTCTGCGCTGCCACTTATCTGTTGGTTAGCCCTGAATGCTCTGATACGAGGAGAATCGACAAATAGAACGCTGGAATATCATCCGGTTGGAGTTACTCACGCTAAGCAATTGTTGGAAGTCTTTTTTTCCTGGTTCCAAGTACCCGGCCCGGGGGTGCTAACGATACTTGTGGTGCTATGTATGGGTTCAGTTGTTGTTATGTCTCTTACGAGACTGCCGACGGGGGATAGTCGAAAAGCCTTGGCGATAGGCCTGGCTATTGCGGCGCTTCTTTACGTATTTTTTCTACTTATCTCAATCAGCCTCATGGACGCGTATACGCCGCTAGACGAACGCATACTGTTACCTGTCTGGGTCCTATTGATCATTCGTAGTGTGTATCTCGTTACAAGCTGCAATGTCGTCACGCTTGATGTTCGGCCTATTATTGTCAACAATCATTCTAATTTTGTTAAGTTACTGCCTAAAGACCGCTTATCAAATTGAATACTCCAAACGCTATGGTTTAGGGTATGACACACCTGAGGCGGCGACGTCTCCGTTACTAGCAATGGTGAATATGGAGTCGCCACATCGGAAGCTGTACAGTAACGCGAGTGACTACGTCTACCTGCACACAGGTCATGAAGTTGTAGGCTTGCCTGCTATCTATAATGCCAACACACTAAAGAGAAATCCGCGTTTTCTACTTCAGATGGCAAATATACTGAAGGAAATAGACGACAAAGAAGCCGCTATCGCTTATTTTTCGGGTTTTGAATTTCGCCAGTACTATCCAACATCCGAGCAACTTGAGAGCGAGTTTTTCCTGGTCTCAACGCAACATTTTTCTGACGGAATGTACTTCAATCAATTCATTCAGAATCGCTAAATTGATACTATCTCGTAAAGTATAGAATGCCTTCGCGCGTGACTTTTTTCGCAGCTGGGGCGTGGATTATCCGATTCTCAGCACAATAATAAACTGTACTGGGAGGGCTATAGGGAATTGCCGTAAAACGCTCGGCTAAAACTCATCATCACCCATCGCCTTGTCACGGGCATTGATATAGGCCTGCTCGGAAATGTGATGGTAGTTGCGCACTCCCTTGTAAAACTCGCGATACGAGGCATACACCTTCGCGGCCATCGGGTCCGACGTCACCAATTTTTGCGTAGCCACCTGCGTGCCCTGCCATAGCGCGAGCAGCACATCGTCGGGCAGGCGGCGTAACTGCACGCCGTGGTCGTTGACCAGGCTTTGCAGTGCTGCGTTGTTGCGCGCGGTGTATTCATCCAGCATGTCCTGATTCACCGCGCGGGCCGCCACTCTAACAATCGCCTGTAAGTCCGGCGGCAGCGCTGCCAGCGAATCCTTGTTAAACACAAACTCCAGAATAGAACCTGGCTCGTGCCAACCAGGATAGTAATAGTACTTGGCCACTTCCTGAAAACCGAAGGCCTGGTCATTGTAAGGGCCCACCCATTCCAGCGCGTCAATAACGCCGGTTTGCATGGAGGTGTAGAGCTCTCCGCCAGGGATCGTCACCGCCGTGCCTCCCGCTTCTGCAAACACCTCTCCCGCGAGGCCGGGGATGCGCATCTTGAGGCCCTTGAGGTCCTCGACGGAATTGATCTCCCTGTTGAACCAACCCGCCATCTGCACGCCGGTGCTACCGCCAGCCATCGGCACCAGGTTATAGGGGGCATACGCTTCCTGCCACAACTCCAGTCCGCCACCGTAATGTAGCCAGCCGTTCATCTCCTGGGCATTCAGGCCAAAGGGCATGGCAGTAAAGAAGACCGCAGCAGGAATTTTGCCCTTCCAGTAGTAGGCGGACCCGTGGCCTGCATCTACCACACCCTGGGATACCGCATCGAACACTTCCATGGCGGGCACGATTTCGCCCGCACCGTAAACATGTACAGTCAGCCGTCCGCCGCTCATTTCCCCGACGGTGCGCGCGAAATTTTCAGGCGCCATACCCAGCCCGGGGAAGTTCTTGGGCCAGGTAGTAACCATCTTCCAGTGGAATTGCTCACCGCTGGTGCAGCAGACGGGGCCCTCTTGTCTGTTTTTTTCATGCCCGCTCGATCTGACGCCCATAAACCCAGCGTTACCACGAGGGCGCCTACCAGTAACAGAATAATCTAGCGGCGTGTAGCGTTTTTCTGTGGCGGTGTCGCCCATGTTGGATGTCATCCGTAGTATTCCTGTTACATCAACTGCAGATTGGCGTATTGCAGCACCAACCACTTGCTGCCCTCGAAATCGAAATTGACTTCCACCCGGGCACTGGCGCCACGCCCCTCGAAGTTTAGCACGACACCTTCGCCGAACACCTGATGATAGACACGCTGCCCCAGTGACAGATCAGTGTCGGGCACCCGCGCCTGAGTAAGGCTGCTCACCGGCTGCGTGATGGCACCGCGCAGGCGCACTTCCTGCAGTAACTGCGCGGGAATTTCGCGGACAAACCGCGAAGGCGTGTTATAGGATTCACTGCCGTGCAGGCGTCGGCACTCGGCATAGGTAATGACCAGTTTTTCCTTGGCCCGGGTGATGCCCACATAGCACAGCCGGCGCTCTTCCTCCAGGCGCCCCGGCTCCTCCATCGACATGCGGTGGGGAAACAGGTTTTCCTCCATCCCGGCCAGAAATACCAGAGGGAACTCCAGTCCCTTGGCGGAGTGCAGCGTCATCAATTGCACGCTGTCCTCATGCTCATCCGCCTGGGCATCGCCGGCGTCGAGAGCGGCCCGATCGAGAAACTGCTGCTGCGGTGACAGCTCACCGTCTTCTGCGACAAACTGCTTGGCCGCGCTGACCAGTTCCTCCAGGTTTTCTACCCTCGCCTGGCCTTTTTCGCCCTTCTCATTTTTGTGGTACAGGAATAGCCCGGACGACCGTATTGCATGATCAACCAGCTCCTCCAGTGGCAATTGTTCCGCACCGCAATCCAACTCGTTGATCAGCACAACAAAACCTTCCAGCGCACTCAACGCCCTGGCGGGCAACCGCTTTTCATCCAGTACAGCTGCTATCGCACGCCACAAGGTGATGCCCCGCTCGCGGGCACACTCTCGCACCGTGTCCAGGGACTTGCTGCCAATACCTCGCGGCGGCGTATTTATAACTCTCTCCAATGCAGCATCATCCCCGCGATTGAGCAGCAAGCGCAGATAGGCCAGGGCGTTGCGAATTTCCAGGCGCTCATAAAAGCGTTGCCCGCCGTAGATGCGATACGGTATGGCACTGCGAATCAGCGCCTCCTCCAACACCCGTGACTGCGCGTTGGAGCGGTAGAGGATAGCCACCGAGGAACGTGTGTTGCCGGCAATCAACCACTGCTCAGCCTGCTCCACGATATAGCGCGCTTCATCGTGTTCGTTATAACCTGCGTACAGGCTGATCGGCTCGCCCGATTCTCCGTCCGTCCACAGCTCCTTGCCCAGGCGTCCGAAATTGTGCGCGATGACGCCGTTGGCGGCCTGCAGGATGGTCTGGGTCGAGCGGTAATTCTGCTCCAGACGAATGGTCCGGGTGCCGCTGAAGTCCTCAGTAAAGCGCTGTATGTTCTCAATCTTCGCACCGCGCCAGCCGTAGATGGACTGGTCGTCGTCGCCCACGGCGACCACAGGAATGTGCGTACCCGCCAATACTCGCAACCACGCGTACTGCACGGTGTTGGTGTCCTGAAACTCATCCACCAGTATTTGTCGAAAGCGACCCTGATAATGCTGCAACACCTGCGGGCACTTCAACCATAGCTCATGTGCGCGCAATAGCAACTCGGCAAAGTCCACCATGCCGGCGCGGTCGCAGGCGACCTCATAGGCGCGATAAACTTGCAACATGGTCTGCGTGAACAGGTCCCCGGGAGAAGCTTCGACATGCGCACTGCGCAGCCCCTCGTCTTTCTGTGCATTGATGTACCACATGGCCTGCTTGGGCGGCCAGCGGGACTCATCCAGCCCCAGGTCCCGGCACACGCGCTTGACCAGACGCAGTTGATCGTCACTGTCCAGTATCTGGAAATTCTGCGGTAGCCCTGCGTCCTGCCAGTGCGCTTTCAACAGACGATGGGCGAGGCCGTGAAAGGTGCCAACCCACATGCCGTGGGAAGGTATCTGCAGCATCTCTTCGATGCGGCTGCGCATTTCCCGGGCCGCCTTGTTGGTAAAGGTCACCGCCAGGATGGACCAGGGAGAAAAATTCTCCGCCTTGATCAGCCAGGCAATGCGATGTACCAAAACTCGGGTTTTACCGCTGCCAGCTCCTGCGAGCACCAGCATATTTTGGTTGTCTGCGGCGACAGCATCGCGCTGTGCTTCGTTCAGGGGAGATAGAATAGCGGATACATCCATCGGCCTATTTTAACTACATTCGAGCCAGGTGACGTATTCTTTATTCCTCCCGCGGCGGCGAGGAAATTACCGTACGGGTCTGTTATCATCGCTACAGATTATCGCAATGCACAGGTACTGTTGAGCTATGACCAGAAATAACGACGATCACCCGGATGGGGAAGAGGGGCTATTGCCCGGCTATGACGCCAGTCCCATTGGCAAAGATCCGCGTCGCGAACCAAGATTTGGCAGTTTCGATAAAGATGACGAGGATGAATTCGAGGAGCCCGACCGGGATACCGATTACACCTCGAGCTTCAGCGCAGACAGTTTGGATGAAGACGAGGAATTTGAGGACGATTTTCCGGATGAAGAAGAGAACGACCATTTGCTCGAAGAGGATGATGACCCTGACTACCCGCCCTCGTCCGTCTGGCGCGAGCCCGATCAGTCAGTTGCTGAGGAGCCCGATGACTGGCTCAAGAAAGAGGGGTATCTCGAGGAGAATGAGGACAGCAGCCAAAAATGGCCATTGAGCCTGATTGCTGTGTCCATTGTAGCGCTCGTACTGCTCGCCGCCGGAGGTTATGGTGTCATGCAACAGCGTGCGGCGACCGAGGAAGAGCTGCGTCAATTACGCGCAGCTCTGGCCACCAGCGCCCATAACGAGGATGTGAGCGCCAGTCCGGGAGCTCTGCAGGAGTTGAAAAAATCCTATGACGAACTGGCAGCAACTGCAGAGGCGCTGACACTGGAAAATCGCAGGCTAACCGATACCGTTGCCGGGCTGCAGGCCCAGCTGGGAGTCCAGCAGGCTGTCATTACAAAAACAGTGCCCACTGCCAAACCGGTCAAGCCTCAGGTTGCAGATGCAGTAGCTTCGCTGTATGGAGCCAAAGCGCCGCCATCTGCCAACGAGATCAAGCCTGCCACCGTCAAGCAAGCCACTTTACCTCAGCCAGCCATTCCTAAACCCGCGGCACCTGAGCCGATCGCATCCAAATCAGCCGCTACCCAGCCAGTTGCCTCTAAACCAGCTACCGGCCCGTCTGAGCCCGCAGCATCTTCAGGTGCCTGGTTCGTAAACTTCGGCACCTATGCATCGCGCAGCATGGCAGAAACGTGGGGAAGCAGGCTGTCTCCGAATGCGGGCAAGGTCATCATCGCACCGTACGTCAAAGATGGGCAGACGCTTTACCGCGTGAGAGTGGTGAAGCTGGCCAGCAAAGGTTCCGCAGAGGAGGTGGCGCGTAAACTGGAGACGGAGTTGCGTATGCCCAAGTTGTGGATTGGCAAAGAATAATAGCGCCCTAATAGCGGTCCTGACTTGGCAGGAGCAGCCACTCCTGTTAATGTTTTTCCCCCTAAATACTCGAAACACGTGAGGTAGTTATGATAAACAGTATCAAGCTGGCACTGATCGGCCTGACCCTGGGCAGCGCGGTGAGCGTAGCAGGCGAATGTACGGCACCGAGTCTTCCAACCCTGCCCAATGGCGCTACAGCATCAATGGAAGAGATGCTGGCTGGGCAAAAGGCCGTTAAGGAATACCAGGCCGCCAACACGGAGTACAGGGCGTGCCTGGATCCACAAGTTAGCGCTGCCGAAGTCGCTGCCGCCGGAGATTCTCCCAGTGAGGAAGCGCAGGCGACCCTGAAGAAACTCAACGAAGACTACAATGGCTCAGTCTCCAAAGAGGAAGAGCTCGCGGTCAAGTTCAATGCCTCACTGCGCGACTACAAAACAGCGCACCCCGCACCAGCAAACCCCGGCTAACGCCTGAACCGTCCGGGCGGTTTTCGTTCCGGGCGGTTACTTCACAAGCGCAGCAACTGCAAGAAGCCCAAGGGGCTTTTGCTGTACGCCACCGATATCATATAGACAGCGCACAATAGCGCCATCAGGTAGGCGCTCACCCTGGTTTTTTTCGTTCGACCAAAACGTAATGCCACCATCCCCAGTCCGATATACAGCGATAGAGCGATGATCTTCGCACTGAGCCAAGGCTGTGTCAGGGGAGACAGGTGCAAGACCAGCAGCAGAGCGAGCGCCGAACCCAACAACAGCGTATCGATTACGTGCGGTAACACTTTCGCCGCCCGTTGCTGCAGCAAGGGGCTGTCCACTGCCATCCAGTAACCACGCAAAGCGAAGCCGGCGATGGACACAAAAGCGCACGTTACATGAATTAACTTAAGAAATGATTCCAGCGTCACTCCACCGTAACTGACTTGGCCAGGTTGCGTGGTTTATCGACATCCGTGCCTTTTTGCACAGCAACATGATAAGACAGCAACTGCAGCGCCACCGTGTAGACAATCGGCTTGATTACCTCGGGACAATGGGGCATGGGCAGAACCTGCACCCGAGGCTCGTTGGCAAAACCCGCCTCCCTATCAGCGAACACAAACAGTTCCCCGCCGCGCGAACGTACCTCTTCCAGATTGGATTTCAGTTTCTCCAGTAACTCGTCATTGGGAGCAACGGCGACTACCGGCATATCATCGTCCACCAGGGCCAGTGGGCCGTGTTTCAGTTCACCTGCTGGGTACGCCTCAGCGTGAATATAGGAAATTTCCTTGAGTTTCAGGGCACCCTCCATCGCGATAGGGTACTGAATGCCGCGCCCCAGGAAAAGGGCGTGTCGTTTGGGTATGAACGCCTCGGACAGCTTCTGTATCGCTGCATTAAGCTCCAGTGTTTGGCGCACATACAGCGGCAGATCGCGCAGGGCCGCGATGATGTCCTGTTGTCGGCTTTGTGGCATCTCGCGGCGTCGGCCCAGCGCCAGCGTCAACATCAGCAGGGCGACCAACTGGGTGGTAAACGCCTTGGTGGAAGCGACCCCGATTTCGATGCCTGCACGAGTTAAAAACACCAGGTCGCATTCGCGCACCAGGGAGCTGTTGTCCACATTGGCCACCACCAGGCTGCCGACAAACTCGCCTTCGGTCGCATTGCGCAGTGCCGCCAGTGTGTCTGCTGTTTCACCCGACTGGGAAATAGCGACCAGCAACGTGCCCTCGTGCTGCACACGCTTGCGATAGCGGAACTCCGATGCCACCTCAACTTCACAACTAACACCAGCGAGCTCCTCCATCCAATAGCGCGCTACCATTCCGGCGTGGAAACTGGTACCGCAGGCAACAATCTGCACACTCTTTACCTTGTCGAACAAGGCTGTCGCGCCACTGCCAAAACTCTCCTCAATCTGTTGTACATCACTCGCGCCCGCGAAAGTTGCCTCCAGTGCCTGGGGCTGTTCAAAGATTTCCTTGATCATGTAATGATCAAAAGTGCCCATATCGGCAGTTTCCAGCGCCTCCTTGATCCGCGTGGTGGCCCGCTCAACGGCGATACCTTCACCGTTGTACACCTGCACGCTGGACGGTGTGATCTGGACCAAATCGCCCTCTTCCAGATAGATAAAACGATCCGTGACCTGCCGCAAGGCCATCGGATCGGAGGCCAAGAAATTTTCCCCGATGCCGACACCCACCACCAGGGGGCTGCCCTTGCGCGCCCCAACCACCACGTCCGGACTCTGGGTGTCTATCACCGCCAGGGCGTAAGCCCCTTGCAAGCGTGCCACCGTTTTTTGCATGGCTTGTAGTAGCGACCCGCCGGCCTCGAGATTCTGATGCAGTAGATGAACAATAACCTCGGTGTCGGTGGCAGAGGTCATTGCATAACCAGCCTGGATCAGCTCTGCGCGCAGTGTCGCGTGGTTCTCTATAATACCGTTGTGCACCAGGGCAACGCGCCATCCCGAAGTATGGGGATGGGCGTTTGCGCCAGAGGGCTCCCCGTGGGTCGCCCAACGCGTATGGGCTATGCCAATACTGCCATAGTAAGGATCCTGCTGCTGGGCCTGCTCCAGTTCTTTGACTTTGCCCTTGCGCTTATGTACCTGCAGCCTTTGTTCGTCATTGATCAACGCCATCCCGGCCGAGTCATAACCCCTGTATTCCAGGCGCCGCAGTCCCTCCAGCAGGATTTCAGAAACTTCGCGCCGCGCAGCGGCGGCCACTATGCCACACATAATTAGTCCTTGCTGTCTCGCTTACCAGGGCGGTTCCAGCCCTGGATATTGCGCTGCGGGGCACGGCTTATCGCCAGGTCACCCTTGCCCACCGGTTTGGTAACCGTAGAGCCTGCGGCGATGAATCCCTGCTCCTCAATGCGCAATGGCGCTACCAGGGTGCTGTTGGAGCCAACGAATACACCGCTGCCGATTTCGGTCTTGTGTTTATTAATCCCGTCGTAATTACAGGTAATGGTACCTGCTCCAATATTCACGTCTGCACCCATCTCACAATCACCGATATAACTCAGGTGATTCACTTTACTGGCCGCCCCGATATTGGCGTTTTTAGTCTCCACAAAGTTCCCCACACGGGCGCCTTCTGCCAACACCGTGCCGGGGCGCAGCCGAGCATACGGCCCGACACTACACGCCTTGCCGATCACAGTTTCCTGCAAATGACTCATGGGATGAATGACAGAACCATCGGCCACACTGACATCGCACAGCACACAGTTGGCGCCAATTGAGACGCCATTCCCCAGCGTAACCTCACCTTCAAAAACGACATTGACGTCAATGGAGACCTCCTCACCACAGTTGAGCGTGCCACGGATGTCCAGGCGTGCCGCATCGGCAATGTGCACCCCCTGGCGCATCAGTTCCTCTGCCTTGCGACGCTGGTACTCGCGCTCAACCTGATTCAGCTGCACGCGGTCATTGACCCCAAGAGTCTCCAGTTCCGAAATCGCTGTGCAGGACGCCACGGTTTTTCCCTCGGCTACTGCCAGGCTGATAATGTCGGGAAGATAGTATTCTCCCTGCTGATTTTTATTATCCACGTGGGGCAGGTATTGCTGAAAATCCCGGTGTGGAGCGGCCAGGACACCGGTGTTCACTTCCCGGATCAGGCGTTGGCTGTCAGTGGCATCCTTTTCTTCCACCACCCCCACCAATGCACCTTTCTCGTCTCGAAGAATCCTGCCATAACCCTGCGGGTTTTGCAGCGTGGCGGTCAACAGGGCCGGGGCCCCCTGCGCCTGTCGCACCAGATGTTGCAAGGTGGACTGCTGGATCAGTGGTACATCTCCGTAGAGCACCAGTACCACACTGGCATTGGATATGGTAGGTAGCGCCTGCATTACAGCATGACCGGTACCCAGCTGCTGCGCCTGTACCACCCAGTTGATGGTGTATTGCGCCAGGGCCTGCTGGACTTGCTCACTGCCGTGCCCGATAACAACATGAATGGCCGTCGGTTCAAGGCCCTGTGCTGTGCGTATCACATGCTCCAGCAAAGGCTTGCCACCCAGCGTATGCAACACCTTGGGCCGACGGGATTTCATGCGCGTTCCCTGGCCTGCGGCGAGGATCACGACTTCCAGTTTCATGGCAAAGGGGTTCCCTTCCTATTCATTATTAGTGCTTGCTACGGCAGACAAATGCCGTATCCCGCGCCTCATTATGCGCTGCGCTGCTGCCATCGCCAACCGTTGCTGTGTGAGGCATTTTGCACCTAGCATAAAAAAACCCCGATCATGCCGGGGTTTTTTGTCGCTCTGCCAGTCCAATATACAAGCTATCCGCGACCCGCTCGATTCTTCATTTTGCGCAGGGTCGCCAACTGCGCGGCGGCTTCTGCCAGTTGAGCCGATGCTCGTCCGTAATCGAAATCAC
Organism: uncultured Gammaproteobacteria bacterium; assembly: GCA_963747995.1. Lineage (GTDB taxonomy): Bacteria > Pseudomonadota > Gammaproteobacteria > Pseudomonadales > Halieaceae > Marimicrobium. The sequence continues at coordinate 142,676 of CAVVHD010000006.1, read as the reverse complement.
CCGTCTGATTGGCCAGTGCGTGCTCTGCCTCCTTGCGCGCCTCCTCAGCAGCAGCCTCATCGACATCGTCGGCGCGAATCGCTGTATCGGCAAGGATGGAAACCACTCCCGGCTGTACTTCCAGAAAACCACCAGATACGTAAAAGATTTTCTCCTGGCCGTCCTGGGTCACGATGCGCACGGGGCCCGGCACCAGAGAGGTCAGCAGGGGAGCGTGACCGTAGCTCACCCCCAGCTCACCCAACTCTCCGGTAGCCACCAGCATATCCACCAGACCGGAGAATATTTCTTCTTCCGCGCTAACGATGTCGCAATGAATCGTCATTGCCATACCTGTGCCTCTCTAATGCCTTACAACTTTTTGGCTTTCTCGACAGCTTCGTCGATACTGCCAACCATGTAAAACGCCTGCTCTGGCAGGTGATCGTACTGACCGGCAAGAATGCCCTGGAAACCCGCTATGGTTTCTTTCAGCGAGACATACTTGCCCGGTGAACCTGTGAACACTTCCGCGACATGAAAGGGCTGCGACAGGAAACGCTCAATCTTACGCGCGCGCGCTACAGTCTGCTTGTCTTCCTCGGACAATTCGTCCATACCCAGGATCGCGATAATGTCCTTCAATTCCTTATAGCGCTGCAAAACGGTCTGCACACCACGCGCCGTATCATAGTGCTCAGTGCCGATGACCAGCGGATCCAGCTGACGCGAAGTCGAGTCCAGTGGATCAACCGCCGGGTAGATACCTTTCGCCGCGATGTCCCGGCTCAGAACCACAGTAGAGTCCAGATGAGCGAAGGTGGTGGCTGGCGAGGGGTCGGTCAAGTCGTCGGCGGGTACATAGACCGCCTGAATGGACGTAATCGAACCAATCTTGGTAGAGGTAATACGCTCCTGCAATACGCCCATTTCCTCTGCCAGTGTCGGTTGGTAGCCCACCGCTGACGGCATACGGCCGAGCAGTGCGGATACCTCAGTCCCCGCTAGGGTATAGCGGTAGATGTTGTCGATGAACAGCAACACGTCACGGCCTTCATCACGGAATTTTTCCGCCATGGTCAGTCCGGTCAGGGCCACCCGCAGACGGTTGCCCGGTGGCTCATTCATCTGCCCATAAACCATCGCAACCTTTGAGTTTCCGAGGTTTTCAATGTCGACGACCTTGGACTCCTGCATCTCATAATAGAAGTCGTTACCCTCGCGAGTACGTTCACCGACACCAGCAAACACGGATAACCCGGAGTGTTCGGTAGCAATGTTGTTAATCAACTCCATCATGTTGACGGTTTTGCCCACGCCGGCACCACCGAACAGTCCGACCTTGCCGCCCTTGGCGAAAGGGCATACCAGATCAATGACCTTGATGCCCGTCTCCAGCAATTCATCGGATGCTGACAACTCCTCATACGCCGGCGCCTTGCGATGTATGGAGGCACGTTCCTTCTCTCCAATAGGCCCACGCTCATCGATAGGGTTGCCCAGTACATCCATAATGCGACCCAGGGTTTCCAGGCCCACCGGCACCGATATCGGCTTCCCGGTATTCTCCACGGCCAGACCACGGCTGACTCCTTCGGAAGCACCCATGGCGATCGTGCGCACCACGCCGTCGCCCAACTGCTGCTGTACTTCAAGGGTCAGGTTCCTTCCGGTAACCATCAGTGCATCGTATACCTTGGGCACCACATCGCGCGGGAACTCCACGTCGATAACCGCGCCAATAATTTGTACGATTCGTCCGCTGCTCATGTCCGGATCCTCTATCTCAAAGTTCAATTCTGTCTGGCTCGGTACGTCGCCGGGTGTGCGATCGTTTGAAGCCGTAACTTTATTCATACCACACTTGCCAAGTCGCTAGCCTATCGCCGCAGCACCGCTCACAATTTCAGACAGCTCCTGGGTGATTGCCGCCTGCCGCGCCTTGTTGTAAATCAGCTGCAGGTCGTCGATCAGTTCGCCAGCATTTTCGGTGGCATTTTTCATCGCCAGCATCCGGGCAGCCTGCTCGCAGGCGCCGTTTTCTACCACCGCCTGGTAAACCTGCGACTCGATGTAACGTGTCAATAAACGCTCCAGCAATTCTTTCGCGTCCGGTTCGTAGATATAGTCCCAGTGATGTTTCATCTCCTGGCGATCCTCTGCCTGCAGTGGCAGCAGCTGCTCTACTGTCGGGTCCTGTGTCATGGTGTTCACAAACTGGTTGCTCACCAGGAACAGGCGATCGATACGCCCTTCCTCGTAGGCATCCAGCATCGTTTTTACGCCGCCGATCAAATCGGCCAGCGTTGGCGTCTCACCGATATCACGCACCGCTGAGGTTATATTGCCGCCGTAGCTGTTAAAAAAAGCCGCTGCCTTCGCACCAATCAGCGACAATTCAATCTCAACGCCCTGATCGGCCCATTCCTTCATTGACTTCACGGTGCGCTTGAATAAGTTGATATTCAAACCACCACACAGTCCGCGATCAGTTGAAACAATCAGAAAACCAACCCGCTTGATTTCGCGCTGCTTCATGTACAAGTGCTGGTACTCCGGCGCTGCGTTAGCAATGTGGCCCACTACAGCACGCATCCTTCGAGCATAGGGCTTGCCAAGACGCATACGATCCTGCGCCTTACGCATTTTGCTCGCTGCCACCATTTCCATAGCGCTGGTAATCTTTTGCGTACTGCGAATGCTGGAGATCTTGGTGCGAATTTCTTTTCCGGCTGCCATCTGCGGGTCCTCGGCCTTACCAGGTCTGGGTGGCTTTGAACTTCTCGATCGCCGCCCTGAAAGTAGCCTCGATCTCGTCGTTGTAGTCCCCGGTCTGGATGATACGATTCATCAACTCGCCGTGTTCAGCGCGCATAAACGAGAGCAGTGCCTGCTCAAAGGCGCCGATCTTGCTGATGTCGATATCCTTCAAAAAGCCTTCGTTGGCGGCAAACAGCATAACGCCCATATCCGCCGTACTTTGCGGGGAGTACTGCTTCTGCTTCATCAGTTCGGTCACACGCTCGCCGTGGTCCAGCTGAGCACGGGTGGCATCATCCAGATCCGAGGCAAACTGGGAGAAGGCCGCCAGTTCGCGATACTGCGCCAGAGCCGTACGAATACCGCCTGACAATTTTTTCATGATCTTGGTCTGGGCGGCGCCGCCCACTCGGGAAACCGATATACCCGCGTTCATCGCGGGACGAACGCCCGAGTTGAACATATCCGCTTCCAGGAAGATCTGGCCATCAGTAATGGAGATAACGTTGGTCGGGACGAAAGCTGAAACGTCACCCGCCTGGGTCTCAATGACCGGCAGTGCCGTCAGCGAGCCGGTCTTGCCCTTCACTTCTCCCTTGGTGAAGTTCTCGACATAGGCTGCGTTGACGCGCGCCGCGCGCTCCAACAAGCGCGAGTGCAAATAAAATACATCGCCGGGGTAGGCTTCACGACCGGGCGGACGACGCAGTAACAAAGAGATCTGGCGATAGGCCCAGGCCTGCTTGGTCAGGTCATCGTAAATGATCAGGGCGTCCTGTCCACGGTCGCGGTAGTACTCGCCCATCGTGCAGCCGGCAAAGGGTGCCAGATACTGCATGGCGGCAGGATCAGACGCGGTCGCAGCAACGACGATGGTGTGCTCCATGGCGCCGTGTTCTTCCAGCTTGCGTACCACGGCGGCGACCGAAGATGCCTTCTGGCCAATGGCCACGTAGACGCACTTAATGCCGGAGCCCTTCTGGTTGATAATGGCGTCAACCGCGATGGCGGTTTTCCCGATTTGGCGATCACCGATGATCAGCTCGCGCTGGCCGCGGCCGATCGGCACCATGGCATCAATGGCCTTCAAGCCAATTTGCACGGGCTGATCCACCGATTTACGTGCAATAACCCCGGGTGCTACTTTTTCCAGTGCGTCGGTCAGGGCAGCATTGATCGGGCCTTTACCGTCAATGGGGCTGCCCAGAGCGTCTACCACACGGCCCTGTAGCTCCGGGCCTACCGGCACTTCCAGAATGCGCCCTGTACACCGACAGGACTGGCCTTCAGCCACGCCTTTGTAGTCCCCCAGAATGACGGCTCCGACTGAGTCGCGTTCCAGATTCAGCGCCAAACCGTAAATGCCGCCGTCAAATTCAATCATCTCGCCGTACATCACCTCGGCCAGCCCGTGGATACGAATAATGCCGTCGGTAACCGCAACTACGGTACCTACGTTGCGTGCTTCCGAGCTGACATCGAGCTGGTCGATGCGGCGCTTAATGATCTCGCTAATCTCTGATGGATTCAGTTGCTGCATGCTCTGTTCCTCAATCCTACGTCTTAAAGTCTAGGAATTTATTACTGCGGCCAGCTTGTTCAGCCGGCCGCGCACGGAGCCATCGATCACCAGATCACCGGCCCTGATTAATACACCGCCAAGCAAACTCCTGTCGGTGGTGGTGCTGACTTTTACCTGGCGTTCCAGTTTCTTGCCCAACACCTCAGCCAGTCTGTTGCGGGTCACTTCATCCAGATCAAACGCCGAAACAACTTCTACATCAACGCTCTTTTCCTGATTGGCCTTGTATTGCGTGAACAACAGAAAAATTTCTGGCAGCAGTGACAGGCGTTTGTTGGCAGCCAGCACCCCTATAAAATTGCGCGCCTGGGCACCCAGTTCATCGCCGCACACATCACTGAGTATTGCCGCCTGTCGCTCGGCCGTCAGTGCCGGGTCGTTGAGCGCCGCTTGCAAGCCCTTGTCCGCGGCGACTGCAGACGCTGTCGCCAACTGCTCGGCCCACTGCGATAGCTGTTTACTGTCGCGGGCGTACTCGAACGCTGCCTTGGCATACGGTCGCGCTATTGTGCTCAATTCCGCCATGGCGTCCTCGCGTTACAGCTCTGCAGCCAGTTTGTCGACCAAATCGGCGTGCGCCTTCTGGTCGATAGTGGCCCCAAGAACCTTTTCGGCACCGGCCAACGCCAGAGCGGCAACCTGGCCGCGCAGTTGTTCCCGGGCACGATTGGTTTCCTGCTCAATTTCTGCCTTTGCAGCTGTCTTTACACGATCAGCCTCAACCACGGCAGCTCCCTTGGCCTCTTCAACCAACTGGATACCGCGCTTGTTGGCGGCGTCGATAATGCCCGCGGCTTCCTGCTTGGCATCCTTAAGGCGTTCTACCACCTTTTCCTGGGCCAACTCAAGATCGTGGCTGGCGCGATCAGCCGCAGCCAAACCATCGGCAATCTTTTTCTCGCGCTCTGCCATAGCCGCCAGAATAGGCGGCCACACATACTTCATGCAGAACATGACAAAGCAGACGAAGGCGATCATCTGCCCGATAAGCGTAAGATTAATATTCACGCCGTGCTCCTCACAGATTACTGGGGGCCGCGCACAGGGCAGCCCTTGTCCCGTCGGTGGTTAAATTAACCAGCGACAACGAAGATCAGGTACATCGCGATACCAACACCGATGATAGGGATCGCGTCAACCAGGCCCGCGCCCAGAAAGAAAGTTACCTGCAGTTTCGGCGCCAGTTCAGGCTGGCGTGCGGAGCCTTCAATGAGTTTGCCGCCCAACAGTCCAACCCCGATCGCAGCACCCAGTCCACCCAGACCCATCATGAGGGCGGCAGCAATGTAGATTAATTCAGGCATTTTTTTCTCCTAACGTTAAAGTAAACAAAGGGTAAAAGTTAAAGTGAATCAGTGATCCTCATGGGCCATGCTGAGGTACACGATCGTCAGCACCATAAAGATAAACGCTTGCAGGGTAATCACCAGGATGTGGAAGATCGCCCAGGCTATTTGCAACAATCCGGCAGGTACCATCCACAGCGCGCCGGCGCTGAACAGGGCTGCGATCAGGATAAAGATCATTTCGCCTGCATACATGTTGCCGAACAATCGCAGGCCCAGCGAGAAAGGCTTGGCCAGCAAACCGACCACTTCCATGAACAAATTGACCGGAATAAACGCCCAGTGATTGAACGGGTTCATGGTCAACTCCCTGACAAAGCCGAAGCCTTTTACCTTGATCGAGTAATAGAGCATAAGAATAAATATACCCAGTGCCATGCCCATGGTGATATTGGGGTCCGTGGAAGGCACAATCTTCTGGTAATGCACGCCAGCCAGCTTCAGCAGCGAAGGCACCAGATCCACCGGTAGCATATCCATCAGGTTCATTAAAAATACCCAGACAAAAATGGTCAGGGCCAATGGCGCAACCATCTTGTTGTGCCCATGGAAAGTGTCGCGCACAGTGTTGTCAACAAACTCCACGATCATTTCAACCGCATTGACCATGCCGCTGGGCACACCTGCCTGGGCTTTTTTGGCGACACTGCGAAACAACCAGCAGAAAATAATGCCAAGCGTGATGGACCAGAACATGGAGTCAACGTGAATGGCTGTGAACCCCATGGCTGCGGCTTCTTCGCCGCCGTGGGCCATCACCCAGGCGCCGCCGTCAGCGACCACTGTGCCACCTTCGCGCTCAAATCCTCCTGGTAACTTGCCATAGGTAAGATTGGTCAGGTGGTGAACGATGTATTCGGAAATTGTCTGGGTGGAGCCTGCCATCAATCAAAACTCTCTTTCTAGTGTTGCCGATATCGTGTCAGCAACAACCAACTGCCGGTAATTTGTGTGGTCAGCATCGCCAGATAGCCGACGAATACTGCCGGGCCATTGATCGGCCGTAAAACTGCAAAAACCAGGGCAAATCCTGCGACGCTCAATACATACTTGCCCAGCTCACCCGCGTAGCTGGACCGGGCTATTGCCCTGACAGACCGCGCACCACGCCAGCGGAAGGCGAGTCGCGCGAAGTATGCCTGGGGCACAATGGCTATGAGGCCACCGCTAAGCACCGAGTAAGCAACAACTTTATCGAATATCAGCACACATAGGCACAACAAAATGAGCAGTGCCAGTTGGAACAAAGTGATCCGGTGAACCGGAGGACGCGCTACCTCAGCACCCCTCAGAAGCACCTCGTGACTCCCCTTGTCCTTGATCACACGAGGTTTTTCCTCGATTCGGGCGGGCATTATAGGGGGATAAGTGGGCCGGTTCAACCGACTTATCGCCGGCAGAGGAGTCGAAAATTTACCCCTTTATTTGATATGACTGAGTATACCGTCCAGCTCATCCAGGCTGTTGTAAGACAGCACCAGCTTGCCCCTGCCCTTGGCACTGTGCTGGATCTGCACCCGGGCACCTAGGCGTTGTGACAAGTCATCCTGCAAATGCCGGATATTGGGATCAATGTGTTTTGCGGAAACAGGTGGTGTCTTTATCGCCAACAGGTGGCGTACCAGTGCCTCTGTTTGGCGCACCGTCAAACCCTTGGACACTACGGTGCGCGCTGCCTGGGACTGGTTAGCTCCCTCCAGGCCCAACAGCGCCCGGGCATGCCCCATCTCCAGGTCGCCATGCTCCACCAGGCGCTGCACGTCCTCCTGCAGGGTCATGAGGCGCAGCAAGTTAGCCACTGTGGAGCGGGATTTACCCACGGCCGTAGCCACTTCCTGCTGCGTAAGATCAAATTCCCGCTGCAGGCGCTGCAATGAGGCCGCTTCCTCTATCGGGTTGAGATCCTCCCGCTGAATATTCTCGATCAGGGCCATGGCGATGGCTGCCTGATCGGAAACATCCCGGATGACCACAGGAATAACATCAAGACCGGCCAGCTGCGCCGCCCGCCAACGGCGCTCTCCCGCTATAATTTCGTAGCGTTGGTCCGAGATGGGTCGCACGGATATGGGCTGTATCACTCCCTGGGCAATGATGCTGTCCGCGAGTTCGCGCAGGGATTCCGGCTCGATGTCCCGACGCGGCTGGTACTTGCCGCGCTGGATCAGATCCACGGGCAGCTCGCGGCGCGCATTGGCTTCTCCGCCGTGGGCCGCCTCCGGGCCAGTGTCAAGCGCGTCAGTGCCAACAGATTGCGTGGCATTCGCGCCACCCAGCAAGGCATCAAGTCCGCGCCCCAAACCCCTTTTTTTAACAGACATCTCGCTCTCCGTTATTTCACGTCACTGTCAGGTCACAAGAGCTTGATCAGGCTGCTGCGCCGCCTGCTGCTCCGCTCGCCGGATAATTTCTCCGGCCAGTGCCATATAGGCCTTGGAGCCGCGGGAGTTTTTGTCGTAGTACATGGCTGGCACACCATGGCTGGGCGCTTCTGCCAAACGCACATTTCTCGGCACCACGGTACGATAAACCTTGTCGCCAAAATGCGCGCGCAACTGGGCTGACACGTCTGTGGTCAGGCTGTTGCGCGGGTCGTACATCGTGCGCAGTATGCCCTGTAGCTGCAACTCGGAATTGATGGTCTCGGCCACGCCTTCAATAGTTCGCACCAGCGCCGCCAGGCCTTCCAGGGCAAAGTACTCGCACTGCATGGCGATAATCACGCCATTAGCAGCTACCAGGGCATTGATGGTCAGCATATTCAGAGAAGGGGGACAATCGATCAAAATATAGTCGTATTGGCCGGACACTTCCGCCAGGGCGGTGCGCAAACGGCGCTCCCGGTGCTCGACGTTCAGTAGCTCCACTTCGGCAGCGGTCAGGTCGCTATTGGCGGGCAGCACATCGTAGCCACTTGCGCCCGTGGGCCGCGTCACCAGGTGGATGGGGGCGCGGCGGACCAGAACGTCGTAGATGCTGCGCTCCACCTCATATTTATCGATGCCACTGCCCATAGTGGCGTTGCCCTGGGGGTCGAGGTCTACCAAGCAGTACGCGCTGCTTCATGGCAGCGAGAGATGCGGCCAGGTTGATACAGGTCGTGGTCTTGCCAACCCCGCCTTTTTGGTTCGCGATTGCGATAATTCTGGTCAATGAACCTGCCCCTGGCAATGTTGTTACGGTCGTTGCGAGCCCTGTCACAATGCGATTTCCACCAGATGTCGCTGCTCACCCAGACCCGGTACGGCGAGCGGATGAACGACTATCGCTGCGCACTCCTGGCTCACTGCTGCCAATTCCTGGGTGGGATAGGCTCCCTTCATGGCCAGTATACGGCCACCGGGGGCCAACAGGTGGCGGCAACCATGCACCATATCCTGCAAAGAAGCAAAAGCCCTGGATAACACCGTCTCAAACGGCTCGGCGACAAGAAATGATTCTACCCGCGCTTGATGCACGACCATATTATCCAAGCAAAGGGCAGTTTTCACCTGAAAAAGAAACCGGGTCTTCTTGCCATTGCTGTCCAGCAAATGGAACTCCCGCGTGCGGAAACAACAGCGCCATCGGGACGCCCGGCAACCCGGCACCCGTGCCCACATCAAGAAAGCGCTGGCCCGTCAGATAGGGTGCAATGGCCAGGCTGTCCAGCAGATGACGAGTCACCATTTGCGCCTCGTCGCGTACAGCGGTCAGGTTATACGTCCGGTTCCAGCGGGAGAGCAGAGCGAGATAATCCAGCAATCGTTCCTGTTGGTGGGCATCCACGGATACCTGCAGGGCAGCGCAGCCCTGCTGCAACAATGTGCTGTGGCGCGACTCCAATTCAGGCCAGCTTGCGCTGGCTGTCGGGATCTTGTCCGGCGCTCCCGAGGACGCCACGCTTTTTCAGGTATATCAGCAACAGCGCAAGCGCGGCGGCGGTAATCCCTGGGATGCGCCCGGCGCGCGCCAGGGTATCTGGGCGCGCGGCACTTAATTTCTGCCTTACCTCATTAGACAAACCTTCAACGGCGTTATAGTCGAGATTGGCGGGCAGCGGCGTGTTTTCATTGCGCCGCAAGCGCGCAATATCTTCCTTCTGCCGATCGATATAACCAGCATATTTGGCCTGTATTGTTACCTGCTCTGCCGCTTGCGGATCCGTGGTTGGTTCACCAACCAGCCCGGCAAGGTCCGCGTACTCCAGCTCCGGGCGCTTCAGGAGCTCCGCCAGCGAATACTCCCTGCCTAACGGGTTCGCCAGTTTGCCTGCCAACGCATCGGCCTGTGGCGTGTGCGGATGGACCCAGCTGGTAGCCAGTCGCGCTGTTTCTCGCGCAATCGCCTCGCGCTTGCCTTCAAAACGCTGCCAGCGAGCATCATCCACAAGGCCCATGGCCCTGCCATGCTCGGTGAGGCGTAAGTCCGCATTGTCCTCGCGCAACAACAAACGGTACTCCGCCCGTGAGGTGAACATGCGATAGGGTTCCAGCGTGCCCATCGTTATCAGGTCATCGACCAGCACGCCGATATACGCCTCGTCACGGCGCGGACACCAAGGGTCCGCCCCACGCACAGCAAGAGCCGCGTTCAATCCCGCTAACAGACCCTGTGCAGCAGCCTCTTCATAGCCGGTGGTGCCGTTGATTTGCCCCGCAAAATACAAACCCGGCAGGGACTTGGTCTCCAACGAAGCGTTGAGATCCCTGGGATCAAAGAAATCGTATTCGATAGCATAGCCCGGTCTGGTGATGTGGGCGTTCGCAAAACCCTTGATAGACCGAACCAGATCAATCTGCACATCAAATGGCAGGCTGGTGGAAATACCATTGGGGTACAGCTCGCTCGTGCTCAGGCCCTCCGGCTCGATAAAAATCTGGTGAGAGTTCTTGTCGGCGAAGCGGTGAATCTTATCCTCAATACTCGGACAATAGCGCGGCCCCACCCCCTCGATAACCCCGGAGTACAGGGGCGAACGGTCCAGCCCGCCACGAATGATGTCGTGGGTATGCTCATTGGTGTAGGTCACCCAGCAACAGCGCTGCTCGGGATGCTCGGCCGTGCTGCCCAGATACGACATGACCGGCTCGGGCTCGTCGCCCCACTGCTCTTCCAGATCGGTAAAATCGACTGTGCGGGCATCAATACGCGGCGGTGTGCCCGTCTTCAGGCGCTCCACACGGAACGGCAGCTCACGCAAACGCTGGGCCAGCGCGATGGAAGGCGGATCTCCGGCGCGACCTCCGGCACTGTTTTCCAGACCAATGTGAATTTTTCCGCCCAGAAAAGTCCCACTGGTAAGCACCACCCGCGGCGACCGAAAAACAAGCCCCATCTGGGTGATCGCTCCGGCTATCCGCCCGTTTTCTATCAGCAAATCGTCCACCGGCTGCTGGAATATAGACAAATTGGGCTGTGACTCCAGCATCTGGCGGATGGCATTGCGGTACAGTACCCGGTCCGCCTGCGCCCTGGTCGCCCGCACTGCAGGGCCCTTACGCCGATTTAATACCCGAAATTGTATGCCGGCCCGGTCCGTGGCGCGGGCCATGGCTCCGCCCAGGGCATCCACCTCCTTCACCAGGTGGCTCTTGCCGATACCCCCGATCGCCGGATTGCAGGACATCTGCCCCAGCGTATCAACACTGTGGGTGAGCAACAGGGTACGACAGCCCATGCGCGCCGCAGCCAAACAGGCCTCAGTGCCGGCATGGCCCCCACCGATCACGATCACTTCAAATTGTTGCTGGTATTCCACAGCCGGCCTCATGTGCCAGATGCACATTGATTTGCGGGGGAGGGATTATACGTGGGTGGGCGCTGTTGTTCAAAATTTCTTCGAGACGAGACTGGGCCGAGTTATCCGGCGGCACCCACTCTGGCCTCGCACCAGGCCAGAATGTGTATCAAAACCTCAGCGCGCTCCGGTTCATTGAAAATCTCGTGATACAGGCCCGGGTAAATTGTCAGGGTCTTGTCACTGGAGCTTATATGCTCGTAGAGAAAACGCGAACCCTCCGGAGCTGTCATCACATCTGCACCTCCGTGCAGTATCAGCATCGGCAGCGTAATGCGCGCGGCGTCGGCCTGTATCGCGCTCATACCCGCAAACAACTCTCGCAACATGCGCGCCGACATTTTTCCATGAAAAACCAGTGGGTCCTCAATGTATTTCTTGACGACTTCGGGGTCACGGCTGACGCCGTCCGCGTTGAGCTTTAGCATGCCCAGTCGCGGCACCAGCAAAGCCAGCAAGCGGAGCAACAGCATTTGCACCAGACCTGGCTGCAGATCCGTCTTTATGGCGGGGCCTGAGAGAATGGCGCCAACGAAACCCTGCTCGTGGTGCAACAAATAATTGCTGGTGATAAGCCCTCCCATGCTATGTCCAAGGAGGAACATCGGCACACCAGCGAATCGTGCTGCAAGCTGCCGGTGAAATATCGACAGATCATACAAATACTCATCGAAGGAATTCACATGTCCCGGTCTGCCCTCTGAATAGCCGTGACCATTATGATCCAGCGCTGCTACTGCAAAGTCGTGGCCGTTAAAGAATTGCGCCAACGGTTGATATCGTGTGCTGTGCTCGCCTGCACCATGCGCGATCAATAACACGGCCCGGGGAGCCGATTCTGGCTCCCAGCACTGGAAATAGATTGAACGCTCTGCGGCACCTTTGAACCTGCCCTCGCTATGAATCATCCGCTCTCCTTTTATCAGCGGGGAAACCGCGTTGCCAGTTTAGCTGGTCACTTCATGATCTGCTATTCCCGTTACCCGTGATGGCGCTTTCTGCGCTATTCGTCCATATTATCCGCTATCCCACTCCACTTGGAGTTACATGTGTCGGTACTGAGCAACAAACAGAAATTTCATCTCGTAAAGATAATGAGCGACCACATCCCACATACAGCGTTACTGGGTATTCAGGTTGTCAGTATTGAGGGGGAGGAACTCACGCTAAAACTGCCCTATCAGAAGGCCTTGGTAGGCGACCCTGCTGCTGGCACTCTCCACGGTGGCGCGCTGACCGTATTACTGGACCAGACCCTGGGCATGTCCACTGTCTGCAGCGATCACGTGAAACCTTCAGTAACACCAACGTTGGATTTGCGTATTGATCACCTGGGCGTGGCGCCTCCAGGCATGGACATCTTTGCCTGCGCGCAGGTGTACAAGACAACCCGCAAGATACTTTTTGTGGAAGGCTTCGCGTATTGTGAATCCAGGGATAAGCCCATAGCCAGAGCTTGCGGTAGCTGGGTTCGGGTCGCGGACGTCGACCTCGCCTGGTTGTTAGATTCAGCACAAGCAGGTGCACAGCAGTGACCCTGGCAGATATTATACGGCAGGAACCCAGTGCTGAAACCTTGCAGCAGTGGTTGAAGAAGGTTCCCTACGCTGTCTTTCTGGGTATCAGGGCTGAAATACATGATGGAGAAATTCTATTTGTCCTCCCGGAAGATGAAAAGTTGGTTGGTAATCCGTCGCTGCCCGCTCTCCATGGTGGTGTGGTTGGCGCGTTTATGGAGCAAGCAGCGGCCTTTCACCTGATCGCCAAAATGAATAAACCTGTGTTACCGAAAATAATCAATTTCTCTCTGGACTACCTTCGCCCGGCGCGCTTGTGTGATACCTACGCTCAATGCAAACTTACCCGCCAGGGTCGCGTTATTGCCAATGTCACTATCACCGCCTGGCAAGAGCAGCGCGATCAACCCAACGCCATTGCCAGGGCGCATTTTTTACTACCCGAATCTGACTGAAAGGAGCAACACCATGGCACGCTGGAAACGCAAAGAACTGGAACAAGCATTTGATAAGTACCAGGCAGCCGCCCTCAAGGGCGCCCAGACTAAAGACTGGACTGACTGGGCGAACTGTTTTACTGAGGACGCCAGTTATTTTGAGCATCATTTCGGCCGTTTCTGGGGGCGTGAAAATATTCAAAAATGGATCACCGCTACCATGAACAAATGGCCCGCCAGCGATATGACAGCCTTTCCCATTACCTGGTATTCAATCGATATGCACAAAGGCTGGATCATTTGCGAAGTGATGAATCGCATGGCAGACCTCGGCGATGGCAAGATTTACCAGGAACCGAACATTACCATTCTGCACTACGCTGGTAATGGCCTATTCAAGTATGAGGAAGACGCCTACAACCCCCACAACATGGGCATCACCATCAGCGCATGGATAGCGGCCAAGAAAAATCTGGAAGGCGACAAAAATAAATAGCATCACCTATCAATGAGCGGCCCCTCACTTATACGTAATATTGTGCTGCGTTTTGATATGCGCAGTAGTCCAAAATGCCCAGATGCATCTGCGGATCGCTACCGCGCGGCGCTTGAGATGGCTAGTTGGGCAGATCGCAACACTGTGGATGTGATTGGCCTGTCGGAACATCACGATACCACTGATGGTTTTTTGTCTGCTCCTTTGCAGCTGGCCGGCATGATGATCGCTGCTACTCAACGGATCCGAATCAGCGTGAGTGCTCTACTCGTGCCACTGCATGACCCATTGCGGTTGGCAGAAGATATTGCCCTGGTGGACATCGTAGCAGGTGGACGTTTTACTGCCACTTGCGGTTTGGGATATCGAGAAAGCGAGTATGAGTGCTTTGGCATTGACTGGGTAAAACGTGGGCAGGTGTTTGACGAAAAACTCGAACTATTGGTGCGCGCTCTTAGAGGCGACAGTTTTTTTTACAATGGCTGTAACAGGCGGCTAAACCCGGCACCTGTTTCCCCTCTTCATAGTCTATTAACGATTGGTGGCAACAGTAAGGCTGCCGCGCGTCGAGCGGCTCGCTTTGGGCTGTTTTTTTGCCCCGCCATTGATGACCCCGAGTTGGAAGCATGCTACTTCGCTGCCTGTAAAGATAAGGGCTTTAAATTCCCATTCATTATTTCTCCCCGCGCACCAGCTACTACCTTTATCGCTACCAACCCCGATGCGTGTTGGGAGGAGATAGGCGAGTATTTACTGTATGACGCAACGGCCTATGGTGCATGGCGTCACTCTAATCGCCGCGCGTATGCCGAATCCTTCGCTTCCAATATTGATGAGCTCAAGTTGGAAGGGAAATATCGCGTACTAACGCCGGAACAGGCCTTACAGGAAATCCTGGAAACAGGCTCACTGCACCTGGCACCTCTCACCGGGGGTGTGCCAGTAGATATTGGTTGGCGCAGCCTGGCACTTTTTGAGGATCAAGTTCAACCTTATCTATGATTAATATATTCGAGCTGCATGTGTAGGCACATTAACCAGATTTTTCCCATTCGAGTCTTTGTCGATTTTTCTCTGGTCTTACTTCATCTATAAATCAATATATGTATATATAGATATATATAAGGATTATTGTAGTTATAGTTATTAGGGGCGCCTTCAGCTGTGGAAAAACGTTTCTTTACTCTTTAAATCAATACCTTACTGCCAAGACAAGTAGCAGGAGAAGTACTGTATCAGGTGCGCGGAAACCGTGCTCAAGTGGTGTATCAATCCACTTTTTTTGTGGATTCTTTTCGATGGCTGTTTTGTATTGTGGATGACTGCTGTTTCTGTACCCTACTCATACAAAGACTGCACACGTTTTTTTAAACAGCATCGAAAAATATATACTGGACGAGGTAGATGTTGTGCAGTACATCTTAAAAAGCTGTGAACAGATGTTAGGATATGTAAAGTGTGTTGGGACGCTGTGTATATGCTTTGGAAAACCACTGGACTACTTTCCGATACAGAAACTCGAAAAAATAGTTCCCAGCAATTCATCATTCGTTATGGCACCAGTAATTTCACCCAGGCTGTTTTGACACAAGCGCAAATCCTCCGCAAGCAACTCACCAGCACTTGCCAAAAGCAATTGCTGTTGTCCATCAAGCAGGTAATTTTTTGCTCGTTCAAGAGACTGAAGGTGACGGCGCCGTGCACTGAAATTGCCTTCACCGCATTCGTTGTAGCCTACGCAGGCCTTCAAATGTTGTTTTAGTAAATCCAACCCCGCGCCGGTTTTAGCTGACAGATGGACAACAGTCATATCGCCGTACTGGCATACTTCGGGATGACGATCATTCAGGTCACACTTGTTGTGCGCAATGGTAACGGGTATTTCTCGTTTCAGTTGCTGGAAATTCTCATTCCACAACGCTGCATAATCAACATCTGAGCCTGACAGGGTATTTCCATCTACCACTAGGAGTATGCGATCCGCTGACTCGATTTCCGCCCACGCCCGACGTATGCCCTCCTGCTCAATCTCATTATCACTGTTGCGCAAGCCCGCAGTGTCAACGATATACACGGGCATACCGTCGATTTCTATCTGCTCTCGCAGGACATCACGTGTAGTACCTTCAATTGCGGTTACAATGGCTGAGTCCTGACCGGATAAAGCGTTAAGCAAGCTGGATTTGCCGGCATTGGGTTTGCCGGCTATTACCACTTTCATACCCTCCTGCACCAGGCGGCCCTGTTTTGCCTCATTGGCTACGGAGTTAAAGTGTTGGATAATCGAAGCTAGCTGTTCTTTCAGTTGGCTGTTCTTGATGAAGTCGATATCTTCTTCGGGAAAATCAATAGCTGCTTCCACATAAACCCGCGCCAGTGTTACCTGCGCCACCAGTGCTTCGATCTTTTTGGAAAAAACTCCTTGCAAGGAACGGCTAGCATTAAGAGCAGCTTGCGCAGTGGTGGCGTTGATAAGATCAGTGATGGCTTCTGCCTGAGCGAGGTCTATCTTGTCATTGAGGTATGCTCGCTGCGAGAATTCACCTGGTTCTGCCTGACGGGCTCCGAGCTTACACGCCTCCCGCAATAGAAGATCCAATATGACCGGGCCGCCATGGGCCTGGAGTTCCACGACATCCTCACCAGTGAAGGAGTGTGGTCCAGGGAAGAACAAACAAATTCCCGAGTCCAGCGCTCGACCGATGTTGTCGTGGAAAGAGCATAGGTGAGCGTAGCGTGGTACCAGTTGTATACCGGTGATAGATGTTCCAATAGTCAGGGCCTTTTCGCCAGACAGACGAATTATTCCTATACCACCCTTACCTGGTGCGGTGGCGATGGCGACGATGGTTTCCTGGTCCACTGCTCAAAACCCCAGCTACTCAACAATCATCGCCAGCAAGATCAGGATTTGGCACCCGCTTTGTCTATCTGCCGAGTGATCACATATTGCTGGGCCATTGAGAGTAAGTTGTTGACTACCCAATACAGTACCAGTCCCGCCGGGAACCACAGGAAAAAGAATGTAAACATAACCGGCATCCACTGCATGATCTTGGCCTGCATAGGATCAGGCGGTGGGGGATTGAGCCTTTGCATGTAGTACATGCTCGCACCCATCATCAGGGGCAGCACGAAAAAGGGGTCCATGACCGATAAATCCTTGATCCACCATATGAATGGTGCCTGTCGCAACTCGACACTCTCCATTAACATCCAGTATAGGCCCATGAAGACAGGCATTTGTACGAGGATGGGAAGGCAGCCACCCAGGGGATTGATCTTTTCTTTTTTATAGAGCTCCATCATGGCCTGGGACTGTTTCTGTTTGTCGTCGGCGTACTGTTCCCTGATGGACGCCATTTTGGGCTGTACTCGGCGCATGTTGGCCATGGATTTGTAGGAGGCGGCTGACAGCTTGAAGAAAACAGCCTTGATCATGACTGTCAGCAGGATAATAGCGACACCCCAGTTTCCCACCAGCGAGTGAATCTTGGTTAAGAGCCAGAACAGTGGTTGGGCAATCCACCACAGGAACCCGTAGTCCACACTGAGGTCCAGAAAGGGAGAAATTTCTTTCAAACGAAACTGGTCTTTGGGTCCGGCGTAAAACTCAGCGCCTGTTGAGCCAGACTTACCAGGGTCCAAAACCAGGGCAGGACTGGTGAAGCCCGCAATGTTGAAACCGCTTTTTGTTACGCGGGCGCTATAGCTATGAGTTTGTTGAGGGTTGGGAATCCAAGCGCTGAGGAAATAGTGTTGGATCAATGCGATCCAACCGCCAGGCAGTTGCGCCTTGAAGGGCTCTTCGGCAAGAGCCTTAAAGGTGAACTTCGTAAAATGAGCGTCTGGCTGGGTGACAGCGACACCCAGGAAGGGCTTCAGGCCCATGGAGTTGTTTGTCGCCGAGGGTGGAGGACCGCTCTGTCGTTTGATTTGGCCGAACAGATTGGCTTGCCAAGGCTCGGCGCTGTGGTTCTCTACAAGGTAGTCGACATCAACCACATAGGCACCACGACGCAGTGTCAGGCGTTTGGTGATTTTGACGTCAGAGTTGCCTTGCCAAAGTAAATCTACGACAAGAGTGTCCTCTCCCTCATTCAGGACAAAGCGTGGAGCGGAGGCGACAAATAGAGCGCGCCTATTGTTATCTATTCCGTTAGTTCCGATAAGCCCGCTTTGCGCAATGTATATGAGCGCCTCGTTATCCTCGAGCAGGACAAATGGAACATTGGGATTGTCCAGATGGGCTAGATACTTCGGCAGAGAGAGTTCGACAATATCACCACCATTCAAATCTACTGCCAGGTGCAGTACATCTGTATATATTTGGACTATGCTACCCGTCGTTTGCTCTTCGGCGGCACGTGCTTTGGTCATCGGGGCAGACTGCTCTTGGGTCGGCACGTCGGGGATATCCTCCTCTGCGGGTACGGAAGAATTTTCAAGCGGCACAGGCGCGGGCAGCGCCTTTTCGGTGTTGGGCATCAGGCGCGAAGTTTCCTGCGCGACTATCGCGGTTTTGGAGTCCTTGAAAGCGACCCACTGCGTAAGAAGCATGAACGAGAGTACAGCCATGGCGCCGATGAGCAGTGAGCGTTGCAAATCCATAATTGAATATCTGTGGCTTAGTGTGAGTGCGAACAGGGGGGGACGGGGTCTTCTCCGCCCTCATGCCATGGATGGCATCGGCTTATCCGTAGCAGGGCCAGAAGGCTTCCTCTTACAACTCCGTGGGTGGCGATTGCCTCCTGGGCATAAGTGGAACAACTGGGATAAAACCGGCAGTTATTGCCCAAAAAAGGGCTGAGACAGGCTTTGTAGCAGGAGATTAAAATAATTAACAGGCGACGCATCAGGAATCCTGGCCGGTGCTGGGTGTGGTTTTGGCAGGGAGGCGAACCAGTTTCTGCCATTGCTGTAGCAATATAGAGGATAGCGTAGCATTATCCAACTGACCGATGCCGCGCCTGGCTAAAAGCACAACGTCCATGGGTGGTTCACTGCTGGGCAAAGTACGGAAAATCTCCCGGGCTACACGTTTTATTCGATTGCGATGAACGGCTAACCGAACATTTTTTTTGGCTATCACTAAACCCAGGCGATGCCCGGGTCTGTCGTTGATTTTTGCCAGTAGCAATAAGTGCTGGTGCGAGGCTCGTACATCGGGGCTGTCAAACACCCGGCCGTAATCTTTGCCATTGAGTAAGCGCTTTGCTTTGCCGAATCTGGAGTCAGTTTCCTGGCGGCCCAATCTGCTGCTCTATGCGGACAGACGCTTGCGACCTTTGGCGCGGCGACGGTTTAATACTTGACGACCACCCTTGGTGGCCATTCGTGCACGGAAACCGTGAGTGCGGCTGCGCTTGAGGACGCTGGGCTGAAATGTTCTTTTCATGATTTGTTCCAGATAAACAGAGAAAGCTGAGGATTATCAGACGCATCCACATGTAGTAGTTGCGTGATATACCCTGGCCGGAAAAAAGGTTGGCTATTCTATGTAAATGCGCTATCGAATTCAATCGAAAGCGCAGTATTTTTACGGAGGCATGCGAGTCGATGTCATCATCAATAACGGAACCGGGTGGAGCGCTTTTTTGCGAATAGGCTGTTTTCTAAAAATACAATAGGGGCAGGCAGTTGGGGCATCAGCACACATATTTTCAAAAACATATCAACAAGTTATCCACAGAGCTCTTTGTTCACGCCCGGTTTTTATTGAATAGCTCAAAAATCACGCTAAAACCCTCTAACACATTGAAAGTTATAAAGTAAATATTTTTTAATTTGCCGCTTTTATATGTGGATAACTCTTGAGTTCAGGGGTATCATGCGCTGACTTGCCAGGCCAAGACGCCCGGTGAATAACAACTAGCATCATTAACTACTTTTTAAAAGACTGAGTGTCCTGCTCAGCCTTAAGGGGTTCTCTTTGCCTGAAGCAGTGTGGCAAAAATGCGTTAATCGTTTGCGAGACGAGTTACCTTCGCAACAGTTCAATACCTGGATTAGACCATTACAGGCCAGCGCTGATGATCATTTGCTCACATTGTTTGCGCCGAACAGGTTTATAAAGGACTTTGTCGCGGATAAGTATTCTGAGCGAATATGTGAGCTTGTGCGGGAATTCCAGCCGGATAATTCGCTTGATATTGCGCTGGAGATTGGTGCTTCGAATGTAGCTGACGAAGCGGCATCCACGTCCATGCGAACGGTGCCACCGTCCCACAAGCAGCAACTGTTTGGCAGTAGTCCTACAGAACACAAGCTGTCGGTCGGGACGGTGTCCTCCCTGCGTACTGACCCAGTGGTCTCTTCGATCAAGCCAGCACAGAAGCAACGCGATGCGTCCCGCAGAGTTGAAGTCGAGGGATCGCTGTTGCATCAGCACCGCCTATTCGAAAACTATACGTTTGATAGTTTTGTTGAAGGTAAGTCCAATCAACTGGCTCTGGCGGCGGCGCAACAGGTTGCTGAGAATCCCGGTAATTCGTATAACCCACTGTTCTTATACGGGGGGGTTGGTCTTGGGAAAACCCATCTGATGCACGCGGTTGGAAACGCACTGAAAGCGCATAATCCCGAGGCAAAAGTTGTATATCTTCATTCAGAGCGCTTTGTTGCCGATATGGTTAAAGCATTGCAATTGAATGCCATAACAGACTTCAAGCGCTATTACCGCTCTGTTGATGCTTTGCTCATTGATGACATACAGTTTTTTGCCAAAAAGGATCGGTCGCAGGAAGAGTTCTTCCACACTTTCAATGCCCTACTCGAAGGTGGCCAGCAGATGATACTGACCTGCGACCGCTACCCCAAGGAAATCGACGGCCTGGAAGAGCGGCTAAAGTCTCGCTTTGGTTGGGGTCTCACCGTCGCGGTAGAGCCCCCTGAACTGGAGACACGAGTCGCGATTTTGATGAAAAAAGCATCCGAGGTGCACATCGATCTGCCTCCCGACGCGGCGTTCTTCATCGCACAACGCATACGATCCAATGTCAGAGAACTCGAAGGGGCGCTGAAGAGAGTGATTGCGAGTGCCCGGTTTGTGGGTAGACCGATAGATATAGAATTGATCAAGGAAAGCCTTAAAGATTTGCTGGCTTTACAGGACAGGCAGGTCAGTATGGATAATATTCAGCGCACGGCGGCGGAGTATTACAAAATCAAAATCGCGGATATGATGTCCCGTCGGCGCAGCCGCTCGGTTGCCAGGCCCCGCCAGATGGCAATGGCCTTGTCAAAGGAGTTGACCAATCACAGTCTGCCAGAAATTGGTGATAGTTTTGGGGGCAGAGACCACACGACAGTTCTCCACGCATGCCGTAAAATCAAGGAGCTTCGCGAAACGAACTCTGATATTCGGGAAGATTACAAGAATTTGCTAAGAACACTTACGACCTGAACACAAATACAAACGTTAGTTTTGTTTTTGGTACAATAGGGAAGGGAAAACATCCATATGAAGTTCAGTATTTCACGGGATAGTCTGGTCAAGTCTTTGAATCTTGTAGCGGGAGTTGTAGAGCGCCGCCAGACCCTACCTATCCTGGCCAACGTTTTGATCGTTTTGGAGCAGGATCACCTGTCATTGACGGGAACAGATCTGGAAGTAGAACTGGTGGGACGGGTAAAACTAGCGACTGCGGGCGATGCAGGTGAAGTTACGCTCCCGGCTCGAAAGTTACTGGATATTTGCAAGTCACTGCCAGAAGGAAGTGCCATCGATTTTAGCGCCAAGGATAATAAAGTGTCGGTCAAGTCAGGCCGCAGTCGCTTTACACTTTCCACGCTTCCCGCCAGGGAGTTTCCCAGTGTAGAGGATAGTATCGGAACACACCAACTTACCCTTAAGCAGGGCCAGCTAAAACGGTTAATAGACCGCACTGGTTTTGCCATGGCCCAGCAGGATGTTCGCTACTATTTGAACGGCATGTTATGGGAGCTCGATAGCAAGCAGGGATTGCGAGTAGTAGCAACAGATGGCCATCGATTGGCCATGTGCACATTGCCAGAGAAGGTCAAGGTCAATGGTGAGGGCGGCACGCAGGTTATTCTTCCTCGCAAAGGAGTTTTGGAGCTGGCTCGCCTGCTGATGGATGATGATGCTGATATAGCAATCATTATCGGCAGCAACCACATTCGTGCTGTGACGGACGACTTTACATTTACCTCTAAACTGGTTGACGGCAAGTTTCCCGATTATCAAAGAGTGCTGCCACGCTCTCCGGACAAGATTGTGTTCGGTGCCCGCCAGGAGTTGCGGCAAGCGTTTACGCGCACTGCAATCTTGTCAAATGAGAAGTATCGCGGGGTGCGCCTAAAGTTGACCAAGAATACCCTGAACATCGTCGCCAACAACCCTGAGCAGGAAGAGGCCGAGGAAACTGTTTCGGTGGAGTACTCCGGAGAGGCGCTGGAAATTGGATTTAACGTGAGCTATTTGCTGGACGTTCTGGCGGTGCTCAGTGGGGATCAGATCAAGTTATCCTTGGCCGATCCCAATAGTAGTGCCCTGTTGGAAGAGTCCGAGGCGGGGGGTGACTCCCTTTACGTTGTTATGCCGATGCGCCTTTAACAGAACGTATTCTAATCACACACGAATTATCAATGGGCATTTATAGGGCTTCGCCCAACATCTCCTCCTAGCGTGGCGCTCACCCAATTACACATAAGCCATGTGAGAAACCTGCTCGAGGTCAGGCTGCAGGACTTACAAGGGGTAAATGTCTTTTTTGGTTGTAATGGAAGCGGAAAAACTAGCGTATTGGAGGCTATACACCTATTGGGAATGGCGCGCTCTTTTCGCGGCAGTAGCATTAAGTCGCTGATCACCCATGAAGCACACAGTTGCACCGTGTACGGGACGACCGCTCTGCCCTCTTCTGCCGTTGCAGCGAGACCCACTGGACTTGGGTTGCCTCTGGGTGTGCAGCGCAACCGTGTTGGTGAAGCTCAAATCAAGATAGGTGGCAAGGCAGTTCGAACTGTAGCCGAGCTGGCAGAGCAGTTACCCTTGCAAGTCATTACAGCGGATAGTTTTGGCTTATTGACGGGCGCCCCTGGAGCTAGGCGGCAGTATCTGGATTGGGGCGTGTTCCACGTGGAACAGCGGTTTTTCGGGCAGTGGCAGCGATACCAGAGATGTCTAAAACAACGCAATAACCTGTTGCGACGTGGTAAAATGATCGGGCAGGAGTTGGCTTTCTGGACACAGGAGTTGGCACAAACGGGCACAGCGATCAATGAGTATAGAAAAACCTATTTTCGGATTTTATCGCCACGTTTTAAGGAGATAATGACCAGATTGGCACCATCTTTGGAAGCACTTGAGTTGCGGTATCAACAGGGATGGGACCGGCACCTGACTTACAGTGAGGCGTTGCAACACGGACTTTCCGCAGATTTGGAGCAAGGATATACTCATTCGGGCCCCCAGCGTGCGGATATCAGGGTCATGTCAGGCGGCCACTTGGCGGCTGAGACCTTGTCCAGGGGTCAGCAGAAGCTGGTCGTTTGTGGACTGAAGCTGGCGCAGGGCCAGTTGATGGCTCTGCAGGGTCGAGGCACATGCACCTATCTTATTGATGACCTGCCCTCGGAACTAGATTACATGCATAGCATGTTGGTTTGTGAGCTATTGGCATCAATGGAGGCACAGGTTTTTATCACCTGTATAGATCATCAGGACATTCGGTCCGTTTGGCCTGATACCGGTAAATTAGCGATGTTCCACGTGGAACAGGGTACCGTACGACACCTTCATGGCGTATGACGTAAGGCACTCATAAATAAACATCAGCTGTATTGAGAGTGAATGTCCATGAGCGAAGGTGATGTAAGCAGCGAGTTACGGAGCAGATAATATAAAGGTGCTGAAGGGGCTGGACGCCGTCCGCAAGCGGCCCGGTATGTACATCGGAGACACGGATGACGGCTCCGGCTTGCACCACATGGTGTTTGAGCTGGTGGACAATTCGATTGACGAGGCCCTCGCCGGCCACTGTCAGAAAATCAACATTGTGATCCACCCTGATGAGTCGGTGTCCGTCAGTGACGATGGCCGGGGTATCCCCACTGAGATGCACGAGGAAGGGGTCTCGGCGGCGGAGGTTATTATGACCGTGCTCCATGCCGGGGGTAAATTTGATGACAATACCTATAAGGTGTCCGGCGGACTGCACGGTGTTGGGGTGTCAGTGGTCAACGCACTGTCAGAAAAACTGGTGTTGACGATTCGCAGGGAAGGCAAAATGTATGAGCAGGTTTACTGTCATGGGGTGCCCGAAGCGCCCTTGGCAGAAATTGGTACCACCGAAACAACGGGCACCGCTGTGCGCTTCAAACCGTCACCGGCGACATTTACCAATATTCAGTTTCATTTTGAGCAGTTGGCTAAGCGACTGCGCGAACTAGCCTTTCTGAATTCGGGCGTACGCATCGTATTAAAGGATGAGCGCAGCGGGAAAGAAGAAACCTATCAGTATGACGGGCGGCTTGAAGGCTTTTGTAAACTATCTGAACCTGAACAAAACACCAGTGAACAAACCGTTTTACTTTCAAATTGATACCGAAGACCGCATTGGAGTTGAGGTGGCGTTACAGTGGAACGACTCCTTTCAGGAAAATGTTTTTTGCTATACCAACAATATACCGCAGCGTGATGGCGGTACCCATTTGCTCGGTTTCAGGGCCGCTCTGACACGCAGCCTCAACACCTACATCGAGAAGGAGGGTCTAGCTAAAAAGGCGAAGGTCAATACAACGGGTGACGATGCGCGGGAGGGCCTGACAGCGGTTATCTCGGTTAAGGTGCCCGATCCCAAGTTCTCTTCACAGACCAAGGATAAACTGGTCTCCTCCGAGGTAAGAGTCGCCGTTGAACAGGCGATGAACGCGCAGTTTAATGATTATTTAATGGAAAACCCCAGCGAGGCCAGGGCCGTTGTGGGCAAGATGTTGGATGCCGCACGAGCGCGGGAAGCTGCTCGCAAAGCCAGAGAGATGACCCGCCGCAAGGGTGCCCTGGATATTGCAGGCCTGCCCGGCAAATTGGCGGACTGTCAGGAAAAAGACCCGGCATTGTCCGAGATCTATCTGGTGGAGGGAGACTCCGCCGGTGGTTCTGCAAAACAGGGGCGTAACCGCAAGTACCAGGCCATCCTTCCACTCAAGGGCAAGATACTCAATGTCGAGAAAGCGCGTTTCGACAAGATGCTGGGATCGGTGGAAGTGGGGACAATTGTCACAGCACTTGGTTGTGGTATAGGCAAGGAAGAGTTTAATGCGGACAAACTGCGCTACCACAGCATTATTATTATGACTGACGCGGATGTTGATGGGTCCCATATTAGAACTTTGTTATTAACCTTTTTCTTCCGGCAGATGCGAGAGCTGATAGATCGTGGCCATATCTTTATCGCACAGCCACCACTGTACAAAATCGCCAAGGGAAAACAGCATCAGTATTTGAAAGATGATGAGGCGCTTGATCAGTATTTGACTCAATCTGCTCTGGACGGAGCGTCAATTTTCGTCAATCCAGATGCCCCCGCCATCTCGGGTAGTGGACTGGAGGCGTTGGTTAACCAGTACCGTTCTGTGGCGGCCACGATCAATCGCCTGAGTCGGCTTTATGCGGAAAACGTTCTTTGGCAGATGGTGTATGGCACATCTCTTACACTGGAGCAGATGCGGGATGAGCAGACTGTCAGCGCATTCTGTGAACAACTGAGTGAACGCTTGCTGGCAGTTGCGTCAAAAGGGAGTGTCTATACAGCCCGCGTACGAAAGGATCAGGAGCGCCAGCTCTATTTCCCCGTAGTGAAATTGCTGTCCCACGGCGTAGATTCAGAAACCGAATACCATCATGAGTTTTTCTCCTCGGGAGAATATCGTAGCCTGATCGCTCTCGGAGAAACACTTAACAATCTGATCGATGATGACGGCTACTTCCAGCGTGGTGACAAGGTACTGCAGACCCGCCGCTTCGCCGATGGATTGGAGTGGCTGATGACCGAAGCACGCAAGGGTTATAGTATCCAGCGCTACAAAGGCCTCGGGGAAATGAACCCGGAACAGCTATGGGAAACCACCATGGATCCGGAGGTGCGCCGCATGCTCAAGGTCACGGTAGAAGATGCCATCGCCGCCGACCAGATCTTTACCACATTAATGGGAGACCAGGTTGAGCCGCGACGCGAGTTCATCGAGCAAAATGCGTTATCGGTAGCCAACCTGGATATCTGACGGCTTTAATCTATAGCAGCCTGGCCGCATATCATTCAGACGCTGATCAGGCAAACTGTTGACGATAGCACTATGTGCCAGGTTTCATTCAAGACGGCGTGAGGCGCTCTGCAACCACCCTGATTTTCAGTCAGCGTTTATCGCCTTGATATCTGTAGGCGTGGTGACTCGTCTCTCTAGCAGTTGAGGTGTGACCTCGGCATCTGGTCCATCTGTTACCGATTCCAGACGATCGTTTTCGATCTCCTCGTAGATCGGTTCCAGAACAGCCATCTCTTTATTGGCTCTGGTGGAGAGTTGCTGGAAGCGCTCGACCTTGCCATGCAGGCCTTGCTTGCCCACCAGCCCTTTTATCGTATCGTTATAGTGGTTATTGGCGGCTTTTAGGGTATTGCCAAGTTTGTGCAGCCGATCCGCGACCAGACATACCTGGTTGTAGATATCCCCCGCCCTGCTGCTGATTTCTTTCGCTTCTTGGTTGCTCTGTTCGATCATCCACAGATTGGCGACCGTGCGCAGTATCGGCATGAGCGTGGTGTGGGAAACCATCACCACACCCTTGCTGTATCCGTAGTTAAACAAGCCCTTGTTGTGTTTCATCGCCTCAATATAGGCAGGCTCTATGGGCATGAACATCAGCACGAAATCCGGGCTGCCAATCCCCGGCAAGTTGGCGTAATCCTTGGACGACAAGTCGTCGATATGGTTGCGTACCGCTTGGGCGTGGGCGTTGAGAGCCTCTGTTCGTTGTTCATCAGTGTCGGCGGCAATGGCCCGATCGTAGTCGACCAGTGATATTTTGCTGTCAATGACCAGGTTTTTGTTGTCGGGCAGCTTGATAACAAAATCCGGGAGTTTGCGTTTGCCCTCCACATCCCGGTACGCGATTTGTGATTCGTAGTGCTCCCCCTCCTGCAATCCGGCCAGCTCCAGTGTCCGCTCCAATTGCGCTTCTCCCCAGTTACCGGCGGCCTTCTTGTCACCTTTCAATGCGACGGACAGGTTACTGGCCTGGTTGTTCATTTCCAGTCCCACCTCCAGCACTTTCTGAATCTCCTTCTCCAGCACGGTATTGCCCCGGATCGACTCGGAGTGCACTTCGTTAATCCGGGTCTGGAACCCGGTGATTTGCTCCCGGAAGGGTTTTAACAGGGCCTCAAGTGACGCCTGGCTGGTGGTGGTAAAGCTCTTGCCCTTATCTTCAAAAATCCTGTTGGCGAGATTCTCAAATTCTTTTTTGAGGTTTTCCCGGGTTTCATTCAGTAGTTGAATTTGCTCCAGGTGCCGATCTTCACGTTCCCGCTGCTGTGTTTGCAGTTGAGCGTGCTCTTTCTGTGAGTTGCTGAGTCGGTTGCTGAGTTCGGCCAACTCGGCTTTCAGTACATGCAGTTCGGTCAGCCTTTCCCGCAATTGCAACTGGCTCTGTTCCAGCGCGACTGACTGACCACGTTGTTCGGCCCGCGCCTCGGTAAGTTCGCCCTCGCGGATGCGTAACTGCGCCACGGTGTTAGCGAGCGAGCGCCTGCTGGTGATGCCCTGCCAGATGCTGATAAACAGGGCAGTTAAAACTGTCGCGGCCAGTGCGGCGGCGATAACGATCAGATCGTCGTTGCTTGGCATCATTCCGTATCCCCTGTCCCGGCATGTCAGTGTAAATCAATCTGCGCCCTTGAAAGGGATTATCCGTGCTCCAGCAAGAGACCTGTCGCCTATTAGGGCATACGCCAGCGATCGGCCGGACTCTATTTACCGACAGCCAATAGTGAGATATCAGCAACTTCCAGAAATAGATCACGCAGGCGTTTTAGCAGATTGAGCCGGTTGTCGCGCAACGGGGCATCTTCCACATTGACCATGACATCGTCAAAAAATGCGTCCACGGGTTCGCGCAGGCCGGCCAGACAGGTCAGTGCCTCGGCATACTCGTCCTGCGCAAGATACACGCGACAACTAGCAGCAAGCTCTTCGAGTATCAGTGCAAGTGCTTTCTCCTGTGGCTCTACAAGTAAGTCAGCATTCACATCATCGAAAGAGTGAGTGCTATCCAACTTCTCCAGGATATTGGAAACCCGTTTATTTGCTGCGGCCAGGGCCTGTGCCTGAGGAAGCAGCGAGAAGGCGTGTACCGCTTGCACCCGGCGGTGAATATCCAGCGGGCGCGAGAGGTTTCTGGCACTGACTGCCTTAAATATTTCTGCAGGAATGTTTGCCTCTTCATACCAGGCGCGGAAGCGTTCAATCATATACTCAAGGACCCGTTCTGCGGTGCCTGCGCTAATAACGTTCTCAGGGAATTGTGATGCTGCCAGTTCCAGACATTCGCGTAGATCAAGATTCAGATTTTTTTCCACGACGATACGTAAAACCGCGAGTGACGTCCTGCGCAGGGCAAAAGGATCTTTGGAGCCGGTGGGAGGTTGGCCGATACCGAATATGCCTACCAACGTATCCATGCGGTCAGCCAGGCCCAGAGTGCAGGCGGTTGCGGTTTCGGGTAGGCGGTCGCCGGCGAATTTCGGCCAGTACTGCTGCGCCAGAGCCGAGGCTACGTCGTCCGCTTCGCCGTCGTGTTGGGCGTAGTAGGATCCAGCGATACCTTGCAGGTCAGAAAACTCCAGCACCAGGTCCGTGACCAGATCAGCCTTGCTTAGCTGTGCAGCCCGTTGCGCGAGTTCAACTGGAGCGCCTACCGCCGGTGCCAATGCAGTGGCCAAATTGCTAACGCGTTGGGTTTTGTCCAGCAGGGTTCCCAGCTTTTGCTGAAAGACGATGTTTGCCAGAGCTTGCACTCGGTCGGCGAGGGGGATCTTTTTGTCGGTATCAAAGAAAAAGGCCGCATCGGACAAGCGTGGGCGAATGACGCGTTCATTACCTCCGATAACTTGTTGCGGGTCGCTGCTTTCAATATTGGCAACAGTGATGAAATAGGGTTTTAGTTTGCCGACCGCGTCCACCACATGAAAATATTTCTGGTGCTCCTTCATGGACGAAATGAGCGCCTCCGGGGGAACCTGCAAAAAGCGCGTCTCGAAGGAGCCGGTCAGCGCCACTGGCCACTCCACCAGGCCGGTCACTTCATCGAGCAACTCCGGGTCGATAATTGCGGTAGCACCCAAGGCATTGGCTTGTGCCTCTACCTGCTGGCGAATGATTTGCTGACGCCGCTCAAAAGATGCTACCACTTTGGCAGCGGACAGCGTGGACTCATAGTCCTGGGGCCGGTCCAGCGTGATAGCGCCGCTACTGTGGAAGCGGTGGCCACGGGTGGTATTGCCAGTAGCCAGGCCGAGAATCTCGCCGTGATCACTATCCTGGCCGAGCATGGCCACCACCCAGTGCACCGGTCTTACAAATTCTTCCCGGCTGGCGCCCCAGCGCATGCGCCGCGGAATAGGCAGGCTCTGTATGCTGTCCCGGATAATCTGGTTCAGGGCATCGCATGTGCTGGCCCCCGGGACCGCACTGCGCAGCCCCAGTCGTAGGCCCTTGGGCGTATCGATGGTCTGCAATTGATCTGGTTCTACACCCTGTTTTCTGGCGAAACCGCTGGTGGCACTGGTCCAGTTCCCCGCCTCGTCCCGGGCGCGCTCCACCGGCGGGCCCAGTACTTCGACGTTTCTATCGGGTGCCTGCAGTTGTACCTCGAATATGAGTACTGCCAGGCGCCTTGGCGTGGCGAACCACTGTACCCGGCCAAAACCCAGCTCCCTTTGTTTGAGGCCATCAACAATGCCATCGCGAAAAGCCAGGCCCAGGGACTTAAGTGCCCTGGGCGGCAATTCTTCTGTGCCCAGTTCTACCAGCAAGGTGTCGGTACGCATATTCTATTTTGCCTCTGCCTGCATGCGATCAAACACTTCTGCGCGCAGGGCTGCGGTTGCCAACGGAAATCCCAGGTGTGCGCGCGCATTGAGGTAGGCCTGGGCGACCGCTCGTGCCAGAGTTCGCACGCGCAGGATGAAACGCTGACGCTCGGTGACAGAAATGGCGTGGCGGGCATCCAGCAGATTAAATGTGTGGGATGCCTGCATGACCATCTCGTAGGCAGGCAGGGGAAGGTTGCTCTCCACCAGGCGCAGGGCTTCATGTTCGCAGTAGTCAAAATGAGCGAACAGGTGCTTTACATCGGCCTCTTCGAAGTTGTAGCGGGACATCTCCACCTCATTCTGGTGGAACACATCACCATAGGTCACCTTGCCTGCGGGTCCCTCGGACCAGAGCAAGTCGTAAATACTGTCGACGCCCTGCAGATACATGGCGATCCGTTCAATGCCATAGGTGATTTCACCGGCCACGGGATAACACTCCAGTCCCCCGACCTGCTGGAAATAGGTGAACTGGGTGACTTCCATACCGTTTAGCCAAACCTCCCAACCAAGGCCCCACGCCCCCAGGGTGGGCGACTCCCAGTTGTCTTCGACGAAACGGATGTCCTGGATGGCGGTATCAACACCCAGTGCCGCCAGTGACTGCAGATACAAGTCCTGAAAGTTCACCGGGGAAGGCTTCATGATCACCTGAAACTGGTAGTAATGCTGCAAGCGGTTGGGGTTCTCACCGTAGCGGCCGTCAGTGGGACGGCGGCACGGTTGCACGTAGGCTGCGTTCCAGCTCTCCGGCCCCACCGCGCGCAGGAAAGTGGCCGGGTGGAAAGTCCCCGCACCCACCTCCATATCCAGAGGCTGCAGTATCACGCAACCCTGGGCTGCCCAAAACTGTTGCAGTTTTAATATCAGCGCTTGAAACGTAAGGAAATCGTGTTTGGTTTGTACCACCGGGCCGCCCGTCAGGTCACTGCAAAAGCCGACTATAATACAGCCTCTTTTGGCGGCATAATACGCGCTTTCCTCGAAATTGAAATTCTCCCATGAATGCGACGAGACTGTTGCTGCGCACGATGGAGCAGCGCCGTCGCTACCTGCGTTTGCCGGGATGGGGTGAACTTTGACTAGTGGAGTGGCTCGTTGCACAGGTGGCACATGTTTTTCGGAAAAGTGATTGGGGGATTGATAGGACTAGCGGCCGGAAATGTGCCAGGCTTGATCCTCGGCGTGTTCTTCGGGCACGCCTTCGACCGCGCCCTGGGCAAAGCCCTGCGCTTTGGTTCGCCAGAAAATATCGAGCACATCAAAAACAGTTTTTTTGAGACGACCTTTCTTTTATTGGGGTACCTGGCCAAAGTTGATGGCCATATTTCAAAATCAGAGATCAACCACACCGAGCAGATCATTACGCAGATGGGCCTGGGAGCCGAGCAGCGTCAGCGGGCGATCGATCTGTTTCGTCGTGGAGCGGCGGGTGATTTTAAAATGGAGCCGGTGGTCGCCACATTTTTACAGACTTGTGGCCCCCAGCAACAGATGCAACAAACCCTACTGTTGTTTTTGATATCTCTGGCACAGGCGGATCAGGGTATGGAACCCGCCGAGCATGCGGCGCTGGTGCGCATCGCCAGTGTAATGGGCCTGGGCGCAGCGCAACTGGACCAACTGCTGCGTATGGCCACGGCGCAGGAGCATTTTCATCGCCATGGCGGCCGCACCGCGCAGCGCGGCACCAACCTCGATGATGCCTACACGGCACTGGGAGTAGACAGCACAGTCAGCGACAAGGAATTGAAACGGGCCTATCGCCGACTGATGAGCGAAAATCACCCGGACAAGCTTATTGCTAAAGGCGTGCCCGAGGCGATGATAAAACTCGCTACCGCGCGTGCGCAGGAAATACAGTCCGCCTATGAAATGGTCAAAAAATCTCGACCGTCCATGCGTTGATGTGAGCGCTGGTGGGGCGCGCAATAATTACCCGGTCTTGCGCAACAGGGTGTAAAACAGACCGTCGGGGCCTCCGGTTGACGGCAGCAGTTGGCGCCCGCAGGCAGCGGCTTCTCCCCACGAGATGTTTGAGCTGCATAGGATGGCGTCCCCCTGCTTGGTGAGGAAGCGGTGAACCACCTGGCTGTTCTCCTCGTCCAGTATTGAGCAAGTGGCGTACAGCAGAGAGCCACCGGTTTTCAGCAGGGGCCACAGCCCCTGGAGAATGCTTTGTTGTTGCTCCGCCAGTTGGGCAATATCACTCTCGCGGCGCAGCAGCTTTATGTCCGGGTGACGGCGCAGGACACCACTGGCCGAGCAGGGTGCATCCACCAGAATTCGATCAAAGCTGGCGGACTCCAGATGGGCAGGGGGGTGCGCAGCATCCCCGGTTAACAGGGTGGCCTCCAGACCCAGGCGCTGCAGGTTCTCCGACACCTTTTGCAGGCGTACTGCGTCGACATCCATGACTACCAGCTCGGCCAGCTCTGGCTGCAACTCCAGTATGTGGCAAGCTTTGCCGCCCGGCGCGGCACAGGCATCCAGTACACGCTCTCCGGCGCCGGCCTCTAGCAGCACAGCAGCCATTTGAGCGGCCTCATCCTGCACACTCACCTCCCCTGCCAGGAAACCGGGTAGCTCCCATACATCCCTGGGATAAGCCAATTGGATGGCGTAAGGACACAGGTCTCCGGCAGTGGCCGCGATGCCCTCATTTTGCAGAGCAGCAAGGTAGTCCTTTCTGGAAAGGCGTCGATCATTCACGCGCAAAGTCATGGGGGGTTGCTGGTTATTGGCTTCGATTATGGCGGCAGCGGCAGTCGGCCATTGCTCCATGATTTTTTTGAATAACCATGGCGGATGGCTGGCTGCGGCCGCCTGATCCAACGTCTGTGACAGCTGCTCCCGCTCGCGCAAATAGCGTCGCAATACCGCATTGGTCATACCCTTGGCCCAATGTTTTTTCAATACCCGCGTGGCACCCACCGTTGCCGCGACGGCCGCATAGTCCGGCACCCGTGTACCGTCCAACTGGTAGAGTCCGCACAGCAGCAGGCCCTGCAAGTCCCGGTCCTTGTCCCGTAGCGGTTTTTCCAGCAACAGCCCGAGAACAGCCTGCAGTCGTGGAGCCTGGCGCAGCGTGCCGTAACACAGCTGCTGCAGCAGGCTCCTGTCTCGCTCGCAGACGCTGTTTAGTCGGCCTGGCAGGGCTTGGTTCAGGGAGTGTCCACCGAGGACGTCACCGATGACGCCAGCGGCAGCGGCCCGGACGTCCAGGGCCATCAACCCGCACTCTCTGTTGGCAAATCGAAGCGTCTGCCGACAGCAAATTGCGCCTGGTGCGCGTTGAAGATCTGGCGCGCTGCCAGTTTTATTCCACCCTCAAGCTGCAGTGTTTCAAGCGCGAGCTCACCCTCACCGCAGCTGACCACAATCCCGTCCTCACAGGCGCGCAGAATGGTCCCGGGTGCTTCCCGTGTGACACCCGAGGGCAGCGCCCTTGCCTGCCACACTCTGACCCGCTCACCACCGAGCTTGCTGTAACAGACCGGAAACGGATTAAAGGCTCGGATTTTGCGCTCCAGCACTATGGCGCTGCTATCCCAGTCTATCTGTGCCTCTGCCTTGAGAATTTTATGCGCATAATTGGCCTGCTCATCATCCTGGGCGTGCCCGAGGTTTCGAGAACCTTCGATATCCGCCAGGACTTGTTGCAGCAAAGGGGGACCTAGACGGGCGAGCTCATCGTGCAGGTCGGCTGCACTCGTCCGGGGGCCTATTGGACAGCTGACGCTAGCGAGCATGGCCCCCGTATCCAGACCGGCATCCATCTGCATTATAGTGATACCAGTTGTGGTGTCTCCCGCTTCGATGGCGCGTTGTATTGGCGCAGCTCCCCGCCAGCGTGGTAACAATGAGGCGTGTACATTGATACAACCAAAGCGGGGCGCGTCGAGCACTGCCTGCGGCAGGATCAGCCCGTAAGCGACCACGACCATGACGTCGGCGCCCAAAGCGGATAGCTGCAGCTGCGTCGCCTCGTCTTTCAGTGATGTGGGCTGGTACACGGACAGACCGGCTTGTTCCGCCAGCTGTTTGACCGGGCTGGCTTGTAGTTTCCGGCCTCTTCCTGCAGGCCGGTCTGGCTGCGTATAAACAGCTAAAAGTTGGTGCTCACTATTAATTAGACCCTCTAAATGCATGGCGGCAAACACAGGTGTGCCAGCGAATATGACACGCAATGGGCTTGTTGACATGCGCTTCAGGCGCGGTTGCGCTGGTCTTTTTCCAGCTTTTTGCGGATACGCTGCCGCTTCAGGGGAGACAGGTAATCGACGAACAATTTACCGTTCAGGTGATCGATTTCGTGCTGCAGACAGATCGCCGCCAGGCCTTCCAATTCGCAGGAGAACTGTTCCCCATCTCGACCCAGAGCGGTGACACTTACCCGCTGCGGACGACAAACGGTTTCATAGTACCCCGGGACAGACAGGCAACCCTCATCGTATTCGCCCAGCTCAGGGTCGAGCACAGAGAGCCGGGGATTGATGAATATCTGTGGCTCACTCTTATCATCGGATACGTCCATGACCAACAGTCGTTGGTGGACATTTACTTGGGTTGCCGCTAGGCCGATGCCGGGTGCGGCGTACATTGTTTCAAGCATATCGTCGATAAGCACACGCGTGGTATCAGTCACGTACTCAACCGGCCTGGCTTCAATGCGCAGGCGAGGATCGGGGAATTCGAGTATTTCCAGTACTGCCATGATATTGAATGCCCACCGGGTAGTCAGAAGTGGCTGAAATTGGCTGCGTGAATTAATAACATTTGGGCTTGCCAGCTCTAAACTGCGGCAGCAAACTGTAGTCATTATACAGCCTGTGATTAAAGAGCGACTAGCGTCGGGGAGCATCACAGGCTGGTAGCGGTGTCATTATATCGCGCTGTGCTCAACACAGATGCGGGAACTGCACCCATTTTTTAATTGGCAAATAATAACCAAGCCATACAGGGACGCAAAAAAATGAAAACAAGGTCACTATCGGTTTGCCTGTTGCTGTGGTCTCTGCTTTTCAGCGGGTGGACACAGGCGGCGATGGAGCTCAATGAGAATGTGCCGGAGACCTACATTGTCAAGAAGGGCGATACCCTATGGGGTATTTCCGGTATGTATCTCAAAGAGCCTTGGCTTTGGCCCGAGTTGTGGGATGCCAATCCGCAAATTGACAACCCTCACCTTATTTACCCAGGTGACGAACTTTACTTAGTTTGGGTAGATGGCAAGCCCCGTCTGCGCTTGAATCGCGGTCGCGATGTCAAACTGACACCCAACATGCGTGTAAGCCCTCTGGATCTTGCGATCCCGGTTATCCCCATGGACCAGATTGGTCCTTGGTTGATCAGTAATCGGGTTATGGACGCAAAGGAGGTTAACAACTCAGCTTATATAGTGGCGGGGGATGAGAGACGTTTAATCAGCGGGCCCGGCAACAGGATTTTTGGTCGCGGTCCTTTCCCGGACGGGGAGCGCGCCTATGGTATTTATCAGGTAGGCCAGAACTACTTCGATCCGGTCTCCAAGGAATCTCTTGGGTACCAGGTCAGGGATGTTGGTAGTGCCAAGTTGCTGAACAGCAACCGGGATGATGTTGCCGAGCTGGAGATCATCCGTGTTACCGAAGAGGTGCGGGATGGCGACCGCTTGCTTCCCCAGATAGAGCGCGTATTGGATACAAGCTTTCAACCGAGGGCTCCGGAAAAGGAGATTGTCGGTGGTGTGATGATTGCCGTGGAGGGCGGCCTCACCCAAATCGGTAATATGAGCATCGTAGTTATCAATAAAGGCAAACGGGACGGTCTGCAGCCCGGGAATGTTCTGGCCGTTTATCAGGCCGGCAAGCTTGTTTTCGACAAGGTTGCGCAATCGAACGTGCAGTTGCCTGATACCCGCGCCGGCCTGGCGATGGTATTTGAGGCATACGAAAAAGTCAGCTATGCCATTATTCTCAGGGCCACCCGGCCGCTGCAGATTTTTGACGTGGTTAAGAACCCATGATGATCTAGCAGGCCATCGCTCAGTGTGATGGTCGTGGGGTTTTTCGCCCCGCTTTAATTCAACGGACGTTACATCATGGATGATGTATGAATGTTGCAAAAGCGAAAGCCTCCGATGCAATGGTGTTAGCCATTGATGACGAGCGCTATCCCCCGCTGTTGCGAGCGATCCATGACCCCCCTCCTCTGTTGTATGTGCGCGGGGATCCGGCTGTATTGCTGGAAGCGCAGCTGGCGGTCGTGGGCAGCCGCCGCGCCAGTCCCGCCGGTCTGCGTGTGGCGCAGGCCCTGAGTGAGGAGCTGGCCAGTGCCGGACTGCATATCTGTTCAGGCCTGGCGTTGGGGATTGACAGCGCAGCACACCGGGGCGCGCTTGAGGCTGGGGGCAAAAGTGTGGCCGTCATGGCGACCGGGATCGATCGGGTTTATCCACAGCGCCATCAGGCGCTGGCGGCACAGCTCGAGCAGGCGGGCTGTCTAGTGACAGAGTTTCCACCGGGTACCCCGCCGCTACGGCACAATTTTCCGAAACGCAACCGCATAATCAGTGGCCTGTCGCTGGGTGTGCTGGTCGTTGAGGCGGCATTACCCAGTGGTTCACTGATTACTGCGGGAACTGCGCTGGAGCAGGGTCGGGAAGTGTTTGCCCTGCCCTGGTCCATGCTCCATGACGGTGGCAGGGGTTGTCTGCAATTAATTCGCGATGGTGCCAAGATGGTGCAGAATGTTGATGATATTCTGGAAGAACTGGGACCGTTGTATGCGCTACAGAGGGGCTGTGCCACGGCGACACCTTCTGGCAGAGGTGCTTTGCCGGAAGGGTCATGGCTGTTGCCATTGGTAGGCTTTGAAGTGGCGGCGTTGGATGAACTCGTGCAGCGCAGCGCGCGGCCAGTCGCGCACGTTCTGGCAGAGTTGTCTGCCCTTGAGCTGAGCGGTCAGGTGGAGCGGACTGCGGGAGGCTATATTCGCTGTTAATGGTATGGTGCTTGCCAAGCCAGCCTCAGTTGGTTAGATTTCGCGCTTTTTACCGTCGCGGCCTGGTCGTTACCACTGTTGTCATAGGAGATGATTAATGATCAAGCCGTTTGTGGCCATTGTGATGGGCTCGGACTCTGACTTGCCCGTGATGGAGGCCAGTTTCGATGTGCTGCGCGAGTTCGGAGTTTCGTTTGAAGCGCGAATTACCTCTGCGCACCGCACGCCCGAAGCAACCAAAGCGTATGTGCAGGATGCCGAACAGCGCGGTTGCGCGGTTTTCATCGCCGCTGCGGGTATGGCGGCCCATTTGGCTGGAGCTGTTGCTGCAGCCACTCTAAAGCCGGTTATCGGTGTTCCCATCAATGCCTCGCTGGATGGGCTTGATGCTTTGTTGTCCACGGCGCAGATGCCCGCGGGCATTCCCGTGGCCACCGTCGCCATCGGCAAGGCCGGAGCCAAGAACGCGGCCTACCTTGCCGCGCAAATACTGTCGCTGGCTGATGCCCCTCTGGCGCAACGTCTGCGAGAGGAGCGCGCGGCGAATGCCGAGGAGATTTACGCCAAGGACGCGGCTCTGCAGGAAAAGTTGAAAGGCTAATTTTGCCACTGCCTCCCAGCCCACTACGCCTGCAAGCAGCGGTCTGCGCCTTACGACGGGGCGGAGTGATCGGCTGCCCCACAGAGGCGGTGTGGGGGCTTAGCTGTGATCCGAATAATGAGGACGCCGTGGCGCACCTGCTGGCACTGAAAGGAAGGCCGGTGACCAAGGGCCTGATCCTCGTGGCGGCGACCGAGGGCCAGATAGACTTTTTATTGTCTGATCTCAGCGCACTTCAGCGTCAAACACTCCGCGCCGACTGGCCCGGTCCTTTTACCTGGTTGTTGCCCCATCAGGGTCGGGTGCCCGGCTGGATTTGCGGGGAGCACGCGACGGTGGCGGTTCGAGTGAGCGGCCACCCGGTGGTCAGTGCTCTGTGCGCGGCCTGGGGCGGACCTCTTGTTTCCACATCGGCCAATCGGGCGGGCGCTCGCCCGGCACAGGAGGCGTTTCAGGTGCGACGCTATTTTGGCGATGGTCTGGATTACCTGCTGCCGGGCGAGCTCGGTACTGCAGGGCGACCGACCAGTATACGGGATCTTATTAGCGGTCAATTTATCCGGGACTAGTACAGTTACCGTTAGTGGGTGCATATAATGCTCCCCAACGAAGACCTCGAGGAACGCCGGACATGCAGGTCGAACAGGTCAAATCCTACCTATTGCAGCTGCAGGACAGTATTTGCGAGGCCCTGGCTGCAGAGGATGGCGTGGCCAACTTTATTACCGATGAATGGCAGCGCCCCGAGGGTGGTGGCGGCCGCAGCCGTGTGCTGGCTGATGGTGCTGTCCTTGAAAAGGCGGGCGTCAACTTCTCCCATGTGCACGGTGCCGATCTGCCTCCGTCAGCCAGCGCATCGCGGCCGGAGTTGGCGGGGCGCAGTTATGAAGCGCTGGGAGTGTCCCTGGTCATTCACCCGCTCAATCCTTATGTCCCCACCTCGCACGCCAATGTCCGCCTCTTTGTGGCCAACAAACCCGGTGAGGAACCAATCTGGTGGTTTGGTGGCGGTTATGACCTCACGCCCTATTACGGTAATCGGGAGGATTGCATCAGCTGGCATCGCGCGGCAGCCGATGCCTGTGCGCCCTTTGGCGACGATGTCTACGCGCGCTTCAAGAGGTGGTGTGACGAGTATTTCTATCTCAAGCATCGCGGGGAGCCGCGCGGCGTTGGTGGACTCTTTTTCGACGATCTGAACGAGTGGGATTTCGAAACCAGCTTCGCCTTTATGCGTGCAGTGGGCGACTCCTATATTCGTGCCTACCGCCCGATTGTGCAACGCAATAAGGGCAAGTCCTACGGTGAGCGTGAACGACAGTTCCAGCTCTATCGACGAGGTCGTTATGTGGAATTTAATCTGGTGTTCGATCGAGGTACCTTGTTTGGCTTGCAGTCAGGAGGGCGTACTGAGGCCATTCTGATGTCCCTGCCTCCGTTGGTTCGTTGGGAGTATAACTATTGCCCATCGCCGGAATCGCCGGAAGCGGAGTTAACGCAGTTTTACCTTCGCGACCGCGACTGGTTGGCCGAAGCAGAAAGCAGGAAGAGTAATACATGACCGAAAAAGACAGGTACGCGGTATTCGGCAACCCCATCAAGCAGAGTAAATCACCTGTTATTCATGCCATGTTTGCACACCAGTGCTCGCAGCAAATGGTGTACCGCGCGGTACGGGTAGAGCTGGATGGTTTTGCTCACGCAGCTAGCAACTTTTTTGACGGTGGTGGCGCGGGATTGAATGTCACGTTGCCATTCAAACGAGAGGCCTTTGAATTCGCCAATCGTCTCAGTGCGCGAGCCGCCCGCGCGGGTGCCGTCAATACGCTCACCCGCGCACAGGACGGCGCTATCGAGGGTGATAATACTGACGGCATCGGCCTGGTTACGTGATCTGATTGCCAATCTCGGTTGGGCCGTACAAGGTTTGCGGGTGTTGCTGATCGGTGCCGGTGGTGCCGCACGCGGCGCGCTGGAACCGCTGTTGCAGGAGCGGCCACAGGAGTTGCTAGTGGTGAATCGGACCGGCGCACGAGCGGCGCAATTGGCGGTTGAGTTTGCGGATCTTGGCCCGGTGGAGGGTGGCGCTTACGATCTGATCGGTGCGCGGCAGTTTGACCTGGTGATCAATGCCACCAGTGCCGGTTTATCAGGGGCCATGCCGGAATTGCCGGGTTCGCTGCTGACTGAACGCAGCTGCTGCTACGATATGGTCTACGGCGCGGAGCCTACGCCCTTTATGCGCTGGTCGGCGTATCACGCTGCCTGGGCTGTGGCAGACGGCCTCGGCATGTTAGTCGAGCAAGCGGCCGAGGCGTTCTATATCTGGCGTAGTGTGCGCCCCCAAACTGGTCCGGTGATTCATGAGTTGCGCCAGGCCATGGCCGCCTGAGCTGGCCTGTTATGAGGCTGCAGCCTCCAGCTCCGCAATGTGCTGATCTTTCAGCCTGACGTAGTTGTTGGCGCTGTACGTAAAGTAGGCCAGCTCTTTTTCACTCAGCTGACGCACTTCGCGGGCTGGAGTGCCGGCGTAAAGGTAGCCGCTGCGCAGGTGTTTTCCCGGAGTGACCAGGGCGCCGGCGGCAATCACCACTTCGTCCTCTACCACCGCGCCGTCCATAACCGTCGCAGACATACCAACCAGGACCCGATTGCCCACGGTACAGCCGTGTAGAACAGCGCAGTGGCCGATGGTCACGTCGCATCCAATGTTCAGGGGCCAGCCCTCAGGGTTGAAGGGTCCGGCGTGCGTGATATGCAGCACACTGCCGTCCTGCACGCTGGTTCGTGCGCCGACCCTGATGCTGTGCATGTCGCCGCGGATGGCAACCTGTGGCCAGACAGACACGTCGTCCTCCAGGGTGACCGCTCCTAACACCACGGCGCTGGGGTCGATCAGCACGCGTTGGCCGATGTTGGGGATTTTGCCCTGGAAATTGCGCAGGCTGATGTGGGTGTAGTGTCGCATCGGTGTGAACTCGTGGCGGGTTACGCTGTTACAATAGCCAGCCTGAAGCGGTCTGGCCAGACCCGGGACACCAAGCGGAGGACAATGCATGCAAGACAACCCGCAACGTCGGCGTTTTATCGCTGGAGCTGTGTGCCCCCGTTGTGCCCAGATGGACAAAATGGTGGTCGACCTGGACACAGATCAGCGACTTTGTGTGAGCTGTGGATTCAGTGAAGATCGTCCCGGGCTGCCTGCCTCCAGCCCGCTGGCAGTCGCTGCGCACCAACCGCCGGAACTGCCCACGCGCGTGAGTCGCGCTGCTGCGCGGCGGGTGGAGACCCCCGCCCAGGCGATCACGCTCATCGACCCCGGCAGGGACCGCGACAAACCCAAGGATTAGGAGGCGAGGCGCAACCTGATGTTCTGGGCCGGCTCGGTAAGATGCTCGGATGATACCAGTGGGAGCAGCGTTTCGCATGCGCCGGGCAAGGCGCGCACCTGTGCCCAGACATGTTCCCGGTGTAGCAATTGCGCCGCGGTGAACTGGACCAGTTGCTCCAACCGGCTAGCGAACTCATCCCCCAGCAGATGATGCACAATAATATTTGCCTCCGTCATGTCCAGAGGCAACAGAGGCCGCTGTAAGTACTTGATATGGTGGTCGTTTACTTCTTCCAGCAAGCGGTGTGCAAGAAATGCCTTGTCCAGCAGCGACTCCAGTCCTACGTCCTGTGGAAGTAATTCGGGGGGCTGCAGGAAGTAGTCCTCGGCCAGATGCAGAAATGGTGCGGCATAGTCGAAAAACCCGAGGCGTTTGCTCACCGCCATAACAAGGCGCAGGCAGCTTGGCACGCTTTCCACGTAGCCGGTGATGAAAATCAGCAGCGCCGATACCGGTTCGCGCTCGGGCAGCAGGAGTTTGTGCTGCAACCGCGGGAGCTGCTGCTCAAGTTGCGAGCGCAGTTGATGGGTTTCGCTCTCCGAGCGGAGCGCGACATCGATGGTTTCTCTAATATCTGATGAGGCCATAATCGACCTGATGTCGCAGTGGTGTATAGGGTAGAAGGGACGCCTAAAGGCTAGTACATTTACAGCGTTTCGCTAGGGGCGTGCTCCTGACCATTGCTGCCAGTGTGGCAGCAGGTTAGGGGGGTTCTGTGGGAAAAATACCATAGCCCTACAAAGGCTGTAACAATGTAGGATTTGTGCTTTTTATCCGCTATAATTCCGGCGTTTTTGTAGGCGCGACAATTTGTCGCAGTCAAAACAAGCATATCAACTGGCAAGTTGCAGTAGAAAGCGTCCTCGGGTCGCCGGTCCTTTTCTGGCGTTAACTCGGGGGGATTGCTATTTGCCCGGGCCATCGGGCAGGGGTTCTGCAGCAGTGGTTGATTGCCGGTCAGGGCATAACGTTATTTATTACATGGAGACACGGGAAATGGGTTTTGAAGCGAAGCGGTTGTGCAAGCTAGCGCTTGGTCCTGTGCTGTTGCTGATGAGCGTCATCGCCATGGCAGCCGGCGGTGAGGTCAGCGAGTACAACATGACCCCCGGGGTCACCGAGGTGGGTCATGAGGTATTTGACCTGCATATGATAATTCTGTGGATCTGTGTCGTGATCGGTGCCTTGGTATTTGGGGTGATGTTCTATTCCATTATCTACCACCGCAAATCGCGGGGGGTGACGCCGGCCACCTTCCACGAGAGCACCAGGGTGGAAATCGCCTGGACGGTGATACCCTTTTTCATCCTGCTTGGCATGGCTATTCCCGCGACCGTCACCTTGCTCAACATTTACAATACCGATGACGCGGAGCTGGATGTAGTCGTTACCGGTTATCAGTGGAAGTGGAAATACGAATATCTTAGCGAAAACGGCGAGAATGTCAGTTTTTTCAGTAACTTGCGTACACCGCAGACGGAGATTCATAATACTGCCGACAAGGGCGAGTTCTACCTGCTCGAAGTCGATGAGCCACTGGTGCTGCCCGTCGATACCAAAGTGCGCTTTCTGGTAACAGGCAATGATGTCATCCACTCCTGGTGGGTCCCCGCATTGGCAGTCAAGCGAGATGCCATTCCGGGCTTTATTAACGAGGTGTGGACCAAGGCGACCGAGGTAGGAGTCTATCGTGGCCA
This sequence comes from uncultured Gammaproteobacteria bacterium, assembly GCA_963747995.1. Lineage (GTDB taxonomy): Bacteria > Pseudomonadota > Gammaproteobacteria > Pseudomonadales > Halieaceae > Marimicrobium. The sequence goes on along the minus strand of CAVVHD010000006.1, from coordinate 99,991 downwards.
ATGTGCTGAATTGTGCGGCAAGGGCCACGGTTTCATGCCCATTGTGGTGAATGTGGTCAGCAAGGAAGACTACGCGAAGTGGCTGGCCACCAAGCAGACCGAAGCGGCTGAGATCAAGAAACTGATGGCGCAGACCTTTACCCTTGACCAGCTCATGGAGCGCGGCAAGACGGTCTACGAAGTCAACTGCCTGGCCTGCCACGGCGCAGCCGGTGAAGGTGGCGTCGGCAAGCCGATTGCCGGAAGCAAAATTGCTACCGGTGACATCGCCACCCACCTAGGTATTGGCATCAACGGTAAGCCCGGCACGGCGATGCAGGCCTTTGGCAGCCAGTTGAATGATGTTGATCTGGCGGCTGTGATCACCTACCAGCGCAACGCATTCGGCAACAATATGGGTGACATGGTGCAGCCCATAGACGTGTACAACCGTAAGAAAGGCTAATTGGAGGAGTTAACGATGGGCGAACATCATCACCACGGCCCTGCGCAGGGCCTCACCCGGTGGCTTTTTACCACCAACCATAAAGATATCGGGACCATGTATCTGTGGTTTTCGTTTGCCATGTTTATTCTGGGCGGCTCCTTCGCCATGGTTATTCGCGCCGAGCTGTTCCAGCCCGGGCTGCAGCTGGTAGAGCCCGAATTTTTTAACCAGATGACCACCCTGCACGGGCTGATCATGGTGTTCGGGGCGATCATGCCCTCGTTTGTTGGCCTGGCTAACTGGTTGATCCCGATGATGATAGGGGCGCCGGACATGGCACTGCCGCGGATGAACAACTGGAGTTTCTGGATTTTGCCGCCGACTTTCCTGTTGTTGGCGTCTACGCTCTTTATGGAGGGAGGCGCACCACAAGCGGGCTGGACGTTCTATGCCCCCCTCTCCACTACTTATGCCGGACCATCGGTGACGTTTTTCATCTTTTCGGTCCACGTACTCGGGCTGTCGTCGATTATGGGCTCCATCAACATCATCGCTACGGTGATGAATATGCGGGCACCGGGCATGACCTACATGAAGATGCCCCTGTTCGTGTGGACCTGGCTGATCACCGCCTTTCTGCTGGTGGCCGTCATGCCGGTATTGGCGGGCGCGGTGACCATGATGTTGATGGATGTCCACTTTGGCACCAGCTTCTTCTCTGCCGCCGGTGGTGGTGACCCAGTGTTGTTCCAGCACGTGTTCTGGTTCTTCGGTCATCCCGAGGTCTATATCATCATCCTGCCGGCTTTCGGCGTGGTTTCGCAAATTATTCCGGCATTTTCCCGCAAGCCGCTGTTTGGCTATGACTCCATGGTCTACGCCACGGCGTCCATCGCCTTCCTGTCGTTTATCGTGTGGGCGCACCACATGTACACGGTGGGCATGCCGGTTGCCGGTGAGTTGTTCTTTATGTACGCCACCATGCTGATCGCGGTCCCGACCGGAGTGAAGGTATTTAACTGGGTCTCCACCATGTGGCGCGGCTCCCTTAGTTTCGAGACGCCCATGCTATTCTGTATCGGCTTTCTTATCCTGTTCACCATCGGAGGGTTTACCGGCCTGATGTTGTCCATCGCACCTTCTGACTTCCAGTATCACGATTCCTACTTCGTGGTTGCCCACTTCCATTACGTGATGGTGGCGGGTGCGGTATTCAGCATGACGGCGGCTATCTATTTCTGGTTGCCCAAGTGGTGTGGCCGCATGTACAACGAGACCATGGGCAAAACCCACTTCTGGATCTCCTTTATCGGGTTTAACGTAACCTTTTTCCCGCAGCATTTCGTGGGGCTGGCAGGCATGCCGCGTCGTATCCCCGATTACGCCCTGCAGTTTGCTGACTTTAATATGATGTCCAGTATTGGCGCGTTCGTCTACGGGGCCTCGCAGATCCTTTTCCTGTACAACGTGATTGCCACCATCGTGGCCGGCGACCCCGTGAGTGACAAGAAGGTTTGGGACGGAGCGGAAGGCCTGGAGTGGACTATTCCCACGCCCGCGCCCTACCACACCTTTGAAACCCCGCCGAAAATCGACCCGGCACACGCGCACTCATAAGTAAACGACCTATGATTCGACTCAACGCCAACCCTACCATCGATACTGTCATCAAGTTGGTGACGGTCGCAATGGTTATGTTTGCGTTTGTTTTTGTCGTCATGGTTCCGCTTTACAATGTGCTTTGTGATGCACTTGGCATCAACGGCAAGACCGACGGGCAGGCCTACACCGCGGTACGTGCCGGTGTCGATGAGAGTCGCACCGTGACGATACAGTTTCTCGCCTCCAACAATGACGGTATGCCTTGGGAGTTCGCGCCGACCAAAACGATGATGAAAGTGCACCCGGGCGCGGTCAATGACACGGCATTTTTTGCGCGCAACACTCAGGCCAATGCCATGGTAGCCCAGGCGATACCCAGCATTTCGCCGTCCAGAGCGGTTCAGTATTTTCACAAGACGGAATGCTTTTGCTTCAGGCAGCAGCCGCTGGCAGGCGAGACTTCAGCGGAGCTGCCGCTGCAGTTTATTGTCGACCAGGACCTGCCGCTCGATATTGGGACCATCACCCTGTCCTACACACTTTTTGATGTAACGAAAATGGCGGGCGGCGTGGTAGCCGCGCGCTGATGTCTGGGTCCGGTGACCTGCGCCATCTAAACGGAGAAACAATATGACAAACCAGACTTCCGCAGTGTACGAAAAGTATTACGTTCCCGATAAGAGCAAGATGGCGTTCTTCGCCACCATCGGCCTGATCCTGAGTATTATCGGCGCAGCGAAAGTCATGAATGACATGACGTTTGGCGATCCGAATGTGGCGACTAATTCCAAAGCAATCCTGCTCTGCGGACTGTTTGTCTTTATTGCCACGCTGTTTGCCTGGTTTCGCACCACGATCAGGGAAAACATCGCCGGCATGAACAGCGCCCAGCTGAAGAAATCCTATGTGCTGGGTATGTTCTGGTTCATCTTTTCGGAGGTGATGTTTTTCTTCACCTTCTTTGGCGCATTGTTCTTCCTGCGCATTTTGGTGGGACCTATGCTGGCGGGTGAGAGTGAAGCTGGCCGGATGAATCATATGTTGTGGCCGGGCTTTGAGTTTTCTTGGCCGATGATGCAGACACCGCAGGAGGCCGTGGGTGGGGCGGCGGCACAACCGATTGCAAATAACGGTTCTTTCACCAGTGCCCACACCAGCATGTCCTTCGCCGATGCCCACGTCTGGTGGAAGTGGCTACCGCTGTGGAACACTGTCATTCTGCTGTCATCCAGCCTAACCTGCCACATCGCTCACATGGGCATCCTTGACGGCAACCGTAAGAAATTCAACCTGTGGCTCGCTATCACTGTGCTCCTGGGTATGGCCTTCGTGGCCCTGCAGGCCCTGGAATACCATGAAGCCTATACGGAGTTTGGCTTGACCCTGAACGCCGGTGTTTACGGCTCTACTTTCTTCATGCTGACGGGCTTCCACGGTTTCCATGTGTTCATGGGCATGACAATGCTGCTGATCCAGCTGCTGCGTTCGGTCGTGGGCAAGCAGTTCACGGCGACGGACCATTTTGGTTTCGAGGCGTCCAGCTGGTACTGGCACTTTGTGGACGTGGTATGGGTGTTCCTGTTCCTGTTTGTGTATATTCTCTAGGGATTCGCGGGCGCTGTTTCTTGCGTTCCCGGTCGCGCTATGCCGGCGTCCCAGGGGTTGGCGTGTCCTAGCTGGCCGGTGGCAACACCGTAGATGATCAGGGCCATGAGCGTTACGGCAATGCTGACCCTCACGCCCAGAGAGTGGAACGTGCGTCGCTTATCCTTGTCACCCTGGTCCAGCATCAGGAAATAGAAACCGCTTCCCAGGCTGGCAACCAGCGCCAGCATCAATACGACAATTGCAGCTTTTAACAATGGATATCTCCATCAATAGTTCGGTGCAGTATAAACCAGGCGCGACGTGTTGCCCTGGAGTCGGGCTAATGCCCGGCTTAAAACCTGGACTACAGTTTGACTTCGAGTGGCGCATCACCCTTTTTGCGTTGGTGATGGTGCCGCTCATGGTCAGTCTGGGTGTCTGGCAATTGCACCGCGCGCAGGAAAAAGCGCATCTCGCGGCGTGGTTTGAGGACCGCCAGCAGCAGGCCCCCGCGGCATTGTCCGCGCTCTGGGATAAAACCGATGAGGCCCTAGCTTACATGCCGGTGCGCTTGATGGGCAGCTTTTTGCCCGACAAATACTTTCTTTTGGACAACCAGGTGCAGGATGGGCAGGTCGGTTATGAAGTCCTGGGTATCCTGCAGTTACCCGACGCTGCGGGTAGCGTGCTGGTGAATAGAGGCTGGATCGCGGGAGATGCTGCCCGACGGACGCTACCGCTGGTGCCGTAGTGGCAGGCCCGGTAGAAATTACCGGGCATGTGTACGTGGCACCGGGAGCGCCGTTCCTGCTGGCCGAACAGCAACTGGATACCGCCTGGCCCAAGCGTATTCAAGCGGTAGAAATGAGCAAACTTGGACCGCTAGTCACCGCGTTGCAGGTAGGTAAAGTGTTCCCCTTCCCTGTTCGAATCGATGCCGGCGAGCAGGGAGCACTCAAAGTCGATTGGCAGGTGGTGAATATGAGTCCGCAAATGCACCAGGGCTATGCGGTACAGTGGTTTGCGATGGCAGCGGTGCTGTTGGTGTTTTACCTGCTGCGCAGTAGCAACGCGTGGCAGCTGATAACGGGTGCAGACAGGGTGGGCAAATAAATGTCAGATACTAACCCGAGCGCCAATAACCGCATGATTCTGTTGTTGATCGGCGGCATTCCGGTAATCATAATTCTGGCCGCCACCTGGCTGTGGTACTTCGTCGCGCGCGGTGACCTTGACCTCGTAGGCATGGTGGGTACGGCCAACCGGGGCACGCTGGTGCAACCGCCACGGCAGCTGGATGATCAGACCCTGCGCGACGAGTCGGGGTTGAGCATAAAGTTTGCGGATCTGGAGCCGCGCTGGGCGATGGTGATTCCCGCCGCTGGCGACCGCTGTGATGCGGCCTGTGAAAATACCCTCTATGTGACACGTCAGATACATATCGCCATGGGCAAGGAATTCAACCGCCTGCGCCGCCTGTATGTCAGCACAGACACTGTCGAAAATACGCAACTGGTGGTGCCGCAACTCAGCGATGGGCATCCTGCCCCCGCCGCAGGAGAGTTTGCCCGGTATCTGGCGACGGAGCATAGCGGTTTGCAAGCCCTCACGGTGTCCGCGGTCAGCTTTGCAGCGCTGTTCCCGGAGCATTCAGCGGATTCGAGTACCTGGTACCTTGTTGATCCCGCAGGATGGGTCATGATGTCCTACACTAACGAGGTCCCGTATAAAGACGTGATTGCAGATCTTAAATTTCTTCTCAAGAACTCCGGTGGCTAGGGGCGCAATGTCAGACCTACAGCAGACAGGTACGGCCAGTTGGCGCGACTATAAGGAGTTGACCAAACCCAACGTGGTCTTGCTGATGATTCTTACGTCAGCGATCGGCATGTTTATGGCGGTACCCGGTATGGTGCCTCTGGATATCCTGGTACTGGGCAACCTTGGTATCGCACTGTGTGCCGGCTCGGCGGCTGCGGTTAATCATCTGGTTGATCAGCGGGTGGACCAGAAAATGACCCGCACCCATAATCGTCCTATCGCGCAGGGCCGGGTGAGCAATCTGCAGGCGGCCCTGTTTGCCTCGGTAATGGGCGGCGCTGGTCTGTATATTCTCATCGTTTGGATCAATCCGCTCACAGCGTGGCTGACACTCGCCTCGCTGGTGGGCTACGCCTTTGTGTACACCATGTTTCTTAAGCGCGCCACACCGCAAAATATTGTGATCGGTGGGTTAGCGGGCGCAATGCCTCCCCTGCTTGGCTGGACTGCTGTTACCGGTGAAATTCACGGTCATGCGCTGTTGCTGGTGCTGATTATCTTCGCCTGGACACCGCCCCATTTCTGGGCCCTGGCCATTCATCGCCGTGAGGAATATGCCCTGGTGGCAATACCCATGCTGCCTGTCACGCACGGCGTGGCGTTCACCAAACTGCACATTCTGCTGTACACCATTCTTATGTTCCTGATTACCCTGCTGCCCTACGCCACGCATATGAGCGGGCCGTTATACCTGCTCGGTGCCGTCGTGTTGGGTGGTGGATTTCTGTATTGGGACATTGAACTAATGCGGGGCAAAAATCCGAACGCACCCATGGAGACCTTCAAGTATTCCATAATCTACCTGATGTCATTGTTTGTGATTATGCTGGTTGACCATTATGTATTTCCAGTGAGTACCCTGTGAGCCAGTCGCGCAATATCAAACTGACGGTCATTGGCCTGCTGGTATTTATCATTGTAGTTATCGCCGGATTCATTCATCGAATTTCACTGCCGCGGGTGATGACCGAATCGGAAATGAAAATTAATGGCCTCTATTTGCTCGATACGCCCAGACGCATCGATGACTTTGAGTTGGTCGACCACCATGGCGTGCCATTCAACCGAGCCCGACTGGAGGGTAAGTGGAGCCTGGTATTTTTTGGCTTCACCTACTGTCCGGACGTGTGCCCTACCACAATGGCGTTCCTCAATGACTTTATTGCCAGCCTGGAAGGCACCGAAGCGCAGGATACCCAGGTGATAATGGTTACTGTGGACCCGGCCCGCGATACCGTGCAGCAATTGGCGGGCTACGTACCTTTTTTCAACCCGAATTTTATAGGCGTGACCGGTGACTTTCTGGATATTCATCGCTTTGCCACTGCGCTTAACACCCCCTTCCGCAAGGTAACCGGTGAGGGCGATAATTATCAGATAGATCATAGTGCCAATGTGGTACTTATAAATCCAAGAGGCGATTACCATGGATTTTTTAAGCCACCCCTGGATCTGGGAAAGATGAAGACTACCTACCGTTCCGCCAGATTTCTTTGGGAGCGATAGATTTTTAGTGCTTGCTGATAAGTGCGAGTACTTGCTTACATAATATGAGTGGGCCAGTTTGCTCTGCGGGTGGCATTTTACATAGTGAGTTCTATTATGGATTCTAAAGCTGCGCCTCTGGTCCTGGTCGATGGCTCTTCTTACGTCTACCGGGCTTACCACGCCCTCCCCATGTTGACCACCTCCAGTGGTCACAATACCGGCGCGGTGCGCGGCGTGATCAGCATGCTGCGGCGCCTGCAGGCGGATTATCCGGACAGCCCGGTGGCTGTAGTGTTCGATGCCAAGGGCAAAACCTTCCGGGACGAAATCTTTGCCAACTACAAGGCACATCGCCCACCAATGCCGGATGAATTACGCGAGCAAATTGAGCCCATTCACGAAATCGTCAAGGCGATGGGGCTGCCTTTTATTTGTGAGCCGGGCGTAGAAGCGGATGACGTGATCGGCACGCTGGCGCGCCGGGCGAGTGAACAGGGCAGGCACGTGGTGATTTCCACCGGCGACAAGGATATGGCGCAGCTGGTCAATGTGCATACCACGCTGGTCAACACCATGACCAATTCGGTGATGGACGAGGCGGGGGTGGAGGCTAAATTCGGTGTGCCGCCGTCTCTCATTATCGACTTGCTGGCGCTCACGGGAGACAAGGCGGATAACATTCCCGGGGTGCCCGGCGTCGGGGAGAAAACAGCACTGGGCCTGCTGCAGGGACTGGGCGGCCTTGATGCTATCTATGCCAATCTGGAGAAGGTAGCGCAGCTGTCCTTTCGTGGGGCCAAGACGATGGCTGCGAAACTTGAGCAGGAGAAGGACAGTGCTTACCTGTCCTATATGCTGGCGACCATCAAGATGGATGTGCCCCTGGAGCTAAGCCCCGAGCAGCTTAAAAACGGCCCCCCGGATCGGGAGGCCCTGGTGGACTGGTTTACTCGTCTGGAGTTTCGGTCCTGGCTGGATGAACTGCTGGTAGCGCATGAGACTCCGGTGGTGCGGCCCGACGCACTGACGGTCGCCTATGACATCGTGACTGAACAGGCCGCGTTGGACGGCTGGCTGCAAAAGCTGGAGGCGGCAGAACTGTTCGCCTTCGACACCGAGACCACCAGCCTCAACTACATGGAGGCGCGTATCGTCGGCGTGTCCTTTTCGGTGGAGCCTGGCGTGGCGGCCTATGTACCGCTGGCGCACGATTATCTGGGCGCGCCAACGCAGTTGCCGCGCGATAGGGTACTGGCTGCACTGAAGCCACTATTGGAGGATGAAAACTGCGCCAAGGTGGGCCAAAACTTGAAGTATGACACCAGCGTGCTGGCCAATCATGGCATCACCCTGCGGGGTATTCGCTTTGACACTATGCTCGAATCCTACGTGCTGGACTCCACCGCCACGCGCCACGATATGGACAGCCTGGCGCTCAAATATCTTGGCCACAAGACCATTCATTTCGAGGATGTCGCGGGCAAGGGCGCGAAGCAGTTAACCTTCAACCAGGTCAAGCTGGAGGAGGCGGGCCCCTATGCCGCCGAGGATGCGGATATTACCCTGCGCCTGCACCGGACGCTGTGGCCACAACTGCAGGAACAGGGCCGCCTGCAGGATGTGCTGACCAACATAGAGGTGCCACTGGTACCGGTGTTGTCGCGCATTGAACGTCAGGGCGCGTTGATTTCCAGGGAGTTGTTGGTACAACACAGCGCCGAGCTGGGTCTGCGCCTGCAGCAACTGCAGGGCCAGGCCTATGAACTGGCCGGCGCGGAGTTCAACCTGGGCTCACCCAAGCAATTGGGAGAAATCCTGTTCGACAAGCTGCACCTGCCGGTGCTAAAGAAAACCCCCACGGGGGCACCCTCCACCGCCGAAGAGGTATTGGTGGAACTGGCGCTGGATTATCCATTACCCAAGCTGCTGCTGGAGTATCGCAGCCTGAGCAAGCTTAAATCCACCTACACTGACAAACTGCCGCTGATGGTCAATCCCGTCACCGGCCGGGTGCACACCTCCTATCACCAGGCGGTTGCGGCTACCGGCAGGCTGTCCTCCTCTGATCCCAATCTCCAGAACATCCCGATCCGCACAGAGGAGGGCAGGCGTATTCGCCAGGCCTTTATCGCGCCAAAGGGTTACCAGATACTTGCGGCAGATTACTCGCAGATCGAGCTGCGCATTATGGCGCACCTGTCTTGTGACGCGGGTTTGCTCAGGGCGTTCAATGAAGGACGGGATGTGCACACGGCGACCGCCTCAGAAGTTTTCGAGGTCGCGCTCGAAGCGGTGTCCGGCGAGCAGCGCCGCAAGGCCAAGGCGATCAACTTTGGCCTGATCTACGGTATGTCGGCGTTCGGGCTGGCCAGGCAATTGCATTTGGGTCGCAACGAGGCCCAGCAGTACATTGATCGCTACTTCGAGCGCTATCCGGGCGTGGCTGACTACATGGAGCGCACCCGAGCGGCGGCGAGGGAGCAGGGCTATGTGGAAACGCTGTTCGGGCGGCGCCTCTACCTGCCTGAAATCAACGCGCGCAACAAGATGCGTGCGCAGGCTGCGGAACGTACCGCGATCAACGCGCCGATGCAGGGCACGGCGGCGGATATCATCAAAAAGGCCATGCTGGCGGTGGATGCCTGGCTGCAGCAGGGCGAAGGTGACGCGCGCATGATCATGCAGGTGCACGACGAGCTGGTGTTTGAGGTTGCAACAGATGAGGTTGAACCAGTGCGAGAACGGATCTGCCGCCTCATGTCCGAGGCCGCCGATCTGTCGATTCCCCTGCTGGTGGAAGCCGGCGTTGGCAATAACTGGGATGAGGCGCACTAGTCGGTTGTTTGGCGGTGCATGCCCCGTAGCAAAGATAGCGCTCATCTCGTCAGGTTGTATATTCCAGATCGTATTTTAAGCTAAAGGTGAACTTTTTCCCGGTAGACCTGTCTTTGTTAACGTAGCGCAAGCTACGTCCTCAAGTGGCTTATCTCCGTGAGCCAATGCAGGCAGGTCTCTTTCCCCAAGAGACCCTTCGTGCCCCGATTGCCTCCGTTGGAGGTGATCGGGGATTTTTACAGTGCAGTGCAGCCTTGTACCAGCGCCGTGGCGTGACTCCTGTCGAGCTACTTGCCCTCCTCATCGCTACTCACATCCGTCAGCCATGCGTCCAGTACTGCAATCAGCGCCCTGTTCCCGTCGTGTTTGAGGGCGGAAAATAGCTGCACGCTGGTCAGGTCCGCATGGGGCAGCAGCTCGGTGCGCACTTGTAACAGAGTGGTCCCGGCCGCACCCTTGCTTAATTTGTCCGCCTTGGTCAACAGGATGTGTACTGGCATGGAAGCCTGCAGCGCCCAATTCAGCATCTGTCGGTCAAAGGGTTGCAGGGGGTGACGAACATCCATGAGCAAAATCAGTCCGCGCAAGCACTGGCGATTTTGCAGGTAATTTTCCAGCTGTTTGGTCCATTCCCGTTTCACTGCCAGCGGGACTTTCGCGAATCCATAGCCGGGCAGGTCTACCAGGCGCTGGTTGTCGGACAGCTCGAAAAAATTGATCAACTGGGTTCGCCCCGGCGTCTTGGATGTTTTTGCGAGTTTTTTGTTGTTTGTTAAGCTATTGATCGCACTTGACTTTCCGGCGTTGGAGCGACCTGCGAAGGCCACTTCCCAACCCGTGTCGGGCGGGCACTGTGGGAGTTTCGCTGCACTGGTTAAAAACTTCGCCCCCCGGTAATTGGGTGCCACAGGCACTGTGACTTGCTCCGAGTCGGTCATTGCGCGGGATTGCCTTTTTTGGTGTGGGTATCTCGTATATAATGCCACAGCTTTTTTTGTCTGTTATCAAATGCTTGTGTGGTTAGTTGGCTTCCTGATGATTTAGAGGTTTTCCCATGAAAAAGATTTTTACGGCTATTTTGATGTGCTCCGCCGTCGGCACCATGGCTGACCCTGTCCCGGCACAGTACCAAAAATCCTGTTTTGCCTGCCATTCAACTGGCGCTGCCGGTGCGCCAATAGCGCACGATGTGGCCGCCTGGAAACCCCGACTGGCCCAGGGCATGCCGACATTGTTGCAACATGTAAAAACTGGCATTAATGCGATGCCGCCGACGGGTATGTGTGCTGATTGCACTGAGGCGGACTACACGGCGCTGATAGAGTTCATGTCAGCTCCGGCACCGGCGAAGTGAGCACACCCCTCCCACGATTTATCTGGAATTGACATGAAGAGAGTAGCAATTTTGTTCGGCCTGATGCTTGGTTGGGCATCGAGTGGCTTCGCGGCCAACGCCAACCCCATCGGTGACGCAGCCGCCGGAAAAAGCAAAAGTGTAGCCTGCGGCGCCTGCCACGGCGCGGATGGCAACAGCGCCGCACCTTTTCCCAAGCTGGCCGGGCAGGGCGAGAAGTACCTGTTCAAACAGATGCGGGATATCCGCGACGGTAAGCGCGCGGTGCCCACTATGGTTGGACAGTTGGATGGCAAGGTGGACCAGGATCTCGCCGATATTGCCGCGTATTTTTCCTCCCAGGCGCGCTCGGGAGGTCAAACTGATCCTGGGATGTTGGCCTTGGGTTCCAAGATCTATCGCAGCGGTGTAGCCGAGCGCAACGTGACAGCCTGTATGGCTTGCCATTCACCTACAGGCAAGGGCAATGCGCCTGCCGGCTTCCCCGCGCTGGCGGGCCAGCACGCGCAGTACGTCGCAGATCAGTTGCGCGCGTATCGCAAGGGTTACGAGGATCCTGCTGGTCGCGTTAATGATGGTGACGCAGAAATCATGCGCACTACGGCGTTTGGTCTCAGTGACAAGGAAATTGAAGCGGTATCCAGCTATGTGGCTGGTCTGAAGTAGGGTGGTGTGTAGAAAAAGGGTGGCATGTATGCCGCCTTTTTTTTCCGCGCTAGAACCTCAAGCCCTGGCTGCTGTCTCATGGTGCATAGGATTTATTGTGGAGAGAATCATGTTTAAACAAGTATTGCTGACCTTGTCTTTGCTGGTATTCGGATTGCCCTGTGTTGCGGCGGATGATGCGGTAAAAACCTACGTTGCAGGAACTGACTATGATCTGATTACGCCGCCAGTGCGGGCAGTCGATCCGGGGAAAATCGAGGTGGCGGAATTTTTCTGGTATGGCTGCGGCCATTGTTACGCCTTCGAACCGATTCTGCAGGCTTGGGAAAAAACCATGCCGAAGGATGTAAGCTTCCGCCGCATTCCGGCGATATGGCAGGAGAAAATGGAACTACATGCTAAGGCGTATTACGCAGCAGAGGCTCTGGGTGTACTTGATACCATGAACCCGGTGATCTTCCAGGCGATGAACGTCGATCGCAAACCCCTTGCTTCCGAGGCCGAAATCGCTGCTCTGTTCACCGCCCACGGTATCTCTGAAGCGGACTTCATCAAGGCATTTAACTCATTCGGTGTTAGTAGCCAGGTACGTCAGGCGGTCGCCATAGCCAAGGCCGCGCAGATAACCGGAACCCCGGCATTAATGGTAAACGGCAAATACCATGTGAGCGGGAGCAAGGCGGGTAGTCAGGCCGATATGTTGAAGGTCGTCGATTTCCTTATCGAGAAGGAGCGCGCTGCCAAGGGCAGTTAGTCGCGCAAGCTATCCAGTCAGCGCAATAAAACTCACATCCCGCTGGTATATGTTGCCAGCGATGTTTTTCCGCTGGCGCGGATTTGCTGGAAGGCCAGCGCGTATTCTCGCAACATGGCTAGGCAATACGCCAGGCGGTCCTCGAAGTACTCCTGGGCGCTGGGTTTATTTTGCGCCGGGTCATCGTTGAATACAGTATCGGCGTAACGGATGATCAGGTGTTCGGGCAGGTAGCAGATACGGCTGTTCTTGTAGCTGCTCATACGCAGTTCGGCAACCGGGAAGGAACCGCCATCGGCAGTTGATACAGTGACGATCAGGGCCGGTTTGTGGGCCAGCTCGCCCCCCGCGGTCCACATCAAAAAAAAGTTTTTTAAGCCGGCAGGCGCCATGCCGTGCCACTCCGGAGACACGATAACCAGACCGTCACAGGACTTGAGTTGTTCGCTCAGTGGCGTGAGGATTTGCCGCCACTGCTCATCGCCTTCCCAGATGCTTTCGTCCCACAAAGGCAATGGATTGCCGCCCAGGTCATAGAGCCAGGTAGCATCACACAGGCCCTGGGCCAGCAGTGCGTTTTCGATGTAGCGTGCGATTTTGCCGCTCTGGGAGTGCGGCCGATGACTGCCGCAGATGATGCCGATCTTCATTCATGATCCTCTGGTTACATTATGTGGCCTAAATGACCAGCCATTCGGGAACGGGGAGGCCCTTGTTCTCGAGGAAAACCGGGTTGAACAGCTTGCTCTGGTAGCGATTGCCGTAATCACACAGGATGGTGACGATGGTGTGTCCGGGGCCGAGGTGTTCGGCCAGACGCACGGCACCCGCGATGTTGATACCAGCGGAACCACCCAGACACAGGCCCTCGTATTTCAGTAAGTCAAAAATGTAGGGCAGGGCCTCCTGATCGCTGATGCAAAACGCGACATCGACCCGGGCCTGCGCAACATTGTCGGTGACATGATTGATGCCTACTCCCTCGATGATCGAATTGCCTTCGCTGGCTTGCAGTTCGCCGCTCCTGAAATACTCGTATAGTGATGCTCCCGCGGGGTCAGCCAGCCCGATGGTCACGCCCGGGTTGTGTTCCTTGAGTGCCACCGACACACCGGCGAGAGTGCCACCAGTGCCCACTGCACAGATAAAGCCGTCCACCTTGCCATCAGTCTGTTCCCAGATTTCCGCGCCCGTGGTGCGACAGTGAATATCCATATTGGCGAGATTGTCGAACTGGCGCGCCCAGATAGCCCCGTGCGGCTCGCGCTTGGCAAATTTCTGCGCCAGACGCTCGGCGGTGTGTATGTAGTGGTTGGGGTCCTTATAGGAAGTGGCACCCACCAGATGCAGGTCCGCGCCCAGCAATTCGAGGGTGTCGATCTTTTCCTTGCTCTGGGTAATGGGCATCACCACGGTACTCTTGTAGCCCATGGCGTTTGCGAGCAGGGTCAAGCCGATACCGGTGTTGCCCGCCGTGCCCTCGACAATGCGCCCGCCCGGTTGCAGCTCGCCGGACTTTTGCGCGGCGCGAATAATCCCCAGCGCCGTGCGATCTTTTACCGAACCGCCAGGGTTGAGGAATTCCGCCTTGCCTAGAATCGTGCAGCCGGTCTTTTCCGATACCTGCCGCAGGTGCAGCAGGGGGGTATTGCCAATCAACTGGGTAACGTCAGAGGCGGTACGCACGTTGTAATCTCCGCAAAAATCCTTGCAGAGTATGCCACAGCGAGGCCACCGGGTCAGGGCTTTGTCAAATTGCGACCACGGTACAGACTCACGCTCAGCAGCAGAGCGAAGAGCGTAATCAGGAGCATGAAGTTCAGCATGGGCGCGGGCGTGTCCTTGAGATACGTACCGACCAGCGCAGTGGCAGAGGCGGACAGGGACATCTGGATGAAACCCAGCAGTGCTGAAGCAGTGCCGGCGATATGGGCGAAAGGGCGTAGCGCTACCGCCATGGCGTTGGGCAGCACCAGTCCCATGCCGGTGGAGTAGAACATCATGGGCATTACCAGCACAGCGATGCTGCGCGGCAGCAAGTGTGTCCCGAGCCACATGGCTCCGGCCGCCGCGGCTGCGAGGGCGGCACCAACCAGGACCGTCTGCTCTGAATCACAGTTTCGACTCAACCGGGCACTCAATGCGCTGCCCAGCATGTAGCCCGCGACCGAGGAAAGAAAAATGAAGCCGAAGTATTGCACGGGCACGCCCAGCATATCGATATACACAAAACTGGACGACGACAGATAGGCCAGCAACCCAGCGTAGACGAAGCCACTGGCGAAAGTAGCCGTCATAAACATGGGGCTGCGCAACAGCTCGCCATAGTTGCGGGCAATGGCCATGGGGTGCAGGCTCTGACTCTGGGGCAGCGATTCCGCAAGGAACACTCGGATAAGGACAAGCATCGCGGCGCCGTAGACGGCCAGAAAAACAAAAATACTTGGCCAGGGTAACCACAGCATCAGGATGCTGCCCATGGTGGGGGCGATGGCCGGGGCCAAGGCCATCAACATTGCGATCAGGGACAGGGCCCGGGCAGCGCGCGTGGGCCCAAACACATCGCGGGCCACGGCGCGGGCCAGGGTGGGGCCGACACAGGCACCCACGCCCTGTATAAAGCGAAACAATAACAGCTGCTCGATAGTGGTAGCCAGGCTGCAACCAATACACGCGATGACAAACAACATGGTTCCGCCGAGCAGTATCGGCTTGCGGCCAAAGCGGTCTGCCAGCGGTCCGCAGGCCAGGTGGAACAGCGCAAAACCCGTGAGATAGGTGCTGAGGGTAAGGTGCATGTGCCTGATGTCGGTGCCCAGGGCCGTCATCATCGTCGGCATGGCCGGCAGGTACACGTCAACACTCAGTGGGCCAAGCGCGACAAGGGCGGCGAGCAGGGCCAGCAGCCAGGGGGAATCGGGATGCAATTGTCGATGGGCCATGGGGCGGCGATGCTAGACCATGCGTCTGAGTAAAGCAAAGTCACCGTTGTAAAGGAGCCGCTGTGGCTGAATCAATTTACATCTGTCCGCCCGGCTGCCAGACTCCCGTTCTGCGTGGAATCGACGAGGGCTTGGCAATGCCGGCATTCTATAAGGTCTGGGGCTACAAGGCCCTGTTATCGGTCAAGAAGCGAATCCTGATGACACCCCAACCGCGTCCAGTGGTTTACGTGGGCCATGACGC
The DNA here is from genome assembly GCA_963747995.1 of uncultured Gammaproteobacteria bacterium. GTDB lineage: Bacteria > Pseudomonadota > Gammaproteobacteria > Pseudomonadales > Halieaceae > Marimicrobium. The sequence goes on along the minus strand of CAVVHD010000006.1, from coordinate 84,271 downwards.
CGCGCTGCAGCTATGCGCCACCATCGCGCAGTTTGGGCACAAAAATATATTGGTGGTGACGGATAAGCCGCTGCTGCAGTTGGGCGTACTTAGCGGCATCCTGGCGACCTTGCAAAAGCACGGCGTAACAACCACGATTTATGACGGGGTGTTGCCCGACCCCACGGTGAAGGTGGTCGACGACGGTATCGACATGCTGCGCCTGAGCCAGTGCGATGGTGTGCTGGCCTGCGGTGGCGGCTCTTCCATCGATGCCGCAAAAGTGATTGCACTGGCCGGTGCCAATGGCTTGAGCGCGCTGGAGTGTGTGGGTCTGAAAGTGGCGAAGCTGCCGAGTATCCCATTGTATGCTGTGCCCACCACGGCAGGAACGGGTTCTGAAGTTACGCTGGCTGCGGTCATCTCCGATAACGTCACCCACAAAAAACTGATTGTTGCGGATCCGCGGATTATTCCCATTGCCACTGCGCTGGACCCCGGGATCATGCGGGGTTTACCGCCACATATCACCGCCGCCACCGGCATGGACGCACTAACGCACGCCATAGAATCCTATATCAATACCTGGGATACGCCGGAATGCCTGCACTACGGGCGCGCAGCGACGCGACTGATACTTAACAATCTGCCGCAGGCCTGCGCCGACGGTCAGAATTTCGCGGCTCGAGAAGCGATGGCTCTGGCTTCCTATTATGCGGGCCTGGCGTTTACTACCTGCCTGGTGGGTTACGTGCATGCGGTGTCCCATCAGTTAGGGCAGTTCTATGGCGTGCCTCACGGGCTGGGCAACGCCATGGTTCTGCCGCATGTGCTGGAGTTGTTAAAGGACGACGCCACAACACGGCTGGCAGAACTGGCCCTGGACAACGCGCTGGGCGTCGCCACGGAAGGGGAAGCAGTGCTGGCACAAAAAATGATTGATCGCATCTGGGCACTCAACGCCCAGATCGGCATACCCAGGACTACCGACCTGATCCTGGAAAAAGATATTGACGACATTGTGGCCGGAGCACTCAAGGAAGGGAGCGGCTATCCGGTACCACGCTTCATCGAACGGGAAGAATGTGTAGCGCTGGTGCGCAATTTGCGCAGCTGAATAACAAGGGGAAGGGCATGAGTTGGGACGCCATCGCTGCCATTGGTGAGATCGTGAGTGCAATTGCAGTACTGGCTACCCTTATCTATCTCGCCATCCAGATCACACAAAATTCAGATACACAACGAGCACAAACTCATCAGGGCTCATGAGCGTACCCTAAATATACGGATGCTGATCGAAAACAAAGAGATTCGGATGCGACTGCGAAGGCTCAAATCGGGAAGCCTCTCACTGAGGATGAACAGCGCATTCTATTCTGGTTCACGCTTCTCAACCTTCGAGCCTATGACAACGAGCTGTACCAGCATTCAAAGGGAATGATCGAGGACGAGGAGCATGAGGTGCAAAGAACATTGTTGGACTTTTCCTATATGCAGGTCGAAGCTGTCGAAGCAATTTCACTGCATACGTTCACACCGAAAACACAACAGTTAAGTTGTATGCCTCAAGAGGTGGTTAGGGTCGAAAATCAACCTTCAAAACCTCGTTATGCTACGACCGCTATCCTAATCAGTTGCGGTCATTGGTACGCTTGATGCGGAAACTTCCTCCTTCGCCTCAGACTGTGTCAAAACTCAGAGTTCCACAAAATGACCTGATGATTTTCGAAAATATCGCGCACGAGAGTCGCCTGAAAGTGGATATTCTTCGTGAAATTTAAAAGCAAGCAGTTCTCTGCACGATCAAAAAATCCAGACCGGAGTTTTGACACAGTCTGGCCTAACTGCGGCCCTTAGCAAAAGCGGTATTTCATCGGCATTATGAGCGAAAGACAACGGCTCCCGAAAGAGCCGCGGCGCTTGATGCCTATGCTTAAACAAACGCTGGCCGGTAAGCTGTGTACTGTTTTGATGAAAGGTGTTATACGGCGATAGCCGACTATCCTGGCTCGATAGCGACGCGGAAGTATCAACTTGCTGAATATAATAGGGAAACCGTGCCCCTTCACCCACATCCTACTGGTGTTACGCGGCATGTTATACGGTTGGGTCCGTATACTTAGCTGTTATGTTTCACAAATACACAATTTATCGTTGTAGCCAAAAGGGGCAGAGATGAGTTTTCGAATTCCACTAACTCCCGAAGAATTTGACATAACAATACTGGAAAAATTGATTCAGACTAAATACCCTGATGTCCAGCTTAATTCTATTGCATTGGTAGATGCCGCGCTTTCCTCCGAGGGCGAGGAAAGGGTATCAACTGCAGGGCGGATTACGTTTGATGTCCTCTTCGCAAATGATATGGGAATGAATCTGCCTAAGCGATTAATGATTAAGGTAGCGCGCCCAGAGTTCGTTGAAATTCCACTATACGAGAACGAAGTAAATATCTACACACTGCTCGGTGATGAGATTTTGATGGAAATGCCCCGATGCTTCGGTGGTTTTCGAGATCATGAGAGCCTCAGCTTCGGTTTGGTATTAGAAGACTTGCGCACAACCCATGTGACATTTGAAAACGTATTATCCAAGTTTCGTGCAGAAGATACAGTAGCTCTGCTTGAGCAGCTTGCTTTATTACATGCCCCTTACTGGGAATCGCCTCGCTTCAATGATGATCTGCGCTGGGTACAGCCTCACACATCGGGTCCTATTCATGATCTCTTTTCATTGAGAAAGGGCGTCGTCCATTTTCTTATCGAACATGAAATCGCCACCCACCAGTTCAAAAGAGAATTGGTAGAATCAATCGGACAATCCTCGAAATCTCTAGCTGAGCAGGTCGCCCGCGTACAACAATATCAGGCAAGCCTCCCTTGCACACTACTTCACGGTGATGCCCATGTGGGCAACACATATAGAACCAGAGACGGAGAACGAGGCTATTTAGATTTTCAGTTATCAGCACGCGGGTTCTGCATGCATGATGTCAGCTATACAATAGTTACCTCTCTTGCCGTCAAGGATCGCAGACAGCACGAACTAAACTTGATCAATGGCTACCGTGAGCGTCTCATTGAGCTGGGCGTGCAAACACCGCCATCATTAGATATGTTGTTTGAGGAATATCGCCGTGCAATGGCTTGGAACCTCTATATTGGGTGGCTAACATCACCCACAGAAAACTACGGTTGGGAAATTACAGTTGGTAACCTTGTACGCCTTGCCACGGCGTATCGAGATCTGGATTCAGCTAAGGCTATTGCTGCGCTGTCAAAGCAATGAAACATAACAAGTCGCTCAAGGTCGTTTCTCGCTTCGCTCGTCACTGGACAGCTTCAGTCAGCGCGCATGCTTCGCATTTTGTGCGCTGCCTTCCGCTGCCCCTTAGCTCAGCGTTAGGACCGCTGTGAGGTGGTTAGGGTCGAAAAATGCCTCTGGAATAATCTCCTGCTAACGACTGCTTTTTCCGAAAGGGGACCTTGCAGTCCAGTGAAATTGGACGAGCCGTAAGAAACTAAGCGCCGCACGCTATCATTTTTCAAAATTCATCACGACCTTCCACCACAGCTTCGGAAAGAGGGCGCGCCACAGGTAGAGCAGTTTGGCTTCTTTGGGATAGATGATGTCCTGGTCTTTTCTGACGCCCTTTTCGATGGCGTCGATCATTTTCTCCGGATCTGCCAGGCGGCCACTTTTCTTGGCTTCAATGATACTGCCCGGGGTGTCAGTGGCGATGGTCTGGTCCACCAGAGGTGTGTTCACGGCCGGCGGGCACACGAGATGCACGCGCACACCGGAGCTGCGAATTTCATTCTGCAGCACTTCGATGTAGGCATTGACGGCGGCCTTGGTGGCGCAGTAAGCGCCCATCTTCGGCACCAATGCGATGCCCGCGATAGAGCCGAAGGCGATGATTCGACCCCTGCCCCGCTCCAGCATGGCGGGCAGCACTGCCCTGATTATATAGGTGGTGCCGAAGTAGTTAATGCGAAACAGTTTCTCCATACCTTCATGGGTGTGGTCGATGAGTTTGTGGCTGGGCATCAGGGCTGCGGCGTGCACCAGCAACTCAATTGGCCCCAGCTCGGCAGCTACTTGCGCGACTTTAGCCTCTACGTCCTGCAAGCTGGAGATATCGCAGCGATAGGCAGTGATGTTGTTCGACTCGGCGGCGGTGTCGTGCAGCCCTTTTTCATTGACGTCGAAGATCGCCACTTTCGCGCCCTGCTTCGCCAGCCGCCGCGCTGTTATCTGGCCCATACCGCTGGCACCGCCAGTTACAATGGCAACCTTGCCCGACATATCTATCATAGCCACTCCGTATTTCTATTTGTTGATTCAGTGGCGCACAGTCTGCGATCAGTCGACGTTTTGAGCAAGCCTCTGACTGGCCACGAAAACTGACGGTTTTTTCACAGTACGGTGGCGTCCGAAATATGGTCGAGGGGCAGCATGGTTCTGTGTACTACGCGCCGCAACTCGAAGCTCGAATGAACGCCGGTGACCCCCTCGATGCGAGTCAGCTTGCCCAGCAGGAAGCGCTCATAGTATTCCATGTCCGGCACAACGGCTTTTAACAGGTAATCCGAGGTCTGCCCTGTTACCACGGAACATTCCATGACCTCCGGGTACTGCGCGACCTCGGCCTCAAAGGCCTCGAAGCGGTCCGGTGTGTGGCGATCCATGCTGATGCCGATATAGGCGGTCAGTTTGAGCCCCAGCATGGCCTGGTTGAGCAGGGTGACGTGGGCACGGATGATGCCGGACTCTTCCAGCCGTTTGACCCGGCGGGAGCAAGGTGTGGGTGACAGGCCTATGGCCTCTGCCAGTTCCAGGTTGCTGATACGGGCGTTGGCCTGCATGGCTTGCAGGATCCTGCGGTCGGTGCGATCGAGTTTCACGGTGTGCTCTCCCCAAAGTGAATGTGTCAGCTTCCCCAGAAGGCAGAACTATATCACCAATAAAAAGGACATTTGTAGATATAAATGGCGCTTTAAAGGAAAAAGACCGCTATATTTGCAATCTCTCTCTCCGGTAAGCGTCCTATACTGCGAGTCTGGCCACCGTTAGAAGAATCTCAGGTAAAAACCCATGAGCAGCTTTGATCACCGCAAGTACAAACCCTTCCAGCCCATTGCCATGCCGCGCCGGCGCTGGCCCGATAGGATCATCGAGAAGGCACCCCGCTGGTGCAGCGTCGATTTGCGCGACGGCAACCAGGCCCTGATCGAACCGATGACCGCGCGCCAGAAATCGCTGCTGTGGGACCAGTTGGTCAAGATCGGTTTCAAGGAGATCGAGGTCGGCTTTCCGTCCGCGTCCAGTCACGACTACGACTTCGTGCGGCAGTTGATCGAAAATGACAGAATTCCCGAGGATGTAACTATCCAGGTCCTTACCCAGGCGCGACCGGATTTGATAGAGAAGACTTTCAAGGCGCTGCAGGGCGCCCGTCGAGCGATTGTGCATGTGTACAACTCGACGTCCACGGTACAGCGTGAACAGGTGTTTGGCCTGGATCGCAAGGGCATCATCGAGATCGCGGTGAAAGGCGCAGAACTGGTCAGGGATTGTGCCGAGAGACACCCGCAGACGGAGTGGGTTTTTGAGTATTCGCCGGAGAGCTTTACCGGCACCGAGCTGGATTTTGCCGTAGAAATTTGCGATGCGGTGACGGCGGTGTGGCAACCGACACCCGAGCATCCGGTAATCATCAACCTGCCCGCAACCGTGGAGATGAGTACGCCCAACGTCTACGCAGACCAGATCGAGTGGTTCTGCGATCATGTGGCCAAACGCGACAGCCTGTTGATCTCCCTGCACACCCATAACGATCGTGGCTGTGCTGTGGCTGCAGGTGAATTGGGCGTTATGGCCGGGGCCGATCGGGTAGAGGGTACCTTGATGGGCAACGGCGAACGCACCGGCAACATGGACATCATCACCATGGCGATGAATCTTTATAGCCAGGGCGTTGACCCGCAATTGCAGTTGGGCCACATGGATGAAATTCTCCAGACCACCAGAGAGTGCACGCAACTCCCGGTACACCCGCGCCATCCCTACGCCGGCGAGCTGGTGTTTACCGCGTTTTCCGGCAGTCACCAGGATGCGATAAAAAAATGCCTTTCCAAACGGGATCCCAGCCAGCCCTGGGAGGTGGCGTACCTGCCCATTGACCCGCAGGACATCGGCCGCTCTTATCAGGAGGTGATACGCATCAACAGCCAGTCGGGCAAGGGCGGCATCGCCTTCGTGCTGCAGCGCGACTACGGCCTGGAGTTGCCGCGCTGGCTGCAGATTGATTTCAGCGCCCCGGTGCAGGCCTACGCCGAGCAGCGTGAGACGGAGGTCGGTTCTGCTGAGGTCTACCAGCTGTTTCACGATCTCTACCTTGCGGCCAACGGTCGCTGGCAACTGGGCAACTATCAGGTGAGCCGTGAGAACCGTGTGGACCGCCTGCAGGCACAGTTGCAGGAAGGCTCGACCGTGCACACTTTATCCGGCACAGGAAACGGCGTCGTGGCGTCTTTTGTTGATGCCATGCAGGGTTTTACCGGTAAGCAGATTGTGTTGGTGGAGTACAACGAACACGCCCTGAGCCACAGTGCCGATGCCGAGGCGATTTGCTATATACAGCTCAGTATTGACGGACATCGCTACTGTGGGGTCGGCCGCAGCCCCGACATAATCCAGGCCTCACTGGATGGTATACTGGGCGCGATCAACAAGGCGGCTGAGCGCGAACACCACGCCGCAGCCTGAGCTGGCCGCCAATCGGTCATTTTTGTGTACTAGTGTGGGTGCGTGCATTGGTCACTTGTAGCCAGCTGGGTTATGGTGAGGCTACCTGCGGGCATATAAGGCAGTACTGCGGGCCATGTTGATGGTCCGGTATTGAGCATGGGCGAAGATCTGACAAGAACAAATCATAACCTGTGGGTGCAGCTGAAGCGGCATTTTAGTGAGTCCTTTGCCGGGGAGCTGCTACAGCGGCGTGAACACGACGGCGAGAGCGTCGATGAATTGCGCAACAAGCGACGGCGTGGTGCCTATCGTTACGTACTGCTATTGCTGGCGGTAGTCCTGTTACCGATTGTTGCGCACAACATTTATATACGCCAAATCTTCCCGGCGGTGAGCGCGCTTCTGCTGTTGGGAATACTCATGGTGAATATCCTGCTGCTCAGCGTAAACCGGGAGGCTTTCCTATCCCCCCCGGTAGTATTGTTACTAAGCATTGCACTGGTTATGTTGTCGTTGTATCACGGCCAGAATTACAATCTGTACCTACTTTTTCCATTGCTGGTCGCGCTGCCCGTGCTGTTGAAAACCCGTTGGGCAGTGTTTCTGGGTGTGCTCAGTGGTTTGCTAGCGTCTCCGATGATGTTGACACAATACGACAGCATCACGGTCGCCGCGATCGGCATCAGCATGGGACTTACCTGGCTGGTCAGTGCCTGGCTGGTGTTTGCCATGACCGCGCAGTCCCGCCGTCTCAGGGATATGGCGATTACCGATTCACTGACCGGCGCTTTCAATCGCCGCTATCTGGAATTACAGGTCGCCAAGTCGGTGCAGGACTGGGAACGTTATCGGCGCCCCGTGTCACTGTTACTTCTGGACCTGGATTACTTCAAGCATGTCAACGATAGATTCGGCCACGCGGTCGGCGATGCCGTGCTGCAGCGTGTGGTCAATCTGATTCAGCAACGCATACGTAAGGTAGATACGCTGTGTCGCTTTGGCGGTGAGGAATTTATGCTGTTACTCAGTGAAACCACGGCCGAAAAGGCCAGGCTAGTAGCAGAGGAACTGTGCCGCGCTGTGGAGTGCGCGAAAATCCTGCCCGAGGGCCGCATGACGGTCAGCGTGGGCGTTTGCGATGTGACACAGGCGCAGGATATGGAGCACTGGTTCAAACTTGCGGATGCTGCGCTTTACCAGGCCAAGCGCAAAGGCCGCAACCGAGTCGAAGTGGCCGCGTCGTTATCTGATGCGGCGGCCCCCATTACAAAGTCTCCGCCAGACTGGCGATAAACGATGGGCAGGGTCCGGTTGCGTTGGTGCAGGATATGGGTGGTGACCGCGCTGTTATCGATCAGCGCCTGCAGCGGTACATCCTTCGTCTACAACCGGCTGGATTTTCTGCTGCCTTGGTACGTGGACGACTATGTTGAGCTGAACCAGGCACAGAAAGTATACCTGGACGAGCTACTCGTGCCCTTCCTGATCTGGCACCGCACCCGGGAGCTGCCCACCTATGTAGCGATTCTGGAGTCAATTGAGAACAGTCTGAACCAGCCGCTAACACCAGCGGCTGTCGCTGCTATTTTCACCGAGTTCGAAACGGCCTGGTTTCGTCTGGAAGGCGAGGCATTGAACTGGCTGTTGCAACTCGGCACCCGCTTGTCCGACCAACAGATCGCTGGCTTCCTCGAAGAGATGTCGGAGCGCCAGCAGGAGTATGAAAAGGAATATCTCGTGCGCACGGACGAGGAGTTTTATCAGGACAGCTACGACGACCTGCTGGACAGCGCTCAGGATTACCTGGGCGACCTGTCTGAAAAACAACTCGAATTGTTGCGCGACGCCAGTCGCCACCTGCAACGCTCAGATCGCGCCTGGTTGCAGGGACGCGCTGAATGGTTAACTCAGCTCGCTGTGCTGTTACAGCGAAAACCAGGCTGGCAGGAGCGGGTCAAGGCACAGGTGGCGGCGCGCAATGACAATATCCCGCCAGAACACCAGCGCATCTATGCACACAACATGGGCATTATCTACGAGACTCTCGCGCAATTGCTGAATGGCCGTAGTGACCAACAGGATCGCCATCTACGCGATAAGCTGTCTGAACTGAAAAAAGACATTGCAGCCCTGATCGCGCAGGGTAAGGCGCCGACTCCGGCGCCCTCCGGTTAATCGAGTAGAGACAGGTCGCGCACCGCGCCCTTATCGGCGCTAGTCACCATCTTGGCATAGACCTTCAACGCCGGAGTAACCTTGCGCGGGCGCACCTCAACGGGTTTCCAGGCTTTATCACCGCGAGCCTCCATGGCCGCGCGGCGTCGCGCCAGCTCTGCGTCGGAGAGGGCGACATTGATGCTACGGTTGGGTATATCGATTTCGATGATATCCCCGTTTTCTACCAGTCCGATGGCCCCGCCCGAGGCCGCTTCCGGGGAGGCGTGGCCGATGGATAGGCCCGAGGTGCCACCGGAAAAGCGACCGTCGGTAAACAGAGCGCAGACCTTACCCAGCCCTTTGGACTTGATATAGCTGGTGGGGTACAGCATCTCCTGCATGCCGGGCCCACCGCGTGGACCTTCATAACGTACGATAACAACGTCACCCGCTTTTATTTTTCCATTGAGGATATGTTCAACGGCGGTGTCCTGGCTTTCAACCACGTGGGCCGGGCCGGAAAATGTAAGAATGGAGTTATCGACGCCAGCGGTTTTTACCACGCAGCCGTCCAGAGCGATATTGCCAGTCAGGATTGCCAGCCCACCCTCCAGTGAGTAGGCATTTTCCAGCGAGCGGATGCAGCCGCCCTTGCGATCATTGTCCAGGCTGGGCCAGCGGGTACTCTGGCTGAATGCGGTCTGGGTGGGAATGCCGCCGGGTCCTGCGCTGAAAAATTTGTGCACTGCAGCGTCATCGGTGCGCATGATGTCCCATGTATCCAGGGCTTCACCCAGCGTTGCACTGTGCACTGTTGTGCACTCCGTGTGCAGCAGTCCCGCGCGGTCCAGTTCGCCCAGGATGCCCATAATGCCACCGGCGCGGTGCACGTCTTCCATATGGTACAAGGGGGTGCTGGGCGCGACCTTGCACAGCTGCGGCACTTTGCGTGACAGCCGATCGATATCCGCCCAGGGTGAAATTCAGCTCCGCCTCCTGAGCGGCAGCCAACAGGTGCAGGATGGTATTGGTCGAGCCGCCCATGGCGATATCCAGGGTCATCGCATTCTCGAAAGCCTTGAAATTGCCGATATTGCGCGGCAGCACAGAGGAGTCATCCTGCTCGTAGTAACGCTTGCACAACTCCACGATCACGCGTCCGGCGCGCAGGAACAACTGCTCGCGGTCGGCGTGGGTGGCCAGGGTGGAACCGTTGCCCGGCAGCGACAAGCCCAGAGCTTCGGTGAGGCAGTTCATGGAATTGGCGGTGAACATGCCGGAACAGGAACCGCAGGTGGGACAGGCGGAGCGTTCGTACTCTGCGACTTTTTCATCGGACGCACTGTCATCACCGGCGATCACCATAGCGTCGATCAGGTCCAGCTTGTTCTTGGACAGTTTGGTTTTACCCGCTTCCATCGGACCGCCGGAGACAAACACGGCAGGAATGTTCAGGCGCATGGCAGCGTTGAGCATGCCCGGGGTGATCTTGTCGCAGTTGGAAATACACACCATCGCGTCGGCGCAATGCGCGTTTACCATGTATTCCACCGAGTCGGAAATAATGTCGCGTGAAGGCAGGCTATACAGCATGCCGTCGTGACCCATGGCGATACCGTCATCCACAGCGATGGTGTTGAATTCTTTCGCCACGCCACCGGCCGCCTCGATTTCCCGTGCGACCAGCTGGCCGAGGTCTTTGAGGTGCACATGCCCCGGTACGAACTGGGTGAAGGAGTTCACGACCGCAATGATGGGCTTGCCGAAATCGCCATCCTTCATGCCGGTGGCGCGCCACAGGGCGCGGGCGCCGGCCATGTTGCGGCCGGCGGTGGAGGTCTTGGAGCGATAGTCTGGCATAGCTATGTACCGTTTACGGGACCGGCTGGTGCCGAATGTCCGCAGGTTAAAAACTGGACAGGCAGGATAGCAAATATCCGACAAAGTTTAACTAGTGCCCATTAGACAGCGCTAATAAGTGGACATAAAAGGGGAGGCGTCCTGCCTGGGTGTGATTGCCCGACCCAGTACCAAAACTGCGGGTCAACCTCACCCGGCACCGCGGTGTACTGGCACCACCATCGCGAGCACGATTTCAGTAAGGGGAATAAACTTTTTCGCAAGCGTTTAAGATTCTTCGGCTAGACCAGAGAAAAAATCTTCTCATGACATACTGTTGATCAGTCCGATACTTTTGGTAAAGATGCCTTGAGCCTCTGGACCATCAGCTTCGGCGATCTCCTTATCCGGCGTTCGATTCGCGGGCTGATCCGTTTGAGTATACGCAAATAGGACTTATAACCCTCCACATCCCTCGCTAGCAACAGAGTCCGTGCATCTATGCGTGCATTCTTCCACAGTCGCGTCTCAAACCAGGTCTCTAACGTTGATTTGCTGAAAAGCCCCAGCGTTTTTGCGGCGAGATAGGGGTCGACGATGGCCTGTAAATTGCTGCCACGGTCTTGAGCCGAAATATTCTGTGTAGCGTTTGCCTGATGAATGCGCCAGATCGATGCATTTGTATTTAGAAAGGCTACTTTCCCGGTGAGTATATACCGGTGCAACGATTCCCAGTCCGAACTTATGATGTCCCTTCGGTAAAAATCCAGATTAACGGCTTTCTCTTTCTTGTAGATGGCAGTGTTGTGGAAAAGCGAAATACTTTTTTTACCTGCAAGCCTCAGGAATAGCTCGGGTCCTGTCATCACTAGCGGCAGGTCTTTGTTTTCGATAGCCGGCTCAAGGAGGCCGCCTCTGTCTTCGTAGAGTCTGACGGCATTCGAAAACACAAGATCGATGTCGGGATCAGAGGCTGCAATTTTCATTGCCTTGGAGACATAGGCATGGTCTTGGAGGAAGTCGTCCCCGTCGAGCACGAGTACCCAATCCAGATTGGCCAGTTCGTAGAGGCCCTGCCGGTAATTCTTAACCCGGCCGATATTGTGAGAATTACGGTGTATGCGAAGCCGCGGGTCAGCTACGAACTTTTTCAGAAGCTCCTGGTCCCAGTCACTTGATGCATCATCGCAAACGATAACCTCGAGGTGTTCGTAGTCCTGGTTCAGGGCGCTTTCTACTGCTTGCAGCAGATAGGCAGACTGGTTGTATGTCGGGATTAAAATGCTAACCATGGGCGTACCAATTCTTGGTAATGATTTTCGCAGATGCTTGCGCTACTTTTTGGGCAGGCTAGAAAACGCTGGATAAACGTCAAGGAGCAAATAAAAGCAAACTGTTTGATCGACAATTCTCCATGCTAGCGAACTATCATACCTGAGCCCGACGGTCAGCAGTTGCCGGAGCGACGATCGCAGCCCACGTCAGCAATCGCCACACTTTATGCCGGAAGCGCGCTACAAGGCGCGGGCACCGGCCATGTTGCGGCCCGCTGTGTTGAGGCATTAAGCGGCAGCCGGACGTGCACGCATCGGGTAAAGTCCCGGGCATAAAAACTACAACGTCTTGAAAAACACCTTGGAGTTACGCTGCAAATTGTAGAGTGATTTTTTCTTGCCCGGCAGTGCATCGCGCGAGGCCTCGACAAAACCCTGCTCGATAAACCAGTGCGCGGTTTGGGTGGTGAGAACGAACACCCGGTCCAGGCCCAGGCGGCGGGCTTCCTGCTCAATGCTTTGCAGTAACCGCTGTCCGCGTTTGCCGCCCCGGTAGTCCGGGTGTGAGACAATGCAGGCCATTTCGCCACAGCCGTCATCTAGGAATGGATAGAGCGCTGCGCAGGCAATGATCCGCCCGTCGCGGACCAGCAGACGGAACTGATTGATTTCGGTTTCCAGTAATTCACGGGAACGCTTCAGCAGCACACCCTGCTGTTCCAGTGGTTCGATCAGTTCGAGGATGCCGCCCACGTCGTCGATGTTTGCTTCTCGCAACAGTTCATACTCATCCTTGGCCACCAGCGTGCCACAGCCGTCGTGGGTGAACAGTTCCTGCAACAGGGCGCAGTCGTCTTCATAGCTGATAATGTGGCAGCGCGACACCCCTGCAAGGCTGGCGCGTTTGGCGGTTTGCAGCAGCGAGGCCTGCTCCGGGTCCGTCGCGGTCACCCCGTTTATGTCGCCCACAGCACACTGCCGGATCAGTTCTCCGTTCCCGTTGAGAACGCCCGCGGCATTGCCGAACAGCACCAGCTTGTCAGCGCCAATCGCCGAGGCGCAGTGCACCGCGATGTCTTCCAGCGCCAGGTTGAAGATCTCGCCTGTCGGTGAATAACCCAAAGGCGAGAGCAATACAATGGAGCCATTCGCGAGTTGTTGATGTATGCCGTTGGCGTCGATGCGCCGCACCATGCCGGTGTGGTGGAAGTCCACGCCATCGACAACTCCAATGGGCCGTGCGGTCACGAAATTACCCGAGCATACGCGCATGCGTGAGCCCTGCATGGGTGAGTTGGGCAGGCCCATGGACAACAGGGCTTCAATCTGTGCCCGCAGTGAGCCGGCCGCATCCTTGACGTGTTCCAGAGCGACGTTGTCAGTAATGCGCATGCCATCGTGAAAGACGCTGTCCAGTGCTGCCCGCTGCAGGCGTTCATCAATCTGCAGGCGTGAGCCGTGAATCAACACGAGGCGTACGCCGAGACTGTTCAGCAGCGCAATGTCGTGGATAATGTTGGGAAAGTTTTCGTGTTGCGCAACGGCGCCTTCCATCATCAGCACAAAGGTCTTGCCCCGGTGTGCGTTGATGTAGGGTGCGGTGTTTCTCAACCAGCGTATGTGGGCTCGCGCCGACGTCGTCACGTTATCTTCCAAGCTATTGATAAATAGAAAGTTATTAAGGGTACCGAAAGCAGCACGGATTACCTAATGGCAATATTGCACAGTGTTTACAGGCAGTAGTGGCCGATACACTTTTTTAGAAGTGCAATACACGGCTGAATCTGGTCCAGCTCCAGATATTCATTGGGTTGGTGGGCGCGGTCGATGGAGCCCGGCCCCATCACAATGGTTTCCATGCCCAGTTGCTGCAGGAAGGGCGCTTCCGTGGCAAAGGCGACAGCTTCAGCGCGGTGGCCGGTCAGCGTTTCCGCCAACTGCACGAGTTCGCTCTGCGCGCCTTGCTCGAATGGCCCAATATCCTCCATCAGCGCGTGTAACTCGATGTCCAGCTCGTGTTGCACAGCTAGAACCTTCATACGCTGAGCGATCTCACCGCGGATTGTGGCGTTGTCACCGCCGGGCGTCATGCGCAGGTCAAAATGCAGCTCGGCCTGGCCGCAGATGCGGTTGGGACTGTCGCCGCCGTGGATACATCCGAGATTGAGGGTGGGAAAGGCGACATTGAAAAAGTCGTTGCTAAAACGTGCCGCCAGTTCTTTGCGGTAGGCCAGCAAATCCCCCATGACTGCATGCATGCCTTCCAGCGCACTGTTGCCCAATGCCGGATTGGAGGAGTGACCAGCCCGTCCGGTGACTCGCACCGCCTCCATCATCATGCCCTTGTGCATGCGCACCGGCACCAGTGACGTTGGTTCGCCGATAATGGCCGCGCGGCCTCGGGGGCGTCCGGCCGCCGCGAGTTGGCGGGCACCCTGCATGGAGCTCTCCTCGTCGGCGGTGGCCAACAGGATCAACGGTTGTTTGAGTGATGCTGCTGAAAAAGCACTGGCAGCCGCTATGGCCAGTGGAAAGAAGCCCTTCATGTCGGCGCTGCCCAGACCATACAGCCGGTTGTCGCGCTCGGTCAGTCCCAGTGGATCGCTGTGCCAACGACCCTCGTCGAACGGCACGGTGTCGGTGTGGCCCGCCAGCACCAGGCCGCCCGGGCCGCTGCCCAGCGTGGCGATCAGGTTGGCTTTGTCGCCGCGCGGTGTGACCGCCTGAATCTCTACTGCAAAACCCATACCCGCCAGCCAACCGGCCAACAGGTCGATTACGGCGCGGTTGCCCTGGTCCCAGCGCGGATCTGTCGAGCTGATCGAGGATGTGCCCACCAGCTGCCGCAGCTGCTCGAGAATGCGTTTTTGGGACTGGTGCATTTATCACTCCGGGTTTGCCTGGTGTGCATTTCACGCACTCAGCGCGTTACTAGTTTAGGTACTATCTGCGCGGATGTCACATTGGATGACCCGGATCAGGACCCGCGCGAGTGAGTTTAAAGAGCGCTGTGTTAGCATGCGTGAACAGGAAAACTTTCCCCCCCAGGGGAGCGCAGAGAAAATGACAAGCAAGTTTGGCGAGCAGTTACTGGAACACCGTCTGAGCCTCACCACCCTGGTGCAGGACCTCAGCGCGGACGGTTGTCTGGCGGATGCAGATTTGGTCCGCATCAGTCTCTCCTCCAAGCTTAAGGTGCACCCCCTGGTGTATCTGGCGGAGCAACAGCTACCTGATCAAACCGCACCCGGAAGTTTCCTGACCATAGAGCGATTATTGCGGTGGTTGGGTAAGAAGAGTGGCCAGGATTTTTATCGTATTGATCCACTGAAAATCAATGTCACGGCAGTGGCCGATGTCATGTCCAGAGCTTTTGCCGAGCGGCATCGCATTCTGGCGGTGGAAGTAAATAATCATGACGTCGTGATCGCCAGTGCAGAACCTTATATTCGCACCTGGGAGAGCAATCTGGAACATGTCCTGCGCAAGCCCATACGGCGCGTGCTGGCAGACCCGCGAGAGATAGACCGGCTCACTAGCGAGTTTTACAGTATGGCGGGGTCAGTGCGTGGTGCTCGCATCACGGAACGGCCAGGGAACCCCGCCGGCATCGGCAATCTGGAGCAGATGCTGGAACTCGGTTCAATGAATGAGCCGGACGCCAACGACCAGCACATTGTAAAAATTGTCGACTGGCTATTGCAGTACGCCTTTGAGCAGCGCGCCAGTGATATCCACATTGAACCGCGCCGCGAAGTGGGTAGTGTGCGCTTTCGCATCGATGGCGTACTCCACACAGTGTACGAGTTACCCGCGCACGTCTGTGCTGCTGTCAGCAGTCGCATCAAGATTCTGGGTCGTATGGATGTGGCGGAAAAGCGCAGGCCCCAGGATGGACGACTTAAAACCCGCACGCCGAACGGCAATGAGGTGGAATTACGCCTGGCCACACTGCCCACAGCGTTCGGTGAAAAACTGGTCATGCGCATTTTCGACCCGGATGTTTTGCAGCGCAGTTTCGAGCAGTTGGGTCTGGAGGATGCAGACTTGCAGCACTGGCACGACATGACCTCCTCCGGTCACGGCATCGTGCTGGTGACAGGCCCGACCGGGTCGGGCAAAACCACGACGCTGTATTCCACTCTGCGCCAGTTAGCGACGCCGCAAGTCAATGTTTGCACCATCGAGGATCCGATCGAGATGGTGGAGGGCGCGTTCAACCAGATGCAGGTGAACCATGGCATAAACCTGAATTTTTCCGCCGGCGTGCGCGCCCTCATGCGGCAGGACCCGGATATCATTATGGTGGGAGAGATACGCGATCTGGAAACCGCCAATATGGCTATCCAGGCGGCGCTGACGGGGCATCTGGTGCTGTCCACACTGCATACGAATGACTCGCCTGGTTCCATCTCGCGCCTGCTGGAGCTGGGCGCGCCGGCCTATCTGATCAAGGCCACGGTGCGGGGCATCATGTCGCAGCGTCTGGTGCGTATATTGTGCCCGCACTGCAAGGACTATCGTGAACTGGACCTTGATGCCTGGCAACAGCTGACGCAGCCCTGGCAACTGGCGCCGCCAGAGCGGATCGCGTACCCGGTGGGTTGCCACCTGTGCCGCGAAACCGGCTACGTGGGGCGCCAGGGAATCTATGAAGTGCTGGTGAACAGCCGGGCGGTGCAGGCGCAGATCAGGTCACAGCTGAATATCTCGAAAATCCGCGAAGTTGCCATGGGCGAGGGAATGCGCACCCTGCGACTCAGCGGTGCAGCGCGGGTAGCGCGGGGTGAGACCACCATCGAGGAAGTCATGCGCGTTGCTCCCCAACTGGAGGTCTGAATCCTGATTGTCAGGGGCTGAGTCGCCATGATTTTACACACCACAGACTTGCCGGAAGCTCTCTCTGCAGAGGCGCAGCGCGCCTGGCAAAATATCCTGGAGCGCATCGGTGAACCACTGGCAGCTAAACTGACCGGCGTGCTTGCACGCGGTCCAGAAGCACTACAGCTGCCTCGCGTGCTGGCCTGCAGCCCCTTTATCGCCGACCTGCTGCAACGCCAGCCGCAGCAGCTACTGGATCTGGTGGCCGGTGACCAGTTGCAGCGACCCCTGCCCGAGGCTGAATTTCGCAGTGAACTGCATCGCCTGTTGTCCTGTGATGGCGCTCAACTCGCCCCGGTACTGCGGCACTACCGGTCGCGGCATATGTTGCGCATTGTGTGGCGTGACTTCAGTCGTCTGGCCGACACACTGGAAACCGTGCGAGACACCTCACTGCTGGCCGAGGCAGCCATCGGGGAGGCGGTGCAATTTTCCCAGGCTGAACAGGAGCGCCGCTATGGTGTGCCCCGGGGACGTCACAGTGGTACACCGCAGCAGTTGATTGTGCTGGCCATGGGCAAGCTGGGTGCGCGCGAGCTCAATGTTTCGTCCGATATTGATTTGATATTTGCCTTCCCGGAGGCCGGGCAGACCGACAGTGCAGAGCGGCCTGTCAGCAACGAGGAGTTTTTTACCAAGGTGGGGCAGGCGGTGATCAATGCGCTGGGACAGGTCACGGCGGACGGGTTTGTATTCCGCGTGGATATGCGGTTGCGCCCCTACGGCGAGAGCGGCGCGCTGGTGCACAATTTCGCCGCACTTGAAGACTACTACCAGGAGCAGGGACGGGATTGGGAGCGCTATGCCCTGATCAAGGCCCGGCCCGTCACGGGAGACCCGCAGCGCGCGCAGGAGCTGATGGCATCGCTGCGCCCCTTTGTCTATCGCCGGTATGTGGATTTCGGGGTAATAGAAAGCCTGCGCGGCATGAAGCAGATGATCAACACCGAGGTGCGCCGCAGGGGCTTGCAGGACAACATCAAGCTGGGTCACGGTGGTATTCGGGAAGTGGAATTTATCGCCCAGTGCTTCCAGTTGATTCGCGGTGGGCGCGACCTCGGCCTGCAGCAGCGTGAACTACTTTTGGTGCTGGCCGAGTGTGTTGCGTTGGGTTGTCTGCCGCAAGCGGCGGCGACCGAGCTGCGCGTCGCCTACTTGTTCTTGCGCGACAGCGAGCACGCGATTCAGGGCTATCAGGACAAACAGACCCAGGACCTGCCGCAGGCAGATTTGCCCCGCGCCGCGCTGGCTACGGTGATGGGGTATGCCAGCTGGGAGAGTTTCATGACGGCCCTGGATGAGCACCGTCAGGTGGTGGCCGGGCATTTCAGGGAGTTGATCGCCGCGCCGGAGGAAGACGATCCAGCCGCCGCCGACGAGCGGTTGCTGTGGGGAGAGGGCCTTAGTGAGGAATCCCTATCCGTTTTGGGATACAAAAAGGCGCCAGAGACTTACGCCGCGCTACAGACATTGCAGCACAACCCCCGGGTAATGACACTGCAGGCACAAGGTCGGGAGCGGCTACAACAGTTCATGCCGCAGTTGCTACGTGCCTGTGCTGAAGTGGCCGATCCGGACCTGGCTGTGCAACGGGTGCTGCCGCTGGTGGTGGCGGTGGTGCGCCGCAGTGCCTATCTGGCATTGTTGCTGGAAAACCGCCCAGCGCTGGCTGAACTGGTGGCCCTGTGCGCTGCCAGTCCCTGGATCTCCGAACAACTGGCGCACAACCCGGTACTACTGGATGAGTTGCTGGACCGGGCCAGTCTGTACACAGCCCCGGACAAGGAGCTGTTGCGCGACGAGTTGCGCCAGCAGGTGGCCCGTCTGGCGGTCGATGACCTGGAAGCCCAGATGGATGCCCTGCGCTATTTCAAGGCCTCACACGTGCTGCGGGTCGCCGCCAGCGAGTTGGTCGGTCGCTTGCCGCTGATGCAGGTCAGCGACAAATTGACCTGGATCGCCGAGGTGATACTGGAACAGGTACTCGCTGTCGCCTGGGCCGACCTGACCAATAAGTACGGGCAGCCCCGACGCGATGGCAGCGGCCTGGGTTTTGCGATATTTGCCTATGGCAAACTCGGTGGTATCGAGTTGGGTTATGGCTCCGACCTCGATCTCGTGTTTATTTACGACGCCGCCAAAGGTGGAGCAACCGACGGTGAGCGCAGCATCGACAATGCGGTGTTTTACACCCGCCTTGGCCAGCGCATGATCCACATCCTGGAGACACGCATGGCGATGGGCCAGTTGTACGAGGTGGACATGCGCCTGCGACCGTCCGGTGAGTCGGGCATGCTGGTTAGTACGCTGCAGGGATTTCGCAGTTATCAGCAAGATTCTGCCTGGACGTGGGAGCATCAGGCGCTGGTGCGTGCGCGCTTCGTCGCGGGTGATCCACAGGTGGCTTCCCTGGTGAACGAGCTGCGCGGGGAAATTCTGCGCACGCCCCGCGACGAGGCTGTTCTGGCGCGAGAGGTGCAGGCGATGCGCGAAAAAATGCGTAAGCATTTACTACCGCATGAGCGGCCTGAAGAAAGGGAATTTCACCTAAAACAGGGCATCGGAGGTATCGTCGATATAGAATTTATGGTGCAATACGCCGTCTTGGCGTGGTCCCATCGCGTGCCGGAATTGGCGCGCTGGTCCGATAATGTACGCATTCTCGAGACGCTGGGCCGGGAAGGTTTGTTCGAGCGGCAGGAATGTGCAGCGCTGACACAAGCCTATCTGGCCTATCGCAGTGCTGCCCACCAACTTTCCCTGCAGCAACAACCGGGCATTGCCCCGGCTGGCAGCTTTGTGGCAGAGCGAGCCGCCGTCAGCGCCAAGTGGCAGCAATTGTTTGCGCCTTACACAATGGACACTACGGATGAAAAAACAGGAGTGACGTGATGAGTTTCGCCGATCGTGATGGTCTAATCTGGATGGATGGCGAGATGGTGCCCTGGCGCGACGCCAAGGTGCACGTGCTGACGCACTCCCTGCACTACGGCATGGGTGTGTTTGAAGGCGTGCGGGCGTACAAGACGCCGAATAAGAGCACGTGCATATTCCGGCTGCAGGATCACACCAACCGCCTGTTCCGCTCAGCGCATATCATGGGAATGAACATGCCTTTCGATAAGGCGACCCTGAACCAGGCGCAAAAGGATGTAGTACGCCTGAATGGCCTGGAGGAAGGCTATCTGCGTCCCCTGTGTTTTCTGGGCTCCGAAGGCATGGGACTGCGCGCGGACAACCTGCGCACGCACGTGGTTGTAGCTGCTTGGGAGTGGCCCTCGTATATGGATCCCGAAGCCCGCGACCGCGGCATCAAGGTGCGCACTTCGTCCTACACCCGTCATCACGTAAACATTTCCATGTGCAAAGCCAAGGCCACTGGCAATTACATCAACTCCCTGCTGGCCCTGCGCGAAGCTATCGAGAGTGGTGCGGAGGAGGCTTTGCTGCTCGATAATGAGGGCTATGTCGCAGAGGGCAGCGGGGAAAACGTTTTTATGGTCCGCGACAACAAAATCTACACACCGGAACTAACCTCATGTCTTGAGGGTATTACCCGCGATGCAATCTTTGTGCTGGCGGCCGAGCTGGGCTACGAGATACACGAGAAGCGTATAACCCGGGATGAAGTTTATGTCGCCGATGAAGCCTTCTTCACCGGGACTGCCGCTGAAGTGGTGCCCATCCGTATGCTGGACGGGCGCACCATAGGCAGTGGTCGGCGCGGTCCACTGACAGAAAAACTGCAGTCCATGTATTTTGATTCAGTGCGCGGCAATCGCAGCCAGAACAGTCATTGGTTGGAGCCAGTGGCCTGATATCGTGGTTCTGCCCCGGACGATTGGTGACAGAACACGCCGCGTCAGCCACTGCTGAACAGGCCGCTGTCTCGGGGATGGAGTGACTATGCGCCTCGCCTTTCTGTTGTATCACTATGTTCCCCACGGCGGTGTGCAGCGGGACGTGCGCCGCTTTGTGGAAGAGTTCAGGGAGCGCGGCCATTACTGTCGGGTGTACTGCAGCGTCTGGCATGGTGAAGCATTAGCTGAAGGGGTCGATGTCCGTAGCGTGCTGGGCAACGGTTGCAGCAGTCGGTTGCGTCAGCAGCGTTTTCTTACCTGGGTACACACCGATCTGGCCAGCGATCCGGTTGATAGTGTTATCGGCTTTAACAAGATGCCGAATCTGGATGTCTATTTTGCCGCCGATGATTGTTATCTGGAAACAACGCAGCGGGAGCGAGGCCTTTTCTTTCGGCGTAGTGCTGGGTATCGCCAATGCGCCGATTGGGAGCGCGCCGTTTTTAAACCTGGCAACGATACACACATTCTGTTGCTGTCTGCCGCGCAGCGCGACGCATATGAGCGTCACTATCACACGCCGCCACCACGCATGCACTTGTTGCCGCCGGGTGTGGCTCCCGACAGGCGAGTTCCCCCGGACGCGGCAGAGCGGCGCAAAATCGTGCGCGCAAGTTTGGGATTAGAGCCCCAGGAACTGACTCTGTTATTGGTGGGTTCCAGGTTTTTCGCCAAGGGCCTGGATCGAGCGATTAACGCCCTTGCCCGTCTGCGCGCCGAACAGCCCAGTGTGAAGTCGCGCTTGCTGGTGGTGGGGCAGGACAAGCCCCGACGATTCCAGCGTCTGACCAAGAAACTGGGCCTCGCCACCGGAGTTGAGTTTCTGGGCGGTCGTGATGATGTCGCTGACCTGATGCTGGGCGCGGATCTGCTCGTGCACCCGGCCCGTAACGAGGCTGCTGGTGTTGTGCTGCTGGAGGCGCTTGCGGCGGGACTGCCGGTGGTGGTCACGGATGTGTGCGGTTACGCCCACCACGTCAAGGCTGCGCGGGCTGGCATACTGCTCCCCTCGCCCTTCTCGCAAGAGCAATTGGACCGCGCTGTGTTGCGTTTTATCGATGGCGTTTTTCGCGCCGATTGCCGCAGTAGTGCATTGCAGTATGCGCGCTTGACCGATCTTTACTCGATGTACCGTGTGGGAGTGGATCTTATGGAGAAGCTGATCAGCCAAAAACGTGCTGCCATCGACGGTTGATCACCTGAATATTGCTCACGAGCGTCACCGTAGTCACGGGAAGGGCGTAGAGTTATTATGGCGGCCAAATTATTTGCGGCCGGCGCAGTGTTTCTTCGTGTGCTATCACACAGGGATTGATGCTGACGGTGTACAGACAGAGGCTTGGTTTTGATACAAAAAGTGTTGGTTGTCGGCGCCGGCGGGCAGCTGGGGCAGGAACTGCAACGCACTGCGCCAACGGCTGTGGTGTGCGTGCCCATGACGCGCGCGCAATTGGATATAGCCGATGCTTCGGTCGTTGCCAAAACTCTCGCTACAGTGACTCCGCAGGTGGTGATTAATGCTGCTGCGTACACGGCGGTGGATAAAGCAGAATCGGAGCCAGAGGCCGCTCATCGCGCTAATGCCGAGGGTCCGGGGGTGCTGGCGCAGGCCTGTGCGCAACAGGGCGTCCGGTTAATTCATATTTCTACCGACTTCGTCTTCGATGGCAACTCATCCCAACCTTATCGGCCCGACGCGGCCACCGCCCCGCTGGGCGAGTACGGGCGCAGCAAGCGCGATGGAGAGTTGGCGGTGCAAAGTGCCCAGCCTGCGGCGCTTATACTGCGTACCGGTTGGGTGTATTCAAGCTTTGGCGGCAATTTCGTCAAGACCATGTTGCGCCTCATGGGCGAGCGGGATGAACTGGCTGTAGTGTCTGACCAGGTGGGAACCCCGACCTGGGCGCACGGTTTGGCCGAGGCGGTGTGGGCCGCGGCCGCCCGACCACAGCTGAGCGGCATCTATCACTGGAGCGATGCCGGTGTGTGCAGTTGGTATGATTTTGCTGTGGCAATCTATGAGGAGGCGCTCACACTCGGCCTGCTGTCCAGGCCGGTGAACATTCGACCCATACCTGCGGCGGAGTATCCCACCCCGGCGCAGCGCCCGGCTTACAGTGTGTTGGACAAAACAAATAGTTGGCGCGATTTCGCCGTGGAGGGCGTTCATTGGCGCCAGCAACTGCGTGCTATGCTCGCGGATTTCAAGGAGTTGGCGTATGGCTAAATCCCTCTTGGTAACCGGAGCAGCCGGTTTTATCGGCGCTAACTTCGTTCACTATTGGATGCACCAGCACCCCGCAGACAAAGTGGTGGCCTATGACGCTCTCACCTACGCGGGCAATCTTGCCAACCTTGATCCGCTAAAGGGCAATAGTAATTTCAATTTTGTCCATGCCAACATCTGTGACCATGACCGGGTGCTGCACACGCTGCGCGAGCACCGCATTGATACGGTGGTACATTTTGCTGCTGAGAGTCATGTAGATCGCTCGATCAGCGGTCCGGATGCGTTTATCGAAACCAATGTGGTGGGCACGCACACACTGTTAAAAGCAGCGCGCGAAGCCTGGTTGTCAGGGGGCAAGTCACAGTCCCACCGCTTCCACCATGTTTCCACCGACGAGGTTTACGGCTCACTCGCCAAAGACGCGCCGGGCTTTCATGAGCAGCAAAGATATGAGCCGAACTCACCTTACTCAGCCAGTAAGGCGGCCTCGGATCATCTCGTGCGGGCCTACCATCACACGTACGGTTTGCAGGTCAGCACCAGTAACTGCTCCAATAACTACGGCCCCTATCATTTCCCGGAAAAGCTGATACCGCTGTGTCTGACCAACATCCTGCGCGGTCGAGCGCTGCCGGTTTACGGCGACGGCAGCAATATCCGCGACTGGCTTTATGTAGAGGATCACTGCCGCGGCATCGAGTTGGTGTTACAGCGCGGCGTGGTGGGGGAAACGTACAATATCGGCGGCAACAACGAGTGGAACAACCTGAATATCGTGCATTTGCTGTGTGACCAGATGGATGCGCGCTTCGCGGCCGACGCGTCACTGGCAGGGCGCTTCCCCGATGCGCCGGGTGCCACTGGCGGCAGCGCGCGCGACCTTATTACCTTTGTAACGGACCGGGCCGGGCATGACTGGCGCTACGCGATTGACGCCGGCAAGATCACCAGGGAACTGGGCTATAAACCCCGGGAAAGTTTTGAAACCGGATTGCAGCGCACGCTGGACTGGTATCTGTCCAACGAGCAGTGGTGGAAGCCGCTGCTGAGCGCTTGATCGCTTGGTGCGACAGCTACATATTTCGGTCGATTCGCGCTAACGGTTCCGACCGGGAAGGCTTTTTCGCCTGCTTCCCCGATACTCGCATGCAAAAAAGCCTTCCCGCCCAGAGCCTCGATATGTGCCTCGGCACGAAACGTTGCGTCCGAGTGATAGCACGTAAGTAGGGATCGGGTGTCGGGAGTGCAATTCGTCCGCGAGTATCGTGGAAGCGGGCGATTTGTACTCCCGGCGGCCGAGCCCGTCTCCCCGAACGATCCGCCTCAGTCGTTCAGTCGAAGAGCGGAATCTCATCCCAGCTCAGGCCCTTGGCATCCTTGGCAGACAATGTGGCGCCTCCCCTGCCGGCACTGGCCACTGGATACCCACCGTAGCATCGTTCCATGCCAGGGTTTTTTCACTGGCCGGATGGTAGATATCCGTGCATTTGTAGAGAAAGTCGGCGTAGTCGGAGGTGACATAGAAGCCGTGGGCGAATCCTGGCGGAACCCACAGCATGCGCTGGTTTTCGGCACTGAGGCTTACACCGTACCATTGTCCGAGGGTCGGTGAGCTGCGGCGCAGATCTACTGCCACATCGAATACGGCACCGGAGGTCACTCGCACCAGTTTGCCCTGGGTGTGCTCCGTCTGGAAATGCAGGCCGCGCAATATGCCGCGCGCCGACCGACTGTGGTTGTCCTGCACAAAGTTGAGATCGAACCCCGCCGCGCGAAACGTCTCGATATTCCAGGTTTCCATAAAAAAGCCGCGCTGGTCACCGAAGACTTTGGGCTCCAGCAGGTACACATCCTGCAGCGGTGTTTTGATAAAGTTCATGCGAAGACCACCCCATCATCTTTTAGCAGGTTTCTCAGGTAGAGCCCATAGCCGCTCTTTTCCAGCGGCTTGGCCAGCGCCAGCAATTGTTCGGCGTTGATGTACCCCTTGCGGAACGCCACTTCCTCGGGACAGGCGATTTTCAGCCCCTGGCGCTCTTCCACCACTCGAATAAAATTGGCAGCATCCAGCAGTGAGTTATGGGTTCCGGTATCGAGCCATGCGGTGCCGCGACTCATTACCTCCACACGCAGGTCGCCGCGCTCCAGATAGGCCTTATTGATGTCCGTGATCTCCAGTTCGCCGCGATGAGAGGGGCGCACAGCCTTGGCGATATCGACCACATCGTTGTCGTAGAAGTACAGACCGGTGACGGCGTAATGTGAGCGCGGATTGACGGGCTTTTCCTCAATGTCCTGGGCCACGCCATTGGCGTCGAAGCTGACCACCCCATAGCGCTCCGGGTCCTGCACATAGTAGGCGAAGACCGATGCCCCGGTGTCGCGGCTGGCGGCATTCGTGAGTTTCTGGGAAAAGCCCCCGCCGTAGAAGATGTTGTCACCCAGCACTAGGCTGGCGGGAGAGTTGCCTATGAAATCCTCGCCCAGAATGAACGCCTGGGCCAGTCCGTCCGGGTTGGGCTGTACGGTGTAGCAGATGTTAAGCCCCCAGTTGGAACCGTCCCCGAGCAAATCACTGAAGGCGCTCTGGTCGCGCGGCGTGGTAATCACCAGGATGTCGCGGATACCGGCCAGCATAAGGGTGGCCAGTGGGTAGTAGATCATGGGCTTGTCGTAGATTGGCATCAGCTGTTTGCTGACCGTGCTGGTCAGTGGGTGCAGGCGAGTGCCTGACCCACCCGCGAGAATGAGGCCCTTGTAGGGTTTGACTGTCATCGGGAATTTCCTGGCTGCAAAACGGGTGATTATAGCGGCATAAATACGGCACTGGCGACCGAGCAGAGAGCCCGTACAGTACCACCGGTTTTTAAGGGGTGGATTTTTGACCAGTAGCTGATTAAAATCTAGCCCCTTTTGTTTGGGGTTTTTGTGGCCAGCGGTGCGACACGGTGCACAGATGGCCCACAAAACCGACGTTATAACCCCGCGCATTACTTTTTTCGAACAGGTGAGAGGAAGCCATTATCCGGCATCTCGGTACAGTGCAGGCAAAACCAAGGCCAATGTCCGGTGCGCCCGGTGATCCTGTGCCCACAGCAACCATGGAACGGCCCTTGCGTATCGCCCTGCTCGGTTATCGCAGCCAGCCCCATGGCGGCGGGCAGGGCGTTTATATGCGCTACCTGAGCAAAGCACTGGTCGAGGCCGGCCACACGGTCGATGTTATTTCCGGCCCGCCCTATCCTCACCTCGATCCCAGGGTTCGCCTGATCGAGTTGCCCAGCCTGGATCTGTTTGAAAATGGTCTGCGATCCCTGCGCCCCCATCACTTGAAATCGCTGAGCAATATCATTGAGTGGATGACCCAGCTCACCGGCGGCTTCGGCGAGCCCCACACGTTCGGGCGACGGGCCGTGAAGTATTTGCGCCGCCACGGCCACAATTACGATCTGATTCACGATAACCAGAGCCTGAGCTACGGCATGCTGCAAATACAGAAAATGGGTCTGCCGCTGGTCACGACCGTGCATCATCCCATTACCAGTGATTTGCGTATTGCCCTCGGCGCAGCGCGCACCTGGCAGGAGCGAGTGCTGATCCGGCGCTGGCATTCCTTCCTGAACATGCAGAAAAAAGTGATCAGGCAGTTGCGCAATATCGTCACCGTATCCGATTGTTCGCGTCAGGACATTGCACGCGATTTCGGCCTGCAGCCTGCAGGCATCAGCGTCGCGCATAACGGCATCGATATCGATGTGTTCAAGCCGGTGCCGGGTGTGCCGCGCAACCCGCTGCGGTTGATGGCAACCTGTTCCGCCGACGCGCCGCTCAAGGGCCTGCGCTATCTGCTGCATGCCTATGCCCGTTTGTTGGAGCGGTATCCGGATCTGGAGTTGCTGCTGGTCAGCAAACCCAATCCGGGCGGCAAGACGGAACAACTGGTGCACAGCCTGGGTCTTGCTGACAAAGTACAATTCGTCAACGGCATCAGCACCGAGCAGATGGTGCAGTACTACGCCGAGGCGGCGATCGCGGTAGTGCCTTCGGTGTATGAAGGCTTTGGCCTGCCAGCCGGTGAAGCGATGGCTTGCGGTGTGCCGGTGGTGTCCACTGATGGCGGCGCGCTGCCAGAGGTGGTAGGCGATGCCGGTGTCATTGTCCCGGCCAAAAATGTCGATGCCCTGGTGGCTGCGATTGATGCACTGCTGCAGGATCCGCAGGCGCGCGCTGAGCTGGGCGCGCGTGGCAAGCGGCGTATCGAGGAGCATTTTTGCTGGCATGTCTGTGCCAGGCAGATGACCGATTATTACCGACAGGTGCTGGCTTATGAAAACGGTTGATTTCAGCCGCCTGCCGCTGGCGACGGGTGACATCGTGCTGGACCTCGGCTGCGGCCAGGGTCGCCACGTCATCTCGGCCTATGTCGAGGCGAATGTCCATTCCGTGGGGGTGGATCTGTCGCTGGATGACCTGAAAACAACACGGGAACGCTTCGCCAGCTTTGCTGAGCCAGACAACGAGGCCAAATCGTTTGGCCTGTCGTCCGCCAGCGCCCTGGACCTGCCTTTTGCCGACGATACCTTTGACAAGATTATTTGCAGTGAAGTGCTGGAGCACATTCCGGATTACCGCGGAGCCCTGCGCGAGATAGAGCGGGTGCTCAAGCCCGGGGGCCTGTTCTGTGCGAGCGTGCCGAGACGCTGGCCGGAAAAAATATGCTGGGCCTTGAGTGAGGGCTACTACAAAGTACCGGGCGGTCACTTGCGCATCTTTCGCAGTAATGAGCTGCGCAAGGAAATTGAATTCCTGGGGTTTAAACATTACTACCGCCACTGGGCACATGCCTTGCATGTGCCCTTCTGGTGGCTGAAGTGCCTGTTCTGGCAGAGCCAGGACACCAACTGGCTGGTGCAGCAGTATCACCGCATGTTGGTTTGGGACTTGATGAAGAATCCGGCATTGACCCGGATATTGGAGAAGAGCATGAACCCGATCATGGGCAAGAGCGTAGTGATGTATTTTCGCAAGGAGGCGATCTCATGAGTGGTCTGTACCTGAGCCGGGGATTGTTTCCCGAGGAGTTCCTGCGCCCGACAGTGCAGTTCATTCTGGATTGCCAGCGGCCGAGCGGCGAAATCCCCTGGTTCGAAGGTGGATACACCGATCCTTGGGATCACGTGGAATCGGCTATGGGTCTGTCGATTGGCGGCGAGCTGGATGCGGCTCGCCGCGCCTACGAGTGGCTGGCCGGCCTGCAGTTGGAAGACGGCAGCTGGTGGGCCTCCTATCGCGGGCAGGAAATTGATAACGCCAATCGGCGCGAATCCAATTTTGTCGCCTACATCGCAACCGGCGTCTGGCACCACTACCTGATCAGTGCTGACAGGCATTTCCTGCACACGCTGTGGCCCACGGTCGACAAAGCGATCGGCTTCGTATTGTCCCTGCAATCCGAGCACGGGGAAATCGACTGGGCGGTGGACGGCTCTGGCAAGCCCCTGGGCGATGCCCTGGTCACAGGCTGTAGTTCGATATACAAGAGTCTGGAGTGCGCTCACAACATCGCGGTGACGCTGGGCGAAGACCGCGCGCATTGGTCGACAGCACGCAATCGCCTGGGCAAGGCCCTGCGCCATAAGCCGGAGCGTTTTGACCGCACCTGGGAAAGTAAATCGCGCTATTCCATGGACTGGTTTTATCCGGTACTGGCCGGTGTGTACACCGGCGCCGGTGCCCGCCTGCGGTTGGCTTCGCGCTGGGATGAATTCGTGGAGGACAAACTAGGCTGTCGCTGCGAGAAGCAGCAGCCCTGGGTGACCATCGCGGAAACCTGTGAACTGGTCATGGCATTGCTGGCCGCCGGGGATCACGCCCGCGCTGTAGAGGTGTACAGTTGGCTGCAGCAGTGGCGCACCAGCGATGGCTCCTACTGGACGGGCTACCAGCTGGTTGAAGACCTGTTGTGGCCGGACGAAAAACCCACCTGGACTGCCGGTGCCATTCTGCTGGCGGCGGATGCCCTCACCCGACACACTGCTGCCTCCGGGGTGTTCTGTAGCGTGCAGTTGTTGGACGCGCCGGCGGATTCACGCGAGCGCCTCATTTTGGTGGATTAACAGGGTCTTGCTGGCTGTTACAGGCGCTGCAACAAGCCCAAGCTATTGACCTGGCCCAGGTCCGCGAACAGCCCGGACGCCAGCGCCATGCGATAGACCGCGTAAGGCGCCTGGCCACCGGCGCGGGCATCATCGAACAAATCGTGTATCGCCAGCACACCGGCACGCATCAGGTGCGGCATCCAGCAGCGGTAGTCGGTCAGCGCGGCGTCCAGGCTGTGCCCCCCATCGATAAAGACCATTGCCAACGGTGTTCGCCAGTGTCTGGCAGCTGCTTCTGAACCAGCCACGATCGGTACCACCACCTCATCCAGCCCCGCCCGGTGAATATTGCGACGAAATTCCCTGAAGGTATCCATGACGCCGGCGCCGGCGTCGTACAACTCCGGGTCGTGGAAAAATTCTCCGCGCTGGTGTTCTTCCGAACCACGGTGGTGATCGAGGGCAAATACCGTGCTGTTGTTGGCGCGGCAGGCCAGTCCCAGATAGATGGTGGACTTCCCGCAGTAGCTGCCGATTTCCAGCACCGGCCCCGCCGCACTGGCCAGCAGCGCCTGCCGGTACAGCGCCAGTGCTTCATCATTCGCCAGAAAGCCCTTGATCCGGTCGATGTCAGCGGGCAGGTCGGGGATCATAACGGGTGACTCTCGCTCCCCGGCGTTGCTACTTTGACCCGGTAACTGATGTAGCGGTGGGTGCCGTGGGCGGCACCAGGAACGAGTCCAGCCTGATGATGTCCCCGGGGCTGAGCAGACCGGCTTGTTCTTTCAGGCGCATCATATTGAGAATGTAATCGTACCGGCTGTTGGCGTAATCTCGCTCCGCACTGAACAGAATATTCTGGGCGTTAAGGACATCAACTACGTTGCGGGTGCCCACTTCGTAGCCCGCCTGGGTTGCGTCCAGGGAGCCTTTCGAGGAAACAATACTCTGCTTGCGCGCGGCAATGCGGGATACGTCGCTGAGTACCGTCATGTGCAGGGAGCGGACATTGGTTACCGTATTGCGAGTCAGGTTGATAAGTTCCTCACTGGCAGCATTGTATTCCTGGGCGGCGCGGCGGCGGTTGGCGCTGATCGCACCGCCGCTGTACAGGGGTACACTGAGGGTGACCTTCCACACGTCATCTTTCTGGCTACCGTCCGGCGAGGTCGCGAAGTCATTGGTGGGGTCGGCACTGAGGGAGCCGCTGGTATTAAAGTCAGAATGATCATAACCGCCAGTCACTTTCGGCGCATGTTCCATTTTATTTGCTTTGGCAGTCTGGCGCGCCGCTTCCTCCTTGTACCTGGATGCCTGCAGCTGGAAGTTATTGGCCAGGGAAAAATCCACCCACGCAGAGCGATCCACCGGATCCGGTGGCAGGATATTGAACTCTTCCTTGAGGACGTTGAGGTTGCTTTGGGGGTGGCCGGTCAATATTTCGAGACGCTCCAGGGCCACGGCCACATTGTTCTCATCGACGATGCGGGTGACCTGGGACAGGTCCCGGGCTGCTTGGGCCTCATACACGTCGGTGATGGCGATCAGGCCGACTTCGAAGCGCTGCTGCGTCTGTTCCAACTGACGTTCAAACGCGCGCTCCTGGGCCTGGGAGGCCGCCAGGTTGTCCTGGGCTCGTAGTACCAGTAGGTAGGATTCGACTACCCTGACGATCAGGTTTTGCTGGTTGGCGGCAAAGGTGGCTTCCGCTTCCTTGGTAACTTCCTTGCCCGACTTAAAGGTGAACCACGCCGGCAGATCGAACAGTGCCTGTTTAAGGGAAACGATATACCCATCGGTGTCGGTATCGCGCTGGGTGAGCGATTTACCAACATCGAAATTACCACCCTGGGTAAAAATTGGGCCGATGGAGTCGGTGTCGCTATTGGAGCCCTCGTAGGAGTACGCTGTAGAAACTTGCGGCAGCAGCGCTGCACGGCTCAGGTTTTCGGTCTCCCTCTTGGCCAGGTAGACGGCCTCTTCCGCCTTCAGCTGCGCGTCGTTTTCCAGCGCCAGCTCGTAAATGTCGCGCAGCGAGTCGGCCTGTACAGTGACACAGGAGAGAAAAAGTGCCAGCGACGAGAGCGCGACAACCAGATTTTTCATGCAATAATCCCCACGGAGCGGTGTAGCACTTTTGAGTTTGCAACAGTTTAGCAGTCTCCCGCCTGTGATGCATATATCGAAACTGCAATCAAAAGGTGCAGTTATCCTGAGTTTATGCGATCTTAGGCCCGTAGTTTGTAGTTCGTTGTGGAGGCAAATTTGCCACAGCGTGGCGGTTTTATATGGATTCGAATGAGTTGTAATTCTGGAACCGGTTGTGCAGAAGCTGACGAGAAAACCATTCAAAGTCGATTTGACAGAGCTACACGCGGTCTGTGATGCCAACTATGCTCGCCTGTTGCGCCTCTTTCCGGATTATGAGAACTGTATTGCCCGGGACTTTGCGGTTGGTTCCGCGCAGGTGCGCCTGACCGTGGTTGAGCGCTGCCGCTATACCACCATTTTCGACGTGCACCAGCAGCGTGCCGAATCCCGCTGGCTGGGCTTGTTGCGCGTCCAGGTGCGCGCCTATCACGACGTGCGTATGCTGGAAGTGGGGGTGTTTCAATCCCACCGACAGGCGGCTGCGCGCTACCAGTACCCTAATGACCAGATGTTTGCGCAGGATGAAAAGTACCAGCAGAACCGCTTTCTGGCGGACTGGCTGGAACACTGCCTGCTGCATGGACGTTCCGCCCTTGATGCCGGCGCGTCCATGACGGACCCTTGATCCGGTCACTTGTACCATGTCCCCTACGCCCCAGCCACGACACAACATTCAATTTGTCGACACCCGGCACGATGTTGTCCGGGTATTGCAGTTAACCGACACCCACCTCTGCCATTCCTCTGGCGGCACTCTGCTGGGAATGGACACCGACCATTCCCTGCAGGCCGTTATCAACCTGGTGAAAAAAGAGAGACCGGCTGTGGATCTGTTACTAGGCACTGGCGATCTGGCTGACGGCGGTGCCGGGCCGGCCTACGAGCGCCTGCAGCAGTATTTTGATCAGTTGACCAGCGACAACTACTGGCTACCGGGCAATCATGACAGTCGCCCAAAGATGGAGGCTGCCGCCTCCAGCAACATGCGTTTGTGCAAGGAAATCCGCGCGGGTTTTTGGCAAATACTGCTACTGGATTCGCAAGTGCACGGACAGGTCGGGGGCAGTTTGGGCGTAGCGGAATTGGACTTGTTGGAGGGTGCCTTGCAGGTGGCTCAGGAAAACGGCCTGCATACCCTGGTGTGCCTGCACCACCAGCCGGTTGTTATTGGCTGTGATTGGCTGGATCAGCAAATGGTGTCTGACGCTGATGCGTTCTTTGCTGTGCTGGATCGGTATCCCGGCGCCAAGGCGGTGCTGTGGGGCCACGTCCACCAGGAGTTCGATCGTCAGCGCAACGGCGTGCGTCTGCTCGCATCCCCCTCGACCTGTGTGCAGTTCGCTGCGGGCAGCGCGAAATTCAAAGCCGATGACCAGCCACCGGGCTATCGCTGGCTGGAACTGCATAGTGACGGACGCATCGAAACCGCTGTATCCAGGGTTCAGGATGTAAAGTTCGTGGTCGAGCTGGGCTCGGGTGGTTACTTATAGCTCGCCTTGCGCGAGGCGCGCTGTACAATGGGATCTTCAATAATTTCCCAACAACAGTTGAAAAGCCATAGCAATGAGTCAATACACCGCCGAAGATATTGAAGTCCTTACCGGGCTGGAGCCGGTGCGCAAACGCCCCGGCATGTACACCGATACCACCCGCCCCAATCACCTGGCCCAGGAAGTCATCGACAACAGCGTCGACGAGGCCCTGGCCGGACACGCCAGCGAGATCGATGTCAGCCTGAACAAAAATGGCTCGGTGACGGTCACCGACAACGGCCGCGGTATGCCGGTCGACATGCATCCCGGACAGGGCAAGCCCGGGGTCGAAGTTATTCTCAGCACGCTGCACGCCGGCGGTAAGTTCTCGGACAAGAATTACCAGTTCAGCGGCGGCCTGCACGGTGTGGGTGTGTCGGTGGTCAATGCGCTGTCCAGCGCGCTGGAAGTGCTGATCCGCCGTGATGGCAACGTGTATCGCATGACCTTTGCCGGCGGTGACAAGAAAACCGATCTGGAAGTTGTTGACACCTGCGGCAAGCGCAACACCGGCACCACGGTAACCTTTACGCCCGACGCCAAATATTTCGATTCCGTTGTGTTCTCTGTATCCCGGCTGCGCCATGTGTTACGCGCCAAAGCCGTGCTGTGTCCCCGACTGCGGGTCAAGTTCACGGACGAGAAAAAGGGCGAGACGGAGGAATGGTATTACGAGGCCGGGCTGACCGACTACCTCGCTGATGCGACCATCGATTTTCCGGTCATTCCAGAGGTGCCCTTCGTGGGCAGCTTCAGTGGCAGCAATTCAGCAGTGGACTGGGCCGTGCAGTGGCTGCCCGAGGGTGGCGAGGTCGTCGCCGAGTCCTACGTCAACCTGATTCCCACCATCCAGGGCGGCACCCACGTCAACGGCATGCGCACTGGCCTGCTGGATGCCATGCGCGAATTCTGTGAGCTGCGCAGCTTGCTGCCGCGCGGCGTCAAACTCGCGCCGGATGATATCTGGGACCGCTGCTGCTATGTTCTGTCGTCCAAGCTGGGCGACCCGCAGTTCTCCGGCCAGACCAAGGAGCGCCTGTCATCCCGCGAGGCGGCCGCGTTTGTGTCCGGCGTGGTCAAGGACAGCTTCAGCCTGTGGCTGAACCAGCACACTGAGGAAGCAGAGAAGCTGGCAGAGATGTGCATCGGCAATGCGCAGAATCGCCTGCGCCTGGCCAAGCAGGTAACCCGCAAGAAGATCACCGCAGGTCCTGCACTGCCCGGCAAGCTGGCGGATTGCTCCGGCGAGGACCCAACGCGCGGCGAGTTGTTCCTGGTGGAAGGGGATTCCGCCGGCGGCTCCGCCAAGCAGGCGCGCAGCCGCGAGTTCCAGGCCATCCTGCCGCTGCGCGGCAAGATTCTGAACACCTGGGAAGTGGATTCGCAGGAGATCCTCGCCTCGCAGGAGGTACACAATATTTCGATTGCGCTGGGGGTTGATCCGGCCAGTGACGATATCAGTGGCCTGCGTTACCACAAGGTCTGTATTCTGGCGGACGCCGATTCCGACGGCCTGCACATCGCCACGCTGATCTGCGCCCTGTTTGTACGCCACTTCCGGCCGCTGGTAACGGCCGGCCATGTCTACGTGGCCATGCCGCCGCTGTACCGCATTGATATAGGCAAGGAAGTGTTTTATGCCCTCGATGAGGCGGAGAAGCAGGGTATCCTCGATCGCATCGAGGCGGAAAATAAAAAGGGCAAGGTCAACGTGCAGCGCTTCAAGGGCCTGGGCGAGATGAATCCGCTGCAACTGCGCGAGACTACCATGGACCCCGACACCAGGCGCCTGGTACGGCTGGTAATAGGCGCCGGTGACGGCACCAACGAAATGCTGGATATGCTGCTAGCGAAAAAGCGCGCGCCGGATCGCAAGTCCTGGCTGGAGGAGAAGGGGGATTTGGCAGAGGTGATTCTTTGAGGAGCCGGGCTTTTTACCACACGGTATCAATGATGGAAAATAACGGCACACTGATGGCATTCGCACAGATCGCTGCGACGTTTGTGGGTTTTGCGGCGTTGGTTTCAGTGCTCAATCGTGATCGTCTGGGCGACTCGACTGTGCTCACGCTTTACCGCCTAAGAGTTGTGGTCCTCGCCAGCCTCGTCCTTATCTTAGGAGCGATTACCCCGGTTGTTTTGGAGCAATTTCAATTATCCGATGCAGCTGTTTGGCGTGCCTCGAGCGTTTTGGTGCTTTTGATAAATATTGCAGCCAGTATCGCGAATCTTAGTTGGGTCCGTCACCTCGATCACTCCAAGGAACGTTTCGCGAATATAGTCCTGAGTATCCTGGCGATATGCACTGTGGGCCCTTTGCTGATAATGGTATTTGGTCAGCTACCCGAGTACGCTTCAGGTCTCTTCTTTACGTTTATGGTTTTCGCTCTGGCGCAGGCGGCATTTTCTTTTGTGCTGCTGCTGGACACATTGCTTAGGGGCGAGTTTGGAGCATGAGAGCTCAGGAACTAGTGGAGATAGATGCATCTCGATTTTCTTTATTGGTGTACTAACCCATGAAACTACTTATTCGTAATCTCTCTCGTGACACAACCGAAGAACAATTAAGGGTTCTCTTTGCAGAATATGGCGCCGTACAATCCTGTGATTTGGTATTAGACAAAATCACCGGAGCATCCAAGGGGTTTGCTTTTGTGGAGATGCCGCATTCAGGAGACGCCAAGGCCGCAATGAAAAAATTGAATAACCTGAATCTTGATAATAACAAGATTCGCGTTAAAAAAGCGGAAGATAAAAAGGCCTAGCACGGATGTCGAAATCCACGCCATAAGAGGCGTTCCTGACCCATAGTGTCTTGATGTATTGAAAGTATGAGTAGTGAACAAGCGAACAATCCACTGCATGGCCTGACCTTGGAGAGTACTGTAACCAGGTTGGTGGCTCACTACGGTTGGGATGGAATGGCCGAGAGAATCGGCACAAATTGTTTCAAGAATGATCCGTCAATAAAATCTTCTCTGACGTTTTTGCGAAAAACGCAATGGGCCAGAGATAAGGTTGAGCGGTTGTATATCGCGACTTTTGTAAAACCATCGCCCTGGAAAAAGTAATTCCGGCCACATTTTCTGGAGCCGCATTGAACTACTGGATTTTCAAATCCGAGCCCGATGCCTTTGGCATTGACCACCTCGCCGCCGCGAAGAAGCAAATCGCGCGCTGGGATGGCATCCGCAATTACCAGGCGCGCAACAACTTGCGCGATCTGGTTAAAAAAAATGATCTAGTGTTGTTCTACCACTCCAGCTGCAAGGACATCGGCATCGCCGGAACTATGGAAGTAATCAAGGCCGCCTACCCTGACCCGGCGCAGTTTGATTCGGGCAGCAAGTATTACGATGTGAAAGCAGACCAGAAAGATCCGCGCTGGTACTGTGTCGATGTGCGTCTCGTGGAAAAATTCCCGCAGGTGGTACCGACCAAAATGCTGAAGGGCGACCCTGCCACGGCAGAACTCAGCATCTTCAAGCAGGGTCGCCTCTCTATCGCGCCGGTTAGCGCGGCGCAATGGCAGGCCGTGCAGCGACTGCGTGTTGATGGACCTGTTTGAGGCCAGCGCCGAGCAGGTCCTGCCGGTCACCGATGCACAGCTGCTTTTCTGGCAGCACGTTGATTTCGGTGACGAGGATGAACTGCTCAGGCACCTGATCGAAGAAACACCCTGGCGGCATGAGCCGGTGACCGTCTGGGGAAAGACCCATATGCAACCCCGGCTGGTGGCATGGTACGGCGATGATGCGCTGTCCTACTCCTATTCCGGTATATCCATGAGTGCCCTGCCATGGACAGCTGCATTGCTGTGTATAAAAGATAAAGTCGAGACGCTTTGCAAGAACCCTTTCAATAGCGTGCTGGTGAACTACTACCGTGACCATCGGGACGGCATGGGCATGCATAGCGACGATGAGCCGGAGTTGGGCCCAGCCCCCGTCATTGCGTCGGTAACCTTTGGTGCTCAGCGGTCTTTTGTCTTCAAGCACCGCTATCGCAAGGATCTGGCAAAGGTAAAACTGCTATTGCCGTCAGGCAGCCTGCTGCTGATGAAAGGCGAT
The DNA here is from genome assembly GCA_963747995.1 of uncultured Gammaproteobacteria bacterium. GTDB lineage: Bacteria > Pseudomonadota > Gammaproteobacteria > Pseudomonadales > Halieaceae > Marimicrobium. The sequence continues at coordinate 47,447 of CAVVHD010000006.1, read as the reverse complement.
ACCCAGAAATACTGGAGGCATGGGCTACCCAAACAGACGAAACCGTGTGGATCAAGAATTAATCTCACGTTCAGAAGAGTTCTGGATTCAAATACAATATAGTGGGTACAGAATTGTTGAGTTGAAGGAATGTGGATGAGTTCCGATTTTCCAGGGTTCTACTTCCGATCTCCAAAGCACAATTGTGTATGCCTGTCTGAATGGAACTAGAGTTTCTGCTTCTGCTATTAGGCGGCGTGTTCATCATCGCCGTGCTGTATTCGGCAGTGGGCCATGCTGGCGCGTCGGGCTATATCGCGGTGATGTCGTTGCTGAGCCTTGCACCTGCGGTTATCAAGCCCAGCGCACTGGCACTTAATATCCTGGTGGCTTCTATTGCCACACTGCAGTTCGTGCGCGCCGGCTACTTTTCCTGGCGGCTATTCTGGCCATTCGCACTGCTCGCAGTACCTCTTGCCTTTATCGGTGGTTATGTTGCGCTGCCTGAGTACGGTTTCAAATTCCTGGTGGGGCTGGTGCTGTTGTATTCCGCGATCCGCCTGCTCTTCGAGTCAAAGCGCGAGACACCAACAACCCCGCCGCCTTTACCAGCCGCTCTTGCCGCCGGTGCGGTAATTGGCCTTTTGTCGGGCCTTACCGGCACAGGCGGCGGTATCTTTCTCACGCCGCTACTGTTGTTCATGGGTTGGGCACCACCCAAAACTGCCGCTGCAGTGTCGGCCCTGTTCATACTGCTCAATTCAACGGCGGGCCTGCTTGGCACCGTGGCTAACACGCCGTCCATGCCGCCGTTTCTGCTACCGCTGCTGCTGGCCGCAGGCCTTGGCGGTTTGGTCGGTTCACATTTCGGTAGCCGCAAGCTCCATTCCCATGGCATTAAACGCGTCCTCGCCGTTGTCCTGTTCATTGCAGGCACCAAGTTGCTACTTACATGAACCAGCGGATATCCTGGATACTCACCTGTACATTCGCCATGCTCGGTTCAGCCGCTGTCGCCCAACCCTTCGATCAGCAACAGGAATTGCACGGCATTTCCTTCCACGTTACCAGCCCGAACAAGGCCGCTGAAAATACTGTGCGTATCGCTCCGGCGGGACTGCAAATCGATAACTCGGCGTTCGATGTGGACATCACGGGCGTGGTATTGGGTGCCGAAGTGGCGGATATCAATGCCGATTACTCGCCGGAAATCTACATTTATGTGCGTGAGCCGGGGCCGCAGCAGCGCATGTCGCTTGTCGCCTTCAGCGCCAACAATAAGAAGTCACTGAGTATGATTTACCTGCCTCCCCTGAGCGCGACAGCGGGAGCGGAAAAAGGCTATTGTGGCAACGACGACATGGCCGTGGTAGAGGGAGTTTTCCTGCACCGCTTTCCCCTGTGCAATGTGGGCGATGAAGACACCACATCTGGTGGAAAAACGCGACAACTCCAGTACAAGCTCACTCCTGGCGAGGCCGGCTGGCATCTCAAACTCGACAAAATGCTGGACTATTGAACATGCAAAAAATAATCTTTGGATTGCCTGCCGTTGACTGAATTGTCGATAGAGGCCTCCTGAATTTCCCGAATATAGAGGTGCTATGTATGAACCGCCAAATTCTTCTCATCACCCTTGCTGCTCTTTCTGCCCCAGTGTTTGCTGAACAAGTCACGCCGGGCAATATGGCGGCTTACTGTCGAGGCATGGCTGCCAGCGATTTTGGCACCAAGCCAGCCTATATCAAGACCGGAAAACTGAAGAACAATAAGGATGGAAGCTACACCATCAGCGGAACCTATGATGACAAAGACCCTTTCACCTGTACTTACGCAAAAAATGGCGAGTATACGGGCATGACGCGTGGTGACGAGAAATCTGCCGGAAACCCCGCAGCGCCGGCGCCAGCTGCTGCGGCCGCCCCGGCGGCCGGACCGTCGGAAGTGGCTATCAACGCCTGTAATATGTTCATGAAAAATGAGAAAGGGCATGTTGAAGGTTTCAACGACCTGGGTAATGGTTTTTTCAGCGTCACCCTCAAGTACAAATCAGGCTATAAGCACTGTGAAGTATCCAATGAACCCCGAGTCGACAAGTTTGAGGACTTGTAATACCGAACGATTTTTGGAGTTACGCGAGTTTACATAGGCTCGTCTAAAAACTCCGGGTAACAACTCCCCGAGCTGACCGGGTTGTAGCGAGCATTAACGTCGCCCGGCAACGTTACCCGATAGTCGCTGAAGTCCGGGTTGGGCACCGGATAATCGGTGCTGATAAATTGCGCGCCGCTACCGAACCCGGGCGTAGCGCGATACGCTCGCGGTACGAGGCCTGCCCTCGCACGATGGAGACTTCACCACCAGTGGACAATTTCTAGTCGGCTTTGTAGACAGTCTTGCCCTCCTTGATAGTTTCCAGTACGACAATTTTGTTGATATTCATTGGATCGATCGCGATCGGGTTGTCAGAGAGAATCACCATGTCGGCCAGCTTGCCGGGCTCGAGTGAGCCCTTGCTCGCCTGCTCGCCAAACTGCTCGGCGCCCCAGAGGGTGATCATCTTCATCGCTTCGTAGGGTGTGACGCGTTCGTCGGGGCCGATGATCGTCCCCGAGCGCGAGGTGCGATTCACGGTGGCCCACGCGACCTGCATGAGGTTGGGAAGCGCAACCGGTGCGTCGGTGTGGCTGGTCGCGTGCAGGCCGGTGTTCAGGATCGAGCGCATGGGCGAGATCCGGGCGGCCTGCTCCGGGCCCACGATCTGCTTGTACCAGTCGCCCCAGTAGAAGGTGTGCATCGGGAACATCGAAGGGAAGATGCCGAGCGACTTCAGCTCCTGCACCTGATCCGGGCGGATGAACTGGCCGTGGATCAGGATCGTCTGACCGGGCTTGACGCCATATTTGGCAACCACCGGCTTCAGCGCCTGGAAGAGCTGTTCAATCGCAGCATCGCCATTGGCGTGGACCTTGACCGGCCAGCCCTTGGCATAGGCTTCGTCCAGATAGGCCTGAACCTGCTTGGTTTCGGGAATGGCGGGATAGCCCTTGTAGCCGCGCTTCTGGCCGTCGGGCGGGATCAGGTAAGCCACAGAGCGCCAGGCGGTGCGGCCCTGGGGCGAGCCGTCGAGTGTGACCTTCAGGCCGCCGAGGCGATAGTGGTTGGAATAGGTTGTGCTGAAGGCCTTATCGAGCTCGCTGCGGCCGGTGTAGTCCATCCAGCCGATGAAATCGATGTCGAGAAGGCCGCGCTTTGCCGCGTCTTCCATGACAGCATTCATGGGTCCGAACATGCGGCCTTCGTTCGCGGTCGTGTAGCCGTATCGTTTCGCCATCTCGAGTCCACGCTTCAGGAAATAGTCTTTCCCCTGCTGTGTAGTGGGCGTCAGTGCGGTCAGCATGTGGGGAATCGCAGCCAGTTCCTCGAGCACTCCGTTCGGCGTCTTGCCGTCGGCTTCGCGGCGTATGACACCACCCTCGGGATTGGGTGTGCTGGCGTCGTAGCCGATCATCTTCAGACCGAGCGTGTTGACCGCCGCAAAATGGGCCGAGATGTGGGTCGCCATGACAGGAATGGTAGTTGAGACCTTGTCGAGATCTGCGCGCGTGGGGTGGCGGCCTAGAAGAGCATCGTCGTAGCCGACGCCGAAAATCCAGCCGGTCAGTTTGACATCCGGCCCGGCGGCGAAAGTCTTCAGCTTGTCCACGAGATCGTCTATGGTGTTGACAGTGCCGTCCGGCGGGGCAAGCAGGTTGGCGCCGACGGCCTGACCTCCGAACTGCTGGGCGTGGGCATGGCCATCGATGAAGCCAGGCATCAGCGTCTTGCCCGCCAGGTCGATGCTGCGGGTAGCGGTGCCGCGCAGTTTATCGGCATCCGCTTTACTGCCGACGAAGACTATCTTTCCATCCTTGATGGCAATCGCTTCTGCCGAAGGTTGGGCGTCGTTGACGGTTACGATCGGCCCGCCGAAGTAGATGGCGTCGGCCCCGTCCGAGACGTTTTGTTGCGCTTGCGCGACATTCATACACACGCTGAACAGCATCACGATAGTTAGTGCGAATCGGACTTTCATTTTTAGGCCTCCTTTGTGATTGAAAAACTTCGACATGCATCAATGCCGCGCAGCGTTATCCAACACACTGGCTGCAAAATAAGAAATTGCAGTTGCGTCCGGCATCCAAAGGTGTTCAGGATCAGATGCCGATACTGTTTTCTCGATGACAAATGATCAGAACAAATCGCCCTCACAGCTACCCGGGTTGACCGGATTGCAGCGCGCAATACCGTCGCCGGGCAGCGTTACCTGATAGTCGCTGAAGTCCGGGTTGGGCACCGGATAATCCGTGCTGATAAACTGCGCGCCGCTCGCGAGCGCCGCATCGCGTTGCGTGGTATCGCCGCTGCGCGCCTGCACGGTGTCGGCATCAGCGCGGGTGCGTACCATGTAACCTTGCTTAACCAAATCTTCAATATCGCCAGGATTGGCCAACGGATCGTTACGTTTCATGAACGCCGCTTCCGGTGTGCCGGCGGGCGAGTCGGTAAACAGTACCCGGCCCTGAAGTGAGGGGTGCCCTGCGATGTACTTTTCGCGAACAGCGCTGGTATTGTCCAGGGCAAACATAATTTTGCCACGTGCCTCAGACAAATACGGCCAGCCCTGGGTGAGAACGGCCAACTCCAGAGTCAGGAAACTGCCGCGTACGTCATCAGGGACAATCAGTTGTTCCCGGGAAAACACACTGCGAATTTCGTTATCAATAGCATTGAGCGCGTCCGTGCCAAACTCCAGCGGCACGACAAAGTCAAAATTTAGAAAATTGGGATAAGCAGTATCCTTGGCCTCTACGAGAACGGTAATCGGCAGGTGTCCCGGATGACTGTCAGACCAGGCTTTGATTTCCTGCAGGCAGCTGACAAAGGTATAGCAGGTTGTTTCATAATCGATGTCCTGCACGTGCAACACCTTCAGTCCCGGTTCGTCCAACTCAGGAATGCCGGATGCTGCGTCTCCCCCAAACTTCTCGCGCACGGGATGGTTGGCATAGAGGCCCCCCTGTGGATCGTGAAAAATGTCGAGTTCGATCTGGCGGATGCCCTGCGTTTCAAACTGTTCCTGCAGCGGCACATGGGTATACTCGAGTGTCGACGCGATAGTAGGAATAGAGTCTAACAACAACCCGAACAGGTCGGCTCGCGCCCGAATATGGTAACTGTTGTGGGTGCCGAGATACTGGACCTGGTTCATTAAAACATCATCGCCAGGCAAGCTTGGTTGGGAATCAGAACCATCGCTGCACCCTGTCAAAAAAAAAGTGGATAGCAGTAAGAGAATGACACAACGGCTTGCGGGGTGGCGTGTCGCCATGACCAATGCCTCTTTTTATTCTGAGCTACGTCAAATCCAAAGAAGTATTTAGACATTTTTTCGTGATTTATGAAAGCCGGGGCCCTGTATCCTTTTAAAGCATCCAACTGCCGGAACCGCAGTGGATGACAGGACTCGCGCCTTGCGCAGTTTGCTATACAATGATCTGGCACAAGAAGCTCAATACTCCGGCAGGGATTGCTGACCAATTCGGGAGCAACACAATGAACAGCCTACAAAAATTCAAACATCTGGTACTGGTCATGCTTTTGCTGGCACCCTGCGGTGTGGCCAGGGCTGACTGGGAGCTGGACAACACTAAATCGGCGGTTAACTTCGTGTCCATCAAGAATGACAGTGTTGGCGAAGTGCACAGCTTTGCTTCCCTGGTGGGTTATATCGGCGCGAAGGGCAATGTCCAGATGACGATTAACCTGGACAGCGTGGAAACTATGGTGGCGGTACGCAACGAGCGCATGCGCGAACTATTATTCGAAACCGTCAAGTTTCCGTCCGCCCAGTTAAGCGCACAGGCGGATCTGGCCGTGCTCGCCGAGGCGGCCAAGGGCGGCGTGGTCATAGCAGAGCTGCCAGTGACCTTGTCGCTGCACGGTAAGGATAAGACGCTGACCATTGCGGTGGTGGTCGTGGGTGAAGGTGATGGCAACCTGCGCGTATTCTCGGCCCGCCCGGTGCTGATCAACGCCGCAGATTTTGGCCTGGAAAGTGGTGTCACCGCGCTACAGCAAGTTGCCGGACTGAAGGCCATAAGCACCGTGGTCCCGGTTACCCTGCAGCTGCTATTTGTGCAGGCCAAGTAACTCCAGAGCATGTCGCTGGCAGTTGAGCACCGGCAGCTACAGGTCAATGGCGTAGAACTACACCTCGCATGTCTGGGTGAAGGCCCGCTGGTGGTGATGTGCCATGGCTACCCCGGACTATGGTACAGCTGGCGCCACCAGATGCAGGCGCTGGCGCAAGCGGGCTACCGCGCCGTCGCTCTGGACATGCGCGGTTACGGTGGCAGCTCCAGGCCACTGGATAGTTCCGAATACGGTTTCGACAAGCTTAGCGGCGATGTGCTGGCCGTGCTGGATCATTTCGGTTATGAACAGGCCGTGCTGTTCGGACATGACTTTGGCGCCAACCTCGCCTGGCACATGGGGATTTATTACCCTGATAGGATTCGCGCTATCGCGCCACTGTGTGTGCCCTATGATATGGAACTGGCAGGTGGCAGCGATGAACGGCCCTCGCAGCTGTTCGCCGCCATCGCCGGGCAGCATTTCTTCCATATGCACTACTATCAGGCGGTGGGTGTTGCAGAGCGTCACTGCGCGGGCCGCGAGCGCGAGTTCCTGACCAAACTGTTTTGGGCGCTTTCTGCAGACGGGGAACTGCTCAACTGGGAAAATTTCCCGATGGCCGGCACGCACTATATCGATGTGTTGGCGGAACCGCCGCAAGCGCTGCCCTGGCCGTGGCTGTCTGTCGCAGATATGGATTATTACGTTGATCAGTATCTCAGTGCGGGACCGGAACTGGCGTTTATCGGCGGTGCCAACTCCTACCGTGTGATGGATCGCAACTGGCAGTTGCAGCGCGCTAATGCTCACGCTGAGGTGACTGTGCCCACCTTGTTTGTCGGGGGTGCGCAGGACCCGGTTATCAATCTGGCCGGGGATGCCCCGTTTGCCACCATGCGTGAAAAGGTGCGTGACCTGCGTGGACTTGAGTTGTTACCCGGTGCGGGGCACTTTATCCAGCAGGAACGCCCCGACCTGCTCAATCCGCGGCTGCTCAAGTTCCTGCAAGGGCTCTAGGGACTGGTCGCGGAAAGACTCTGGACCAGCTGCTGGTAAGCGCGATTACCCGGCGCGATTTGCGTCAGCGTTTTGGCATAGCCCAGGGCCTTGTCACGCTGACCCCGTTCCGCGCTGTAATTGGCCAGCGCCAGTAATACCTCCTCGCTCTGCGGCACACTGCGCAGCAGCGCCTGTAACTGTACTATGGCTTCATCCGGGTGTCCGAGGTCGTGCAGGGCGATGCCATACACGAAGCGGTGGCGGGTGCCCTCGGTTTCCAGTGCCGCAGCCTGTTGCAAATATTTAAGGGCAGTCTCCGGTTGCCCGCTGCGGGTTTCCAGCAGGCCCAGTGCGTGCAGGGCCGGGCCGTTTTTGGGGTCGACCGCCAGCGCCTTGAGCAACAACTGGCGCGCGTCCGCATCCTTTGACTGGCCGCGTAGCAGGTCCGCGAGGTTCAGGTAAGCGGGTATCAGCTGCGGATTGAGAAAGAGCGCCTCCCGATACGCGGCTTCCGCCGCCTTCGCGTCGCCGCGGGTGATATAAAAAATACCCAGTTGCAGCTGTATCCCGGGCATATCGGCATCCTGCTGCAGAATACTGACGTACTCGTCGAACAGCGCGCGCAGTTTTACGGCCTGCTCCGGTGGCACCTGATCGAGTGGCACCCCGGCCAGTGACGCTGCAACTTCCGTACGCACGGCCGTTACTGGATCGTTTATCAAATGATCCAGTAACTGGAGGCGCTGCTGCAGCGGCATGAAATCCAGGGCGCGCACGGTACTGACGCGCAGCAGGGGGTCGTCGTCATACAATAACTGGGTAGCGGTTTGCAGGGCATCGCGCCCGCCGGCCTGGCCCAGTGCTTCCATGGCGGTGGCGCGCCAGATGGGCGCCGTGCTGCTGTCGCTAGCTATCTGCGCGATCTGTGGCACTACCCGGAAGTCGCCCTGTGCGATGCGCTGGAACGCGCGTGCCGGGTGATTGCCGGTATCGCGAAACTGCACACCCCACTGCCGCATTGCTTCCAGCGCCCAGGGCGCGTCCTTGTCCTGATGACACTTGTTACAGGCGTTGGGCGTATCCATCACCATGCTCAGGTCGGGGCGCGGTATGCGCATGCTGTGGTCATGGCGTACGTCCACGCCCATGTAGGTCGTCTGTGGCATGTGGCAGTTGGCGCACTGCGCGCCGGTTGAGCCGTTCTTGTGGTGGTGATGCTGCGCGGTGTCGTAATGCGCCGCCTCATGGCACTGGGCGCACACGCCATTGCCCGGTGCACGCAGTTTCAGGCTGTGCGGTTCATGGCAATTACTACACACCACGCCGGCCTGGTGCATCTTGCTCTGTACGAACGAACCGTATTCATAAACCTCGTCGCGAATCTGGCCGTCGTGGTAATACAGGGGCGACTGCGGCAGGGCCAGACGATGAGTGTCCAGCAGGTCCGCGCCGTAGTGGTAAGTCCCCAGTGTGCCACGGCGTGAGTGACAGCGGCCGCAGCTGTCTATCTGGGCGTCGGATTGCAGAGGGGTAGTGCGCCTGGCAATGTGGGCATTCGCCGGAAACGTCCACTGCCCGCGCTGCGCGAGGGCGGTGGGAAAGCCGCCGTTCGTCGCATCCTTGAGTTTCCCTTGTTTAGCCAGCGCCAGATGCTGTTCGCCGGGACCGTGACAGGCCTCGCAACCCACATTCAGCTCGGCAAATTTTGTCGCGAATGAGCGGGACTGCGCCTGGTAATTTTTTTGCAGGTCGGTGCTATGGCACTCGGCGCAGCTGGTGTTCCAGTTCTGGTAGGTGCCGGTCCAGTGCAGCGGATCCTTGTAATCGATCTTCTCGCCCGGGTACAGGTGATACCAGCGCTGCCCTCCTTCGGCGGCGGGACGCGCATCCCAGGCGATACTCAGTGCCTGCAGTCGGCCGCGTGACAGGGGCAACAGGTATTGTTGCAGCGGGTCTACACCAAACACATAGGCGACTTCAAAGTCCTGTAGCTTCCCATCTTCCCCGTCCGTGTTGACCATGAACTTGTCGCCCTTGCGATAGAAGCGGGTGGTGATACCGTTGTAGCTGAAGCTGGCGTTGTCGAAGTTCCCCAGCACAGTAGCGGGGGTGGGCAACTGCATGGCGAGGTCGTGGTGTGAGCCGCGCCACTGTGCATGTTCTTCGGTGTGGCAGTCCTGGCAGGCAGCGGAGCTGGTAAAGGCGTTGGCGGCGCTGCAGCACAGCAACAACACAGCGAGAAAAAGTCTTGGAAAGAACACGTCGCAGTAACCGTATGGTGGTTGGAGGGCACACATTACCAGCCCGGTCGCTGTATGGACAGCGCCCCACACGCTACCTATGATGGAGCGCTGTTGCGGTCGTCCGAGGCGTGAATGAAACTGGGCATATTGAGAACGGATGCGGTACGGCCCGAGTGGGTGCCCGAGTTCGGTGAGTATCCGGACATGTTTATCGCACTGCTGGGACAGGCAGACCCCGATCTGGAGTACGCCGTGTACGATGTCGAGCACGGGCAGTACCCAGCGGATATCGATGAGGTGGACGCCTATTTAATCACCGGCAGCAAAGCCGGCGTCTACGAGGACAAAGTCTGGATAGCCGCCCTCATGGCATTTGTCCGTCAGCTGCACCAGAGGCGCAAGAAACTGGTGGGAATTTGTTTCGGCCACCAGCTGGTGGCTCAGGCCCTGGGCGGGAAAACCGAGAAGTCACCCAGGGGCTGGGGCGTGGGTTTGCACACGCACCGGTTCACTACTGCGCCGCCCTGGCATGATCAGGTTGATCTGGAACTGGATATCCTGGTCAGCCACCAGGATCAGGTCGTTGAAGTGGCGCAGGATGCCACGGTGTTGGCCGGCAGTGATTTTTGCGAAAACGCGGTGTGCCAGATCGGTGATCATATCCTGACCTTTCAGGGTCATCCGGAATTCCAGCCCGGCTATGCGCGCGAGATCATGAAGTTCAGGCGCGACATTATTGGCGAGGAAGCGTATGTTGCGGGGATGGATTCCCTGCGCGGAGTTCAGGAGGGTCAACGCGTGGCGCGCTGGATTCTCAATTTCCTGCGTGCCACGGTATCGTGATCGGGAATATAAACTTCAAGGTAATCACTGCAGTTGAAAGCTAAGCACCTACTGACAATCAGCCTCGCAACTGTCCTACTGTCCTCTTGTGCAATAAGCACCCCGCCGACGACTGTAAAACCCGTCACAGAACCTTCCGCAGCGTCCACGTCAGCCATATCGTTGCCCAAGGTTGGCATGTGGCTCCAAACCGATATTGAAATCGACGAGTGGATGTGTAGCTTCGAAACGAACCCGGCGAATCCTCATATCTATATTCACACGAAAGTCCAGCCGAGTACGTGGCGACAGGTCGTTGCGCACTCGTCAGTCGTGGCGCTGGGCAACCCAAGCTTCTCGCAGCCGTTGCCGTGGTCAGTGTTTCAGGAAGTGCAAACCTACGCACAGTACATTGCGGCATTCGAGGCCTTCCCGCCGGACAGCCCGGAGGGTCTCTGGTACCGTCGCATGAACGCTAATGTGCGCTCGCCGCTCGCCGGACTCACGCACAGCGGCGATCCAATTTCGCAAAAGATAATCTACCTCTACTCGCATATGTTCGGCTACGACCGCGCACACGCGATAAGCCTCGGACTTACGCCGATGGACGAGTATTCTTACGCATGGCCGCCCAAGGGACTCGATGGCGCGTGGCCCGCATCCTTCCTCTATGACGACGACGGCGCCGGAGTACTGCCGCCCAGACCCAGCTTCAAGCAGCCCGCGACCCGCACCGCTGTGGCAAACGCCGTGTATTTCCTCATGAAGCACTTCGAGGATGTCGGCGCAAAGGTCCATCTGAGCCCGTGGCGCGAGGTCAACGGCTATGTAGACGTAACGCTCTGCCCGGACGGAGAGGTCAAGTGCGGCCTGGACACCTGGCAGGACCTGTACGATACCTACCAGGCGATCGTGACCCGCGTTGGGGAGGGTGGTTTCGACCCCGCGCGTATCGCGGTTTACCCGACCTTCCAGCTCGAATCTTTCATCGGCGCGAATAATCGCTGCGTCTACACGCCCGTTATCGAGGAGGTAAAGCAGTTCTACTCCCGCAACGTGGTGAGTGATGTGCCATTTGCGATTGGCCTCAGCACCTATCCTGCGAGTGAATACAACGGACTCGATATGTACCAGAGCCGATTGCTGCATCTGCTTGACAATCTCGATAGCAGCACGCCGGTCGCGTGTGACGAGAACGGCGATGGCGTCACCACGCTGAACGATGGTATCGCGCCGCCCAGTCTCACCAGTAAGATTCGCGTACCACGCAAGACCCCACTGACAATCGGCGAGACCAGCCGCCCGGGTTGGCTCACATTCCAGACCCAGGACACGCCGTCGGTAAAGGCGAACGAGAAGCTCGGCGCGACCATGGCAAACACGCATCTTAACTATGCATACCGCGCGATCGACGGCACGCCTTCTTATCCGCTCGAGTTTGTGGCGTTCCCGTATGGGCCTAACTGGGCGCTCCCCGCGGTGGTCCACGGAGTGGGCATCTGGCTCACCACAGCGGCGGGAATCACCCGCAACTGGCTCACGCCGATGCAGCCGCTCGCCGGACAGCTGGTGCTAGACACTGCGCTTGATCTCGACGGCGACTGGGACAACGACGGCGTGCCGAGTATCACGTTTAGCGAGAATCCGTTTGCCGGGAAACGCGACGTGCGGCGCGGGCTCAACGACGTGCTCTACGAGGTTGTGCCTGGGCCGGGCTCCGAACCGATCCAGCAGCGCGTGAGCCTTGAGGCGATCGCTTACACGATGGACAACTGTCCCTACTTGCCGAATTCGTCACAGGCCGACGCGGACGGTGACGGCATCGGCGACGCGTGCGATAACTGCAAGAACGTCGCGAATTACCCGCAGGAGGACTGGGACCAGGACGGCTTCGGCAGCGCCTGCGACCCCGATGTGAACAACGACGGATTGGTCCAGATCGAGGTCGATCTCGCCGTGGTTAAACAGTGTCAGGGCGCAGCAATTGATTGCCTCGCGCATGTGACCTTCCCGGATCTCCCGGCGGACCAGAGCGTGCCTGATCTGAATGGCAAGGTCGCTTTGATCGCCGACATGGATGCGGATGAGGACGTGGACGCAGCTGATCTGGCGGCCTGGCAGACGCTCGCATCGAACGCTGCGCTGCGCGAGAGCGGCTTTGCCTGCGCGGGCACTACACCCTGTCCTGATCCGGCCATCGTGATGCTACGCGACGGTCAGACTGTGACAATCCCCAACCCCGCCCCGAACCAGCGGACATGTAAAGAGCGCTGACGTTTTACATCCCGGCAATAACGGCTACTCCAAACAAAGGCCTGGAATCACAGCACGGCCAGTCAGATCGCTGGCGCGGTTCTTTCCTCGACGATGCCATCCTCAATACACAGTACCCGGTCCGCCAGTGCCAGGCTCGCTGGACGATGGGTAATCAGGATGACGGTCTTGTGGGCCAGCAGGTCAGAGCAATCGGCGACAAATGCCAGTTCGCCGGCGGGATCAAACATCGCGGTGGCCTCATCCAGAATCAGGATAGGAGGATCGCGCAACAGGGTTCTGGCGAGTGACAGGCGCTGCCGTTGGCCGCCGGACAGCCGCATGCCTTCATCGCCAATCACTGTGTCGTAGCCCTGCGGCAATGCCTGGATGAATTCATGCGCGCAGGCTAGTCGCGCCGCTTCCTGCAGTTCACTGCGCGTTGCGCCCACGCAGCCGTAGGCGATGTTGTCGGCCACACTGCCATTGACCAGCAGCACGCGCTGCGCCACCAGGCCGACGCAGGCGCGAACACTGGCCAGCGTTGCGGTCGCAGTGTCGATGCCGTCGAACAGGATGCGCCCCTGCGAGGGCTCTGCAAAGCGCATGAGAAGATGTGCCAGTGTCGACTTGCCCGCGCCGTTGCGGCCAATCAGTGCGATGGTTTCACCCGCTGCTATGCTCAGATTAAGGTTTGAAAACAACGGCGCACGCCCGGGATAGCTGAATGCAATGCCTTCCAGACAGATGTCGCCCTTGATGCCAGTGAGGGTCAGTTGGCCGCTGTCTGTCGTTTCCGGTTGATAATTGAGAAAAGCGATAATTCGTTCCGAAGCGCCCCGCACGGTTTGTACCCTGCCGTAGGTATCGGCCAGTATGGCCAGCGGCGACATCATCAACATGGCGTACAGCAAAATCGTGACCAGGTCAGCTGCCGCGAGGCGGTCAGTCTCCATCAGGGTCGCGCCCAGGGCGATAACCACGACCAGTGCGGCGCTGCCTAACAGTGAACTGGCCGGCGACAGAGCCGACTGAATTTTCAGCTGGCGCCGGGAAGTGTCCAGCAGGCGACTGTTAACCTGTTCAAAGTGCCGCTGCTCCTCGGCTTCGCGGGTAAAAGCCTTGATGATTGGCAGCAGGCGCAGATTCTCCTCCATTACGGTATACATTGCAGAATTAGCGTCTACCCAGGCGCGTGACAGTGGACGCAGGTAGCGACCAACAATCTTCATGCCCAGAAAGTACAGGGGCAAGAACACCAGGGCCAAAACTGCTATGGAGGGATTCAGCCACCCCAGGGCTAGCCCGGCACCAAAAAAAGTGAGTAACGCGGGCAGGAGGTGTACCAGGGTATCTGTCACGAATGCGCTAATAACATGGGCATCGGTATACAGGATTGAAAGCGTATCTCCACGCCGATTCAGGTGGTGGTAGTCCAGCGGCAGCGCCTGCATGTGCTCATACAAGCGGTTGCGCAGGTCAGTGGCCATGTGCTCGCCGGTATAGCCGATGTGGTACTGGGTGAAGAAATCCAGCACGGCGCGTACGCTCATCAGCGCAAACCACAGGGCCAGAAGTTGCAGTGGCGATATTGCTGCCTCGCTGTCAGCCAGCAGACTGGCAGTCAGTTTGCCAGCCAGCCAGGGCCCGGCCAGCGACAGCAGGCTACCCAGCAATAGCAAAATCACGATGGCCACCAGAATATTTCTGTGGGGCGTGATGTAAGCCAGTACCTCGCGAAATCCCGTTTGCTGTGATCTGCGCTGATCCATGCCGCCTTCAGTTCTCTGCCATTTATTCAACCTGCAGCGTACACAAGATGGCCGCTTTTGTGCCACCAGTGTATTCTTTCCCTGGCAGCAACCCAACGCCACTGGCAGCCAGGTATGTTTTCACGCATAAAAAAATTCGTACTGCTGGGTCCTCGGAAACAGTTGCTGCTATTGCGTATATGGCTGCTGCTGGCATGGGCGCGGCTAGCATTATTGCGTAAGGGTTTTTCACACTTTACTGCGGGCCTTACGTTGCACCGTACTGTCCCGGCGACCGTAGGCATTCCCAAGAAGCAGCAGGAGCAGGCAATCGAACTGGGCCGCCTGGTGGCAATTGCTGCACGTTACACGCCCTGGCAGAGCCGCTGCCTGACCCAGGTGCTGGTATTGCAGCATCTGCTCGAACAACGGCAAATACCGGGATATTTCAGTCTGGGTGTGCGCAAGGCCGGTGGCGAGGAAGAGGAACCCGTGAATGCTCATGCATGGCTGCAGTGCGGGGATACCATTGTGAACGGTGCCGTCCCGGAGGGCTCTTTCACCACGCTATCAACCTTCAGCTGGGGATAGACATCACCAGCTGCCAGTATTGGCCATGGATACCCAGGGCTCCTGCGGGGCCAGAGCTTCTCCTGCTTGCAGCAACTCGATCGAGATGCCGTCGGGGGAGCGGATAAACGCCATATGGCCGTCGCGCGGCGGGCGATTGATCACCACGCCCTTGTCCAGCAGGTGCTGGCATAGCGCGTAGATGTTGTCCACGCGGTAGGCCAAGTGGCCGAAATTGCGGCCGCCGTCGTAGTCCTGCGCATCCCAGTTCCAGGTGATTTCCAGCAACGGACTCTGGCCCTGTTCGGCACTTTTGACATCACCCGGTGCCGCCAAAAATACCAGGGTAAAGCGCCCGGCCTCGCTGGCGTGGCGCCGTACCTCTACCAGGCCCAGTTTGTTGCAGTAAAAATCCAGGGTTTCATCCAGATTGCGAGCGCGCACCATGGTGTGAAGGTAGTTCATACGCACGCCCTGGCGGCTACCTGCTTACCTGCCATGCGGCCAGAGAAGGACGCATCTCCCACGGACATGCCGCTGCTGTAGCCCTCGGCCCGGCGCACCACACCACAAGCGGTGCGGCCCGCTGCATACAGGCCGGGAATAACCTGGCGCTGTGGGTCCACCACCTCGCCGGTGGGCAGGGTGTCCAGGCCGCCCAGAGTGAAATAGGGCAGAAAGGCGCCGCGTCCCGGGGTGATGTCCAGCGCAACCAGCGGCGCTTGCAGCGGTTCCAGCCACTCGGTGGCCTTGTGGCACTGGGTGTCCTCGCCCTTCACACAATCCTCGTTATACAGCTTGATGGTTTGTTGCAGGGTGCCCGCACGCAGTCCCAGTTCCTCTTCCAGTTCCTGCACCGTCTCGCCGGTGCCGGCCACCTTGGCGCCGAGGTAGTTGACCCGTTCATAGTCACCATACTGTTCGACCGTCAGGATGAAGTAGATACGCGCTGACTGCTGGCGCAGGGCAAAGGCGCCGAGACGACCGTGGTATACATCCTCGTTGATGAAGCGCTGCCCCTGGTCGTTGATCACGATGCCCCTGGTCATGCTGGCCGGAGGATAATAGGGCAGGCTGATGAAACCCTCGTGCATGTTGATCGCGGCGGCGCCCACCGCCATGCCCATCAGGATGCCCGTGCCGGTGTCTCCGGGGTTGCCGATGGGTGCGTTACCGGCGGTGAGCATGGGAGCGTACTTGCGGATCATTTCCTCGTTCATGACGAAGCCGCCAGCACACAGGACGACTCCCTTGCGCGTGCGCACATTGAGTTCCTGCTGGTTCTGGCGCACAACCAGACCCACTACCGCATCGTCATCATCCACGATCAGTGTCAGGGCGCGTGTCTCGTACTCGACGGTGATCGCCTTTCGCTTGTTCACGTTCTCAGTCACGATCTTCATGAACAGCGGGCCGCCGTTATCACCCTCTACATACAGATTGTGCCCCCGGGGGCACGGTTTGGCCTGTTGTGCAAAAGGATAAGCTTTCTCACTGCCGGTGTAGAGCAGGCCGTCATCGGTCAGGCACATGATGGCTCGCTCCCGGTGAAAGCTATCCTTGAAGGGTACGCCGATATCGACCAGCCACTGAAAGTGCGCCTTGCTGTTTTCACAGTAGTTACGGATTTTGGCTTCATCAGCCTGGGGCCCGGCGCACATCATCATGTAGGTGAACATGGCCTCGGTGCTGTCTTCAAAGCCACAGGCCTGCTGTACGCGCGTACCGCCACTGCCACCCATATAAATTTCTGCGCTGGACATGGCAGTGGAACCGCCGCTGGCGCTGGCGAGCTCAAAAATAATGACCTGGGCACCTGCGTCTGCCGCCTCAATGGCCGCACAGCCGCCGGCGCCGCCAAAACCCACAATCGCGACATCCGTTTCTCGGTCCCAGCGCTGTACATCGCGTGCCTTGCGCGTGTGGGACGGATTTGTTTTGGCCTTGTCCGACATTTTTGCTACCTCGGTGATGGGGCGCTAGCGGGCACCCATGCCTTTGTTTTTGCGGACTAAGGATTAAAACGGTTTCACACCGCGCTGACAATGATGGTGTGGGCCTCCCGGGTTAACATTTTGTACACGGTGCCCCTTTCTTGCCTGCTGTGCCCGTACTGGCAATTTAGCCGTAACAAGCGTTGACTGCGCTGGTATTGGAGGTCTGCTGGGGTACAATCCCCGGCTTTTGCCAGAGGCAGTTAATCCCATGTGGTTCAAGAACATCCGGGCGTATCGCCTGACCAAGCCTTTCGATCTCTCCCCGGAACAATTGGGGAAAAAACTTGCCGGACGCAGCTTTGTGCCCTGCGCCAAATCGCAGGCGGTGGCTGTAGGCTGGGTGGCGCCATTGGGCGGGGAGTCCGCGGAGCTGGTTCATGCTGCCGCTGGCCGACTGCTGCTCAAAATGAAGCGGGAGGAGAAACTGTTGCCGTCCAGCGTGGTGCGTGAGCAACTGGAGGAGAAGGCCGCGGCGATTGAGGCCGCGCAGGGACGCAAGGTCTACCGCAAGGAACGGCTCAACCTTAAGGATGAAATCGTGCAGGACTGCCTGCCCCGGGCGTTCAGTCGCTCGACCCACGTACACGCGTATATAGATGTGAAGGCGAACTGGATTTTCGTCGATGCGGCGAGTGCCACCCGCGCCGAGGAATTACTTAACCTGTTGCGTGAATGTATTGGCAGTTTTCCGGTGCTGCTGCCACAGGTCAATAATGCTCCGACAGCCGTGATGACGGCCTGGCTGTTGCACCGCAGCCTGCCCGATGATTTTGAACTGGGACAGGAGTGCGAGTTGCGCGAGACGGGCGAAGAGGGTGGTGTGGTGCGTTGTCGCGGCGTTGATTTGTTGAGTGAAGAAGTGGAAACTCACCTGCACGCGGGCAAGCAGGTCGCCCGTCTGGCACTGGGCTGGGATGAGCGTCTCTCCCTGTTGTTGGCGGAGGACCTGTGTTTGCGGCGCCTCAAGTTCGCGGACGAGCTGATGAAAGAGAACGAGGACATCCCCGAAGCGGATCAGGCGGCCCGACTGGACGCCGACTTCGCCCTCATGGCGGATGCGATAACCGGCTTGCAGGCCCGTATTCTGGCGCTGTTTGGCGGCGAGGTGGAATAAGCCACGCCCATGCCTGCGCGCCCCGACACCAACGACTATCGCGCGCTGTTTCTTCGCCCTACCCCGATGATGGACATGCGTGCGCCGGCGGAATTTGCGCACGGCGCATTTCCCGCTGCGCTGAGCCTGCCGCTGATGAGCGATGCCGAGCGCGCCCAAGTGGGTATCTGCTACAAGCAGCAGGGGCAGGATGCCGCCATCACGTTGGGACACCAGCTGGTCAGTGGCGCGTTGAAAGCGCAGCGCATGGCGCAGTGGGCGGCCTTTGCCCGGCAACATCCCCAGGGTTACCTGTACTGTTTTCGCGGTGGCCTGCGCTCCCAAACTGTGCAGCGCTGGTTGCGCGAGGAGGGCATCGACTATCCGCTGGTGCGTGGTGGCTACAAGGCCATGCGGCGGTTTTTGCTGGAAGAGTTGGAGCGTTCCCTGGCCAGCGCCTCTTTTATCTTGGTCAGCGGTAAGACAGGTACCGGCAAGACACGGGTGATATCCCATCTGACGCGCGGTGTCGACCTGGAGGGACTGGCCAATCACCGCGGTTCCAGCTTTGGCCAGATGCCCACACCACAGCCGAGCCAAATCGATTTTGAGAATGCTCTCAGCATCGCCCTGCTGAGGCTGCTGGCACAAGGTACTGGTCCGATCTTTCTGGAGGACGAAGGTCGACTGATCGGCTGTTTGTCCCTGCCCGAAGCACTGCGCAAGAAAATGGCGGTCGCACCCATGTTGGTAGTGGAGCAGGGCCTCGAAGACCGTATTGATCTCGTTATCGAGGACTATGTGGTGGATCTGGGTCGCCGCTACCTGAAGATGTACGCAGAGGATGGCGCGCGCCTGCACGCTGTAAAAATGCAGGACGATCTCGCCCGGATTCGCAAGCGCCTCGGCGGGCTGCAATACCAACAGGTCACTGACATGATGGCCGCAGCCTTTGCGTGCCAGTGGCAGGATGCAGACCTGTCGGGACATCGGCAATGGATTGCGCTGCTGCTGGAAAACTACTACGACCCCATGTACGAATTCCAGTTGTCCAAACGCGCCGGAAAACAGCTGTTTTGTGGTGATCGCCAGGCTGTCATAGCCTGGGCACAGCAGGGTCTCTAGCGTGCAGCCCACTGCTGAATTGCGCCGCGACCTGATACTCGTCGGTGGTGGTCATAGCCATGTCCTGGCCCTGCGCATGCTGGCCATGCAGCCCTTAGAGGGTCTGCGTATTACGCTGGTATCGCCGGACAGCCACACACCTTATTCAGGCATGCTGCCCGGCTTGATCGCGGGCCACTACTGTTTCGAGCAGGTACATATCGACCTGGCACGTTTATGCCAGTGGGCGGGGGTGCGGTTTATCGCCGCTGAAGTCACCGCGCTTGAGCCACTCGCGCGGCGCCTGTCCCTGGCGGGTCGACCTGCGCTGGCTTATGACGTGGTGAGTATCGACATCGGCTCCCGGCCGGAGCTGGACTCGGTGCCAGGGGCGAGGACGCACGCCACGCCGGTAAAACCGGTGGCCGGATTGTGGCAGCGCTGGCAGGACTTGCACGCGCGCATCATGGCGCGGCAGGTCACAGAGGCTTATCGCATCGCAGTGGTGGGTGGTGGTGCCGGGAGTGTCGAGTTGGCCCTAGCCATGGCACAACGTCTGCAGGGCCAGCGGGTGGAGATGGATGTGTGGTGTGCTGCGCCGGAAATATTACAAACCTATAATGCGCGGGCGCGCCGCGCCGTGCTGGCGGCACTGCAGCGCCAGAATATTCGCGTGTATTGCAACGCCCGGGTCGCTGCTGTGGAGGAGACCTGTCTGCGGCTGGCCGATGGCAGACGCGCAACGTACGACGAGTTGTTCTGGTGTACCGGTGCGGCGGCCGCTCCCTGGGTCGCCGCCAGCGGTCTGGCGACAGATCAACAGGGCTTTCTCGCGGTACGCGATACGTTGCAGGCGCTGCACGATGATAGAGTATTTGGTGCCGGCGATATCGCCGCCCAGGTCAATCACCCGCGACCCAAGGCGGGCGTCTATGCCGTGCGCCAGGGCCCGGTGCTGGCGCACAACCTGCGCGCCGTGCTGCTGGAACAACCACTGCGACAACATCGGCCCCAGCAGCGTTTTCTCTCCCTGCTTTCCCTGGGCGCTAAACAGGCAACGGCGGACAAGGGCCTCTTCAGCGCCACGGGTAACTGGGTATGGCGTTGGAAAGATCGCATCGACCGGGCCTTCATGGTGCGTTTCGCCGATTTGCCGACGAGTATGCCGCTCGCCGCCGGGGAGAGATTGCCGGAACTGGACAGTGTTGCGCAGCAGGCGGTCTGCGGCGGCTGCGGTGCCAAGGTGGGTGCCGACGCGTTGTCCAGTGCCCTGATGACGCTCGAGCGGGATTACCCACAGCACTGTACTGGCGCGGGTGAAGATGCGGCGGCCGTACCCGCGCCAACAGGCGTTCCGGTGGTGCAGAGCCTGGATGTGTTGCGCCAGATGGTGTCCGATCCTTGGCAGATGGGGCGCATCGCCGCCCTTCATGCGCTAAGTGATCTCTACGCCTGCGGCGCACGGCCTGTCTCCGCGCTGGCCGCAGTGACCCTGCCCTACGCCAGTAGCGCGCTGCTACAGCGCGAACTCGAACAACTGCTGGCCGGTGCCCTGCACGAATTTGCCGCGGTGGATTGTCAGTTGCGCGGTGGCCACAGTATGCAGGGCCCGGAGCTGAATATCGGTTTTGTGGTCAACGGTGTGCCCATGTCGCGCGACGGAAAATTCTTGAGCAAAACAGGCGCGGCCCCCGGTGACCAGCTGGTGCAGACCAAACCTCTGGGTACCGGCACCCTGTTTGCAGCCCATATGCAGCTGGCTGCGGACGGGCGTGATGTGAGTGCGGCGATCGCTTCAATGCTGCAGGGCAATGGTACAGCAGCGGAGTTAGCCCTCGCTCACGGCGCTACAGCGTGTACCGATATCACCGGTTTCGGCCTGCTCGGGCATTTGCTCGAGATGCTGGGAGGCGCGCTGGGCGCACGGTTGGAGTTGGCACAATTGCCTGTGCTCCCCGGTGCCATCGAGCACATTCGCGCGGGCATTATGAGCACCATGCACGCGGCCAATGCGCGCAGCGCTGGTCGAGTTTTACAGGCCGGGCCGTCTCCTGACGAGGCGCGTGTGCAGATGTTGTTCGATCCGCAGACCAGCGGCGGACTGCTGATCGCGCTGCCCGCCGCGCGAGCGCAGGGCCTGTGCGAGGCCTTGCATAAAGCCGGTTACGGTGAGGCCCGAATAATTGGTGAGGTTATGGCGCTGGCGCCCGGCAGGGCGGCGTCGGTCCACGCTGGTTAGGCGTTAATAAAGTAAGCACTAGAGCAGAGTGGCGATTCCACCTTCATGTTTTCCCGTCTTCCCCAGCAAATTATTGTGCTCTTTGGGGTCGGTGGACAGATCGTACAGTTCTTCGCCGCCGTCGGCATATTGCGTCCAGCGCCATTTCCCCACGCGCGTTGAAACCGCATCGCCCCAGCGCATGGTCGCTGGGCGCGCATCGGCGATTTGTGGTGTCATCCCCAGCAGGCTTGCACCTTCAAATTGCGCCGGCCTGGGAATGCCGGCGATGTCCGTCAGAGTAGGTGCCAAATCGAGCAGGCTCACTGGCAAATCAAAGCTGCCCCCTGGTTCAAACAGCCCCGGAGCACGGATTAGCAGTGGTACACGGGTCGCCTCCTCCCACAACGCCATTTTGTGCCAATGCAGCTTCTCGCCCAGATGGAAGCCATTATCTGACCACAGCACAACGGCGGTGTTGTTTGCATATCGGCTTGCGTCCAGCGCGGCCAGTATCTGACCCACCATGGCGTCGGCGTGGCTACACGCGGCGAGGTAGGCCTGAACATGCTCCCGCCACAGGCCGGACTCACGTATGACGTCGTATTGGTTGTAAAATTTGCCGTCGAAAGTGAACGACGGAAACCGCGCCAGCGCAACGCCAGCCGGAGGAATATCGTCCAGATCGTTGGCAAGCACTTCGGGCAGTACCACCTTATCCAATGGATGTAGATCGAATGCCCACTGTGGCAGTCGCCAGGGTACATGCGGCAGGGACAATCCGATGGCCATGAACCAGGGCCTGGATCGTTTCATTTTCAGTTGCTCTATGGCGAACTTAGCCGCCACCTGGTCGGCGTGAACTTCCCCGGGTTTCAATACGCCATAATCGAAAAATGTGCCGTGGTCCCCGAACGACACGGGAGTATCCTTGTAGGGCTTATAAACATCCCACAAACGTTTCGTGCCCGCTGCATGATGAAAGACCTTGCCTGTCGAGATGGTTTCGTAGCCCGCCTGCGAAAACCAGTAGGGCAGCGGGTGCAGATCGGGTGATTTCATGAGCTGCCAGTAGGTCGGCTCGTCCTCGGACTCATTCACTTTGGTCGATTCAGGTCGCAGCCCCCAGAGCGCGGAGGCGCGACTCGCGATGCATACCGGCACAGAGCAGTAGGCGCGATTGAAAGAATAGGATTGCGCGCGCAGCCGGTCGATATTGGGGGTGTAGACGCCAGGGTGCTCTCCCAGATACCCCACCCAATCGTTCAAATCGTCGATGCACAATAAAAGAATGTTCGGCTTTTCGCCTAGCGGTAGAACAGAGGAATCCGCTGCTCCCCCATCGGGAACGGGACGAAGTCCAGCATTGTTCGTCTGCGCCTGCCCCGGTTGCTTGTACCCCAGGGCAGCGATCGCGGTCGCTACTGCCGCCGCGGTGAGTAATTTTCTTCGACGAATTACCATATCAAAATGAGACCGCGAAACTTGATCGATGTTGCCTGAGGCTGCGCCGAAGCCCAGCATACCAAGGTTTCAGCCCTCATCCCAGTAACGGGTCATTTCAAGATAGAGGAACGAGGCGGTCCAGGTAATCAGTACAAAACCTGTCAGGGCTTCCAACCCGATAAGAAACCGCAAGTCGCCATGGGGCTCGATATCGCCGATGCCCAACGTGGTAAAAGTAGTGAAGGAAAAGTAAGCGCTGCTCATCAGGGAGCCGTCGAAGTTACCCTCCAGGTGACCCCAGCCTTCAGTATGGTTCATGATATAAAAGGCGATCGCAAACACCCACACTTCCGCGGCGTGGGCGGCAAGGGCCACGAAGACGCCCAGCACGATGCGAAAACGGTGCCGTATTTTCAGTCTGGGCAGCAGCAGGGTAATTCTATGCAGAAACTCGTAATGCATCAGAACAGCCACTCCGACGACGAACATATTGACAGCAATAACGGCGATCACTGGTAGAGTACTCCTGCCCTGTAGCGGCGTGGTCACTTTAACCTTTTTTGTCGTCCTCGTAAAAAATTCTGCTGCCAGCCGCCGACAGGTCCTGTGTCATTGTTCTATGAACAGTGAATCCAGCACGCCAAAGCCACTGTGTACACCGCCTTCAGTGACCAGCGGCGGTTTTGAGCGTACCAGATAACCGATGTGGCCAGGTCGCAGATCGTCAGTAGGCAGGGCTGCGCTGCCCAGGTGTGCGCTGAACAGACCGATCTCGCTGACCAGTCGTTGCACAACACGGGCGCGACCGTCACGAACCAGCAGGGTGTCCTTGTCCCGGCCCGCCGGATGCAAGCGCTGCATCAGCGTCCAGGCCGCATAGTCCGACTCGCGCAGGGTATCCAGCCGGTGGAGAATGTCCAGGTCAAACAGGCAGTGGCCGCCGCCTTCCCCCTGGTTCTTCAGTACCCACTCACTGAGGTCACCGTCATCGCGCAGGCGTGTTGCAGAGTCGCCGGTGACACTGCGCATCGGCGCGAGAATGGATTGCAGCGCGCCGCGCTCGGCGTGGTCAAAGCCCAGGCGCTGTAACAGGCTGCCGTCATCGCCGGCCAGTTGAAGTTGCATGCGTTTGCTGGTGGCCAACTGCTGGGCGATGGTGGCGTTCAGTGCCACCCGCTGGCGCTCCATGAACATGCGTGTTGCCAGCAGCGCATCGCAGCAGCGCCTGGTATCCAGATCGGTCGCGATGTAATCCTGAAACTGGTAGCCGGCGCGCAGATAGACCACGTGCAGGGTTCCGCAGCCTTCGAGTTGCAGGCTCTGGTTAGGGCCACTGGATAATTGCTGGTGCAGCTGGCGAAACGTGCGGCGGTGAGTCCGTAGGCCAAGACTGCGCAGCTGGTTTTCCAACAGGCGCTGGTCAAACACGTTGTCTTCGTCATCCTGTACCACCATCAGAAAGTTGAGCGGCCCCTGATCGCCCAGCTCCGTGGCGATACTCTGTGCAGCATTGGCAATGGCGCGTGCCATGTTGGCCGTCGCCGGGTTGGGATGCAGTGCGCCGGGCGCAACAGTGTGCAAGCGCGCATATTCTCTGGGCCAACGCCGTTGCAGATACTCATGCAGAGACCCCATGCGCTCCCCGAAAGGGGCCATGCCGGCGGCAATGCTGTTACATTCAACCAGTCGCGGACCGACGTTGGCATCGACCATAAAGTCACTGCGCTGCACCAGCAGGGGCACGCGCAGTACCTGGCCGGGTTGGCTGTGCAGTGCGCGATGCGTGGACAGCATTTCTGCGAAAAAGGGATCTGCGCAGGCCAGTGGCGCATGCACATCCTGCAACAGCTGGGCGTCCTCGGCCAGTGCTTGGGTCAGTCGACCCAGCAATGGGGCAGTGGACTCCAGTTGCGCAAGCACAGCGGCAGGAATCGGACAGGGCGTAAAACTGAAGGGTACGTGTCGGGTTTTACCGGGGCCGTCCAGAAAGCACAGGTCCAGCTGCAGTGCCTGCGCAACCGCATCGTCGATAATGGCATTGCTGATCAAGTCAGGCATTGGAGCAGGAAAAGATTGGCCTGGATTAAAAAGGAAGATTGAATGACTATCGACGATTCACGATTGGACGGCAATAAAAACTTGTGTCTTTGGCCAGAACTGTCATGGGAAAGAAACACAGTACAGTATGGTAATTTTTGTGTACCCCAAAGGAAATATTTCCAATGTGATGAGGTGTTACTATACGCATACCATGGGGTCATTTCCTGGTTTCATTTGGGGGAACTAATGCGACGAATCCGCGGTTTTATTGATCTGTTGTTTGATGTGGTGGATGAGACCAATAATCTCGTCGAGCAGACACATGATGAGGTGGTAGCGCGCACGGTGCGTCGTTTTGCACCCGTAGAGCCGGTGAAAACGGTGGCAAAAGTGGTTACCGGCATCCAGGGCTTGATTGCGACAACGGTGTTCAAGTCTATTCGAGGAGTTAACGGCGCTAGCCGTCGTTCCGTAAATGCTCTGGCAAATCTAGTAGAGATTGGGCAGCCGCTGGCATCCGATAAATACCAGCTCACCACGCCAATGCAATCGTCCGCCGTCGGCACCCTCAATTGGTGTGTCGATTATCTGCAGGCATCAGTGAATGGTTTTTGGGGCGATTACCTGAGTGAGCGAAAGAATGTCCTTGCTGAGGGGATGACACTGCGCGCCAACGGGCGTGCGCTGCCGATTAACGAGGCAACGCTATCTGCTGCGTTTCCCCATGCAACCGGCAAGGTCTGTGTGATGGTGCATGGGCTGGCGTCGACAGAATGGTTGTGGACATTTTCTTCCGCCGCGTACTATGACGGCGCTACGACAACAAGCTTTGGCTCACGGTTGCAGGACGACCTCGGGTTTACGCCGGTTTACATACGCTACAACACGGGCCTGCATATCTCCGACAATGGGCGACAGTTGGCAGAGCTGATCCGCGAGCTGCTGGATGCATACCCGGTACCCATAGAAGAGATTGCACTGGTTGGTCACAGCATGGGTGGTCTGGTGGCGCGTAGTGCTGCCAGCTATGCGGCAGAACACAATTTTTCCTGGGTGAGCCTGCTTCGCCATGTAGCCTGTGTCGGTGCGCCCAACCTCGGGGCGCCACTGGAAAAAGTGGTGCATTTGCTCACCGGGGTATTGCGCAAAGTTGATGCCGCGGGCGCGCAGGTTCCCGCACGAGTTCTCAACAGTCGCAGCGCCGGCGTGAAAGATCTGCGCTATGGCTATACCGTGGAGGAGGAATGGTTGGGCAAGGACCCGGATGCCGTGTTCGCCAACGCCCGGCTGGACATACCGTTGATCGACGGGGTGGGATACTATTTTTTCGCTGCCACCATTTCAAGAGATACCAAACACCCGGTCGGCAGATTGTTGGGAGACCTGTTGGTTCGTTTGCCCAGTGCGGCGGGAAAGACGAAGAATAGAGCCCGGCGCATTCCCTTTTCCAGTGGCAGGGTATTTCCTGGAATGAGCCATATCCATATCGTGAACCATCCCGATGTGTATGCTGCCCTCAGGGATTTTTTAGATACTGAAAAATGAGTTCCCTGCAGAGCATTGGACACATTGCGTTGCCCATACTGGTAACGGCAATGCTCTCGTGCAGCGCGCTGGAGCCGCAGTCGGAATTGCCGTCGCTGTCGGTCACGGTTCGCGAAGATAAAACCTTCAACCAGTTGTTCCAGCGCTGCGGCCCGGGTTGGACGGGCGGCGATTCCACGTACTCCACTGAGCTATCGCCCACGCAGGTGCTGTGGTTGTTCTCCGACACTTTTATCGGCCCTGTTTCGCAGGATGGCAAGCGCAATCCGGATGCTGAACTGTTTGTGCAGGGCAATACCCTGGTGCTGCAGGACACAACCAGCGGCGCACTGACCACGTATCTGCGCACCACCGTGGGCAACGTGGACGCGATTCAAAGCCTGCCGACGTTTACTCAGTCTCCCTATGATGCCAACCACTGCCCGGCCGATAGCGTGCGCCAGGCAAACAACGCACGGGCCATGTTCGAGCCACCGCAATGTCCATCCGCGCAGCATTGCTACTATTGGGGCGGAGCACTAGTGGCTGATAACGGGCAGTTGACTACGTTTCTGCAACTGATGGAGCAAACGGGCTCCGGCGTCTTCGATTTTGCCTGGCGCAATAGTGCGATAGCCACCGTGCCCGTGGATAACGTAGGCTCTGCTGAGCCCGCGTACGTTGACGTGCCCAACAACGGCGTGAGCTATGGCGGGGCCATTATCAGCGCCGCAGACAACTACACCTATATTTACGGTATGCGCGAAGAGCCTGCCGGCAACACCCTTTGCACCGGACATTGCATACACATTGCACGAGCGCCCAAACATAAACTGGCGCAGCCCACAGAATGGCGCTACTGGGGAGCGGTATCCAGCAACCCGCAGCACTATGGCTGGACAGCGCAAGCACAAGACTCCGTACCTATGGCGAGCAATACAGGCCTGTCTGCAGCGCCGCAAACACAGGACCAGCTGGGCGCAACCAGAGTAAGCCCTTGTGGCGCGCTGCCCGAGTGCTATGTGATCATCGCCCATCAGTACACCGGCGGTGCATCCGAAAACATCCTTGCCTGGTACGCCGCGCAACCGCAGGGTCCGTGGGCAGGGCCGGTGTTTGTCTACCAAACGCCGGAATACAATCAGGCCGGGCAGTTATTTACTTACAATGCCAAGGTTCATCCTGAATTCACCAACGAGGAAGGCCTGCTGGTGTCCTATGATGTGAACAGCCTGGCGCCTGCTACTGATCCCTTGAGCGCCCTTGTGACTGCGGACAGCTATCGGCCAAGGTTTATACGGGTGCAGTTACATTGGGGCGAGATAGAAACGCAATAAGCGCATTGTCGTTACTAACATAATTCAATTGATTTAATCGCCGCATACACTTTCTCATTCTCCGGTGTAGCAACACCAACATTCCGGCCGAGTTGAATAATCTCGCCACTCAGGTAATCGATCTCCGTCGCATTCCCTTTGTCGAGATCCTGTGCCATGGAAGATTTTGCTGTTGGATCCATATCGGTCATTTGTTTGGCGAGCGTCAAATACATCCAGTTCGGCAAACTCACCATAAATGGTAATAGTCGAGGTGGCAGTGGTGTGACCTTGGCCGGGTTAATACCTGCGGCCTCTAATACCGCCAACCCTTCCCGCATACAGGCAGCCCAGCGCAATCGAAACGCGCGATCTGCAAGATTCTGTTGCAGAGGCAAACGGGAGAGGGCATTAAGCGGATTGATAAGATTCAGTAGCAGTTTCGACCACAGGATCGCTTCGATATCTTCGCAGTCCTTCACCGCGCAGTCGGCCTGTTGAAAAATGGGTACGAGAGAGGGCGTGCATTGCTCCAGATAAATTTCACCGCGTGTTGTCAATCGAAACACAGCAGGCGATTCGTCGGGCACAGCGCGTTCTATTACGTTAAAGGTAACCATGCCACCATGCACCGGGTTATGAGGAAAGGCTGCTTTCAATGCGGCCACATTCGATACGCCGTTTTGCAATGTAAGCAACACAGTACCCGGATTAATGTGTGGCTTGATCGTCTGGCTCAGTGTTGCAGTGACGAGACTTTTCGCTGTGATGATAAGAAGATCGGCATTCTCGCAACAACGCGGGTCAGTCGTGAAGTAAAGTGCTTTCGGTAAAAAACTATCTTGCTTGGGTCTGCCGGGAGAGTGATCGGGGTATTCAAGCAGCAGGCCATTTTGGTTCACAGCATCCACGATGCGCGCGCTGCCCAGGAATGCAACGGAAAGACCCGCCCTATGCAACTGCACGCCCAGATAATTGCCGATTGCACCAGCTCCGGCAATAACAATGCGTTTGTCGGTGATGCTATCTATGGAGGCGGCCTTGCGAGAATGGCGGGCTCTGCAGTTCCGCGCAGTTTCGTGACGTGCGGATACAGTGTCTGCAGAACGTCCCATGTTATTTCAGTCAGTAGCGGTAACAACTGGTCTTTGATATGCCGCTCGGTATCCGCCGCGAGCGCACCGGTGCCGCGAGTGTCCCAGACTGAATGCAGTCTCCCGCGCTGTGCTGCGACAGCGTCAGGCACGGACTGCAGCCAGCGTGGGTGTTCCCGTTTCAGTACAGACTTGCCGCGCCCTCGTCCGGCATGCGCGATAATCAGATAGCACATGACGATGCGCACCACCATCGCATCCAGCGCGTTCGCATCCCATTCGACCCAGGAGTCGGCGGTGCCCGCCACGCTGATTGTAACCAAAGGCCGCGGCTTTTCCGCCAACAGCACCGGCAATGCCGCCTATAATCATCCCGCTGCCGAGGCTCAGTCCGCCAACAGCGATGTCTGCGGCCAGGCCACTGAGCATGCCGGTTAACACGGCGCCGAGCAGGGTAACTCTGCTTTCCGACACGCCCTTTTTGGGGTGATAAACGTGGCCCAGTTCGCCTGCGATATCATTTTCCACGGTGGCATCCAGAACGATACAGCCGCGCCAATTCCGCCAGTGCCCGCTCCGTGTCGTTGAACATAGCCTTGCTTAGCGCCCGCTCCGCGCCCTGCTGTTTTTTTGGGGTATTCGCCTTTTTCATCAGGCCCCGGCGACGGCGCCCAGACTATGGGAATCTGCAACAGGCTGGCGCGCGACGGCGCAACGCGCTACGCAGCTTGCCAGTACCTGCATTGATTGATCAAAGACCTGCAGCCCATCAGTCTTCCACGCGACGATCAGGCGACCCATGAGGCTGCGGCAATCCTGATCCTGTAAGGCAGCCTGGATTGCTTCCAGCAGCACGAACTCCTGTACCCAGCAGCGCGCGAATGCATCCAGTGGCAGCACGCTGACAATATGCGGGTAGGCTGCGCAGAAGTGTTGCCATTGCCGGACGTCCGCAGCTTCCTGCACCATGTCCTGGTCACTGGCCAGTTGGTTAATTAGCACGATCACCGGTTTATCGATACACTCGAGCAGTTTCATTTCGCTGTCGAGGTAGGCTGCGGCTTCGGGTGGTTCCGCCGCGCTCACCAGATAGAGCACGACATCGGCTTCATCCTGCACTGTGCGCAGCACTTTCTGGCTGAAGTGAAACCCGGGGTGCAACCAGCGGTCCCACACCTCGGTCAGCAGCCAACCCTTCAGTGTGCCCGACTTCTGCATGCGCTTGAGCAGGCGTTGGCTGTCACCGAAACCGGGCGTGTCCCACAATTTCAGCGACTCACCCTGCACGGCTTCCTGCCAGGTATAGCGGTCGGAAAACTGCGTGACATGCGCCTCGTCGCGCACCTCGCCCACGTCGCGACCGAGCAGGGTCCGTGCAAGAGACGTCTTGCCGAGATTGGTGTGTGAGGCAAGAACCAGTTCGATACTGCGTTTTGGTACAGGGATGATCCATATTACGCCGCCGTCACTTCGTCAATTGCAGACCTTAGCGCGCTCACGCAGGTGGCCATTTGCGGCGACGACAGATCAAAAAAGAGCGGACTTTTGTGAATCGACCGGGCGAATGTCGTCCATGCTTCGCGCCTCTCGTGCCAGGCGCTGTGGATACTCCCTGAAGCGACTCACAAAGCCGCTTTCGTCCACCACTATAATCACCGGCACCTGCGCTGCCGCTGCCAGGGCACGACAGGAAGGCACCGTGATTCTCGGCCTCCGGCGTGGCCGTCATGTCGAACAACGCGACAAGGTGGGTCGCGTGCGCCAGGTTTGCGAGCAGGCCGCTTAAGTCGTCCTCACCACCCATTGGCGTCGTTGCGGCAAGCTCGACCTGCGGCGAGTTATCGAACGCCAGTTCAAGAGTTCGGCGCAGGTTCTGCTCGGCGCTACTGGCGAGGGCCTTTGCGTAGGGCAACACGCATACCTGCGTTGATTCGCCGCGCTGGGAGCGCAGAAGACTGCGGTAGTACTGTTCATCAAGCGACAGCGGAAAGTGCTCACTCAGGCGGCGCGCCTGCCAGCCGTTCCAGCACGCCAACACGGTGCGCGGCAGTACCACGATTAGCAGCAGCATTATCGCGTAGAGATGTATCCAGGGTGCAGCGCTTGCCTGTGCGCGGTCGAGTCCTGACGCATCCCGGAGCGCCTCCATCTGGGCCACATCGGGTAGCTGGATGCCGGACAGCCACAGCGCGGGCGCAAGCAACCAGGACAACAGGGTGCGCACACTTTCGGTGTCGAGGAAGGTACTGCCCCACTCCACGCGGTAATCGAACGCCATCCCGCGCAGGTACATGCCGGCTATCAAGGCGACGGCAACCGCAGCGCTGGCGGCATGCAGCAGCACCACCAGCCGTGTCGTCGCCAGCGGGAGACTGGCGCGGGACCAGGCCATACCAAAATCAATCAGTGCCCTGGACTGCGCGCCCGAATGGGAAGCATGCGCAGGCAGGCGACGGAAGCGAAAATCCCTGAGCGCAGCGGCTGTATGGGTAATCCACCCGGAGCGCGGCAATGGTCCGCGTCCGCCCTGCCCCAACATCCGGTAAACAGGAAAATGTAGACACCAAGGTTCCACAGAATGACCAGCCAGGCCGGTGGCGCCAGCAGGTTGAGTTGCCTGCCGCTGCCGAACACATCGGCGGTGATGCCAACCAACAGGCCAATGCCAATCGCCACCCACAGCCATGAGGAGTGCCAGCCCTGGCGCTCGAGCATCCAGTCCACCTGGGACACCTGCCTGGCCAGGCTGCGGCTAGCCACCTGCGCCCGCGCCGCGATGAATGCATCCGGGGCGCCCGTGGGGCCGACCGCATCCAGGGCCGAGCGAGTTGCCTCGCGGCGGTCGGCCTCGGATAACAGTTCCTTGTCCGGTGCCTGAGTCTCGAAGGACTTCACCAGTAGAACTTGAAGAGCGTCATGCTCGTTCAATTATGTGCACCGTCATTGAAGGATTGCGTGTTTTGCCCATTGAAACACATGAACCATGGTACAAACCATATGCCCAGGCATGGATGCCTGACGGTTTGTGATATCCTCAGAACTCCCAAAGGACCTGCATTAATGAAGACAAGTTTGTTGCGCCGCACCCTGCTGGCTGTAGGTGCGGGCATTATCGGTATTGGCATTTTCTTTTTTCTAAAATCAGCGCCACAAGGCCTGTCCGATGTAGGCGGTGAAAGCCGTTCCGGTAACTGTCGCGCCAGTCGTCGCACGGGATGTTCCTCTGGAAATCCAGTCGCTTGGAACCGTCATCCCGTTTCAAAGTGTGGCTATCAAATCCAGAATCGAATCACAAATCGTGGCGGTGAATTTCAAGGATGGGGATGAGGTCAAAAAGGGCGACTTACTGTTTGTGCTGGATGACCGGGCCATCAAGGCGCAGCTTGAAAAGGTTAAGGCGGAGCTGGTTCGTGATCAGGCACAACTCGAGGACCTGAAACTCCAGTATGAACGGAACAAGTCATTGACCGAGGGCCGGGCAATCAGCAAGCAGGTCGTGGAGAGCAGCAAATTCGCAGTCCAGGCGCAGGCTGCACTGGTAACCGCCGACCTGGCGGCAGTCGATAATCTCAGTGTACAACTGGGTTATACACAAATTGTCGCCCCCATTGATGGCCGCACGGGTACGATTACCAGCACTGTCGGCAATAACGTCAAGGTTAACGATGTTCCTCTGGTAACCATCAACCAGATTCAACCTATCCTGGTACAGTCCTCGTTGCCGCAAAACAGCTTCGATGATGTGCGCCGGGCAATGAACGCCGGCGCGGTAGTGGTCGCAGCGAAAATTGGCAGCAGTCCTGCGGTCGTTGAAGGCACACTGGCGTATATCGACAACACCATCGACAAGGGCACTGGCACCTTTGTGGCCCGCTCCCTGTTCAGCAATGCAGATCAATCGCTGTGGCCAGGCATGTTGGTGAGCGTAATGCTTACCGTGGGCAGTGAGGAAAACGCCATAGTAATTCCTGAAGTCGCGGTACAGAACAGCTATAGCGGTGATTTTGTTTTTGTTATTGCGCAAGACAAGGCGCAAAAACGCGCCATCAAGGTACAGCGCAACTTTCAGGGCATGGCGATCATCAGCGATGGTATCAAGGTCGGAGAGACGGTCGCCACTGACGGCATGTTGTCGTTGTCAGATGGCGCCGCCGTAAGTGTCAGAGCGACTGGAGAGGTTAAAACCACACGTTGAACATTTCAGAGTTTTGTATTCGGCGACCGGTATTTACCTCGTTGCTCATGCTGTCATTGCTGGTAGCTGGAATAGCCGGCTATCAATCCCTGTCGGTCAGCGCCCTGCCCAATGTCGATTTCCCTACGATACAGGTGTCTGCAAGCCTTCCCGGTGCGAGCTCCGAAACCATGGCTACCACGGTAGCCACGCCGCTGGAGCGACAGCTTTCAACCATTGCCGGTATATCGTCGATGACCTCGGCCAGCACTCTCGGGAGTACGCAGATAACGTTGCAGTTTGATTTGGATCGCAGCATTGATGGCGCTGCTCTGGATGTGCAAACAGCGATATCGACCACCTTACCGAAATTGCCAAAGGAAATGCTTACCGCACCCTCGTTTCAAAAGGTGAACCCGGCTGTAGCGCCTGTGGTATTTTTTGCAGTCTCATCCGATTCGCTGCCATTGACGACCGTCAATGAATACGCGGAAAGCATAATGGCAGAACGTATTTCAATGGTGCCCGGTGTGGCACAGGCGACGATTTACGGAGCGAAAAAATTTGCCGTTCGCATTCAGGCGGATCCTGAAAAAATGGCAGCGCAAGGGCTGGGATTTAATCAGCTGGGCAATGCCATAGCAGCCGCCGCATCGATAGCGCCGATGGGAACAATTTACGGCCAGAACCAACTGTTTAACATTGATATTACAGGGCAGCCGGTCGATGCGGCCGGGTTTCGCGAGCTGATAGCTGTCTGGAAAAATGGCGCACCCATCAAGCTGGGCGATATCGCCACCGTGATTAACGGCGTAGAAAATACTCACCAGGCAGGATTTATAAACAACAAACCGGCGATTGTGATCGCGGTACAGCGCCAGCCCGATGCCAATACCATCGAGGTTGTGCGTCAGGTGAGCGAGCTGTTACCGATCTTTCGCAACCTGCTTCCCGCCTCAATTACCATTGAGCCCATGTTCGACCGGTCCATCTCGATCAACAATTCAGTTCATGATGTGCAAAGGACGCTATTCATCACCTTCATTCTGGTGATCGCCGTTATTTATCTGTTCTTGCGCAGTGTCCGCGCCACAATAATTACCGCTTTGGCCGTTCCGCTCTCGATTGCCGCCAGTATCGGAGGCATGGCGGTATTGGGTTTTTCCTTGAACAACGTATCCCTGCTCGCTCTGACCCTGTGTGTCGGATTTGTGGTCGACGATGCCATCGTGATGCTGGAAAATATTGTCCGTTATATCGAGGAGGGTATGCAGCCATTCGATGCGGCGATAAAAGGCGCCAGGGAAATCAGCTTTACCATCGTCTCCATGACCGTATCACTGATTGCGGTATTCATTCCGGTATTGTTGATGGGTGGCATCGTGGGTCGAATCTTTCGCGAGTTCGCCATAACCATCAGTATGGCAGTGCTGTTCTCAGGCCTTATCGCATTGACACTGACACCCATGCTTGGCGCACATCTGTTGCGCGGGCGAGCCCCCGACACGGAGACGAAATTGTCCGGTGCGCTGGACGGCGGCTTCCAGAAATTGCTCGGCCTCTATAAAAGCGCATTGCATTTTGTACTGCGCCATCGTTTCGCCACGTTAGTACTGACCATCGCTCTCCTGATCGCAAGTGTAGTGGCCTATATCGTTGCTCCCAAGGGCTTTTTCCCTTTGGAAGACACCGGTTTTGTCTTCGTCAACACGGAGGCTGCGCAGGACATCTCCTATGCAGCGATGCTGGAAAAGCAGAAACGGGCGGCTGAAATTGTGCGCGCCAACCCGGCAGTTGCTACTATATTTTCAGCTATTGGTGGCGATCGGAACGGTTAATGCCGGCCGCATGATTTTCGGATTGAAACCGCGGGATGAGCGACCCCCGGTATTTGAGGTGGTACAGGAGTTACGCCGGGAACTGAGCCCTATCGAGGGCTTCAAGGTTTACATGCAGCCAATCCAGAACATCCAGATCGGGGGTCGGCCCAGCAGCAGTCTGTACCAATACACGCTACAAAGCAGCGATCTGGATGAGCTTTATCTGTGGGCGCAGAAACTGTCTCGATAGATTATCCGGTGAAGCACTGTTTCAGGATGTAACCTCGGATATGCGGCTCAATAGCCTGGAAGTACGCGTGAATGTTGACCAGCAGAAAGCGGCCAGCCTGGGCGTCACCTTTGATGATATTCGCAGCACGCTGTTTAGTGCTTTTGGCAGTGAGCAGGTCGCCACCATTTACACCTCTACCAACGACTACGCGGTTATTCTGGAAGTTGCGACCGACTTTCAGGATTCAGTAGATTATATAAACCGGCTCTACGTCACCGGCAGTGAAGGCGACGGTAATCCGTCCCGCTGAGCGCTTTTGTGACGCTGTCCCGTGGCACCACAGCGTTATCTATCAACCACCAGACGCAGCTTCCGTCTGTCACCATAGCGTTCAACCTTGCTCCCGGAGTGGCGCTGGGACAGGCGGTAGACAGAATCACCAAAATACAAAATGAAGCCAATATGCCGGCGCGGATTACCGGACGCTTTCAGGGCACGGCCCAGGCGTTCCAGGAGTCACTGGATGGCCAGGGCACTTTGCTGATTTTCACGGTGCTGGTGATCTACATTATTCTGGGCATGTTGTACGAAAGCTTTATTCACCCGATCACCATATTGTCCGGCCTGCCTTCAGCGGGTTTGGGCGCGGTGCTGTTTTTGATGTTGTTCCGTATCGAGCTCAGCGTGATTGCCATGATAGGAATCATTCTGTTGATCGGTATCGTCAAGAAGAACTCCATCATGATGGTGGATTTTGCGATTAACGCTCGCCATGAAGGAATGTCGCCGGAGGATGCCATCGTCAAAGGCTGCCTGTTGCGTTTTCGCCCGATCATGATGACGACGATGGCAGCGATTTTCGGAGCGCTGCCGATTGCCATCGGCCTCGGCGCAGGTTCGGAGCTGCGCCAGCCATTGGGCATCGCCGTGGTGGGCGGGCTGCTAACGTCGCAGTTGTTGACGCTATTTATTACGCCGGTGGTGTACCTGTATCTCGAGTCCCTATCCAACAATATAGCCAACCGTTGGCGTCATTCTGCCTGGGGCAGGTCTGGGTCATGATTGCTGACTAAGCCAGCGCGTTTTTGAACAACACGAGCAGACGGTTCCAGGCGCGCTCGGCCTGGGCCTCGTTGTAGACCGCCGAATCCGGCGGGCACCAGCCGTGGGCGGTACCCGCATAGACTTCGATCTCGGCCTGCAGGCCAGCTTTTTGAAAGGCCTCGCGCAGTACATTTTTAGCTTCCGGCTCGCGCTGGTCGTCATTCTCGGCGATCGCGAAAAGGAACTTGGCCTTCATTTGCTGCACCAGCAGATGCGGGCTGTCCGCGTCGGCCGTGACCAGGCTGGCGCCGTGGAACGAGGCGCCCGCGCCGACACGGTCGTGAACCGCAGCCGCAGTGCGCATCACGATCGGGCCACCCATGCAGTAGCCGGTGGTGCCGATTTTGCGGTTCTTATCCACTTGCGGCTGGCTGTCTAGCCACGCGATGAATGCGCGCGCGTCGGTGACGTGCGTCGTTGCATTCAATGCTTGCATGAGAGGCACCACGGTATTGCGTGTCGCCTCGTCGGTGAAAACTGCGCCCTCGGGCACCACCGGTGCGCGCTTCTGGCGATAAAAAGGATTCACGACGAGCACCGCGTAACCTGACTCGGCCAGGCGCTTGCCCATTTGGCGAAATGCCGGGCGCAGCCCGAGGATGTCCGGCCACACGAGTACGGCAGCGTGCGCGCCAGTCGAGGGAAAAACAAAATAAGCATCCGCGACTCCGTCGGGCGTTGTAATTGCGACGTCTTTCTCCGAAACGTCCAGCGCGTCGGCGGATCGCGGCAGCATAATCATGAGGCCCATGCCAGCCGTCAGCATGGCGAACTGCCGACGCGTGACCGCGCCGCGGTTCAAATATTTTTGCAGGTCGTCATCAAAATGGTCTTGATCGCACATTGGTTCGTTCTCCTTCGCCTTGATGGTGCCACGGGACAGAATTAACCGGGCCATACAGCCGGTCGACAATCCAATTTGCGGCGTCCGAGTGTGCCGCCAGTGAATAGCCATCACTAGTTTAAAATCTCGAAAATTCAATAAAAATTTCATGGGAATTGTTGGACTAAGTACGAAACTGTGACTAAGATCACACTATGCAGGCCTTCCAGAGTTAACGAGGAGGCCGGCGGGCCTTGCAGGATCAGCTCGTCACTGATGGGGCCAAGGTTGTAGCCCTCCTGCAAAGTTTCCCGCCACAAACAATTCTGGCACCCCGGCCGAGCGCTCCGCACAGCCTTGGCTAATGTTTTCTCACTCAAGCACCTGGGTGATCGAACTACCGAGGAGGTGGACGGAATGATTGAATACGAAATACGTTTTGCGCACAGTCGCTCCATTAAAGAGACATCGCTGCTGCTACTCAGTGGCATTCTGGCTGTTGCAGTTATCCCTCTGGCTTACCTTCGACTACGTGATGAGCACTGGACGCTGGCGTTTGTTGACGTGGGCATCGTGTGCATCATGCTGCTGTTGTTTGTATTTGTTTACGTTAGCCGCAGAACCCGGACGGCCGGGATATTCATCTCACTAGGCTTTATTAGCGCCGCGCTGATGTGTACCTTACTGATGGGCGTCGGCGAGGTGTATTGGGCCTTTCCTGCCCTGATGGTGGCTTACTTCATGCTCGATACACGGCAGGCGACCACACTCTCAGGAGGATTTGTCGGCTGTTTCCTCGCCATTGTGTGGGATCAGTTACCTGCCGCTAGTCTCGTCAAGATCTGTCTGACCCTGGTAGTCACAGTATTGCTAGCCAACGCATTTTCGCTGACCAATCGACGACAATTGGAAACCCTGCGTCGCATGGCGAACGTGGATCCACTGACCGGCGCCGGCAACCGGCGTGCGCAAAATCTCAAGCTCGATGCAATCCATGCGATTTTTCGTCGCAACAATAGCCCTGCTTGCGTACTAATACTCGATATTGATCACTTCAAAAAAATCAACGATACCTACGGCCACATCGTGGGCGATCAGTTGTTGGTTCACCTCTGCGAATTAGTGCGCCGTTCCACGCGAGCCACGGAGAGTCTGTACCGATACGGTGGTGAGGAATTCGTATTAGTTGCCGAACAGACTGCGTTGGACACCGCGGTTAACCTGGCGGAAAAGTTGTGTAGCCAGATTGCGCAGGAAGTTTTTGCCACCGGCATTCAACTGACAGTGTCCATTGGTGTTGCCGAACTACAATTCGGAGAGAACAGAGATGGATGGCTGGGCCGGGCGGACGCCGCACTGTATCGAGCCAAGGGGCGCGGACGCAACCAGGTTATTGTGGCAGAGTCCCCGGAGCTGGCAACGTTGTTGCGCTTGCCGACGGTGGAGCGTTGGGGTGAAGCACGAACAGGGCGGACGGCTTTATCCCGTTCAATGTAATCACGTGGGGTAGACTGGGCAAATCTGATGGGGTCCTGGCAACAACGACTCGATCAATAGATGGTGCCCAGAAACCGATTGCAATTGATAGCCTTTAGATTCCTTCTGGCAATTCTTTGTGCAACCCAATTTTCCTGTAGGGCCGATAGCTCTATTATTCTGGAGTTCAATATTTCCTGCTCAGGGAAAGCGGATCACCACGCGAGTGCCGCCCCAGGCACCCGCGTTAATCTCCAGGCTGCCGCGATAGCTTTCGATGATATTGGTGGCGATCGCGAGGCCTAACCCGTGGCCGGGGCCGCGCTGGTCAAGGCGCGCCCCGCGTTGCAGGATGCGCTCGCGTTCGCCGGCGGGAATACCAGAGCCGTCATCCTCCACCACCAGCGTGAGCGGGCCCGGCGCGCCGCCTTCGGCACTGACTCGCACTTTGCCCTGGCTGAACTTGCAGGCGTTGTCCATGACATTGCCAGCGATCTCGAGGAAGTCGCGCTCGTCGCCACGGAACTGGCAGCGGGGGTCAATTGCCAGTTCTACCGTCAGTCGCTTGTCCGCGTGGACTTTCAGCAGTGTATCGCGCAGGCGCTCGACCTGCGGTAGAAGTGGCACCAGTTGCAACAACTTGTGAGTGCCGCCGGCGGAGCGCTGCAACTGGTAATTTACGATCTGCTCCATGCGCGCTGTCTGCTCGCGCACCAGATTGGCGAAACCGGAATCCGCGGTATCGGCGCTACGCAGCACCGCCAGTGGCGTCTTCAGACTGTGAGCGAGGTCGGCGAGGGTATTTCGCACCCGCTCGCGACGGCTCTGCTCGCCCTCCAGCAGGGCGTTAAGGTTGGAGGTCAGGGGTTGTACCTCCCGCGGGTAGTCGCCGACAAGTCGCTCGGCGCCGCCACCCTCGATCGCGGCGACCTCTGCAGCTAGACGGCGCAGCGGTGTGAGGCCCCAGCCGAGAACAGCTACCTGGCAGGCTAGCAAGAGTAGCGACGAACCACCCAGCCAAAGCAGCAGGTGGCGTCTGTAGACGGCGATGTCTGCATTGATGCGGTCCGTGGACTCCATCACGGTAAACTGTAGTGGCGCCGCCTGCCCGTCGCCGGTTTCCCACAACACTTGCCATGAAAGGATGTAAAGCCCGTCGCGCCGGGCGAAGCGGCGTTCGCCGGGCGGCAGCACCGCGAGAGGTTGCGTGATGACGGCCGGAGACAGGGACACTGCCGATGGGGACAACCAGAGGGTTGCGCCGCCATCGCCAGTGATCCGGGCATAGAGGCCGGAGTTGGGCTGGTTGTAACGCGTCTCTAGTAGCCGCTCCGGCAAACTGATAATCTTGCTGTACTCCGCCTGCGCCAGCAGGCCCAGCACCTGCAGCCGCAGGCCTTCAGCTTCCCCGGCTTCCAGGCTGGCTCGGTGGCTGCGCTCCAGGTACCAACCGCTTGCGCCGAGGAACAGCGGTAGCAGCAGGGCGCTGCCGAGAATCAACCGCCCCGCCAGCGAGCGCACAGCAGTCCTCATGCTTCCACTGGCTGGAGGGTGAAGCGGTATCCTGCCCCGCGCGCGGTCTCGATAGGACGCAGTGTCTGGTCCGGGTCCAGCTTGCGCCGCAGACGACCGATAAAAACCTCGATGACGTTGCTGTCGCGGTCGTGGTCCTCGGCGTACAGATGCTCGGTGAGTTCCGCCTTGGAGACGACCTCTCCGGGGCGGCTGGCGAGGTACTCCAGCGTGTTGTACTCGAAACTGGTCAGCTCCAGCGGCTCGCCGGCGCGCAATACCCGACGCGCACTGAAATCGATCCGGATTTCGCCGAAATCCACCACCGCGGTGGCACGCCCTGCGGCGCGACGCAGCAGCGCGGATACCCGCGCAGTCACCTCCTCGAGGTGGAAGGGCTTGGTCACGTAGTCGTCTGCGCCGGCCTCGAGGCCCTCCACCTTGTCGCGCCAGTCGCCGCGGGCGGTGAGGATCAGCACCGGAAAGGCGAGGCCCGCCGCACGCCATTGACGGATCAGTTCCATGCCGGGGATATCGGGCAGGCCGAGATCCACGATGGCGATGTCACAGGGGTATTCGATCCCGTAGTAGCGGCCCTCGCGGCCGTTCGGCGCGAGTTCCACCGCCCAGCCGGCATCCCGGAATGAGGCGCCGAGTTGCTCGCGCAGCTGCGGGTCATCCTCCACGATCAGCATGCGCAAGCGCCTAGTCCCCGATCGACACTGTCGTCACCCGGCCGTCGTCCCCGAGCAAACGCACCTGGTAGCCGTGTCCCGCCGGACTCACCTTTAGTACCTGCCCGCCATACTTCGCGCGCGCGCGCCCCGCGGCCTCCTGCGGCGAGAGCGATTGGCTCTGTTGCGCCCCCTGGCTGTCGTCACGATTGTCATCGGCGGAGTCGCGCTTGTCCTCGGATCGTCCGTGACCGGATTTTTCCGCGTGGTTCTTACCCTGCCCTTCACCCTGTCGCGCTACTGCCGGTGCAGGAAGCAGGGTACAGGTTAAGGCAGCGACCAACATGGACAGAGCGAGGATGTGCAGCGGGGCTCGACGGGTCATTCTGGTCCTTGGCTGGTCTCAATCCAGCGGGCTCACGTTCACGCGCAGGTGAATGGTGTCCCCGGGCGGCGTCGCGGTTCGCGTATAGTAGACGTCGTCCTGGTAACGGTAGCCCACACGATACCCCACCAGCCGTTCGCTGTCGCGCAGTTCGTAGTCGATGCCGCAGTGGCGTTCCGTCACGTAATAGCTTTGCGCGCTGCGCTGGTGTGCGATATCTGTGCCGATGGCGGCGCCCAGCAAGGCACCGGCGCCGATGATCAGTGGCTGATAACGACTGTCGTGTCCCGCGGCCCCGCCAACGACCCCGCCGACCGCTGCACCCAGCAGTCCCGGCGTGGGGGAGTGGGCATTGCCCGACCCGACTACCTTCACCTGTTCATCCTGGCACAGCTGGTGAGGAATCTTGCGGGTGATCACTTCCACGATGGGTTCAGCGCTCACCACCGGTGCGTCGATGTAGGTGGTGGTCTGGGCTAGCACAACGCCTGTCGCTGCGAGGATCAGCACGGCAAATAAATATTTTTTCATGGTATCCCTCCCCGGGGCACGGTGGTTCACGCCGCCAGTGTCGCAGCGGACAACTGAACACGAGCTGAACGGCAGTGGCGTTTTCATTCAGCTCCGGTTCAGCCGCTCTTGCATAACCTGAGTTCGTGTACAGACTCCAAAGGAGGAGAACGAGCATGAAACGACTGACATCACTGGGAATGGCAATACTACTGGCGACGGGCGGCGGTGCGGCGCTGGCGGACCGCGGCGATGGCGACGATCATCACGGAGGTCACGGCCGGGGTTATGGCAAGCGGTACGAGCACCACTACCACGAGGGCCGCTGGTATCCGCGGCCCTACTATCCGCGGCCGTACTATTATTCGCGTCCTCACTACGACCGCGATTACTACTATCCGCTGGGTGCGGCGCTGATCGGCGCCGCGGTTACCTACAGCCTCTTCCACACCCACGACGGGGCGCGCTGCTACGAGAATCACGTCGTCGGCTACTCGGCGCCGATCGCCAGCACCGAGGTAGTCGGCTGCCATCGCATTGAGCGCTACCCGGACGGCAGCGAGCGGCGGGTGGAGGTACCTGTTTCGGAGTGTTATTGAGCGGGACTGCGATCACCCAAGGAGCGTGTTTCTACTGCGGAGCTCGAAGGGGCGTCGTGATAGGGCACGCGAGAGTGCGGCAGGGTTGTGGGATTTTCAGTTGTGGAATGTCACTTCAAAGGAATGGTGCCCAGAGACGGAATCGAACCGCCGACACGGGGATTTTCAATTTGGCTGTTAAAATTGAAACTATTTTAATTTCAGCCACTTAGGACGCTTGCCCGCTTCCAAATGTGACGTGACAGCATTACATGATTGTTAGAAGTATTCGATAACGTCACAAATTGGGCCACAGTCTCTGGAACATTGTTCCTCAACACCGCAAGTCAAAACTCTCTGGGCAAGCTACTTCCGCTTTCACCTGCGGATTCAACCGGTCAACGCAACACTTTAATCTCTACCTACAGAGACGGAGTGCTGCAGATGAAACGAAGACCTCGTATTAACTACACAGAAGCCCAAAGGGCCTTGATGTGGGACCGCTGGCAGCAGGGCGAGTCGATGCACGACATCGCCAGGCTGTTTGATCGCAGCCATCCTGCCATACAGCGGATACTGACACTCAATGGCGGTTTCCGTCCCCGAGAGAAAAAGCGATCACCCCTTGCCCTGACACTGGCAGAGCGGGAAGTCATTTCCAGGGGTCTGGCAAGTCAACTGTCCATGCGCACCATTGCAGCCCAGATTGGCCGGTCCCCCTCGACGGTGAGTCGGGAAATCCAGCGCAATGGAGGGTATGCTTCCTACCGGGCCAGTGCTGCCGAGAATGCCGCATGGCAGCGAGCTTTGCGGCCCAAGGCGTGCAAGCTGGCAGGTCGACCTGAACTTGTAGACGTGATCACTGATAAATTGCAGCAGCAGTGGTCGCCCGAGCAGATTGCAGGTTGGTTGAAGCGATGCGATACCCGGACAACGAGCGTAATCACGTGTCTCACGAAACCCTCTACAAGAGTTTGTTCATACAGGCTCGTGGCGTGCTGAAGAAAGAGCTGCTGTCGTGCCTGCGAACCCAGCGGCTGAATCGTCGCCCCAAGCATGCCAGTCTGAAAGGGAAAGGACTGGGAGGGATAGCGGATGCGGTACCGATCAGTGAGCGACCGGCCTCTGTTGAGGATCGAGCGGTACCGGGTCACTGGGAAGGAGACCTCATCGCTGGCTCGCACTATAGCCATATAGCCACACTCGTGGAGAGACACAGTCGGTATGTGATGTTGGTGAAGGTCGAAAGCAAAAATACGGATACGATGATTGAGGCGCTTATCAAGCAATCCCAGAAGTTACCCAGTGAACTCTATAAATCACTGACCTGGGATCGTGGATCAGAGATGTCCAACCATAAACGCTTCACCCTGGCGACCGACATTCAGATTTACTTCTGTGATCCGAGAAGTCCGTGGCAGCGCGGATCGAACGAGAACACCAACCGACTTTTGCGGCAATACTTTCCAAAGGGTACCGACCTGTCTGTTCATACACAGGCGGAGCTGGATCGAGTGGCAAGACAGTTGAATGAAAGGCCGCGAAAGACGTTAGACTATGAAACGCCAGCGGATCGATTTAGTGCCTGTGTTGCGTCGATCGGTTGAGCCCGCACATCTAAGCGGTCATAGTCCTGAAGATAATTTACTATCCGCTCTTCATTTGCACTGTGGGAACCGGAGGCTCCGTGCGTGTTTCCGTTTGGTTTTCAACCAGCACGAAAGCCTTCACAATGTGTCGGTCACGGGATGGCCACCTATTGCGCAGGGACGTCATAGGCCTTTCGAAAAATCGATATAGCAAATATGAGAAGGAAATCGTTAGGAGCCAGTAAAAAAGGTAAAAAATAATAGGCTCGTATTGTTTAACGCTTGCAGGAAAATACATAATATTTTTCATTGCTATCGGAAGGATTAAATTCTTGATGAGGCTGTAATGAAGTAAATACATCGAATATGATGTCAGGCTGACAAAGGTGATTATTTTGACTATGAGGCCTTCACTTCTTCGCCAACCGGACAGTTTTGGCAGCAACAATAAGGTACCAATTGCCGTTACACTTAACGTAAGGTAATTGCGATAAAAGACGATATTCGACATCATAGACGTCTTATCGAGAACCATGAAGCGTCATTCCGATAAGAAATGCTGGCGTGGATACTCTGGTCCAGAATTTCTCAAAATTAGTACTTATGTATGCACCAAGCACGCCATACATCAGGCTATCCATACGAGTAAATACTTGTTTCCTC
Organism: uncultured Gammaproteobacteria bacterium; assembly: GCA_963747995.1. Taxonomy (GTDB): domain Bacteria; phylum Pseudomonadota; class Gammaproteobacteria; order Pseudomonadales; family Halieaceae; genus Marimicrobium. The sequence continues at coordinate 3,281 of CAVVHD010000006.1, read as the reverse complement.
AGGCCTAGGTCCCAAACTGTAAAATCAGAGCTGTCAAAATGATAAGCGCGATATAGCCTGAATGTGGTACAGGAGACAATAACCGCTGAAATCCAAATGAGTATAATCGTCTGACGGTTTATCTTTTTTATCTTTGTTGCCAAATACAAGGGGATTGGAATGAAGAGATAGAACCACTCCTCAACCGAGAGGCTCCAGGCCTCACCAAAAAACCCTGGATGAGGCGAAAGAATATTTTGCGTGAATGTGTAATATCTCCAGAAGTGGTCCGGTGGCTCGCCCAATAAATAAACTGTTGCGACGACAAGGAGTGTTAAAACAAGTAAGTAGTTTGGAAGAGTCCGAGCCCACCTTCTGACCCAGAATTCTAATAGCATCGTGCTATCAAAGTTTTCTTTCTCAACAGTCATCAAAGAATTCGCCCAATAAGAAAGCCACTGAGTACGAAGAAAATACCAACACCGTCCAATACGGGCCATTGGTATAATCTCCCAGATATGACGTCTGAAACCCAAGTGTCTTGTAGGATATCCCACCCATGCCCGAAAACTACAAAAAGCACTGCAAACGCCCGTAGTAAGTCGAGGCCAAAAATTCTTTTCTCCGCTGACAATTCCTAGCCCTATAGTAGCCGCATTATGATTTCAATGAGTATCAAGCTAACACCAATCGATCACAGACGGAACACGCTGCGGCTCTTTTGGGAGCCGTTGCTTTTGCTCATAAAGCCGATGAATTCACTCTAATGCTTTAGACCGCTTTTAGGCACTGGGATGGACTTCTCCTCACCCTACCGTTTCGGCATCAATGCGCCAGAATGGTAATTGGTACAACCATTCAGAGGAAGAGGAGAAGCCCAATATGAACATTACACGAGTAGGTGTGGACATCGCAAAATCCGTTTTTCATATACACGCTGTTGACGGCCGCGACAAACTCGGTTTGGCAGGCAAAGCTGAAGCGCGATCAATGGCTGGCGGCGCTATCCGAACGGCTTGCTCCCGGCGCGGAGATCGGCATGGAGGCTTGTGCATCAGCCCACCACTGGGCACGTGAACTCCAGAGGCGTGGCTACCGGGTAAAGTTGATCGCTGCCCAGTTCGTCAAGCCTTATGTGAAGAGCAATAAGAACGATTTAGTGGATGCCGAAGCGATCTGTGAGGCAATGAGTCGGCCCGGGATGCGATTTGTCGCAGTGAAGAGCGTAGAGCAACAGGATATCCAGGCGGCCCATCGGATCCGGGAAGAACTGGTCAGGCAACGCACGGCAAAGTCGAACCAGATACGGGGACTTGTCGGTGAATACGGCATCGTCGCGCCGATCGGGATTCATCAACTTCGACGTGCTTTGCCGCTGTGGCTGGAGGATGGGGAGAATGGAGTGACTGATGATTTCCGGGCTTTGCTGGCTGGCCTCGCTGATGACCTGCGTACCTGGACAATCGGATAACGGATCTTGATGAACGGATCGCGGCATGTGTAAAGACGGATCCAGTAGCTCGGCGATTGTTGGAAATACGCGGAGTTGGACCTCTCACCGCCAGTGCTCTAGCCGGAGCCCTGGGTGATGGCAGGGCCTTCTCCAAAGGACGTGATTTTGCAGCCTCTATCGGACTCACGCCACGCCAGCACAGCACGGGCGGAAAAGACCGCTTACTTGGCATCACCAAACGTGGCGACAGTTATCTGAGAAAGTTGCTGGTACATGGTGCAGGGCGGTGATGACGACATGCCGAAGGATCGAGATGATGGGCTTAGCGAATGGTTGCAATGCATTGTCGGCACGGAAACATGCGAATGTTGTGACTGTCGCATTGCAAACAAGACGGCACGGATAGCATGGGCAATCGTGCGATACCGCTGCCAGCCTACGACCCGATGCTTGTATGCATGCGGTCACGCTGGTTTGATGACTTACGGGACCGGACAGTGGTAATTTGGGAGGGGGAACACCACCACGGTTGCAGAGCATATTGTTTGATGGCGAACAGGTCGAACCGACGTTGGTAAAACCCCTCGATTCGCCGAGCATAAGAGCTCGTTTAGTCGTTTGGGAGCCGGCGCGCGAATAGCCCATCAGGGTCCGATGCCTATGAAACGGCATCATCAATGAGACCGGATACACGTAGGCAGTCGTACCTTGACGCATCGAACAAAGTGCTTGCAAAAGAGGAGGAGTCCATAGACGAACCACGGTCTGGTGGGTCGACGTGCAAACACCCTCGGGGCAGCGACTACGCCGCTCTACTGGGACTGAAGACCGCACGTTAGCCCAGGAATACCACGACCATTTAAAAGTGAGCCTGTGGCGGGTTCATCGGCTGGGTGAAAAGCCCAGGCGTACCTGGCAGGATGCTGTAGTACGGTGGCTTCAGGAGCGGGATTACAAGGCGGATCATGGCAAGGACCTGAGCAAACTGCGCTGGTTGGATGACCATTTCGGGGGCTTGTACCTTGATGAGATCAGCCGGGACACAATCGACCAGGTGGGGGTGCTTAAGAAAACCGAGGCGACCCACGCCACGGCCAATCGGTATCTGGCCTTGGTTCGCGCAATTCTGCGGGCCGCCAGGGATGACTGGGAGTGGATCGAGCGGTGTCCCAAGGTAAAACTGTACCCTGAACCGAAAAAGCGTGTGCGCTATTTGTCCCGGACAGACGCCACGGTGTTGTTGAAGGAACTGCCGCCCCATCTGGCGGATATGGCCGAATTCAGTTTGGCCACCGGTCTTCGGCAACGCAACGTGAGCTACCTGCGCTGGGATCAGGTGGATGTCACACGGCGTGTGGCCTGGATTCATGCCGATCAATCCAAGTCGCGCAAGGCCATTGCGGTGCCATTGAACGAGTCTGCACTTGCCGTGTTACTGCGGCGGCGGGAGAAACACCCACAGTGGGTGTTCACCTATGCGGACAAGCCTGTGGATCGCACCTCCACCAAAGCGTGGAAGGCGGCGTTGGCGCGTGCCGGGATTGCCGATTTTCGGTGGCATGACCTGCGCCATACCTGGGCGTCCTGGCACGTCCAGAATGGGACCAGCCTTCAGGAGCTTCAGGCTTTGGGCGGTTGGTCCAGCTTTGAGATGGTACTGCGCTATGCGCATTTGGCGGCGGATCACTTGCAGACGGCGGCGTGTCGGATCGATGGCACATTTACGACACAGTCGATCAAACACACAGGCCTGCGGCTGGTGACGAGTCAGTAACGAGAACGCAGCCGAAGAGAAAATTTCACGACGGCAAGTCGTTGATGCTCTGGGAAAAGTTGAGAAGGGTGTTGT